>CAVXFQ010000013.1:0-405307 GCA_963761085.1 uncultured Actinomycetota bacterium
GAGAGCGGCCAGACCACGCGTCGTGGCCGCCGCGCGAGTCATGCCTGCAGCATGCCAGCCCGCTGGCCGACGGCCGGTGAGCCGCTGCTAGCGTCGCTGGGGTCGGCAACGTCCCCGTCCCCACGAGGAGAATCCCGTGAGCACTGCTCCCCTCAAGGTCGCCGTGACCGGTGCAGCCGGTCAGATCGGCTACAGCCTCCTGTTCCGGCTCGCGAGCGGAGCCCTGCTGGGCGCGGACCGCCCGGTCGAGCTGCGGCTCCTGGAGATCGAGCCGGCCCTCCCGGCTCTCGAGGGCGTCGTCATGGAGCTCGACGACTGCGCGTTCCCGACGCTGGCCGGCATCGAGATCGGTGCCGACCCGACCAAGATCTTCGACGGCGTCAACCTCGCCCTGCTCGTCGGCGCCCGCCCGCGCGGCCCGGGCATGGAGCGCAGCGACCTGCTCGAGGCCAACGGCGCGATCTTCACTGCGCAGGGCAAGGCCCTGGGCGAGGTCGCCGCCGACGACGTCCGCATCGGCGTGACCGGCAACCCGGCCAACACCAACGCCCTCATCGCGATGACCAACGCCCCCGACATCCCGCGCGAGCGCTTCTCGGCGCTGACCCGGCTCGACCACAACCGCGCGATCTCCCAGCTCGCCGCCAAGACCGGCGCCGAGGTCACCGACATCAAGAAGATGACGATCTGGGGCAACCACTCCGTCACCCAGTACCCCGACCTGTTCCACGCCGAGGTCGGTGGCCGCAACGCCGCCGAGGTCGTCGGCGACCAGGACTGGCTGGAGAACACCTTCATCCCGACCGTCGCCAAGCGCGGTGCCGCGATCATCGCGGCGCGTGGGTCTTCGTCGGCCGCGTCGGCCGCGTCGGCCACCATCGACGCCGCCCGCGACTGGCTGTTCGGCTCGGCCGAGGCCGATTGGGTGTCGATGGCGGTCGTCTCCGACGGCTCCTACGGCGTGCAGGAGGGCCTGATCTCGTCGTTCCCGGTCACCACCTCGGGCGGGGACTGGACCATCGTCCAGGGCCTCGAGATCGACGACTTCTCCCGCGCCCGCATCGACGCGACCGTGGCCGAGCTGGCCGAGGAGAAGGACGCCGTCACCGAGCTCGGCCTGATCTGAGGCCGCTCGTTCAGAGGGGCGGCTGGTTCGGGATCGTCGAGGCCAGCACCCACAGCGCGACGCCGATCACCGTGAGGATGGTGACGTCGATCCAGCGGCGGCGTACGGCGAGCATCCCGGCCTCGCGGACCGGCAGCACGAGCCGGGCCGCCGCGGCGAACACGAGTGCCCCGCCGATCCAGCGCACCCCGAGCCGCCAGTCGCCGCGGGACACCACGAACAGCGCGACCCCCGCCGAGCCGAGCACGACGAGGTAGAGCAGTCCACCGATGGTCGACGGATAACGTCGCCCGGCGGGCTCGGCCGACTCCGCCGGGACGTCGTGCACGTCGGGCTCCACGTCTCTCAGTGTGCTGTCTCCTCGGCGATGTCGACCACGTTGGTCAGCAGCATGGCGCGTGTCATGGGCCCCACCCCACCGGGGTTGGGCGAGACCCAGCCCGCGACCGCGGCCACGTCGGCCGCGACGTCGCCCGCGATCTTGCCGTCGACCCGCGACACCCCGACGTCGAGCACCGCCGCTCCCGGCTTGACCATCTCGGCGGTGACGATGCCCGGCACGCCCGCGGCCGCCACCACGATGTCGGCGTTGCGGGTGTGGGCGGCCAGGTCGCGGGTGCGGGTGTGGCACAGGGTCACCGTGGCGTTCTCGCTACGGCGGGTGAGCAGCAGGCCGAGCGGGCGCCCGACGGTGATGCCGCGGCCGACCACCACCACCTCGGCGCCCTCGATCTGCACCCCGTGGCGGCGGAGCAGCTCGATGACACCGACCGGGGTGCACGGGAGCGGTCCGGACTCCCCGAGGACCAGCTTGCCGAGGTTGGTCGGGTGCAGGCCGTCGACGTCCTTGGCCGGGTCGACCCGCGACAGCAGCGCGAACTCGTCGAGCCCCGTGGGCTGCTGGACGATGAAGCCGGTGCAGGACGGGTCGGCGTTCAGCTCGTCGATCACCGCCTCCACCTCCGCCTGGGTGGCGGTCGCCGGCAGATCGCGGCGCAGCGAGGTGATGCCGATCGAGGCGCAGTCCTTGTGCTTGGCCCCGACGTACCAGTGCGAGCCCGGGTCGTCGCCGACCAGCACGGTCCCGAGCCCGGGCGTGACGCCCCGCTCCCGGAGCGCGGCCACCCGCTCGGTGAGCTCGGCCTTGATCGTGCGCAGGGTGGCGGTGCCGTCGAGGATCTTTGCGGTCATCTGGTCCGTCCTGGGAGGTCAGTGGAAGAAGTGGCGGGTGCCGGTGACGTACATCGTGACGCCGGCCTCCTGGCAGGCCTGGACCGTCAGCTCGTCGCGCACCGAGCCGCCCGGCTGGACGATCGCCCGGATGCCGGCGTCGATGAGGATCTTCGGGCCGTCCTCGAACGGGAAGAAGGCATCGGAGGCTGCCACCGACCCGGCGGCGCGCTCCCCCGCCCGCGACACCGCGAGCCGGCAGGAGTCCACGCGGTTGACCTGTCCCATTCCGATGCCGACCGACGCGCGGTCGTGGGCGAGCAGGATCGCGTTGGACTTGACCGCGCGGCAGGCCCGCCACGCGAACGCCAGGTCGGCCAGCACGTCGTCGGGTGCGGCCTCGCCGGTCGTCAGGGTCCAGGTCGCCGGGTCGTCGCCCGGCGCGTCGACGTGGTCGACCCGCTGCATGAGCACCCCGCCCGAGATGCCCCGGAACTCCACCGCGTCGGGGTGGGCGTCGGGCGGGCAGCGCAGGATCCGGATGTTCTTCTTGGCCTGCAGCACCTCGAGCGCGCCCTCCTCGTAGGAGGGGGCCACGATCACCTCGGTGAAGATCTCGGAGACCTGCTCGGCGAGCTCCTCGGTCACCTCGCGGTTGACCGCGATCACGCCGCCGAACGCGGACACCGGGTCGCAGGCGTGCGCCTTGCGGTGAGCCTCTGCGACGTCGGCGCCGATCGCGATGCCGCACGGGTTGGCGTGCTTGATGATCGCCACGGCCGGAGTCGCGAAGTCGTTCGCCGCCCGCCGCGCGGCGTCGGTGTCGACGTAGTTGTTGTAGGACATCTCCTTGCCGTGCAGCTGCTGGGCCGCGGCCAGGCCGCCACGCCAGTGGCCGTAGAGAGCGGCCGACTGGTGGGGGTTCTCGCCGTAGCGGAGCACCGCCTTCTTGGTCCAGGTGGCACCGATCCACGCCGGGAAGCCGCCCCCGGAGTCGGGCGGAGCGTCGCTGGTGTCGGTCAGGCCGCCGTGCTCCGGCCCGGAGGCCATCCACGACGCCACCGCCACGTCGTAGGACGCGGTGTGGGCGAAGGCCTCGGCGGCCAGGCGCTTGCGCTCCTCGAGGGTGAAGCCGCCGGCGGCCAGCGCGGCCAGCACGTCGGCGTAGCGGCCGGGCGAGGTGACGATTGCGACCGACGGGTGGTTCTTGGCCGCCGCCCGCACCATCGACGGCCCACCGATGTCGATCTGCTCGACGCACTGGTCGGGCGTGGCACCGGAGGTGACCGTCTGCACGAACGGGTAGAGGTTGGACACCACCAGGTCGAACGGCGCGATGCCGAGGTGCTCCAGCTGCTGCACGTGGGAGTCGAGACGCCGGTCGGCGAGGATGCCGGCGTGCACCTTGGGGTGCAGCGTCTTGACCCGGCCGTCGAGGCACTCGGGGAACCCGGTGAGGTCCTCGACGCGAGTCACCGGCAGCCCGAGCGAGTCGATGCGGGTCGCCGAGCCGCCGGTCGAGACCAGCTCGACCCCGGCGGCGGCGAGGCCGCGGACGAGGTCGTCGAGACCGGTCTTGTCGTAGACGGAGACCAGGGCTCGCCTGATCGGGATGCGGTCGATCATGAGATCACTCCTGCGCTCGCGTCGTGGCTCGACGTCATCTTCCGGTCCGGGCACCCAGGCGGTCGATGCTCGGTGACGGTCACTCCCTGGTGGTTGCCCACCCGCGCCAGTCGTGTGCCCACACCCTAGCCGAATCGCACGACGCGGCCGTCGACGGTGAACCCGTCGCGGGCGATCCGGCCGACGGCTGCCACGAGCATCGCGCGTTCCTCGGTCTTGATCCTCTCGTGCAGCGTCTCGACGGTGTCGTCGTCGAGCACCGGGACGGTGGCCTGGGCGACGATCGGGCCGCTGTCGACGCCGGCGTCGACGACGAAGAGCGTGCAGCCGGTGACCTTCACGCCGTAGGCCAGGGCGTCGGCGGGCCCGTGCATGCCGGGGAACGACGGCGACAGCGCGGGATGGGTGTTGAGGAACCGTCCGCCGTGTGCCGCCAGGAACGTCGGGCCTACCAGCTTCATGAAGCCGGCGGAGACCACCAGGTCGGGGGCGTACGACGCCACGGAGGCGGTCAGCGCGGCGTCCCAGTCGTCCCGGGTGGCGAAGTCCTTGACCCGGTGGACGAACGACGGCACCCCGGCCCGCTCGGCCCGGGCCAGACCCTCGATCCCGCCCCGGTCGGCCCCGACGGCGACGACCTCGGCGCCGTACGACGGCTCGGCGCAGGCGTCGAGCAGGGCCTGGAGGTTGGTGCCCGTCCCGGAGACCAGGACAACGACTCGGAGAGGGCTGGGCACGCCCGGGAGTCTAGGGCTAGTCCGCGCGGACCAGGCCCACGCCTCCGCGGTGACTAGGCCCGCGGGACCGACGGGCAGGGCCGCCTCGATCCCGGTGGGCTACCTCCCGGTGGTGGTGGTCCGGGCCCGCTGACCTCAGGCCGGCACGAGCGAGGTGAGGAGGTCGTGCGCGCCGTCGGCGCGGGCAGCCTCGAAGTAGAAGCGCGTCGAGCCGTCGGGCAGCGCCACGGCGGTGGCGTAGCGGAAGGCGCCGTCGGAGTGCGGTGAGACCGCGACCGGGTTGTCGGGGTCGGGGAGCAGGCGGCCGTCGTGCTCGACGGCGAGGCCGGTCACCTCGTGCCAGTTCTGCTCCGCGGTCGCCCGCCCGTCGTAGAGGACGGTGAGGGGGTAGGTGTCGAGCACGGCCGCGACCCGCGTGCCGCGCGCGTCCCACGAGCCGGGGGTCGGCGCCAGGGCGACGCCCTGCCACTGCCAGTCGAGGCCGTCGTCGCTGGTGGCCAGCCTCGTCGTCATCCGGTCCTCGTGGCCGGGCTCGGTGAGCGGGTGGCAGCACACCCACATCCGCCACCCGGACCCGTCGACCACCACGACCGGGTCCTTGACCGCCTCGTCGACGCTGCCGGGCAGGGTCCGGGTACGTCGGCCCTGCGGCAGTGCCTCGGGGGTGTCGGCGTCGAGGGCCTCGATCCACCAGTGCTTGGACGCCGGCGTGGCGCACGAGAGGTAGAGGCGCCAGCCACCGTCGGGGCGGCGGAGCACGACGGGTCGCTCGAACGACTCGGCCCCGAAGTCGTCGCGCAGCACCTCGCAGACCGGCTCGAACCGGACGCCGTCGGTCGAGCGGGCCACCACCACCGAGACCCCACGGCCGTCGGTGAGCGGGCGCCGTAGGCGGTAGGTGAGGTAGATGGTGTCATCGACCAGGGTGGCGGTGGCGGCCCCGGCCCAGTTGCCGGGTCCGGAGCCGGGGGCGGGCACGACGACGGTCGCGCCGTCGAGGCGCGGCAGCGGAACGGTCACAGCTCAGACGCTACGACGGCAGCGCCAGGTCGCGGTCATCGACCCGACCAGACCGCCGAGGCCGAACGTCGCGATGCCGTGGAGCAGCACCTGGAAGACGAACGGACCGACGTCGGCCATCCGTCCGGGCCCCACCGCTCCGCGCGACAGGGCGGCCAGGGCGGCGAACGCGACGGCGCAGATCAGCCCCGCACCCGCTCCGCGTAGCGCGGCCTCGTCCCACCGGGTGGTCGGGTAGCGGCCCAGCGCCCGGTGGACGGCGACGGCGGCGACCACCGGCGGGACCGCGAGCAGGGCGAGGGCCCACGCCGGGGTCGGCCCGGCGTCGGGCAGGGCGGCGAGCAGGGGGAACATCGGCAGGGCACCGAGCGTCACGCCCGTCGGGGTGACGAGGGTGTGCGCCCCGACCGCGAAGCCCGGACCGAGCAGGTAGGAGCCGGTGAAGAGCGTGGCGTGGGGCACCAGCAGGAGGCAGAGCCCGATGAGCAGGGTGGCCGCGCCGGGGCTGGTGTGCAGCTGCGACATCACGTTGACCGCGCCGTCCCAGTCGACGGCGAGGGCGACCACGAACACGGCGCACGACACCGCGGCGTACCAGACCAGGGTGCGCCAGGCGGCGGCCGCGGCGGCCCGTAGCGAGAGAGGGAGGAACGACGTCCAGATGGCCGCGCGGCCCGACCCCACGGCGATCGCCGGCCCGGCGACCGAGAGGCAGAGCAGCATCGCCCAGCCCAGGGCCCGGGCCAGCGAGGGCGAGGTGGCCGGCGTGGTGGCGAGCTGGTGGGTGACGACCAGCACGGCGACGTAGCCGAGCGTGAACACCGCGGTGGCCGAGGCGACGGTCCAGTCGCGGACGCCGTCGGCGATCGCGTCGGCGTCGGGTCCGTGGCCGGACACCAGGTCGCCGAGCCGGAGCCCGAGGCGCCAGACCACGATCGCGATGACGAGGCTCAGGCCGAGCGGGACGGCGGTGACCGGCACGCCCCCGACGTGGACGCCCGACCCGTGGGCCATCAGCCAGCCGGTCGCGCCGACGCGCAGCCCGTCGCGCGGGGCGCCGTGGGCGCCGGCGTCGGTGAGGAACCAGCCGACGACTCCCCCGGCCAGGCAGACCAGCAACATGGCACCGGCCGCTCCCACCCCGGCGAGGGCCGCCAGCAGCACGAGGGGGCGACGGCCGGCCGCGTCCGCCCGGGCGTCGTCCCGTGTCGTACGGCGCGGTGCGGGCAGCAGCGAAGTCATGACGTGCCCATCATCACCGTGGCGCCAGGAGGATCCGCGCTGCCACGCCGAGTTTTCGAGGTCCGCCCAGGCACGGCGTACCGTGTGGGCGCCATGTCCGACGCCGAGCAGTTCGACGCTTTCTACAGCCAGACCAGGGATCGCCTGCTCGTTCTCGCCTTCGCCCTCACCGGCGACCTCCCGGCGTCGCGCGGGGCCGTGCGCGACAGCTTCGTCGCGGCGTGGCACCACTGGGGCAAGGTCAAGCGGCTGCCCGATCCGGAGGCGTGGGTGCGGCCCCTCGTCTGGTCGCACGCCCAGCGGCGGCACACCGCCCGGATCTGGCACCGCGACCGCAAGCTCGACGCCGAGCTGCGCGCCACCCTCGACGCACTGGCCAAGCTGCCGGTGGCCTCGCGCAAGGCCCTCCTGCTGACCCAGCTCACGAACACCTCGCGGCAGGAGATGGCCCGCGAGGTCGGGCTGCCCCTGGTCCAGGCCGAGGAGCGGCTGCAGCAGGCGACCTCGCAGTTCGCCCTGCAGCGCGAGGTGCCGTCGACGGCCGTCCGGCCGCTGCTCGACGCGCTGACGGCCCACTGTGCCGACCAGCGGTGGCCGCGCGCCACGATCATCCGCCGCGCCGGCGCGACCCGTCGTCGTACCCATGCGCTCGCGGGCGTGGGCCTGGTCACGGCGGCCCTGGTGGTCAGTGGCTTCGTGGTCGCCGACTCCAAAGGCGTTCACCCGACCCTCGAGGCCGCAGGGCGCCGGATCACCGGCGTGCCGAGCCAGGGCACCGGCGAGGACGCACGTTCCTCGACCGTCGCCGACCCGATCACCACCGACGCTCTGCTGACGCGTGCGCAGGTGACCCGCGCCATGCCCGGGCGCCAGTGGCGGATCACCGGCACCGACCCGGCCCAGGGCCGGGCCCTCCCCTGCCAGAAGAAGGCCTACGCCGACCCGAAGGCGGCCACCTCGCTGGTCCGCAACTTCACCACGCGCCACCGACCGGGCCAGCCGCAGCTGGCCGCGGTCCAGGCCGTGGAGCTCTCCGCGGACGACGCCGGTGCCGCGCAGGGCTTCACCACGACGACCTCGTGGTTCGCCGGCTGCACGATGAGCCGCACCCAGCTCCTCGGCGTACGCCGCGTGAAGGGGCTCGGCGACGAGGCCGAGCAGTACACCCTCCAGGCCTGGGGGAAGCCGCGCGCCACCATGGTGCTCGGCGTCGCCCGCACCGGCCGGATCACGACGGTCGCCCTCACCCGCACCTCGGGCAGCAGCCGGCCCGACCGCGCCGCCAACCTGCGGCTGCTCGTCTCGGCCGTCGACGACCTCTGCCCGACCGCCGGCGGCGGGCCGTGCTCGTCGATGCCCGAGGCCGTGGACATGCCGGCACCCCCGACCGGCCCGCCGCCGATGATGCTCAGCGAGCTGGACCTGCCGCCGGTCGCCGGCGTCGAGAGCCCCTGGGTCGGCACCACGCCGCGCCGGGCCGTGACCAACCTGGCCGCGACCGGCTGCGACCGGAGCAGCTTCCAGGGCCTTGGCTGGCAGCATGCCGCGACCCGGTCGTTCCTGGTGCCCGACGCCCAGCTGGCCGACGCGTTCGGGCTCACCGAGACGGTGGGACGACAGGCCGGCCCGGCCGCTGCCCGCACGTTCGTGAAGGGCGTGCGCGCGCGGCTCGGCAGCTGCTCCCGGCACGACCTCGGCACCAAGGTCGTCCCGCTGGCCGACCAGCCCGACCTCTCGGCCTGGCGGGTCCGCACCCAGGTCAGCGACAAGCAGGTGATGACCTTCTACATGGGCGTGGCGCGCGTGGGCAGCGCCGTCGCCCAGGTCGGCTTCGTCCCGGACGGCGCACACTCGATGACGACGAGCCAGTTCATCGCCCTCGTCCACCGCGCGGGCGAGCGGCTGGCGGCGATGCCGAGCTAGCCGGCGAGCACCCGCCGCATCAGCTCGGCGGTCTCCGACGGCGTCTTGCCGACCTTGACGCCGACGGCCTCGAGGGCCTCCTTCTTCGCCGCGGCGGTGCCGGACGAACCGGAGACGATGGCGCCGGCGTGGCCCATCGTCTTGCCCTCGGGGGCGGTGAAGCCCGCGACGTAGCCGACGACCGGCTTGGTGACGTGGTCCTTGATGTAGGCCGCGGCCCGCTCCTCGGCGTCTCCGCCGATCTCGCCGATCATCACGATCGCCTCGGTCTCGGGGTCCTCCTCGAACGCCGCGAGGGCGTCGATGTGGGTCGTCCCGATGATCGGGTCGCCACCGATGCCGATGCAGGAGGAGAAGCCGAGGTCACGCAGCTCGTACATCATCTGGTAGGTCAAGGTCCCCGACTTCGACACCAGGCCGACCCGGCCGGCGTGGGTGATGTCGGCGGGGATGATGCCGGCGTTGGACTTGCCGGGGCTGATCAGGCCGGGGCAGTTCGGCCCGATGATCCGGGTGGTGCCCTTGCTCTCGGCGTAGGCCCGGAACTCGGCGGTGTCGTGCACCGGCACGCCCTCGGTGATCACCACGAGCAGGCTGATCCCGGCGTCGATCGCCTCGATCGCGGCCGCTTTGGTGAACGCCGGCGGCACGAACACGACCGACACATCGGCGCCGGTCTCGGCCATCGCCTCGGCGACGGTCCCGAAGACCGGGACGGCGACGTCGGCGAACTTCGCCTGCTCGCCGGCCTTGCGTGGGTTGACACCTCCCACGACGTTCGTGCCGGAGTCGAGCATCCGCTGGGTGTGCTTCATGCCCTCGCCACCGGTCATGCCCTGAACGATGACCTTGGAGGTCTCGGTCAGCCAGATCGCCATCTCGTCAGTCCTCGTCCTTCTCAGGCGCTCGCCGCGTGCGCGAGCTCGGCGGCCTTGTCGGCCGCGCCGTCCATGGTGTCCACCAGCGTGACCAGCGGGTGGTTGGCGTCGTTCAGGATCCGCCGGCCCTCCTCGACGTTGTTGCCGTCGAGGCGTACGACGAGTGGCTTGTCCGCCTCCGCGCCGACCCGCTGGAGGGCGCCGACGATGCCGTTGGCGACCTCGTCGCACGAGGTGATGCCGCCGAAGACGTTGACGAACACGGACTTGACCTGCTCGTCGCCCAGGATGATGTCGAGGCCGTTGGCCATCACCTCGGCCGAGGCGCCGCCGCCGATGTCGAGGAAGTTGGCCGGCTTGACGCCGCCGTGCTTCTCCCCGGCGTAGGCGACGACGTCGAGGGTCGACATGACCAGGCCCGCGCCGTTGCCGATGATCCCGACGTGGCCGTCCAGCTTGACGTAGTTCAGGCCCTTCTCCTTGGCCACGAGCTCGAGGGGGTCCTCGTCCTCGGTGACCTCGAAGCGGGCGTGATCCTCGTGGCGGAAGTCGGCGTTGTCGTCGAGGGTGACCTTGCCGTCGAGCGCCTCGAGCGACCCGTCGCCGAGCTTCACCAGGGGGTTGACCTCGACCAGGGTGGCGTCCTCCTCGACGAAGACCGCCCACAGCTTCTTGATCGCGTCCGCCGCCTGCTCGGCGACGTCGGCGTCGAACCCGGTGGCGGCGACGATCTCGGCGGCCATGGCGTCGTCGACGCCGACCTGCGGGTCGATCGAGACCCGCGCGATGGCGTCGGGGTTCTCGTGGGCGGTGACCTCGATCTCGACCCCGCCCTCGGTGGAGGCGATGCAGAGGTAGTCGCGGTTGGCCCGGTCGACGAGGAACGAGAAGTAGTACTCCTCCGCGATGTCGGCCGCCGGCGCCACCAACGCCCGGTGGACGGTGTGGCCCTTGATGTCCATGCCGAGGATCTCGCGCGCCTTGACGACGGCGTCCTGCGGGTCCTGGGCCAGCTTCACGCCGCCGGCCTTGCCACGGCCGCCGGTCTTGACCTGCGCCTTCACCACGACGCGGCCACCACCGCTCGCACCCTCGGCCACGGCTGCCGCCTCGGCCTCCTCGGGGGTCGTGATCACGGTGCCCACCGTGACCGGGACGTTGTGCTTGGCGAAGAGCTCCTTCGCCTGGTACTCCATCAGATCCACGTGCCACCACTCCTGAGAGACCGGTTCGAAACCTCTCGCACCCTAGTCCGGCCTACTCTTCGACGATGACCCGGGTCGTCTACTTCACTGCCTGCACGCTCGACGGGTTCATCGCCGACGAGCACGACTCCCTCGACTGGCTCTTCGAGGTGCCGCACACCGAGGACGACGGCAGCTGGGACACGTTCATCGGCGGGATCGGGCTTCTGGTCACCGGCACCACGACGTACCGATGGATGCTCGACCGGCACTTCACCGACCATCCGGAGCAGTACGCCGAGTTCTACGGCGACCGCCCGCTGTGGGTGTTCACCCACCAGGACCTCCCGGGCGTCCCGGGCGTCGAGGTGCACTTCGTGCAGGGCCCCGTCGCTCCGGTGTACGACGAGCTGTCCGCGGCCGCCGAGGGCCGGGACGTGTGGATCGTCGGGGGCGGCGACCTCGTGGGTCAGTTCGCCGACGCGGATCTTCTCGACGAGGTGCACCTCGGGATGACGCCGGTCACCCTGGGTGCTGGCCGCCCGCTGCTACCCCGGCGGATCACCTCGCAGCGGATGCGGTTCCGCGAGGCGCACCAGGTCGGCCAGCGGGTCCGGATCGTCCTCGACGTCGACCGCGGCTGAGCCTCAGGCCGGCTCGGCGAACGACTCGGCCACCCAGTCGGTGATCTCGGCGGTGGTCGCCCCGGGGGTGAACACCTTGGCCACCCCCATCTCCTCGAGCACCGGGATGTCCTCGTCGGGGATGATCCCGCCCCCGATCACCCGGATGTCGTCGGCCCCGCGCTCGTGCAGCAGCTCGATCAGCCGGCGGAAGAGCGTCATGTGGGCGCCCGAGAGCACCGACAGGCCGATCAGGTCGGCGTCCTCCTGGATCGCGGTCTCCACGATCTGCTCCGGGGTCTGGTGGAGCCCGGTGTAGATCACCTCGTGACCGGCGTCGCGCAGCGCCCGCGCCACGATCTTCACGCCCCGGTCGTGACCGTCGAGACCGGGTTTGGCCACCACGATCCGGATCCGCGAGGAAGGGGAAGCAGCCATGGGCGCAGACTAACCGACGGCTCCGGGCGGCCCTCCCGGGGACGTAGAGGCGCCTCTACAGGTGACTCCAGCCACACGTTTACCCCGATCCGGGCGGGGTATGCACATGGTGCCCGTGGCGGATTTCACCGGCCGTGACCCATCCGTTACTGTCGAGACTCGCTGACCGACCCACTCCGACCCCCGGGAGCCGACTTCATGGGTGACCTCCTCGCCGGAAACGGCGACTCGAAGGTCCCCGCTCGCTCCGGGAAGCGCGTCGCCCGCCACGCTGCCGAGCAGGCGCTGCCCACGCCCTACACGGGCCGCCGGGTCGCCGCTCCCGAGCCGGCGCCCGAGCCTGCGCCGCCGGTCGTCGTCGCCGAGCCCGCTCCCTACGTCGGACGCCGGATCGCGCCGGCGCCGGTGCTGCCTCTCGTCGAGGCCACGGAGGCTCCCACTCCCGCTCCCACCCTCGTGGTCGAGCCCGAGCTGCCGAGCCCCACGCGGGCGACGGGCAAGCGGGTGGCCCCGCGCCGCAACCTGGTGTCCCGACTGCCCAGCGCGCCGCTGGTCGCCGGGCTGGCGATCCTCGCGGTCTCCGCCGGAGGCGCCCTCCAGGCCATGAACCCCGCTAGTGCCGGTGCGGCCGGCGCCCACCGGCTGGTGGCCGCCAACGCCCTGTCCGGGTCGAGCGGCATCGCGTCGGCCAGCCTGCTGGGCGGGCGGGGCCCGGTCGTCAGCCGCAGCGGCGACCGCACGTCGTCCGACAGCCGGCAGGCCGAGGCCGACGCCCAGGCCAAGCAGCGCGACGAGGCGCTCTCGGCCTTCGCCGCCCAGGCCGAGAAGCAGGCGGCCAAGATCAAGCTCCACCAGTGGGTGCTGCCCGTCGCGGTCGGCACCTACCAGCTCACGGCGCGCTTCGGCGACTACAGCTCGCTGTGGTCGCACTTCCACACCGGCCTCGACTTCGCAGCCCCGACCGGCACCCCGATCATGGCGGTGGCCGGCGGCACGATCTCCGAGACCGCCTACTCCGGCGCCTACGGCAACCGCACCATCGAGACGCTCCCCGACGGCACCGAGCTGTGGTACTGCCACCAGAACGAGTTCGGCACCTCCGTGGGCGCCACCGTGAAGCCCGGTCAGGTGATCGGCTACATCGGCTCCACCGGCAACGTCACCGGCCCCCACCTCCACCTCGAGGTGCACCCCGGCGGCGGCGACCCGGTCGACCCCTACGCCGCGCTCGTGGTGCACGGCCTCTACCCGGGGCCTCCGGCCTAGAGCTTCTCCACCGGGGCGTAACGCAGCAGCAGCCGCTTGACGCCGTCGGAGCCGAAGTCGATCGAGGCGACCGCCTTGTCGGCCACGCCCTCGACCGCCACCACGGTGCCGAGGCCGAACGTGTCGTGCTGGACGCGGTCGCCGGGCGCCAGCGACGGCACCTCGCGGGCGGGCTTGGACTTCGCTGCCGCGTCGGCCCGGGCGGCTGCGGCACTGAAGTTGCGGCGGCCGGCCGAGGTCGGGGCTCCCAGGCCTGCGGCGCGGCCCGTCGTACGCGAGAGGTCGGGGCGCTGCCACTGCACCTGGTCGGCCTCGGTCCGGCGCCAGTCGACGAGGTCGTCGGGCACCTCGCCGAGGAAGCGGGACGCCGGGTTGTGCGCAGGCGCGCCCCAGGCCGAGCGCACCAGCGCCCGGGAGAGGTAGAGCCGCTCGCGGGCGCGGGTGAGACCGACGTAGGCGAGCCGGCGCTCCTCCTCCAGCTCGGCGCCGTCGTCGAGGCTGCGGGAGTGGGGGAAGACGCCGTCCTCGAGGCCGGTCAGGAACACGGTCGGGAACTCCAGGCCCTTGGCGGTGTGGAGGGTCATCAGAGTGACCATGCCGCCGTCGTCGTCGTGGGGCGCGGCGGGAATCTGGTCGGTGTCGGCGACCAGGGCCACCCGCTCGAGGAAGTCGGAGAGCCCCGGGGTCACGGTGCCGGCGTCGACGTCGGTGGGGTCGGCGGACGGGCCGGCGACGGGGTCGTCGGCGAACTCGCGGGCCACGGCGACCAGCTCGGCGAGGTTCTCCAGCCGGGTGCCGTCCTGGGGGTCGTCGGAGGCCTCGAGCTCGTCGAGGTAGCCCGAGCGGGCGAGCACCGACTCGAGGACGACGTCGGCGCGCTCACCGGCGTCGACCATCGACTGGAGCTCCTCGACGAGGGCCACGAACCCCTGGATCGCCACCAGCGAGCGGGTGACCAGCCCCGGCGCCTCGTCGGCCCTGCGCAGGCCCTCCCAGAACGGCACGCGCTCGCGCTGGGCGAACGACGTCACGCACTCGACCGCGCGGTCGCCGATGCCGCGCTTGGGGACGTTGAGGATGCGGCGCAGGGACACCTCGTCGTCGGGGTTGACCAGCATCCGCAGGTAGGCCAGGGCGTCGCGGACCTCGCGCCGCTCGTAGAACCGCACGCCGCCGACGACGCGGTAGGGCATGCCGAGGCGGATGAAGACCTCTTCGAAGACCCGCGACTGGGCGTTGGTGCGGTAGAAGACGGCCACGTCACCGGGCCGGGAGCCGGCGTCGGTGAGGGTGTCGATCTCACCGGATACGAAGCGGGCCTCATCGCGCTCGTCGTCGGCCACGTAGCCGACGATCTGGGCGCCCGCCCCGGCGTCGGACCAGAGGTTCTTCGGCTTGCGGCCCTGGTTGCGGGAGATGACCGCGTTGGCGGCGTTGAGGATGGTCTGCGTGGAGCGGTAGTTCTGCTCGAGCAGGATCGAGGTCGCGTTGGGGAAGTCCTGCTCGAAGTCGAGGATGTTGCGGATGTTGGCGCCGCGGAAGGCGTAGATCGACTGGTCGGCGTCGCCGACCACCATCAGCTCGGCCGGCGGGACCCGCTCGGCAGCGGTCTGGTCGTAGGCGACGTCCTCGAGGGTCTCCTCCAACGAGTCGGCACAGAGCTGGTGGATCAGGGCGTACTGCGCGTGGTTGGTGTCCTGGTACTCGTCGACGAGCACGTGCCGGAAGCGGCGGCGGTAGGTCTCGCGAACCTCCGGGAAGGTGGCGAACAGGTCGACGGTCAGGGTCAGGATGTCGTCGAAGTCGAGGGCGTTGGCCTCGCGGAGGCGGCGTTGGTAGTGGGTGTACGCCGCGGAGTAGGCCTCCTCGAACTTGTTGTGGGTGTCGGCGGCGACCTCCTCCGGGCCGCGCAGCTCGTTCTTGTGGGTGGAGACCCAGTGGAGGACCGGGCCGGGCTGGTAGCGACGGGGGTCGAGGTCGAGGTCCTTGATCACCATGGTCATCAGCCGCTTGGAGTCGGCAGCGTCGTAGATGGTGAAGCTGGACCGGAACCCGAGCTTGTCGATCTCCTTGCGCAGGATCCGCACGCAGGCGGAGTGGAAGGTCGAGACCCACATCAGGCGCGCCCGCGGGCCGACCAGCGCCTCGACCCGCTCCTTCATCTCCGCGGCGGCCTTGTTGGTGAACGTGATCGCCAGGATCGAGCCGGGGTGCGCGCCCCGCTCGGAGACCAGCCACGCGATCCGGCGGGTCAGCACCCGGGTCTTGCCCGAGCCGGCGCCGGCGACGACGAGCAGTGGTGAGCCCTCGTGGACGACCGCTGCGCGCTGGGGCTCGTTGAGCCCGCGGAGGAGGTCGTCGCGCGACGGCTTCCGCGGACGCTCGGGCTCGGCTCGTCGCTGCGGCCCAGGGACTGGCCGATGACGGGGAGGGTGTCGCTCATCTCCCGGCAAGCCTACGGGTCGCCACCCCCCGCGGGGACGGCGTACCGGGGTCAGCTGAAGGCCACCCCGATGTCGGCGACGGTCAGCCCCAGGATCAGCCACCAGAGCCAGGTGGGGATCGACGGCTTGCGCACGTTGGCCATCACCAGCACCAGGATCACCAGCCCGATCGCGAACATGGTCGCGACCACGGCGTGGTTGAAGGACTCGTCGCGGATCTCGAGCACGCCCACGAGCAGGAGCCCGGCCAGGAACGTCGTCCCGATGCCGTCGCGCATCGGGCCGGTCACGCGCTTCTCGGGGTTGCGCACCTGCACGAGCAGACCGACCAGGAGCGCCAGCACGCCCAGCATGTGCAGCACGACCAGGATCACCTGCACGACCTTCATGGGCGGCAGCCTAGAGGTTCAGGCAGGGTCGTCGTCGAACCGCAGCTGGCTGGGCTGGAGGGCCTGTCCGCCCAAGGTGGAGTGCGCGGCGTGGGCGATGATGTCGCGCACCATCTCCCGGTCTCCCGGCTCGCACTCGACCACCAGGCGCTGGTCACCGCTCCGGTCCAGCACCGAGGTGAACCCGGCGTGCGAGAGGTGGGTCCGTACCGTCGCGGGATCCTCACCCTCCGGCACGACCCAGGCCACGGTGTGGGCATCGGGCGCGAGCAGCGCCCGCTCGGTCTCGGCCTCCTCCATGCCGAACCGGCGCATCATGCCGAGCACGAGGAGCGGGATGACCATCACGGACAGGACGAGCAACGTGACTGCGAGCACCATGGCGACCTCCTGGGGGCTGCGTGTCCTGGCTCCACCGTCCCGCCGCGTGGCCGCGGGCGGGCAGGGCCGTGCGTCGTACGCCGCCAGGGGCGTAGGTCCCTGGTCTCACTCAGCCCTCCCCCTGGGTCACCGCCGACATGGCCATCCAGGGCCAGCGGTTCCTGCCCGGTGACATCACCATCGACGCCGGTGACTCCGTCACCTGGAAGGCGAACAGCGCCGAGATCCACACGGTGAGCTTCATCGCCGGCGGGGCCGCGCAGGCGACGCTGCCCGCGCTCGACCCGACGGACCCGACCCAGATCACCCCGCAGGGCCCCTCCACGATGGACGGCACGTCCTACTTCAACTCAGGGCTGCTGACCACGCTGTCGGCCTTCACCCCGCTCCCCGCGCCGGTCTTCAAGTCCTACTCCCTGACCTTCCCGGACGCAGGGACCTTCTACTACCACTGCCTGGTCCACGGCGTCATGATGCGTGGGGCCGTGCACGTGCAGACCGCCGGCGCGGCGTACCCGGCGTCCCAGGCCGACATCGACGCGGACGCCGCCTGGCTGGCCGGCGCCATCAACGCCGACGGGCGAGCCCTCCAGGCGAGCACGCTCGCCGCGAGCACCAACCACAAGGTGTTCACCGGAGCGGACAACGGCGGCTCGATGGTGATGCGGTTCCTGCGGCACAAGGCCGTGATCCACAAGGGCGAGAAGGTCCGCTTCGTCAACAACATGTCGATGAACGCTCCGCACACAGTGACCTTCGGCGCCGTACCGGTCGGGCTCGCGCTGTTCGCTCCTGCGGGTCATCCCACCAACTTCCGGGGCGGGAACCTGGACTCGGGGATCATCCCGCCGCCCGCGACGTTCGTGGTCACCTTCAACAAGGTGGGCAGGTTCCACTACCTGTGCGGCCTCCACCGCGACATGAACATGAAGGGCATGGTGGTGGTCAAGCCGTAGCCCGCTAGAGGAGTCGGCGGTCGGAGGCCCACTTGGTCAGCTCATGGCGCGAGGACAGCTGGAGCTTGCGCAGCACGCTGGACATGTGGGTCTCCACCGTCTTGATCGAGATGAACAGCTCCTTGGCGACCTCCTTGTAGGAGTAGCCGCGGGCGATCAGCCGCATCACCTCGCGCTCGCGCTCGGTGAGACGGTCGAGGTCCTCGTCGACGGCGGAGATCTCGATCGTGCCGGCGAAGGCGTCGAGCACGAACCCCGCCAGCCGGGGGCTGAAGACCGCGTCGCCGTCGGAGACCCGGCGGATGGCGTCGACCAGCTCGGGGCCGGTGATGGTCTTGGTGACGTAGCCCCGGGCGCCGGCCCGGATCGTGCCGATCACGTCCTCGGCGGCGTCGGAGACCGACAGCGCGAGGAACCTCGGCGCCTCGGCCGCGGTCATCGTCAACGACAGCCTGCGCATCACCTCGGCACCTCCACCGCCGGGCAGGTGCACGTCGAGCAGTACGACGTCGGGCCGGGTCTCCTGCACCCGGGCCACCGCCTCGTCGACGTCGGCGGCCTCGGCGACGACGGTGATGTGGGGGCCGGCCGAGCCGAGCTCGGAGCGTACCCCGGCCCGGAACATCGCGTGGTCGTCGACGATCAGCACCCGCGTGGGGTTGCTCATGACGTGGTCTCCTGTCGAACCTGGAGCGGCATCTTCAGCCGCACCTCGGTGCCCGAGCCGGGCGTGGACCTGATC
Organism: uncultured Actinomycetota bacterium; assembly: GCA_963761085.1. Taxonomy (GTDB): domain Bacteria; phylum Actinomycetota; class Actinomycetes; order Propionibacteriales; family Nocardioidaceae; genus Nocardioides. The sequence continues at coordinate 18,146 of CAVXFQ010000013.1, forward strand.
TCGGCGGTGCCGCCGTGGCGCGACATCCGGTCGACGATGCTGTGGCGAACGCCCTGCCGGTCGGCCGGGATCGCCTCGGGGTCGAAGCCCTTGCCCCGATCCCGCACGAACACCTCGACGTCGGAGGCCCCCACCTCGGAGTAGAGGTCGACCAGCGGGCTGTCCGCGTGCTTGGCCGCGTTGACGGTCGCCTCGCGGGCCGCCGCGACCACCGGCGCGAGGGTGTCGTCGAGATCGCAGTCGCCGACGGACACCAGCTCGACGTCGACGCCGTAGGTGTCCTCGATCTCGCGGACGATCCCGCGCAGCGCGGCGACCAGGGCGCCGCCCCGTTCGGGGGCTGCGTCGAAGAGCCAGGCGCGCAGGTCGCGCTCCTGGGAGCGGGCGAGCCGGGCTACCGTGGCGGAGTCGCCGGCGTTCTTCTGGATCAGGGCCAGCGTCTGCAGCACCGAGTCGTGGAGGTGAGCGGCCAGGTCGGCCCGCTCCTGGGTGCGCACCCGCTCCGCGCGCTCGGCCGCCAGGTCGCTGGTGAGCCGGTAGACCCAGGGCCCGAGCACCACGGTCAGCCCGATCACGCCGATGCCGGCCGCGACCAGCACGTCGTACACGTCGGCGAGGCTGCCGTGCCGGACCGCGAAGAGGACGACCGAGCCGATCACCAGGACGACACCGGCGCCGACCCGGAGGTAGGCCGCCCAGCCACCGGCCCCGAAGACGGCGCGGACCGGGTTGAGCCGCTCGGACTGGTCGAGCCACCTGGCCCGCTGGGCCTCGTCGGCCTGCCGCCACAGCAGCCCGATGCCGAGAACCGCGAGCACGATCGCCCACAGCAGGACGCCGTGGCCGCCGAAGACCGCCTCGGCGAGCAGCACCAGCCCGAGCCCCAGCGCCACGAGGGCGATCGCCGGCCCGGAGTCGGCCAGCCGCCGGATGCGGCCGGGTCGCCGGCCGCCGCGCGCCGCGGACTCCAGGCCCGGGGCGCCGACGTCGACCATCGACTCGGCCGGCATCAGCAGCCACAGACCGGCGTAGAACAGGATCCCCGAGCCGCCGAGCACCGCCGTGACCAGGAAGGCCACCCGGACCCAGATCACCGGCACCGCGAGATGTCGCGCCAGCCCCGCCGCGACGCCGCCGATGATCGGCTGGCTGGTGTCGCGCGTCGCACGGCGTACGTCGCGGGGCACGTCGCGGCGCACGTCGTCGGCAGGCACGGAGGTGGTCATGGTGCTCCCATCGTCGCAGAGCACCTGGGCCCCGACCACGAGGAACCACCCCGGTCGACCCCTGACCCCCGGAGCCTCGGACACGGGCCGGATCAGGGGTTCCCCCGATGGTGCACGGCGCGCTGGTGGAGCACCGTGGAGACATGAGTACGACACCTCCCGACACCCAGACCCCGCCGCCGGGGCCCGACAGCGGGCCGCGCGTGAGCTGGGACGACGTCAGGGACCTCGGGCGGCTGCGCCGGGTCGGCGTCGACCGCCGCGTGGCGGGAGTCGCCGGCGGGATCGCCCGCCACCTCGACATCGACCCCCTGCTGGTGCGGGTCGGCTTCGTCGTCCTGGCGTTCTTCGGCGGCGTCGGGCTGCTGCTCTACCTCGCGCTGTGGCTGCTGGTGCCCGAGGACGGCCAGGACTGGGCCGTGATCAAGCTCGACCGCCGCAGCCGTGCGGTGGCGCTGGTCGCCATCGGGGTCCTGGCCCTGGTGCTCCTGGTCTCGCACGGGTGGTGGGGCAGCCCCGGCCCGTTCCTGTTACTGGTGGCGATGCTCGGCGTGATCCTGGTCGGCACCCGGCTGGCCGGCCGCGACCGGCGCGACGCACCCCCGCCTCCCGCACCCACTCCCACGTACGGCCCTGCCCCTGCTCCCGCGCCCGCCCCTCCCCCGACGTACGTCGTCCCGGAGCAGCCGCGGCCGGTGAACCCTCGCAAGCGGGGCCCGATCCTGTTCTGGTTCGCCCTGGCCACGATGGTGGTGGCGCTCGGCGTGCTGGCCGTGGTCGACCTGGCCGGAGCCTCGGTCGCCCCGTCGGCCTACCCCGCGACCGTGCTCGGCCTGTCCGCGGCGTTCCTGTTGCTCGGCTCGTTCTTCGGCCGGGCCGGAGGCCTGATCCTGGTCGGCCTGATGGCGGCCTCGGCGACCGTCGGCACCACGTTCGCCGACCACTGGGACCCCCACCGCGAGGTGGTACGGCCGGCGACCGCGAGCGCCGTCCAGGGCGACTACCACCTCGACGTCGGTGAGCTGGTCATCGACCTGAGCGGGGTCTCCGACCCCCGCGCCCTCGACGGGCGCACCGTCCACGTCTCCGGCGGCATCGGCCACCTCGACATCCGGGTGCCTGCGAGCGTCTCGGTGGTGACCGACGCCCAGGTGACCGGCATGGGCGGGATCAACGCCTTCGGTCGCGACGCCGGGGGCGTCGACACCACCGTCAACGCCTTCCACCTTGGCACCGACCGCAGCGCCGGCGGCCCGGCCCACCTGACCATCGACACGACCTTGCACATCGGTGCCATCGACGTGCAGGCCGAGAGGTGATGACATGAGCGACCTGACCGAGCCCACCGCCCCCTCCGACTCGTTCGACCCCTTCGACCCGCCCGACACCGGGCCCGGCCGCGCCTCGGGCCTCCATCCCGTCAACGTCCTGCACCTGGTGATGGGCGTCGCCTTCGTCGGGATCGCCGTGATCTGGGCGCTCGTCGAGGGCGGCGCCGTGGGTGCCTCTGACCTGCGGTGGCTGCTCCCGGTCCCCTGGGTAGCCGCCGGCATCGCCGGCCTGGTGGCCACCGCGCCCCGGCTGCGGGGACCGCGCGACTAGAGCGGCTCGTCCGGCGCCTGGATCTCGCCGGTGTCGGGGTCCTGGAAGGTGACGTCGATGGAGCCGATCGTCTTGTGCTGCTGGGAGCGCGCATACCCGGCGTAGGCCCGTCGGTCAGCGTCGGTGAGGTCGGTGTTGTCGACGAACAGGCTGGCCAGGGCTCGGGGCCACAGCTTGCGCTCCAGCACGACGTTGACCTCGATGCCGAGGACGCCCATCACCGCAGCGATGTAGATCAGCCCGATCAGGCCGAGGACCAGCGCGAAGGTCGCGTTCATGCCCACTGGCATGGTTGATCACCCGGTCGACGTACCAGGTGCCGAGGAGCTGCAGGCCCTGCCACATCACGGCAGTGGCGAAGGCTCCCGGCGCCGCCTTGAGGTGGCGTCGCCGTGCGGCGGCGATCCGGAAGATCAGGGTCAGCACCGCGCCGGTCAGGAACACCGTGAACAGCCGGACGACCCAGGCCATCCCGTCGGCGGCCTGGGCGCCGAAGGCCGCGGTGCTCGTGAGCAGCGACGAGAGCGTGGCGATGCCGATGATCGCGGCGCCGCTGGTGAACACCAGCAGGAGGCTGCGCAGCCGCAGGGAGAACGGGTTGGGCCGCCGGTTGCGCGGCACCGACCACGCGATGTTCATGGCGTTCTGCAGGGCCTGTCCGAGGCCGAGCGAGCCGTAGAGGGCGGCGAGCGTGCCGACGACGACGCCGGCCACCGAGCCCTTGAGGCCTCCGGGCCGGCCGAGCTGGTCACCGACGATCGGGAAGTTGGCGAGGGCGGAGTCGAGGATGCTCTGGGCGAGAGCCGGGTCGTTCTGGAGGAAGAAGCCCAGGATCGAGCTGGCGAGCAGCAGCAGCGGGAAGATCGCGATGAAGGCGTAGTAGGTGATGACGGCCGCGAGGTAGTTGCCCTGGTCGTCGGCGTACTTGTAGAAGATCCCGATCGGCAGGCCGAGGACAGTGTGACGCCGCTGCGTGCGATCGACCGCGGCGAGGAGTCCCACAGGGCGAACGCTAACGGGCCTGACACAGTGAGCTCATGAACCTGCCACACCTCGGCTCGCTCGAGTCGCTGCCCGTGCGGTCGCATCCCGAGCTCCTCGCGCCTGCGGTGGCCGCTGCGCTCGACGGCTGGGCCCACGCCGACGAGGTCGCCGTCGTCGAGATCGACCCGGCCTACGCCGACACCGCCGCCATGAGCGAGCGGTACGACGTGCCGATGACCGAGGGCGCCAACTGCGTGGTGGTGATGGGGCGACGCGAGGGCGAGGAGCGGATGGCCGCCTGCGTCGTCCGCGCCGACACCCGCGCCGACGTGAACAACCTGGTCAAGCGCACCCTCGACGTGCGCAAGGCGTCGTTCCTCTCCATGGACCGCGCCGTGGCCGAGTCGGGGATGGAGTACGGCGGGATCACCCCGGTTGGTCTACCCGACCACTGGCGGGTGCTCGTCGACGACGCCTGCCTACGGATCCAGGCCGCTGTGATCGGCTCCGGCGTCCGGCACTCAAAGCTGCTGGTGCCCGGCCGCCTCCTCGGCGAGCTCCCGCGCGCGGAGGTGCTCTCCGGGCTCGGCCGGTGACCGTGTCGGACGTCCCTCCCGCAGGGCCATGGCGACCTCACGCACGTGGTGCCCGCGCGGTTCTGCCCCGGTGGCGCGACCGGCAGCGGACACCTGTTGTCAGCCGGGCCGCTGGCACGGCTGAAGGGCGGCGGTCCTTCAGCAGGTGGAACCGACGACTACGACGGGAGCACCACGTCGATCGAGGGACCCTGCATCGCGCCGCCGGGAGGCTGGCCGCATCTGATGCTCGCCGATGCGTGGCACCGACGGTTCTCGGCCACTCTCCGGTGTCATCATCTGCGTTTCTGGGAGCTCCGCTTCGCCGCTCCGGGAGGAGACGTCGTCCGCCCCGTTCTGGTCGACGGCGTCACCCAGCTCCTTCGCGAGCTCGGCGCTTTGAGTCCGTGACGCTTGCGACTGTGACAGTGGTTCTGTCACAGTCGGGAGCGTGAAGCTCTCGACCCAGCTGATGTACTCCGGCAACCCGCGCGAGGCGGCCGACCAGGTCACCGCCCTCGAGGCCGCGGGCCTCGACACGGTGTGGGTGCCCGAGGCCTACGGCTTCGACTCCCCCACGCTGATGGGCTACCTGGCCGCCAAGACCGAGCGGATCGAGATCGGCAGCGCGATCCTCAACATCTACTCCCGCACGCCGGGCGCCCTGCTGCAGACCGCCGCCGGGCTCGACAACGTGAGCCAGGGCCGGGCGATCATCGGCCTCGGCGCGAGCGGGCCGCAGGTGATCGAGGGCTTCCACGGCGTGCCCTACGACAAGCCGCTGGGCCGCACCAAGGAGATCATCGAGCTGATCCGCAGCGGCCTGCGCCGCGAGACGCTCGTGCACGACGGCATCTTCACCCTGCCGCTGCCCGAGGGGCAGGGCACCGGCCTCGGCAAGCCCCTCAAGCTGCTGACCAGGCCCGAGCGCCCGAGAGTCCCGCTCTACATCGCCGCCCTCGGCCCCAAGAGCGTCGAGGGCGCCGCGGAGTACGCCGACGGCTGGTTGCCGTTCCTCTTCGCCCCCGAGAAGTCAGGCGACGTCTGGGGCGCCTCGCTCGAGCGCGGTGCGGCCAAGCGGCAGGAGGGCCTCGGCCCGCTGGAGATCTGCGCCGGCGGCATGGTGGCGATCGGCGAAGGCCCCGAGACCAAGGCCCTCCTCGACTTCGCCCGCCCGATGGTGGCGCTCTACGTCGGCGGCATGGGTGCACGCGGCAAGAACTTCTACAACGACCTGATGGTCCAGTACGGCTACGAGAAGGAGGCCCGCGAGATCCAGGACCTCTACCTCGGCGGCAACAAGCGCGACGCCGAGGCCCTCGTGCCCGCCGACCTCCTCGAGCTCGGCAACCTGGTCGGACCCGCGTCGTACGTCAAGGAGCGGGTGGCGGCCTTCGCCGAGGCCGGAGTGACGAACCTCCAAGTGATGCCCGTCAGCGACGACCCGCCGGGGACGATCCGTCAGCTGCGCGAGCTCGTCGACTGAACCATGCGCGTCGGCCTGCACCATCCGCGGCGCTACGACATCCGTGACCACATCCGCACGCTCGACCCCGAGCGCGACCGCGACGAGATCGCCTGGCTGGTCTCGCGGCACGAGTTCCCCTGGGACTACAACCAGGGCACCGGCGTCGCCTTCCTGCGCGACTACGGCATCCCCTCCATCGCGGCGCTGCTCGACAAGACCGGCGAGTTCGAGCACGACGGCGTCAAGCGCTACGACGACACCCTGCTCGTCGCCGAGGAGGCCTCGGTCGAAGGCATCGACTCCGAACGCGGCCACGCCACTCTGCGTCGCCTCAACCGGATCCACGGCCACTACGACATCCCCAACGACGAGTTCTGCTACGTGCTCGCCACCACGATCGTCGGCCCGGTCGAGTGGATCCGGGCCTACGGCTGGCGCGACCTCGAGCCCGTCGAGCGGCAGGCACTGGCCAACCTGACGACCCGCTTCGGCGAGCTGATGGGGATCACGGGGCTGCACACGACCTACGACGGCTACCTCGCCCTCCTGCGCGCCTACGAGGCCGAGCGCTTCGAGCACACCGAGGCCAGCCGTCGGGTCACCGAGGCCACCCTCCGGATCGGCCGCGCCGTCGCCCCCTGGCCGCTCAAGCCCTTCGCCCGCCGGGTCGCCATCGCGCTCATGGACGAGCCCCTGCGGGTCGCCCTCGGGATGCCGGAGCAGCCCGCCTGGTTCGTCGCCGCCGTACGCCGTGGGCTCCGGGCCCGCGCGCTCGTCCTTCGCCTCGCTCCCCCACGCCGGACGGCGTTCCACCACCAGCCGACGTCGTACCCCCAGGGTTACACGCTCCAGGACATCGGCCCGGCCTCGATGCTGGAGGAACTCAACCGCACGACCTCCCCAGAACCGACCGCCCAGGTGTTGACTGCAGGGCATGTCACCCCTTCCGGAGGTTCCGGCCCCGCGAGTCCCGGTCACCGACACCTATCACGGGGTCGACGTCGTCGACGACTACCGATGGCTGGAGGACACCGCGTCCGATGACACGGTGAGGTGGACCCGGGCCCAGCAGGAGCGGACGCGGGCCTATCTCGACGCGATCCCCTGGCGCGACCAGCTCCGCGCCCGGGTGGAGCGGCTGCTCCGGGACGACTCGACCTCCTACGGTGCGCTGGCCGGCGGTGGTGACCTGTTCTTCGCGCTCAAGGACCAGAAGCCCAAGCAGCGGCCGTTCCTGGTGGCGCTGACGGACCTCCACGACGTTGCCGGCGAGCGGGTGGTGCTCGACCCGACGGAGCTCGACCCGACCGGCGAGACGAACATCGACTGGTTCGTGCCGTCCCCGGACGGGAGCCGCGTCGCGGTCTCGCTCTCGGAGCACGGCGACGAGGACGGCACCCTGCACGTCTACGACGTGGTCGACGGACGCGAGGTGTGCGACCCGATCCCCCACGTGAACGTCATGGGCGGCTCGATGGCCTGGCGCGGCGACGGCACCGGCTTCTGGTACACCCTCCCCGGCGACCCCGCCGGTCTCCGGCAGCAGGTGTGGTGGCACGACCTCACGGCCGGGACCGACCGGCTCGATCTCGACGGGCCCTTCGCCGACGCCGAGATCGCGGAGAACTTCCTGTCCTCCTCCCCGGACGGACGCTGGGTCCTCGACCGGGTGCAGAGGGGCGACGGCGGCGAGTGGCAGATCTTCGTCCGGGCCCAGGACCCGGACGCGACCTGGTGGCAGGTGGCGGACCTCCCGGACTGCTGCATCCTGGCCGTGCTCGGCGACGACGCGCTCTACCTGCTCTCCCGCCACGACGCCCCGCGGGGCCAGGTGCTCCGCCTGCCGTTGCGGCAGGGGGTGAGCGTCGCTGACGCCGAGGTCGTCGTGCCGGCCGGCGACCGCGCCATCGACGACCTCGCCGTGACCGATGCCAGTGTGTGGGTGGTCGACATGGACGGCGGGCCGCAGCAGGTGCGCCGGTTCGACACCCGGGGACGGCCGCTGCCGGGCGTGGACCTGCCGCCGGTGACCTCGGTGTCGTCGTACTGGGCGCCGCTGACCCGGCTGAGGCCCGACCTGGTCGCCTGGCTCCAGGGCTCCTACACCGAGCCCGGCACGTGGTGGGTGGCCCCCGACGACGCGGCCCCTGCACCCACGGCGCTGGCCACGACGACGTCGGTCGACCTGTCGGGTTATCGGGTGACGCGGGAGATGGCCACGTCGAAGGACGGCACCCAGGTGCCCATCTCCGTGATCGCCGCACCTGACACCCCGCGCGACGGCAGCGCGCCGGCCTTGCTCGTCGCCTACGGCGGGTACGGCCTCTCGCTGGTGCCAGGGTTCGACCCCGAGCGGCTGCTGTGGCTGGAGCAGGGTGGCGTCTACGCGGTGGCCAACATCCGGGGCGGCGGCGAGTACGGCGAGGAGTGGCACCACGGGGGACGGCTCACCACCAAGCAGAACTGCTTCGACGACTTCATCGCCTGTGCCGAGCACCTCGCGTCCACCGGGATCACCAGTCCCGACCGGCTCGCGATCCTCGGCGGCTCCAACGGGGGCCTGCTGATGGGTGCGGTGCTGACCCAGCGTCCCGACCTCGCCCGCGCCGTGGTCGCCGCGGTGCCGGTGATGGACTCGCTGCGGTCGGAGACCTCGATCAACGGGCAGTACAACACCGCGGAGTTCGGGACGGTGCAGGACCCCGCCCACTTCGCCGCCCTCCTGGCCTACTCGCCGTACCACCGCGTGGAGGACCAGACGAGCTATCCAGCGGTGCTGCTCACCGCCGGCGAGTTCGACACCCGGGTGGAGGCCTGGCACGCCAAGAAGATGGCGGCCCGCCTCCAGGCCGCGACCCGCTCGGACCGCCCCGTGCTGCTACGGATGGAGTCAGGGGGACACCTGAGCGGCTCGCTCGACCAGACGATCGATGAGTCGACCGACATCCACGCGTTCTTCTTCGACCAGCTGGGGCTGGGCTACCCGACCCGCGGCTAGGCCGCCGATCCCCGGGGCACGTGCCCGGGGAGGGGCGGGGCCTGGGATCGGTGCACCTGGCCCCCCGGGGTGCGGATCTCGACGGTGTGCGGTGAGGGGCTGACCGGCAGGACGCTCCAGCCGGGCGCCTCCTTGGCGTAGTTGCACGCCTCACAGAGCCCCTGGGCGTTGAGGTCGGACGTCTGGCCGCCCGAGGCCGCGCCCTCAGGGTGGTCGGTGTGCCGGATCGGAGCGTCGCACCAGGGGACCCGACAGACCTGGTCGCGCAACCGGATGAACCGGGCCAGCCCACCCTCCCGCCGGCTCCGGGAGTCCATGGCGACGAGCTGGCCGGTGGCCGGTCGTCGGTAGATCCTGCGCGGGCGGCCAGACCCGCCTCGCCGGCCCGGGTGACCACCTCGCGGGCGACCTCGGCCGGGTCGGGGCCGTAGCCGACCAGGTGGGAGGTGTCGTCACGGGTGCCGAACAGCACCTCGTCGCTGACCACCAGCTCGACCTCCACCGGCACCCCCGCGGCCGTGCCGAGGACCCGCGCGCCGAGGGTGTCGGCCATCACCTGGCCGCGGGTGCGGGGGTCGCCCGCGGCGCGGGCGGAGTCGGCCGCGTCGGAGAGGCTCTTGAAGATCGCGACCCCGAGGGCCACCGGGACCTCGGCCGACAGCCGAGCCATGACGTCGGGGCCGGGCGCAGCGTCACCCGGCGCCCGGACTCGGCGATCCGGCGGCGGAGCACGCAGGCGGCTGCATCGAGCTCGGCGGCCAGGCTGCGAGCCTTCGCCTCGCGCTGCCGATCGCCCATCTGCTCCAGACGCTCGGCCTCGCCGGCGAGGCGCTGGTCGATCTCCCGGCGGTCGGCGAGGGACAGGCACGCGGTCTCGCGGGCCAGCAGCATCGCCTTCCACTCGGTGATGTGGCCGTCGCGTAACGCTCGACGGGTGCAGGGCATCTCGTCCCGGAGCACCCGACCGAGGGCGAGGTGCTGCCGACCACGGTGGGGCGACTCGCGGCGGGCGAGCGCGACCTCGCCCGCGACGCCCTGCCCCCGACGCGCGGCGGGCACCCCGCGGTCAGCCTCGCGGCGGCGAACAGAAGCGTCGAGATAGGCTGAGACGTCGGCCTGGAGCCCGCTGGCTGCGCACGTCAGCCGCTCGAGGGCTCCCAGGAGCCGGACCCGGGTCGGGTCGTCGTCCGGGCCGTCATAGGACGCCAGCCGCTCGACGCAGGCCTCCACCGCCGCCACAGGATCACCCGAGAGATCGAACACAGGTTCGATCATACCTGTATGGCCATCTCTCCGCACCCCTCACGCTGCGGAGAGTGACCTCGGGAGCTACGCACCGCAGCCGGACCCACCGCCCGCCACCCGACCCGGGCAGGAGATTCCGGGCTGGGTCATCGGCGTGGCCGTGGTCGTACTACTCGCCCGAGACCGCCTCGATCACCGTGCGTGGTCGGCGGATCACCCCGTCGGTGAAGGCGACGCTCGTGCACGAGCTGACCCACGCCCTCCAGGACCAGTACTTCCACTTCGGGGCTCGGGAGCAGGAGCTCTCCCGCCGGCACCAGCCCGCTGCGGACGCCGAGCTGTCGATGCTGCACACGCTGGCGGAGGGCGATGCCCAGCGCGCCGAGCACGACTACGAGGGCACCCTGACCGCCCCCCAGCTCAGCGCGCTGGCCCGGGCCCAGCAGAGGGAGTACGAGGCTGCGCAGGGCGGGTTGGCCTCGGTGCCGGCGATCCTGTCGGCGCTCGGCACGCCGTACGACATCGCCGAGGCGCTGGTCACCGCCGTCACCGAGTACGGCGGCGACTCTGCGGTGGCCCACCTGTTCCGCCATCCGCCTCAGTCGGACGTGGTCCTCGTGGACCCCTTCCGGTTGTGGGAGCACCGGTCGACGCCGGCGCCGGTGCCGGTCCCGGCGGTCCGCGGTGGTGAGAAGCGGGTGGCCTCCGGCCAGCTCGGGGCGTTGGCGTGGTACTTCGTGCTGTCGGCGCGGCTCGGCCCGAGCCAGGCGCTGCGGACGGTCGACGGCTGGGACGGTGACGCCTACGTCGAGTACCAGGCGGCCGGACGCAGCTGCGTGCGCGCCCGTTACGAAGGGCGGACGCGCGGCGACGCCCACGCGATGTGCGGCGCCCTGCTCCAGTGGCGGCAGGCGGCCCCCAGCTCGTCGGTGACGGTCGGGCGCGCGGGCGCCACGTCGGTCGATCTGCAGACCTGCGACCCCGGCACGGCGGTGACCGGGGTCCGCGACCTCGGTCCGGCCGTGGGGCTCGTCGTGACCCGGACCGCCATGGGCCTCAGCGTGATGCGCAGCGGACTGCCGCCCGGGGTGTCACGGTGCATCGCCGGAGGAATCGTGCAGACCTAGACGCTCGCCGAGCTCACGGACCCGGCCTTCGCGCAGTCACACCCCGCGGACTACGCCACGATGCAGCGCATCGAGGCCCGGTGTCAGTGAGCCGGCATGCGTGGAGGGTAGGCGCTGGCAGCCGCGAGGTTCATCGATTCGGTGCAAGGCGGTGCCTCGAGCGCGCCCAGGAGCCGGGCCTGGTGACGGCCGTTGCACCTTGACAGTCTCACTGTCACAGTGGTCCACATGACCCGCGCGATCTTCGATCCCGAGCACGAGGCGTTCCGCGAGGCGGTCGGGACCTTCCTCGACAAGGAGGCCGTGCCCTTCCACGAGCAGTGGGAGCGCGACGGAGTCGTCGACCGCGAGGTCTGGGCGAAGGCCGGCGCACAGGGGCTGCTCGGCCTCCAGCTCCCCGAGGAGTACGGCGGGGGCGGGACGCCGGACTTCCGCTACAACGCCGTCGTCGGCGAGGAGATGACGCGCCGCGGCATCTACGGCTGCGCCTTCCCGCTCTTCAACGACATGATCGCGCCCTACTTCGTGGCGAGCGCGAACGACGAGCAGGCGCAGCGGTGGTTCACCGGGCTGTGCGCCGGTACGACGATCGCGGCGATCGCGATGACCGAGCCGGGCGCGGGGTCCGACCTGCAGGGCATCCGGACCGCTGCCGTGGACGCGGGTGACCACTACGTCCTCACCGGGCAGAAGACCTTCATCTCCAACGGCATCCTGGCCGACCTCGTGGTCGTGGTCGCCCGCACGGATCCCGAGGCCGGCCACCAGGGCATCTCGCTGCTCGTCGTCGAGCGCGGGATGGAGGGCTTCGACCGCGGCCGCAACCTCGACAAGATCGGCCAGCACGCCCAGGACACCGCCGAGCTGTTCTTCGACCACGTGCAGCGTGCCCAAGGCCAACCTCCTCGGCGAGGATGGCTCGGGGTTCGTGCAGCTGATGACCAACCTCGCCCAGGAACGGCTGTCGATCGCGGTCTCCGCCGCGGCGGCGTGCGAGTCGCTGGTCGACGAGTCGCTGCGCTACGTCAAGGAGCGCACCGCCTTCGGCCGGCCGATCGGGAGCTTCCAGCACACCCGCTTCACCGTCGCCGAGATGGCCACCGAGGCCCACATCGCGCGCGTCTTCATCGACGACTGCCTGGCCAGGCACGTGGCCGGCGAGCTCGACGCCAAGACGGCGTCGATGGCCAAGTGGTGGACCACCGAGCTCCAGAACAAGATCGCCGACCGCGCGGTGCAGCTCCACGGCGGCTACGGCTACATGGCGGAGTATCCCGTCGCGCGGGCCTTCGTGAACTCCCGGGTCCAGACGATCTACGGCGGCACGACGGAGATCCAGAAGGAGATCATCGGCCGCTCGCTCGGCCTGTAGCGCGCGCTCCCCGGTGGTGCCACGATGTGCCGCATGACGAGCACCCTCGACGAGCGTGAGCAGATCCAGCAGGCCATGGCGGGCCGCACGGTCCTCGACGCGATGCGGCGCACCGCCGAGACGTACGCCGACCACCCGGCGTACAGCGACCAGGCCGACGGCCGCACGGAGTGGCGCACCCTCACCTGGGCCGAGCTCCGCGAGACCGCGCGCGACGTGGCGGCAGCGCTGGTCGACCGTGGGCTCGACCCCGGCGCGACCGTCGCGATCATGGCGACCAACCGCATCGAGCACGTCGTCGCCGACCACGCGGCGCTGCTGGCCGGCGCGGTGCCGATGTCGATCTACAACACGCTCTCACCGGAGCAGGTCTCCTACATCGCCGGCCACGCCGAGCCGCAGGCGGTCTTCCTCGAGACCGCCGACCACGTGACCCGCTGGACCCTCGCGCTCGCCGACGTCGCCTCGATCAAGGTGGTGGTCGGGATCGGTGACGCAGCCGTGGACGACCCGCGGTTCGTGACCTGGGACGACCTCGCGGCCGCCGGGCGGGCTCTTCCGAAGGACGACGTCGACGCCCGCTCGGCCGGCGTACGCCCCGAGGACCCGGCCACGATCCTCTACACCTCGGGCACGACCGGCGACCCCAAGGGCGTGGTGCTCACGCACGCCAACGTCGTCTACCAGACCGAGGGGACCCTGCGGCGCAACGACGCCGTGCCCGGGAACATCACTCTCTCCTACCTGCCCTACGCCCACATCGCCGAGCGGGTGCTGAGCATGTACATCCCGCCCCACTTCGGCGACTGGCACGTCCACCTGGTCGGTGACCCCACCGCCCTGGTGCCGGCGCTGGCCGAGGTGCGGCCCCTGCAGTTCTTCGGGGTCCCGCGCGTGTGGGAGAAGATCCGCTCCGGCCTGTCCGGGATGCTGGCGATGGAGCCCGACCCCGACAAGAAGGCGGCGATCGAGGGCGCCATGGCCGTCGGAGCGGAGTACGTCGAGTCGCTCCAGGTCGGCATGACCACCAGCCCCGAGCTCCAGGCCCGCTACGACGCGATGTCGGCCGCCGTGCTCACGCCGATCAAGGCCAAGCTCGGTCTCGACCGGGTCAGCTGGGCCGGCTGCGCCTCGGCACCGCTGCCGATCGAGGTCGCCCGCTTCTTCGCCGGCCTGGGCCTGGCGATCTACGACATCTACGGCATGACCGAGACCTCCGGCGCCGCCACCGCCTGCGGGCCGGACAACTACCGCCTCGGGACCGTCGGCCGGGCAGTGCCGGGCATCGAGCTCGCCATCGCCGACGACGGCGAGGTGCTGATGCGCGGGCCGATCACGACGGCCGGCTACCACAAGCGCCCCGAGGCCACGGCCGCCCTGCTCGACGACGAGGGCTGGGTGCACAGCGGCGACATCGGCGCGATCGACGACGACGGCTTCCTCTCGATCGTCGACCGCAAGAAGGAGCTGATCATCACCAGCGCCGGCAAGAACGTCGCGCCGTCCAACATCGAGGGTCTCCTCAAGGAGTCCCCGATCATCGGGCACGCCCTGGCCTTCGGGGACAACCGTCCCTACGTCGTCGCTGTGCTGACCCTCGACGGCGAGGTCGCCCCGGTGATCGCCCGGATGCAGGGCATCGAGTTCACCGACCTCGCCGACCTGGCCGCCAAGCCCGAGATCCTGGCGATGGCCCAGGACGCCGTCGACAAGGCCAACGCACGGCTCTCGCGGCCCGAGCAGGTGAAGAGCTTCGAGCTGCTGCCGGTCGAGTGGACGGCGGAGTCCGAGGAGCTCACCCCGACCCTGAAGCTCAAGCGGCGCATCGTGCACACCAAGTACGCCGACGTGATCGACGGCCTCTACGGCGGCTGACGCCCCGTATCAGGCTCCCTCCGACGCCCTCCTCACAGCCATGACCCTCGCCCACGACTTCGCGTTCGAGCCGGTTCCGCCGGTGGCCGACCCCCAACCGCACCCCTTCACCTCCATCGACGACCCGCTCGGTCCGCTGAGGGCCCTGCCCGGCACCTGGAAGGGCACGGGGTTCAACACCATCTGGCGTCCGCACTTCCCCTCCGGTAACCAGGACCGCTTCCTCGAGCTCAACCTCACCGAGGAGACCCTGGTCTTCGAGGAGATCCCGGGCGCGATCCCCAACCGCGGGCTGGACCAGAAGGACATCGAGATGTTCGGCCTGCACTACCTGCAGACCATCTCCGACAGCACCCTCGACGCCGGCATCCACCTCGAGCCGGGCATCTGGGCGACGGTTCCCGCCACGACCGCGCCGAAGGAGCCGCCGACCGTGGTGCGGATGGCCTCCATCCCGCACGGCACCGTCGTGCTGGCGCAGGGCAAGGCGTCGACCATCGCCGGCCCGCCGGTGATCAAGGACGTCGACATCATCCCCTTCGTGCCGAGGGAACCCTCGACCAAGGGCTCGTTCAACGACGCGAAGGCGACCTTCTCCGAGCTCGACATGTCGAGGAAGAAGAAGTTCCGCCAGCCGTCCGACCCGGCGACCGTGCCCGGCATCACCCAGGCCATGGTCAAGAACCCCAGCACCGTGCTGACCAAGGCGATCGCCGGCCAGGACATCGTGCACACGATCGTGCTCCGCGTCGCGGCCACCAACGCCCACCTGGCGAGCGTCGGCACCGCCAACACGTTCTTCCTCACCGAGAACGCCTCGGCCAACCTGGTCTCAGCGACCTTCTGGATCGAGACGGTGAAGAAGCCGCACACCTCCGGCCACTTCCTGCAGCTGCAGTACACCCAGACCGTGATGCTCGACTTCAACGGTCTGCGCTGGCCCCACGTCTCCGTGGCGACCTTGCGAAGGCGGGCCGGTGGCGCAGGTGCGGGCGGTGCCGCCGCCCGCGAGGTCGCTGCGCCGGTGGTCAGGGGCGCGAGGGCGGGCCAGGAGACCGAGCTGACCTGAGGCACCTCAGAAGATCACGATTCGGCAAACCCCCCGCGATCTCGGGGTAAACCCCGATGACGACTGTCGGGCCCATCCGATTCACTTGATCCATGCACAGACAGATCGCGGGGAAGCTGACGGGCCGGGTCACGAAGTGGCTGGTGCTGGCCTTCTGGGTCATCGTGGTGGCAGCTGCGGGTCCGCTCGCCGGCAAGCTCACCGACGTCCAGGACAACCAGGCGTCGTCGTGGCTCCCGGCCAGCGCCGAGTCCACGAAGGCTCTGGCGAAGCTTGCCCCCTTCCAGGACCAGAACGACATCCCGACCGTCGTGGTCTACCACAAGGCCTCCGGCCTGACCCGGGCCGACCTGACCACGATCGGCACCCAGCTCGACCAGATCCAGCAGATCGACGGCGCCATCCCGGCGAAGGCACCTGACGGGACGCCGGTCCAGCCGAGCCAGACCGTCCAGGTCTCCCAGGACGGTCAGGTCGCGCAGGGGATGGTCACCTTCAACTTCGGCAAGGACGGCTGGAACAAGCTGCCCGACGTCAAGGACCAGATCACCTCCATCGCCACCCTTGACGGGGCCGACGTCTACGTCGCCGGGCCCGGTGGGCAGGCGGCCGACTCGGCCGCGGTCTTCGCGGGCATCGACGGGAAGCTGCTCTACGCCACGGTCATCGTGGTCGTGGTGATCCTGCTCCTGACCTACCGCAGCCCACTGCTGTGGCTGCTGCCGGTGATCTCGGCAGGGGTCGCCCTGACGACGGCGCAGGCGGTGATCTACCTGCTCGCCAAGAACGCCGGCCTGACCGTCAACGGCCAGAGCGCCGGGATTCTCACGGTGCTGGTCTTCGGCGCCGGCACCGACTACGCCCTGCTGCTCGTCGCGCGCTATCGAGAAGAGCTCCACCGCCACCAGGACCGGCACGAGGCGATGGCGTTCGCCCTCCACCGGGCCACGCCGGCGATCATCGCCAGTGGCCTGACCGTCATCCTCGGCATGCTCTGCCTCACCTTCGCCGACATGAACTCCACAGCCGGGCTCGGCCCGGTGGCAGCGATCGGCATCGGCGTCGGGCTGCTGGTGATGATCACGTTGCTGCCTGCGCTGCTGGTCATCTTCGGCCGCTGGATCTTCTGGCCGCGCCGGCCCATGTTCGACACCCTCGAGCCCAGCGCCACCGGGTTCTGGGCTCGCGTCGGCACGCGCATCGCACCGCGTCCGCGCATGGTCTGGGTGATCACCTCGCTCGTCCTGGCCGCGTGCAGCCTGGGCTTCCTCCAGCTCAACGCCCACGGGCTCTCGACCGCCGACTCCTACACCAAGGACTTCGACTCGGTGACCGGCCAGCAGGTGCTGATCGACCACGGGCTCGCCGACACCTCGACGCCGGTGCAGATCGTGGCCAACTCCGACCAGGCCGCCGCCGTGACCCAGTCGCTGCAGGGCATCGACGGCCTCGGCCAGGCCGCACCACCCTTCGTGAAGAGTGGCGTGGCGCTCATCTCCGTGCCGCTCACCGACGACCCGACGTCCAAGGCGGCGTTCGCGACCGTCGACGAGGTGCGCACCGCCGTGCACGCCGTACCGGGCGCGGACGCCCTGGTCGGTGGCGGCTCGGCCATCAACGCCGACATCGAGAAGGCGTCGATGCGCGACAACAAGGTGATCATCCCGCTGGTCCTGGTCGTGGTGATGATCGTGCTGATGGTGCTGCTGCGGGCGCTGGTCTCGCCGCTGCTCCTGATCGCGACCGTCGTGCTCTCCTACGGCGCCGCGATGGGACTGAGCGCGCTGCTCTTCCGCAACCTGTTCGGCTTCGCCGGTGCGGATGCGTCGCTGCCGCTGTTCGTGTTCGTGTTCCTCGTCGCTCTCGGCATCGACTACAACATCTTCTTGATGACCCGGGTGCGCGAGGAGACCCCCGAGCACGGCACCCGACGTGCCTCGCTGATCGCGCTGGGGGCGACGGGTGGCGTCATCACCTCGGCCGGCCTGGTGCTCGCGGCGACGTTCCTGGTGCTGGCGACCCTGCCGCTGGTGGCGTTCGCGGAGATCGGGTTCGCAGTGGCCCTCGGCGTCCTGCTCGACACGCTGATCGTGCGGTCGGTGCTGGTCACCGCGATCAACCTCGACGCCGGACACCGCATCTGGTGGCCCAGCGAGCTCGACCGAGCGGGAGTGGAGGTCACCCCGGCGCAGGCGGCAGAAGAGGCCGAGGCGCTCGACGCCTAGCCCGGGTGGGTGCCGGTCAGCCGTGCAGGCGGACCGGCACCGACTCGACGCCGTAGACGATCGACTTGGCGTGGTAGGGCAGCTCCTCGGCCGGGACGGCCAGCGTCAGGTCGGGGAAACGTCGCGCAAGGGCGGGGTACGCCGCGCGGAGCTCGAGCCTGGCCAGCTCCGCACCGACACAGCGGTGGAAGCCGTAGCCGAAGGCGAGGTGGGAGGCGGTGGCCCGAGCGGGGTCGAGGGTCGCGGCGTCGGCGTAGACCCGGGGGTCGCGGTCGGCGGCGGGCAGGTGCGCCATCACGCACGAGCCCTTCTTGATCTTCCGCCCGGCCACCACCACGTCGTTCTTGGCGAACCGGGGGAAGGCGACCTGGACGACCGAGAGCTTGCGCAGCAGCTCCTCGACCACCGGGGTGACCGAGTCGGGGTCGCTGACCAGCCCGGAGTAGAGGTCGGGACGGCCGAGCAGGACCACCGTGCCGAGCGCCAGCATCGAGGCCGACGTCTCGAGCCCACCGGTGAAGGCGCCGTCGGCGAGACCACCGAGCTCGAAGTCGTCGACCTCGTCGCCGTGCTCGCGGATGATCTGGCCGATCAGGCCCGGTCCGGGGTCGAGCCGCTGCCGGGCGCACTCGGCGAAGAGGAAGTCACGGGACTCCCCGACCGCACCCATCACGCCGCCGCCGCCCAGGGTGACGTCGAAGCGCGCCGAGCCGAGCGTGCGGAAGGTGTCGCGCGCCTCCTGCCGGATGCCCAGCAGCTCGCAGATGACGAGGAACGGGATCGGGAAGGCGAAGGTCTGCACGAGGTCGGCGACGCCGTCGTGGGCGGCGGCGACCCGCTCGGTCTCGTCGAGCTGCTGCTCGATGATCCGCTCGATGTCGGGCTTGAGCCGGGCCAGCCGGCGCATGGTGAACTCCGGCGTCAGCAGCTTGCGCAGCCGGGTGTGCTCGGGCGGGTCGGTGAACCCGAGGCCGCCGATGTCACCGTCGGCGGCGCCGGACTTGCCGTAGTAGGGCCGGATGTCGGTGGAGTACGACGTGAGGTCACCGAGCACCTCGCGCGCCTCGGCGTCACCGGTCACCAGCCAGATGTCCATGCCGAGGAACGTGATCAGCTTCGAGACCGGCTCGCTGTCGCGCAGCTCGCCGACCCGCGCGGAGGGCTCGGTGAGGGTGCGGTCGAGCGGCCAGCTCAGCCGATCGGGCACGCGATGGATCTGGGTCAGGTCGATGCCACCGGCCCGCCGGACGAGCGACCGGCGCACGACTTCCTTGACGGACTCCAACAGCGGCACGCCCCAAGAGTAGGGCTCCGTGCCACGTGCCCGGTGACAGGCCCACCCATGCGTGTGGCGCAGGCAGCGCGCGGGCCGCGCTCAGGCCTCCGCTCCGAGGGCGGCCAGGATCTCGGCAGCGGGCGCCGGACGGGCCTGCCGGTGACCGGTGCCTGCCCACAAGTTGACCAGCTCGGGGTCTCCGGCGGACGCCGCGGCGCGGCGGATGGGGCGGGTGAGGTGGTGCAGCGCCGGGTAGCCCGCCGGCGCGTCGGCGTCGTAGCGGTGGACGAAGGCGTTGCCGAGGCCGCGCGCCGGGCGGCCGGTGAACGCCCGGATCATCGTGGTGCTCCGGGAGTGGTCGAGCAGACCGGCCCGATGGGCCTCGGTCGTGCCGGCCTCGTCGGCCAGCAGCAGGGCGGTGCCGACCGCGACCCCCTCGGCTCCGGCGGCGAGCACCAGCGCGACCTCACGGGCCGTCATCACGCCGCCGGCCGCCAGCACCGGCAGGCCGACCGCGGCGACGACCTCGCGGACCAGGTCGGTCAGGGGCCGGTCGGGCGGCACCCGACCGGCGTCGAAGGTGCCCGAGTGGCCCCCGGCGGCCGGACCCTGGACGACCAGACCGGCGAGCCCTGCCTCGGCCGACCGGCGGGCCTCGTCGACCGACGTCACCGTCTGGAGCAGCAGGCTGCCGGCCCGCCTGAGGACGACCAACGCCTCGGGACCGGGCAGGCCGAAGGTGAACGACACGACCGCGGGTGGCTGCTCCAGCATCACGTCGATCTTGGGCTGCCAGGAGTCGTCGTCCTCGACCGGAGTCGCGGGGAGGTCGACGCCCAGCCGCTCCGCCTCGGGCCGCAGGAGCTCCCGGTAGGCCGCGTAGGCGGCCGGGTCGACGGGCACGGGGTTCGGCGCGAACAGGTTGACGCCGTAGGGCGCACCCTCTGCTGCGACGGCCCCGAGCTGGCCGGCCAGGGCGGCCGCCGTGAGGTAGCCGCCGGCCAGGAAGCCGAGGCTTCCCGACCGGGCGGCCGCCAGCACGAGCGCCGGAGTGGTGGGGCCGCCGGCCATGGGGGCGGCCACCACCGGGCTGGTGACCCCGAGGTCACCCAGGAGCGTCATCAGGACACGGTGCGGATGAGCTTCTTGTTGACGAACTCCTCGATGCCGTAGCGGCCCAGCTCGCGGCCGAAGCCGGAGCGCTTCACGCCACCGAACGGCAGCTCCACGCCCTCGGCGCCGACGCCGTTGACGAAGACCATGCCCGCGTCGATCTGGTCGGCGACCCGGGCCGCCTGCTCGGGGTCGTTGGTGAAGACGTAGGAGCCCAGGCCGTAGGGCGTGTCGTTGGCGAGCTCGATCGCCTCCGCCTCGTCCTTGGCCTTGAACACCATCGCCACCGGGCCGAACAGCTCCTGGTGGAACGCCTCGCTCTCCCGGGGGACGCCGGTCAGGACGCCACTGGGGTAGAAGGCGCCGTTGCGCTCGCCGTTGCTCTCGAGGTGGGCACCCGAGGCCACCGCGCTGCCGACCTGCTGCTCGAGGCGCTCCGCGGCAGCCAGCGACGACAGCGGCGCGGCCTCCTGGCCGAGCATCTTGGCGGTGAACTTCGAGACGAACTCGTCGTGGAGGTCTGCGGCGACGATGAACCGCTTGCCGGCGTTGCAGGCCTGGCCGGTGTTCTCCATCCGCGCAGCGACGGCGGCGTCGACGGTGGCGTCGAGGTCGTCGGAGCCGAGCACGAGGAAGGGGTCGGAGCCGCCGAGCTCGAGCACGACCTTCTTCAGGTGCTTGCCGGCCGTCGCGGCGACGGCTGCGCCGGCGCGCTCGGAGCCGGTCAGCGAGACGCCCTGCACCCGCGGGTCGCCGATGAGCTGCTCGATCTGCTCGTTGGAGGCGTAGATGTTGACGTAGGCGCCCTCGGGGAATCCGGCGTCGGCGAAGATCTGGGCCAGGAGGGCGGCCGACTCGGGGCACTGCGGGGCGTGCTTGAGCACCACCGAGTTGCCCGCGGTCAGGTTGGGGCCCGCGAACCGGGCAACCTGGTAGGCCGGGTAGTTCCACGGCATGATCCCGAGGATCACGCCCAGCGGGCGGCGACGTACGACCGCCGTGCCCTCGCCGTCGAGCAGGTCGATCGGCTCGTCGGCCAGGAACTGCTCGGCGTGGTCGGCGTAGTAGCCGTAGATGGCGGCGCTGAAGTCGACCTCGCCCAGGGCGTCGTCCATCGCCTTGCCCATCTCGCGGTTCATCGCCGAGGCCAGGGCCTCGCGGCGCTCGGTGTGGAGGTCGGCGACCTTCTGCACCAGCGCGGCGCGGTCGGCCACGCTGCTGGTGCGTCCCCAGGTCTGGAAGGTCTGGTGCGCCGCAGCCACTGCGGCGAGCACCTGCTCGTCGGTGTCCGTCGGAACGTCACTGACCCGCTCCCCGGTGCGCGGATCGGTCACGGCGTACTCGGTCATGTCTGTCCCTCTCGTGCTGATGTCGTCAGGTCCAACCTAGCGCCGAGCGCTACTCCCACTCGATGGTGCCGGGGGGCTTGGAGGTGATGTCGAGGGTGACCCGGTTGACCTCGGCCACCTCGTTGGTGATCCGGGTCGAGATCCTCTCGAGGAGGTCGAAGGGCAGGCGGGCCCAGTCGGCGGTCATCGCGTCCTCCGAGGTGACCGGGCGGAGCACGACCGGGTGGCCGTAGGTGCGGCCGTCACCCTGCACGCCGACCGAGCGCACGTCGGCCAACAGCACCACCGGAAACTGCCAGATGTCGCGGTCGAGGCCGGCCGCGGTGAGCTCCTCGCGGGCGATCAGGTCGGCCTGGCGCAGGATGTCGAGGCGCTCGCGGGTGACCTCGCCGATGATCCGGATGCCCAGACCGGGGCCCGGGAACGGCTGGCGCCAGACCATGCTCGGCGGCAGGCCGAGCTGCTCACCGACCATCCGCACCTCGTCCTTGAACAGCGTGCGCAACGGCTCGACCAGCGCGAACTGCAGGTCGTCGGGCAGGCCGCCGACGTTGTGGTGGGACTTGATGTTGGAGGTGCCCGCTCCCCCGCCCGACTCGACGACGTCGGGGTAGAGCGTGCCCTGCACGAGGAACGCCGTCGTGCCGGCCGCCGCGTCACCGAACACCCGGGCCTCGGCCGCCTCGAAGGTGCGGATGAACTCGCGCCCGATGATCTTGCGCTTCTCCTCGGGGTCGACGATCCCCTCGAGCGCGCCGAGGAACTGGTCGGCGGCGTCGACGACGTCGAGGGTGTCGAAGACGGCCTCGAAGTCGCGGCGCACCTGCTCGGTCTCGCCGAGCCGCATCATCCCGTGGTCGACGTAGACACAGGTCAGGCGGTCGCCGATCGCGCGCTGCACGATCGCCGCCGCGACCGCGGAGTCGACGCCGCCGGACAGCGCGCAGATCGCGCGGCCCTCGCCGACCTGGGCCCGGATCCGGTCGACCTGCTCGTCGACGATGTTGACCATCGTCCAGGTCGGGCGGCAGCCGGCGATGTCGTGGAGGAAGTGCTCGAGCACCTTCTGGCCGTGCTCGGTGTGCAGCACCTCGGGGTGCCACTGGACGCCGGCCAGCCGACGGTCGACGTCCTCGAACGCCGCCACCGGCGTCACCCGCGTGGAGGCGAGGACGTCGAAGCCGGCCGGGGCCGCGACCACCGAGTCGCCGTGGGACATCCACACGGTGTGCTGGGCCGGGAGGTCGGCGAGCAGGGTGCCGGGGACGTCGACGGTGACCGGGGTGCGGCCGTACTCGCGGGCACCCGTCGGGGACACGGCACCGCCGAGGCCCTGCGCCATCAGCTGGAAGCCGTAGCACATGCCGAAGACGGGGACGCCGGCCCGGAACAGCGCCGGGTCGATCGAGGGCGCACCGGCGGCGTAGACCGAAGAGGGCCCACCGGACAGGATGATCGCGGCCGGACGGCGTGCGACCATGTCGGCGACGGGCATGGTGTGCGGGACGATCTCGGAGTAGACGCGGGCCTCACGGACGCGCCGGGCGATCAGCTGGGCGTACTGGGCTCCGAAGTCGACGACCAGCACCAGGTCGTGCTCGCCCTGTGTCGATCCTGGGGCCGTGCCTGGGGCCGTGGTGGGCGACATGGAGGCAGCCTATCGGCGCCCCGGGTCGGAGCCGGCCAAGGCCCGGCCGTCGTTTGGAGCGAGGCCGGGCCCTGGCTGTCCGGACGCCCCAAAGCACCCGGACAGGGTCTGGCCGAGGGAGGGAGTTCGACTGGCCGGACCCGACGGACCAACGAGCCGCACCGCCCGGGGTTACGCCCGTGCCGGGCGACGTCCCTCCCGGAGCCTCAGGTGACCGACACGATCGGAAGCCGCAGGGCGCCGGGCGCGGCGTCGGGGACGACCGGGTTCTTCGGGACCACGGGCGAGATCCGGCGGTACGTCGTGCCCAGGTCGGGTCGGGTGTCCGCCTCGCCCTTGTTGGGCCAGAGCGCCATCGCGCGCTCCGCCTGGGCGGTGATCGTCAGCGACGGGTTGACACCCAGGTTGGCCGAGATCGTGGACCCGTCGGCGATGTGCAGCCCCGGGTGGCCGAACACGCGGTGGTAGGCGTCGATGACGCCGCTCTCCTCGTCGGCTCCGATCGTGCAGCCGCCGATGAAGTGGGCGGTCAACGGCATGTTGAACGGCTCGCCGATCGAGCCGCCGGGGAAGCCGCCCATGATCTCGGCCATCCGGCGTACGGCCTTGTTGGCCACCGGGATCCAGGTCGGGTTGGGCTCGCCGTGACCCTGCCGCGTCGAGAGCACACGCCGGCCGAACCGGCCGGCCTTGGTGAAGACCTGGATGGAGTTGTCGCGGCTCTGCATCACCAGCGCGATCACGGCGCGCTCCGACCAGTGCTTCATGTCGTAGAGGTCGCGGATGTGGCGCTTCTGCCGCCACATCTCCTTGATCCAGGTCTGCCAGCGAGGGCCGAGGTCACCGTCGGTGAGCACGGTCTGGAGCAGCGACATCGCGTTGCTGCCCTTGCCGTAGTGGACCGGCTCGATGTGGGTGTGCTCGTCGGGGTGGAACGACGAGGTGATGGCGACGCCCTGGCTGTAGTCGACCTTCGCGTCGGGGGCGATCGCGCCGAGGATCGACTCGGAGTTGGTGCGCGAGAGATGACCCAGGCGGTCGGAGAGGTGGGGCAGGTAGCCCTCGTCCTTCATCCGGTGGAGCAGCCGCTGGGTGCCCAGCGCCGAGGCGGCCAGGACGACCTGGTCGGCGGTGATCACCTTCGTGGAGCCGGGCCGGTTGAGCTTGGACTTGGTGAACCGCACCTCGACGTCGTAGCCACCGTCGTCGCGCGGCCAGATCCGGGTGACGGTCGTCAGCGGCATCACCTGGGCGCCGTTCTGCTCGGCGAGGTAGAGGTAGTTCTTGACCAGGGTGTTCTTGGCGTTGTGCCGGCAGCCGGTCATGCACTCCCCGCAGTGGCTGCAGGGGTTGCGGTCGGGGCCGGCTCCGCCGAAGAACGGGTCGGCGACGGTGTCGGCGGGCTCCTGCCCGGGACCACCGAAGAACACCCCGACCGGGGTCAGCCGGAAGGTGTCACCCACTCCGAGCTCGTCGGCCACCTGCTTCATGACCTCGTCGGACGGCGTCATCCGCGGGTTGTCGGTGACGCCGAGCATCCGCTTGGCCTGGTCGTAGTAGGGCGCCAGCTCGGCGCGCCAGTCGGTGATGTCCTTCCAGGACGGGTCATCGTAGAACTGCTCGAGCGGCTCGTAGAGGGTGTTGGCGTAGACCAGCGACCCGCCGCCGACGCCGGCACCGGAGAGGATCAGGCAGTCCTTGAGCGCGTCGATCCGCTGGATGCCGTAGCAGCCGATCTCGGGGCGGAACAGGTAGCGCTTGGTGTCGAACGACGTCGCGGCGAAGTCGTGGTCGTCGAAGCGCGCACCGGCCTCCAGGACGCCGACGCGGTAGCCCTTCTCGGTCAGCCGCAGGGCAGTGACCGAGCCGCCGAACCCGGAGCCGACGACGAGGACGTCGAAGTCGCGCTCCTCCGTCTGCTGGGTCGTCGTCTCGGGCGTGGTCTCCACGGCCGCGCTCATGCCCGACCCAGCTTCTTCAGCAGGCGCAGGTTGGTGGTCATCAGCTTGGCGTAGGCCCGGTCGGACATCCCGAACATCGGCGCGATCCGCATGCCGCGCTGGGTGGCCACCGACTGGGTCTCGGTGAAGCGCAGGACGCCCTCGGCGCCCTGGCGGCGGCCCAAGCCCCGACTCGCGCATGCCGCCCATCGGCGCCTCGAGGCTGCCGAAGGTGGCGGCGAAGGCCTCGTTGATGTTCACCGTGCCGCACTTGATCTGCGCGGCGATGGCGCGGGCGCGCCGCCCGTCCTTGCTGTAGATCGAGGCGTTGAGGCCGTAGTCGCCGTCGTTCGCGCGGGCGATGGCGTCGCCCTCGTCGGTGAAGCGGTAGGCCGAGATCACCGGGCCGAACGTCTCGTTGCCGAAGCAGGTCATGTCGGGTTTGACGCCCTCGAGGATCGTGGGCTCGAAGAAGTAGGGGCCGAGGTCGGGCCGGGCCTTGCCACCGGTGAGGACGCGAGCGCCCTTGGCGACGGCGTCGTCGACGTGGGCGGTGACCGTCTCGAGCTGGCGCCGGCTGATCAGCGGACCCATGTCGTTGCCCCAGTCGAGGGTCGAGCCGAGGGACATCGCCTCGGTGCGGGCCACGAACCGCTCGAGGAAGCGGTCGTAGACCTGGTCGGCGACGAACAGCCGCTCCATCGAGACGCAGAGCTGGCCGGCGTTGGAGAAGGCGGCCCGGACCGCACCCTCGGCGGCCTTCTCGAGGTCGGCGTCGCGCAGCACCAGGATCGGGTTCTTGCCGCCGAGCTCGAGCGAGCAGCCGATCAGCCGGTCGGCGCAGTCCTGGGCGATGATCCGGCCGGTGGCGGTGGAGCCGGTGAAGCAGACGTAGTCGGCGCGCTTGACCAGCTCGGGGCCGATGTGGGGGCCCGGGCCGGAGACGACCTGCCAGATGCCCGGCGGGAAGCCCGCCTCGTCGAGCAGCTGTGCGGCCAGCAGGGCCGACAGCATGGTCTGCGCGTCCGGCTTCACCACGACGGCGTTGCCGGCCAGCAGTGCCGGGAGGCCGTCGCACAGGGCCATCGTGAAGGGGTAGTTCCAGGGCGAGATGATGCCGACGACGCCCTTGGGGTGGCGGTGGAGGTCGACCCGCGTCAGGGCCGGGATGACGCCGCGGACGCGCCGGCTGTCGAGGTGCTGGTGCGCGGTACGGGCGTGGTAGCGGGCCGTGAGCGCGATGTGAAGGGGCTCGTCGAAGGCGTGCTTGCGCGCCTTGCCGGACTCCCAGCAGATGAGGTCGATGATCTCGTCCTGCCGGTCGAGCACGAGGTCGTGCAGGCGCAGCAGCGCCGCCGCCCGGGTGTTGATCGACGTGCGCGACCACTCCTCCTGGGCCTTGCGGGCCCGGCGGAACGCCTCGTCGACGTCGACCTCGGTCGACTGCGGGACGTGGGCCAGCGGCTGGTCGTTGATCGGCGAACGCACCTCGGCGGTCGCCCCCGAGGTGGCCACCAGGCGCCGGGTCAGGTTGTCGACGTAGGCCCGCTCGAGCGCATAGGACGCGGTCGGGTCGTGCTCGGGGTCGGGGGGGCCCTCGACGACGGGGCCGGAGGACGGGTTCCGCTCACTCATGTACCGAGAGTATGTGGCCGCTCACAGTCCGGCTACCCCCGAGTAACAATTCGGACACCCGGAGGCCGTCGACCGCTGCTCTTCACAGCGCGGGCCGAGACGTGTTGACTCCTTGCGGGCGCCTGCACCGGCGCCCGACGACCACCACGACCCTGGAGGACACCACATGCGCACTCGGATGAAACTGGCGACGGTGGCGGGGGTGATCGCCCTCAGCGGAGCAGCCGTGGGGACGAGCGCCTCGGCCACGTCGGGTGATCACGCGGCGCCGCCGTCGAACCGTCACGGTCCGGCCCTCGACCACATCTTCGTGATCATGCTCGAGAACCACTCGCAGTCCAGCGTCATCGACGACCCGAACGCGCCGTACCTGACGTCGTTGGCGCACACCTACGGGATGGCCGACCAGTACTACGGCGTGACGCATCCCTCGATGCCCAACTACCTCGCGGCGATCGCCGGCGACAACTTCGGGATCCAGGACGACAACGACCAGAACGTCGTGAACCTCGACCGGCCCAACCTGGCGCAGGAGCTCAGCTCGGCGGGCATCAGGTGGGGTGCCTACATGGAGGACCTGCCCGCGAACAAGCTGGCCCGCTTCGGCCCGACCGTCAACGGGACCGACGTGCCCCTGTACGCCAAGAAGCACAACCCGTTCGTGCTCTTCGACGGCATCAAGAACACCTCGCTCCTCGACAACGTCAAGGACTACAGCGCGCTGGGCAGCGACCTCAACGGCCCGAACGCCCCGCGGTTCGTGTGGATCAGCCCCAACCAGTGCAACGACATGCACGGCGGCGTCTACACGGCGGTGACAGGATCACCCCGAGACGCCGTGCCCCTACGGCTCGGTCAAGGACGACGCCAACGACGCCGCGCTGAAGGCCAAGGGCGACGCGTTCGTGCACCAGGCGGTCACCACGATCATGACCTCGCACGCCTGGACCAAGCACTCCGCGATCTTCATCGTCACCGATGAGAACGACTACACGGGCAACAGCGAGACCGGCGGTTGGGAGAGCGCCGACGGCTGCTGCGACAGCCCCTACGTCGCCGCCGGAGACCCGCGGGTCAGCGCGACGTGGCCGGGTGGCACCTACGGCGGCGGCCTGATCCCCGCCATCGTGGTCAGCGCGAGTGGTCCTCGTGGCTACGTCGACCACACGGCGTACAACCACTACTCGCTGCTCACCACGATCGAGCAGAACTGGGGCCTGACCTACACCGGGCACGCCGGTGACAGCGCCGGCGGCGTGGTCGGGATGTGGCCTCTGATCAACCGCCACCACTGACTGGACGGTTCGGGGCCGGTGCGCGGCGGGTCAGCCCGCTGCGCACCGGCCGTGCCGGTACCTCAGACGATCTCGGGGGCGCTGACCCGAGCCTCGTCGGCCTCCTGGTCGGTCAGCTTCTCCTGCGACTGCCGCTCGGCCTCGACCCGGCGCAGGTAGTGGTCGACCTCGTCGTCCCTCCGCGCGCGGTCCCAGCCGAGCTCGGTGGCCATCAGGTCAGCGGTGGCGAGCACGGCGACCGTGCCGCGGTCGAAGGTCTCGATGGAGATCCGGGTACGGCGGGCCAGGACGTCGTCGAGGTGGCGGGCGCCCTCGTGGGTCACGGCGTAGACGATCTCGGCGGCGAGGTAGTCCTCGGCGCCGGGCAGCGGCCCGGCCGAGCTCGGGTCGCTGCGGCGACCAGGTCGAGCACCTCGTCGACCAGACCGCCGTAGCGCCCCAGCAGGTGGTCGATGCGGCGCGACCTCGAGGCCGTGGCGGCGGCTGAGCGCGACCCGCTGGTTGGTCCGGGCCAGGAAGCCCTCGGCCCCGAGCAGCGGCACCTGCTCGGTGTGCGAGGCGGGCGACCTCGGGACGATCACCGACGGCGAGGTCGACCGCGTCACGCGCCATCACGCGGTACGTCGTGAGCTTGCCGCCGGCGACCAGCACGATGCCCGGCGCGGGGCTGACCACGGTGTGCTCCCGCGACACCTTGGTCGTCGGGCCTGAGCGGCCGGCCGCCTCGCGCTCCCCCGCCGAGCCGACGCCCCGGCCAGGCTTGCCCGCCAGCAGCGGCCGCAGCCCGGCGTAGACCCCCTCGACGTCGTCGTGGTCGAGCGGGTCGGCGAGCAGCTTGTTGACGTGCTCGAGCAGGTAGTCGATGTCGGCCCTCGAGGCCGCGGGGTGGGCGAGGTCGAGGTCCCAGGCGGTGTCGGTGGTGCCGATGATCCAGTGCCGGCCCCAGGGGATGACGAACAGCACCGACTTCTCGGTGCGGGTGACCAGGCCGTAGTCGCAGCGGATCCGGTCGCGCGGCACGACGAGGTGGATGCCCTTGCTGGCCTCGACGTCGAGCGCCGGCCGGCCACCGAGGGCCTGCTGGATCTCGTCGGTCCAGACCCCGGTGGCGGTGACGACCACGCGGGCCCGGACCTCGAGGTCGGTCCCGGACTCGAGGTCGGTCGCGGTCACCCCGACGACGGTGCCGTCGTCGGCGCGGAGGAACCCGGTGACCCGCGTGCGGGTGGCGACCTGGGCGCCGTAGCGGGCGGCGGTACGGGCCAGCGTCATCACCAGGCGGGCGTCGTCGACCTCGCAGTCGTAGTAGCGGATCGCACCGGTGAGGACGTCGGGGCGCAGGTCGGGAGCCACCCGGGCGATCTGTCGGCGGAACAGGTGGCGGTGGCGCGGCACACCCATGTCGTAGCGGCCCAGGGCGGCCAGCGCGTCGTAGAGGGCGAGCCCGGCGCCGACGTAGGGGCGCTCCCAGCGTGTGGTGGAGCGGGTAGAGGAACGGGACCGGACGCACGAGGTGGGGTGCGAGCCGGGTCAGCAGCAGCCCGCGCTCCTCCAGGGCCTCACGTACCAGGCCGAAGTCGAACATCTCGAGGTAGCGGAGCCCGCCGTGCACGAGCTTGCTGGAGCGCGACGACGTACCGCTGGCGAGGTCACGCTGCTCCACCAGGCCGACGGTGAGGCCGCGGGTCACCGCGTCGAGGGCCGGCGCCGGCGCCGACCACGCCTCCGCCGACGACGAGGACGTCGAGCGGCTCGGCCTCGGTCGTCGCGGCGAGAGCGCCGAGGGCGGCCCCCCGGCTCTCGGGACTCAGCGCGCTGGACGGGATCACCCTGGGATCCTCTCAGGGGAACCGGCGGAGAGAATACGCGCGTGCGGCATCTCACCAGGCTCGGGCTCACCGGGCTCGCCACGACCTGCGCGCTCGTGCTGGTCGCGCTCACCCCGTCGCACGAGGAGCGAGGACGGGCCGGCGGTCCGGCGCCCGGCCCAGCGCCCGGCCCAGCAGCCGGCCCAGCAGCCAGCCCGGCGGCCGGCCCAAGGGCGCCGGTCGCGCCTCGGCCTCCGCGCTCGGTCACCGTCGTGATGAGTGGTGACCTGCTCTGGCACAACACGGTCTGGCAGAGCGCCCACGCCGAGGCCGTCGCCCGCCACGAACGGCGGCGCTACGACTTCGACCCGATGTTCGCCGAGAACGCCCACGTGGTGCAGCCGATCACGAAGGTGCACGGGAAGTGGGTCGTCTACGGCATGGGCAACATGGTCGCCCAGAGCGACACCGCCTACCCGCGGGCCTACGAGGGGATCACGGTGCGGTTCCGCTTCGTGGAGCGGCACGGCCGGTTCACGGTGACCAGCGCGGCGTACGTCGCGACCGTGTGGAACCACGTGGACGGGGGCGCCCCGATCCGGATCCAGCGCGTCGAACGGGCCCTCACGCGCGGCGCTCCGGACCGCGCGCGGCTGCTCGAGGCGCGCCGGTCGACCGCTCAGCCGGTGGCCGGGCTCAGGCCCGGGCGCGACACGGTGCCTGGACTTCAGCGACGTTGAGGCCCTCTTGGCTGTTTGATGGTGTCTGTGGACGAGGAGGTCGTCGCGCTCTACGACGCCGGGGGACGTCCGGACGGCACGGCCCCCCGCTCGGTGATGCGCGCCCAGAACCTCCACCACGCCGCGACCGCCGTCATCGTCCGGGACCCGTGGGGCCGCATCTACGTCCACCGGCGCACCCACACCAAGGACGTCTACCCGTCGCGCTGGGACTTCGCAGCCGGCGGAGTGCTCCTCGCCGCGGAGGACCCGGTCGAGGGAGCCCGGCGCGAGCTGGCCGAGGAGCTCGGCGTCACCAGCGAGCTGGTGCCGCTGGGCGAGGCCGACTACGCCGACGCCCACACGTCGTACCACGCGTTCCTCTTCGTCACGACCTGGGACGGACCGATCACCCCCCAGCCCGAGGAGGTCGCCTACGGCGCGTGGCTCAGCGTCGAGCACCTGCTGGAGCGGATCGCGGACCCCGAGATCGAGTTCATGCCCGACACCGTGGCGCTGCTCGGCACCTGGCTGCGGGAGCGGGCCCTGGACCAGGTGCAGCCCGAGCAGGGCTGGGACTCGACGGCGACCGTGGTCGAGGGCTGCTGGCTCGACCGGCGCCCGCGCTACTCCGACTACGAGATGCAGCTGCGCACCGAGACCCGGCTGATGCCACGGCTGGCTCCGCTGCTGCCGCTCCCAGTGCCGGTGCCGATCGTGCTCGACGAGCATCCGCTCCGGGTCCGGCACCTGATGATCCCCGGCTCCCCCGCGCCCGCAGACGGGCTCGACGCCGAGGAGGGGCGGAGGCTCGGGGAGTTCCTGCGCTGCCTGCACGACATGCCGGTCAACATCTACCTCGAGTCCGGCCTGCCCGACGCGGTGGCGGCGCGAGCCGAGCTCTTGGCCACGCTCGAGCGGTTCCTGCACCGGGTGCAGCCGCTGCTGCCCGAGGAGCTGCGCGCCCAGGGGTCCGAGCTGCTCCGCTCCGTCGCGCTGCGCACGCCGACCACGCTCGTGCACGGCGACCTCGGCCCGGGGCACGTCCTGTGCGAGGACGGCCGCATCAGCGGCATCATCGACTGGTCTGATGCGCGGGTGTCGGACCCCGCCCTCGACCTCGCGTGGGCGCTCTACGGCGCTCCCGATCCGTTCTCCGAGGCCGTGGCGACGTCGTACGGCGTGACCGACGACGAGCTGGTCCGCGCCCTGGGGTGGTATCGCCTCGGGCCGTGGTACGAGGTGCTCTGGGGCCTGGGCCCCGGCGGGCAGGAGTTCATCGACTCGGGGCTCGCCGGCATGGTCGCGCGGCTGGCCTGACCGGGTCGCTCCGGCTCAGCGCGGGACGACCAGGCGCGACTCGTAGGCGAACACGACCGCCTGGGTGCGGTCGCGCAGGCCGAGCTTGGCCAGCACGCGGGCGACGTGGGTCTTCACCGTGGCCACGGACAAGAACAGGTCGCGCGCGATCTCGGCGTTGCTGGCGCCGGTGGCCATCGCGCGGAGCACCGTGAGCTCGCGCGCGGTGAGCCGGGTCAGCTCATCGGGCAGCGCCCGCGGTGGCGGCGTCGCAGCGCGACGCTCGTCGGGCTCGAAGCGGTACGGCGCGTCGTTGGCCGTCCAGCGGTCGCGGTAGGACGCGGCAACAGTGGTCATGTTGATCCCCCCTGGTCTCACTCTCCCCAAGAGGATGAAACTCCTCGTCACGGACATTTGGCCAGCGAAATCCGCCACCAGATCTCGTCAGGAGACGACGACCTCGATCCGCTGGAACTCCTTGAGCTCGGTGTAGCCCGTCGTCGCCATCGCCCGACGGAGCGCCCCGACCAGGTTCATGGTGCCGTCGGCGACCCGCGACGGACCGAACAGGATCTCCTCCAGGGTGCCGACCGTGCCGATCCCGACCCGCTCGCCTCGCGGGAGCTCGGCGTGGTGGGCCTCGGCGCCCCAGTGGTAGCCCTGGCCGGGGGCGTCGCTGGCCCGGGCGAACGGCGAGCCGATCATCACCGCGTCGGCACCGCACGCGATGGCCTTGGCGATGTCACCGCTGCGGCCGATGGAGCCGTCGGCGATGACGTGGACGTAGCGGCCACCGGACTCGTCCATGTAGTCGCGGCGGGCACCGGCGACATCGGCCACCGCGCTCGCCATCGGGACGGCGACCCCGAGCACGGTGCGCGTGGTGTGGGCGGCGCCACCGCCGAAGCCGACCAGGACGCCCGCCGCGCCGGTGCGCATCAGGTGGAGCGCCGCCTGGTAGGTCGCGCAGCCGCCGACGATCACGGGCACGTCGAGCTCGTAGATGAACTCCTTGAGGTTGAGCGGCTCGGCCTGCGCGCTGACGTGCTCGGCGCTGACGGTGGTGCCCCGGATCACGAACATGTCGACCCCGGCGTCGACGACCGCCTTGGCGAACTCCTTGGTGCGCTGCGGGCTCAGCGAGCCGGCCACGGTCACGCCCGCCTCGCGCATCTGGCGCAGCCGCGCGGTGATCAGCTCGGCCTGGACCGGCGCGGCGTACATCTCCTGCATCCGGCGTACGGCGCCGGCTGCGTCGAGGGTCGCGATCTCGGCGTAGAGGTCGGACGGGTCGTCGTAGCGCGTCCAGAGTCCCTCGAGGTTGAGGACGCCGAGACCGCCGTGCCGGCCGAGGGCGATGGCGCTGTCGGGCGACATCACCGAGTCCATCGGGGCGGCGACGATCGGCAGCTCGAAGCGGTAGGCGTCGATCTGCCAGGCGACGCTGACCTCCTCGGGGTCGCGGGTGCGCCGGCTCGGGACGATCGCGATGTCGTCGAAGGAGTAGGCCCGTCGCCCGCGCTTGGCGCGCCCGATCTCGATCTCGCTCACGCAGCGGCAGCCTAGCGAGACCTTTTACCGTCCAGTTCCGGCGTTCTCCAGCGCGCTCCGTGGGCCCGTGCGACCTTGGTCAGGCCACATGCGAACGGAGCCACCATGTCCTTCCCCCGAGGAGGTCGGCGCCCTCGCCGGGTCATCGGGGGACTCTCGTGGTCGCCGTCACGGCGATGGGACTGATAGGCCTGGCACCGGCGTCGCACGCCGCCGACGACTACCCCTACCGCGGGCTCGGCCACTGCCCGCTGGTGCCCCTGAAGCCGCATCATCACGCCCAGGAACCGAACGGTCCGGGCCAGCACCCGCACAAGCCGGGCAAGCCCGACAAGCCGGGCGGGCCGCACAAGCCCGGGCACGCCGGGCCGGCCAAGCCCGACACCCCGCCGCCGCCGCGGGAGTGCGCCAAGCACATCTGGTACTACCAGGGCACCTACGGCGACCCGTGGGGCTTCGCGCTGCGCAACTGCACGAGCTTCGTGGCCTGGCGGCTGCGGGAGACCAACGGCATCGCAGATTTCAGCAACCACATGGACGGTGGCTCCTACGGCGACGCCGGGAACTGGGACGACAACGCCAAGGCGCTCGGCTACCTCGTCGACGACGTGCCCGCCGTGGGCGCCGTCGCGCAGACCGACGACGGCCGGGTCGGTCACGTGGCCTGGGTCGAGGCCGTGGGCGACGGGACGGTCACCGTCGAGGAGTACAACTACGCCGTGGCCGGCGGGTACGACGTGCGGACCGTGCCGACGTCCGACTTCCGCTACCTGCACCTCGCCGACCTCGCGCCGGCGCCCTCGCTCGGTGCGACCCGTGCCGCGACGTCGACCCTCGACGCCCAGGGCCGCACCTGGTGGGTGCGCAGCACGTCGGCGGGCAGCGTGCTGGTCGGCGGCCCGGTGCGTCGTCCGCTCCGGATCGGGCCTCTCGGCTCGTGGACCCCGGATGCCACCCCGGCCCTGACCACCGACGCCCGGGGCCGGACCTGGCTCGCAGCCGTCAGCCGGTCGGGCCTCCTGCTCACCGCCCACACCAAGGGTGACCACGGGTGGACGCGCCCGCGCAGCCTCGGAGGTGGCTGGTCGACGACAGCGTCACCGAGCCTGGCCGTCGACGGCGGCGGCCGCCTGCACCTGGTCGCGGTCACGGCCACCGGCACCCTGGCCGAGCGGCAGACCACCGGTCTGCGCTGGCACCGAGGCGCCCAGATGGGGCAGGCGGGCTCGTGGGCCACACACACCTCACCCGCCCTGGTCACCGCCGCGGACGGTCGGCTCTGGCTCGCGGCGGTCACCGGCCACGGGACGCTGGAGACCCGGTACCAACGCGGTCACGGACGATGGGGCCACTTCGGCGCTCTCGGTCAGGGCTGGTCGATCTCCTCGTCGCCTGCTCTCGCCGGCACCGACGACGGGCGGGTCTGGCTGACCGCGGTCACCGCCCGTGGCGGGCTCACCCTGCGGAGCACGACCGGGGACGGCCGCTGGCACGGCGCCTCGCCCGTGGGCGGCCTGTGGTCGCCGTACTCCTCGCCGGCGCTCAGCGTCGACGCGGCCGGCCGGACGTGGCTGGCGGCGGAGCGTCTCGACGGCCAGGTCGTCGTCCGCGCCTCCGATCCGCACACGACGCAGTGGCGGACGGAGCGCGCGCTCGGCATGGCAGCCAAGACCGCGAGCACCGCGATCTCACCGCTCGCGGTGGGGGGCGTGCGCGTCGGCGCCGTGTCGACCAGCGGGAAGCCGCGGTGGTGGACGGTCGGGCTCCCGAGCACGTCGATGGCGGGCCCGGTCGGCGCACACGGCGGTGGGTTCTCCCCCAGCCTGCAGCTGCGGATACCCTGACCGCCCGCTCTACCGACCGCTGGGCACCACCGCGTCGCCGGCGCGGACGACTCCCGGCGTGACGACGTCGAGGTAGATGCCGAGGTTGCGCTCGCGGGTGCGAGTCAGGGCCCTGAGCCACTGGCCCTCCTCGCGGGGGAGGCCCTGCTGGGCGATGTCGATCATCCGGCAGCGCTCGGTGGGACCCACCGTGCGCAGCACGACTCCGCCGACCTGCACCTCGCCGGCCCACGACTCCTCGACGAACGGCTCGGTCGTGCCCACCAGCAGGTTGGGCCGGAGCCGGCGCGGGTCGGCGTCGACCCCGAGGTGCTCGCGGCACCAGTCGAGCGACGCGGTGCCGACGAGGGACAGCGCGGTGTCGTCGAAGTGGGGCGTCTCCGCCTCGGGCAGCACCCGGACCGGGTCTCCCATCGCATCGCTCAGTGCCGCGTCGAGGGCAGGGTCGCCGGCCGGCCACGCGCCACCGCGACCGGTCACCTCCACGCCCCGGTCCGTCGTACGGGAGCCGAAGTCGAAGACCGCGTCGCGCCGCCGGAACCGGCGCGAGCTCTTGCCGGAGGACAGCTTCCCGTCGCCGTCGACCACGGCGTACCACCGGTCGCCGACCAGGCCGCGGGCGTCGACCTCCACCTCCGTCAGCGACTCCCCCGCCATCGACTTCACCGGGTAGCGCCGGATCTCCACGACGGTCACCGAGCTCGACATGCGCCGACCCTAGCCGTGCCGCCGGATTGCGCTGCGTCCCCCACACTGGTGGCGTGATACCCCGCGACCTCGCCCTCGCCCTGCGTGACGCAGGGCTGACCTGGAGCCCGGTGAAGGGCGACCGGTTCGCGGTGCTCGACCACGACCTCGACGACGAGGTGTTCGTGCTCAGCGACATGGTGATCGAGCGGCTCCAGCCGCCGAACGGCCAGCCCATCTTCGCGTTCAACGGCACGACGGAGTGGGCGCTGGACAGCCTCGAGGCCGCGGACGCGCTGTGGCTGCCGCGCGAGGACCAGCTCCGTGACGCGCTCGGCGAGGCGTTCATGGAGCTGGCCTACCTGGCCGGCGAGACGCCCGGGTACGCCGTGTCGATGCTGCTCGGCGACGAGGAGCGCAGGTTCGTGGACGTCGAGCCCGAGGGGGCCTACGCGCGGGCGCTGCTGGCGCTGCTGGATGCGGCGGACTAGGAGCGGCCCGTGTAGTTGGGCGCCTCGACGGTCATCTGCACGTCGTGGGGGTGGCTTTCGGCGAGCGAGGCCTGGGTGATCCGCACGAAGCGGCCCTTGTCCTGGAGCTCGGCGACGGTGCGGGCGCCGACGTAGAACATCGACTGGTTGAGCCCCCCGAGCAGCTGGTGGGCGACGGCGGAGAGCGGGCCGCGGTAGGCGACCTGGCCCTCGATGCCCTCCGGGACCAGCTTGTCGTCGGAGGTGACCTCGGCCTGGAAGTAGCGGTCCTTGGAGTAGGACTTCTTGCCGCGGCTGCTCATCGCGCCGAGCGAGCCCATCCCACGGTAGGTCTTGAACTGCTTGCCGTTGACGAAGACCAGGTCACCGGGCGACTCCTCGCAGCCGGCGAGCAGCGAGCCGACCATCACCGAGTCGGCACCGGCCACGATCGCCTTGGCGATCTCGCCGGAGTGCTTGAGACCGCCGTCGGCGATCACCGGGACACCGGCCGGCTTGGCCGCGAGGGCGACCTCGTGGACGGCGGTCACCTGCGGCACGCCGACCCCGGTGACGACGCGGGTGGTGCAGATGGAGCCCGGACCGACGCCGACCTTGACCGCGTCGGCACCGGCGTCGATGAACGCCTGGGCGCCCTCGCGGGTGGCGACGTTGCCACCGATCACCTGCACGTGTCGGGTGGCGGGGTCGGACTTCAGCCGCTCGACCATCTCAAGCAGCATCCGGACGTAGCCGTGGGCGGTGTCGGCGACGAGGACGTCGACGCCGGCGTCGACCAGCGTGGTGGCGCGCTGCCAGGCGTCGCCGAAGTAGCCGATGGCCGCGCCGACCAGCAGGCGCCCGTGGGCGTCGTACGAGGCGTCGGGGAACTGCTCGCCCTTGACGAAGTCCTTGACGGTGATCAGGCCGCCGAGTCGTCCCTGGTCGTCGATGAGAGGCAGTCGCTCGCGCTTGTGCTGGCGCAGGAGGGCGGTGGCCTCCTCGCGGGAGATGCCGAGCCGGCCGGTGACCAGCGGCATCGGGGTCATCACCTCGTCGACCTTGGTGGTCGCCCACTCCGCGACGGGGGTGAAGCGCAGGTCGCGGTTGGTGATGATGCCGAGCAGACGGTCGTCGGTGTCGACGACCGGGAGCCCGGAGACGCGGTATTCGCCGCAGATCCGGTCGAGGTCCTCCAGCGTGCGGTCGGGGCCGATGGTGACGGGGTTGGAGATGATCCCGGTCTGGGTGCGCTTGACCAGGTCGACCTGGTAGGCCTGCTCCTCGATGGCGAGATTGCGGTGGAGGATGCCGATGCCGCCCTCGCGGGCCATCGCGATCGCCATCCGGCTCTCGGTCACGGTGTCCATCGCGGCGCTGACCAGGGGCGCCTTGAGGTCGATCTCGCGGGTCAGCCGGGTGGTGGTGTCGATGTCGCTGGGCGCGAGGTCGCTGTAGCCGGGGAGCAGCAGCACGTCGTCGTAGGTGAGCCCCATCGGGGCGAACTTCTCGGGCAGGACTGGCCGCTCGGGCAAGGACTCGCGCTCCACTCCCTCATGCTACCGGCCGGCGTCGCGCCCTCCCCCACCCTCGCCGACGCCGCTGACCCGGCGATTGCGTCACGCTGCAATGCTGCGCTGACCCGGCGTTTCGGTCAGGACGGAAACGCCGGGTCAGCGGGTTGAGGCGTGACGCGGGGGCCAGGTCAGTGGCCGTGCCCGTGGCCGTGACCGGCGGCGGGCTGGGCCTCGTCCTCTTCGGGCTTCTCCACGACCAGGGTCTCGGTCGTCAGCAGCATGGCCGCGATCGAGGTGGCGTTGACCAGCGCGGAGCGGGTGACCTTGACCGGGTCGATGACGCCCTGGGCGACCAGGTCGCCGTACTCGTGGGTGGCGGCGTTGTAGCCGACGCCCGGACCAGCCTCGCGGACCTTGCTGACGATGACGTAGCCGTTCTCGCCGCCGTTCTCGGCGATCCAGCGCAGCGGCTCGTCGACCGCGCGGCGCACGATGCGCACGCCGGCCGCCTCGTCACCGGTGAGGCCCAGGTCGCCGTCGAGCACCGAGACCGCGTGGATGAGCGCGGAGCCACCTCCGGGGACGATGCCCTCCTCGATCGCGGCGCGCGTCGCGGAGACGGCGTCCTCGATGCGGTGCTTCTTCTCCTTCAGCTCCACCTCGGTGGCGGCGCCGACCTTGATCACGCACACGCCGCCGGCCAGCTTGGCGAGGCGCTCCTGGAGCTTCTCGCGGTCCCAGTCGGAGTCGGTGTTCTCGATCTCGGCCTTGATCTGGTTGACCCTGCCCTCGACCTCGCCGGTGTCACCGCCGCCCTCGACGATGGTGGTGTTGTCCTTGGTGACCACCACGCGGCGGGCGGTGCCGAGGACCTCGAGCCCGACCTGGTCGAGCTTGAGGCCGACCTCGGGGGCGATGACCTGACCGCCGGTCAGGGTCGCGATGTCCTGCATCATCGCCTTGCGACGGTCTCCGAACGCCGGGCTCTTGACCGCGACCGCGTTGAAGGTGCCGCGGATCTTGTTGACGACCAGCGTCGACAGCGCCTCGCCGTCGACGTCCTCGGCCAGGATGAAGAGCGGCTTGCCCGCGGCGATGACCTTCTCCAGCAGCGGGAGCAGGTCGGAGATCGCCGAGATCTTGCCCTGGTGGAGCAGGATGTAGGGGTCGTCGAGGACGGACTCCATGCGCTCGGGGTCGGTCACGAAGTACGCCGAGATGTAGCCCTTGTCGAACTGCATGCCCTCGGTGAACTCGAGCTCGGTGCCCATGGTGTTGGACTCCTCGACCGTGATCACTCCGTCCTTGCCGACCTTGTCGAAGGACTCGGCGAGCAGCTCGCCGATCAGGGCGTCGCGGCTGGAGATCGTGGCGACCGAGGCCATGTCCTCCTTGGACTCGACCTCGCGGGCCGCCTCTCGCAGCGCGTCGCCGACGGCCTCGGCGGCGGCGTCCATGCCGCGCTTGAGCCCCATCGGGTTGATGCCGGCCGCGACCGCCTTCAGGCCCTCGTGGACCATCGCCTGGGCCAGGACCGTCGCGGTGGTGGTGCCGTCACCCGCGATGTCGTTGGTCTTGGTGGCGACCTCCTTGGTCAGCTGCGCGCCGAGGTTCTCGAACGGGTCGTCGAGCTCGATCTCGCGAGCGACGGTGACGCCGTCGTTGGTGATCGTGGGTGCGCCCCACTTCTTGTCGAGGACGACGTAGCGGCCCTTGGGGCCGAGGGTCACCTTGACCGTGTCGGCCAGGGCGTCCACACCGCGCTCGAGGGAGCGGCGGGCGCTCTCGTCGAACTCCAGGATCTTGGGCATTGAGTGCTCCTAGGACATGACTGCGGAATGAGTCGAGTGCTCACGCGGCTGTCGTGACAACCACGTGAGCACTCGACGGGAAATCAGGAAACGACGGCGAGGACGTCGCGGGCGGAGAGGATCAGGAGCTCGTCCCCGCCGTACTTGACCTCGGTGCCGCCGTACTTGCTGTAGATGACCTTGTCGCCCACGGAGATGTCCATGGGGATGCGCTCGTCACCGTCCTCGTTGAAACGACCCGGGCCCACCGCCACGACCTCGCCCTCCTGGGGCTTCTCCTTGGCGGTGTCGGGGATGACCAGGCCGGAGGCCGTGGTCTGCTCGGCCTCGAGGGGCCTGACCACGATCCGGTCCTCGAGGGGCTTGATGTTGACCGACACGATGTCGACCTCCACTTTCCACTGATCCGATCGGACTCGGGAGCAGCGGCTCCCGGACGTTGGCAGCCTGCGTGACGTACGCCGTCGCGGGGGTCGTACGTCGGTGCGGGCATTGGCACCCTCGGGGTGAGAGTGCCAACGCCGAAACTAGCACTCACCACCCATCGAGTGCCAACGCCGGTCCCCCACTAGCGTGCGGGCATGGACCTCGAGACGTTCCGGTGGCTGCTGACCGACGAGGGTCAGGCGCTGCTCGATGGCCGCCTCGACCGCGGAGGGCCCTGGCCTGCAGGTGCAGAAGCGCCTGCGTGAGGTCGCCCCTGGCTCCGCCGACGAGAGGGCCGCGCGGGTGGCCGCGGCGCTCGGCCAGGTCGAGCTACGCCGTCACGCGGCCGCCAAGCTCGGCGAGGACGCCGGCCACATGTACTTCACCCGCGAGGCGCTCGAGCAGGCCACCCGGGCCCGCGTCGCCGCGCACCGCGCGGCCCGGGTCGCGGTCGCCGGGCCGAGCGTGATCGACCTGACCTGCGGCATCGGCGGCGACCTCGTGGCGTTCGCGCGGGCCGGGCTGACCACGGCGGGCGTCGACCTCGACCCCCTGCGCGTCGAGATGGCGCGCGCCAACCTGGAGGCCCTCGGGCTCGGCGGCGCCGTCAGCGTCGCCGACGCCACTTCGCTCGACGTCTCGCCCTTCGCCACGTCGTACGCCGACCCCGCGCGGCGCACGGGACGCGGCCGGAGCTTCCACGTGGACGACTGGACGCCCCCGTGGACGTTCGTGGAGACGTTGTTGCGAGGTCGGGCGGCGGTCAAGGTGGCCCCCGGGATCCCCCACAGCCTGGTGCCCGGCGGCGTGGAGGCCGAGTGGGTCAGCGACGCCGGCGAGGTGAAGGAGGCGGTGCTGTGGTCACCCGCCCTCGCCATGGCGGCGCGACGTGCCACGGTGATCGGGCGTGGCGGTCTGGCGACGCTGACCGAGGAGGACGACCCAGGGGCCGGCGCGGGCCCGGTGGGCGGCTTCCTCTATGAGCCCGACGGTGCGGTGATCCGGGCCGGGCTGGTGACCGCCGTGGCGGCCGGAGTCGAGGGCCACCTGCTCGACCCGAAGATCGCCTACGTCACCGGCGACGCTCCCTTCCGCTCGCCCTTCGCCACGTCGTACCGCGTTGTCGAGGAGCTCCCCTACCGCGAGAAGCCGCTCAAGGCGGCCCTGCGCGCCCGCGGGGTCGGGCCGCTGACGATCAAGAAGCGTGGCGTGGACGTCGTCCCCGAGGACCTGCGCCGTCGTCTGGGCCTGCACGGCGAGGCGGCCGCGACGATCGTGCTGACCCGAGTCGCGGGCGAGGGCACCGCGCTGCTGGTCGAGCCGCTGTGACGGACCGCGCCCGCTGGGTCGCGCTGGTCGTCTGCTGCAGCGCGATGTTCATGACGCTGCTCGACGTGAGCGTCACCAACGTCGCGCTGCCGTCGATCTCCGTCTCGACCGGAGCAGGCCCGTCGCAGCTCCAGTGGATCGTCTCGGGCTACACGCTCGCCTTCGGGCTGGTGCCGGTGCTCGGCGGCAAGCTCGGAGACGACCACGGGCGCCGGACCATGTTCCAGGTCGGCGTGGCCGGCTTCGCGGTCACCTCGCTGCTGTCGGGCCTGGCCCCGACCGCGACGATCCTGATCGGCGCGCGTGTGCTGCAGGGGCTCTTCGGCGGGCTGATCAACCCCCAGGTGTCCGGCCTGGTGCAGCAGATGTTCACCGGGGCCGACCGCGGCCGCGCGTTCGGCCTGCTCGGCACGACGGTCGGGCTCGGCACCGCGATCGGGCCCGTCGTCGGTGGTCTGCTGATCGCGCTCGGCGGACCCGGCTTCGGGTGGCGGCTGGTGTTCTTCATCAACCTCCCGATCGGGATCGTCGTCATCCTCCTGGCCCGGCGGCTGCTGCCGGCCCCGACCGAGAGCGTCCAGCACCAGCTCGACCTCGTCGGGCGCCGCCCTGCTCGGGGGCGCGACCTTCTGCGTGCTCTTCGCCTGCGTGGAGTACGACGCGCTCCAGGACCCGCGGCTGGCCTGGCTCGCCGTGCCCGCCCTCGTCCTCGGCGGCCTCCTCTACCGGCGGGAGCGCCGGATGACCGACGAGGACAGCGAGCCGTTGGTCGACTTCCGCCTGTTCCGCCGCCCGTCGTACGTCGCGGGGATCACGCTGGCGCTGACCTTCTTCCCGGCGATGGCCGGGCTCCCGCTCGTGCTGGCGATCTTCTACCAGCGCGGGCTCGGCTACACCGCCCTGCAGTCGGCGCTCGGCGTCACGGCGTACGCCGTCGGCAGCGCGATCTCGGCGCCGCTCGCAGGGCGCGTGGTCACCCGCCTGGGCCGACCACTGGTGGTCGGTGGTGCCGTCACGTTCGGCCTCGGGGCCGTCGCGCTGGCACTGATCGCGCCGCACGTGCCGCCCGACCACGCCGCGCTGGCGATGGCCGGGCCGCTCTTCGTCATGGGTTGCGGCCAGGGTGCAGTCATCACGCCCAACCAGACCCTGGCCCTGATGGACGTCGACCCGCTGATGGGCAGCACCGCGGGCGGGGTGCTGCAGACCGGGCAGCGCATCGGCCTGGCCGTCGGCCAGGCCGTGATCGGTGCGGTCTTCTTCGCCTCGCTGACCAGCAGGACGGCGGCCGGCTACGCCCATGCCCTGGGGCAGGCCGTGCTGGTCGCGATCTGCTTCGTCAGCCTGGCCGTGGTCGTGGGCGTGCACGACCTGGTGCGCGCCCGCCGGCGCGCGCCGACCCCCGGAAATGCCTAAGGCCGGTGCCCCGTGAGGGACACCGGCCTTGGCGGACCG
Organism: uncultured Actinomycetota bacterium; assembly: GCA_963761085.1. Lineage (GTDB taxonomy): Bacteria > Actinomycetota > Actinomycetes > Propionibacteriales > Nocardioidaceae > Nocardioides. The sequence goes on from CAVXFQ010000013.1 coordinate 61,084, forward strand.
CCGGAGATCAGACGTGCGCGCCTGCCGGCTGGCTCTCCGGGGTCACGCTCTCGGCACGGCGCGAGTGCCAGAAACCGAACCCGACGAGCACCAGCAGGAAGGCCGCACCGACGAACGACGCGAGGGCGGCGTAGCCCGCGATCACGCCCATCGTGGCGAAGGCGTATCCGTAGAGGAGCAGACCGCGGAGGGTCTCACCCTGGAACATCGACGCGCGGGCAGCACCGAGGTCGGTGCAGACCTTGGTCGCGGCGGCCTTGGGGTCCGAGCACTGCTGGATGTACTGGCCGCTGACCTCGGAGTAGGTCTTGCCGCCGCCGATGCCCTGCAGGTGCACGGCGATGTAGTGGTTGGCGTAGGCCTTGGCCTGGGCTCCTGTGGTCAGCTGCTTCCCGGCGTACTGGGACAGGGCTGCCTGGTCGGACTTCGGCAGCTCGGAGAGCCCGGTCTGCGTGGTCGGCATGGTGATGTGCTGAGCGGACAGCTGGTCGTGCACCTGGTTGCCGATGAAGACGCTGGCCCAGGTCAACAGACCGCCGGCGACGAGCAGCACGATGGCAAGGACCAGGCCTGTCCAGGAAACCAGCTTGTCAATGGTGGCGCGCATGGTGTTTCACCTTCTTCTCCTAGGTGTTCGGTCCATCCGAAGCACCGTGGTGATATCAGGTTGGCGTTTCAACCACTTACCCTCGTAGGGCTACAGGTCACCAGGGGTCCTACCAAGGGTCCCGCCCCGGAAGGACCATTGGTTGAAGGATGGATGACCACACCGAGCTCGCCGAAGAGGCCGCGCGACGCCTCGCGACGCTGTCCGGAGTGCCCCATCACGACGCCCTCGTGGTGCTCGGATCCGGGTGGGGACCGGCCGCGGACGCGTTCGGCGAGCCCGTCGCGACCCTGGCGATGACCGACCTCCCCGGCTTCGTGGCACCGGTCGCCGAGGGGCATCGCGGCACCGTCACGTCGTACGACGTGGGCGGCGTGGCCACCCTGGTGCTGGCCGGGCGCACCCACCTCTACGAGGGCCTCGGCCTCGGGCCGGTCGTCCACGGCGTGCGCACCGCCGCCGCCGCGGGCTGCCGGATGGCCGTGCTCACCAACGCCAACGGCTCGCTGCGACCCGACTGGGAGGTGGGGAGGATCATGCTGGTCCGCGACCACCTGAACCTGACCGGCACCTCCCCCCTGACCGGCGCGCGGTTCGTCGACCTCACCGACTGCTGGTCGGCCCACCTGCGCGCCATCGCCCGTGACCTCGACCCGACGCTGCCCGAGGGCATCTACGCCTGGCTGCCGGGACCGCACTACGAGACGTGGGCCGAGGCCGAGTGGGTACGCCGGATCGGTGGCGACGCGCTCGGGATGTCGACCGTCCCCGAGGCCATCGCAGCGCGAGAATGCGGTGTCGAGGTCGTCGGCCTCTCGACCGTGACCGCGGTCGAGGGCAGCGACACGGGGATCGACCCCAGCGAGGTGGTGGCGGTCGCCGAGGCGTCCGCCGCTCGGGCAGGACCGCTCCTGGCGGAGCTGTTGAGGAGAGGAACGACATGACCACCACGGAGAAGGGACTCCCCCAGGAGCCGACGCCCGCACGACGACGTGCGGTCGAGGCCAACGGCATCAACGTCGTCGACGAGTCGGAGCGCAAGGGCACCCCGGCCGGCCTGTTCTGGCCCTGGTGCGCCTCGAACATCTCGGTGCTGGCGGTCTCCTACGGCGCGTTCGTGCTCGGCTTCGGCATCGGGCTGTGGCAGGCGCTGGCAGCGACGCTCGTCGGCGCGGTCGCGTCGTTCTTCCTGGTCGGTCTCGTCTCGATCGCCGGCAAGCGCGGCTCTGCGCCCACCCTCACGCTCTCGCGCGCGCCGTTCGGCAAGGACGGCAACGTCCTGCCGTGCCTGATCTCCTACGTGCTCCTCGTCGGCTGGGAGATCGTGCTGGTCGCGCTGTCGACCCTGGCCACCGCGACCGTCTTCGAGCGGCTCGGCTGGGCACACGGTGACGGCACCAAGGTCGCGGCGTTCGTCGTCGTGGCGGTGGTGATCGTGCTCGCCGGCATCCTCGGCTTCGACACGATCATGCGCCTGCAGAAGGTGCTGACGATCGCGCTGATCGTCGTCACCGCCGTCTACATCGTCCTCACCGTCGACCACGTGCACGTCAACGCCCTGCGCGCGCTGCCCACCGGTGACCGGCAGGCCGTCCTCGGCGCCACCATCCTGGTGCTCACCGGCTTCGGCCTCGGCTGGGTCAACACCGGCGCCGACTACTCGCGCTACCTGCCCCGCAGGTCGTCGACGGCCGGGGTCGTGTGGTGGGTGACCTTCGGCGGCAGCCTGCCCGTCGTGCTGCTGGTCGGGTACGGCGTGCTGCTGGCCGGCTCCGACCCCAAGCTCAGCGCCGCCATCGGCGCCGACCCGATCGGGGCGCTCACCACGATCCTGCCCACGTGGTTCCTGCTGCCGTTCGCGGTGGTGGCGGTCGCCGGGCTGGTCAGCGGGGCCGTGATGGACATCTACTCCTCCGGCCTGACCCTGCTCACCCTCGGCCTGAGGACCCCGCGCTGGGTCGCGGCGGGCATCGACGGCGTCCTGATGGTGATCGGCGCGGTCTACGTCGTCTTCTTCTCCTCGAGCAGCTTCATCTACCTCTTCGAGGCCTACCTGATCTTCCTGGGCGTGCCGATGGCTGCGTGGTGCGGCGTCTTCCTGGCCGACCTGCTGATCCGGCGCAGCGACTACCACGAGCCGTCGCTCTACACCTCCCACGGCATCTACGGCCGCTTCCGGATCAGTGCCGTGCTGTTCCTCGCCCTCGGCACCGCCATCGGCTGGGGCCTGGTGATCGTCACCACCGGCCAGAGCAAGGGGCTGACCTGGCTGGGCTACCTGATGGACGGCGTGACGGTCAACGGCCACACCTACGGCGACCTCGGCGGCACCTCCGGCCCGTGGGCCTACGCCAACCTCGGTGTCCCGGTGGCGCTGGCCGTGGGCTTCGTGGGCTACCTGGTGTTCGGCTTCGTCGGCGTACGCCGGCAGGAGAAGCAGCACCGCCGGATCGCTGCCATCGAGGCGGCCGACGAGCCGGCGGCCACCTCGGCCTAGCGGATCCCGGCTCGCTCCGCGCCGACCGTGGTGTCGGCGCCGTGGCCGGTGTGGACGACCGTCTCGTCGGGGAGGGCCAGGAGCCGCGACCGGATCGACTCGACGATCAGGGACCCGTCGCTGAACGACCGTCCGGTGGCACCCGGGCCGCCCTGGAAGAGGGTGTCGCCGGTGAACACGCAGCCGAGCTCGTCGGCGAGCAGGCAGACCGAGCCCGGCGAGTGACCCGGCGTGTGCAGCACGGTCAGGGCCGACCCGGCCACCGGCACGGCGAGGCCGTCGGAGAGGTCGATGTCCCAGAGCAGGTCGGGATGGGTCAGCTCCCACAGCGGCCGGTCGTCGGGGTGGAGCAGGATCGGCGCCTGCACGACCTCGCGCAGCGCCGGCGCGACCCGCACGTGGTCGTCGTGGGCATGGGTGCAGACGATGGCGCGCACCCGCCGGTCGCCGACGACGGCCAGGATGTCGTCGACCGAGTGGGGTGCGTCGATGACCACGCACTCGGTGTCGTCGCCGACCACCCAGATGTTGTTGTCGACGTCGTAGGTCGAGCCGTCGAGGCTGAAGGTCCCGCTGCTGACGGCGTGGTCGAGCCGCAGCGTCACCCGAAGATCACCACGCTGCGTAGGACGTCGCCCTGGTGCATCTTGTCGAACGCCGCCTCCACGTCGCCGAGCCCGATCTCCTCGGAGACGAACGCGTCGAGGTCGAGCCGGCCCTGCTGGTAGAGCGAGACCAGCATCGGGAAGTCGCGGCTGGGCAGGCAGTCGCCGTACCACGACGACTTCAACGCGCCGCCGCGTCCGAACACGTCGATCAGCGGGATCTCGGGGATCTTCATGTCGGGCGTCGGCACCCCGACGAGCACGACCGTGCCGGCCAGGTCGCGGGCGTAGAACGCCTGCTTCCAGGTCTCGGGCCGGCCGACGGCCTCGATGACCACGTCGGCACCGTTGCCGTCCGTCAGCTCCTGGATCGCCGCCACCGGGTCGGTGTCCTTGCTGTTCACGGTGTGGGTGGCGCCCATCGCGCGGGCGCCCGCGAGCTTCCGGTCGTCGATGTCGACGGCGATGATCGTGTCGGCCCCGGCCAGCGCCGAGCCGGCGATCGCCGCCACGCCCACGCCGCCGCAGCCGATCACGGCCACGCTCTGGCCGCGCGAGACGTTGCCGGTGTTGATGGCGGCGCCGAGGCCGGCCATCACCCCGCACCCCAGCAGCCCGACCGCGGCGGCCCGCGCCGAGGGGTCGACCTTGGTGCACTGCCCGGCGGCGACCAGTGTCTTCTCGGCGAAGGCGCCGATCCCCAGCGCGGGCGAGAGCACCGTGCCGTCGGCCAGGGTCATCTTCTGGGTCGCGTTGTGGGTGGCGAAGCAGTACCACGGCTCCCCGCGGTTGCAGGCGCGGCAGTTGCCGCAGACCGCCCGCCAGTTGAGGACCACGAAGTCGCCCGGCGCCACCGAGGTCACGCCGTCGCCCACCGCCTCGACCACGCCCGCTGCCTCGTGCCCGAGCAGAAACGGGAAGTCGTCGTTGATGCCGCCCTCGCGGTAGTGCAGGTCTGTGTGGCAGACCCCGCAGGCCTGCACCTGGACCAGCGCCTCACCGGGGCCCGGATCGGGGACGAGGATCGTCTCGATGCTGACCGGCTCGCCCTTGGCGCGGGCGACGACTCCCTGGACCTCGTGCATGCACGTCCCTCCTGAACGACGGTGCAGCCACCCTAGAGGCAAGGCCATGGATGCGACACTGGGCCCGTCGTGCTCGGAGTCGGAGCGAGCGCCGACGAGATGGGGAACGGATGCAGAAGGAGCCCGGCTTCGACGACTGGCTCTTCGACGCGGAGGGCGCGCTGCAGCGCACGGCCCATCTCCTGACCGGCTCGGTGTCGGCCGGGCAGGACCTCGTGCAGAACACGCTGGCCCGTCTCTACCGGCGGTGGGCCCGGGTCCGTCTCGTCGACGACGTCGACGCCCACGCGCGCCGGACGCTGGTCGACGAGCTCCGCACGGCATGGCGCCGGCCGGGACGCCGGGGCGACGTGCTCCTGGAAGTGGGGCCCGACCGTCCCGCACCGGGCTCCCCGTCCTACGACGCGGGGCGCGAGGCCGTCTGGGACCTGGTCTGCTCACTGTCGCCCCAGCAGCGGATCGTGGTCGTGTTGCGCTTCCATGAACAGCTGAGCGAGGCGGAGACCGCCGACCTGACAGGCGCCTCCGTCGACACCGTGGCGTCGCAGAGCAGCCTCGCGCTCGCGTCCCTGGAGGTGTCGGAGGAGCAGCTGACCCGGACCCTGGCGGAGGTCACCGAGACCACCTACTACCCGACCACGTGGACGTCGACGGTCGCTGCCCGGTCGCGGGCGCTCGCCGGCGCGCGACGCCGTACGGCGGCCCTCGTCGCAGCGGTCGCGGCGCTGGTGGTCGTGGGCGGCTCGACGCTGGTCCTGCGGAACCACGACCGCGCGACGGCGCTGCCCCGACGCCCGGAGGCTGCGGCGTCGCTCCGGAGCATCTCGCAGGGGACGGCGCCGCAGGTCGCCTTCCTCGAGGGCGACGCGTTCGTCACCCCGCAGGGCGATCGGGTGACCGCGCCGGCGCTCGGCTCGGCCACGACGGCGGCCGCCACCGGCCACGGGGTGCTGGTGGCCGGCCGCACGACGTCGCAGCGACCGTTCGCGACCATCTCCCTGGTCTCGGGTGGCTCGACGCGACGTCTCGGCTGCGGGACGCCCGTCTTCGCGCTGGGCAGTGGCAGCCCGGCGTACTGGCTCTCCGACGGCTGCCGCTTCCTCGGCCCGGGCCGACTGGTGCACGGGGCGACGACCACGCCGACGGCGAAGGGAGTGATCTACTTCCCCGTCGGGAGCACGAGACGCGGTGTGGTGGCGGTGGGCACCGTGGTGCTCCCGCAGGGCGCCGGGTCGGACGGGCCGGTCCTGATCGGTCCCGACGGCTCGTTCAGGCGGATCCCCCACCTCGAGGTGGTCACGGCGACGTCGCCGTCGGGAGCCCTGGTCGCGGGCACCGACCCGCAGGGCCACGGGGTCGTGACCGAGCTGTCCACCGGCGCGGTGAGGTGGCGCACGCGGGTGACGCTGGGGCACTTCTCGGCCTCGGGTCGCTACGTCGTGACGATGCAGAACGTCGGCGTGCAGACCGTGGAAGGGGTCGGGGACGTCGTGGGGATCAGGGAGGCGGCCACCGGTCGCCGGGTCACGTCGACGGTGCTGCCCGACCTGACCATCGTCGGCCGTCCGGTGTGGGAGGGCGACCACGCGGTCCTCGTCGTCGCCGAGGACCGTCAGGGGCAGCAGGCGATCGTGCGGGTCGGGCTCGACGGCCGCCTCTCCCGCGCCACACCGGTGGCGCCGGCAGGACGCGGCAGCTTCCGGCTCGCTGCCACCCCCTGACCGTCCACCTCTGCCAGGATTGCAACCCCTCCTCCACCTCTCGCGTCTTGGTGGTGACCACGAGGAGGTGAGCATGGACCGACCGCCCGAGGCTCGGACGGGAGCAGTGGCCGTGGCCGAACGACGAGAGCACCGCGACACGGAGTTCGCGGCCTACCTCGCTGCCCGACAGGCCGGCCTGCTGCGGACGGCGTACCTGCTGACCGGCAACCGGCACGACGCCGAGGACCTGGTGCAGACGGCGTTCGCCAAGCTGTACCTGTCGTGGGACAAGGTGCGCGACCAGGGGTCGATGGACGCCTACGTCCGGCGGATCCTGGTCAACGAGCACAACTCGCTGTGGCGTCGCGCGTGGAAGCGCCGCGAGCACAGCACCGCCGACGAGACCCTGCACCACTTCGAGAAGCCGCACCACGACGCCCCGCGCGACGGCACCGGCGCGGCCCTGTGGGACGTCGTGCAGACGTTGCCCCGCAAGGCGCGCGCGGTGGTCGTGCTGCGCTACTACGAGGAGATGAGCGAGGCCGAGACGGCCGCCGTGCTCGGCATCTCCGTGGGGACCGTCAAGTCCCAGAACAGCCGGGCGCTCGCCACGCTGCGGGCCCGCGCACCCCAGACCCTGAACCCCCGCGTGAGCGAGGAGGACGACCTGTCATGAACGACGACCTGACGAACCAGCTGTCGCGTGAGCTGCACGACCGTGCCGGCGAGATGGACGGAAGCGCGCTCGGCCTGGCCGGCGTGCAGGGCCGGGCCCGCTCGATCCGACGCCGGCGTACGGCGAGCGTGATCGTCGGCGTGGCCGCCGCCGTCGGCGTGATCGTGCCGACCGCGGCCCTCGCCACCCACAGCGGTGGGAAGCCCGAGCCGGCCCCGATCACCCAGAGCCCCTCGCCCACGCGGACGCCGACGGTCGACTCCCGTGCCGCGCTGGACGTCAGCGGGCTGGAACAGGGGGACCCCCCGCGCCTCGACTACCTGGAGGGCGGGATCCTGCACGAGCCGGCGGGCGGCACCCAGCAGGTGGGGACGGCCGACCCCGTCGACCGATTCGCGGTGCTCGCTGACGGCACGAAGGTCTACCACACCCGCGACAGCCAGGGCCGCACTCACGTCCAGGTGCAACCCGCCCAAGGCGACCTGTCGACTCCTTTCCCGGCCAGCAACGGACTCGCGGTCAACACCGAGCGCACCGCCGCTGCGTGGACGACGGCCGACGGCCACGTCTGGGTCTGGCACCTCGACCCACAGGCAACGGGTGACTCGAGGTTCCCCGCACGTCTGCCAGGGACGGCTCCTCAGGCCTTGCAGGTCACCGGGCGCTACTGCTCCGACGGCGGCACCTGCCACGTACTCGTGCAGACGACCGATCCCGCGACCGGCGAGACCACGAGCTCGGTGGTCTCGTCCCGGGGCGGGATCGAGCCGGCAGACCCGGGAGGCCGGTTCGCGTCGATGACCAGCACGTCCTCCACCGGGCTGGTCGCCGGGCTGACCCGAGTGACCGCCAGCGGTTCCTGCTCCGCCGTGGCAGACGGGGCCGCCGCGCCCACGTGGCGGACCTGCCGCCACACCCTGATCACCTTCTCGCCGGACGCCCGGTTCATCTCCGCGGATGCGGCTTACCACGACGGACCGGGCAGCAGCGTGTTCGCGGCGTACGGCGTCGACGGGAAGCTCGCGTTCGACCACCGCTCCGACGCGTCGAGCCAGGCGTTCGTGGCCCAGTCCGTCTGGGAGGACGACACCCATGTGCTCGGAACGGTGTTCCAGGGCGGTGGGTGGTACGTCGTGAGGTTCGGCGTCGACGGCTCCATGCAGCTCGCCGCGGGACCGGTGGCCGGGGACATGGGGCAGTCACCGGTCGTGCTCCCCGGGGCGCGGTGACCGCCGAGGCGCGCGGCTAGACCACGACCTCGGTGATCGGCTGGGACGAGTCGGCCGGCAGGTCGAGGGCCGAGGCGGGCCGGCCGCGCGCGACGAGCTCGGCGCCGAGCGCGGCCACCATCGCGCCGTTGTCGGTGCAGAGTCCGGGTCTCGGGACCCGGACCCGGAGGCCCTTCGCCTCCGCCCGCTTGGTGGCCATGGCCCGGAGCCGGGAGTTCGCGGCGACTCCGCCGCCGATCAGGATGTCGTCGATGCCCTGGTCGGTGGCGGCGTCGAGTGCCTTGCGCACCAGCACGTCGCAGACCGCCTCCTGGAAGCTCGCCGCCACGTCGCCCACGTCGATCACCGCACCGACGCGCTGCTGGGTCTCGACCCAGCGGGCGACCGCGGTCTTGAGGCCGGAGAACGAGAAGTCGAAGCGGTGCCGCTCCAGGTCGCGACGGCTGGTCAGGCCGCGCGGGAAGTCGATGGTGATCTGACCGTCGCGCGCGGCCCGGTCGATGTGGGGGCCGCCAGGGAACGGCAGCCCGAGCAGCCGGGCGACCTTGTCGAATGCCTCGCCGGCGGCGTCGTCGATGGTGGCGCCGAGCGGGTCGACGTCGCCGGTCACGTCCTCGACGCGGAGGAGGCTGGAGTGGCCGCCGCTGACCAGGAGGGCCAGGCAGGGCTCGGGCAGGGCGCCGTGCTCGAGCTGGTCGACGGCGACGTGGGCGGCGAGGTGGTTGACGCCGTAGATCGGCTTGCCGAGGCCGATCGCGAGCGCCTTGGCGGCGGCGACCCCGACCAGGAGGGCGCCGGCCAGGCCGGGTCCGCTGGTCACGGCGATCGCGTCGACGTCGTAGAGCCTGATCCCGGCGGTCTCGCAGGCCCGCTCGATGGTCGGCACCATCGCCTCGAGGTGGGCGCGGCTGGCCACCTCGGGCACGACCCCGCCGAACCTGGCGTGCTCGTCGACGCTGCTGGCCACTGCGTCGGCGAGCAGCGTGTGGCCGCGGACGATGCCGACACCGGTCTCGTCGCACGAGGTCTCGATGCCGAGCACCAGGGGTTCGTCGGTCACCGGCTCACCTCCTTGACCAGGACGACGGCGGTGGTGCCGTCGGCGTAGTAGCGCGGCCGGCGGTCGATCTCGGAGAAGCCGCGGGCGGCGTAGAACGCACAGGCGTCAGCGTTGTCCTCGCGCACCTCGAGCAGGACCCGGTCGGCGTGGCGGCGGCCCGCCTCGGCCTCGACCCGGGCGAGGAGGTCGGAGGCGATGCCGGTACGGCGATGGGTCGCGGCGACCGCGATCCGCTGGAGCTCGGCGAGGTCGGCGACCATGCTGGCGGCGGCGTAGCCGACCAGGTCGTCGGCGTCGGTGGCGACGAGGTAGAGCATGGTCGGCACGCGGCCGGCGACCCCCTCCGACACCAGGGCCGGTGACCAGGCATCGGCCCCCAGGGCGGCCTTCTCGAGGGCGGCGACGGCCGGGACGTCGTCGTCGGTGGCGACGCGGACCTCGACCGTGGACACGCTCACGACACCCGCTTCGGGGCGCCGGGCGCGATGGCGTCGGGGCGACGGAGGTAGAGCGGCTCGGGGTCGTGGAGCTCGGCCAGCTCCTCGGCGACGGCGCGGGCCAGCCAGGACGCGCTCGGGAGCACCGGCGGGTGGGCGAGCGGGAACGCGTCGGGGTAGAGCACGGCGCCCTCGCCGACGACCGGGAGACCGGTCGCGCCGTCGGCCGGCCGCAGCACGTCGGGCCCGTCGAGTCGGCGCCCCTGGTCGTCGTAGGAGGCGAGGTAGACCTCCTTGCGTCGCGCGTCGGTGGCGACCACGAAGTCGCGGCCCACCGGGTCGTCGCCGTGCGCGGCCTCGACCGCGAGCACGTCGAGGGAGCACACGCCGTACACCGGGATCTCGAGGACGAACGCGAGCGTGCGCGCGGTGACCAGGCCGACCCGGAGGCCGGTGAACGGACCGGGACCGGTGCCGACCGCGATCGCGGTGAGGTCCTGGCGGACGACGCCGGCATCGGCCAGCACCGCCTCGATCAGGGGCGCGAGCTGCTCGCCGTGCTTCATCCGCTGCTCCGAGCGGCGCTCGGCGACGACGTCCTCGCCGTCGTGGAGAGCGACGGTCACGAAGGGCGTGGCCGTGTCGAGGGCGAGCAGCACGGGTCCGAGGTTACTGAGTGGGCAGAGCCCGCCAGTGGGTGGTCACGCGGCCGTCGGCCACCAGGTGGAGGGCGAGGGAGGGCGGGGCGTCGTACCAGACCAGCGGCAGGTCCTCGGCGTCGGCGGAGACCGTCGAGGCGACCCCGCCCCCGATCAGGAGCGGGCGGCCCGCGAACGTGGTGGCCCCCATCGTGTGGGCGTGCCCGACCAGGGTGGCGACGACGTGGGGGTGGCGGTCGAGCACCGCGGCGAGGGCGTCGCCGTCGAGGAGCCGGATCGGGTCCATCAGGCTGATCCCGATCGTGGTCGGCGGATGGTGGAGGACCACGAACGTCGGCGCAGAGGAGGCGCGCAGCTGGTGGTCGAGCCAGTCGAGCTGGTCGTCGCCGAGCAGCCCCTCGTCGACGCGCTCCCCGCCGACCTGGTCGATCAGCGAGTCGAGCACCACGAACCGCAGGCCGGCCACCTCGCCCACCGTGCGGGCCTCCCGGCCCAGCCCGACGACGTAGGCAGAGCGGATGTCGTGGTTGCCCGGGCACACCAGCGACGGCCCGGGCCAGCGGTCGAGCCAGGCGCGGGCCTCGGCGTACTCGTCGGGCAGTCCGTGGTCTGCCACGTCGCCGCTGACCAGCAGCAGGTCGGGTCGAGGGTCCAGGGCCAGCAGGTGGTCCATGACCGCAGCGGCACGGGAGGCCGGGTCCTGCACGGCGTTGCCGAAGTGGGTGTCGCTCACGTGGGCGATGACGACCATGCCTCAGCCTGTCACGCCGCCTAGGGTCGTGGCATGACCGTGCTGCTCGCCGAGGCGATGGGACTGCTCAGAGGCTGAGCCGCTGCTCCAGCCAGCGCCGCCCGATCGGCCAGACCACGACCCGCCGCGGGTCGAGCCCACCGGCGGTCTCGTCGGCCAGGGCCCGCTCGATGCGCACCTCGAGCCGGTCGTCGGCGAGGCCCTCGGCGATCCCCTCGCCCCACTCGACGACGGTGACGGCCTCGTCGAGCGAGGTGTCGAGGTCGAGGTCGTCGAGCTCGGCGACGCCACCGAGGCGGTAGGCGTCGACGTGGACCAGCGCTGGCCCGCCCACCAGCGACGGGTGGACCCGGGCGATCACGAACGTCGGCGACGTCACCCCGCCGCGCACCTCGCAGCCCGGAGCCCAGGCCCTGCGTGAAGGTCGTCTTGCCCGCGCCGAGCTCACCGGTGAGGACGACGACGTCGCCGGGCCGGAGGTGCGGCGCGAGCCGCTCACCGAGACCGCGCATCGTCTCGGCGTCGGGTGCGTCGTAGGCGCGCACCGCGGGGCGCCGGAGCTCGACGTAGGGCGACCGGTGGGCGGTCTCGACGAAGCCGTGGTCGCGCCAGAAGGCGACCGTGGCGGGCAGCTCCTCGCGGGCGAGCACCGCCACCTCGTCGTACGGCGTGCTGGTGGCCAGGGCGGCGGCCACCAGGTCGGTGGCGACGCCGTGCTCGCGCACCTCGGGCAGCACCCCGACCCGGCGCAGCCACAGGGTGGACGCGTCGGGATCGAGCACGAGTGCGCCGACCACCCGGTCGTCGACGGTCGCGACCAGACCGCCGTGAGCGAGGGCTGTGGCGAGGTGCTCCTCGGTCTCGCCGAGCGCGTCGGCCGGCGGGTCGAGCGGCGGCCGGGTCGCGAACGCCGCGCGCACGACCCCCAGCACCGCCGAGGCGGCCTCGGGGCCGACGAGAGCGACGGTGAGACCGGGCAGCCCGGTGACCACCGTCATCGCCGGTCGGCCAGGTCGCCGGCCAGGGCCAGCAGCTGGTCGAGCTCGTCGTTGACGTCGTGGTGCCGCTCCATCATCACCAGGTGTCCGGCGCCCGGGCACTCGAGCAGGGACGAGCCGGGGATGTAGGCGTGCAGCTTGCGGCTGTGCCCGACCGCGGTGATCCGGTCTGCGGTGCCGGCGATGATCGAGGTCGGCACGGCTCCGAGCGCCTTGACGGTCTCGAACTTGTCGAGCCGGGCGAAGTTGGAGAAGAACTCCGCGACCACCTCGAACGGCGTCGCGGACAGCATCTCGTCGACGAACTCGACGTAGGACGCCGGCACGTCGTCGCCGAACGCCAGCTCGTCGGTGGCGACCATGGCGACGGAGTGGCCGAGGCGGCGTACGCCGTCGACCCCCTTGTGCCCGCGCGCGAGCATGGTGACCAGGCGCTCGGCGAGCGCACCGCCGACCGTCGACGGCACCCGGGGCGCGATGATCCGGTGCGGCTCCAGGCCGCCGGCGGTGGTGGAGATCAGGCCGACGCCCACGATCCGGTCGCCGAAGAGCTCCGGGTGCTCCTCGGCGAGCGCCATGATCGTCATCCCGCCCATCGAGTGGCCGACGAGGACGATCGGGCCCTGCGGGACGACCGTCTCGAGGACCAGGTGGAGGTCGCGGCCGAGCTGCTCGATCGTGGCGTGACCCCGCGGCGAGCGACCGGAGCGGCCGTGGGAGCGCTGGTCGTAGTAGACGGTGCGGACCTGGTCGCGGTAGCCGGCGCGCTGGAAGTGCCACGAGTCGAGGTTGAGCGAGTAGCCGTGCACGAACACGACGGTCAGCTCCGGCGCCTTGGCCCTGCTCCGCCGGCGGCCGCTCGGACCGTCGTACTCGTCGACCTCGACGTGGAGGTCGACCCCGTCGTCGGTCACGACGTGGATCGGCTTGGACCGCAGCGAGCCGAACGGCGCGTGGTCACCGGCCCCGCGGCGGTTGATGACCGCGCGTCGCTGGGCGACCCGGAGCGCGGCGCCGGCGGCGGCGACGCCGACGGCACCGGCTGCGGCGCCGAGCACCTTGCCGGTGGTCTTCATCGGGCGCCTCCGGTGTAGCGGCGCAGGAGGCGCCCGCCCATCCGGGTGACGATCTCGTAGTGGATCGTGCCGCAGGCGCGCGCCCAGTCGTCGGCCGTCGGCTCGCCCGAGCCGCCCGGCCCGAACAGCACGACCTCGTCACCGGCGGCCACGGCATCGTCGTGGTCGAGGTCGACCACGAACTGGTCCATGCAGATGCGGCCGCGGATCCGGTGGCGCTTGCCGTCGACCCAGACCTCGGCGGCGTTGCCGGCATGGCGCGGCACCCCGTCGCCGTACCCGATCGGCACCAGGCCCAGCCGGGTCTCGCCGGGCGCGGTCCAGGTGTGGCCGTAGGAGACGCCGGAGCCGGCCGCGACCGACTTGGTGAGCGCGAGCGGGGCGGTCACCGTCATCGCCGGCCGCAGGCCGATGTCGGGCGAGAGACCCGGGGCCGGGTCGAGGCCGTAGGCCGCGATGCCGCAGCGCACGAGGTCGAAGCGGGACGAGGGACGGAGCAACGCACCGCCGGAGTTGGCGAGGTGGCGGACCTCGGGGCGCAGGCCGGCCTGCTCGGCCCCGGCGAGCGCCTGGCGGAAGGCTTGCTCCTGGGCGTCGTTGGCCGGGTGCTCGGGCTCGTCGCTGCACGCGAAGTGGGACCAGATGCCGGTCACCCGCCACCGACCCTCGGCCTCGCCGGCGCGCGCGGCCTGCACGAGGGCGGGCCAGTGGTCGGCGGTCGCTCCGCCGCGGGAGAGGCCGGTGTCGACCTTGAGCTGGACCCGGGCCGGGCGGCCCCCCACCGCGGAGCGGATCTCGGCGAGCTCGGCGGTGGTGTATGCGGTGACGTCGACGTCCGCCTCGATCGCCGCAGCCCAGTCGTCTCCGGGCACCGTCAGCCAGCACAGGATGCGGCCCGTGTCACCAGCCTCGCGCAGCCGGAGCGCCTCGTCGATGGTGGCGACGCCGAGCCAGGGGGCCCCCGCGGCACGGGCCGCGGTGGCGGCCTCGAGCATGCCGTGGCCGTAGCCGTCGGCCTTCACCACGACCATCACGTCGGACCCGTCGGGGGCGACCAGGTCGCGCAGGGCGCCGACGTTGGCCCGGATCGCGGCGAGGTCCACCACGATCTCGGGACGGCGGCTCATGGTGCTCATTGTCCCATCCCGGCCCGTCCGGATCGGGGACGGCCCGGTCGGTCAGGCGAGGAGGTCGGCCACGACGGGCGCGATCGCGGCCGCCACCGCCGGGGCGGAGATCGGGACCGCCACGCGAGGCCCAGGTGGCTGCGGCGCCGTGCAGCCACGACCCGACCGAGCCCGCGTCGTAGGGCGAGAGGCCGGCGGCCAGCAGGGCCCCGCAGAGCCCGCCGAGCACGTCGCCGGCGCCGGCGACGGCCAGCCAGGAGGTGCCGACGGTGGTGACCCGGACCCGCCCGTCGGGCTCGGCGACGAGGGTGTGGTGGCCCTTGAGCAGGACCGTCGCCTCCCACTGGCGCGCGGCGCGGCGGGCGAACGCGAGCTGGTCGGCCTCCACCTCGGCACGGTCGACCCCGAGCATCGCCGCGAGCTCGCCCGCGTGGGGGGTCAGGAGGGCCGGCCGGTCGAGCCGGGCCGGGAGGTGGGCGAGCGCATCGGCGTCGACGACGAGCGGTACGTCGTCCTTCAGCGCCTCGGTCAGCGCCTCGGCCGCCTCGGCGTCGCCGCCGGAGCCGACCACCCAGGCCTGCACGCGTCCGTCGCCGACGACGACCTCGGGGTGCGCCGCGCGTACGGCGTCGGGTGCACCACCGGCGTACCGGACCATGCCGGCGAGCCCGCACGACGCACCCGCGGTCGAGAGCACGCCCGCGCCGGGGTAACGGGCCGAGCCGGCGCGGACGCCGACGACGCCGCGGGTGTACTTCTGAGCGTCGACCGGAGGCGTCGGGAGAAGGGCAGCCACGTCGTCGGCCTGCAGCGCGCTGACCGGGGCGGCGGGCAGGTCGAGGCCGATGTCGACCAGCTGGACCACTCCGCACGCCGAGGCCGCCGGCTCGACGAGGTGGCAGATCTTGTGGGTCCCGAAGGTGACGGTGATGTCCGCGGTCACGTGGTCGCCCTCGAGCCGGCCGGTGTCGACGTCGAGGCCGCTGGGGGTGTCGACCGCGACGAGCGGCACGCCCTCGACCCGCGCGAGGGCCTCGGTCGCGGGCGGCCGCAGCCCGGGGTGGCCCCCGATGCCGACGATCCCGTCGACGACCACGTCGGGACGACGCACGTCAGCGAGGTCGACCAGGCGGCCGCCGGCGCGCCGGAGAGCCGCGGATCCTGCCTCGTGCACCTGGTCGGCGACCGACACCGCCTGCACGTGCGCGCCCCGGCGCGCCAGCATCGCCCCGGCGAACAGGGCGTCCCCGCCGTTGTCGCCGGGCCCGACCAGCACCAGCACCCGCGCTCCGTACGTCGCACCGAGCAGGTCGCCCACCGCGGACGCGAGTCCCGCCGCGGCCCGCTGCATGAGCGTGCCGTCGGGCACGGTCGCCATCAGCGCAGCCTCCGCGGCCCGCACCTGCTCGACGGTGTGCGCGGCCCTCATGCCCCGACCCTAGCTGCGCCCCGCGCCCGGGCTGGGTCGCGCACGGGCGTCAGAACACCGACGTCAGCTCCTCCAGCACCACGACCGCGGAGGCGATGCCGGCGTCGTGGGAGAGCGAGAGGTGGACGTGGACCGCCCCGATGGCCGCCGCCTCGGCGGCGACCGTGCCACGCAGGGTGAACATCGGCCGGCCCGACAACTCCGAGACGACCTCGGCGTCGTGCCAGGCCATGTTGCCGGGGCCGCCGAGGGCCTTGGCGAGCGCCTCCTTGGCGGCGAACCGCGCTGCGAGCGAGGCCGGCGGGCGCCCCGTCTCCGCGGGGGTGAAGAGCCGCGAAGCGAGCCCCGGCGTACGACGCAGGGAGTTCTCGAAGCGCGAGATGTCGACCACGTCGATGCCTACGCCCACGATCGCCACGGGCACAGCCCTACTCGACCGTGACGGACTTGGCGAGGTTGCGCGGCTGGTCGACGTCGTGGCCGAGCCGGGTCGCGAGCTCGCACGCGAACAGCTGCAGCGGTACGACGGCCGGCACGGGCTGCAGCAGCGTCGAGACCCGGGGCAGCCAGATCATGTGGTCGGCGTAGGCCTCGATGCCCGCGGCGTCATCCTCCTCGGCGAGGACGATCGTGCGCGCACCGCGGGCGCGGATCTCCTGGATCGCGCTGATCATCTTGTCGTGGAGCTGGTCGCGCCCCTTGGGGGGCACGACGCAGAAGACGGGCAGCCCTTCCTCGATCAGCGCGATCGGGCCGTGCTTCAGCTCGCCGGCGGCGAAGCCCTCGGCGTGGATGTAGGCCAGCTCCTTGAGCTTCAGCGCGCCTTCGAGCGCGATCGGGTAGCCGACGTGGCGCCCGAGGAACAGCACCGACTTCGCCTCCTGGAGCTCCTCGGCGAGGGCGTAGAGGTCGTCGGCGCCGTCGAGGATGCGCTCGACGTGACCGGGCATGTCGCGCAGCTCACCGAGCACGCGGGCGATCTCGTCGCCGTAGGACGTGCCTCGGATCTGCGCGAGGTAGAGGCCGAGCAGGTAGGAGGCGATGACCTGGGTGATGAAGCCCTTGGTCGACGCGACGCCGATCTCGGGTCCGGCGTGGGTGTAGATCACCGCGTCGGACTCACGCGGGATCGTCGAGCCGTTGGTGTTGCAGATCGCCAGCACCTTCGAGCGCTGCGCACGGGCGTGCCGGATGGCCATCAGGGTGTCGGCGGTCTCGCCGGACTGGCTGATCGCGACGACGAGGGTCGACCGGGTGAGGATCGGGTCGCGGTAGCGGAACTCGTGGGCCAGCTCGACCTCGCAGGGGATGCGGGTCCAGTGCTCGATGGCGTACTTAGCGACCAGCCCGGCGTAGAACGCCGTCCCGCACGCGATGATGATGATCTTGTCGACCTCGCGGAACTCGTCGTCGGAGATCCGCACCTCGTCGAGCTGGAGCCGACCCTGGGCGTCGTGGCGGCCGAGCAGGGCGTCGGCGATGGCCCGGGGCTGCTCGAAGATCTCCTTGCGCATGAACCAGTCGAAGCCGTCCTTCTCGGCGGCCGACAGGTCCCAGTCGACGTGGTAGCGGACGCCCTCGGCCGGCAGGCCGTCGAAGCCGCGTACGTCGACGCCGTCGCGGGTGATCGTCACCACCTGGTCCTGGCCGAGCTCGAGCGCCTCGCGGGTGTGCTCGATGAAGGCCGCCACGTCGGAGCCGATGAAGTTCTCCCCCTCGCCAATGCCGACCACCAGCGGGGAGTTGCGGCGGGCCGCGACGACCCGCGAGGGGTCCTCCGCGTCGACCGCCACCAGGGTGAACGCGCCCTCGAGGCGGCCGCACACCGCGATCATCGCATCGGTGAGGTTGTCGCACCGGCCCAGCTCCGACTCCAGCAGGTGGGCGGCGATCTCGGTGTCGGTCTCCGACCGCAGCTCGTCACCGGCGGCCTCGACCTCGGCGCGGAGGGCGGCGAAGTTCTCGATGATGCCGTTGTGCACCAGCGCCACCCGGCCGCGGTTGCCGAGATGCGGGTGGGCGTTGAGGTCGTTGGGTGCGCCGTGGGTCGCCCACCGGGTGTGCCCGATGCCGGTGGTCGAGCCCGGCAGCGGCGAGTCGGCCAGCTCCTTCTCGAGGTTGGCCAGCTTGCCGGCCTTCTTGGCCCAGAGGATCGCGTCGTCGGCGACGAGAGCCACGCCGGCCGAGTCGTAGCCGCGGTACTCCAGCCGACGGAGCCCCTCGATCACGACGTCCTGGGCCTGCTTGTCCCCGACGTATCCCACGATGCCGCACATGGGCCGGAGTCTATCGGCGGCGTAGACACCACCGCCGGGTCCCGAGGCGGTGGCCGCGCCCGAGCACGGCCACCGCCACGACTCGCTCAGCCGATGAGTGCCAGCAGCGGCACCAGCCTCGCCGCGTCCGGCGTGCCGAGGCCGGTCACCGCGTCCCAGTGGCTGCGGGCGTCGAAGCCCGCACCGCCAATCTCGACGACGCGGTTGTCACCGGTCGTGACGTCGTGCAGCGGGTTGCTCCGTGCTCCCAGGTGCGAGAGGGCGTACAGCGCCGGGTTGATGGTCCCGAGCCTTCGGTGCGCGACCTGGTCGGTGATCGCAGTGATCGCCGCCCACTGCGGCGACCCGGAGCTCGTGCCGCCGAACAGGAAGAACACCGGGTCGGTGGGATCCAGACCGATCGTGAGGTTGCAGACCGCACAGTGGGTCAGCACACCGCCGTTCACCCCGGCGTTGTAGGCCACGTCGGGCACACCGCGTCCGCTGCCACGGACATCGGCGACCTGGTAGAGCGGCTTGTGGTAGACGGTGCTGATCCCGCCACCACTGCAGCCGACGTCTGCGAGGTCGACCGCCGGCGGGTTGCATCCGAAGAGAGTCTCGGTCCAGGCCGTCTCGCCGAGGTAGGCGCCGGTGCTGCCGTCTGCGTTCAGGGTCGTCCCTCCGACACCGGTGACCAGTGGGTCCGACGCGGGGGTGCTGGCGGACTCGACCGCGGCACTGCCGTCGCAGCTGAACTGCGCCGCGCCGGAGTCACCGGAGGACGCGAACAGCGTCATCCCTTGACGCGAGGCCTTGTCGAACAGCCGGTGCTGCTGTGCGAGCAGCGTCGGGTCCATGCACGTCTCGGCCTCACCGAAGCTCTGCGAGATCACGTCGCCGAGATTATGGTCCACGGCGTACTTGGTCGCGTTGTAGAGGTCGACGTCCTGGTTGCTCGACGCCTCGACGAGCACGATCTTGGCGCCCGGTGCCATGGCGTGCGCCCACAGCACGTCGAGCGTCTCCTCCTCGGCCCAGCCCACCGCGTTGCCGTCGTTGATGTCGAAGGCCGGCACGCCTTGGGGTGCGATGCTGGTGAATTTCGCGGCGGGCAGCCCGAAGGTGCTGTCGAAGATCGACAGGTCGGTGTCCAGGTAGGGGTTCGAGTACGCATCGATGACCACGATGGTCCGCCCGGTCCCGTCCTTTCCGTGGGCCAGCAGCGACGAAGCGCCGTACGCCGCCTGGATCTGAGCCGGCGTGTAGCACCTGGGACCGGCCGACCCGTCAATGGGGCGCGTCTGGCAGCTGAACGTCGCCGCGTCGGGGTTGATGTTGACGCGATGGATGTCCGGGTCGACCTTGATCCGATGCGGAGTGATCGACGGGTCGGCGCCCGAGGCCGCCGACGCTCCCGCCACTCCGAAAGCACTGGTCGCCGCCACGACGGCGACCAGTGCCACGGCCCGGGATCTGAGTGGGAGTCTGTTCACATCACCCTCCTTGGGACAACAACCGGCCCGCTGCGACCCCTGTTGGGTCGCGCAGAGCCCTGGGCAGGCTTCCACCGAAAGGTTGCCGAGCACAACACATGACTTTCGCGCCCGATGAGGGTGTAATGGTGGGTTTCGGTCCGCGGCCAGTCTCGATCAGCCCGGAGTGCCCCGCCACGGGGCGGACCCACGTGCTGCAACAATCCCGGCCATGTCCACCGCGGCGGCCAAGGCGGTCAACGGCGGCGAGCCCTCGCCGTACGTCGAGCTCGACCGCGACGCCTGGGCGGCGCTCGGCGAGCACGTGACGCAGCCGCTGACAACCGAGGAGATCACCCGGCTGCGCGGCCTCGGCGACCAGCTCGACCTCGACGAGGTGGAGCAGGTCTACCTCCCGCTGTCGCGGCTGCTCAGCCTGCGGGTGAAGGCCGCCCGGCGGCTGCACCGCAAGCAGGAGGAGTTCCTGCACCGCCCGCAGCCGCCGCGCACCCCGTTCGTGATCGGCCTCGCCGGCTCGGTGGCGGTCGGCAAGTCGACGACCGCACGCGTGCTCGCGCAGATGCTGGCCCACTGGCCCGAGCACCCCAACGTCGCCCTGGTCACCACCGACGGCTTCCTCTACCCCAACGCCGAGCTCGAGCGTCGGGGCATCCTGCAGCGCAAGGGCTTCCCCGACTCCTACGACCGTCGCGCGCTGCTGCGGTTCGTGGTGGACATCAAGTCGGGCAAGGACGAGGTCGAGGCACCGACCTACTCCCACCTCGTGTACGACGTGGTGCCCGACGACCCGGTGGTGGTGCGCCACCCCGACATCGTGATCATCGAGGGGCTCAACGTGCTCCAGCCGGCGCGGGTCACCGAGGACGGGCGCGCGGGGCTGGCGCTGAGCGACTTCTTCGACTTCAGCGTCTACGTCGACGCGGCCACCTCCGACATCCGGAAGCTGGTACGTCGAGCGGTTCCTGCGGCTGCGCAAGACCGCGTTCGCCGACCCCGCGTCGTACTTCCGCCGCTATGCCGTGCTGTCCGCCGACGAGGCGACCGCCACCGCCGAGGAGATCTGGGACAGCATCAACGGCCCCAACCTCGAGCAGAACATCAAGCCCACCCGCTCGCGCGCCACCTTGGTGCTGCGCAAGGACCGCGACCACTCGGTGCGCTACGTCAGGCTGCGGAAGCTGTGACCGCGCCTGCGCCAGCCCGGCTGGTGGAAGACCGCCGTCGTCTACCAGATCTACCCGCGCTAGCTTCGCGGACTCCGACGGCGACGGCATCGGCGACCTGCCGGGCATCACCGCCCGCCTCGACCACCTCGCGCTGCTCGGCGTCGACGTGCTGTGGCTGTCGCCGGTCTACCGCTCGCCGCAGGACGACAACGGCTACGACATCAGCGACTACGAGGACGTCGACCCGCTCTTCGGCACGCTGGCCGACCTCGACGCGCTGATCGCGGGCTGCCACGAGCGCGGCATCCAGCTGGTGATGGACCTCGTCGTCAACCACACCTCCGACGAGCACCCGTGGTTCGTCGAGTCGCGCGACCCGGCGTCGCCCGAAGCGCGACTGGTACTGGTGGCGCCGCCGCGGGCCGAGCCGGGCGCGCCCGGCGCCGAGCCGAACAACTGGGGGTCGGCCTTCGGCGGCCCCGCCTGGGAGCTACGACGAGGCGCAGCGGCGAGTACTACCTGCACGTGTTCAGCCCCAAGCAGCCCGACCTCAACTGGGAGAACCCCGAGGTGCGCGCGGCCGTCCACGCGATGATGCGGTGGTGGGTCGACCGGGGCGTCGACGGCTTCCGGATGGACGTCATCAACCTGATCTCCAAGGACACCGCGCTGCCCGACGGGCCGCCGATCTGCCCCGACGGCGCGACTCGCGCCGCCGTGGCGTGCTGAACGGGCCGCGGCTGCACGAGTTCCTCGCCGAGATGAACCGCGAGGTGGGGCTCGCGCGACCGGCACCTGCTCACCGTCGGCGAGATGCCGGGCAGCACGGTCGAGCTGGCCCGCGACGTCACCGACCCGGCCCGGCGCGAGCTCGACATGGTCTTCACATTCGAGCACGTCGGCCTCGACCAGCGTGCCGGGCGACGCAAGTGGGACGCTCCAGCGACCTCCCGCTGCCGGTGCTGAAGGCCAACCTCGCGGCCTGGCAGGAGCGGGCTCGCCGACGTCGGCTGGAACTCGCTCTACTGGGACAACCACGACCAGCCACGCGCGGTCTCGCGGTTCGGCGACGACTCGCCCGAGCACCGGGTCGCCTCCGCCAAGACCCTCGCCACCGTGCTGCACCTGCACCGGGGGACGCCGTACGTCTACCAGGGCGAGGAGCTCGGGATGACGAACGCGGGCTTCACCTCGATCGAGCAGTACCGCGACCTCGAGTCGCTCAACTGGGCCACGGAGGCCCTGGCCGCGCGGCCTGTCGCGCGCCGACGTGCTGCACGCGCTGGCGGTCAAGAGCCGCGACAACGCCCGCACGCCGATGCTGTGGGACGCCGGCGCGCACGGCGGCTTCACCACCGGTACGCCGTGGCTGCCGGCCAACCCGAACCGCACCGAGATCAACGCCGCGGCCGCCGTCGCCGACCCCGACTCGGTCTTCCACCACTACCGGCGGCTGATCGAGCTGCGGCACACCGACCAGGTCGTGGTCGAGGGACGCTTCGCGCTGCTGCTCCCCGACCACCCGCAGGTCTGGGCCTTCACCCGAACCCTCGGCGACGCGGTGCTGCTGGTGCTGGCCAACTGCTCGTCGTCCCCGGCGACGGTCGATGCCGGGTCCGTGCCCGCGCTGGACGGCTCGGAGGTGCTGCTGCCCACGCACGGCACGTCGTACGCGCTGACCTTGCAGCCCTGGGAGTCGCGGATCCACCGGTGGATGCGGTGATTCGATACCCCCGGGGGTATTATTCGAGGCATGACCCTCACGGCAGAGACCCGGACCGAGACCAGCCCGCACGGCAAGGCCGTGCTCAACGAGCTGTCGCCGCTGCACCGCCAGCTGCGTCGGGCGATCCCCGACGCCTACCAGGGCTTCGGCGACCTGCACCGCGCGGCGTTCGCCCCCGGGGCGCTGGACACCACGACCAAGGAGCTGATCGCCTTCGCGATCGCGGTGGTCGAGGGCTGCGACGGCTGCATCGCCTCGCACGGACAGGCCGCGGCCAAGGCCGGCGCCACCCGCCAGCAGGCGGCCGAGGCGATCGGGGTCACCTTCCTCATGCACGGCGGCCCGGCGACGATCCACGGCCCGCGCGCCTACGACGCGTTCTGCGAGTTCGCCGCGGAGTGAGGCTCGCCGCCGTCACAGCGTGCGGTGGTACTCCAGCAGGGTCTCGAGCTGCCGATAGCCGAGCGCCTCGTTGATGGCGTTCATGTGCTGGTTGACGTCGGCGTTGCTGGTCACGACCGCCTGACATTCCGGCACCTCGGCCCGCAGGGCTCGGTGACCCGCCAGCTTGACCGCCAGCCCCAGCCGGTGGCCGCGGTGTCCGGGCAGGACCATCGTGACGCTGACGTGGGCGACCCGCGGGTCGGGGAGGCTGACGCGGACGCCGGTCAGCCCCGCCACGGTCCCGTCGGGAGCCACCGCCGCCGACTCGAAGGTGGCCTGCCCGACGGTGAGCCGTCGCTCCTCGAGCGCCCGGATCCGGTCCACGGTGAAGTCGGTGTCCTCCAGGTCTAGGTCACCCTGCGGGACCAGGCTCATGATGCGGCTCAGCGCCGCGGCGAACCCGGCGACAAGGTCGTCGGGGCACCGGTCACGCCACGTGAGCACCCGGTAGGTCCCCCGGTGCGCCGCGACCTCGTCGTCCAGAGCCGCCCAGGTCGGCTCGGACGCGGCCAGGTCGACCGCCTTCATCGCCTCGCGGTTGGCGACGGAGTAGCCGCGGGCCTCCGCGAAGGCGACGCCACTCCCGTCTCCACCGGGCAGATCGAAGACCTCGATCAGCACGCGGCTCCGGCCGCCGGCCCGGGCACGACGCTCGATCTCGTCGACGACCGCGGTGCCGACGCCACGTCGGCGGTGGTCGGGGTGGACCATCGCGTCGGCGTAGGCGACGGTCAGGTTGTCGTCCTGGGGCAGGTTCACCAGCCCCGCGCCGGCCGGCTGGCCGTCTCTCCGCACCTCGAAGAGCTCGTAGGCGAAGCTCGGGTGCGGCGTCGCCAGTGCATGGCAGACCTCCCAGGAGTCCACCAGCACCTCGGGACGCTGCCGCTGGGCCGCCGCCCACACGTCGTACCACTCACGCAGCTGCGCCTCGACGGTCAGGTCGACGTCGCGGATCTCCATCACCCGAGCACGGTAGGAGACGGCCGCTCGCGGCGGCGAGAGGTTTCCGGCCTCAGAGCGTCAGGCGACGGCGTACGACGTCGACGAGGCGCTCGGCGACCGCCGTGGCCACCTCGGGCGACGACGCCTCGACCATCACGCGCACCAGCGGCTCGGTGCCGGAGGGCCGGAGCAGGATGCGGCCGGAGTCGCCGAGCAGCTCCTGCTCGTGGGCGACCGCGTCGGTCAGCTCGGGGTCGTCGGCGCGGTCCTTGTCGACGCCCGGGACATTGAGGAGCACCTGGGGCATCCGGGTCATCACCGACGCGAGGTCGCGCAGGGTGGAGCCGGTGCGGGCCACCCGCTGCAGGACCTGGAGGGCGGTGAGGATGCCGTCGCCGGTGGTGGCGTGCTCGCTCATGATGATGTGCCCCGACTGCTCACCGCCGAGCCCGAACCCACCGTCGCGCATCGCCTCGAGCACGTAGCGGTCGCCGACCGCCGTCTGGTGGACGTGGATGTCTGCGGCCTGCATCGCGTGCAGGAAGCCGAGGTTGCTCATCACGGTGGCCACCACGGTGTCGTGGGCCAGCCGGCCGCGCTCGTGGAGGTCGATGGCCAGCATCGCCATCAGCTGGTCTCCGTCGACGACCGTGCCGGTGTGGTCGACGGCCAGGCACCGGTCGGCGTCGCCGTCGAGCGCGAAGCCGGCGTCGGCGCCGTGCTCCACGACCGCCGCGCACAGGCCCTCGAGGTGGGTCGAGCCGCAGCCGTCGTTGATGTTGAGACCGTCGGGCTGGTCGTTGATGGCGATCACCTCGGCACCGGCGGCCCGGAGCGCCTCCGGACCGACCTGGTAGGCCGCGCCGTGTGCGCAGTCGAGCACGACCCGTAGCCCGGCGAGCGGGAGGTCGAGCGTGCCGACCAGGTGACCGGAGTAGTCGGCGACGGTGGCGCCATAGGGCCGGACCCGGCCGATGTCGCCGCCGGTGGGGCGATCCCAGTCCTCGGCGAGGTGGTCCTCGATCTCGCGCTCGAGGGCGTCGTCGAGCTTGACACCGCCACGGGCCAGGAACTTGATGCCGTTGTCGGGCATCGGGTTGTGGGAGGCGCTGATCACCACGCCGAGGTCGGCGCCGAGCGCGTCGGTGAGGTAGGCGACGCCGGGGGTCGGGAGGATCCGCAGCCGGAGCACGTCGACACCGGCCGAGGCGAGGCCGGCGACGACGGCGTGCTCGAGGAACTGCCCCGAGATCCGGGTGTCACGGCCCACGACCGCGACCGGACGGCGTCCCTCGAACGAGCCGTGGTCGACCAGCACCCGGGCCGCGGCGACCCCGAGGTCGACCGCGAGCTCGGCTGTGATGACGTCGTTGGCGAGGCCGCGGACTCCGTCGGTCCCGAAGATCCTCTGTCCCATAGGGGCCCTGACGCTCGGAGGGACGTCAGCGCTTGCTGTACTGGGGAGCCTTGCGGGCCTTCTTCAGACCGGCCTTCTTGCGCTCGATGACGCGCGCGTCGCGGGTCAGGAGGCCGGCCTTCTTCAGCGTCGGCCGGTTGGCCTCCACGTCGATCGCGTTCAGCGCACGGGCCACACCGAGGCGCAACGCGCCGGCCTGGCCGGTGATGCCGCCACCGTGGATCCGGGCGATCACGTCGAAGCGACCGTCGAGGTGGAGCGCCGCGAACGGCTCGTTGACGACCTGCTGGTGGAGCTTGTTGGGGAAGTAGGAGTCGAGGGGACGACCGTTGATGGTCCACACGCCGGTACCGGGCATGATCCGTACGCGGGCCACGGCCTCCTTGCGGCGGCCGGTCGCGGCGGCCGGGGCGATCGTCGCGGGACGGGCGGGGTCCTCGACGGCGGAGGACTCGGAGGTGTAGGCGACGCCCTGCTCGTCGGTCGCGAACACCTCGGTCTCGGCCTCGGTCTCGGTGGTGCTGGTGGTGGTGTCGTTGTCAGCCACGGAAATACCTTCGCTCTGAGTCTGTGAGGTCACTGGGTCACCGGTCACTGGGAGATCTGGGTGATCTCGAACGGCTTGGCCTGCTGGGCCTGGTGGGGGTGGTTCGGGCCGGCGTAGACCTTGAGCTTCTTGATCATCTGGCGGCCGAGCTTGTTCTTCGGGAGCATCCCCCACACCGCCTTCTCGATGACCTTGCGGGCGTCCTTGTCGAGCTGCTGCCCGACCGGCGTCGCGGTCAGACCACCCGGGTAGCCGGAGTGGCGGTACATGAGCTTGCTGGTCAGCTTGTCACCGGTCAGCGCGATCTTCTCGGCGTTGACGACGATGACGAAGTCGCCCATGTCCATGTGGGGCGCGAAGGTGGGCTTGTGCTTGCCACGCAGCAGGTTGGCGACCTGGACGGCGAGCTTGCCGAGGACCACGTCGTCGGCGTCGATGACGTGCCACTCGCGGTGGACGTCTCCGGGCTTGGGGCTGTACGTACGCACGGGCGTCTGCCTCACTCGTTCGTTGGGCCGGCGGACGGGCGTCCACCGGAGGTGTTGCTGCGGCCTCTGACGAACGCCTCACGAGGGAGGTAATCTGCCCGGCTTCGCTTCATCCGGGTCTGCCAGGCGTGGTGAGCACGCCTGGCGGCAGAAGTCGCAAGCGCAGAATCTACCGTTCGCCCTGCTCAGGCGCCAAAACGGGCAGGACCCTCGGCGCAGGGTCGTGCGGGTCTCAGTCGGCCTCGGCCTCGCGCAGGCGGGCGCAGACCAGGGTCAGCAGGCCCACTGCGACGCCCGGCTCGGACTCCAACAGCTGCTGGAAGGGGCCGTGGGGCACGGCGAGGGTGTGCAGGGCGCTCGTGGCGGTCACGGAGGCCGACCGCTTCTTGCCGTCGATCAGGCTGATCTCGCCGAAGTAGTCGCCGGCGCCCAGCTCGCGCCTGGGCTTCCCGTGCACGCTCACCTCGGCGGTGCCGTCGAGGATGATGTGGAGCGCCATGGCGCCCTCGCCCTCCTTGGCGATCTCGTGCCCGGCCTGGTGCGTCGTCGTACGGCAGGCGTCGGCGAGCTTGCCGAGCTGCCGGGAGGAGAGCCCGGAGAAGATCGGCACCCGAGCCAGCTGTGCCTGGCGGTCCTTGACGTTCTCGGTCATGGCGTCCCTTCCTGACGGTGGCCGGAGCATAACGCGGCGCAGCGGCCGCGCGTCGAGACCTGGTCGACACCTGGTCGGGACCTCGCTGCGGGGCTCCAAGTCGTTCGTTGAGCGAAACCGGATTCGCTCTCCGGGAGTGCCCGGACTAGTTTTGCAGGGTGAATGACTCCCTCACCGTCCGCGACAACCGCACCGGCCAGGAGTACGACGTACCGATCGAGAGCGGTGCGGTCAAAGGCGCGGACCTCGGCAAGATCAAGGACTCCCACGGCACACCCCTGTCGGTCTACGACCCGGGCTTCGTGAACACCGCCTCCTGCAAGAGCAGCGTCACCTACATCGACGGTGACGAGGGCATCTTGGAGTACCGCGGCTACCCGATCGAGCAGCTGGCCGAGAAGTCGACGTTCCTCGAGGTCTCCTACCTGCTGGTGCACGGCGAGCTGCCGACGCAGGCGCAGTACGAGACGTGGGTGCACGACATCACCTACCACACGTTCGTGCACGAGAACGTCAAGGAGTTCATGCAGGGCTTCCGCTACGACGCCCACCCGATGGGCATGCTGATGGCCTCGGTCGGCGCCCTGTCGACGTTCTACCCCGATGCGCGCCACATCGACGACGACGAGATCCGCCAGCTCCAGATCGTCCGGATGATCGCCAAGATGCCGACGCTCGGCGCGTGGTCCTACCGCCACGCCCAGGGCAAGCCGTTCATCTACCCCGACAACGAGCTGGGCTACACCGCCAACTTCCTCTCCATGCTGTTCCGGATGAGCGAAGACCGGTTCACCGCCGACGAGCGGCTGGTCAAGGCGCTCGACGTGCTCTTCATCCTGCACGCCGACCACGAGCAGAACTGCTCGACCAACGCCGTACGCTCCGTCGGCTCCTCGCAGGTCGACCCCTACTCCGCGGTCGCGGCCGGCGTGGCCGCCCTCTACGGCCCGCTCCACGGCGGCGCCAACGAGGCGGTGCTGCGGATGCTGCGCCGGATCAAGACCAAGGACAACGTGCCGGACTTCATCGAAGGCGTGAAGAGCGGCAACGAGCGGCTGATGGGCTTCGGCCACCGCGTCTACAAGAACTACGACCCGCGGGCCAAGATCATCAAGAAGGCCTGCGACGACGTGTTCGAGGTGACCGGCGTCAACCCCCTGCTCGAGATCGCGCAGGAGCTGGAGAAGATCGCGCTCGAGGACGAGTACTTCGTCTCGCGCCGGCTCTACCCCAACGTCGACTTCTACTCCGGCCTGATCTACGAGGCGTTCCAGTTCCCGCCGGAGATGTTCACCGTGCTCTTCGCGATCGGGCGCACCCCGGGCTGGCTGGCCCAGTGGCTCGAGCTCGTGCAGGACAAGGAGCAGAAGATCGCGCGCCCCAAGCAGATCTACACCGGCGAGCGCAACCTCGACTTCGTACCCGCCGCCGAGCGCTGGCGCTAGGGTGCGTCTCTCAATTCGGCGCCGTCGCGAGCGGGGTTTCGCGCCGCATCTGGCAAGGCGGCGGCGCGAAAGCGGGCCGGAGGCCCGTCGAGTCGCCGACAACGCCGCCAGATCGGATGCGAGGGCCCGCGCAGCAGGCGCTCCGAATTGAGAGCCGTGCCCTAGGCCGCTGCCTGCTCGACCTCGAGCAGCGACTCGGAGTGCCGCTCGGCCTCGAAGGCCGCACGGCCGCCGCGGAAGCCGAACAGCCGTTTGGTCCACAGCAGGTAGACGACGGCGAAGACGTTGAGGGCGAAGGCCACGACGCGTAGCCAGGTGACGCGCTCGACGAGCTCGTAGATCTCGAGCGGGATGAAGACCAGGGTGCCGACCATGGCGACGTACTCGCCCCACCGCTTCATCAGCCACAGCCCGACGCCCTCGAGCAGCTCGAGCGCGCCGTAGGCCAGCACCCCGACGGCGACCAGCTCGAGGGTGCTGTGCTCGGCGTCAGCGCCTTCTGGATCAGCTTGACCGGGCCGGTGGTCTGCAGGTCGATCCCGAGCTTGGTGGCCAGCGGCTTGAGGGTCGGCAGGTAGTCGCGGAAGACCTGCTCGAGCGAGTCCTGGGCGCCGTTGAACTTGTAGATGCCGTAGGCGAGGGCAACGAGGAGCAGCCCGCGGATGAAGCGCTCGGCGGCCAGCAGCCGGAGGATGAACGCGTCGCGCAGCGCCTTGCCCCGCAGCACGATCGGGGCGTCCTCGGCCGGGCCGGACCCCTGCGGCGGCCCCAGGACGAAGTCCGCGCAGCGCAGACAGCGCCAGGCCTCGCCGTCGACGGTCTCGACGTGGAGCCGGTCGGCGAGCTCGGTCTCGGAGGGCCTCCAGGTCACGTGACCGTGCCGGCCGCAGCTGCGCAGCTCCCAGCTCCAGCGACCCCAGGGTGTCTTCACCGGGTGCAGCCTAGGGTGCGGACTCGGACCGGGCACTCGCCCGGAGGGCGGAAAAGATCAAGCGCGGTCGGGCCTGCACACGACAGAATCCGAGGGTGCCCAACGCGACCACCACCTCCGCCCTGGAAGCCGCCCTCGACCACCTGCGTGCCGCGCCGGCGGATGAGGGCGTCCTGACCCTCGTCGTACGACGCCCCGCACTCAAGACGCGGGAGATCCTCGACCGAGGGGGTCGTCGACGCCGTCGACGGGCTGGTCGGGGACAACTGGTACGCCCGGGCGACCTCGCACGCGATCGCCGAGGGACGTCATCGCGACGCGATGATCACCGTGATGGGCTCCCGGATGGTGGGCCTGCTGGCCGACACCGACGCCGGGCGCGCGTGGGCGGGCGACCAGCTCTACGTCGACCTCGACCTCTCCCACGACAACCTGCCCGCCGGCAGCAGGGTCGCGATCGGCGACGACGTCGTGCTCGAGGTGAGTGCCAAGCCGCACCAGGGCTGCGCGAAGTTCCGCGCCCGGTTCGGCGACGACGTGGTGGCGTTCGTCAACAGCGACGAGGGCAGGCGACTCCGGCTTCGTGGCCTCAACGCCAGCGTCGTCCGTGGGGGCGTCATACGTCCCGGCGACAGCGTCTGCCGCCTCTGAGGATTTTCAACGGGCCTCAAGCGCCCTTTCAGCAACGTCACAGGCAGGTGGGGCATCGTCGTCCTCGTGAACGACGAGCCTTATCGACCGCAGGAGCCGGGGTCCGACCCCCGGTGGGGCGAGCAGCCTCCGACCGCTCCGCTGACCTGGTCGCCCTACGGGACCTCCCCCACCGCCGACGCCGGGCAGACGATGCCCCTGCGTCTCGACAACCCGCTGCTGCCGCCGGACCGCGAGACGCCGGCCTCCGGTGGGAACCGGAGCAAGGGGCTCGCCGCCTCTGTGGTGGCGGCCAGTCTCCTGCTCGGTGCCGCGGCCGGCGTCGGTGGCGCCGCACTGTGGACCAACACCCACGACGCGCCCCAGACGTCGGCGGTGGTCGTGCAGTCGGGTGCCGCCAGCGCCTCGCCGGCCGCTGACGGCTCGATCGAGAAGGTCGCCCAGGCGGTGCTGCCCTCGGTGGTGATGATCAGCGGGACGAACTCCAGCGGCTCGGGCTCCGGCTCGGGCATCATCCTCAGCGCCGACGGCAAGATCCTCACCAACAACCACGTGGCGGTGCTGGGTGCCAACGGCGGGAAGCTGACCGTCTCGTTCAACGACGGCTCACACGCCCCCGCGAAGATCCTCGGCACCGACCCGCTGACCGACACCGCGGTGATCCAGGCCCAGGGCGTCTCCGGTCTCACCCCGGCCACGATCGGTCACTCCTCGAGCCTGCAGGTCGGTCAGGGCGTCGTCGCGATCGGCTCGCCGTTCGGCCTCGACGCGACGGTCACCAGCGGCATCGTCAGCGCCCTCAACCGGCCGGTCAACGTCGGCACGGTCAGCCAGGGCAACGCCACGGTCTACCCCGCGATCCAGACCGACGCGGCGATCAACCCGGGCAACTCCGGCGGCCCGCTGGTCAACCTCGCCGGCGAGGTCGTCGGCATCGACTCCGCGATCCAGTCCGCCACCAACGGCACCGGCCAGGGCGAGCCCGGCTCGATCGGCCTCGGGTTCGCCATCCCGATCGACGAGGTGCTGCCGATCGTCCAGCAGATGATCAAGGGCGAGACCCCGACCCACGCAAAGCTCGGAATCGGCGTCGAGAACGCCGCCACCGGTGCCGGCGCGCAGGTCGCCGACGGCGCCAAGATCCAGCAGGTCACCAACGGCTCGGCCGCCGCGGGCGCCGGGCTCAAGGCCGGCGACGTCATCACCAAGGTCGACGACCACCTGATCACGTCGTCGGACGGCCTGGTCGCCATCATCCGCGCCTACCGCCCCGGTGACAGCGTCACGGTGACCTACACCCGCGGCGGCTCCACCCACACGGTGCAGGTCACGCTCGACTCCGACGCGGCCACCACCAACTCCTGATCCCGCGGGACCGCGGGTACGTCCCTTGAGCCGACGTGCCCGTGGTCCCGCGTCAGCGGCGTGCCGGTGGCGTCGTCGTACGGCCCACCAGCCCCCCGGAGCGGACCGTACGGCGTCGCGAACGTGCACGCCGCGAGCCCTGGCAGGGCTAGCGGATGCGGTCGACACGTCCCTCGTCCCAGACCGGGCCGTCGGACTCGTAGACGTCGCCGTCGGCGCCGTAGACCAGGAACCGGTCGAAGCCGCGGGCGAACCAGCGGTCGTGGGTGACCGCGACGACCGTGCCCGCGAACGCCTCGAGGCCCTCCTCGAGCGCCTCGGCGGACTGGACGTCGAGGTTGTCGGTCGGCTCGTCGAGCAGCAGCAGGGTCGCCCCGGACAGCTCGAGCAGCAGGATCTGGAACCTCGCCTGCTGCCCGCCTGACAATGACTCGAACTTCTGCTCCGAGGCGTGCGCGAGCTCGTAGCGGTCGAGCACCCGGGCCGCGGCCTCGCGGCCCATGCCGGTGCGACCGTCGGGCCGGCCGTCCCCGCGGTGCAGGATCTCCAGCAAGGTCCGGCCGACCAGCTCCGGATGCTCGTGCGTCTGCACGAACCACCCCGGACGCACCCGCGCGCCGAGCTTGGCCTTGCCGGTGTGCCGCACCGGGTCGATCGGGGTCTCGTCGACCGGCCGGTGCTCGACGTCGGGGTCCGAGCCGCCCGCGGCGAGCAGGCGCAGGAAGTGGGACTTGCCCGAGCCGTTGCTGCCGAGCACCGCGACCCGCTCGCCGTACCAGACCTCGAGGTCGAAGGGGTGCATCAGCCCCACATCGGTAGAGAGCTCGAGCCGCTCGCAGACCACCGCCCGCTTGCCGGTGCGGCCGCCCTTGAGCCGCATCGAGACGCTCTGCTCGCGGGGCTGCTCGGTGGGCGGGCCGGCCTCCTCGAACTTCCGCAGACGGGTCTGCGCGGCCTTGTACTGCGAGGCCATGCCGTCGTTGTACTCGGCCTTGATCTTCAGCCGGAGGACCAGCGCCTTGATCTTGGCGTGCTCCTCGTCCCACCGGCGCCGCATCTCCTCGAAGCGGGCGAACCGGTCGCGCCGCGCCTCGTGGTACGACGCGAACCCGCCGGGGTGCGTCCACACCGAGTTGCCGCCACCGAACGAGCCGAGCTCGACGGTGACGATCCGGGTCGCGGTGTTGTTCAGCAGCTCCCGGTCGTGGCTGATGAAGAGGATCGTCTTGTCGGAGTCGCGGATCCGCTCCTCGAGCCAGATCTTGCCCGGCACGTCGAGGAAGTTGTCGGGCTCGTCGAGCAGCAGCACCTCGTCGGGGCCGGCCAGGAGGTACTCCAGCACCAGCCGCTTCTGCTCGCCACCGGAGAGGGTGCGCAGCTCGCGGTACTTGGCGCGGTCGTAGGGCAGGCCCAGACCGCGCACCGTGCAGACGTCCCAGACGACCTCGATGTCGTAGCCGCCGGCGTCGGCGTAGTCCGAGAGCGCCTCGGCGTAGCGCAGCTGGGTCTTCTCGTCGTCGGTCTCCATCAGCGCCAGCTCCCAGCGCTCCACCTCGGCTGCGGCCGCGCGGACCCGCGCCGGCGAGACCGACATCAGCAGGTCGGCGACAGTCGGCTCGGCGCGGAGGTCGTGCCCGACCATCTGCCGCATCACGCCGAGGCCACCGCTACGGGTGACGACGCCCGCGTGCGGCGTCAGGTCGCCGGTGATGATCCGCAGGAGGGTGGTCTTGCCGGCACCGTTGGCGCCGACGAGGGCGACCTTGGCTCCGTCGCCCACCCGGAACGACACGTCGTCGAGCAGCACCCGCCCGTCGGGCAGCTCGTAGTGCACTCCTGCGACGTCCACGTGACCCACGAGGAGACATTGTCCGTGAGGCCTCCGGGTCGGCGCACCCGGGTTTCCATGGTGGGAGTGCCAGCCGCCTAGCGGGCGTTCTCGCGCAGCGTCGAGGTGCGTGCCCCCCGCACGGTGAGCAGCGCGAACGCCACCGACACCACGAACAGCACCACCATCACCAGCACGCTGAGCCGCAGCCCGCTGGAGAGGTGGAACGACGGCAGCACCCGCGGGGTCAGCGCGGTGTCGGCGAAGCCGAGGGTGACCGTCTTGACGACGACGTACTGAGCCAGCGCCCCGGCCGCGACCCCGGCCAGTGCCGCGGCGCCGATCACCACCAGGAACTCGATCACGACAGCGGCCAGCACGGACCGTCGCGTCACGCCCACCACGCGCAGCGAGGCGGCGTCACGCCGGCGCGAGGGCAGCTGGACGGCGAGGTTGGCCGCGAGCCCGGCCAGCGCGAGCAGGACGACCAGCACGGTGACCACGGTGTAGAGCCGGAGCGCGAGCGCGAAGGCGTCCTGGTCGAGCACGCTCCTGGCCTCCGCCTCGGTCGTGGGGTGGCTGAGCCCGCGCTGGGCCAGCTGGTCGAGGATCGGCTGCGGAGTGTCCGCCCGGGCCCAGATGAAGACCGAGGTGTCGCTGTTGGTCTGGACCGCGTTGCGGATGAACGCGTTGAAGTCCATCACCACCCCGGAGGGGCCGCGGAACGGCGTCGACTCGGCCCGCCCGACCGACTGGACTTTGAAGGTGCGGGTCGAGCCGGTGGTGAGCGTGCGCTGGAGCTCGGCCTGCCGACCCAGGAGCACCGGCACGACCGCGGGAAGGTCGTCGGGGCTGATCCCGGCGTAGGACAGGGAGGAGCGTGAGCTGAACGAGAGCGACAGGTGTCCGCCGGCGACGGTCGGCCCGTCCTGCACCGCCGTCGGCGAGCTGGTCTGCGCCTGGGCGACGTGCCACGACCGGTCGAGCACTCCCGGCACGTCGTGGCCGTCGACCTGGAAGCGGTCGATGTCCACCGTGCCGTGCATCGCCTCGACCAGGGCGGCCGGGCCGCCGAAGCTGATCTTCTCCACCCGGCAGCCGACCTGGCAGGCCGGGAGCCGGCGGGTGACCGTCGAGTGGCCGGGGTCGAACGGGCCGACGGCGAGGTCGCGCAAGGCGCCGTCGTCATCCAGGACGGTGACGGTCAGGCCGAGCTGGTCGAACTCGCCCTGCACCCGGTTGGTGAGGCCGACGGTGAGCTGCCCCCCGCGCAGGACGATCGGCGGCCGCCGGAGCCCCAGCTCACCGGCGATGTCGGCGGCGGAACGTCCGGGTGTCCAGGCTGCGGGCCACGAGGCGACCCGCGCGAGCCGCGACGTGTCGAGGATCGTGCGCGGCACGATGACGCGGGTCTTGGTGTCGCCGTTGGGATAGTCGACCGCCGCGGCCATCAGCCAGCGCCCCTTCGGATCGAGCTGCTCGGTCAACCCGACCGCGCGGGTCAGCGGGAGCCTCGTGGAGAAGGACAGCGGGGCACCGACCTCGGTGGCCGCTGCGCTGGCGCGCCAGGTCGACGCCGCGAGTGAGACCCCGACCGAGAAGACGGCCACGGTCAGCGCGGCCGTCACCGGGAGGATCACCATGGTCCCCTCGCGCCGCCGGCGGACCGTCCGGGAGGCGACGTAGGGGGACAGGCCGCGGCGCCGGGCGGACCAACGGACCCAGAGTCCGGCCAGCACGATCACGACGAGACTGCTCAGGAGGCCGACCGCGATGGCGAGCAGCATCGGGAGGGCCAGGTCGGTGGCGTCGGGCGCCTTGGGCCTGCTGCGGCTCCAGGCGGTGAGCAGGGCCGCGACGGCGGCAGCGATCAGGACGAGCCGGATGATCACGACCGCGCGACCGGCGCGCGTGGGCCGGCGGTCGCCCGCGATCTGAGCGCTGAGAGGCTCGTTCACGGAGTCGCGGACGACGAGCGCCGCCACCACGGCCGTCACCACGACCACCCCGAGGACGGCCAGGCCGCTGCCCGACTCGAACGGGACCGGAAGGCCCGGGATCAGCCACCGACGCGCGAGCCCCCGGGCGCCGACGTAGCCGACCACGACACCGAGGGGCACGGCGGCCAGGAGCACGAGGAGCGGCTCGAGCATCCCGAGGAACCACAGCCGGCGGCGGCTGTAGCCCCGCAGGGACGCGAGCGCGAGCTCGCCTCGACGGAGGTTCATGGCTGCGGCGAGGAGGCGCGAGAGCAACACGATCGCCACCAGGATCAGGGAGAGCACCGCCGGCGCGACGGTGGACCTGGCGACCCCGCGGCGGTCGAGCAGCTGGTGGGCGACGCTCGGCAGCGCGTTGCCGGGGTCGAGGGTGAGGCCTTCGGGGAGGCCGGACCGGCTGGCGGCCCGGGAGAGCGCGTGCACCCGAGCGGCGGTCGTGGCGACCTGACCGGCCGTCAGGTCGGCGGGGAGGTCGAGGCTCTGGTCGACGGCGACGTACCACCGGTCGTGCCGCAGCTCGATCCCGGCCTGGGGTGTGAGCCACGGAGCAAGGTGGGACGGCACCTCGATCGGAGGCGCGGGGCGGCCCGGCACCGTCTGCAGCCGCCCGGGCCCGGCCCAGAACGCGTTGTCGCGGGCGTCGTCGCGGGCCTGGTAGATGCCGACCACCGTGAACGGCGAGCCGCTGCCGTAGGGGTCGAGCCGGCTCCCGAGGTGGAGCTCGTAGGCCTCGGCGTCGGCGTCGAGGATCGCGATCTCGCCGGGGCTGGTCGGGCACCGGCCCCGGAGGGCCACGTGGCTGCAGGCTCCGGACACCGACAGCAGGGTCGGCACGGCGGGGAGGCTCGCGTGCGGCAGCAGGGTGGCGGGCAGGGGCTGCACCAGCAGCGCATGGCCGCGGTGGAAGCTCGGCCCCGACTCCCGTGCGGTCACCTCGACCGCTCGCGCGATCGCGGCGTCGGCCGACTGGGCGCCGTGGCGGGGGTAGCGGTAGCTGAGGCCGGTGTTGAGCACCGGCTCCGCGCGAAGCTGGGCGATCATGAACGAGTCTGCGGCGGTGCGCTGGTAGCTCGGCCCGACCACCGCCGAGGCGATCGCGATCGTGGTCAGCAGCAGCGAGCCGAGGCTGAGCACCCATCGGGCTCGCAGCCCGCGCAGGCTGGTGGCCAGCAACCAGCCGAAGCGGGAGAGGCGGGTGCTCATCGGTCCCCCTCCCGGAGGGCGGCGGGCCGCGCACCACGTCCGAAGCGGGTGAAGGCGACGCCGCAGGCGAGGCCCGTCACGGACGTGACCACGAGCAGCACCGTGGCCAGGATCCACGGCCGCACCCCGAGCGCCAGCACCGGTGCCTCCGCCCAGCCACCCACCAGCGTCAGCGGGGTCAGCAGAGCCCTGGTGGCGAGCACCGCTGCCACCCCCGACGCGACCAGCACGACCGCGGCCAGCAGCCCGGCCTCGGTCAGGTAGGCACGACGTACGACGCCGGGTCGGAAGCCTGCCGTCCGCAGCCCGGCGACCTCGGCCCGGCGGCGGCCCACCTGCCCGCCGAGCCAGGCCAGGAGGTGGGTCAGCGCGACCAGGGCGATGCCGACCGCCACCCAGAGCGCCAGCCGGTCGGCGCGGGCCTCGGGGGTGCGGTCGAGCACGGCCGCCACCTCGCCGTACGACGTGGGAGTGCCGCCGCCGTCGGCCTTCAACCGGGCGAGGAGCGGCGACGGGGTGTCGGCCCGGGCGACGACGACGGGCCTGGCGACTGCGACGCTCCCGACGGCGCCACGCAGGGCCCTCGACAGGTCGAGCAGGGAGCCGGCCCGCCCCAGGAAGGGCACCGCGGCGACCTGGTCGACGACGTCGATCGCCGCGGTGTTGCCGTCGATGCTCGGCACGGTCGCGTGGCTCTCGAGCCCAGGGGTGGTGAGGACCTGCTGGGGGCTTTCCGCGCTGCTGACCTCGAGCAGCTCGGTCGGGCCGGAGTCCTGGTGGCGTGGGCGGTCGAGCAGGTCGGTGTCGCCCACCCGCAGGCCGGTGAGGTCGAAGGAGGCCCGGCCCTGGCCCGAGACCGACAGCAGCGAGCAGCCGATGCGACAGCCGCGTATCTGGTGGGACGTCGTGCCGTCGGCGGTGATCGGCACGCGCACGGCGAGCGGGTAGCCCGGGTCGCCGACGTACCTGACCGTGACCGCGGCGGGGGCCCTGCCGAGGTTCGAGACCTGCGCCTCGAGCGTGTCGCCACGGAAGAGCACGAGGTCGGGCTGGTCGGCGAGCGTCCTCAGGCCGGGCGCGGCCCCGGCGACGCTCGTGCCGGAGACGAAGTCGCCGACCACGGCCGGCCAGCGCCCTGCGTCGACGAAGACCCGTCGGTCACGGGCGTTCAGGTCGTCGACCGCCACCGCGGCCATCAGCCAGCGCCCCTGCGGGTCGACGTCGTGCGCCGCGGCGTAGGCCCTCAGGGCGCCGGCCTTGAACGGGACGACGGTCGGGCCGCCGGCGCGCAGGTGGGCGGCGTCGTTGCGCCAGGCCGCGGCGGCGCTGGTGCCGGTGAGGGTGACCGCGAGCAGCAACCCGGCCGCGACCACGATCCGGACCGCCGAGCCGGGCTCGGGATCGCGACGGAGCCGGCGGGTCGTCAGCTCCGGGCCCAGGCGGCGGCCGGTGCGCGGGGTCAGCGCGAGCAGCCACATCACGACCTGCCCGACGGCCAGCGCGACCAGGGCGGGCGAGATCGTGGCGACCCAGCCGTGGTCGCCGCGATGGGCCTCGTAGACCGCGAGCACCCCGGCGGCCACGAGCAGGATCTCCAGGAACAGCGACACCCAGGTGGTGGCATGTCGCCTGGGCTGCGGAGCGAGGGCCTCGACCAGGGAGGTGCGCAGATGGGCGGCGGTGACCACGCACACCGTCGCCCAGGCGCCGGCCAGCAGCCCGACCCCGACCACGACCTCACCGGTGCCCAGGGCGTAGGACCCGCCCCAGTCATCGACGATCCTCCCGGCCAGCCAGAACCCGAGCGCGGAGCCCAGGACGACGCCCATCAGCGTGATCGCGAGCAGCGGAGCCGCCGCGAAGCCCACCAGGCGGGTGCCGGCCAGGCCGCGGAGGCGGGCCAGGGCGACGTCCTTGCGCCGGGCTGTGGCGGTCCGCGAGGTCTGCTCGGCGAGCGCCACCCCGCCGTACAGCGCGAGCATGGCGGCGACCGCGCCCGGCGTGCCGCCGACGCGGGCCGCGCCCACCACGGCCACCGACCCCGCCGCCACGACGACGGCGAGCACGAACGTCGCGACGGACGCGAGGCGGTGAGCCCGGATGGCGCGGAGGAGCATGACGGGTCAGTACTCGCCGGGTGCGCGCTCGGGGAGCAGCCGCCCCTCGTCGAGGACCAGCCGGCGGTCGGCGGCGTCGACGACCGCGGGGTCGTGGGTGGCCACGACCACGACCGCGCCGCGCGCCGCCTCGACGCGCAGCTGGTCCATGACGTGCTCGCGGTTGCCCTCGTCGAGCTCGCTGGTGGGCTCGTCGGCGAGCAGGACGCTGGGGCGCACGGCGAAGGCACGAGCGCAGGCGACCCGCTGCATCTGGCCGCCGGAGAGCTCCTCGACCTGCCGGTCGCCGAGGTCGCCGATGTGGAAGCGGGACAGCTCGGCGTCGGCCCGCTCGTCGGCCTCGGTCGGCTTGGCGCCACGGGCCCGGAGCGCGATCGCGACGTTCTCGCGGGCGCTCAGGATCGGGACGAGGCCGTAGACCTGCAGCACGAACGCGACCTCGTGCCGGGGGTCGCCGTCGCCCTGCCACACGTGGTGACCGTCGTACGACGCGAACCCGGTCGTCGGCTTGACCAGGCCGCCCGCGATCGAGAGCAGCGTGGTCTTGCCGGAGCCGGAAGGGCCGGCCAGCGACGTCACCTCGCCGGGCCGGATCGAGAGCGACAGCCGCTCCAGCACCCAGCGGCCGCCGATGTTGCTGGAGACGTCCTCGAGCTCGAGCGGGCTCACTACCCCCTCCTCGTCGTCGCCGCGCGAGCGACTCAGCAGGAGCTTGTCGACCTGCTCGGGCTCGATCCGCACCAGCGTGCCCTGGGGCCAGTCGCGGGCGATGTGGGCGGGCAGGTGGACGACGCCCTCGGCACCGACGACGACGTACTCGGCACCGGCGCGGCCCTCCATGCCCACCCGGCCGCCGCGCATGGTCACCGTGCGCGGGAACGTGCCGGCGACCTCGGGCTGGTGGGTGACGACCAGGATCGTGGTGCCGAAGTCGTGGCCGAGGCCGTGGATCAGCTCGAGCACGTGGTCGCGGTCCTCGTGGCTGAGCTGGCTGGTCGGCTCGTCGGCGAGGAGGAGTTGGGGAGCCGTGGTGATCGAGCACGCCAGGGCGAGCCGCTGGCGCTCGCCGCCGGACATCGACGCGACGACCTGGTCGCCGTGGGACTCCAGGCCGACCCGGCGCAGCAGCTCGGCGTCGCCGAGGGTGCGGTCGGGGTCGGCGCTGGCCGCGCGGCTGAAGCGGAGGTTCTGCCTGGCGGTGGCGTAGTGCAGCAGGTTGCGGGTGGCGCCCTGGAGCATCGTGCTGACCCGGGAGGCACGGACCTTGGTCAGCTGCCGCTCGCTCATCCGCGAGATCTCCTCATCGCCCAGGAAGATCCGGCCCGCGCTCGGCCGCTGGATGCCGCCGAA
Organism: uncultured Actinomycetota bacterium; assembly: GCA_963761085.1. GTDB lineage: Bacteria > Actinomycetota > Actinomycetes > Propionibacteriales > Nocardioidaceae > Nocardioides. The sequence goes on from CAVXFQ010000013.1 coordinate 101,046, forward strand.
CAGGGTCAGCAGCGTCGACTTCCCGGAGCCGCTCGGGCCGAGGAAGGCGACCCGCTCGCCGGGCTCGACGCTGAGGTCGACCCCCTGCAGCGCGACGACGTCGTGGCCCTCGAAGGTCTTGTAGAGGTGGACCAGGCCCTGGCACCGGACCGACAGGCCACCGACCGGCGTCGGAGCCTCCTCGGCGACCTGCTGCACTGCGAACTCCTCACCACGCTGGATCTTCCGGCCGAGATCCTCCCCCGCTCTCGGCCCAGGCAGTCAAACCGCCGTGGCGGGTCCGGGCAAGCAGCGAGGGGGACTCGTGACCAGATCGACACCCATCTGACGCGCTGCCCCCGGAGCCGGTTGTCAGGACGTGCGGTTGCGCCGCGGCGCCGTCCGGTTATCGTCGGTGCGGACGCCTGCGCGGCGCAGTCACTCAGGAGGTTCGCGGTGCCGGTCCGTCCCTGCAGGCCGAGAGGCTGGTTCGTGATCGAGGTCCTGAGCCCCGCCAGGCTTCCCCTCGCGAGGGAGACGGGCGCGCTGGTGGCCGGCATCCTCCAGACCTTGAGGACCCGCAGTGTGGTCGGCACCAACCTGCTGGACATCGACAGGTGGGCCGAGTCGATGATCCTCGACGCGGGCGCGGTGTCCTGCTACGTCGCCTACGCACCGTCGTTCGGGCGCGGGCCGTTCGGCCACTACATCTGCACGTCGGTCAACGACGCCGTCCTCCACGGGCTGCCGCACGACTACGCACTGGCCGAGGGCGACCTGCTGTCGCTCGACCTGGCGGTCTCCCTGAACGGCGTGGTGGCCGACTCCGCCATCAGCTTCGTCGTCGGCGACTCGCAGCCGCCGGAGAGTCTCGCGATGATCGGCGCGACCGAGCGTGCGCTTGCGGCGGGGATCGCCGCGGCCGGGCCGGGCGCGCGCGTGGGTGACCTCTCCCATGCCATCGGCTCGGTGCTGCACGCGGCGGGCTTCGAGATCAACACCGACTTCGGTGGGCACGGCGTCGGGACCACGATGCACCAGGACCCGCACATCGCGAACACCGGTCGACCCGGTCGGGGCTACCGGCTGCGACCCGGTCTCCTGCTGGCCCTCGAGCCGTGGGTGATGGCCGACACCGCGGAGCTCGTCACGGATGCCGACGGCTGGACCTTGCGCAGTGCCTCAGGCTGCCTGACCGCGCACAGTGAGCACACGATCGCCATCACCGACGACGGGGCCGAGATCCTCACTCTCGCGACCTAGTCTCCTTGCGCGGTCTCTCAGGACCCCGAGCCGTCCGGCCGGGTGGCCGGGGCGGGCCGCGGTCAGAACTGCGCGACCGGGCGGATCTCCACGACCGGGTGGGCCCGGGTCAGGACGTGCGCGGCCTCCACGAGCGCGTCGTAGTCGTCACAGCTGACCACGAAGAAGCCCGAGAGCTGCTCGACGGACTCGACGAAGGGACCGTCGGTGACCAGCACCTCCGACTTCGGCCCGCGCCTGATGGTGCGGGCCTCGCTGCTGTAGGTGAGGCCGGCGCCACCGGTCACGGCTCCGCCTCGCGCCTCGAGGAGCCGCCCGAACTCGAAGTCGGTGTCGAAGGTGGCCTGACGCTCGGCCTGGGTGGCGGCCCGCCGGTCGCCTCGTTGTCGGCGGGGAACATGACGACGTAGTCGGTCACGGCGACTCCTTTCGCTGATGGTCTGACACCGAGGTGACGAGCGGGGCGCCGGCACTTCGACGTTCGGGTCTCACGGACGGTTCGCACTCAGCTGGTCGCGGCGGCGGGTCAGGTAGGCGGTCTCGGCGGTGTTGCCGGCCAGCTCGATGGCCGCGTCGTACGCCGCTCGTGACTGCTCGCTGCGGCCCAGCCGCCGGAGCAGCTCGGCGCGGGTCACGTGGTAGGCGTGGTAGTCGGCCAGCTGGTCATCGAGGCGGTCGACGATCGCCAGCGCCACGTCGGGGCCGTCGAGCTCGGCGACCGCGATGGCCCGGTTGAGCGCGACGATCGGCGAGGGGTCGAGCCGGAGGAGCTGGTCGTAGAGGGCGACGACCTGCGACCAGTCGGTGTCGCGCGCGTCGCGGGCCGAGGTGTGCACGGCGTTGACGGCGGCGAGGATCTGGTAGCGGCCGGGAGGCTGCGCCGGGCTCAGGCGCTCGCGCACCAGCCGATGCCCCTCGGCGACCAGGGCCGGGTCCCAGGCGGCGCGGTCCTGGTCCGCGAGGGTGACCAGCTCGCCGCTCGCCGAGACCCGAGCGTGACGGCGCGCGTCGGTGAGGAGCATCAGGGCGAGCAGCCCGGCCACCTCGCCGTCGTCGGGCAGGAGGACCCGGATCAGGCGGGTGAGCCGGATCGCCTCGGCGGTCAGGTCGTGACGCAGAGGGTCGGTGTCGGGGCCGGTGGCCAGGTAGCCCTCGTTGAAGACGAGGTAGAGGACGGCCAGGACGCCCGAGACGCGCGCGGGGAGATCCTCGGCGGACGGCACCCGGTAGGGGATGCGCGCCGCCTTGATCTTGGCCTTCGCTCGGGTGATCCGCTGGCCGAGCGTGGCCTCCTGCACGAGGAAGGCGCGGGCGATCTCGGGCACCGTCAGCCCGCCGACCATGCGCAGCGTCAGCGCCACCCGCGCCTCCATGGCGAGCGCCGGGTGGCAGCAGGTGAAGATCAGCCGGAGCCGTTCGTCGTCGATGGCGCCCGGTGACTCGCCCAGGGAGTCGGCCAGCGGGTCGGGTGGCTCGTCGTCGTAGGACAACTGAGCCTCCAGGTGCTTGTCGTCGCGCTTGTTCTCACGCCGGATCCGGTCGATGGCCTTGCGGTGGGCGGTCGTGGTCAGCCAGCCGCCCGGGTTGGGCGGTACGCCGTCGGCCGGCCACCGCGCGACCGCGGTCGCGAACGCATCGGCCGCCGCCTCCTCGGCGATGTCGAGATCGCCGAAGCGTCGGGTCAGCGCGGCGACCACCCGCGCCCACTCCTCCTGGTGGGCCCGGGTGATCGCCTCCTGGACGTCGAGCGGGGTCACAGGAACGGCCGTACCTCGACTCTCCGGTTGCAGGCCTTCGATCCCTCGGCGGCCAGTGAGAGCGCCACGTCGAGGTCGGGGGCCTCGATGATCCAGAAGCCGGCGACGTGCTCCTTGGTCTCCACGAAGGGCCCGTCGGTGAACAGCGATCCCCCGTCGCGGTTGTCCACGACCGTGGCCGTGGCCGGCGCGTTGAGCCCACCGGCGAAGACCCAGCTGCCCTCGGCCCGGAGCCGGTCGTTGAACACGTCGATGGCAGCCTGCTCCTCCTCGGTGCCGGAGTTGGTCGTGTCGTCGATCACGGAAAGCAGGTAGTGCATCTCGGTCATCTCCTGTGGTCCTCTGCGCCTCTCGTGAGGCGGCCCCTCACCCTTGCTACGAACACCGCTGCCCCGATCCGACAACGGCTCGGCGACTTCCTGCGAGCAGCTCCACGTGCGGCACCCGGCTGCTCAGCCGACCCACGCCTGGCCGACGAAGGCCTCCGCGTCCTCGGGGAGCGGGACGGCATCGCCCGCCGCCAGGCACCGACACGCCTCCACCAGCGCGTCCCAGTCGTGCCCCCGGCCGTCGCTGCCGCCGCGCCACCCGCCCGGGTGCCACTGGGCCTGCCACCCCTCGCCACGCAAGACGACGAACGGCCCGCCGATGACGTGCCGGATGGTGGCGTCGATGGCGTCGAGCAGGGTGCGGGAGCCCGAGTCGCAGGCATCGCAGCCGCAGTCCGGCTCGCGTCCCACGACGACGACCGCACGAGCCACGGCGATGTCGAGGGCGGCGAGGGTGACCTGGTCGGGCAGGGTGAAGACGTCTCGTTCGAGGAGGAGCAGGGGCAGCGCGTCGGGAGTGGGCGGGACGAGCCGGATGCCACGGTCGAAGGCGGCACGGCTCGACGGGGCCGAGGGAGGGGGACCCAGCGTCTCGACCCGCGCGCCGAGCAGGTCCTCGAGGGCATCGGCCCAGGCGCGTGCGCGGGCGTGGACGATGCGGTAGCGACCGGGGTCGGTGAGCCGCGAGTACTCCTCGTCGTCGGGCGAGTCCATGCCGGCGTGCGGGTCGGGCCACGCCGGCAGGCCGAGGTCGTCGTACGTCGCCGCGACGCGCTCCTCGACCTCGCCGACGGTGGTCATCGTCCGACCTTACGACGCGGACTGACGGCATGCCTCCAGCACGCGGAAGCCCTTGGCACTGGCCAGCCTGGAGGTGGGCCAGCCCTGGTCGCCCAGCCAGGCCTGGAGCGAGTCGGCACCGAGGTTCCGTCCGACGACCATCACCGCACGACCCCCCGGACGGAGCAGCGGGAGCCACCGCAGCAGCAGGTCGTGGAGCGCCTGCTTGCCGATCCGGATCGGCGGGTTGGACCAGAGCTCGTCGAAGGTGGCGGTCTCGGGGACCTGCTTGGGATCGCACGCGACGAACCGGTCCTGCAGCCCGAGCGACACGGCGTTCTCCTGGGCGAGCAGCACCGCGCGCTGGTTGACCTCGACCCCGGTCACGCCGGAGCCCGGCCCCGCCGGAACCCCGGCTGCCCTCCAGGAAGCCGCGATCGCGAGCCCGATGACGCCGTAGCCCGTCCCGAGGTCGAGGACCTGCCCGGCCATCGGCGGGTCGGTCTCGCGGAAGAGCACGGCGGTGCCGATGTCGAGGCGCCCGCGACTGTAGACCCCTGACCCGCTGACCAGGTCGAGCCGCTGCCCCCAGACCTCGCAGGTGAAGGGCTCCCGCGCGAACGGCACCGACGGGTCGGCGGAGAAGTAGTGGTCGCTCATCCGGGGTCCCCGCGGCGTTGTCCGGTGGACGAGCGAAGCGGGGGAGACGGCGAACGTCGTGGGGTGGGTTTCACAGTCGTTCCTCGACCAGGCCGAGGATCCGCGCCTCGTGCGCGATGTAGGCGTCGACGCCCGGTCGGACGCCGGTCACCTCGTTGTGGCCGCGGGTGGCCAGCCGGTAGATCACCGCCCTCAGCAATAGCTGGGGCCAGGCCGGGTCCTCCTGCCAGAGGTCCAGCAGCGACACGTCCGCGCCCTCCCAGCACACGGCATCGGTCGCGATGACCGCCAGGGCCCAGGCCCTCGGCCGATGGTAGGCCGGCCAGTCGATGACGCCGGGCCGGTCGCCGTCGCGCAGCACGTTGCCACCGAGGTCGCCGTGGATCACCTGCACGGGCAGGTCGACCGGGTGCAGCCAGGCCAGCGCCCGCTCCACGAGCGCCACGGTGTCCGGCTCGCCCTGCGGCGCGACGCCCTCCCACGCGACCCGGTCGCCGAAGGACCACGGATCGTCGCGATGGTCGAGGAACGCCGGGCGAGGCAGGCCGGCGACGGCCGCGTGGAAGGTGTCGGCGACCCGACGGAACCACGCCGGGTCGTCACCGGCGCGGGCGTTCTCACCCGGGACGAGGACGTGGGCACCCCAGCCCGCGAACGACCACGCGCCGTCGGCGCGCAGCGGCTGCGGGACCCGGACCTCGGGCTCGGACCAGGCGTCGTAGACGTCGCAGACCCAGGCGTGCTCCACGACGTCGGCGACGGGCTTGAGCACCACGTCACCCACCCGCCAGGTGCGGCCCATGCCGCCCCTGAGCAACGTCGGCCGGCCCGAGACGCCGAAGGCCTCGAGCACCTGGCTCGGCGGGGCGCTCATGCCGGCTCCCGCTTCGCGCGGGTCTGCTCCGCACGCGAGCGGAGGTCGTCGTCGGCCGGGTAGCCGACCTCCTCGAGGGTCAGCCCGTGCGCCGGTACGACGGTCACGGCGGAGTCGCGGACCGCGGACGCGAGCACCTCGGCCGGCCACTCGGCCGGACGCCGACCCTCGCCCACCGCGACCAGCGCGCCCACCAGCGCCCGCACCATGTGGTGGCAGAACGCGTCGGCCCGCACGGTGCCGGTGAGCAGGTCGTCCTGCCGCACCCACCACAGGTCGAGCAGGGTACGCACTGTCGTCGCCCCTTCGCGGTGCTTGCAGAACGACGCGAAGTCGTGCAGTCCGAGCAGCGACTGCGAGGCGCGGTTCATCGCGTCGACGTCGAGCCGACGGGGCCGGCCGAGCACGTGGCCCCGGGTGAGCGGGTCGGGCACCCCGTCGCAGATCCGGTAGGCGTAGCGGCGCCACAGCGGAGAGAAGCGCGCGTCGAAGCCGTCGGGGGCGACGACCACGCGGCGTACCCGGAGATCGGCGGCGAGCACGCCGTTCAGCCGTCGCTCCAGGGCGGTCGGTCGGGTCGCCGTCGTGGCGACCCGCGGCAGCGGTCAACGCCGCGTCGTCGAGGTCGAGGTGCACGACCTGCCCGCGGGCGTGCACGCCGGTGTCGGTGCGGCCGGCGCAGACCAGCGACACGTCGGGCACCCGGAGCACGGTGACGAGGGCGGCCTCGAGCTCGCCCTGCACGGTGCGGAGGTCCGGCTGGGTGGCCCACCCGTGGAAGTCACCGCCGTCGTAGGCGAGGTCGATCCGCAGCCGCACGCCCTGCACTCTAGGCCGGGACCGAACTACGCTCGTCGGGGTGGACGACCGCCCCGCCATCCTGCTGGTCTCCGAGGAGCACGCCGACGAGCTGCTCGACGAGTTCGGCCGCTACTCCCGCGACTACGACGTGCGAGCCGCGCGCAGCGCCGCCGAGGCCCGCACCGTGGTGCAGGGCCTGACCGGAGACGGCCGGCCGCTCGCGCTCGTGGTCACCGAGTCGGTGCTGCCCGACGCCGACGTCATGGAGCTGTTCCAGAAGCTCCGCACCTACGTCCCCACCGCCCGCCGGCTGGTCGCGGCGCACTGGAGCCGGTTCCGCATCGACGCCGAGCCCCTGCGTCCGGGCCTGGCCAAGGGCAAGTACGACGCCTACCTCCTGATGCCGCGCGGCCAGCGCGACGAGGAGTTCCACACGGCCGTGTGCGAGCTGCTCTCCGACTGGGGCTCGACGGTGGCCGCGCCGGTGGTGGAGAGCATCCGGATCGTCTCCCCCGCCAACGACGCCGTGACGCTGGCCGTCCGCGACTACGTCGACCGCGTCGGGATCCCCGCGCTCGTGCACCACCCGGACAGCGAGGTCGGGCGGGAGGTGCTGGCCCGGCTCCCGCTCGCCGACGGCGCCGAGCCGTCGTACCCGATCGTGGAGAGCTGGAGCGGTGACCCCTTCCATGCCGCGTCCGCCCGCGACGTCGCCATGTCGATCTACGGCCGTCCCGACGACATCGAGGTCGACCAGGTCGTCGATCTCTGCATCGTGGGCGCCGGGCCGGCCGGCCTCGCCGCGGCGGTCTACGGCGCGTCGGAGGGCCTCAGCACGGTCGCGGTCGAGGCGGAGGCGGTCGGTGGGCAGGCCGGCACCAGCTCGATGATCCGCAACTACCTCGGCTTCCCGCGCGGCATCTCGGGGATGCGGTTGGCCCAGCGGGCGCGCAACCAGGCGATCCGCTTCGGCACCCGCTTCTTCACCGGCTGGCCGGCCACCGGCCTGGAGGTCGGTCTCGACGGCGCGCCCCACGTGGTGCGTACCGACGGCGGCGACGTCCGCGCCCGCGCGGTCGTGATCGCGTCGGGGGTCACCTACCGGCGGCTCGGTGTCGACGCGATCGACGCGCTGGTCGGCAACGGCGTCAACTACGGCGCCGCGATGACCGCCGCGCGCGAGATGGAGGGCCTCGACGTGGTCGTGATCGGTGGCGGCAACTCCGCCGGCCAGGCCGCGATCCACCTGTCCCGCTTCGCCCGCAGCGTCACCATCCTGGTCCGGCGCCCCGACCTGAGCGCGACCATGTCGTCGTACCTGATCGGCGAGATCGCGTTCAACCCGCGGATCACCGTCGAGGGCTGCAGCGCGGTCGTCGACGGCGGCGGCGAGGCCCGCCTGGAGTGGATCGAGGTCGAGAACAGCGAGACCGGCGAGCGGACGCGGCGCGACGTGGGCGGCCTGTTCCTGCTGCTCGGGGCCGTCGCCCACTGCGACTGGCTGCCGCCACAGGTCGCGCGCGACACCAAGGGGTTCGTGCTCACCGGCCGCGAGGTGCCGGCGGACGCCTGGCACGACGGGCTCCCGCCGGAGACGCTCCAGACCACGGTGCCCGGCATCTTCGCCGTCGGCGACATCCGCTCCGGCTCGATGAAACGCGTCGCCTCGGCCAGCGGCGAGGGCGCCTCCGTCGTACCGCTCGTGCACGCGTGGCTGGAGCCGGTCGCGACGCCCACGGTCACCGCCTGACCAGTCCCGTCCGCGGGCTGTGAGCCCGGACACGCCCCGGTGGTGCAGGGGCTTCGCCGAAGCGGGGTCATGACCACGCCGTTGGTAGGGTTCCGCCCGTGCCATCGGCCTCCCCGGACACGCTGCGTGCGGTCGCGTCGTCCCGGACGAAGCGGATCCTCATCCGTCTCGTGATGGCCGCGATCGTGCTGGTCGCCCTGTGGTGGACGCTGCTCGCGCTGATCAACATCCGCACCAGCGTGCTGTGGTTCCGCTCGGTCCACGCCGGCGACGTCTACGGCACGATCCTCTGGTCGGAGATCCTGCTCTTCGTGGTCTTCGGCGTGATCACCGCGGCGGCCGTCGCCGGCTCGCTGGTGTGGCTGGTCAGGCACCGCCCGCCGTTCCGGCCCGGACCCACAGCGCAACCGCTGGCGTTCGCGCTACCTGCGCCTCGAGAAGCGGTTCCGGGCCTGGATCATCCTCGTCGTCGCGATCTACCTCGGCGTCCGGATCGGCACCCGCGCCGCACAGCACTGGCAGACCTACCTGCTCTGGCGGCACGCGCAGCCCTGGGGCGAGCAGGACCCCCACTTCCACCGCGACATCTCCTACTACGTCGCCGTGCTGCCGTTCCACCAGCTCCTCGTCAGCCTGCTGAGCTCGATCCTCGTCACCTGCCTGGTCGTCTCGCTGATCGCCTCCTACCTCTACGGCGCGATCCGGATCCGCGGGCGCGGCCGCAAGCTCACGCCGGCGTTCAAGTCGCAGCTGTCGCTGCTGGTCGGGCTGTGGCTGCTGGTCAAGGCGGCCGGCTTCTGGATCAGCCGCTACGCGCTGACGACCTCCCCGCGTGGGCTGGTCACCGGCATGGGCTACACCGACGTGCACGCCACCCTGCCGGGCCGCACGATCCTGGCGGTCGTCGCGCTGCTGGCCGGGCTGCTGGTGCTGGCCAACATCTGGCTCAAGCGGCTGCGCTTCCTGGTGCTCGGCGTCGCCGCCGTGGTGGTCGCCTCGCTCGTCTTCGGCCTGGCCTGGCCGGCGCTGGTCTACCGCTTCCGCGAGCAGCCGAGCGCCGCGAGCCTCGACCAGCCCGAGATCGTGAACAACCAGGCCGCCACGCTCTCGGCGTTCGGGCTCGACGGCGTGATCACGACCCAGGAGTACGGTCGAGAGCACCGGCACGCAGCACGACGCCGGCCTCCGTCGAGCGCACGGCCCAGGTGCGGCTGCTCGACCCCAACATCGTGTCGCCGACGTACAACGTCAAGCAGGCCCTGCAGTCCTTCTACCAGTTCAAGTCGACGATCGACATGGGGACCTACCCGCTCGGCACGGGGAGCCAGGACGTCGGCATCGCGGCCCGCGAGCTCAACCTCCAGGGCATCCCGCGCGGCTCGTGGGGCAACCGGCACCTCGTCTACACCCACGGGTACGGCGTGGTGGCGGCGCCGACCAACCAGGTCGACGCCGCCGGGCACGCCGACCTTCGTCAACGGTGGCCTGCCTCCGCAGAACGCGATCCCGGTCGACCAGCCGCGCATCTACTTCGGCCAGAACTCCCCCGGCTACTCGATCGTCGGGCAGCCCCCCGGCAGCACCGAGAAGGTCGAGTTCGACCACCCGAACCCGGGCGGCGGCCAACGCGGCGCCCGCACGACGTACGACGGCGGGGGCGGGATCCCGATCGGCTCGCGGCTGACCCGGCTGCTCTACGCGATCCAGCTCCGCGACCCCAACATCTTCTTCTCCGCGGGCGTCAACAGCGGGTCTCAGCTGCTCACCGTGCGCAACCCACGCAGCCGCGTCGCCCAGGTCGCGCCGTGGCTGACGCTCGACGGTGACGTCTACCCGGCGATCGTGGGCGGACAGGTCGAGTGGGTGGTCGACGGCTACACCACGAGCAACAACTACCCGAACTCGCAGCGGACCAACCTGCGGCAGGCGACGTCGAGCCCGCTGACGACGTCGGGCTCGAACGTGCAGCAGCCCAACGTCAACCTCAACTACATGCGCAACTCGGTGAAGGCCGTCGTCGACGCCTACACCGGCCAGGTGTCGCTCTACGAGTGGGACCAGGCCGGCCACCCCGACCCGATGCTGCAGTCGTGGGAGAGCGCCTTCCCCGACCTGGTCAAGCCGCAGTCCGACATCCCCGCCGACCTGCTGCCGCACCTGCGCTACCCGCAGAACCTGTTCGACGTGCAGCGCACCCTGCTCACCCGCTACCACGTGAGCGACCCGGGCGACTTCTACAGCGGCGCCGACTACTGGAAGATCCCCTCCGACCCGACCGTGGCGGCCGCGAAGAGCTTCAACGCCGCGACCGGCCAGGTCAGCCAAGGGCGGCTCACAGCCGACCATGGCGTCGGCCTACATGTCGCTGTCGGCCACCGGCGACACCGACGCCAGGTATGCCCTGTCGACGCCGATGGTGACCCTCAACGGCCGCAACCTGGCAGCGTTCCTCAGCGTCGACGCGGTGCCCGGCCCGGACTACGGGAAGTTCACGCTCCTGCAGTTCCCCGCGGCCAGCCAGTTCGAGTCGCCGGCGCAGATCCAGAACGACATCGAGTCCGACAACCGGATCGCCGGCGCCCTGACCCTGCAGCGCAACGGCAACTCCCAGGTCGTGCTCGGCAACCTGCTGTCGATCCCGGTCAACGGCAAGGTGCTCTACGTCGAGCCGGTCTACACCCAGTCGCGGGGTGGCAGCTCGTTCCCCAACCTGCGGCACGTGATCGCGGTCTACGGCAACGGCGAGCCCGCGTTCAAGCCCACCCTCGAGGCCGCTCTCCGCCAGGCGATCGCCAACGACAACCGCGCCGGCTGAGCTCTCGTTCACCCGACGTTCTCCTGGCGGCCACGCCGGCGGCGGGCCGCGGCTGCGACCATGGCGTGTGCCCTACGTCATCGCCATCCTGTTCGGCCTGGCCGCATTCGGCATCCTCGCCTGGGTGCTGGCGCGCTCCTCGAGCCGGCAGCAGGACGAGATGGAGGACGTGGCCGACGACCTGCGGCGGGCCGACGACCAGGCTCCGCCGTTCACCGACTACGGCAGCCCGATGGGCTGAGCCGGGTCACTTCCCGGCGCGGAGCTCCTCGCGCAGGCGGGGCTCCGTGCGCAGCTCGGGGTGCAGACCGCGCTTGTCGGCGTAGAAGGCCCGCACCTGGTCCATGTCGGCCACGACGTCGTCGGTCGCGGTGATGGTCGGGCCGAAACCCGCCGTCCGGGTGGGTCCGTCGATGAAGGCGAGCGCGATCGGCAGGTCGGCCGCACGGGCGATGCGCCAGAAGCCCGACTTCCAGTACTCCGCCTTCTGCCGCGTGCCCTCCGCGGCCAGGATCAGCAGGAAGGGCTCGCCGCTGCGAGCCTCGCGCACCAGGTCGCGGACCACCGCTGCGGGGTTCTCGCGGTCGAGCGGTACGCCGCCGAGCCGCGGCAGCAGCCACCGGCGCGGGCCCTTGAAGTGCTCCTTCTTGATCAGCACCCGCGGGGTGACCCCGCCGCGCCACATGATGAGCAGCATCATCACGAAGTCCCAGTTGGACGTGTGGGGAGCACCGACCAGCACCCCGCTGCTCGGCACCTCGCCGACCGCCTTCCAGCGCGCGGCCCACAACACGAACCTGGCGAGCCGGCTCCTCATGGCGTTGCCTCCCCGGAGGCCGCCGTACGGCGCTCTCCTCTGCCCCAACCTACGGGAGCGTCCCCTTCCCACACGACGGGTCGGCTTCTAGCGTGGCCACATGCCGACATCGACCCCACCCATGAGCATGAACAAGGTCATCCACTGCGCGGTCCGCCGCGACCTCGACCGGTTCCGCCGGGCCCTGGACGCCTACCCGGACGGTGACCGCGGCCGGGCCGAGGCGCTCCACCGGGCCTGGGCCAACTTCGACGCCCAGCTCACCGAGCACCACGAGGGCGAGCACGAGATCGCCTGGCCCGCGATGAGGGCGATCGGCATCACCGGGCCGACCATCGAGTCCTTCGACGCCGAGCACGAGCAGATGGCCGCTGACCTCGCAGCCACCGGCGACGCGATGTCGACGCTGCGTCGTACGGCGACCCGGGCGGACGCCGACGCCGCGGCGGCCGCGATGCAGGCCCTCCAGACGACCACCGTGACGCACCTCGACCACGAGGAGCAGGAGACCGAGGCGCTCCTGGCCCGGCACGAGGACGACCCGGCGGTCAAGGAGATGGGCCGGAAGTTCAGCCGGCGGGTCGGTCCGGCGAAGGCAGGGACGTTCTTCGCCTGGGTGCAGGACGGCGCGACGCACGAGGAGCAGGCTGCACTCGCGGCCAGCGTGCCGCGCCCGGTCCTGGCGCTGCTGGGCGGCCTGCTGGGACGCCGCTACCGCAAGGAGGTCGCCCCGGTCTGGGCCGGCTGACGGCCCGTCACTGGCAACCTGTCATTGGGGGCCGGCGAACAGGGCGGTGAGGTCGAGGCTCGGCACCCGGCGGTGGGAGGCGAGTGAGACATAGGTCCGGGCCAGCGCGTCCTTGCCGAAGCCGAGGATGGTGCTGAGCAGGCCGACGGCCTCGGCGAGCTCGTCGGCCGGTACGCCGTCCACGACGCGCCGCCACATGGCTTCTTCCACGACGTTGAACGCCGTCTGCACCTCGGAGATCCCGAAGCCGGCCTGGAAGCGCTGCTCGGCGATGCCTTCGCAGAACTGGCTCACCGGCTCCAGCTCCCGGTCGTGGAGGGCGGTGACGACGAGGTCGAACAGCTCGGCCAACCGCTCGCGGGTGAACTGCTCGCCCGACTGCTCGTAGTGGAGCACGTGCGACCGCTCCAGGGCCCCGTAGGCCTCCTCGAGCACCTCGGATCTCTGCTGTGCCAACAGGTCCTCGACCGACATCCGGCCCACCTCTCTCGACGTCATCGTGGTCAGGAGCCAGCGACTAGTGCTCAGGCTCGTGGAGCGCATAGGCCGTGCCGGGGCACATGTCGTGCGAGCCGGCGGGGGTCAGGTCGACCCAGCCCGACCATCGCGACAGTCCGATGGGGCAACGGCAGTAGCGGCATGTCGATCGCATCTGAACCCTGGTCGCCATCTCGCCCTTTCCTCGCTGCTCCCACCTTCCACACTGCGCCGGACGACGGCCCTACGGAAGGGACCATGGTCAGGACGCGTGGGTCCAACGGCGTGGGCCGGAGCCGGGTCGGGCACGATGCTCCCGTGACCCAACCGGACCTGATCGTGACGCCGCTCGACCCCGAGCTCGTCCGTGGCGCCGTGGAGCTCGAGCGGACGGCGTACGGCGTGCTGCCGCACCGGCTTCCCGCGTCAGCCCGGCGGTGGGCCGACCCACAGCTGGCGTTCGGCGGAGTCGCAGCCGTCCGGCGTCCGGGTCGCGTTCCGGACCCGTTCCCGCGTCGTACGCCTGATGACCGTGCCGACCAAGCAGGTCTACGTCGGCGCACCTCCGCGACCCGACGGCGTCTACGACCTCATGGTCGACGGCACTCTCGCGGCGCAGGCGACGGCAGCCGGCGGCCACACGATGACGATCGACATGGCCACCGGCGCGGTCGAGGTCACGCCGGGGCAGCCGGTGGCGGTGGAGTTCTCCGACCTCGACGCGTCGGAGAAGGAGGTCCAGGTCTGGCTGCCCTGGAACGAGCGCACCGAGCTGGTCTCGCTGCACACCGACTCCCCCGTCACGCCGCTCCCGGCCCAGGGTCGCCAGTGGCTGCACCACGGCAGCTCGATCAGCCACGGCTCTGACGCCGACAGCCCGACCGGCACGTGGCCCGCCGTCGCGGCGGCCATGGGTGGGGTCGGGCTCATGAACCTGGGGTTCAGCGGCAGCGCGTTGCTCGACCCGTTCGTCGCGCGCGCGATGCGCGACACCCCTGCCGACCTGATCAGCCTGAAGCTCGGGATCAACGTGGTCAACCACGACTTGATGCGGCTGCGCGCATTCATCCCCGCCGTGAACGGCTTCCTCGACACGATCCGGGAGGGCCACCCGACCACGCCGCTGCTGCTCGTCTCGCCCATCCTCTGCCCGATCCACGAGCAGGTGCCCGGGCCCACCGACATGGACCTGAGCGCGTTGGCAGAGGGCCGGCTGCAGTTCCGTGCCGCGGGTGACCCCGGCGACGTGGCCGCGGGCAAGCTGACGCTGACCGTCATCCGCGACGAGCTGGCGCAGGTCGTCACGGACCGTCGTATCGACGACCCCCAACTGGCCTACCTCGACGGCCGCGACCTGTACGGCGCCACCGAGGCCGCGGCGCTCCCGCTCCCCGACGAGCTGCACCCCGGCCCGGCCGCCCAGCGGCTGATCGGCGAGCACTTCGCAGACCGAGTGTTCGCGAGCGGTGGAGCCTTCAGCGAGACCGGCTGAGGCGCGGGCTAGGCTGCCGCGCGTGTGGTCCCTCTGGTCGGAGAACTCGGTGCTCTCGATCTGCTCGCAGGACTCCTTCCTCTCGATCGGAAGCGCGGCGTCGTTCGCCTCGGTCGCGAGTGTCGGCTCCTTCGCTTCGGCGGCGTCGATCGGGTCGGCGATGTCGGCTGCGTCGCTGCTCTCGTTCCAGAGCGCAGGGTCGGCGCTGTGCCACCAGAGCACCGGGTCGGTGCTGTCCAGCCAGGCCAACCACGCCCTGCGTGGCCGGCGTACCGAGGGGCGGGTCCCGGCCGGGATCGTCGCCGCGGGGGTCGCCGTGACGCTGGCCGGCATCGCCGTGCACCGACTGCGGCGGAGTTGACGTGCGACTCGTGCTGAACCTGCTGTGGCTGGTCCTGGCGGGGTTCTGGATGTTCCTGGGCTACCTGGTGGTGGGTGCCCTCTGGTGCCTGACGATCATCGGGATCCCGTTCGGCATCGCGTCGTTCCGGATCGGGGTCTTCGCACTCTGGCCGTTCGGCCGCACGATCATCAGGAAGCCCGGCGCCGGGGTGGGCTCGGCCATCGGCAACGTCATCTGGTTCGTCTTCTCGGGGGTCTGGCTCGCGATCGGGCACGCCGTCACCGGCGCCCTGCTGTGCCTGACGATCATCGGGATCCCGCTGGGGCTGGCGAACTTCAAGCTGATCCCGGTCTCGCTCTTCCCACTCGGCAAGGACATCGTCCCGAGCGAGAGCGTCGACGCCGCCCTGGTCGGCGCCGTGGTCGGACCCTCGGTCTAGCCGATCTCGGACCACCGCTGCCCGGCGGGAGCGGACGACGCCGCGGCCTCGAGCAGGCGGGCGATGTCGGTGGCGAACGGGACGCCGAGGCGCGGGTCCGACGGGTCGGCGAGAAGGACGTCATAGAGCCCTCGGTAGTGGGCCTCCTTGCGACCGGCCGTGCCGGTGTAGCCGACCTGCTCGGTGACGAGCCCGCCCTCGAGCACCGTGACGGTGAGCGAGGAGTGGTCGAGCCGCACCTCGCGGTCGCCCTCGTAGGAGAGCGACGTCTGCTTGGAGGAGTCGGCGGCGAGCCAGTTGGAGGTGAGGACGGTCCGACCGCCGTCGTGAGCCAGCACGGTGACGGCACGACGCCGCTCGTCGGAGTGGCTGAGGAGCTCGCAAGGCCCGATGAAGGGGGCGAGCACGCTGAGCTGGTTGGGGGCGGTGTCGACCCAGCTCGACACGAGGCTCGCGAGCCGGGAGGCCGGGAGGTGGGCGTAGGCGTCGTGGAACACGCTCAGCACCCGGGTCGGCCGGCCCCAGTCCACGTCCGCGGCGTGGCGCCAGGCCCACTCGACCTCCGGCGAGAACGCGAAGTGATGGGCCACCCGCACGCGGTCGGCGACGTCGGCGAGCCCGGCCAGGTCGCGCAGGGTGGTGGCGAGTGGCTTCTCGGAGAGCACGAGGGCGTCGGTGCGGTCGACGATCTCGCGGACCAGGCCGACGTGGGTGTCGGTGGGCGTCGCCACCACGACCAGGTCGGGAGCCGGCTCGGCGGCGAGCGCGTCGGTCAGAGACCGGAAGATCGGGAACGTGAGCCCGTCGACGACCGGGTCCACGCCGGCCACGACGGTCACGTCGGAGCGTTGCGCCAGCACCGACAAGTGCGTCTGCGCGATCGTCCCCAGCCCCACCACCAGCACCCGTTGCCGCTCGGTCGTTGCTTCCGCTCCGCTCACGGCGTCACAACAGCTCGTGCCGGTACGGCGGGTCCGCGCCGGGGCGCGACACGGTCACCGCCGCCGCGCGGGCAGCATGACGCAGCACGCCCTCGACCTGCCCCGTGGTGAGGGCGCCGAGCCGACCGCCGAGCAGGTCGAGCTCCCACAGGGCGTCGATGGTCGCCGCTCCGAAGGTGTCGCCCGCGCCGATGGTGTCGGCGACCGCGACCTCGACGCCGTGGACGTCGACGCGGCCGTCCGCGCCGTACCACGAGGCGCCCTGCCGGCCCCGGGTGACCACCACGGCCGACGGGCCGAGGCCGAGCAGCCGGTCGACGGCCCGCTCCAGGGGGACGTCGGGATAGAGCACCTCGAGGTCCTCGTCGGAGGCCTTCACCAGGTCGGCGAGCGCGGCCACCTCCTCGACCGCGCGCACCACCTCCGGGCCGGCGCCGGTGACGGCGGGCCGTGCGTTGACGTCGTAGCTGATGGTCGCCCTCGCCCGCAGCGCCTCGAGCAGCCGACGCACGTCCTCGGCGCCGGGGCTCAGCACTGCGCCGATCGAGCAGGTGTGCACGACCAGCGGCGCCAGCACGGGCACCGGGTTGAGCCGCCACTCGATGTCGAAGGTGTAGGAGGCGCTCCCGTCGGCGGCGATCGTGGCCAGCGCCGTGGCGGTCCGCTCGAGGGCGAACGGGTCACCCGCCACCCCCACCGCCGACTGGTTGAGGTGCCGGGCCAGCACGGCACCGCGCGCGTCGTCGGCGTACGCCGTCACGAAGTCCACCGGCCGACCGAGCCTGGCCAGCGCGACCGCGACGTTGGCCGCACTGCCGCCCGCGTGCTCGACGGTCGCGCCGTCGGCCCGCTGCACGATGTCGATCAGCGACTCCCCGACCACCACGACTCCTGCCATGTCCCTTGCTTATCGCACTTCGGCTTCTGCGTGCAGCAGGATGTCCGCCATGCCGTCCGACCTCGCCGTCCCGCCGGAGCCGCCGGCCCGCGACGGCGAGCCGCTGCTCGTGTCGGCACTGGTCGCCGCCGCCGTGGCGACGGTGTTCTTGTTCTTCGACCACTGGTGGTCGCAGCACGGGATCTCGACCGTGGTGCGGTGGTGGGGCAACGCACCGTTCGATGCCTACGTCTTCATCTCGGCGATGGTCCCGGCCGCCCTGCTGGCGCTCGTCCTCGCGATCTGGGGCATCGACGGGCGCCACCGCCTGGCCGGCGCGCTCGGCGCGCTGGCCGCCGGGATGGTCGACTGGGGACTGCAGGAGGTGCTTCAGCACTGGCTGATCGGGCAGGACCGCACGAGCCAGTCGACCCTGATCGCCTACGCCTGGGTGGTCACCCTGACGATCCCGACCCTGGCCACCGTCGCGTGGGGGCTCGGGCGCCGACGTGGCTTCGCGTGGTGGCTGGGCGTGCCGGTCGCGCCGTTGCTGGCAGGGCTGCACCGCCAGGCCGAGATGCACTGGACGCCGTTCGAGACCTGGCAGGTCGGGCACGACGGCTGGTGGGTGCACGGACTGCTCTTCCTGGCGCCGATCGTGGTCGCCTGCATCGTCTGCTGGCTCATCGAGCGAGCGACCACCCGAGCCTGATCTCGCTGGGCGTGCGCGCTGCAGCAGGGCACAATCTCCGGTGTGGTCACGGCTCGAGCCTCCGGCGAGGTGGAAGTGTCCGCCCGCGAGGCCGAGGTGCTCGCGGCGGTCTCGGAGCACCTCACCAACGCCGAGATCGCCGGAGCGGCTGTTCATCTCGGTGCGGACCGTCGAGAGCCACGTGTCCTCCCTGCTCCGCAAGCTCCAGGTGGCCGACCGGCGCGAGCTCGCCCTGGCAGCCGCCGACGTGCTCTCCGAAGAGGCTCGCGTGTGGCCCGCGCCCCACGCGGCCGCGCCCCTGCCCACCCCCTTGACGTCGTTCGTCGGGCGCCACGAGGAGACCGCGGCGCTCACCCGAGCCCTGGACGAGCACCGGCTGGTCACCGCCATCGGGCCCGGCGGGGTGGGCAAGACCCGGCTCGCGATCCGCGTGGCCCACGAGGTCGAGGAGCAGTACGACGACGGCGTGTGCTTCGTCGACCTGGTGACCGTCACCGACCCGACCTCGGTCCCCCTGGCGGTGGCCGCCTCGCTGGGTCTCGGTGAGAGCCAGCAGCGCACCGTGGAGGAGGTGCTGACCGGGTGGCTGGCGCCGCGGCACACGCTGCTGGTCCTCGACAACTGCGAGCACGTCCTGGACGCCGTCGGCGTCCTGCTCGAGCGGCTGCTCACGGCCTGCCCGCGTCTCGGCGTCCTGGCCACCAGCCGGTCGCGCCTGCTCCTGCCCTTCGAGTGGGCCTATCCCGTGCCCGGCCTGTCGCTGGCCGCTCCCGACGGGGAGCCCGCCGACGCCGTGGCCCTTTTCCTGAACCGGGCCGCAGCCGGAGGGCCAGGCCTCGTCCCCCACGACCTGGCCCGGGTCGCCGCCCTGTGCCGCGGGCTGGACGGCATGGCGCTCGCCATCGAGCTCGCCGCGGCCCGGCTGCCCTCACTGGGTCTCGACGGGCTCGAGGCCGGGCTCGCCGACCGGCTGGTCCTGCTGACCGGTGGGTCACGGGTCGACGACCGGCATCGCTCCCTGCGCTCGGCCCTCGACTGGAGCTATGCGCTCCTCAGTGAGCCGGAGCGCGCCCTGCTGCGGCGGATCTCGGTCTTCGTCGGGCCGTTCTCGGCAACGGCTGCGGCCGAGCTTCTCGCCGACTGGCCCCCGGTCGACCCGGACCAGGTGCCCACCCTGCTGGCCCGGCTGGCCGAGCAGAGCCTGCTGGTGACCACGGCCACCTCGCTGGGCACCCGCTACCGGGCGCTGGAGACGATCCGCCAGTACGGCGCCGCGCTGATGGAGGACGCGGGCGAGGCGGACCAGGCCCACGCCCGGCACCTCGCCTGGTGCCTGTCGGCGGCCGAGCAGCTCGGTCCTCCGGTGCTCCGTGGCCACGAAGCCGACGACTGGAGGGCGCGCTTCGACGAGATCTCGGTCGAGGTGCGCTGGTCCCTGCCCTGGGCGAGGTACGTCGCCGCCGAGCGCGAGCGCGCCTACCGTCTGTCCCTGCTGATGGCGGAGTCCAGCTTCGCGCGCGGCCGCCCTGGCGAGTCGCAGCGCCGATTCGAGCTGGCCGCTGAGCTCGCCCCCGACGACGCCGCACGGAGCGCGGCCCTGCGTCAGGCCGCCGGGAGCGGCGGAGGCGCGCCAGTTCGGCAACGAGGCGCTGCGCCTGTGGGAGCAAGCGGCCGACGTCGCCGAGCCCGCGGGAGACCCGGCCGGTGCGGCGATGTACCTGGCTCGGGCGGCCGAGCTGATCGGACGCGGGCCCGGCATCATGGCCGTCCTCCCACCCGGTTCCGAGGTCGAGCGGCTCCTTTCCCGGGCCCGGCCTCTCGCTGCCGGCGACCCGGCCGCGGAGGGGCGGATCCTGACCGCCGAAGCCTTCGCCAGGGACGAGCGCGGGGACGACGTGGGCTCGCTGGTCGACCGGGCGCTCGACCTCGCCCGGCGGGCCGGTGACCCGCTCGGGGAGAGCGCGGCCCTCGACGTCCGCACCTCGATCCAGCTCGCCCAGGGGCGGGTCACCGAGGCCATGCACGGCGCCGCGCACCGCACCGAGCTCCTGGCGTCCGTGCCGGTCACCGCGGCCTCGGCGTTGGAGTTCTTCGACGCCTACCAGATGGCGTCGCAGTGCGCCGTCGCCGCGGGAGAGCTCGACAAGGCCCGTCAGTTCGGTGAGGGCCTGTGCGAGCTGCCGTTCTATCGCGAGGAGGACCACCTCGCGATGTCCCGGCTGATCGTGGTGGGCCTGTTCTCCGGCGAGTGGGAGGAGACGCTCGGGTTCGCCGAGCTGTTCCGCACCGGCTGGGAGCGCGCCGGCCGGCCGATCGCAGGAAACCTCCGTCCGACGCCCTACGCCGTGGCCACGATCCACGGGCTCCGGGGTGACGATCAGGCGCGGGCGGAGTGGATGAGGATCGTGGAGACCCTCGAGACACCCAACCGGCCGCTGCGGGTGGTGCGTTTCGGTCAGTTCTTCGACGCGTTGTTGTTCCTGCACCGCGGGCAGGTCGGGCAGGCTCTCGACGTGCTGGCCGAGTCACCCGAGACGTTCAGCCATCACTACAGCGGGACGTGGCAGGCCTGGTACGCCTCTGCCTGGGCGGAGGCCGGGGTGCTGGGCCGGCTGTCCGACGCCGAGGACCGGGTGCGCAGGGCGACGCTCATCACCGGCGGGAACCGGATCGTCGAGGCACTGCTCCAGCGCTCCGCCGGACTGGCCCGGTGGAGCGAGGACGCGACGGCAGAGGGCCGCGACGACCTCGTCGCCGCGGCCTCCGCCCTCCGTGCGCTGGGCGCGCGCTACCAGTGGGCGCGCACCCTGGTGATGCTCGGCGGCCCCGACGAGGCCGAGGGCCGCGCCGAGCTCGACCGCATGCGGGCCGCCCCTATGGCTTGGCCTCCACGATCAGGTTGAACGGCGTGCTGGTGGCGACCCGCACGTGGGAGAAGCCGGCCTCACGCAGCACCTGCTCCAGCCGCTCCGGGCCGGCCTGCGCCCCGAGCCCGAGCCCGACCTCCTGGGCCAGCGACGACGGCGTGCAGATCACCGTCGAGAGCCCGTAGTACATCCGCCCGACCGGGTTGAGGTTGTCCTCCAGTCGCGGACCGGCCGCCGGCTCCACCAGGAGCAGCGTGCCGTCCGAGGCGAGGGACTCCCGCACGCGCCGGGCGACGCCGACCGGGTCGCCCATGTCGTGCAGGCAGTCGAACATGGTCACCAGGTCGTAGCCCGTCCCGGGGAGCTCGGCGGCAGGGGCGCTCTCGAACCGGGTACGCCGCGCGACGCCCGCCTCGAGCGCCGCGGCGCGAGCCTGGTCGATCGAGTGCCCGTGACTGTCGATGCCGACGAACGTCGAGTGCTCGAACGCGCGGGCCATGATCACCGTCGAGGCGCCGTACCCGCAACCGACGTCGGCGACGCTGGCCCCGTCGCGCAGCTTCTCGACCACCCCGTCGAGCGCGGGCAGCCACGCGTCGACGAGGTAGGCCTCGTAGCCGGTGCGGAACAGCCGCAGGCAGCCGGTGTAGAGCCGGTCGTCGTGGTCGCCCCACGCCACGCCCTCGCCGGTGACGAACGCGTCGGCGAACGCCTCGTGGTCGGTGTAGCAGGAGGCCACGGTCTCGAAGGCGCCGCCGAGAAAGACGGGGCTCCGGTCGTCGGCCAGGACGAACGCGTGCTCGGCGTCGAGCTCGAAGGTGCCGGCCGCGGCGTCGTAGACGACGTAGCCGCCCGCCGCCTGGTTGCTCAGCCACTCCCGGACGTAGCGCTCGTGGGTGCCGGTCCGCTCCGCGAGCACGGCCGGCGTGAGCGGCCCGGCGCCTGCCATGGCGCGGTAGAGCCCCAGGCGGTCGCCGAGATGCAGCATCAGGCCCGAGATCGCCGCAGCGAGGTCGCCCACCGCCTGGTGGACGAACTGCTCGAGCGCGGCCTCGTCGAAGCGGGGTGTGTCGATCGTGGTCATGGGTGTCTCCTCCGGACTGGACGTCCTGGTCGTACGCCGTGAACCACCCGGTCGGGCGGCCTCCACCACCGTCGACGGACGTGCACCGACTACGCATCCGTGCTCACCACGGTGGGCACCACGGAACCTCCGGTTAGGTGGTCTGCACCGATGTGGCCGGACCTCCGTCGACGGCACCGTTTCTCTCACCGGGCGCACCCGCCCGAGCACCCACGTTCTCCCTGGAAGCCGGTGGGGAAGGGCGCGGGAAGGAGCCGCTCCTAGCGTCTCGGCACACCCCGTTCGCACCGTTCGAACCGTTCGCACTTTCGAGAGGAACCACCCGTGATGACCTACTCCGTCCTGATGGGCGTCGCGACCCAGCGCCAGGAGCAGGTCGCGGCGCGCGCTCGCCTCCCCCGCCTCGACGACGACGTCCCCGCCGCCGCGACCAGGCGTCGTACCGGGAGACGCGACCGCGCCGCGGTCGCAACCCGCCTGCGCACCCTGATGAGCCGGACATGAGGACCGTCGACACCGGCCGCTGGGCTCCTGCGTCCGGCGGCCGCACCACGACCCCGAGCGCGGCCGTGTTCGCGGTCACCGCGATCGGGGGCCTCCTGGTGTCGCTCGACGTCTCGGTCGCCAACAGCCTGATGCCGGCGATCGGGCGCGACTTCGCCGGTGAGGGTCGCGCGGCCCTGTCGTGGGTGATCACCGGCTACGCCATCGTCTTCGGCGCAGCACTCGTCCCCGCCGGACGGATCGCCGACCGCGCGGGTCGCCGTCGTACCTACCTCGGCGGGCTGGCGCTCTTTGCGGCCGGCTCCCTGGTGTGCGGCGTGGCCCCCGACCTGGGCATCCTGCTGGCCGGCCGGGTCGTCCAGGGTCTCGGTGCCGCGGCCGCCTCACCCGCTTCGTTGGGACTGCTCCTGGCAGCCTGCGACGCCCGCCACCACGCGACGTACGCCGCCCGCTGGACCGGCGCGGCAGCCCTCGGCGTGTGCCTGGGGCCGTTCGTCGGTGGCGTGCTGACCGCCGCCGGCGACTGGCGCTGGGCCTTCCTCGTCAACCTGCCCGTGATCGTCGCACTGTGCCTGACGACGCCCTGCGTGCTGCCGGAGACCCCACGTCACCCCGGCCGCGGGCTGCCCGACCCGATCGGCGCCGCGATCTTCGCCCTCGCCGCTGCCGGCCTGGCGCTGGCCCTGTCGGAGACCACCACGTGGGGCGCCGGATCCCCCCGCACGATCGGCTGCCTGGTCGCGGCCGCCCTCCTCACGGTCACCTTCGTCTGCAGGTCGCGGCGGGTCAGTGAGCCGATGCTCCAGCTCGCCCTGCTCCGCAACCGCCGCGTGGTGGCGGCCGCCGTCGTCACGGCGGGCTACGCGGCCGGCTTCTTCGCCTTCCTCCTCACCTTCATGCTGTTCGCCGTCGACCAGTGGCGCCTCGACCTGGTGCAGGCGGGCGCGGCCGTGCTCCCGACCGGCTTGGTGGTCGTCGCCCTCACCACGCAGGTCGGCCGGGCCGCCGACCGGTTCGGCCACCGCGCCCTGCTCGTCCTGGGGGCCGGCCTGATGGCCGTGGCGCTCCTCGTCTGTGCGGCAACCCTCGGCGGAGACCACTTCCAGGCACGTTGGTTCGTCATCGGGCCGGTCCTCGGGATCGGCATCGGCCTGTGCTACCCCGTGCTGGCCGGCGCCGCCGTCCACGGCCTCGCCGCAGCCGACCTGGCGGCCGCCTCGGCCATCAACCAGTGCGCCCGCCAGCTCGGAGCCGCAGTCGGCGCCGCTGCCGCGGTCGGCGTCCTGGGTCCGGACCCGGTGCCGGACCTCACGCGCTTCCACGCCGTGTGGACGGTCGCCGCGCTCTTCTGCTTCGCCGCAGCGGCGGCCGCGGTCCTGATCCCCCACCCGGCCAGGCCTGCCTCCGTCTCGATCACCCCACCCATCACCCTCGAGAAGAGATCCGCATGAACACCGTCGCAGCCCTGCTGTACGCCCTGTCGGTCGAAGCACGTCGCGAGACCGTCGACCGGGCGCGATCCAGGACGGAGGCCCCTCAGCGGCCAGGTCGTCGTAGGTCGCGGAAACCCGGGACGGAGACGACGACATGAGCGTGACGTCCCTGTCCCGACCCTGGCAGCCGAGCCCGCCCGACGGCGCGGCCGTGGAGCTGCGCACCCTCGAGCGCGACGACCACGCCAGCGTGCAGGAGATCTTCGCGGGCCTCGGTGCCCGCTCCCGCGAGCTCCGCTTCCTGACCCCCAAGCCGCGGCTGACCTCTGCGGACCTCCGGCAGCTGACCGCGGTCGACCACCACGACCACGTGGCCATCCTCGCCATGACCGCCTGCGACGGCCGGCCGATCGGAGTCGCGAGGTTCGTGCGCGACCGGTTGCACCCCGACACCGCCGACGTCGCCGTGGCCGTCGTCGACGCGCTGGCAGGACCGCGGCGTCGGCACGCTGCTGGCCTCCGCGCTCACCGAGCGCGCCCTGGAGGTCGGGATCCGTCACTTCACCCTGGTCATGAGCCAGGACAACGAGGCCGCCGTCAGGCTGCTGCACCGGACCCCGGGAGACATCCGCCGCGTCGCCATCGACCTGGAGAGCGCGGAGTTCGTGGTCACCCTCGACGGCGCAGGAGCGCGACGATGACCACCCTGCTCGGGATCTGGGCCCACCCGGACGACGAGGCCTACTGCTCCAGCGGGCTCATGGCCCAGGTCCGCGACGACGGCAGCCGGGTGGTCGTGGTCACCGCCACGCGAGGCGAGCACGGCACTGGTGACCCGGATGCCTGGCCGCCGGAGCGCCTCGCCGCGCTCCGCGAGCGCGAGCTCCGCGAGAGCCTCGCCCAGGCAGGGGTCACCGAGCACCGGTGGCTCGGCCACCGCGACGGAGAGCTCGACCGGGTCGCCGTCGAGGCCGGCGCGGCGACGCTGCTGTCGATCATCGAGGAGGTGCGGCCGACCGTCATCGTCACCTTCGGCCCGGAGGGCATGACCGGTCACGCCGACCATCGGGCGATCTCCGCCTGGACCACCCACGCCTGGCACGCCGAGCGGCGAACGCGCAGCCCTCTGGTATGCCACCTTGACCCCCGAGTTCCACCGGGCCTGGGGCGACCTCAACGACGAGGTCGGCCTGTGGATGGACGGGTCGGCGCCGCCGACCCACGACGCCTCGCAGCTGGCCGCCGAGGTGCGGCTGTCCGGCCGGCGGCTGGACCGCAAGCACCGGGCGCTGCGGGCCCATGCCTCCCAGACCCGGGGCCTCGAGGAGCTGGTCGGGGCGGACCGCTACCGCGCTGGTGGTCCACCGAGAGCTTCGTGGCCGCCGTACGCCGAAGGCCCGCCACCTCGACGGGCGACGGGCCTTCGGCTGTGCGTGCGGGGTGACTACTCGCCGGCGCGCGTGAAGCCGGCAGCCTCGGCGGACTCGACGGAGTCGAACCACACCTCGGCCACGGTCTGCTCGAACCACTGACCGTCGGGCTCGTGGAACTTCATGGAGTCCTCGTTGCCCTTGATCGGGTAGCCCTCGGGGGCCTGCGACTCGTCCTCGAGCGGCACGTGCGAGCCGGCGTACTTGCCGGTGAAGCCGCCCTCGGTCTCCTCGAAGACCTCTTCGTCGACACCCTCGACCTCGACCACGGGCTCGAGGCCGACAGCCTCTGCAGACGGCGCCACCGGGTCGGCGACGACCTCGGTGTCGGCGACGGCTTCGGTGGTGGTGGTCCTCTTGGCGGCCGACTTCTTGGCCGGCTTGGCGGCCTTGGGCTCGTAGGGCTCGGTCACCAGCTCGATGACGGCCATCGGGGCGTTGTCGCCCTTGCGGTTGCCGATCTTGGTGATCCGGGTGTAGCCGCCCGGGCGCTCGGCGAAGGTCGGCGCGATCTCGGTGAACAGCACGTGCACGACCGACTTGTCGCGCACCGTCTTGAGCACCTCACGACGGTTGTGCAGGTCGCCGCGCTTGGCCTTGGTGATCAGCTTCTCCGCGACCGGACGCAGCACGCGCGCCTTGGCCTCGGTGGTGGTGATCCGGCCGTGCTCGAACAGCTGGGTCGCCAGGTTGGCGACGATCAGCCGCTGGTGGGACGGGCTGCCGCCGAGGCGGGGACCCTTCTTGGGCTTGGGCATGGTCTCTCTCGATTCTCTCCGGCCGTGTCAGGTACCGGGGTAGATGGTGCTGTCGGTTTCAGGCGCCCTGGTGTCCGGGGCTGGGTCACAAGCCGTCTTGCGAGCGAGCTCGCTGCGACGGTCCTCGTCCACTGACGTCGTGCGCGGAGCGCACGCCGTCAGTAGGACTCGTCCTCGATGAACGCGTCGTCGTCGTCGTCGCCGTACGCCGCGAGGGCAGCCTGCGGGTCGAAGCCCGGAGCGCTGTCCTTGAGCGACAGACCCATCTCGTGCAGCTTCGCCTTGACCTCGTCGATCGACTTGGCGCCGAAGTTGCGGATGTCGAGCAGGTCCTGCTCCGAGCGGGAGATGAGCTCACCCACGGTGTGGATGCCCTCGCGCTTGAGGCAGTTGTAGGAACGGACGGTCAGCTGCAGGTCCTCGACCGGGAGGGCGAGGTCGGCAGCCAGCTGCTCGTCGACCGGCGACGGGCCGATGTCGATGCCCTCGGCCTCGACGTTCAGCTCGCGGGCCAGCCCGAACAGCTCGACCAGGGTCTTGCCGGCCGAGGCGATGGCGTCGCGGGGCTTCATCGAGGGCTTGGTCTCGACGTCGATGACGAGCTTGTCGAAGTCGGTGCGCTGCTCGACACGGGTGGCCTCGACCTTGTAGGTCACCTTCAGCACGGGGCTGTAGATCGAGTCGACCGGCATCCGGCCGATCTCGTTGTCGGCGCCCTTGTTCTGCACCGCGGAGACGTAGCCGCGGCCACGCTCGACGACGAGCTCCATCTCGAGCTTGCCCTTGTCGGACAGCGTGGCGATCTTGAGGTCGGGGTTGTGCACCTCGACACCGGCCGGCGGCTGGATGTCACCGGCGGTGACCTCACCGGCACCGGACTTGCGCAGGTACATGGTCACGGGCTCGTCGTGCTCGGAGGAGACGACGAGGCCCTTGAGGTTCAAGATGATCTCGGTGACGTCCTCCTTGACGCCCTCGATCGTCGAGAACTCGTGGAGGACGCTGTCGATCTTGATGCTCGTGACCGAGGCACCGGGGATCGACGACAGCAGGGTACGGCGCAGGGAGTTGCCGAGCGTGTAGCCGAAGCCCGGCTCCAGGGGCTCGATGACGAAGCGCGAGCGAAACTCGTCGACGGACTCTTCCGACAGGGTCGGGCGCTGTGCGATGAGCACTTGTTCATTCCTTTCCGAGCCCACCCGCTATATGACGGGCTCAGATCATCTGGTGGTGGCGGTGTGGAGTTGGGAGCTACTTCTTGGAGTAGTACTCGACGATCAGCTGCTCTTGGACCGGGATGTCGATCTGGGCCCGGACCGGGAGCTGGTGGACCAGCGACGCGCATCCGGCCGGGCAGCACCTGGAGCCACGCCGGCACGACGCGCTCGTCGTGGGTCTCGCGGGCGACGATGAACGGCGTCATCTCCAGCGACTTCTCACGCACGTCGACGATGTCGTACTGGCTGACCTGGAACGACGGGATGTCGACCTTGCGGCCGTTGACCAGGAAGTGGCCGTGCGACCACGAGCTGGCGAGCGTGACGACGGGTGCGCGCGAAGCCCGCGCGGTAGACGACGTTGTCGAGACGGCACTCGAGCAGCTGCAGCAGGTTGTCACCTGTCTTGCCCTGCCGACGCGAGGCCTCGGTGTAGTAGTTGTGGAACTGCTTCTCGAGGATGCCGTAGGTGTAGCGGGCCTTCTGCTTCTCGCGCAGCTGAAGCAGGTACTCGCTCTCCTTGATCCGACCGCGGCCGTGCTGGCCGGGAGGGTAGGGACGACGCTCGAACGCCGAGTCGCCGCCGACGAGGTCGATGCCGAGGCGGCGCGACTTCTTGGTCATGGGGCCGGTGTAGCGGGCCATTTCTCAAAGACTCCTTGTGATCTCGTGCTCGTGCTGACGACGGGGCGTCAGACGCGGCGACGCTTCGGCGGGCGGCAGCCGTTGTGCGGCGTCGGGGTCACGTCCTGGATGGTGCCGACCTCGAGGCCGATCGCACCCAGGGACCGGATCGCCGTCTCGCGGCCCGAGCCCGGGCCCTTGACGAACACGTCGATCTTCTTCATGCCGTGGTCCATCGCCCGGCGCCCGGCGGCCTCGGCGGCCATCTGCGCGGCGAACGGCGTGGACTTGCGCGAGCCCTTGAAGCCGACGGTGCCGGCAGAGGCCCACGAGATCACCGCACCCGTGGGGTCGGTGATGGTGACGATGGTGTTGTTGAACGTGCTCTTGATGTGGGCTTCGCCCTGAGCGATGTTCTTCTTCTCCTTGCGGCGCACCTTCTTGGCGCCGGTACGACTCTTCGGTGGCATTTACTTGGCCTTCTTCTTGCCGGCGACGGTGCGCTTGGGGCCCTTGCGGGTACGGGCGTTGGTCTTGGTGCGCTGACCGCGGACCGGGAGGCCCTGGCGGTGGCGACGACCCTGGTAGCTGCCGATCTCGATCTTGCGCCGGATGTCGGCCTGGACCTCACGGCGGAGGTCACCTTCGATCTTGATCTCGTCGTTGCCCTCGATGGCGTCGCGGAGCTTGACCAGCTCCTCGTCACCGAGCTGGTGGACGCGGAGGTCGGGGCTCACGCCGGTCACGCTGAGGAGCTGCTGGGCGCGGGTACGGCCGATGCCGTAGATGTAGGTGAGTGCCACCTCGATGCGCTTGTCGCGCGGGAGGTCGACACCGACGAGGCGTGCCATGTGGTTGGCGTTCCCTTTCGGTAGTTCACAGCGGTTTCGGTCGTGTCGCGTCCCGTCCGCCTCGGACGAGCTCCGGCCACTGCTCCGGAGGTGGCTTCATCTCGTCGTGGGCGACGGAGCTAGCGATCACGTTGTGTGGTTGTTCAGTTGTGGAGCTGGATCAGCCCTGCCGCTGCTTGTGGCGGGGGTTCTCGCAGATCACCATGACGCGGCCGTGGCGACGGATCACCTTGCACTTGTCACAGATCTTCTTGACGCTCGGGTTGACCTTCATGTCAGCCCTTTCTAAGGGTCGGCTGGCGCTTACTTGTACCGGTAGACGATGCGACCCCGCGTGAGGTCGTACGGCGAGAGCTCCACCACCACGCGGTCCTCGGGGAGGATCCGGATGTAGTGCTGGCGCATCTTGCCGCTGATGTGGGCCAGGACCTTGTGACCGTTGCTCAGCTCGACCCGGAACATCGCGTTCGGGAGAGCTTCGACGACGGTGCCCTCGATCTCGATCACACCTTCTTTTTTGGGCATGTCCTCACTTCTGGTCGCTGGGTCTCTCGTCTACCGTCGACCCGGGAACCTCCCGGCCCCTCGTCGGACGGGGGACCGGGTGGACCTCTCGTGGCCGCTGCGCGCGCCTCATCCCCGGCGCGCACACGACGACTGAAGCGTGTCGTGAGATGGTCCGGGCAGCCGCGAGGCACCGCGAAGCAGACCCAAGTTGGGCCGACACGCCAGTGTAGATGGGCCGGGGTCCCAACCCCTAATCCGTCCGCGCACCCGTGCTCCGGACCTGCTCCGACCTGCTCGGAGGCACGTGGGCTAGCGTGGTGGTGACCCCCGAGGAGCCTGCGTGCCCGAGTCCGCCAGCCGGATGGCCGTCCTGATCGACGCCGACAACACCTCAGCCTCTCACGCTGCGGCCATCCTCGAAGAACTCGCGCGCTACGGCGTTCCGACCGTCAAGCGCGCCTACGGCGACTGGACGACGCAGAACCTGGTCCGCTGGAAGGACGAGCTCCACCGGCACGCGATCCAGCCGGTGCAGCAGTTCGGCTACACCGTCGGCAAGAACTCCACCGACTCGGCGCTGATCATCGACGCGATGGACCTGCTCTACTCCGGCAACCTCGACGCGTTCGCGATCGTCTCGAGCGACTCCGACTTCACCCGGCTCGCCACGCGGCTGCGGGAGTCGGGCAAGACCGTCTACGGCCTCGGGCGCCGGAGTACGCCGCCGTCGCTGGTCGCGGCGTGCGACCGCTTCATCTACCTCGAGGTGCTCGGCCGCGACGACGACGGCCACACCGACGAGGCCGAGCCGACCGACTCGCTGCCACTGCCCGACCTGAGACGGCTGATGACCACCGCGGTGGAGACGCGTCGCAGGACGACGGCTGGGCGGCCCTCGGGCCGGTCGGCAACTACCTCACCAACACCCACGCGTCGTTCGACCCTCGCAACTACGGGTTCTCCAAGCTCAGCGCCCTCGCCCGCGCCCAGGACTACCTCGAGGTGGAGCAGAAGGACGGCCGGCCGCCCCGGGTGCGGCTGAGGTCGTCGCCTCCGGCGAAGAAGACCGCCAAGGCAGCCACGAAGGCCCCGGGGCGTCGCGGCGCCAAGAAGGCGACCCCGACCCAGGAGCCCTGAGCGCGCTCAGGCCGGGGTGCCGGCGCGCCGGCGGTCGGCCATCAGGCTGACCACCGTGGTGATCGCCAGCGTGCCGATGATGACGACCAGGGACACCCAGATCGGGATGTCCGGAGCCCACTCGATGTGCTCACCGCCGTTGATGAACGGCAGCGTGTTCTCGTGCATCGCGTGCAGGATCAGCTTCATCCCGATGAACAGCAGCAGGAACGCCAGACCGTAGGAGAGGTAGACCAGCCGCTTGAGCAGGTCGCCGATCAGGAAGTAGAGCTGGCGCAGGCCCATCAGGGCGAAGATGTTGGCGGTCAGCACCAGGTAGGGCTCGCTGGTGAGCCCGTAGATCGCGGGGATCGAGTCGAGCGCGAAGAGCAGGTCGGTCACGCCCAAGGTCAGGATCACCAGGAACATCGGGGTGAACAGGCGCGAGCCGTTCTCCCGCACCGTCAGCCTGGGGCCGTTCCAGGTCTCGGTGAACGGCAGGTGGCGACGCGCGAAGCCCACCAGCCACGGCTCGTCGTACCCACCCTCGTCGTCGCCGGCCTCGCGCCACAGGTTGACCGCGGTCATCACCAGGAACAGCCCGAAGATGTAGAAGATCCAGCTGAACTGCGCGATGGCGGCCGCGCCGACGGCGATGAAGATGCCGCGCAGGACCAGGGCCAGCACGATCCCGACCATGAGCGCGCTCTGCTGGAGCTCGCGTGGGACGGCGAGCTTGCCCATGATCACGATGAAGATGAAGAGGTTGTCGATCGAGAGCGAGTACTCCGTCAGCCAGCCGGCGAAGAACTCCCCGCCGTACTCACTGCCGGCGAAGTGCCCCACCCCGAGGCCGAAGAGCACGGCGAGCCCGATGTAGACGGCCAGGGCCGTGACCACCTCGCGGCGGGACGGCTCGTGCGGGCGCCGGCCGATGCAGAAGACGTCGAAGATCAAGATCGCGGACGTCACGAGGATGGTGGTCCACCAGACCAAGGGCGTCACGTGCATGCGGCGAACCTATCGAGGCTCGCGAAACCCCCGAAAACCTCAGGAAGTGCCCTCCGGAGCGCCGTACGGCGCGCCGAGCGCGGCCAGCCGGGCGGCGCCGCCGTCGAGCGCGGTCAGCACCCACGCCCCACGGGGGGTGAGGGTGAAGGTGTGCTCGAAGTGGGCCGACATCGACCCGTCGGCCGTGGCCACCGTCCAGTCGTCGTCGAGGACCTCGGTCTCGCTGGTGCCGAGGGTGACCATCGGCTCGACCGCGAGCGCCAGCCCGGGCACCAGCTTGGGACCGCGGCCCGCCCGCCCGACGTTGGGCACGTTGGGCGGCATGTGCATCGAGGTGCCGATGCCGTGGCCGACGTAGTCCTCGAGGATGCCGTAGTCGCCGCGCGCCCGCACCGTGGTCTCGACCGCGTGCGAGATGTCGCTGACCCGGCCACCCAGCCGCGCGGCCGCGATCCCGGCCCAGAGGGCGTCCTCGGTGACCCGCATCAGCTCGGTGACGGCGTCGGGCACCTCACCGATCGCGACCGTGATCGCGGCGTCGCCGTGCCAGCCCTCGACGATCGCGCCGCAGTCGATGGAGATCACGTCACCGTCGAGGAGCACCCGCTCGCCTGGGATCCCGTGCACGACCTCGTCGTTGACCGACGCGCAGATGGTCGCGGGGAACGGCGGGTGGCCGTAGCCCAGGAAGGACGGCACACCGCCGTGGGAGCGGATGTTCTCCTCGGCGAGCCGGTCGAGCTCACCGGTGGTGACGCCGGGTCCCGCCGCCTCGCGCAGGAGCTCGAGCGTCTGCCCGACCAGGAGCCCGGCCTGCCGCATCAGCCCGATCTGGTGGCTGTTCTTGATCTCGAGTCCGCGGTCGAGCAGGGCCATCGAGCGACCTTCAGCTCTGGGGAACCACGTCGAGTGCGTCGAAGATCCGCTTCGTGACGTCGTCCACCTCGCCCATGCCGTCGATCTCGTGGACGATGCCGCGGGTGCGGTAGACGCCGATCAGCGGCTGGGTCTGCTCGCCGTAGACCTCCTGGCGCCGCCGGATCACGTCTTCGGTGTCGTCGGCACGGGCCTCGCTCTGCGCGCGCTGCAGCAGGCGGGCCACGAGCTCTTCCTTGTCGACGGTGAGCACGACCACGGCGTCGAGCCGGTGCCCGGTGAAGGCCACCATCCCGTCGAGCTCCTCGACCTGGGCCACGGTGCGCGGGTAGCCGTCGAGCAGGAAGCCCGGTGCCGCGTCCGGCTCGTCGATCCGGTCGCGCACCATGAGGTTGGTGACCTCGTCGGGGACGTACTCCCCGGCGTCCATGTACTCCTTGGCCTTCTTGCCCAGCGGCGTGCCGCGGGAGACGTTGGCCCGGAAGATGTCGCCGGTCGAGATCGCGGGGATGCCGAAGTGGTCGGCGACCACCTTGGCCTGCGTGCCTTTTCCGGCCCCCGGCGGCCCCATCAGGATCAGCCTCATGTCTAGCGCAAGAACCCTTCGTAGTTGCGCTGCTGGAGCTGGCTCTCGATCTGTTTCACCGTGTCGAGGGCGACGCCGACCATGATCAGGATCGAGGTGCCGCCGAAGGGGAAGTTCTGGTCGGCGCCGATCAGCACGAAGGCGATCAGCGGGATCAGGGCGATCAGACCGAGGTACAGCGCGCCTGGCAGCGTGATGCGGGACAGGACGTAGGACAGGTAGTCCTCGGTCGGCTTGCCCGCCCGGATCCCGGGGATGAAGCCGCCGTACTTCTTCATGTTGTCTGCCACCTCTTCGGGGTTGAAGGTGATCGACACGTAGAAGTAGGTGAAGAACACGATCAGCGCGAAGAACGAGATCATGTAGAGCGGGTGGTCGCCGCGAACGAAGTACTTCTGGATCCAGACCGACCAGCCCGAGGTGGCGTTCTGGTTGAACTGGGAGAGCATCGCCGGCAGGTAGAGCAGCGACGACGCGAAGATGACGGGGATGACGCCCGCCTGGTTGACCTTGAGCGGGATGTACGTCGAGCTGCCGCCGAACATCTTGCGGCCCACCATCCGGCGGGCGTACTGCACCGGGATCCGGCGCTGCGCCTGCTCGATGAAGATGACCGCCGCGATGATCACCAGACCGATGGCGATGACCACCGAGAAGGTCCACCAGCCCTTGGACTTCTGCACCGACCACAGCGACGTGGGGAACCTGGCGACGACCTGGGTGAAGATCAGGATCGACATGCCGTTGCCGATGCCGCGGTCTGTGATCAGCTCGCCGAACCACATGATCACCGCGGTGCCGGCCACCATCGTGATGACCATGACCAGGAACGTCGAGGTGTTGTCGTTGTAGAGCAGGGGGTACTTGGTGTTGTCACAGCCCGCGAGCAGCCGGCCCGACCGGGCCAGCGCCACGATGCCCGTCGCCTGGAGCAGGGCCAGGCCCAAGGTGAGGTAGCGGGTGTACTGGGTGATTTTCGTCTGACCGGCCTGGCCCTCCTTCTTGAGGGCCTCCAGGCGCGGGATCACGACCACCAGCAGCTGCAGGATGATGCTCGCGGTGATGTAGGGCATGATCCCGAGCGCGAAGATCGTCAGCTGGAGCAGCGCGCCGCCGGAGAAGACGTTGATCAGGTTGTAGACGCTGCCGGTGGCGCCCTGGATGCACTGGTGGACGTTGGAGACGTTCACGCCCGGGGCGGGGATCTGCGACCCGGCGCGGAACAGCACGATGATGAACAGGACGAACAACAGCTTCTTGCGCAGGTCCGGAGTCCGGAACGCGTTCACATAAGCGCCGAGCACTGTCTTCGATCCTCTTTCTTGGTCTCACGCCACCGTGTGGACGCCGGTAGACCTGTTCTGACGCCGCCCGAGCGACGGCATCGAGCCAACGCGTAGCCTCTCGCCAGCCTTCGCACAGGCCGCCGGAAGCCTAACAGGGGCCGCACAGTCGGCCGTATCGGGACGAACGCCGGACCGAGACCCCCGCCCCCAACAGCAAGGCGCGGACCGGAGGGCTGATGCCCGCCCGGACCGCGCCTGGGTGCGCTGTGTGGGTCAGACGACGGTGGCGGTGCCGCCGGCGGCCTCGATCTTCTCCTTGGCCGAGGCGGAGAACGCATTGGCGCTCACCTGGACGGCGACCGAGATGTCGCCCTGGCCGAGGACCTTGACCGGCTCGTTCTTGCGGACCGCGCCCTTGGCCACGAGGTCGGCGATCGCCACGTCCCCGCCCTCGGGGAACAGCTCGCCGAGACGGTCGAGGTTGACGACCTGGAACTCCACGCGGAAGGGGTTCTTGAAGCCCTTCAGCTTGGGCAGGCGCATGTGGAGGGGCATCTGGCCGCCCTCGAACGACGCGGGCACCTGGTAGCGGGCCTTGGTGCCCTTGGTGCCACGGCCGGCGGTCTTGCCCTTGGAGCCCTCGCCGCGACCCACACGGGTCTTGGCGGTCTTGGCACCCGGGGCCGGGCGCAGGTGGTGCAGCTTCAACGTCATGAGTTACTCGACTTCCTCGACCGTCACCAGGTGACGGACGGTCTGGACCATGCCGCGGATCTCCGGGCGGTCCTCCTTCACGACCACGTCGCCGATCCGCTTGAGACCGAGCGAACGCAGCGTCTCGCGCTGGTTGGCCTTGCAGCCGATGGAGCTCTTGCGCTGCTTGACCTTGAGCTGTGCCATCAGCGAGCCACCTCCTCGACGGGGGCCTCGACGGTCGCGGTCTCGCCACGCTGGGCGCGCAGCAGCGCCGCCGGGGCGACGTGCTCGACGGGGAGACCACGGCGGCTCGCGACCGTCTCCGGCATCTCGAGCATCTTCAGGGCCTCGACCGTGGCGTGGACGATGTTGATCTGGTTGGACGAGCCGAGCGACTTGCTCAGCACGTCGTGGATGCCGGCGCACTCCAGGACGGCACGCACCGGGCCACCGGCGATCACACCGGTACCGGGAGCGGCCGGGCGCAGCAGCACCACGCCGGCGGCCTTCTCACCCTGGACCGGGTGCGGGATCGTGCCCTGGATGCGGGGGACCCGGAAGAACGCCTTCTTGGCCTCCTCGACACCCTTGGCGATCGCCGCAGGCACCTCCTTGGCCTTGCCGTAGCCGACGCCGACCATCCCGTCGCCGTCACCGACGACGACCAGGGCCGTGAAGCTGAAGCGACGACCACCCTGGACGACCTTGGCCACCCGGTTGATCGCGACGACGCGCTCGACGTACTGGCTCTTCTCGGCACCGCCTCGACGGTCGTCGCGGCCGCCACCTCGGCGATCGCCACCCGAACGCTGTCCGCGCTGGGCTCCGCTCATGAGATGTCCTCTTCCTTGATAAGTCCGCTGTGGTCCTGCAGGGTGATCAGGGCCATCAGAAGGTCAACCCGCCCTCGCGAGCGGCGTCGGCCAGGGCCGCGATCCGACCGTGGTACTTGTGGCCGGCCCGGTCGAAGACCACGGACTCGATGCCCTCGGTCTTCGCCCGCTCGGCCACCAGCTCGCCGACCTTCTTGGCCTTGGCCGTCTTGTCGCCCTCGAGGGAGCGCAGGTCGGCCTCCATGCTCGACGCCGACACCAGGGTCTTGCCCTGCAGGTCGTCGACGACCTGGACGCTGATGTGCTTCGACGACCGGGTGACCACCAGGCGCGGACGCTCGGTGGTGCCGGAGATCTTCTTGCGGCCCCGCACCTGACGGTGCAGGCGGGCCTTCGTCCGGGATGCGGTGTGCTTGTGCTTGGACAGGGAGATCGCCATGGTCACTTACCAGCCTTTCCGACCTTGCGGCGGATGTGCTCGCCGGCGTAGCGGACGCCCTTGCCCTTGTACGGCTCCGGCTTGCGCAGCTTGCGGATGTTGGCGGCGACCTCACCGACCAGCTGCTTGTCGATGCCCTGGACGCTGAGCCGGGTGGGGCTCTCCACCGTGAAGGTGATGCCGTCGGGCGCGTTGAACGTGATCGGGTGGCTGTAGCCGAGCTGGAACTCCAGCTGGGTGGGGCCCTTGGACAGGACGCGGTAGCCCACGCCCACGATCTCGAGCTTCTTCTCGTAGCCGTCGGTGACACCGACGACCATGTTGTTCACCAGCGTGCGGGTCAGGCCGTGGCGGGCCCGGCTCTCGCGCTCGTCGTCGGGACGGGTCACGGTGAGGACCCCGTCGTCCTTGGACACGGTGATCGGGGTGACGACGGTGTGGCTCAGGGTGCCCTTGGGGCCCTTGACCGTCACCAGGGAGCCGTCGATCGCGACGTCGACACCCGAGGGCAAGACGACCGGCATTCTTCCGATGCGCGACATGTCAGTTCTCTCCTTCTCCGGTCTCGGGCTACCAGACGTAGGCGAGGACTTCCCCACCCACGCCCTTCTGGTTGGCCTGGCGGTCGGTCAGCAGACCCTGGCTGGTGGAGATGATCGCGACGCCCAGGCCACCGAGGACCTTGGGCAGGCCGGTGCTCTTGGCGTAGACGCGCAGACCGGGCTTGCTGATGCGCCGGAGGCCGGCGATCGAGCGCTCGCGGTGGCGGCCGTACTTCAAGGTGATGGTGAGCGTCTTGGCGACGCCCCCGTCGGGTGCCTCGGCGACGTCGAAGGAGGTGATGTAGCCCTCGCTGCGCAGGATCTCGGCGACGCCGGCCTTCAGCTTGCTGTAGGGCATGGTCACCGAGTCGTGGTACGCCTGGTTGGCGTTACGCAGACGGGTCAGCATGTCTGCGATCGGGTCGGTCATCGTCATGGTGTGTCGTTCTCTCTTCTGTGGTTTCCGGCGAGGTCGTGTCGGGCCGGACCTTCAGCGGTCGTGGTGATCAGGGGTTACCAGCTGGACTTGGTCACACCGGGCAGCTCGCCGCGGTGGGCCATCTCGCGCAGGCAGATCCGGCACAGGCCGAACTTGCGGTAGACGGCCTTGGGACGGCCGCAGCGCTGGCAACGGGTGTAGCCCCGGACGGCGAACTTGGGCTTGCGCGCCGCCTTCACCCTCAGTGCAGTCTTCGCCATGGTCAGTTCTCCTTGAACGGGAAGCCGAGCTGCTTGAGCAGCGCACGTCCCTGCTCGTCGTTCGTGGCCGTGGTGACGACCGTGATGTCCATGCCTCGGGGGCGGTCCACGCGGTCCTGGTCGATCTCGTGGAACATCACCTGCTCGGTCAGACCGAAGGTGTAGTTGCCCTTGCCGTCGAACTGCTGCGGCGAGAGGCCACGGAAGTCACGGATCCGGGGCAGCGCCAGCGAGAGCAGCCGGTCGAGGAACTCCCACATCCGGTCGCCCCGCAGCGTGACGTGGGCGCCGATCGGCATCCCCTCACGCAGCTTGAACTGGGCGATGGACTTGCGGGCCTTGGTCACCATCGGCTTCTGGCCGGTGATGGCGGTCAGGTCCTTGATCGCACCCTCGATCAGCTTGGAGTCGCGAGCCGCCTCGCCGACGCCCATGTTGACCACGATCTTGGTCAGGCCGGGCACCTGCATGACGTTGGCGATCTCGAACTCGTCGCGCAGCGCGGGGAGGATCTCCTCGCGGTAGCGGGTCTTGAGACGAGGGGTGACCTTCGGCTCCGTGGCCTGCTCGGTTGCTTCTGTCACGGTGTCGGTCATCTCAGATCTCCTTCCCGGTCTTGCGCGAGACCCGCACGCTGCGGGTGCCGGCGTAGGTCGAGCCGTCGGGGCGGCGCTTCTGGACCACCTCGCGGCGGAAGCCCACGCGGGTCACGCCGTCGCCCTCGACCAGCATCACGTTGGACACGTGGATCGGGGCCTCGGTGGTGATGATGCCGCCGGTGGTGCCGGCGCGGCCGCCCGACTGGATGACCTTGGTGTGCTTCTTGACGCGGTTGACGCCCTCGACGATGACCCGCTGCTCCTCACGGAGCACCTGGATCACCCGGCCTTCGGCGCCCTTGTCCTTGCCGGCGATCACCTTGACGGTGTCGCCCTTCTTGATCTTCATCGCGTGCTTCCCCATCTCAGAGCACCTCCGGTGCCAGCGAGATGATCTTCATGAACCGCTTGTCGCGCAGCTCGCGGCCCACCGGGCCGAAGATGCGGGTGCCACGCGGCTCACCGTCCTGCCGCAGGATGACCGCGGCGTTCTCGTCGAACTTGATGTAGGAACCGTCGGGCCGGCGGCGCTCCTTGGCGGTGCGCACGACGACAGCCTTGACGACGTCGCCCTTCTTGACGTTGCCGCCGGGGATGGCGTCCTTGACCGTGCAGACGATCACGTCACCGATGCCGGCGTAGCGACGACCGGAGCCGCCGAGGACCCGGATGCACAGGACCTCCTTGGCACCGGTGTTGTCGGCGACCTTGAGCCTCGACTCCTGCTGGATCACTTGGCACGCTCCAGGATGCTCACGACGCGCCAGCGCTTGGTGGCCGACAGCGGGCGGGTCTCCATGATCTGGACCCGGTCACCGATGCCACAGTCGTTGGTCTCGTCGTGGGCCTTGAGCCGCGACGTACGGCGCATGACCTTGCCGTAGACCGCGTGCTTCACGCGGTTCTCGACCTCGACCACGACGGTCTTGTCCATCTTGTCGCTGACGACCAGGCCCTGGAGGACCTTGCGCGCGTTGCGCTGAGTCGCTGTCTGCTCGCTCACGCGTCAGCACCTTCCTTCTCGTTCTCGTTGCCCGGGGTGGACCGGATGCCGAGCTCGCGCTCGCGCACCACGGTGTAGATGCGGGCGATGTCCTTCTTCACCGTGCGGAGCCGACCGTGGCTCTCCAGCTGGCCGGTGGCCGCCTGGAAGCGCAGGTTGAACAGCTCCTCCTTGGCCTCGCGCAGGCGAGCCTCGAGGTCGGTGTTGTTCATCTCGTCCAGCTCGTGGGCCTTGACACTGCTGGCCATCAGAACTCACCGGCCTCTCGGGAGATGAAACGGGTCTTCAGGGGGAGCTTGTGCTGCGCGCGGCGCATGGCCTCGCGCGCGATCGTCTCGTCGACGCCGGAGAGCTCGAAGAGCACACGACCGGGCTTGACGTTGGCGATCCACCACTCCGGGGAGCCCTTGCCGGAACCCATGCGGGTCTCGGCCGGCTTCTTGGTCAGCGGACGGTCGGGGTAGATGTTGATCCACACCTTGCCGCCGCGCTTGATGTGACGGGTCATGGCGATACGAGCCGACTCGATCTGTCGGTTGGTCACGTAGGACCCCTCGAGCGCCTGGATCCCGAAGTCACCGAAGGCCAGGCGAGTACCGCCCTTGGCCGCACCACTGCGGTTGGGGTGGTGCTGCTTGCGGTGCTTGAGACGACGGGGCATCAACATGGCTCAGGCCTCCGATCCGGACTCTGGGCCGGCAGACGGCGCCGCGGCAGCCGCGGCCTCGACCGGGGCAGCCTCGGGAGCCGAGGTGGGACGATCGCCGCGGGTCGGGCGGGTGCCACGGCTGGGACGGTCACCGCCGCGCTCGCCGCCCCGGCTGGGACGACCGCTGCGACCGGGTACGCCGGCGCGAGCGGCGGCCTGGGCCTGACGCTCGGCGCGGGTGCCCGCGACCTCGCCCTTGTAGATCCAGACCTTCACGCCGATCCGGCCGAAGGTGGTCTTGGCCTCGTAGAAGCCGTAGTCGATGTCGGCACGCAGCGTGTGCAGCGGGACGCGACCCTCGCGGTAGAACTCGGTGCGCGACATCTCCGCGCCGTTGAGGCGCCCTGAGCACTGGATCCGGATGCCCTTGGCACCCGAGCGCATCGTGGTCTGCATGGCCTTGCGCATCGCGCGACGGAACTGAACGCGACCGCTGAGCTGCTCGGCGACTCCCTGGGCGACCAGCTGGGCGTCGACCTCGGGGTTCTTGACCTCGAGGATGTTCAGCTGGACCTGCTTGCCGGTGAGCTTCTCGAGGTCACCGCGGATGCGGTCTGCCTCGGCGCCACGGCGACCGATCACGATGCCCGGACGCGCGGTGTGGATGTCCACCCGCACGCGGTCGCGGGTGCGCTCGATCTCGACCTTCGCGATACCGGCCCGCTCCATGCCCTTGGACAGGAGGCGGCGGATCGCGACGTCCTCGCCGACGTACGACTTGTAGAGCTTGTCGGCGTACCACCGCGACTTGTGGTCGGTGGAGATGCCGAGGCGGAAGCCGTTCGGGTTGATCTTCTGGCCCATCAGGCCTTCCCCTTCTTCCGGTTCTTCGTCTCGCTCTTCTTGCCCGCGGCCTGCTTCTGCACGGGCTGGGGGCGAGGCGTCACCACGAGGGTGATGTGGCTGGTGCGCTTGAGGATCTGCGTGGCGCGACCCTGGGCGCGCGGGCGCCAGCGCTTCATGGTGGGACCCTCGTCGACCTGGCAGTTGCTCACGACCAGGTCGGCACGGTCGAGGTCCTCGGTGGTCTCGGCGTTGGCGATCGCGGACTCCAGCACCTTGTAGACCGTCGTGGAGGCGGACTGGGGTGCGAACTGGAGCAGGGCGAGGGCGTCGTCGACCGGGAGGCCGTGGATCATCTGGGTGACCCGACGGGCCTTCATCGGGGTGATGCGCACGTAACGCGCGCTCGCGTAGGCGCCCGGCTGGTCGCCGAGCAGCGACTCGCGGCGGGCGCTGGTGCGCCGGCGCTCGGTCACAGGCATGGTTCTCTGTCTCCTCTTGACTGCCCCCGCGTCAGCGGCGGCGGCCCTTCCGGTCGTCCTTCACGTGCCCGCGGTAGGTGCGGGTCGGGGCGAACTCCCCGAGCTTGTGGCCGACCATCGAGTCGGTCACGAAGACCGGGACGTGCTTGCGGCCGTCGTGCACGGCGATCGTGTGGCCGATCATGGCGGGCACGATCATCGAGCGGCGCGACCAGGTCTTGATGACGTTGTGGGAGCCCTTGTCGTTCTCGGCGTCCACCTTCTTCATCAGGTGGTCGTCGACGAACGGGCCCTTCTTCAGGCTGCGAGGCATCTGTTGTTATCTCCCTGCTCAGCGCTTCTTGCCGGTACGGCGGCGACGGATGATCTGCTTGTCGCTGGCCTTGCCCTTGCGACGGGTGCGGCCCTCGGGCTTGCCCCACGGGCTGACCGGGTGGCGACCACCGGACGTCTTGCCCTCGCCACCACCGTGCGGGTGGTCGACGGGGTTCATGACGACACCGCGGACGGTCGGGCGCTTGCCCTTCCAGCGCATGCGGCCGGCCTTGCCCCAGTTGATGTTGGACTGCTCGGCGTTACCGACCTCGCCGATCGACGCGCGGCAGCGGACGTCGACGAACCGCATCTCACCGGATGGCATGCGCAGCGTCGCGCGCGAGCCCTCCTTGGCGACCAGCTGGGCGGAGTTGCCGGCCGAGCGGGCGATCTTCGCGCCGCCACCGGGCCGCAGCTCGATGCAGTGGATCGTGGTGCCGACCGGGATGTTGCGCAGCGGCAGGTTGTTGCCCACCTTGATGTCGGCGGTGGCGCCGGACTCGAGCATCATGCCCTGGGACAGGTCCTTGGGCGCCACGATGTAGCGCTTCTCGCCGTCGGCGTAGTGCAGCAGCGCGATCCGGGCGGTGCGGTTGGGGTCGTACTCGATGTGCGCGACCTTGGCCGGGACGCCGTCCTTGTCGTAGCGACGGAAGTCGATGATCCGGTAGGCGCGCTTGTGGCCACCGCCCTGGTGACGGGTGGTGATCCGGCCCTGGTTGTTACGGCCGCCCTTCTTGGGAAGGGGACGCGTCAGCGACTTCTCCGGCGTGGTCCGGGTGATCTCGACGAAGTCGGACACCGAGGAGCCGCGACGGCCGGGGGTGGTCGGCTTGTACTTGCGGATTGCCATGGTTTCTCGTCCTAGTCAGGAGCCCGGTCAGGAGACCGGACCTCCGAAGATGTCGATGCGGTGGCCCTCGGCCAGGCTCACGATGGCGCGCTTGGTGTTCTTGCGACGGCCGATGCCCGACCGGGTACGACGAGCCTTGCCCTGGCGGTTGA
The DNA here is from genome assembly GCA_963761085.1 of uncultured Actinomycetota bacterium. Lineage (GTDB taxonomy): Bacteria > Actinomycetota > Actinomycetes > Propionibacteriales > Nocardioidaceae > Nocardioides. Next base: position 143,155 of record CAVXFQ010000013.1, read on the forward strand.
GGGTGTTCACCGAAGTGACCTTGACGCCGAAGACCTTCTCGACCGCGATCTTGATCTCGGTCTTGTTGGCGTCGGGGTGCACCAGGAAGGTGTACTTGTTGGCGTCGAGAAGGCCGTAGCTCTTCTCCGACACCACCGGCGCGAGCAGGATGTCGCGGTGGTCCTTGTGGAGCGTGCTCACTCGTCGTCGCCCTTCTTCTCACCGCCGGCGCGGGTGAAGCCCGCTGCCTCGGCGTCCTCGACCGACTTGAAGTAGAACTCCGCCTCGGTCTGGTCGTACCACTGGCCGTCGGGCTCGTGGAACAGGCCCGAGTCGGCGTTGCCCTTGATCTCGAAGCCCTTGGGTGCGCCACCGCTCTTCAGCGGGGCCTTCGCGCCCTGGGGCAGCTCGGGCTTGTCGTCGGCTTTGACCTCAGCCTTGTCCTCTGCGTCGGCCTTCTTCTCGGCCTTGGCGGGCTTGTCCGCCTTCTCGGCCTTGGCGGGCTTCTCGGCCGGCGCGTCGACCAGGGCCACCGGGGCGCCGGAGGAGGCAGTGCCACCGACGAAGGCGTCGTAGGCGCCCTGGGTGAAGACCACGTCGTCGGAGGCCAGCACGTCGTAGGTGTTGAGCTGGTCGACGGCGACGATGTGGACCTCGTGGGCGTTGCGCAGCGAGAGCCAGGTCAGCGCGTCGGAACGCTCGAGCACCAGCAGGAAGTTGGCGCGGTCGGTGACGACGCCACGCAGGGCGGCCAGCGCCGCCTTGGTCGACGGGACGTCACCGGAGACCAGCGACTCGACGACGTGGATGCGGCCGTCGCGGGCACGGTCGGACAGCGCGCCACGGAGGGCGGCCGCCACCATCTTCTTGGGGGTGCGCTGGGAGTAGCTGCGCGGCTGCGGGCCGTGGACGACGCCACCGCCGGCGAACTGCGGGGCGCGGGTCGAGCCCTGTCGGGCGCGGCCGGTGCCCTTCTGGCGGTAAGGCTTGCGGCCACCACCGCGGACGTCGCCGCGGCGCTTGGTGGAGTGGCTGCCCTGGCGCGCCGCGGCCTGCTGGGCGACGACGACCTGGTGGATGAGCGGAATGTTGACCTCGACGTCGAAGATCTCCGACGGGAGGTCGACCTTCACGACCTTGGCTTCCTTGGCCATGCTCAGGCCTCCTTCGCGCGCTTCGCGGCCGAGCGGAGGACGATGAGCCCACCCTTGGGGCCGGGGACGGCGCCCTTGAGCAGGATCAGGCCCTTGTCGGCGTCGACCGCGTGGACGGTGACGTTCTGGGTGGTGACGGTGTCGGTACCCATGCGGCCGGCCATCCGGACGCCCTTGAACACGCGACCGGGGGTCGCGCAGGCGCCGATGGAGCCCGGCTTGCGGTGGTTGCGGTGGGCGCCGTGGGAGGCGCCGACACCGTGGAAGCCGTGTCGCTTCATGACACCGGCGAAGCCCTTGCCCTTGGTGGTGCCGGTGACGTCGATCTCCTCGCCGGCGGCGAAGGTGTCGACGGCCAGCTCCTGGCCCACGGTGTAGGAGCCCGCGTCGGCGGTGCGGATCTCGGCGACGTGGCGACGAGGCGTCACGCCGGCCTTGCCGAACTGCCCGGCCACCGGCTTGGTGACCTTGCGGCTGTCGACCTCGCCGAAGCCGACCTGGATGGCGTTGTAGCCGTCGGTCTCGGGCTTGCGGACCAGGGTCACGACGTTGGTGGACGCCGCGACGACGGTCACGGGGACGACGCGGTTGTTCTCGTCCCAGACCTGGGTCATGCCGAGCTTGGTGCCCAGCAGCCCCTTCACGTTTCGTTCGATCGTCATGTCAGGAAGCCTCAGAGCTTGATCTCGATGTCGACACCGGCCGGCAGGTCGAGGCGCATCAGGGAGTCGACGGTCTTGGGCGTGGGGTCGATGATGTCGATCAGCCGCTTGTGGGTGCGCATCTCGAAGTGCTCGCGCGAGTCCTTGTACTTGTGGGGCGAGCGGATGACGCAGTAGACGTTCTTCTCGGTCGGCAGCGGCACCGGGCCGGCGACCTTGGCACCCGTGCGGGTGACGGTGTCCACGATCTTGCGCGCCGAGGTGTCGATCACCTCGTGGTCATAGGCCTTGAGCCTGATGCGGATCTTCTGTCCCGCCATAGGTCTCTCTCGTCCTCTTCGTTCGTGCTTGCCGCATCCGTTCGTACGACCCCGGTCGGGCCGTCCGTTTGTGTTGCCCCGCCCGCTCGATCCTCCGACCCCCGAGGTCGGGCGTGTCGCGGTGTCCGCGGCACACAGATCTCCCTTGCGAGGATTCCTGCATCGTGTTGGTGGGGTGTCCGACCGGGGTCGGACCATCGGGTCTCCAGGTTCGGCGCGACGCACGGCGACCACGAACCAGCGGGAGACGCGATTCAACAGTCAAGTGCAACGCACCCCGGCAACCCGCCGGAGCAACCGGACAATCCTGACAGATGTCCCCGCGTGCGCCAAATCCGTCGCCCACCCCCGCCGGACCATGCGCCCGGCCCACCCCCGCCAGGGCGTCGTACCTGACAGGATGGCGCCCCACGGGGGTCCGGCACGGGACGGGCTCCCCCCGGTCCCAACCCGTGCGAGGAGTGAACCGCCGTGTCGGGAGACCAGCCACCACCGCCGGGCTGGGGCGAGCCGCAGGTCCCGCCGCCGGGGTGGGAACCTCCCCCGACGCCCGCCCCGCAGCCGGGCTGGGGGCAGTTCGCCGCGCCCGGGCAGTCCGGGGTGGCAGCCCTATCCGCAGCAGCCCCCACCGGCATACCGCGAGCTCGCGGCGCACAAGCCCGGCGCGATCCCGCTGCGCCCGCTCGGCCTGGGCGACCTCTACGACGGCGCGTTCAAGATCATCCGCTTCAACCCCAAGGCCACGATCGGGGCGGCGGTGCTGGTCGCGGCGGTCGCGACCCTGGTGCCGGCGCTGTTCACCCTGCTGACCGGATCCACCGGCGGTCTCTCCCCGCAGGGTCCTGGCGACACGTTGTCCCACGACCAGCTGGTCGGCCTGGTCAGCGCCGTCGCAGGGCTCCTGATCGGTGGCCAGCTGCGTTCGATCGGGCTGCTCTACGTGTCCGGCATGGTCGCCCACGTCACCTCCGCCGCGGCGGTGGGCCGCACCCTGACCATCGGTGAGGCGTGGGCCGCGACCCGCGGCAAGCGCTGGCGGCTGCTCGGGATGTCGGTCCTGCTCGGGCTGGTCGGGCTGGTGGCGATCGCGGTGGTGGCGGGGGTGATCCTCCTGTTCGCGCTCAACACCACCCTCGGCACGACCGTGCTCGCCGCCTTGATGCTGGTGCCCGTGCTGGTCGTGTTCTACGCCCTGTTCACCGTGCGCGTGCGCGCGCTCGCCGTACCGGCCCTGATGCTGGAGCCGGCCGGGGTGTTCGGGGCGATCTCGCGCGCGGTCCGGCTGAGTGCACGACAGTTCTGGCGGCTGCTCGGGCTCCTCCTGCTGACCGCCCTCGTGGTCGGCTTCGCGGGCAGCATCCTCGGCGCGCCGTTCACCATCGCCGGCCAGCTCCTGCTGACCGGTGACAGCAGTCACGGCCTGCAGGCCTACGTGCTGCTGACCTCGATCGGCACCGTGCTCACCTCGGCGGTGCTGCAGCCGTTCTCCGCGGCGGTCGTGGCGCTGCTCTACATCGACCAGCGCATCCGCAAGGAGGCCTACGACGTCGAGCTGCTGAGCCGGGCCGGAGTCCCCGTCCCCTGATGTCACCGCTGCTGACGTCGACACCCGGACCGCCGCTGGTCCCCTCGGGCGACGAGGGACGGCGGCTGCTGCGCGAGGAGCTGCTGCGCGGGCGAGTACCACCGCAACGACCTGTGGAACCGGCTCCTCGGCCTGGGTCGGCCGGCTGTTCCGCGGCGGGGTCGACGCGGCGTCAGCGTCGTCGTTGCTCAGCGCCCTGGTGACGATCGTGGTGGCGCTGGTGCTCGTGGTCGGCCTGATCCTGCTCCTCTCGCAGGTGCGCCGTGACCGCCGGCGTCGGCGGCAGCGGGCCGGGGCGGTGCTCCCGGCCGACCGGCCGACCGCCGCGCTCCTGCGCCGTCGAGCCGAGGAGGCGCTCGCCTCCGGCCGGTTCTCCGACGCGGTGGTCGACGGCTTCCGCGCCCTCGCGGCGCGCCAGATCGAGCGCGGCGGCCTCGACGACCGACCCGGAGCGACCGCCCACGAGATCGCGGCCCTGCTCGCCTCGTCGTACGGCGAGCACGGGCGCCGGATCACGGCCGCGGCCGACCTCTTCGACGCCACGCTCTACGGCGAGCGCCCGGCCACCGACGACCAGGCCCGCCTGGTGCTCGGTCTCGACGACGAGCTCCTGCACCAGCCGGTGGGAGCGCGATGAGGACGCTGTCGCGCCACCGCTCGGCGCTGCTGATCGGCGCCGGAGCCGTGGTCGCGGTGCTCCTGACGGCCCTGCTGGCCCGTAACGGACCGAGCCGGCCGGCGCCGCTCGACCCCGACAACCCGGGCGGCGACGGCGCCCAGGCGGTGGCGCGGGTCCTGGCCCGGGAGGGCGTCGACGTCACCGTGGTCCGCAACGCTGCCGACCTCGAGCGCGAGCCCGCCGACGCCTCGACCACCATCGTGGTCACCTCCAGCGACCACCTCGGCCGCTCGACGACCGGCCGGTTGCTGCGCCATCAGGGCGCAGCGTCGCTCGTCGTGGTCGCGCCCGGCCCGGGAGTGGTGCGTCGGCTCGGCGTCGGCACCTTCCCCTCGCCCACCGAAGCCGCGCGGAAGCGTCCGTCGGCGGCTGCCCGGCGTACGACGGACTGTCGTTGCAGGTGACCACGGCCGACGCCTACGACACCGCAGGCTGCTTCCGTGCCGAGCAGGGCGTGCTGCTGTCCCGGCCCCGACCGGGACTGACCCTGCTCGGCGCTCCCGACGCGCTGACCAACGACCAGGTGCTCGCCGGCGACAACGCGGCGGTGGCCCTGCGGCTGCTCGGAGGCTCGCGACCGGCTGGTCTGGTACGTCCCCTCGCTGGCCGACCTGCGCGGCGGCGACGGCATCTCGCTGGCCGGCCTGCTCCCCGACTGGCTGGCTCCGGCGCTGTGGGTGCTGGGTGCGGCCGGGCTCGGGCTGGTCGTGTGGCGCGCGCGCCGGCTCGGCCCGCTGGCCCGCGAGCCGCTGCCGGTCGAGGTGAAGTCGGTCGAGACGACGCGCAACCTCGGGCGGCTCTACCGTCGCTCGGGCGACCGCAGCCACGCCGCCAGCCACCCTGCGGACCGCCACCCGTGCCGGCCTGGCCGAGCGACTCCGGCTCCCCCGCCACGCCGACCCGGAGCAGGTCGCCACCGCGGTGGCCGACCACACCGGGCGACCGGTCGTCGAGGTCGAGGCCCTGCTTCGTCCCGACGCGCCCGCACCCGCCCACGACCGTGACCTGACCGACCTGGCGCTGCGCCTGGCCGAGCTCGACAGAGAGGTGTCCCACCGATGACCGACCCCACCCTCGAGCCGGCAGCCGCGGGCGACGACGTACGTGAGCGGCTGGCCGCCGTCCGGGCCGAGGTCGCCAAGGCGGTCGTCGGGCAGGACGCCGCGGTCTCCGGCCTCCTCGTCGCCCTGCTCTGCGGCGGGCACGTGCTGATGGAGGGCGTGCCGGGTGTCGCCAAGACGCTGCTCGTGCGCAGCCTGGCGGGTGCGCTGTCGGTGCAGACCCGGCGCGTGCAGTTCACCCCCGACCTGATGCCCGGCGACATCACCGGCTCGATGGTGGTCGAGGGCGCCCGCGGCGAGCTGACGTTCCGGCCGGGCCCGGTGTTCACCCACCTGCTGCTCGCCGACGAGATCAACCGCACCCCGCCCAAGACCCAGTCGGCGCTGCTGGAGGCGATGGAGGAGGGATCGGTCTCCGTCGACGGCGTGACCCATGCCCTGCCGAAGCCGTTCCTGGTCGCCGCCACCCAGAACCCCGTCGAGTACGAAGGCACCTATCCCCTGCCCGAGGCCCAGCTCGACCGGTTCCTGCTCAAGGTCGTGCTCCCGGTGCCGCAGCGCGACGCAGAGCTCGAGATCGTGCGTCGGCACGCCGCCGGCTTCGACCCGCAGGACGTCGCCGGCTCGGGGGTCTCGGCGGTCGCCTCGGCCGCCGACATCGAGGCCGGGCGGCGGGCGGTGCGCGACGTACAGGTCTCGCCCGAGGTGGCGGCCTACGTCGTCGACGTCGCGCGGGCGACCCGGCAGTCGCCGTCGCTCGGGCTGGGCGCCAGCCCCCGTGGTGCCGTCGCCCTGATGCGAACGGCGCGGGCGTGGGCCTGGCTGTCGGGGCGCGGCTTCGTGACGCCGGACGACGTGAAGGCGCTGGCGCAGGCCACCCTGGCCCACCGGCTCTCGCTGCGGCCCGAGGCCGAGCTCGAAGGCGTCGAGGTCAGTGCCGTGCTCGGCTCGGCGCTCGGCTCCGTCCCGGTGCCGCGCTAGCACCCATGGCGATCACCGGACGCGTACCGCTCCTCCTCCTGCTGGGGGTGGTGGCGGTCGTGCTGCGTCCGGCGTTCTCCACGATGTGGCTGTGGGTGCTCGGGGTCTGCGTGCTCGTCGCCGTCGACGTGGCACTCGCGCCCGCGCCCCGCGACATCGACGTCGTACGACGGCCGCCGGGGCGGGTGCGGGCCGGCCAGGACGCCCCGAGCACCCTCGACCTGGCCAACACCGGCCGACGCCGGATGCACCTCCTGGTCCGGGACGCCTGGCAGCCGTCGGCCGGGGCGCGCGACAACCGGCACCGGATCCGTCTCGGCCCGGGCTCGGGGCAGGCGGTGACGACCTGGCTGCGGCCGGTCCGCCGCGGCGAGCTGCGTGCGGCGGGGGTCACGCTGCGCACGGCCGGGCCGCTCGGGCTCGCGGCGCGGCAGGCCACGCGCGACGTCGCCGGGCGCCGTCCGGTCGGTGCCGCCGTTCGAGTCGCGCAAGCACCTGCCCTCGCGGCTGGCCCGGCTCCGGGAGCTGGACGGCCGGTCGGCGGTGCGGGTGCGCGGGCAGGGCACGGAGTTCGACTCGCTGCGCGAGTACGTCCGCGGGGACGACGTGCGCTCGATCGACTGGCGGGCGTCTGCTCGCACCCGCGACGTGGTCGTCCGCACCTGGCAGCCCGAGCGCGACCGCCGGGTCGTGATCGTGCTCGACACCTCGCGGGTCTCGGCGGCGCGGGTGGACGACGTACCGCGTCTCGACTCGGCCATGGAGGCCGCCCTGCTCCTCACCACGCTGGCAGCCCGCGCCGGCGACCGGGTGGACGTCGTCGCGGGCGACCGGCGGGTGCGGGCGCGGCTCCGGCTCGCCGGCGCCCGCGACGCGACCCGGCGGCTGGAGGACGCGCTCGCCGCCCTGGAGCCCGAGATCGCCGAGGCCGACTGGACGGCGCTGGCCGGTGCCGTCCAGACGCTCGGCCGGCAGCGGGCGCTGGTCGTGCTGCTCAGCCCGCTCGAACCCTCGGCGGTCGAGGAGAGCCTGCTGCCGTCGCTGCCGGTGCTGGTGCGGCACCACCGAGTGGTGCTGGCCTCGGTCCGCGACCCGGAGCTGGCGCGGTTGGCGGCCGCCCGCGACGGCCTCGACGAGGTGTACGCCGCCGCAGCCGCCGAGCAGGCCCTCGCCCGCCGCCGCGCCACGGCGGCCGTCCTCGAGACGCTCGGCGTCGACGTGCTCGACGTCGGCGGCGCAGGCCCTCCCACCCGCCCTCGCCGACCACTACCTCGCCCTCAAGGCCCGCGGCCTGCTCTGAGACAGGCGGCTTGCCCGCAAGCGGGCTACGCCGTTCGCTGCGGTCTCGCTCACGCCTGGCCGGCGACGCGGTCGCCGAGGAGGGCGGCGTCGAGGTCACCGGTCTCGCCGCGCAGCACGGCCCGCCGGCCGAGGACGAAGACGTAGGCCAGGAAGGTGGCCTCGGCGAGGAGGCCGATCGCGATCCGGGCCCAGGTCGACAGGGGGCTCGGGGTCACGAAGGCCTCGAGGCAGCCGCTGACGGCGAGCACACCGACCAGGCCGAGCGCGACCGTGCCCGCGGTGCGGCCCTCGCGGGCGAACGACTGCGAGCGGGTCAGGTCGCCCGGCTCGACCCACGACCAGAACAGCCGCAGTCCGACCCCGGCGGCCACGAAGACCGCGGTCAGCTCGAGGGTCCCGTGCGGCAGGATCAGCCCCCAGAACTCCCCCGCGCGCCCGTGCCGGGTCATGATCGAGCCGATGATCGCGAGGTTGGCGACGTTGGTGAACAGCAGGTAGACCACCGGCAGCCCGAGGGCTCCGAAGGCCAGCAGGAGGGCGGTCACCCAGGCGTTGTTCGTCCACACCTGGAGCGCGAAGTGGGAGGCGGCGTACTGGCTGTAGTAGCCGGCGAACCGGTGGTTGACCAGGTCGTCGACCTCGGCCGGCGAGAGCAGCGACTGCTCGACATCCGGATGGTCGAGCAGCCACCACATCATCACGAACGTGACGGCGGCACTCGCGAGCGCGGTCCCGATCCACCACCAGCGCAGGCGGTAGAGGGCGGCCGGGAACCGGTCGACCAGGAAGTGGCGTACGCCGTGCCACGTGCCGCCGCGGAACGAGCCGGCCCGGTTGCGGGCCCGGCTCAGGAGCACCGAGAGGTAGGTGATCACCGCGGCGTCGGGCGCGGCGGTCCGGATCACCGAGAGCTGGGTGGCGACCCGCTGGTAGCGCTCCACGAGCTCGTCGCTCTCCGCGCCGCTGAGCCGCCGGGTGCGGGTCAGCGTGTCGAGCCGGTCCCACTCCGCGCGGTGCGCGACGACGTAGGCGTCCAGGTCCACGCGCCGACTCTATGCTGACCGCGATGTCGTCCCCCGACTACGCGAGCCTCACCCCCGACGACCTCGTCACCGGCGAGGCCGTCGCCCTCGACCTGCCGGCGGCCACGGTGTTCAGCCGGCTCGCCTCCGGCGCGCTCGACGTCGCCTCGACGCTCGCCCTCGGGTTCGTGGTGGTGTTCCTGGCCGTCGTGGTCAGCGCCCACGCCGACGCCGCGCTGCAGCAGGTCGCGCTGGTCTGCGCGCTGGTGGTGACGTTCCTGGTCTACCCGACCACGGTCGAGACGCTCACCCGCGGCCGCTCGCCCGGCAAGCTCGCCTTCGGCCTGCGCGTCGTGCGCGACGACGGCGGCACGGTCACCGGGCAGCAGTCGTTCGTCCGGGCCCTGATCGGGATCGTCGAGATCTACATCCTCTTCGGCGGACCCGCGCTGATCAGCTCGATGCTCAGCTCGAAGGGCAAGCGGATCGGCGACCACGCGGCCGGCACCTACGTCGTGCGCGACCGCGCCCAGCTCAGCCTGCCGAGCGCCGACCCCGATGCCGCCCGCGCTGCCGGGGCTGGGCCGCGTCGGCGGACCTGCAGCTCCCCGCCGGTCGACCTGGTGCTGGCGGCCCGGCAGTACCTCGTCCGGCGTCGCGTCGCTCGACCCCGCCACCCGCCAGCGCCTGGGCGATGTCTCGCCACCCGGCTCACGCCGTACGTCGCTCCGCCACCGCCGCCGGGCACCACGTCGTGGGACTTCCTGGCCGCGGTCCTGGCCGGCCGTCGCGACCGGGACCTGGCCCGGCTGCACCGCGACGAGACCCTGCGGACGCGGCTGCTCCAGCGCCGATAGATTGCGGCGCATGATCGACCGTGACCGCCTGACGTCCCTGCGGGCCGACGAGGAGCGCCGGTTCGTCGAGACCCATCCGCGCTCCCAGGAGCTCTCGGCCCGCGCCCACGACTCGCTGCTGGCCGGCGTCCCGATGCCGTGGATGACCCGGTGGGCGGGGTCCTTCCCGCTGTTCGTCGACGTCGGCCTCCGGCGCCCGGCTGACCGACGTCGACGGCGTCGAGTACGTCGACCTCTGCCTGGGCGACACCGGCGCGATGACCGGCCATGCCCTGCCGGCGGTGGCGGAGGCGATCGCGCGGCAGGCGCGCCAGGGGATCACCACGATGCTGCCCTCGGACGACGCCATCTGGGTCTCCCAGGAGCTCAGCCGCCGCTTCGGGCTGCCGCAGTGGCAGTTCGCGATGACGGCGACCGACGCCAACCGGTTCGTGCTCCGCTTCGCCCGGCACCTGACCGGGCGACCGCGGATCGCGGTGATGGAGTGGTGCTACCACGGCACCGTCGACGAGGCCTTCGCGACGCTGGACGGCGACCGCGTCGTGCCGCGACCGGACCTGCTCGGGCCTCCGGTCGACGTCGCCCTGACCACCGCCGTCGTGCCGTTCAACGACTCCGAGGCCCTCGACCGGCGTCTCGCCGAGGGCGACGTCGCCTGCCTGCTGATGGAGCCTGCGCTCACCAACATCGGCATCGTGCTGCCCGACGACGGTTACCTCGACGCGGTCCGAGAGATCACCCGTCGGCACGGCGTGCTGCTCGTCATCGACGAGACCCACACCCTGTGCGCCGGTCCGGGCGGCGCCACCGCGCGCCTGGGGTCTGGAGCCCGACCTGCTCGTCGTCGGCAAGCCGATCGCGGGCGGCGTCCCGCTCGCGGCGTACGGCATGACGCGCCGAGGTGGCCGACGCCCTGCGCGGCCCGATGCTCGGGCACGGCATCGACGTGGCGGGGATCGGCGGCACGCTCACCGCCAACGGCCTCTCCCTCGCCGCCTCGCGCGCGGCCCTCTCGACCGCGCTGCGCGCCGAGGACTTCGCGGTGTCCGATCCCCCTGGCGGAGCGGTTCACGGCCGGGGTGCACGACGGTCATCGAGCAGCACGACCTGCCGTGGCACGTGCAGCGGCTGGGCTGCCGGGCGGAGTACTGGTTCTGCCCGCCCCCGCGCAACGGTGCCGACGCGGCGGCCGCCGTCGACGAGGACCTCGAGGGCTTCTTCCACCTGTGGGCGCTCAACCGCGGCGTGCTGCTGACGCCGTTCCACAACATGGCGCTGTTCTCGCCGCACCACAGCGAGGCCGACGTCGACCGCCACACGGAGGTCTTCGCCGGGGCGGTCGAGGCGCTGGTCGGCTGAGGCCTAGGGCGGCGCTCTCAATTCGGCGCCCGCGCAGCAGGCGCTCCGAATTGGGAGACGTGCCCTAGCCGCTGCTGGTGACGCCGGCGAGGACACCGCCGACGAGGAAGATCCCCAGGAAGGCGACCGCCAGCGCCAGCATGCGCGGTCGAGACGATGCCGAGGATCTTGCCGATCGTGACCTCGGTGCTGCCGCTCCACCGGCCCGGGGCCGCGGCCATCTCCCGCTCGACCCGGGTGCCCATCGACCACGCGAAGGGGCCGCACACCCCGCAGACGACGATCCCGAGGATCCCGAGGACGAGCACGGTCACGGCCTGCGGGTGCTTCGGCGGCTGGGGGTAGTACCCGTAGCCGGGCGTGCCGTAGGGCGGAGGAGGCTGCTGCGTCATGGGCGGAAGTCTGTCAGGGAACGGCCCGTCAGATGCGGCGGTAGGCCAGGTCGGTGATCCGGCGATCCGCCGCGACCCCCTTGCGCTCGAACTTGGTGACCGGCCGCTCGGCCCAGCGCTCGACCACGCCGCCCTCGAGGGCGGGCTCGGCGTCGAGCACCGCCGCGCATCTGCTCGGCGTAGTCGGCCCAGTCGGTGGCCAGCCGCCAGGTCGCGCCGGGCGCGAGCCGCTCCGCGGCGAGGCGGGCGAACGCGGCGTCCACCAGCCGGCGCTTGTGGTGCCGGGTCTTGGGCCACGGGTCGGGGAAGAACGTCCAGAGCTCGCTCAGCGACCCCGGCTCCAGGAGGTGGCTGAGCGCCCAGACCGCGTCGACCGAGCAGAACCGCACGTTGTCGGCGCCGGCAGCCGCCACCTCGGCCAGCGACGCCGCCACGCCGGGGCGCCAGACCTCCAGCGCCAGCACGTCGTACGACGGTCGGGCGGCGGCGAGCACCCCGGTCGCCTCCCCGACGCCCGAGCCGATCTCCACGATCAGCGGTGCCTCCCGGCCGAACCAGTCCGCCAGCCGGAAGCCCGGGGCGTCGACCGCCTCGTCGGGGATCACCCAGGCCGCGTGGTGGGCGTCCCACGCCTGCTGCTGCGCGGGGGTGAACCGGTTGCCGCGGCGCGAGTAGCTGAGCACCTCGCGGATGCGCCGGCCGTCCGCGGTGTAGCGCTGGTGCGGGCGCGCCGGCGGCGTGGCGGGATGGTCGGGCACGGCGCCATTGTTCCCGAACTCCCTTGCCGTCGTGGCCGCGGCGACCTACCGTCACCAGATGGGATCGTGGTTGTTGATCCTGGCGTTCTTCGCGGGGCCGGTGGCCTCGCTTGCCGTCGTGCACCGCGTCGTCTCCGACCCCGGCCTTCCCGGGCTGCGCACCCTGCGCCGCGCCCTGCGGCGCCGGCGTCCCGGCCCGGAGCCCGTCGGTCGTCCGATCGAGGCGATCGCGCATGACGCCCACCGGCTCGGCCGCCAGCTCCAGCACGCCGACGACGGCCGCAGCGCGGCCCGGATCAGCGCCATCCGGAGTGCGTACGACGACGTCCTGGCCGAGGGGTGTGCGGCACTCGGGCTCCCCCACCTGCTCGGGGTCCTGGCGGAGGGGCTGGAGCTCGACCACGAGCGCCGCCGGGTCGAGGTGGTCCTCGCCGGCGCCGGCATGGTCCTCGCCGATGTCTACTGACGTCCTGCCAGGATGGCCCGATGATCGACCCGCGTCCCTTGTGGGACTTCGACGACCCCGCGTCCTCCGGGGAGCGCTTCCTCGATGCGGCGGAGCAGGGCGGCGAGCCCGAGCGCACCTCGTGGCTGACGCAGTACGCCCGCACCCTTGGCCTCCTGGAGCAGTACGACGCGGCCCTCCGCGTGCTCGACGGGCTGCGCTCCGAGGACCCCGAGGCGGCGACGTACCTCGCCCTCGAACGCGGCCGGGTGCTGCGGTCGTCGGGGCATCCCGACGAGGCCCGGCCGTTGTTCGAGCAGGCTGCGGCGACTGCCTCGGCGGCCGGGCTCGACGCCCTGCAGGTCGACGCCCTCCACATGGAGGCGCTCGTCGCCTCGCCGGAGGACCAGCCCGCGATCCACGAGCAGGCCCTCGCCGTCGCGCGGGCCTCCTCGGACCAGCGGGCGCGCGACTGGGACGCCTCCTTGCTCAACAACGTCGGGATGACCTACGCCGACGCCGGCGACTTCACCTCAGCGCTGGCCACCTTCGAGGAGGCACTGGCGGCGCGCGAGCGCATCGGCGACCCCGCCACCATCCGGGTCGCCCACTGGATGGTCGCCTGGTCGTTGCGCAACCTGGGCCGGCGCGAGGAGGCCCTGGAGATCCAACGCTCCCTCCAAGAGGAGCTCGCCTCGATCGGCGAGCACGACCAGTACGTCGACGAGGAGCTCGCCCTCCTCGCCGACTGATCCGGATCGCATCGATCTCCGCGACCAGAACAGCGGTCGCTGACGTGAGAAGGTGAGCGCGCGCCGACGTGCCGTGCGTCAGCCGAGGAGAGGCCCGATGACCGGATCCACAGAGACTGGCCCGATCGGCGCAGTCCACCGCTTCATCGAGGGGTTCAACAGCGACGACGTCGGGCGTGCCCAGGCGGCCTGTACGGATGAGACGTCGATCATCGACGACTTCCCGCCGTACCAGTGGTCCGGACCTGACGCTGCGACGAGGTGGTACCGCGACATGGCCGGGATGGCCACGCAGGCGGGCATGTCCGACTGATCGGTCAGGTCGGACGAGCCGCGCCAGCTCATGGTCTCGGACGGGCTCGGGTACGTGGTGGTCCCTGTCGAGGCGCGCTGGCTGGAGGACGGAACGCCGGCCGTCAGGAGGGGGTACTTCACGGCGGCGCTCCGCGAGGTGGCCGAGGAGTGGCGAATCTCGGCCTTCGCCTGGGCATGGACCTGAGGCTCCGACCGACGCGGGCTCAGAGCCGCCTGGTGGTCACCAGGTTGGTCCCGTAGATCCCTTCCTCACGAGCCGTCTCGATGAATCCGACCTTCGACAGCACACGACGAGAGGCCGTGTTCCAGTCCCAGACAGAGGCCCGCAGCCGCTCGTACCCGAGCGTTCTCGCCCAGTCCAGCACCGCCCAGGAAGCCTCGGTCGCGTAGCCCTGTCCCCAGTGCCGACGTAGGAGCTCGTAGGCCAGCTCGGGTTCCTGGATGCTTCGCCCGCGGGTCGATCAGGCCGCAGTAGCCGATGACGTCGCCCTCGTCCTTCCGCTCGACGGCGAGCAACCGTGACGACGACGACCGGTCGGCGCGGTTGACCTCCTGGAGATCCGCGACCGTGGGGTGTCCCTCCCTGTCGATCCGCCGGTGCGGCGGCACCCGTGGATCGCGCTTCTCCCAGAGTTCACGCTGGATGACGGCCTCAGCCACCTGCCACGGCCTGAGCAGCAGGCGATCGGTCTCGAGCACCACGTCACGGCTCCGAGCCGTTCGACCTGCCATGTCAGCGGTCAACCTGCTGTCAGCGCTCGGGAGCTGCGCTACGGCGACGTATCAGGAGCAGGAGCACGCCACCGAGGAGAAGCGCCAGGACTATCAGCGCCAGGAACGCCACGATGAGGAACGAGGCGTTGGGCACGAGAAAGTTGGACTCGAGAGGCGCTGGCACGGGTTCAGTATGGCGGGTGATCGTCAGCGGATCGGGGTCGACGCCGTGACTGTCACGGCCCCCAGAGACGCTTCCGCCTGATGGCGCGGATGAGGAACACCCCGAAGCCACGGCCGTGGCGAGCAGGAGGCGGCCTTCGGTCGGGGAGTCCGAGTGCAGGGTCTGCCCCAGCACCCCGGCGAAGTAGACGAGGCACGCGACACCCAGTGCCTTCACAGCCGTGCGCCACCACAAGCGCAGGCGCGATGAGCTCACCGGGGTCAGGCCGGCAGCGCGTAGGTCAGCACGTAGGCGTGGCCGCAGTCATCGACGGTGAGGGCGAGGGTGCCCTCGATGCCGGCCAGCTCATCGGTGCCCGAGCCGGGCACGACGGAGTAGGTGAGCTCCTGCCCGGACGGCCGCATCACTCCGTGTTGGGCGAAGGCGAAGGATCCGGCGCGTCCGTGCAGGGTGCCGGCGACCACCTCGACCGCGACGTAGGCCGCGCTGCCGGACGTGGGGTCGCCGGCCGACAGCATCTGGCCGTGTCCGCTGCCCTCGAGGTCACCCGACCACGTCTTGGCGATCAGCATGCGGCCGATGCCGCGGTCGTCGTCGGCCGGGCTGAGGGTGACCTCGAAGGTGCCGGTGGCAGTCTGCGTCATGCCGGCAGCGTGCCATCCTCCGCCGACAGGACGCCCGCGGCCCGGGCGGGCTCGGCGTAGGCGACGGCCAGGGTGGCCACGGTCTCGTGGGCGTTGAGGCCGCTGGGGTTCGGCACTACCCACAGCCGCGCGGGGCCGATCGGGTCAGGCTGCTCGCCGACCCTGGCGCCAGGGCGGTCGAACGCCACCCGGTACGACGTGATGCCGAGCATTGCGACCACCCGCGGGCGGTGCTCGTCGACGAACGCCTCCAGGCGGGCCCGCCCGGCGCGGAGCTGCTCGGGGGTGAGCTCGTCGGCGCGGGCCGTCGCGAAGGGGACCAGGTTGGTGATCCCTACCCCGCGCGCGAGGAGCGTGTCCAGGTCCGCGCGGGTCATCCCGGGTGCCCCGGCGGAAGCCGGGGCGAGCAGGCCGGCTGCCACCAGGGCCGGTCGAAACCGGTTGCCGGGGTTGCCGAAGTGGATCTGCAACGCCGCGGTCATCAGGCCCGGGTTGATCCCGACGTACACCAGGCGGATGCCCGGCGCGACCAGGTCGGGCACCTCGGCCCCGTGGAACGACGCAAGCTCGGCGCGGGTGAAGCGGGCCACGTCGCCCATGCTGGCACGGCCCGAGCCGAGACGAAGGCGTGGGCGGTCCTGGACTGGACATCCCACGCCTCCGTGCCGGTCACCGAGCAACGGTGCAGACTCGCTTGAGATCGGTCGGGGCACCCGGACGTCCCGCGAAGCAGAGCTCGTGGAAGGTCTGGCCGTGGTACTGCTGCACCCTGTTCCCACCGCCCTTGTCAGCCGGTGGTGTGCCATCCGAGGCGTTGGACGGCCAGAACACGGCGGCGACGAGCGCGGCCAGGAGACCGGCCAGCACGATCGCGGCAGCGGCGACGTAGAGCCCGGTGTGGTGGTGGACTGGGTGGTGGATCGTGGTCATGAGGTCCTCCTTGATCGGGTGAGGCGGACTGCCTCGGTGCCTCCGTTGTGCACCTCGGCGGTATCCCGCGGTCGCCCAGCCGGTATCGCCTCGGTATCTCGTGCGCTTGACGTCACCGATGAGCGGTCGGACAGTCGACCCATGCGGATCGGACTCCTGGGTCCGCTGGAGATCGACGAGCGGAGCGCGCGGCTCGGGACACGGGACCGGATCGTCCTCGCAGCGCTGGCCATGCATCCCGGAGAGGTGCTCTCCGTGGATCAGCTGGCCGACGCCGTCTGGGGCGACGAGCCGCCACCCTCGTGGTCGAAGAACCTCCAGGGCTGCATCAGCCGTCTCCGCAAGGAGCTCGGGCCCGACCTGATCGAGACCGCAGGCCACGGCTACCGGTTGCGGGCTCCGGCAGACACCGTGGACACCGACGAGTTCATCCGGGCCGCCGGCCGCGCGCGCGAGCTCCTGACGCTGCACGAGCCCGAGCGGGCGAGGTACGTCGCGTCCCAGGCGCTGGCGCTCTGGCGCGGACGTCCCCTGACCGAGCTCGAGGCCTGGGAGCCGGGTGTCACCGAGCTGCACCGCCTCGAGGAGACACGTCTCGAGCTCGAGGAGCTGGCGGTCGAGGCGTCGCTGGCCGCCGGTCATCACGCAGAGGTCCTGGGTCAGGCGGCCGCCATGGTCGAGGCCGCACCCCTTCGCGAGCGGCGGTGGGCGCTGCTCGCCCAGGCGCAGTACCTCGCCGGGCGCCAGATGGAGGCACTGACCACGCTCCGCCGGGTCCGGGTCGTCCTCGCTCGCGACCTGGGCCTGGACCCCGGCCCGGATCTCGTGGCCCTGGAGCAGGCGATCCTCCGGCAGGACCCGGAGCTCGCGGTCGACCCGGCGCTGCCCCTCCGCGCGGACGTGTCGCCGTACCCCGGACTCGCGCCGTACGGCGAGGAGGACGCCGAGTCCTTCGTCGGCCGCGAGGAGGAGACGCGGGTGTGTCTGGAGCGCCTGGCCACGGTCCGGCTGCTTGCCGTGGTCGGCCCGTCGGGAAGTGGCAAGTCCTCGCTGCTCAGGGCCGGAATCGCGCCGGCGCTGCGCCGCGAAGGCCGGCATGTGGTCGTGCTGACCCCTGGCCGCCACCCCCTGGACGCCCTCACCGTCGCCGCCAGGCGACCTGACTCGGTCGTGCTCGTCGACCAGGCCGAGGAGGCCTTCGCGCTGTGTGACAGACGAGGACGAACGCGAGCAGTTCTTCGACGCGCTGGTCGCCCAGACCGGCCGCGGGCTCGTGGTCCTCGCCCTGCGGGCCGACCACACCGGCGACGTCGCAGGCTTCCCCGGGCTCGCGGTCCTCGTCGAGCAGGGTCTGTTCCTGCTCGGCCCGATGTCGGCCGAGTCGTTGCGGAAGGCGATCGAGACCCCGGCCCGACAGCACGGGCTCGTCCTCGAGGCCGGCCTGAGCGACCTGCTGGTCCGGGAGATCGAGGGTGAGCCGGGCGCGCTGCCCCTGCTGTCCCACGCCCTGCGGGAGACCTGGCTGCGCCATGAGGGCCGCACCCTCACGGTCGCCGGCTACCAGGCCTCCGGCGGCGTCCGCGGCGCCGTCGCCCAGTCGGCAGAAGCCCTCTACGCGGGTCTCGACGACGCCCAGCGAGCCCAGCTGCGCGAGCTGCTCCTGCGGCTGGTGGTCCCCGGCCCTGGCGGGATGCCGGTCCGCGGCGAGGTGCCGCGTCGCCAGGTGGTCGTCGACCCGGTCCAGGAGCAGCTCATCGACCAGATGGTCGCGGCTCGCCTCGTCACCAGCGACGCCGACGCGATCGAGCTCGCCCACGAGGCGGTCGTCCGTGCCTGGCCGCGGCTGCGCGGCTGGCTCGAGGACGACCTCGAGGGACAGCGCACCCGCCACCGCCTCACCCAGGCGGCCGAGGACTGGTCCGGATCGGGATACCAGCACAGCGACCTCTACCGCGGCACCCGCCTGGCCGCGACGCGCGAATGGGTCGCCACCTCGAGCCCGCGCCTGACAGAGCTCGAGCAGCGATTCCTGGAGGCGAGCGAGGAACAGGCGTCCGCCGAGGAGCAGTCGGCGGCCGAGCTCGCTCAGGCCCGGGGCCGCATGGTGCGCCGGCTGCGGTTCGCCCTCTCCGGCGGTGCGGTGCTCCTCGTGCTCGCCCTGGTCGCCGGGCTTCGTCGCGGTCGGCCAGACCGGCCGCGCCCGCGACCAGGCGGACGCCGCCCGGGCGCGACAGCTCGGTGCCCAGGCACTGGGGGACGCCGACATCCCGCTCGGCGCTCTCCTCGCCGTGGCGGCGGTCAAGCTCGATGACACGCCGGAGACCAGGGCCACGCTCTCCCGGGTGCTGGCTCTGCACCCATCTCTGGCTGCCACCAGTGCGCCGATCGGCGACGGCGTCGCCCGCCTGGTCCGCAGCCCCGACGGGGAGCGGCTGGCCACCTACGACGCCGACAACGTCGTCTCGCTCATCGACGTCGGCACTGGTCGCGTGACAGCGACGGTACGACGCGCGACGGGCCGGGCACCGGCGACTGCCAGTTCTTCCAGACCAGTGCCCTCGCGTTCAGTCCGGACGGCCGCACGCTTGCCGTAGGCGCCGAGACCTGGGTCGCTCCTGCCCTCGTGCTGCTGGACGGCTTCACGCTCGACCCCGCTGGCCCGGCAGCCGGCGCCATCTACCGCGGTGGCGCGCCAAGTCGCCGGACGTCGCCTTCTCCGCCGATGGCAAGTTCCTCGCCGCGTCGTTCATGCTGCTGTCGCCCGGAACGTCTCCGTGGACGGTGATCCGGACCGCACCCGCGACCTGGTCTGGGCCTGTCACACCTCGGGCGCACGCCGTCGGTGATCACGATCCCCTTCACCAACTACTTCGAGACGCATGGCGATCAGCCCCGACGGAAGCCGGGTCTACGTGAGCTCGCCGATCGCGGCCTACTCCGTCGCTTCGGGCCGCCGTCTGTGGCAGCCTGCCTGGGAACGGCCACCTGGGAGGGCCTCGATCTCTCCACCGACGGGCGTCGGCTTGCCGTCGTCACCGGAGACACCCGCAGGCCGGATCGCCCTCATCGACACGCGACACGGGCGAGGTCATGCGCACCCTGAAGGGTGCACCGAACCTGGACGACGATCACGTTCTCGGACGACGGGCGAAAGGTCGCCGGCGTCAGGTCGGACAGCAGCTGCTCACGTGGGACGCCTCCACGTGACGCCCCACGCGGACGATCCCGATCGATGACGCATGGGGCGTCCAGCTCAGCCCGACCGCCTCCCGGGCCTACGTCACGGATCCCGGGGAGGGGACCGTCGTGACCTGGGACCTCGACGGCTCCGCGTCGTACCTGCCCCTCAGCTCGCCCTATCCTGGCCTCGACCAGCTGCAGGACGGGTTCGCCTGGCCGGCCGGCGACGGTGTCCACGTCGCCTCGATCGCCGACGACGCTCCACCTGGTGAACGAGCGGACAGGCCACGTCTCCGCCGGTGCCCGACGCCGGCAGAGGGACCGGCTTCACGCGCCGGCTCCTGGCGTCCCGACGGCGGCCGCTTCGCCTTCGGGACCGCGAACGGCGCGCGTCCAGACGTTCGACGACTCCTGGCAGGCTGCGGACCAGACTGAAGGTCTCCCGGGCCTCGCGTGACCGGGGTGGACTATGCCGCCGACGGCGAGAACGATCGCGGTCAGCGACGTGACCGGCCGGGTGGCGCTGGTCGATGCAACGACCGGGTCGGCGGTCGGGACGCCGGTGCAACTGTCCGGTCCGGTCGCGGGCGTGACGCTTGGCCCCCGACGGGCGGAAGGCCTTCGTCGTGACCCGACGAGAACCCCATCACCCCGGGCGCGATACCTCAGTTCGACGGCTGGGCCCTGCTGGACCTCGACACCGGGTCGATGATCCGGACGGGCCGCCTTCCCGAGACCTTGTGGTGCTGGGACGACTTCGCCCCCGACGGTGCCCGCGTGGCCGTGAGCTTCGAGTCCGGTCGGGTGTGGATCGTCGATCCCAGCACCGGGCGATCGGTGGACGCTCCGCCGCCGGCGCACCAGTCCGGGATCTACTGGCTGGAGCTGGTCCCGGACGGGTCTCGGATCCTCAGCCGACGCCGTCGGCACCTTGGAGCTGTGGGACGCCGCCACCGGCAGGATCGAGGACACCGTGACGGTGCCGGAACGGCGAAGGAGGCCTGGGCCAGTTCGTGCCGGGCACGTCGGACGTGACGATCGCTGAGCGCCGGGAACGTGTTCACCTGGGACACCCGTCCCGAGCTACGCGCTCGAGTTCGCGTGTCGCATCGCGGGCCGGGACATGACCGCCGACGAGTGGCGCACCTACGTCGGCACCGGACCACAGTTCGAGGTGTGCCCGTCCTGAGCCGGGTCACCCGCCGACCGAGTCCGCCTGCCTCCATCCACGGCGGACCGGCAGGTCGGCCGCTGCACCGGTGCGTAGCCGTCGAACCGCGACTCCAGGGTCCCCTCGCCGCCGGTGAGATCGGGAGCTGGCGCTGGAGCTCGTGCAGCCGGGCGGCCACCAGCCGGAGCTCGAGCCGGGTCAGGTCCCCGGCTGCGGACTGGCCGAGCAGCTCGGCTCCCCAGCGGGTCACGACCCGTTGGACGGCCGCCGCGTCGTCGCTCGGCACCTCGAGCAGCACCTGGAGGACCGGCTCGCAGACCCGGACGCCCGGCCCGGACGAGGGCCTGGCGGAGGACCAGCGGGACGAGCTGCGCGGAAGTCGTGGGCGGTCGGCATCGGGCCGCGACGTCGACGGCGGGCCGTCGGCCAGGGTGTAGCCGATGTCGGTCAGCGTGACCCGGCAGTCGGTCACCTGCCAGCCCCAGGAGCCCGTGCTCCAGCGCGTCGGCGACATGGCGGCGCATCGCGGTGGCGAAGCCCTCGGGGCTCTTGAAGAGGAACAGCGGCATCTCCGGCCCCGCCACGTCGAGGTCGAGCTGCAGCCCGGACCCCGGCGGACCTGCGGCGCGATCCGGAGACCGAGCGTGGCGTGGTGGGGGTTCGTCGGGGTGTTGAACCGCTCGACCGCCGCGGCCGACCCGGCGCGGTCGCTCGACGTGGATCACGCCGGCATCGGCGAAGGTGACGTCGATGCCGTGCTCCTCGGCCAGGGTCGACGGCGATCACCTCCTGCTGCACCCGGCCGTAGAGCGACACCGTCGGGAGACCGTCGTCGCCGGTCCGGACGTCGATCAGCGGGTCCTGGTCGGCGAGCTGGGCCAGGGCCGCGCTCGAGCGCCGGCGCCTGCTCGCGTCGTACGGCGGATACCGAGGCCTCCAGGGTGGGCGGAGCGAAGTGGTGGTCGTCGTGGCGCAGCGCCCGCCCGAACCCGTCGCCGACGCGCACCTCGGCCAGCCCGTGCAGCCGGCCGATGCCGGCCGGGGCCGACGGAGTCACTGCGCACCCAGGCACCGGCGTCGTACACCTGGACGCCGGAGACCTTGCCGACGCGGCCGTGCGGGAGGTCGAGGCGCTGGCGGATCCCGACCGAGCCCTCGGAACATCCGGACGTAGGCGACCTTCTCCCCCGCTGCGCCCCGCTCCACCTTGAACACGCGGCCCGACGGCTCACCCTTGTCGTGGTCGGCGCGGGCGTTGGGGAGGAGCGTCGCGATGCCCTCCATCAGCTCGGCGACGCCGGCCCCGGTGGCGGCCGAGCCGGCGTACACGGGATGCAGCACGGCGGCCCCGGTCTGGGCTGCCACCGCCCGGTGGAGCCGGGTCCGGGCGCAGGCCCGGCCGTCGACGTACGCCGCGAGGAGGGCATCGTCGTGCTCGGCGAGCACCTGGGTCTCGAGGTCGACGAAGGCTGGGTCGTCCGGACGGTACGGCACGAACGTCGCCGACCGCGCGCCGACCCCGTCGACGCGGCCCATCGGCAGCACGTCGGTGGTGAGTCGGCGCCGGACCGCCTCGACGACCCGGTCGAGGTCGGCGCCGACCCGGTCGACCTTGTTCACGAACAGCAGCGTCGGCACCCGCAGACGCTGGAGCGCGCGCATCAGGATCCGGGTCTGCGGCTGCACGCCCTCGACCGCCGAGAGCACGAGGACCGCGCCGTCGAGCACGCCGAGCGACCGCTCGACCTCGGCGATGAAGTCGGGGTGGCCCGGGGTGTCGACGACGTTGACCGTCGCGTCGCCCAGCGGGAACGAGACGACGGCGGCCTTGATCGTGATGCCGCGACGGCGCTCGAGGGCGAGCGAGTCGGTGCGGGTGGTGCCGGAGTCGACCGACCCCGGTGCGTCGATGACTCCCGCGAGGTGGAGGAGCCGCTCGGTGAGAGTGGTCTTACCGGCGTCGACGTGGGCGAGGATGCCCAGGTTGAGGTAGCGCTGAGGGCGTGCTGGCACGCGAGATCCCTTCGAGGTGGCGGACGCGGACGGGGGCGTTCGCTGCTCGCATCTCGGTGCCTCCTCCTGGGATCCTCGGGGCCGGGCCGTCCGGCGTGCGCCACCGTACGGCGTACGGCCGTCGCCCCTCCAGTGGTTTTCCCGTGCGCCGGCGCCGCACCACTGGCCTCATCCGTCACCGGATGCCCGCGATCTGCACACTTCTCGGCCGTTGCAGCGCCTTGGAAGTGCGCGAGTCACCGGTGAACCGGCGACTCGCACCGGACCGCCCCCAGACGCAGGCACGGCCCCGGACCGAGGTCCGGGGCCGTGCTGGATGAAGCGTGTGGAGCTCAGATCACTTGTTGATCTTGGTGACCCGGCCGGCGCCGACGGTGCGACCACCCTCACGGATGGCGAAGCGCAGGCCCTCCTCCATGGCGATCGGCTGGATCAGCTCGACGGCCATCTCGGTGTTGTCGCCCGGCATGACCATCTCGGTGCCCTCGGGGAGGGTCACGACGCCGGTCACGTCCGTGGTCCGGAAGTAGAACTGCGGGCGGTAGTTGTTGAAGAACGGCGTGTGCCGGCCGCCCTCCTCCTTCGACAGGATGTAGACGCTGGCGTCGAAGTTGGTGTGCGGGGTCGTCGTGCCGGGCTTGATCACGACCATGCCGCGCTCGACGTCCTCGCGCTTGGTGCCGCGGAGCAGCAGCCCGACGTTCTCACCGGCCTGGCCCTCGTCGAGCAGCTTGCGGAACATCTCGACGCCGGTGACCGTCGACTTCTGCGAGCCCTCGCGGATGCCGATGATCTCGACCTCCTCGCCGACCTTGACGATGCCGCGCTCGATCCGACCGGTGATGACGGTGCCACGACCGGTGATCGTGAAGACGTCCTCGACGGGCATCAGGAACGGCTTGTCGGTCTCGCGCTCCGGGGTCGGGATGTACTCGTCGACCGCGTTCATGAGCTCGAGGACCGAGGCGCCCCACTTCTCGTCGCCGTTCAGCGCCGGGAAGGCCGCCACGCGCACCACGGGGATGTCGTCGCCCGGGAACTCGTACTCGGAGAGGAGCTCGCGCACCTCCATCTCGACCAGCTCGATGAGCTCGTCGTCGTCGACCATGTCGCACTTGTTGAGGGCGACCACGATCGCGGGCACGCCGACCTGGCGCGCGAGCAGCACGTGCTCACGCGTCTGGGGCATGGGGCCGTCGGTGGCGGCGACCACGAGGATCGCGCCGTCCATCTGGGCCGCACCGGTGATCATGTTCTTGATGTAGTCGGCGTGGCCGGGGCAGTCGACGTGGGCGTAGTGGCGCGCCTCGGTCTGGTACTCCACGTGCGCGATGGAGATGGTGATACCGCGCTGACGCTCCTCCGGGGCCTTGTCGATCTCGTCGAAGGGCGTGAAGGGGTTCAGGTCGGGGTGCTGGTCGTGCAGGACCTTGGTGATCGCCGCGGTCAGAGTGGTCTTCCCGTGGTCGATGTGACCGATCGTGCCGATGTTGACGTGCGGCTTGGTCCGCTCGAACTTCGCCTTAGCCACTGTGGGCTCCTCCTGTTGTTGTCACTTGACTCGTTGATTCTGCTGTATGCCGAGGGTCCGGCCAAATGCGGCCTGGGATGCCGGGTCGGGTGACCCGGCATCCGGGGGCGATCACTCGCCGCGGACCTTCCTGACGATCTCGTCGGCGATGCCCGTGGGGACCTCGGCGTACGAGTCGAACTCCATGGAGTACGACGCCTGACCGGAGGTCTTGGACCTCAGGTCACCGACGTACCCGAACATCTCCGACAGCGGGACGAGGGCGTTGATGACCATGTCACCGTGGCGCTCCTCCTGCGACTGGATCTGGCCGCGACGGCTGTTGATGTCACCGATGACCGTGCCCAGGAACGTGTCGGGCGTGATCACCTCGACGGCGAACATCGGCTCGAGCAGCACCGGCTTGGCCATGCGGGCGGCCTCCTTGAAGGCCTGGTTGCCGGCGATCTTGAAGGCCAGCTCCGAGGAGTCGACGTCGTGGTAGGCGCCGTCCTCGAGGGTGAACTTCACGTCGACCATGGGGTAACCGGCGAGCACGCCGAACTCCATGGCGTCCTGGCCGCCCTGGTCGACCGACGGGATGTACTCGCGCGGGATGCGGCCACCGGAGACGTTGTTGACGAACTCGTAGCCCGCACCGGCGCCGGTCTCGGGGTCGATGCTGGGCTCGAGGCTGACCACGACCTTGGCGAACTGGCCGGACCCACCGGTCTGCTTCTTGTGGGTGTAGGTGTGGTTCAGCACCGGCTTGCGGAGCGTCTCGCGGTAGGCCACCTGCGGCTTGCCGACGGTCGCCTCCACGCGGAACTCGCGCTTCATCCGGTCGACCAGGATCTCGAGGTGGAGCTCGCCCATGCCGGCGATGATCGTCTGGCCGGTCTCCTCGTCGGTCTTGACCGTGAACGTCGGGTCCTCGTCGGAGAGCCGCTGGATCGCCGTACCGAGCTTCTCCTGGTCGCTCTTGGTCTTGGGCTCGATCGCGACCTCGATCACCGGGGCCGGGAACGACATCGACTCGAGCACGACCGGGTTCTGCAGGTCGCTGAGCGTGTGACCGGTCTTGGTGTCCTTCAGACCCATCACGGCCACGATCTGACCGGCACCGACCGACGCGATCTCCTCACGCTTGTTGGCGTGCATCTGGTAGACCTTGCCGATCCGCTCCTTCTTCCCCGTCACGGAGTTCATCACGGTCGCGCCGGCCTCCAGCTTGCCGGAGTAGACGCGCACGTAGATCAGCTTGCCGAGGTGGGGGTCCGAGGCGATCTTGTAGGCCAGGCCGGAGAACGGCTGGTCGTCGGCGGGCAGCCGCTCGATCTTCTCGTCCTCGCGGTTGGGCTTGTGGCCGATGATCGCGTCGATGTCGAGGGGGCTCGGCAGGTACTTCACGACGGCGTCGAGCAGGGGCTGGACGCCCTTGTTCTTGAACGCCGTGCCGCACAGCACCGGGTTGACCTTGTCGGCCAGGGTGGCGCGGCGGATGCCGGCCTCGAGGTCCTCCACGGACAGGTCGACGCCGTCGAGGTACTTCTCCATGATGTCGTCGTCGGCCTCGGCGAGGGTCTCGAGCAGCTTCTCGCGGTACTCCTCGGCCTGGGCCTGCAGCGACTCCGGGATCTCCTCGACCTCGTAGTCCTCGCCCATCGTGGTCTCGCCGCGCCAGGTCAGGGCACGCATGCCGACCAGGTCGACGACACCGAGGAAGTCGTGCTCGGCGCCGATCGGCAGCTGGAGCACCAGGGGCGTGGAGTTGAGGCGCTCGACCATCATGTCGACGCAGCGGAAGAAGTCGGCACCGGTGCGGTCGAGCTTGTTGACGAAGCACATCCGGGGCACGGAGTACTTGTTGGCCTGGCGCCAGACCGTCATCGTCTGCGGCTCGACGCCGGCCACACCGTCGAAGACGGCGACGGCACCGTCGAGGACGCGCAGCGAGCGCTCGACCTCGGCGGTGAAGTCCACGTGACCGGGGGTGTCGATGATGTTGATCTGGTGGGACTTCCACCAGCAGGTGGTCGCGGCGGACGTGATCGTGATGCCGCGCTCCTGCTCCTGCTCCATCCAGTCCATCGTGGCCGCGCCCTCGTGGACCTCACCGATCTTGTAGGTGATGCCGGTGTAGAAGAGGATGCGCTCGGTGGTGGTGGTCTTGCCGGCATCGATGTGAGCCATGATGCCGATGTTGCGGACCTTCTTCAGGTCCGTGGTGATGTCGACAGCCACTGAGGGTTCGTTTCCTTAGGTAGAACGTGGTCAACCCGGTGGGCCCGCCGTCCCGGCTTCCCTTTGGTTTCCCAGGGGCGGAGCCGGACGGCGTGCGGTCACCAGCGGTAGTGGGCGAAGGCCTTGTTGGACTCGGCCATCTTGTGGGTGTCCTCGCGCTTCTTCACCGCGGCACCGAGGCCGTTGGAGGCGTCGAGGATCTCGTTCATCAGACGCTCGGACATCGTCTTCTCACGACGGTCGCGCGAGTATCCGACCAACCAGCGCAACGCCAGCGTGGTGCCGCGTGTTCCCTTGACCTCGATCGGGACCTGGTAGGTGGCGCCACCGACGCGGCGGGACTTGACCTCGATGGCCGGCTTCACGTTGTCCATGGCGCGCTTGAGCGTGACCACGGGGTCGGTGCCGGTCTTGTCGCGGCAGCCCTCGAGGGCGGTGTAGACGATGCGCTGGGCGACCTGCTTCTTGCCGTCCACCAGCACCTTGGAGACCAGCTGGGTGACCAGCTGCGACCCGTAGACGGGGTCGACGTCGAGCGGCCGCTTCGGAGCGGGGCCTTTGCGCGGCATGTCAGCTCTTCTCCTTCTTGGCGCCGTAGCGGCTGCGGGCCTGCTTACGGTTCTTCACGCCCTGGGTGTCGAGCGTGCCGCGGATGATCTTGTAGCGGACACCGGGAAGGTCCTTCACCCGGCCGCCGCGGACGAGCACGATCGAGTGCTCCTGGAGGTTGTGACCGACGCCCGGGATGTACGCCGTGACCTCGACGCCGCTCGACAGGCGCACGCGGGCGACCTTGCGGAGGGCGGAGTTGGGCTTCTTCGGGGTGGTCGTGTAGACGCGGGTGCAGACGCCTCGGCGCTGCGGGCTGCCCTTGAGGGCAGGCGTCTTGGTCTTCGACGCCTTGTCGCGCCGGCCGTTGCGGACCAGCTGCTGAATGGTGGGCACTCGGTGGTTCCCTTTCTGTCCCTACCTCAGTGCTCGGCGCCTTGCCGGGCACGATGATGTTGCCTGTTGTGCTGTGGTGCCTGTGGTGACTGGTGCCCGCGGCAGCGCCTCGCTCACCGTGAGGATCGGAACGAGGGCACGCGAACAGGTCCGGACGGGCCGGACACGGTGTTCCAGGCTACTCGGGTGGCGCCCACGGGCCAAAACGTGATCGAGCGAGGACGGTTCGACGCGACGCGCTTGCTCGCTACGCGGCGCGGGCGCCGATCTCCTCGGGCACCGCGCCGACGTCGGCCTCGGACGACCGTCCGAAGAGCGCCACCGCCAGGGCGACGCCGACGATCACGAGGGCACCGCCGCCGAGCAGCGTCCAGCGCGGCCCGAACGTCTGGCCGACCCAGCCGATGATGGGCGAGCCGATCGGGGTGCCGCCCATGACGATGGTCATGTAGAGCGCCATCACCCGGCCCCGGAGCAGCGGCTCCGACTCCAGCTGCATGGTGGCGTTGGCGGAGTTGAGCATGGTGAGGGTGCAGAAGCCGATCGCCGGGCACATCAGCGCGAAGGCGAGGTAGGTCGGCATCAGCCCGGCCACGATCTCGGCCGCCCCGAAGGCGAGGGCGGCGCCGGCGACCAGGCGGAGCCGGATCCGGACCCGCCGGGCAGCCATCAGCGCGCCGGCCAGCGAGCCGACCGCCATCGCCGAGCCGAGGATCCCGAACTCGCCGGCGCCCTTGCCGAAGACCTGGGTGGCCATCAACGCCGAGGTGATCTGGAAGTTCATCCCGAAGGTGCCGGCGAAGAACACCATCACCAGGATCATCATCATCTTGGGCTGGCTGCGGATGTAGCGGACGCCCTCGACCAGCATGCCCGGCGACCGGGCGACCGGCTTCGGGGAGTGAAGGAGCGTCGGGTCCATGTGCTGCAGCTGCCAGATCACCGCGCCGTAGGACAGGGCGTTGATCAGGATCACCCAGCCGGTGGCCGAGGCGCCGCCACCGAGCGCGCCGATCATCAGGCCGGCCAGGGCCGGCCCGATGATGCGGGCGGTGTTGAACGTCGCGGAGTTGAGGCCGACGGCGTTGGTGAGGTCGCCGGGGCCGACCATCTCGGAGACGAACGACTGGCGGGCGGGGGCGTCGAAGGCCGAGCCGATGCCGAACAGGAAGGCGATCGCGTAGACCTGCCACACCTGCGCGACACCGAGCACGGCGAGCAGGCCCAGCGCGAACGAGGCCAGGGCCATCGTCACCTGGGTGAGCTGGAGGAGCCGGCGCTTGGGGAAGCGGTCGGCGATCACGCCGGCGTACGGCGAGAGCAGGAGGACCGGCAGGAACTGGAGCCCGGTGGTGATGCCGAGCGCCGTACCGCTGCCGTCGGTGAGCCGCAGCACCAACCAGTCCTGCGCGACGCGCTGCATCCAGGTGCCGGTGTTGGACACCAGGCTGCCGAGCGCGTAGCGCCGGTAGTTGGGGTTGCGGAGCGAACGGAAGGTGGGGCTCAAGATCAGCTTGTGGAGGTGCAGGGTCAGTCGGAGTTGGCGAGTCGTTCGAGGAGGGGTGCGGCGCGGCGCAGGGTCTCGCGCTCCTCGGGGGTCAGCTCGCGCAGGCGTCTGGCCAGCCAGGCGTCACGGCGGGCGCGGTCGGCCAGCAGGGTGGCGCGGCCCGGGTCGGACAGGGAGACCACGACCTGGCGGCCGTCGGTCTCGTGGGGGCGGCGCACGACGTAGCCGCCGTCCTCGAGGGCGTTGACGATGCGGGTCATGCTCGGGGGCTGGATGCGCTCCTGCGCGGCCAGCTCGCCCACGGTGAGGTCGCCGTTGCGGAAGAGGCACCCGAGCACCGCCATCGGGCCCATGCTCAGGGGGTTGTCGGGATGGCGCTCGTTGCTCAGGCGCCGGCGCAGGCGCATGACGCTGAGCCGGAGCTCGCTGGCGAGCCCGGCATCGGTGCGTGCGGCCATCTCCACGGTGGGCATGTCGTTAGCATAACTCATTACCTTTGCTAAGCATTCCGGCGCCGACCGGCCCTGCGCCTACGATGGCGGCGTGGAGCTCCGCGACGACCAGCCGATGCAGCACGCGATCGGCCGGCGTACCTACCTGGTCGCCGACGTCGAGCCCCTGGACGTCGACGGCGTGCGGACCGTCCAGGTCGGGATCGCCCTGTGGTTCGTCGGCTTCGTGGCGATGCTGCCGTTCTACGGAAGGCTGCGCGACGCCGGCCACGGCTGGATGCTCTGGACCTGCGCCGCCGGCTGCGGGCTGGGACTGCTGGGCCTGGAGTACTGCCGCCGCCGCAAGCGCGCGCGGGCGGCGTTGCGCGAGCAGGCCGACGAGATCGAGCCGCTGGTCTAGTCCCTCACCCGGCCCGTCCGGCCGAGCGGCTCAGAACGCGTCGAGCTCGTCCTCGAGCGTGTCGATCACCGGCTCGGGCATCGGCGTCGGCGCGTGGCGCTTGGCCAGCCGGATCTCGGAGTGGGCGCCGCAGCCGTGGCCGAAGGCCACGACCCGACCGTCGTCGTTGGCGTCACCGTTGGCGCAGACGCCGAAGGTCTCGGCCAGCGTGCCGGCCAGCCGGACCAGGAAGCCGCAGGTCGAGCAGGGCTCGGGCGCCGACTGCGCGAGCGGGGCGTCGGGGCCGCCGTCACCGTCGTACCAGCGCTGGGCGACGCCCTCGAAGCCCTCGGGCGAGAGCGTGCGGACCCGACCGAGGCCGAGGTCCTTGGCGACGGTGCGGATCTGGGTCCGCGCGTCGGGGTCGAGCGGGTCGTCGCCGAAGGAGTAGGTCGGGACCAGCCGCGGGTCGTCGTCGGCCACCGGCAGCAGGTCGCCGGGCGAGAGGTCGCCGGGCTGGAGCCGCTCGCGGTAGGGCACCCACGGCGGGGCCACGATCGCGTCGGCGCCGGGGATCAGGACGACCTCGTCGACGGTGACGTGCTTCTGCCGGGAGGCCCGGGCCACGGTCACCGACCAGCGCCACCCGGCGTACCCGGGCTTGCGGCACTCGAAGAGGTGGGTGACGCAGCCGGTCGGCCTCGACGTCGGCGCCGAGGTGGTCGCCGACCTCGGCAGCGTCGACGTCGGCGAGCAGCGCCGACCGCGCGGTCTCGACCGCCTCGAGGCACGCGTGGTCGCCCTTGGCGGACCCGCGAGGGCGGTCGGCCACCGTGACGTCGTCAGTCATGGCGCCCATGATGACCGATCGCCCGCCGCTCTGTCAGATCTGTTCGCACCTCTGCGAGCCGGGCCCGGCCCGGCCTGGCGCCAACGTGCAGGATGAAGGCATGGCCGCGTCCGGGAAGTCACCGCGCAAACCGCGCTTCGACTCCGTGGCGGACGGGGCCCGGGTGACCGGCCGGGGCCTGCGGTCCGTGGCCCGCGGCACCGGCCGGGCCGGCGCCTACGCGTTCCGTACGGCGCGCCGCGCGGCCGCCGCGGAGGGTGCCGACAGCAGTGGGTTGTCGCGACTGATCGAGCTCGGCGCACTCAACGCCGCCGGTGACGCTGCCGTCGCGATCTCCCTGGCCGGGACGCTCTTCTTCCAGGTGCCGACCGCAGAGGCACGAGGCCAGGTCGCTCTGTTCCTCGGGCTGACCATGCTCCCGTTCGCGATCGTGGCGCCGCTGATCGGGCCGGTGCTCGACCGGTTCGGCCACGGTCGGCGCTGGGCGATCGGGGCGACGATGGCGCTGCGAGCCTTCCTGGCCTGGGCGCTGGCCACGATGGCCTCGGACTCCCCGTGGCTGTTCCCCGCGGCGCTCGGGGTGCTGGTCGCCTCCAAGGCCTACAACGTGACCCGCGCGGCCGCCGTACCGCGGCTCCTGCCGGAGGGCCTGACCCTGGTCACGGTCAACGCCCGGATGTCGATGGCGGGCCTGGTCGGGGTCGCGGTCTCGGCGCCGCTCGCCGCGCTGGCCGGGCTGTTCGGGTCGGCGTGGTCGCTGCGCTACGCGTTCGTGGTGTTCGTCGTCGCCACCGTCATGGCGATCCTCCTGCCGCCGCGGGTCGACTCGGCTCACGGCGAGGAGCGGATCCACTACCTGCGTGGCGAGCGGGCGGGTGACCAGGGCGCCACGACCGGAGTGCTGCGGGGCAAGGTGCGGATCCCGGCGACGATGGCGTTCGCCCTGCGCGCCAACTGCGGGCCGCGCTGGCTGTCGGGGTTCCTCACCCTCTTCATGGCGTTCCTGCTGCGCGAGCACCCGATCGGCGACCACTCGACCCAGTTCTCGCTCGCCGTGGTGATCGGCGCCGCCGGCCTCGGCAACTTCTTCGGCATCGGCGCCGGTTCACTGCTCAAGCAGGTCAACCCCGCGTCCGTCGTGGTGGTGGCGCTGCTCGCCGACGTGGCGGCGACCGCCCTCGCCGCCCTCGTCTACGGGTTGCTGACGCTCTCGGTGCTGGGGTTCATCGCCGGGCTCACCCAGTGCCTGTCCAAGCTCGCCCTCGACTCGGTCATCCAGCGCGACGTGCCCGAACGCGTGCGCACGAGCGCGTTCGCGCGCAGCGACACGACGCTGCAGCTGGCGTGGGTGCTCGGCGGTTTCGTCGGGATCGCCATGCCGCTCCAGCCACGGCTCGGGATGTCGGTCGCGGCGGTGGTGATCCTGGCCTGGGCGGTGTTCGTGCTCGCCGCACAGGTACGCCGTACGAGCTCGCGCGTCACCAGCACCGCCTGACCCCCAGGTCAGGTGACTGGGTTTCGAGACGCGCCGCTGCGCCCCTCGCCGGCTCGGGTCCCAGCCGGACGCTCCTCAACCTCTTTCGCTTTCCGGCCCCTCGCGCTGCGCGCGAGAGGCCGCGTCAGAGCTCCAGCTCGTCGGCCAGCGCGCGGAGCAGCTTGGCGGTGGGCTTGGCTTGGCGGGCGTCGGGGTGGCGGCCGTGGCGGTAGGCCTCGCCGACGCCGTCGAGCAGGCGGATCAGGTCTTCGACGATCGGGGCCATCTCCTCGGGCGACTTGCGGCGCGCGTGCGACTGGTTGCGTACCACCGACACCGGGGTGTCGACGACCCGCACCTGCAGGGCCTGGTCGCCGCGTCGCCCCTGGGCGATGCCGAACTCGACCCGGGTGCCCGCCTTGAGCGTGGTCACGCCCTCGGGCAGCGCGTCGGCGTGCACGTAGACGTCGGGCCCGTCCTCCTGCGACAGGAAGCCGAAACCCTTCTCGGCGTCGAACCACTTCACCTTGCCGTTCGGCACGTCCATCCCTCTCCACACCGCGGCCCGGACGCGTTCCGTCCGGGCCACGCCCAGCCTAGGCGGCCCGCCCCAAGGGGCGCCAACCGGTTGCGTGCCGCGTTCGAGGAGGAGGGAGTGGCATGAGACGGTCAGGCGTATGGCAGACATCGCATGCCTTGACTTCGCCGGTGAGCCTCACGCCGCGCGTCCGGGTCGCGCGCACCGCGGCCCGTGCCGCCGCGGTGCTCGCACGCCGACTGCGCGGCGGTTCCGGGAACGTGATCGGGGGCCGGGTCCTGCTCAAGGCCGCACCGTCGGCGGCCGCAGAGCTGAGCCGGGGCAGACGGATCACGCTGGTCAGCGGCACCAACGGGAAGACGACGACCACGGGCCTGCTCGACGGCCGCGCTCGGCGGCGACCGGCTGGTCGGGAGCAACCGTGGCGGCGCCAACACCTCGGTCGGCATCGCCGGCACGCTGGCGGCGCCTCGACAACGCCCGGATGGTCCTCGAGACCGACGAGGGCTGGCTGCCCTGGGTCATCACCCAGACCCGGCCGGTCAGCGTCCTGATCAGCAACCTCTCGCGCGACCAGCTCTCCCGGCACCACGAGGTCGGGTCGGTGTCGCGCGCGTGGCGCACGGCGCTGGACGGCGTACCGCTGGTCGTGGCCAACGCCGACGACCCCGCCATCGTCTGGGCCGCGATGGCGGCCGACCGGCAGGTGTGGGTCGGCGCGCACATGTCGTGGACCCAGGACTCCCTCGTTTGCCCGTCGTGCGGGGCCCGCGTGCTGCACGAGCCGGACGGCTGGCACTGCACGGGTTGCGACTTCCGCCGCCCCGCCCTCGATCTCTGGCTCGACGGGGCGACCCTGCACGGTCCGGACGGCGCACAGGTCGAGCTCGAGCTGGGCATCCCCGGCCGCTTCAACCTCGGCAACGCCGCCCTGGCCATCGCGACGGCGCACGTCGACGGCGTACCGCTGGCCGAGGCCGCCCGGCGGGTGGCGACGGTGCCGGCGGTGTCCGGGCGCTTCGAGCAGGTGCGTCGCGGCGACCACGACCTGCGGCTGATGCTGGCCAAGAACCCCGCCGGCTGGCTGGAGGTGATGGTGCTGCTGGAGCCCGACCGGCACCCGGTGGTGCTGTGCTTCAACGCCGAGGGGGTCGACGGGCGCGACCCCTCGTGGCTCTACGACGTGTCGTTCACCGCGCTACGCGGCCGCACCGTCTGGGTGACTGGGCGCCGCGCCACCGACCTGCTCGCCCGGCTGGCCGTCGACGGCGTCGAGGCTCGCCGCGCCCCGACGGGCCTGCTCAGCGTCCTGCCGCAGCTGCCCGCCGGCCGCGTCGACGTGGTGGGCAACTACACCGCCTTCCAGTCCACCCGAGAGGAGCTGGGACTCCGTGGCTGACCCGTTGGTGATCGTCCACGTGTACCCTGACCTGCTCGGGACCTACGGCGATCGTGGCAACGTGCTCGCGCTCGCCTACCGGGCCGGCCTTCGCGACCTCGCGACCGAGATCCTGGACGTGACCGTGGACCAGCCTCTGCCGACTCACGGCGACGTGTACGTCATCGGGGGCGGTGAGGACGCCACCCAGCTCCTGGCGGCCCGGGCGATGCTCGCCGACGACCGGGCCGCGTCGATCTTCGGTGGCACGGCTCCGTGCTTCGCTGTCTGCGCCGGGCTGCAGCTGCTCTCGCGCACGTTCCTCGGTCTCGAGGGCCGACCCGAGTCCGGGCTCGGCGTCCTCGACGCCACCTGTGACCGGCTCGACGAGCGTGCCGTCGGCGAGGTCGTGACCGAGCCGGTCGGGCTGACCGGCGTGCCGACCCTGACCGGCTTCGAGAACCACCGGGGCACCGCCGCGGTCGGTCCGCAGGCACGACCGCTCGGCACCCTGGTCGCCGGGGTGGGCAACGGCGACGGGCGCACCGAGGGGGTGCAGCAGGGCAACGTCGTGGCGACGTACCTCCACGGGCCGGTCCTGGTGCGCAACCCGGCCCTCGCCGACACCGTGCTCGAGCGGGTCACCGGGCCGCTGGCCGCGGTCGACCGCGAGATCACCGAGCAGCTGCGCGAGGAGCGGCTGGACGCCGCGGACCCGCGGCGCCGGCCCGGGGGCCGACGCCGCCTGCTCCGTCGCTGAGGGCGCGCTGCTCGCTCAGGGGAGCTGGGTGGCGACCAGCCGGTCGAGCACGTCGAGCGGCATCGAGCCGCTCTCCAGCACCGCCGAGTGGAACTTCTTGATGTCGAAGCGGTCGCCCTGCCGCTGCTCGGCCTCACGCCGCATCCGCTGGATCTCCAGCCGGCCGATCATGTAGGACGTGGCCTGCCCGGGGCTGCAGATGTAGCGGTCGACCTCGGGACGGCAGACGCCCTCGGTCAGCGGGCTGTTGGCGACCATGTAGTCGATCGCCTGCTGCCGGCTCCACCCCAGGGCGTGCAGGCCGGTGTCGACCACGAGCCGGCAGGCCCGCATCGAGTCGGCGCTGTACATGCCCATCCGGTCGACCGACGCCGAGTAGAGGCCCATCTCGTCGGAGAGCCGCTCGGTGTAGAGGCCCCAGCCCTCGGCGTACGCCGAGTTGTGGAGGTGCTTGCGGAACTCCGGCATCGAGTCGGGCAGCTCGGCCGCGATGGCGAGCTGGAGGTGGTGGCCGGGCACGCCCTCGTGGAAGGCCATCGCCTCGAGCTCGAAGCGCCCCCAGGTCTCGGGGTCCGAGGTGTTGACGAAGAACGTGCCACCACGGGAGCCGTCGGTGGCCGGCGGGAAGTAGAAGGCCTTGGCCCCGACCCGGGTGCCCTCGACCGCGCACGGCGCCTGCGGGACGACCTCGAACCAGTCGGCCATGGCGGCCTCGGCGCGGGCCAGCGCGACCCGGGACTGCTCGACCAGCTCGTCGCCGTGCTCGAAGTGGAGCTTGGGGTCGGTGCGCATCGCCTCGAAGATCTCCTGGAGGTCGTCGGTGCCGACGACCTCGGGGCCGAGCGCTCGGTACTCGTCGGCCAGCTTGGCCACCTGGGCGAGCCCGATCTCGTGGATCTCCTGGGCACTCCTGCCGGTGGTCGTGAAGTAGCGCAGGGTGGCGTCGTAAGCCTCTTCGCCGCCGGGGAGCCAGGACAGGCCGCAGCGCTCCTCGCTGCGTGCCTGGGGCAGGGCTACGTCGCGCAGGGCGTCGCGGTAGGCCTCGAGACCGGGGCGGAGGTCGTGCTCGACCGCCTCCTGGAGGGCGGCACGGAGCCGGTCGGCGTCGACGCCCGGACCCGGCTTGACCGCAGCGAGCACCGGGTCGTCGGACGGCGGCACGGCGAGCGCGGCCTCGACCTGCGCGATCGTCTCGGCGACGGCGAACTCGGCGGCCACCCAGCCCTGGGGGACGCTCTCGCGGATGCGGTCGCCCATCTGCCGGAAGTGGGTGCCGACGCCGGCCAGCTTGTCCGGCATGGCACCGGCGACCTCCTCGTCGGGCACGGCGAGCAGGCCCATCAGCAGCGGCAGCGTGCCCTGCAGCCCGTGCACGGGGTCGGTGGCGAGCCCGCTGATCGGGGTCTCGATCAGGTCGGCGGAGGCGATGGCCGACGACGCGACGACGCCACGGGTCAGTCGCTCCTGCTCGTCGAGACCACTCTCCTCGACGGCGTCCGCGCGGACCGCGAAGTCGCGCAACGTCGCCGCGAACGCCTCCTGGTGGGCTCGGGAGGCGTCCTCGTAGCGCCCGACGTCGGAGTAGTCGCCGAGCATGTGTCGCCAGGTCGGCTCCTGGTCGAGGATCGCCTGCCAGTAGTCGTCCGCCAAACGTGCGAGATCGTCGTTCACGCCGGGGTCCTTCCGAGGTGAGGGTGGTGGTCGGTCCAGCCAACCTAGTCCGCTCCGGCGTCACTCGTCAGGCGGGGATCCCGGCACCCTCGTCGAGCTCCGTCCAGGCCCGGCGCCGGCGACGCCGTACGACGAGCCAACCGACTGCGAGCACCGCGCCGAGGGCGAGCGCTGATGCCAGAGCGACCTGACGCCAGTGCCAGGAAATCCAGGAGTCGCTGGTGCCGAACAGTCGGCCACCGACCCCGCGGTGAGCCGACCCGTCGAGCGCCGACTGGGCCCAGACCGAGCAGCCGACGTGGAGCGAGGGATCGGCCTGGATCAGGACGGAGCCGCCCTGCGAGACGAGCGCGGCGTCGTGGGGGGCGCCGGCCGCGGTCGGAAGCCACGGCTGGGAGATCCCCCACGAGACCGGACACCGGGGCGCAGACCCGGCCGGGAGCGGCACCTCGCCGACCAGGTCTCCTTCGGGTCCGAACTCGTAGTGGAAGACCGTGCTGGTCAGTGACAACGCCTGGCCCGAGGGAGACAGGCTGGCGGAGACCGTCCCGCCCTGGGTGTCGGCCCGGAGCCTGACCGTCCGCAACGGCGCTCCGCCGTGCAGGGTGGTCACGTAGAGCAGCAACGGCGGGCGACCGACATGCGTCCTGGCCGAGCCCACCCAGCCGAGCTCGGTGGGAGAGACCCAGCCCGCCGGCATCGCGCCCGGGTACGGACGGGAGCGCACGAAGGTGACGTGTCCGTCAAGCCCGACCACGAGGGCGACCGCGTGCGGGCTGGCCTGGATGCCGTTGCGGACCGGAACCAGGAGCCGGGTGGAGTCCGGCGACCAGAAGCTCTGGCTGCCCGGCGGCACGACGAACCCGGAGTTCACGCTCGGTCTGGGTCCACCGGCGCCCAGGTCCGTGGCACTGCCGTCCGCGAGATGGACGAGGTCGTAGGACTGCATTCCGAAGCGGGTGTTCATGTACGCCAGCTGCAGGCCGTCAGGAGACAGCGCCGGTGTCCACTGCGCCCCGGCGCCGACCATCCTCCAGACCTGTCCCGACCTCGACACCCCGGACCAGCCACCGTCTCGTTGGAGCAACCCGGCGAGCGGCCCCGGGCCGTCGGGCATCGACCGTGGCCACAGGGGACGGTCGACGCGCGTCGGGTAGGAGCCCGACCCGTGCGGCTGGTCTGCGGGGGGTGCCTCGTCGGCCCGGTGTGCGGCCAGCCCGAGGCCACCGACCAGGGCCAGCACGGCGACGGTCGCGCCGGCTGCGGTGAGGCGACGCCGTGCCCGGAGTCGGGAACCGGCGCGGCGCGCAGCGACGGCGTCGACGGGCACGTGAGCCGGCACGTCGGTCAGCAGGTCGTCGAGCTGGTCGCGCAGGTCGCCGGTCATGGGCTCGCCTCCTCGGCGAAGGTCGTGAGCAGGTCGGGCGCCAGCACCCGGAGGCGCTCGAGCGCTGCTCGCGACTGGGACTTCACGGTGCTGACCGAGCAGCCGAGCACCGCCGCGGTCTGGGCCTCGGTCAGGTCGTCGTAGAACCTCAGCGACAGCACGGCCCGCTGCTTGGGCGTCAGGCGCGCCAGGGCGTCGCGCAGCACCAGCCGGCGCTCGACGTCGGGGCCCTCGCCACCGAGCTCGGGATGGCGGTCGGTGAGCACCTCGGCCGGCCGCACCCTCCGCCGCCGCCACCGGTCGATCGCGAGGTGGTGCATGACGGTGCGTGCGTAGGCGTCGGGTGAGCCGCTGCGGCTGACGGCGCGCCACTTGTCGGCCATCCGGGCCAGGGTGTCCTGCACGAGGTCCTCGGCGAGGTGGACGTCGCCGGTGAGGAGGTACGCCGTACGCGCGAGGGCTCCGCCGCGCGCGGCGACCCACGCCTCGAAGTCCTCCACACCCCTATCCACGCACGCGGCGGGGGTCGCGGGTGGGACTTCGGGTCAGGTCGTGCCCTCAGGACCGTGGCCGGTGCCGGTCAGGCCGAGCTGGGCGGCGGTCTCCTCGCGCATCTGGACCTTGCGGATCTTGCCGGTCACGGTCATCGGGAACTCGTCGACGAGCAGGACGTAGCGCGGGATCTTGTAGTGGGCCAGCTTGCCGGTCGCGTAGGCGCGGACGGCGTCGGCGTCGAGGGGGTCGGCGCCCTCGCGGAGCTTGATCCACGCGGCCAGCTCCTCGCCGTACTTCTCGTCGGGGACGCCGATCACCTGGACGTCCTCGATGTCGGGGTGGGCGTAGAGGAACTCCTCGATCTCGCGCGGGTAGACGTTCTCCCCGCCGCGGATGACCATGTCCTTGATCCGGCCGACGATGTTGCAGTAGCCGTCGTCGCGCATCTCGGCGAGGTCGCCGGTGTGCATCCACCCGTCGGCGTCGATCGCCTCGGCGGTCTTCTCGGGGTCGTCCCAGTAGCCGAGCATCACCGAGTAGCCGCGGGTGCAGAACTCCCCGGGCTGCCCGCGCTCGACGGTCTCACCGGTGACCGGGTCGACGATCTTGATCTCGACGTGAGGGTGCACCCGCCCGATCGACGCCGTACGGCGCTCGAGGTCGTCGTCGGCGCGGGTCTGGCAGGACACGGGGCTGGTCTCGGTCATGCCGTAGGCGATCGAGGCGGCTTCCATGTGCATGTCGTTGACGCAGCGTTTCATCACCTCGACCGGGCAGATCGAGCCCGCCATGATCCCGGTGCGCAGCGCCGACAGGTCGTGGTCGGCGAACGACGGGTGGTGCTGCATCGCGATGAACATCGTGGGCACGCCGTAGACCGCTGTGCACCCTTCCTGGCTGATCGCGTCGAGGGTGATGCCGGGGTCGAAGCCCTCTGCGGGGATCACCATGGTCGCCCCGTGGCTGGTGCAGCCGAGGTTGGCCATCACCATCCCGAAGCAGTGGTAGAAGGGCACCGGGATGCACAGCCGGTC
This sequence comes from uncultured Actinomycetota bacterium, assembly GCA_963761085.1. Taxonomy (GTDB): domain Bacteria; phylum Actinomycetota; class Actinomycetes; order Propionibacteriales; family Nocardioidaceae; genus Nocardioides. The sequence goes on from CAVXFQ010000013.1 coordinate 182,239, forward strand.
GTGCTCGGTGAAGTCGATCAGCTCGGTGGTGAAGTAGCCGTTGTTGAGGATGTTGCGGTGGGACAGGGTGGCGCCCTTGGGCCGACCGGTGGTGCCGGAGGTGTACTGGATGTTGATCGGGTCGCTCGGGTCGAGAGCATGCTTGCGCCTGTTCAGCACGTCGGCGTCGAGGTGCTGACCCTCGGCGACGAGGGCGTCCCAGTCGTCGGTGTCGAGGTAGACGACGCGCTCGAGCACGCCGGGGGTGATCTCGCCGCTCGCCAGCGTCTCCTCGACCATGCCGCGGTAGTCACTGGTCTTGAAGCTGGTCGCGGCCACCAGGAGCTTGGTCCCCGACTGGTTCATCGCGTAGGCGAACTCGTGGGTGCGGTAGGCCGGGTTGACGTTGACCAGGATCGCGCCGGCCTTGGCCGCGGCGTACTGGGTGATCGTCCAGCGCGCGCTGTTGGGCGCCCAGATGCCGACCCGGTCGCCCTGGTCGATGCCGGCCGCGATGAGCCCTCGCGCGAGGCGGTCGACGTCGTGGTCGAACTCCCGCCAGGTCCAGCGACTGCCGGTCGCGAGCTCGACCATCGCCTCGCGGTCGGGGAACGCCGCGACCGTGCGCTCGAGGTTGGCCCCGATCGTCTCCTCGAGCAGGGCCACGTCGGTCTCGCCCTTGGCGTAGGACTCCATGATCGCGAACCTACTACCGGCGGACCCTAAGGTGGCGGGATGGAAACCGACGCCGTGCTCCGGCTGATGCAGGAGGTCGCGGCCGAGGTGATCGACCCGCGGTTCTGCTCGCTGACGTCGCACGAGATCGACGAGAAGGGACCGGGCGACCTGGTCACCGCCGCCGATCGCGAGGCCGAGGTGCTGATCACGCGCGCCTTGCGGGCGGCCTACCCCGACGCGGTGATCCTCGGCGAGGAGACCTACGCCGAGCAGCGTGGCCTGATGGCGGCGTTCCTGGCGGCCGACCACGCGTTCACCGTCGACCCGGTCGACGGCACCAAGAACTTCGTGCACGGCTCGCCCGACCACGCCGTGATGGTCGGCGAGGTGAAGGCCGGCGAGTCGGTGCGCGGCTGGATCTGGCAGCCGCAGCACCGGACGGCGTACGTCGCGGAGCGGGGCAGCGGCGCCTGGCGGGACGGCGTCCGGCTGACCCGGCCGGCCCCTCCGGAGCGGGCCGAGTGGCGGGGCGTCACCTCGCGCCGCAAGTGGCTCGGCCGGAGCCTCGCGGAGGGTCTGAAGCCGCTGGAGCTGACCTGGGTCTCGTGCGGGATCGACTACCCGCACCTGGTCGAGGGCGACGCCGACTACGTCGTCTACGGCCGGGCCAACCCGTGGGACCACGTGCCCGGTGGGCTGATCCTCACCGAGGCGGGGGGCTACCTCGGCACCCTCGACCGGCACCCCTACCGTCCCGCCGACGACCACGCCGTCGAGGCGGCGGTGCCGCGGGGGCTGCTGGCTGCCGCCGATCGCGCGACGTACGACGCGTTGCAGCCGCTGGTGTAGCCGGTCGACTCACTCGACCTGGATCGTGATGCCCTCGCCGAGGTCGACGATGGCGCCGGAGTTGAGCTGGACCGGGATCCCGGGCTGGAGGTTCTCGGGGCGCAGCCCGGGCTGGACGACGACGGTGCCGTTGGTGGAGCCGAGGTCGGTGACGACGGCCGATCCCTGGTCGGGACCGGTGCCGGGGCGGAACTCCACGTGGGTCGCCGAGATCTCCTGGTGCGGGCTCGGCACGACCACCATCCGGGCCTGGTCGTCGCCCTGCCGGCGGGCCTGGGGGGCCCTCCCGACGATCACGACCCCGTCGACGTCGACGACCGGTCCGCTGGACAGGACGAGCCGCGCCACCGGTCGCGCGGCAGGGGGCGGGGCGGCCGGCGGGGCGGTCGGCGGGGCGGTCGGAGGGGGCGGGGGCGGCGTCACCGGCATCAGGGGTACGACGCCGGGCTCGGGCGGAGCGAAGGCGACGGGCTCGAACGCCCCCGTCTCGACGTCGACGGTCTCCACCTCGGGGGCGATCGGTGGCGGCAGGGTCGGAGCGGGCTCCGGCAGGGGGTCGGCCTGCTCCACCGGCGCCGGAGTCTCCTCGACCGCGACCGGCTGGCGGACCTCGGCGACGCGGACCAGCCCCGGGCCCACGGTGTAGGCCTCTCCCGAGGCGTCGGCGACCTGGACGTGCAGCCCGGTGACGCCGGTGAGGTTGCGCTCGACCCAGGTCGTGTCCGCCGACCCCTCGACGGCCACCGGCCCCTCGTGCGTGGTCAGCTCGGCGCGACCGGCCCCCCGGACCACGACCTTCACACCGCCGTCCACGCCGTGGCTGACCAGGACGAACGCGGCCAGGTCGCGCAGCCCGCGACTGATGAGGGCGTCGAGGACCTCGTCGAAGCCGGCGCCCTCGTCGACGCGCTCCCAGATCGCGGCGACCCGGTCCTTGGCGGCAGGAGGCAGCAGCACGACCACGTCGTCGCCGAGGACGGCGTACCACTCCCCCGGCACCACCGATCGCGAGACCGGGCTCACCGCTCACCGCCCGGCGTCGCGTCGATGACCACCGCCGTCGCGTTGTCGACCCCGCCGGCCGCGAGGGCGGCCTCGACCAGGCCGTCAGCGGCGGCGGCGGGGTCGCGGTGGGCGGCCAGGACGGCGGCGATCTCGGGGTCGGACACCATGCCGTTGATGCCGTCGGAGCACAGCAGCACGCGCCGGCCCTCGGCCACGGGCAGCACGAAGAAGTCGGGATCCACGTCCTCGGGCCCACCGAGGGCGCGGGTGACGATGTGCCGCTCGGGGTGCACGAGCGCCTCCTCCTCGGTGATCATCCCGGCGTCGATCAGCTCCTGAACGACGCTGTGGTCGGTGCTGACCCGGTCGAGCCGACCGCTTCCGGCGGCGTCGTCAGGGTCGCGGTCGAAGGTGTAGATCCTGGAGTCGCCGAGGTTGGCCAGCAGCCAGTGCGGTGTGCCCTCGTGCTCGACGAGCAGAGCGACCACGGCGGTCGTGCCGCCGCGCCACCGACGGCCGTCGCTGCCACGGTGGGTGGCGCCGTAGACGAGCAGCCGCTGCTGCGCGGCCCGGAACGCGTCGAGGATCGCCGCGGCTCCGGCCTCGGCCGAGTAGGGGGTGTGCGGGGCCCGGGCCAGCTCCTCGACGACGCACTGGCTGGCGAGGTCGCCGCCGTCGTGGCCGCCCATGCCGTCGGCCACCGCGAACAGCGGAGGGTCGGTCAGCAGGGAGTCCTCGTTGACCTCGCGCACCAGGCCGACGTGGGAGCTGGCGCCGAAGGTCACCGCAGCAGGCTCGTTCATCGGCTGCCGCAGGGCCTGGGCGCGCTGGGAGGGACCGCTAGCGTGGTGACGATGGGCACCTCGACGACCCCGGGCCCGGTCACCGGCAGGGGGCACCGCTCGCTCGCCGACCAGCTCAGGGGCTGGCCGGACGAGCGCCTGCTCGGGTTGCTCCGGCTGCGGCCCGATCTGTCGACCCCGGCGCCGGCCGACTGCGGCCAGCTCGCCTCGCGGGCCGCCACGAGGTCGTCGCTGAGCCGTGCTCTGGACCTGCTCACGCGTCTCGAGCTCTCCGTCCTTGATGCCCTGGTGGCCCTGTCACCCACGGGTCAGGCCACCCTCGCCGATCTGACCCCCATCCTTGATGCCGAGCCCGCCGCTGTCGAGACCGCGGTCCAGCGGCTGGTGGACCTGGCCCTGGTCTGGGAGAACGACGCCGGCCTGCGCCCGCTGACCGGTGTCGCGGAGGCGCTCGGCTCCCTGGCCGGGCTGCACCCGGTGACCGGGACCCGGACGCCGGCCGAGGCGGCGGCCGTGCTCGCCGAGCTGTCTCCGGCCGCGCGGGCGATGCTCGACCACGTCGACTCCGGCTCGGGCGAGGCCGATGCCGGTGCCGCCCGCCACACGATCACCCCCGAGGAAGCCGCCACCCCTGCCGAGGAGCTGATCACCCGCGGGCTCCTGGTGCCGGGGCGGCCACGGCTGGTGAGGATCCCCGGCGAGGTGCAGATCGCGCTGCGAGGTGGCCACACCACTCGCGGTCGCGTCGACGTCCCGCCGGAGGTGGCGACCTCGTCGCGGTCCGCGTCGCTGGTGGACCGGTCGGCGGCAGGCGCCGCCTTCGAGGCCGTACGACGCGTGGAGCTCGTCGTCGACCACTGCGGCTCGCGGCCCCTGGTCGCCCTCCGGACCGGTGCGGTGTCCGTGCGGGACCTCAAGGCGGTCGCCGACGACGCCCAGCTGGACGAGCCCGGCGCTGCTCTCGTGCTCGAGGTCGCTGCCGCGGCCGGGCTGCTCGCCACCTGGCCCGACCCGGACGGCAACCCGGCCTGGACCCCCACGGAGGCGTTCGACACCTGGTGCGACGAGCCGACCGAGGAGCGGTGGGCCCGGCTGGCGAGGGCCTGGCTCGACACCGAGAGGCTCCCCCACCTGGTCGGCACCCGCGACGAAGGGGGCAAGCCGCGCAACGCCCTCGACCCCGAGCTGACCAGCCGGCTCGCTCCCGAGACCCGCCGGATGACGCTCGCCGTCCTCGGCGGGCTGCCCGACGGTGAGGTGCTGGCGACCGGCACCGGCCCGGCGTCGCTGCGTCGCCCTCGTCGCCTGGCAGCGACCGCGCCGCCCGCCGTCGCGCACCGACCAGGTCGTCGCCGCCCTCGACGAGTCGGCCCACCTGGGGCTGACCGCCCTCGGCGGCCTGGCGTCGTACGCCCGCCCGCTGCTGGTCTATGAGGACCCGGCCCCCCTGCTCGGGCCGCTGCTGCCGCAGGAGGTCGACCAGGTGATGGTGCAGGCCGACCTGACGGCCGTGGCGCCCGGCCCGCTGGTGCGCGAGCGGGCGCGCGACCTGCACCTGCTGGCAGACGTGGAGTCGCGCGGCGGGGCGACGGTCTACCGCTTCACCGCCCAGTCCGTCCGGCGCGCGTTCGACGCCGGCTGGGCCGCGCACGAGGTGCACGCCTTCCTGGCCGCCGTGTCGCGGACCCCCGTGCCGCAGCCGCTGACCTATCTCGTCGACGACGCTGCCCGCACGTTCGGGACGGTGCGCGTGGGTCATGCCGAGGCGTTCCTCCGCGCCGACGACGAGGCCGCCCTGACCGAGGTGCTCCACCACCCGCGGGCCGGCTCGCTCGGGCTGCGCCGGATCGCCCCGACCGTCCTGATCAGCACGACACCGCTCGACGTGCTGATCCCCCGGCTGCGCGACCTGGGGGTCTCCCCGCTGGTGGAGAGCATCGACGGCACCGTCCACGTCAGCCGCCCCGACCGGCAGCGGGCCCGCCCGCGGACCGCACGTCGTACGCCCGAAGCCAAGGTCGAGGCCCGGCTGGCCCAGGTCGTCACCGCGATCCGGGCCGGTGACCGGGTGGCGCGGACCCGTGCCGACACGGTCCCCTCCGAGCAGCTCACCCCGATCGGGTCGCTGGCGGCGCTGCGCGAGGCGGTCGAGACCGGGCAGACCGTGCTGATCGGCTACGTCGACAGCCACGGCACGGCCACCGAGCGGCTGGTCGACCCGGTGCGGGTCGACGGTGGCTGGCTCACCGCCCGCGACCACCGGGCCGACGACGTCCGGCAGTTCGCCGTCCACCGGATCCGCACCGTGAGCCCGGTCGACGCTCCCGCGGACGACCGAGCGAAGTAGGGACTTTTCTCCCGGGCGCCCAGGCGGGGCGCGCGCCTACACTCGCAGCGTGGATTTCATCCGGTACGCCGAGTCGTCGGCAGCGCTGCTGAACGCGGAGCTGCCCGACCTCGACGCGCTCGTGGACTACCTCGAGGAGCGGGCGTGGCTGGCGCGCCAGGTCAACGACCGTGACCTGGCCGCGCTTCGACGCTTCCAGCGCGAGCTGCGGCCGGCGTTCGCGGCCTCCGACCTCGACGACGCGCAGGGGGTCGTCGGCGTGGTCAACGAGCTGCTGGAGAAGCACCCGATCACCCCGCGGATCGCCGACCACGACCCGGCCAACCTCCACATCCACGTCGCCAACAAGGCCGCCAGCGTGGCCGACCTGATCATCGGCGAGTCGCTGCTCGGCCTCGCCACCTTGATCTGCGACCTCGGCCCGACCCGGCTGGGCGTCTGCGCGGCCACGCCGTGCACCAACGTCTACGTCGACACCTCTCCCAACCAGTCGCGCCGCTACTGCTCCGAGCGCTGCTCGTCGCGCGCCAACGTCGCGGCCTTCCGGGCCCGGCAGAAGGCGGCCGCGGGCTGAGGTCTGCGCCGCGGGCGCCGCCGGGCGGGTGGGGGCCGGAGGACTAACTGGCCGCGCCCCAGGCCTCGGCGGCCAGGAGCTCGCAGACCAGGGTCTCGGCGAGGAGGCGTACGTCGTCGACGTCGTCGTGGGGGTAGCGCACGGTGAGTGCGGCGCCCTCGACCTCGGCCCCGACCGCGACCAGCGTCGAGCCGCGCTCGCGGACCCAGCTGAGCAGCTCGTCCTCCCAGCGCGAGCCGGCCAGCAGGACCAGGCGGTAGTCGGTGGTCTTGGTCAGGTAGACGTCGACGTGGCTCCAGTCGGCGGTCTCGCAGGCATGCGCCGGGAGGCGGGGGCCCTCGCGGAGCATCAGCGCCGACTGGAGCGCCGAGCTGAGCCGCCGGGCCGGGGCGGCGACGTGGGTGCCGTGCGGCCCGAGCGCTGCGGCCGACAGGGCCGGGAGCCAGGTGTCGCGGCCGGCGAGCAGGTGCGCCGACGCCTCGGCGGCCAGAGCCAGGTCTGCCGAGAGCGCCGACGGGTCGCCCTCGAGGGCGAGCAGCAGCGCCAGCGTGTGCTGGAACGACCGGCAGGCCACCCCACCCCGCTCCGGGCCGGCCAGCATCGCGACGCCGAGGTCGCAGAGGGCCTCGAGCTCGGTGTCCGACCGGTTGGTGAGCGCCACGAACCGGGCGCCGGTGCCGCTGAGGCGTCGTACGGCGTCGACGGTCTCGCGCGAGCCTCCCGACGCCGAGACAGCGACGACGGTGGTTCCCGGGCCGACCACGGGCAGCAGGTCGGAGCCGGCCGACTCGGCGACCGCGTCCACCCCCCGCGCGCGCAGCCGCGCCGCCGCGACCTGGGCGGCGTAGTGCGAGGAGCCCATGCCCAGGAACACCCAGCGCCGGGTCTCGCCGACAGCCGCCCACGGGTCGTCGGCGCGCAGAGCTTCGGCGAGGGCGAGCAGCCGCGCGGGCTTCTCCTCGAGGTCGGCGAGGAAGAGGGAGGGGTCCATCAGGCCCCCGGTGCCAGTCGACGACGCACGGCCGCGGCCGGCACGTAGAGCCACTCCAGGAAGTCGTGACGGATCGCGTAGAGGAACTCGCGACAGACCTGCTCCCACTCGTACGCCGGCACCAGGGCCTCGTCGTACAGATCAGCACGCGGTCCGAGCGCGTTCCGGTAGCCGTCGAGGAAGCGGCGCTGCTCGGCCGAGGTCCAGGCCAGCCCGGACTCGTCGGTGACCTCCGGGGCGTAGTGGCGGACGACGTGCCCGACGTTCTCCAGCGAGACCAGCATGGTGGCGACGTCGGCCCCCGCGGGCCCCGGCGCGGCGCGGAGGTCGGAGGGCAGGGTCGGGTTGCCGTCGAAGTCGACCACGGCGTAGCGACCCTCCGTGTCGCGGAGGACCTGACCCACGTGGAGGTCTCCGTGCAGCGGCAGAGCCGGGGTCCCGGCCGCGTCGTCCAGGGGCGCGAGCGCGGCCTCGATCCGGTCGCGGTGCTCGGTGAGCAGGGCGTGGGAGACCGGGTCGTGGCCCGCCACGAGACGCACGGTGAGGTCGAGTGCGGCGCGCGCCTCGGCCGCCTGTCGCCGCGCCAGGTCGGCGGGGAGCGGGGCCGCGGGGTCGTCGGCGAGGGCGAGGTGCATCCTCCCGACGATGTCGCCGAGGTCGGTGCCGAAGCCGGTCGCTGCACCCGAGACCACGCCGAGGGCCCGGCGCGCGTCGTCCAGGGCCCACGTCCAGCCGTCCTCGGTGCCGGGCAGATAGGCCTGCACGATCGCCACCGGGATCCAGTGGTCGGTGCCTGGCTCGCGCCACTCGACGACGCCGACCAGGGTCGGCGACTCGGCGAAGCCGGCCTCGGAGAGCCTGCGCAGCCGGTCGGCCGCGGGGTGCGGGCCGACCAGGGGCTCGGTCATCCACTTCACGACGACCCGGTCGCCGACCACCCAGGAGGCATGGGTCTGGTCGACGCCCATCACGCGCTCGGACTCGCCGTCCACGGTGACCCGGTCGACCGCGCTGACCCGGAAGCCCTCCTCGACGGCCATCCGGTTGCGCAGCCGGTGGAGCAGGGCGAGCCCGGCGCCGTCCCCGGCGACGGATCGCGACCACGCACCGTCGACGAGGGTGACCGGCCCGGCCCGGTGGGCACCGTCCGCGGCGACGACCCGGATCGCGTGGCTGGCGTCGAGGCGGAGCTCAGTGAGCACGATGGGCGAGACCCACCTGCTCGATGATCTCGGCGCCCATGCGCAACCCGTCGCGGGCCCGGATGTCGGCGCCGATCGCGGCCATCCGCTCGCGCAGGACGGTGTCGGCCAGCAGCCGGTCGACCGCGCCGGTGAGCTCTCCGTCGGAGAAGGCGTACGTCGCCAGCCGCACGCCGAAGCCCAGCTCGTGGACTCGCTGCGCGTTGTCGTACTGGTCCCAGAACAACGGCAGCAGCACCATCGGCTTGCCGAAGTGCATCGCCTCGGTGGTGGTGTTGTTTCCCCCGTGGGTGATCACCAGGTCGACCTGCGGCATCAGGGTGGTCTGCGGCAGGGTGGCCGCGCCGGTCATGTTGTCGGCCAGCCGCAGCTCGTCGGCCCGGGGTCCCATGCTGACGATCACCCGGTGCCGGGTGGTGCCGAGGACGTCGATCAGACGTTGCAAGAGCCCCACGTCGGCACTGCCCAGCGAGCCCAGCGAGAGGTAGATCAGCCCGGATCCCTCGGGGCGGTCGGCGAGCTCGGCCGGCACGACGTAGTGCTCGTCGGTCTCCCGGACGCTGGAGTCGATCCGGTGCCAGGTGGCGTCGAGCGGCCGGGCGTCGGTGTAGTCGAGCTCGCGCGGGTAGACGTAGAGGTTGGCGACCCGTGAGGTGTGCATGAAGTCGCGCGGCCCGAGCGGCGGGGCGCCCTGCTCGCGGCACCACGCGTCGTACGCCCTCCAGGTCTCGGCGTGCGTGCGGTCGAACTCCTCGAGGAAGCCGGCCCACTCCGACCGGTCGTCCATCGGCAGTCCGGAGAACACCGGCGGGATGTCGTCGCCGCGCACCTCGAGCGGGTTGCACGACACGATCCGGACGAACGCCGCGTCGGAGGTCATCAGGGCCGGGAACCCGACGACGTTGTCCTCGACGATCACGTCGGGCCGGTGGCGGGCGATGATCTCGCGCAGGTGCGGCTCGCAGTACTGCGCGCCGTCGATCAGCGCCTGGTACGTCGGCTGGATGAAGGCGGCGAGCTGGTCGCGGGTGGGCTTGGCGAACTCGGGGGCGGTCTCGTTGATGAAGTCGATCCAGAACTGCCCGGCCGCCTCCTCCCCGGCGTCGGGGTCGGGCTCGGCGAGGTCGACGAGGTCCTCGACGAAGCCGTAGGGCGCGAGCTTCCCGGCCCACGACGCCTCGGCGGCGAACACCACGCGGTGCCCGCGGTCGAGCAGCACCTTCCCGAGACCGATGCACTGGTTGGTCGGGCCGTAGGCCGACTCGGGCATGAAGAGGACGGTGAGCTGGTCGGTCACGCGGCGCAGGCTACCGCTGGCCGGTCACGCCCGGTCCGTAGGCTTGTCGTCTGATGAACGACGGACCCCTGATCGTCCAGAGCGACAAGACCCTCCTTCTCGAGGTCGACCACGAGCGCGCCGCGGACTGCCGCAAGGCGATCGCGCCCTTCGCCGAGCTGGAGCGCTCGCCGGAGCACATCCACACCTACCGGCTGACCCCACTCGGGCTCTGGAACGCGCGCGCGGCCGGGCACGACGCCGAGCAGGTGGTCGACACGCTGCTGGAGTACAGCCGCTACGCCGTCCCGCACGCGCTGCTGGTCGACGTCGCCGAGACGATGGCGCGCTACGGCCGGCTGCGGCTGGAGAAGCACCCCGTCCACGGGCTGGTGCTGGTCTCCACCGACCGGCCGGTGCTGGAGGAGGTGCTGCGGGCCAAGAAGGTCGCCGGGATGATGGGGGCCCGGATCGACGACGACACGGTGGCGGTGCACCCCTCCGAGCGCGGCAACCTCAAGCAGGCGCTGCTCAAGATCGGCTGGCCCGCCGAGGACTTCGCGGGCTACGTCGACGGCGAGGCCCACGCGATCGAGCTCGACGAGTCGGGCTGGTCGATGCGGGCCTACCAGAAGGAGGCGGTCGAGTCGTTCTGGCACGGCGGCTCCGGCGTCGTCGTCCTGCCGTGCGGGGCGGGCAAGACGCTGGTCGGCGCGGCCGCGATGGCCGAGGCCAAGGCGACGACGCTGATCCTGGTCACCAACACCGTCAGCGCACGGCAGTGGAAGGACGAGCTGATGCGCCGTACGTCGCTGACCGCCGAGGAGATCGGCGAGTACAGCGGCTCGGTCAAGGAGATCCGGCCGGTCACCATCGCGACGTACCAGGTGATGACGACGCGGCGGAAGGGCGTCTACAGCCACCTCGAGCTGCTCGACGCCCGCGACTGGGGGCTGATCGTCTACGACGAGGTGCACCTGCTGCCCGCCCCGATCTTCCGGATGACCGCCGACCTCCAGGCCCGCCGTCGGCTCGGGCTGACCGCGACGCTGGTGCGGGAGGACGGCCGCGAGGGCGACGTGTTCTCCCTGATCGGGCCCAAGCGCTACGACGCCCCTTGGAAGGACATCGAGTCACAGGGCTGGATCGCGCCGGCCGACTGCGTGGAGGTGCGGGTCACGCTGCCGTCGCACGAGCGGATGGCCTACGCCGTCGCCGAGCCGGAGGAGCGCTACCGGCTGGCGTCGTGCACCCACCACAAGATCGACGTCGTACGCCGGCTGATCGACCAGCACACCGGGCAGCCCACGCTGGTGATCGGGCAGTACCTCGACCAGCTCGACGAGATCGCGACCGCCCTCGACGCCCCGACGATCACCGGCGCCACGCCGGTCAAGGAGCGGCAGCGACTGTTCGAGGCGTTCCGGCAGGGCGAGGTGGGGCTGCTGGTCGTCTCCAAGGTCGCGAACTTCTCCGTCGACCTGCCCACGGCCGAGGTCGCGATCCAGGTGTCGGGGTCGTTCGGGTCGCGCCAGGAGGAGGCGCAGCGGCTCGGCCGGCTGCTGCGGCCCAAGACCGAGGGCAAGACCGCCCACTTCTACACGATCGTCTCCCGCGACACCGTCGACGCGGAGTTCGCCGCCAACCGGCAGCGGTTCCTCGCCGAGCAGGGCTACGCCTACTCCATCCGCGACGCCGACGCCTGAGGGTGGTCTCGCTGGCGCGCGGTGAGTCGCCGGTGAACCGGTGGTTCACACACTTCCCGGCCGGTGCAACGCCTTGGAAGTGCGCAGGTCGCCGGTGAACCGGCGACTCATACGCCGTCCGCGTGCGGCAGGGTGGGGGTGTGGATGCGCAGCGGGTGGCCGACGCGTTCGGGCTCGGGCGGGCGGAGTCGCTGAGCGAGCCGGTCGCGCGCGGTGAGCTCGGGGAGATCCGCCGGCTGGAGACCGACCAGGGCAGCTGGGCGGTGAAGACCGCGCTGGAGCCGTGGCAGCCCGACGAGATCGAGAGCCTCCAGACCAGCGGCGCGTTCCACCATGCGTGCTGGGCGGCCGGGCTTCCGACCCCGGAGCCGCGCCGGGCCCGCGAGGGCTACACCGCCGAAATCGACGGCGAGCAGGTGCTCGCCTACAGCTGGGCCGACCTCGACGACCCGGACACCGGTCTCGACCCGGCCGCGGTCGGCGCGCTGGTCGCCCGGCTGCACGCGGTCGACCATCCCTGGCCGACCGCGGCCGTCGACCCGTGGTTCGAGGCGCCGGTCGGGCGAGCTGAGTGGAAGGGCGTGCTCAAGGCCGCCCGCGGCGCAGGAGCGCCGTACGCCGACCGGCTCGCCGAGGTCATCCCGGCCTTGCTCGAGGTCGAGCAGGTGTTCACCCCGATGCGCCCGCTCAAGACCTGCCACCTCGACCTCTGGGCCGACAACGTCCGACTCTGCGCCGGCGCGCCGTTCGTCATCGACTTCGACAACGCCGGCCCCGGCGACCCGTCGAGGGAGATCGCCATGGCTGTCTTCGAGTTCGGGCAGGGCGACCCCGGCCGCCAACGCGCGCTGTACGACGCCTACCTCGACGCCGGCGGACCCGGCCGGATCCGCCACCGCGCCGACCTGGCCCTGACCGCTGCCCAGCTCCACCACATCGGCCACCGGCACGTCACCATGTGGCTCGCGGCGCGCGACCCGGAGGCCCGTGACCGCTCACTGGCGGGCATCGAGGAGTTCCTCGGAGCTCCGCTCACCGTTGCGGGCATCGACGCCCTGGTGGACGCGCTGGTGTGACGCCCTGGGCCTCAGGTGCCGGACTTGTTCTCGCCCCGACGGAGCTGGGCCACGGTCGCCTCGTAGTCGGCCGAGATCGACGTGGGGGGCCTGCGCGCGATGCGGGCGAGCCCTCGCCCGGCCACCACCCAGTCCAGCACCAGCAGCGCGACCACGACCGCCGCCACGACACCACCGAAGATCCACATGCCCACGGGGGCCTCCTGACGAGGGGACGCGCTACCCGCGCCCGCAACCCCAGCCTACGCCCGGGGAGCGGCCCGTAGGCTCGAACCATGGGGAGGATCAGGGCACGGCTGAGCACCGCGCTGTTCACCCGGGTCGCCGGGCCCGACGGGGAGAAGCACCGCGAGCGCATCCACGGCACCCCCGGCCCGCGCTGGTTCGAGCCGGGAAGCCCGATCACCCGGGTACACGGCGATGCGTCGATGTACGTCGGCGGCATCCGCGCCGTGCTCCTGCAGACCCTTCAGCCGCAGGCGATGACCGCCGTGGCGGAGCACTCCGGCTACCGCGGCGACATGTGGGGCCGGCTCGCCCGCACCAGCAGGTTCATCGCCGTCACCACGTTCGGCACGGCCGACGACGCGCAGCAGGCCGTCGACGTGGTGCGCGCCATCCACGACGGGGTCAACGGCGCGATGCCCGACGGCTCGTCGTACGACGCGAACGACCCGCACCTCCTGCTCTGGGTGCACGTCGCGGAGATCCAGAGCTTTCTGCTCGCCCACCAGCGCTACGGCGCGCGACCGCTCGACCAGGCGGGCCGGGACACCTACGTCGCGCAGGCGGCCACCATCGCCCGCAAGCTCGGCGTCCCCGAGCCGCCCACCACCGAGGCCGAGCTGGACGCCGTCGTCGAGGGCTTCCAGCCGGAGCTGGTCGCGATCGACCACGCCCGGGATGCCGTGGAGTACCTGATCAAGCAGCCGGAGCTCCCCCTCGCCGCCCGCCCGGCGTACGGCGTGCTGGTCGCGGCCGCGGTCGGCCTGATGCCCGAGTGGACCCGCAAGCCGCTCGGCCTGCCGACCCTGCCGGTCGCCCACGACCGGGTCGCCGACGCGCTCGGTCGGTTCTCGACCCGCACGATCCGCTGGGCCACCACCGGCGACCGCGACCTCACCGCGACCCTGCGCGCCGGACGCGACGCGCTGGTGCGGCGATGGCCGCTGGCCGGCGACGACGAGACCCGCGAGGCCCTGCTCGCCGCCTACGGCGACCCACGGCGCGGCTACCACGACATCCGCCACCTGACCGAGGTGCTGGACCGGCTCGACCAGCTCGCCGACGCCGAGGCCGATGCGCTCACCGACGTGGACCCGACCGCACTCGCCCTGGCCGCGTGGTTCCACGACGCGGTCTACGACGGTGGACCCGAGGCCGAGGAGCGCAGCGCGGCGTGGGCCGAGGAGGCCCTCGCCCACACGCCGTACGCCGCCGAGGTGGCGCGGCTGGTGCGGCTCACCGAGACGCACGACCCCGCCGCCGACGACCTCGCGGGCCAGGCGCTCAGCGATGCCGACCTGGCGATCCTGGCCTCGGAGCGGCTGCGCTACGACGAGTACGTCGCCGGCGTGCGCCGCGACTACGCCCACGTCTCCGACTCCGACTTCGCCGCCGGCCGGGCGGCGGTCCTGCGCGACCTGCTGGGTCGCGACCGGCTCTTCCACACCTCCTACGCTCGCGAGCGGTGGGAGCCGCAGGCGCGCCTCAACCTCCGGCGCGAGCTCGACGCCCTGGAGAAGGCTCAGGTGTAGAGGCAGAACGGGTGGCCGGCCGGGTCGAGCATGACCCGGACGTCGTCCTGCGGCTGGTGCTCCGCGATCGTCGCGCCCAGCTCGACGGCGTGCGCCACGGCGGCCTCCAGGTCGGTCACCTCGACCTCGAGGTGCAGCTGCATGCCCTGACGGCCGGGCTCGGGCGGCCAGACCGGTGGCTCGTAGACCTCGGCCTTCTGCACACCGAGCGAGCCCACCCCCTCGCCGAGGTCGAGCGCCCCACCCGACTCGGACTCGTCCCAGATGGGCTTGTCGAGGATCGCGGACCAGAACACCAACAAGGCATGGGGATCCGGCGCCTCGAGCGTCACCCCCCACCAGTCCTTGCGCTCCCAGCGGTCGGTCTCCGGGCCGGCGTTGTCGCGTCCGCGCATCATTCCTCCTCGAGAGGCGGCGACGGGTGCTTGCGGCGCCGGAGCCCGGCTCTGACCAACGCCGTGACCAGCTCGCGCGAGCTGACCGGCACCGCGCCGGCCGACACCGCGTCGTCGTAGAACTCCTCCGGCACGTCGTAGTGGTCGCGGTCGAAGCCCCGCGCCGGGATGCCGAGCCCGCGGGCGAACGCGTGCAGCTCGTCGTACGACGTGTCGCTGGCGACGTGGGACCACATCCGGCCCCGCGACGGCACCAGCGGCGGGTCGATGAGGATCATCGGGCCGCGTCGACGGGCGGGGCGTCGACCAGCGAGCGCCACGACCGGACGTAGGCGGCGTCGACGTAGGCCTTCTTCGACCCGCCGGGGCGGACCTGCGCGCCGAGGTGGAGCTGTCGTACGCCGGCCCGCAGCAGCCAGGGCACGTGCTCGGCGGCGAGGCCGCCTCCGGGCATGACCAGCGGCGCGTTCTCCGGGGTGATCGTGGCCAGCAGGTCCTCGTAGCCCGCGGACATGCCACGCGGCGACCCGGCCGAGCGCACGGCGACCAGGCGTGGGAGCGGCAGCAGCCGGCGCCACGAGCGCCGCGGGTCGAGCGAGGAGTCCACTGCACGAGTGAACGTCCAGGGCACGGCGGGCAGCCGGTCGAGCAGCATGGTGACCGTCTCGGTGTCGATCTCGAGGTCGGCGTCGAGGAAGCCGAACGCGGCCCCGGTGGCTCCGCACCCGAGGTAGTCCTCCGCCAGCCCGACCAGCCGGGCGAACTCCCCGCCCGTCGTGGACCACGTGTCGTTGAGCCGGAGCAGCACGAAGACCGGCAGGTCGCTCTCGTGGCACACCGCGCTGACCTGCGCCGGCTCGGGCGAGAGGCTGCACGTCGGGCCCGGCACGGCCAGGTGGAGCCGGTCGGCACCGCCGTCGGCAGCACCCGCCACGTCGCGAGGGTCGCTGACCGCCACCTCGAGCACGACTCCGGACATGCGCTCACCCTAGGACGGACCGGCCTGCGCCCAAGGAGCCGCGCCCTACCATGACCGCATGCAGGTGCCGGCGCCGATCGAGTATGCGCGGGCCACCTCCGTCGAGGACGCCGTCGGGCTGCTCGAGCGCCTCGGCGAGGAGGCGCGGGTCATCGCCGGCGGCCACAGCCTGCTGCCGATGATGAAGCTGCGGCTGGCCGCTCCGGAGTACCTCGTCGACATCAACGACCTGCACGAGACCCTCGGCTACATCGAGGAGGACGGCGACGTTGTCCGGATCGGGGCGATGACCCGCCACCGTGAGCTGCTCGAGTCGGAGCTCCTCCGCGACCTGTTCCCCATCTTCCGCGACGCCGAGCGGGTCATCGCCGACCCGGCCGTGCGCAACCGCGGGACGCTCGGGGGTGCGCTCTGCCAGGCTGACCCGTCGGAGGACCTCTCGTCGGTCTGCACCACGCTGGACGCGGTCTGCGTGATCCGGAGCTCGGCCGGCACGCGCGAGGTGCGGATGGACCACTTCCACCACGGTCCCTACCAGACCGCGGTCGGCCACGCCGAGCTGCTCACCGAGGTGCGCATCCCGGTCCGCCGGCACGGCAGCAGCGCCTACCTCAAGGTCGACCGGCGCGCCGGTGACTGGGCGGTCGTCGCCGCAGGGGCGGCGGTCTGGCTGGAGGACGGGCTGATCGCCGACGCCCGGGTCGGGCTGGCCGCAGTCGGCCCGAACACCACCGGCATCCCCGAGATCGCCGGAGCGCTGCGCGGGCTCCCGCCCGGGGACGAGGCGTTCGCCGAGGCCGGCCGGCTCGCCGCCGCCGGGTGCCGGCCGGTCACCGACGCGCGGGGCACCGAGGCCTACAAGCGCCATCTCGCCGACGAGCTGACGCGGCGTACCCTCCGAACGGCCGCTGCCCGGGCGGCCGGGACGTGGACGGAGTAGGGCCCGCGTGGAGGTCTCGATCACGGTCAACGACGAGCTGGTCACCCGCGACGTCGAGGCGCGGATGTTGCTGGTGCACTTCCTGCGCGACGAGCTCGGCCTGACCGGCACGCACGCAGGCTGCGACACCTCCAACTGTGGCGCCTGCATCGTGCTGTACGACGGGGAGCCGGTGAAGTCGTGCACGGTGCTCGCGCCGATGGCCGACGGGCACGACGTACGCACGGTCGAGCACCTCGAGCTGGGCGGGGTCCTCGACCCCGTGCAGGAGGGGTTCATGCAGTGCCACGGTCTGCAGTGCGGCTTCTGCACCCCGGGCATGCTGCTCACCGCCCGCGCCCTCCTGGACCGAGACCCCGACCCCAGCCCCGAGGTGATCCGCGAGGCGATCTCGGGGCAGATCTGCCGGTGCACCGGCTACGCCACCATCGTCCGGTCGGTGCGCTGGGCTGCCGACCACCCCGACGGCCTGGCCGACTGCGACGGCGAGGACGTGCTGTGACGACCCGCGCCCCCGAGACCGAGCACGCCGACGCGCGCGGCCCCTTCGGACACGGCCGGATGCTGCGCAAGGAGGACCGGCGGCTGGTCCGCGGCCGGGGCCGCTTCACCGACGACCTCCAGCTCCCCGGGATGCTCCACCTCGCGATCCTGCGGTCGCCGGTCGCGCATGCGCGGATCGTGTCGGTCGACACCTTGGCCGCCGAGGCGCATCCGCGGGTGCGTGCGGTCGTCACGGGGGCGATGCTCGAGGAGCGCGGCCTGGCCTGGATGCCGACCCTGCCGGGCGACCGGCAGCCGGTGCTGGCCACCGACAAGGTGCGGTTCCAGGGGCAGGAGGTGGCGTTCGTCGTCGCCGACGACCGCTACGCCGCCCGGGACGCCCTCGAGCTCATCGACGTCGAGTACGACCTGCTCCCGCCCGTGGTCGACTCCCGCCGTGCGCTCGACCCCGGCGCGCCGGTGATCCGCGACGACGTACCGGGCAAGGCCGACAACCTCTGCTTCGAGTGGGAGACGGGCGATGCCGCCGCGACCGCGGCCGTCTTCGAGCGCGCCGAGGTGACCCTGGCGCAGGAGATCGTCTTCCCCCGCGTCCACCCCGCTCCGCTCGAGACCTGCGGGGCTGTCGCCGACTACGACCGGATCGACGGACACCTCACCCTCTGGTCGACGACGCAGGCGCCGCACGCCCACCGAACTCTGCTGGCCCGCTTCATCGGGATCGAGGAGCACCGCATCCGCGTCATCTCACCCGACATCGGCGGCGGCTTCGGCAACAAGGTGCCGATCTACCCGGGCTACGTGTGCGCGATCGTCGGCTCGATGGTGACCGGCAAGCCGGTGAAGTGGGTCGAGGACCGCACCGAGAACCTCGTGGCCAGCGGCTTCGCCCGCGACTACGTCATGCAGGGCGAGATCGCGGCCACCCGCGACGGGAAGATCCTCGCCGTCCGCAGCCACGTGATCGCCGACCACGGTGCGTTCAACGGTGCGGCCACGCCGATGCAGTTCCCCGGCGGCTTCTTCGGGGTGTTCACCGGCAGCTACGACCTCGAGGCCGGCTACTGCGCGATGACCGCCGTCCACACCAACAAGGCACCGGGTGGCGTCGCCTACGCCTGCTCGTTCCGGATCGCCGAGGCGGTCTACCTCGTCGAGCGGATGGTCGACATCCTCGCCGACGAGCTCGGCATCGACCCGGTGGAGCTGAGGCTGCGCAACTTCATCCGGCCCGACCAGTTCCCCTACGTCAGCCGGACCGGGTGGATCTACGACTCGGGTGACTACCCCACCGCGATGGCCGAGGCGCTCCGCATCGCCGGGTACGACGCGCTGCGGGCCGAGCAGGCCGAGCGCCGGGCCCGCGGCGAGCTGATGGGCATCGGCGTCGCCTTCTTCACCGAAGCGGTCGGCGCCGGACCGCGCCAGGAGATGGACCTCGCCGGGCTCGCGATGGCCGACGCGTGCGAGCTCACCATCAACCCCACCGGCACTGCGGTGGTGCGGATCTCCGTGCAGTCGCAGGGCCAGGGGCACGAGACCACCTTCGCCCAGATCGTCGCCGAGGAGATCGGCATCCACGCCGACGACGTCGACGTGATCCACGGCGACACGGACACCACGCCGTACGGGCTCGGGACCTACGGCAGCCGCTCCACCCCCGTCTCCGGGGCGGCCGCCGTGCTCGTCGCCCGCAAGCTGCGCGACCGCTGCCGCGAGATCGCGGCCCACCTGCTGGAGGTCTCGCCGGCCGACCTCGACTGGGAGCGCGGCACGTTCTCGATCAGGGGCGTCCCGGGCACCCGGGTCACGATGCGCGACATCGCGGCCGCGGCGTACGGCGGCGACCTGCCCGAGGGCCTGGCCGGCGGGCTCGAGGACAGCGTCGTCTACAGCCCGTCGAGCCTGACCTACCCGTTCGGCGCCTACATCTGCGTCGTCGACGTCGACCCAGGGACGGCGGTGGTGAAGGTGCGGCGCTTCATCGCGGTCGACGACTGCGGCACCCGGATCAACGAGATGATCGTGGAGGGCCAGATCCACCGCGGCCTGACCGACGGCGTCGGGATGGCCCTGATGCAGCAGGTCACCTTCGACGAGCACGGGAACTGTCTCAACGCCTCGCTCATGGACTACCTGATCCCCACGGCGCTCGAGGTGCCCGACTGGGAGACCGGTACGACGGTCACGCCGTCGCCGCATCATCCGATCGGCGCCAAGGGGGTCGGGGAGTCCGCGACCGTGGGCTCGCCACCCGCCGTGGTGAACGCGATCATCGACGCGCTCGAGCCCTATGGTGTGCGCCACGCGGACATCCCGCTCACGCCGTCCCGGGTGTGGGGGGCCATGCAGTCGGGGCAGCCACCGCAGTTCGGACCGGAAGGGGGACCGCCGACCCGATGACCCCGACCCAGCTGCGCGCGTTCGCGGCCGTCGTCCGTCTCGGGTCGGTCAAGGCTGCCGCAGCCGAGCTCCTCGTGACCGAGGCAGCCGTCTCGCTGCACGTCGGCCAGCTGCGCAAGGAGCTCGGCGACCAGCTCTTCACCCGCACCTCCGCCGGCCTCGCGTTCACGCCGGGCGGGCTGCGGTTGGCCAGCCGCGCCGTCGAGCTCCTCGGCCTCCAGGACCGCACTGTGCTCGAGGTGCGCGCCGCCGGCGTGGGCCGGCGGATGCTGCGGCTCGGCACCTCCACGCTGTTCGCCGAGTTCGCGGCGCCGGGGTTGATCGGCCTGTTCGCCGAGCGCGCGAAGGACCTCGACGTCGAGCTGAGCACCCACCGCACCACCCAGTTCGAGTCGCTGCTGATGACCCGCGCCGTCGACGCCACGATCGGACCGCGGATCGCGCGCACGGAGAACACGCTGAGCAGCAAGCTCTTCCTCAACTACCAGGTGATCGCGGTCGCCGCGCCCGACCATCCCGTGCACAAGGCCACGCCGAGCACCGCGATGCTGCGGCAGCAGATCTGGCTGCTCGGACCGTCGGCCGCGGAGGATGCCGGGGTGACCACTGCCCTGCTGCACCGACTCGGCGTACCGGAGGACCGGCAGCAGATCTTCCAGAGCCACGCGGCCGCCCTCGAGGAGACCAAGCGGGGTCGCGGCGTCTCGCTCACGCTCTCCTTCGCCGTCGCCCACGACCTCGCCGCCGGACAGCTCGTGCAGGTCGCCGGGCGCACCCTGACCGCCCAGGGGTCGTGGCACATCTCGACGCTCGGTGGTGGGCAGGCGACCCCGGCGGCGGAGGAGATGACGCGCTTCATCACCACCCCGCGGGCGACCCAGGCGATGCTGCGCGGCCGGGCGGTCGCGCACGGGCGGTTCAAGCCCGCCGTACACGTCACGCTCTGGAGCTGACCGCCCCTCCGGCGTCCGCCCCACCGCCGGACTGTCCGAGCCACAGGCGGCACATGAGTCACACCGCCCACGCGCTCTGTCCGCTTCCAGGGCGTTGCAACGGCCGAGAAGTGCCTGGGTCACCGGCGAACCGGCGATTCCGACGACGACCCCCAAACCCCACCTAAGGCTTCCCTTAGCCGCAGGTTGTTCGCGGGGGTGACGGGGGTCACAGTGGGGGTGTGTGGGCAGACCCTGCCGGCACGCGCGGACGGGAGAGGGCGAGACCTGGTGCCTATCGAGTCGGACGGCCACAACGAGGGCAACCCCCGCATGTACGAGCTCATCGAGAACGCACCCAAGACCGGCAAGAGCCCCACGGTCTGGGCGTTCCCGCAGCTCGTCGACTACCTCAAGGTGGCCGGGCAGCCGGTGCAAGGCCCCTGGCCGCCGCACCAGGAGCCGCGACCCGACCCCACCGCCATCGATGCCGGGCCGGTCGCCGTGCCCGACCCGCTCTCGGGACCTCTGCCACCCGCCCCACCCGGTGCCGATTCCCAGGAGTCCTGAGTGTTCCCTCCGCGTTTCCGCTACGAGGCTCCCCGCACGATCGCCGAGGCCGTCTCCCTGCTCCACGAGGGTGACGGCGAGGCCAAGGTGCTGGCCGGCGGCCAGAGCCTGGTGCCCCTGCTCAAGCTCCGCTTCGCCTCCCCCGAGCTGCTCGTCGACATCAACAACCTCTCCGACCTCGCCTACCACCGGCTCGACGACCAGGGCGCCCTCCACGTCGGGGCGCTGTGCCGGCACGTCGACCTCGAGCGGTCGGCGCTGGTGGCCGAGCGGCAGCCGACCATGGCCGCGGCCGCGCCGCTGATCGCCGACCCGATCGTCCGCACCCGCGGCACGCTCGTCGGCTCGCTGTGCCACGCCGATCCGCAGGGCGACTGGGCCGCGGTGATGACCGCGATGGGTGCCCAGGTCGTCGCGCAGGGTCCGAGCGGACGCCGGCAGATCGCGATCGCCGACTTCGTGACCGGCCCCTTCCAGAACACCCTGGCCTACGACGAGGTGGCCGTCGAGGCGATCGTCCCGGCCGCGCAGGGTCGGCTCGAGGGCGGCTTCCTCAAGCTCGAGCGGCGCGTCGGCGACTTCGCCACCGCCGGCACCGCCGTGGCCGTCGAGCTCGACGGCGACCGCGTACGGCGCGCCGGGATCGCGCTCAGCGGCGTGGGCGGCCGCACCATCGACGCCACCGAGGCCGCGGCCTCGCTCACGGGGCAGGTCCTCGACCAGGCCGCCATCACCCACGCCGCCGACCTCGCCGCGGCGGTCGCCGAGCCGAGGTCCGACCACCGTGGCAGCGCGGAGTACAAGCGCCACGTGATCCACACCTTCGTGATCCGGATCCTGACCCGGGTCTCCACCACCACGACCAAGGCGGCCTGACGATGACCAGCCTCTTCGAGGAGATCACCAGCAAGCCCGAGGGCGACGTACCGGTACGCCGCGTGACGATCACCGTCAACGGCGTGCCGCGCACCCTCGACGTCGAGCCGCGGCTGCTCCTGGCCCACCTGCTCCGTCAAGGGCTCCAGCTGACCGGCACGCACACCGGCTGCGACACCACCAACTGCGGCGCCTGCACCGTGCTCTTCGACGGCACGCCGGTCAAGAGCTGCACGATGCTCGCGGTGCAGGCCGACGGCCACTCCGTGCAGACCGTCGAGGGACTGGGCACGGCGAGCGAGCTCGACCCCGTGCAGGAGGGCTTCACCACCGAGCACGGCCTCCAGTGCGGCTTCTGCACCCCCGGGATGATGATGGCGTCCCGCGCGCTGCTGAACACCAACCCCGACCCGACCGAGGACGAGGTGCGGTTCGCCCTCTCCGGCAACCTGTGCCGCTGCACCGGCTACCAGAACATCGTCAAGGCCGTGCTCTGGGCCGCGGCGAAGGAGCGCGGCGCCGCACCTGCCGAGCCGCCCACCGACGCCGGTCCCGAGGACGCTGCCGAGGCCGGCCGCAGCGCCGCCGTCGACGCCACGCAGGGGGCCTGAGATGACCGTCACCGAGAGCCGCGCGCTCGACGAGATCAAGATCGGCGGCATGGGCGCACGCCGCCGCCGGGTCGAGGACAGCCGCTTCATCCGCGGTCGTGGCCACTACGTCGACGACATCGTGCTGCCGGGCATGCTGCACATGGAGATCCTCCGCAGTCCGCTGGCCCACGCGCGGATCACCAAGATCGACACCAGCAAGGCCTACGACATCCCCGGCGTCCGGCTGGTCCTCACCGGCGACATGATGGCCACTCGCAACCTGGCCTGGATGCCGACGCTGAGCTATGACACCCAGGCCGTCCTGGCCACCGACAAGGTGCGGTTCCAGGGCCAGGAGGTCGCCTGCGTCATCGCCGACGACCCCTACATCGCCCGCGACGCCTGCGAGGCGATCGACGTCGAGTACGAGCCGCTCCCGCCGATCGTCAACCCGACCCAGGCCCTCGCCGACGGATGCTCCCCTGATCCGCGACGACAAGGAGAACCAGCACGACAACGTCGTCTTCGACTGGGAGGTGGGCGACAAGGAGCGCACCGAGCGCGCGTTCGCCGAGGCCGACGTGGTCTCCAGGATCTCGATGCACTACCCGCGCTCCCACCCGTCGCCGCTGGAGTGCTGCGGCTCGATCGCCGACTTCGACCGGGCCACCGGCAAGCTGACGGTCTACATGACGACGCAGGCGCCGCACATCGTGCGGGCCGCCGTCGCGCTGATCGCCGAGCTCCCCGAGCACCAGATCCGGATCATCTCGCCCGACCTCGGGGGCGGCTTCGGCAACAAGGTGCCGGTCTACCCGGGATACGTGATGTCGATCCTGGCCTCGATCCTCACCGAGCGGCCCGGTGAAGTGGATCGAGGACCGCACCGGCAACCTGATCTCGACCGGCTTCGCCCGCGACGTCTACCTCGACGGCGAGCTGGCGCTGCGCGAGGACGGCAAGATCCTCGGCGTGCGGATGCACACGACCTCCGACCACGGCGCGTTCTTCTCCGACGCGCAGCCGAGCAAGTTCAAGATCGGCCTGATGCACTCGGCGTTCGCCTGCTACGACATCCCGACCGCACACCTGACCGCTCGCGGCGTCTACACGAACAAGGCACCCGGCGGCGTCGCCTACCGCTGCTCGTTCCGGGTGACCGAGGCGATGTACTTCCAGGAGCGGATGGTCCAGGCCGCGGCCGACGACCTCGGCATGGACCAGGCGGAGTTCCGGCGGATCAACTTCGTCCGCGACGACGACTTCCCGCACCGCACGCCGTTCGGCTTCCTCACCGACTCCGGCCAGTACGCCAAGTGCCTGCAGGTCGGCCTCGACGCGATCGGGTACGCCGACTTCCGGGCGCAGCAGGAGGAGGCCAGGTCGCGCGGCCGGCTGCTCGGCATCGGCATCTCGACGATGACCGAGCCGCTCGGCGCCGGCAACAGCCGCGAGTACGACATCCTCGGCATCAAGATGTTCGACTCCGCCGAGCTCCGGGTGCACATGACCGGCAAGGCGATCCTGCGCACCGGCGCGAAGACGCAGGGGCAGGGGCACGAGACGACCTGGGCCCAGATCGTGGCCCACGAGCTGGGCATCCCCGCCGAGGACATCCTGGTCGAGGAGGGCGACACCGACACCGCGCCGTTCGGCATGGGCACCTACGCCTCGCGCAGCACGCCGGTGGCCGGCGCGGCCGTCGCGATGGTCTCGCGCAAGGTGCGTGCCAAGGCGCGCAAGCTCGCGGCCCACCTGCTCGAGGTGTCCGAGGAGGACGTCGAGTGGGAGCTGGGCAGGTTCTACGTGCGCAGCAACCCGGCCCAGGGCGTCTCCATCCAGGAGTGCGCGATGGCGGCGTACAGCAACATGCCCGACGGCATGGAGCCCGGGCTCGAGGGCAACGCCTACTACGACCCGCCCAACCTCACCTGGCCGTTCGCCTGCTACATCGCGACCGTCGAGGTCGACCCGATGACCGGCGTCTGGGACGTCCTGCGCTTCGTCGCCGTCGACGACTGCGGCGTGCGGATCAACCCGATGGTCGTCGAGGGCCAGATCATGGGTGGCCTGACCGAGGCCTACGCGATGGCGAGCATGCAGTTCATCACCTTCGACGCCGAGGGCAACTGCGTCGGCTCGAACTTCATGGACTACCTGCTGCCGACCGCGTGGGAGACCCCGGGCTGGGAGCTCCACGAGGTCGTCACCCCCTGCCCGCACCACCCGATCGGCGCCAAGGGGATCGGCGAGTGCGCCACCGTCGGCGGCCCCGCGGCGTTCGTGAACGCCGTCGTCGACGCCCTGCGGGGCACCGGCGTCCGCAACATCGACATGCCCCTGCTCCCCGACCGGGTGCACGAGGCGATCACCCAGCGGCACGACGTCTCCGGCGCCCCTCCGGTGAAGACCGACTGAGCGCGGCTGACCAGAAGGAGTGGAGAGATGAGCACCGAGGGCTGGGACGTCGTCGAGCAGGCCGCCGAGCTGGCGCGCCGCGGCGAGGAGTTCGCGCTGGCCACCGTGGTCTGGCGCCAGGGCCCCTCGTCGGGCCAGACGGGCTCGCGGGCGATCATCACTCGCGACGGTCAGCTCTACGGGTTCATCGGCGGCGCCTGTGCCGAGCCGGTGGTGCTGCGTGAGGCGGTCCGTGTCATCGAGGCCCGCGAACCGCGGCTGCTCTTCCTCGGCACCGCCGACGTGCCGGAGTCCGCACTTCCCGAGGGGATGCTCTACATCCCGATGTCCTGCCAGAGCGAGGGCGCCTTGCAGATCTACGTCGAACCCGTCGTGCCGGCCCTCGACCTCGTGGTCGTCGGCTCCTCCCCCATGACCAGCACCTTGGCCTACCTCGCCGGGACCCTCGGCTGGAAGAGTCGCGTCGTCGACGCCGGCGACTTCTCCGCCGCCGACGTCACCGAGCGCTCGATCGTGGTGGTTGCCTCGCAGGGCCACGGCGACGAGGAGGCCGTCGCCCTCGCCGTGTCCGCGGCTCCGTTGTTCGTGGGGCTGGTCGCCTCACACAAGCGCGGTGAGGCGCTGCTCGCCTACCTCGCCGAGCGCGGCGTACCCCAGCACCTCCTCGACCGGGTCCGCACCCCGGTCGGACTCGACCTCGGCCGCACCAGCCACCAGGAGATCGCGGTCGCCGTGCTCGCCGAGCTCGTGCAGCGCCGGGCGGCCGGCGAGTTCGCCCCCGGGCCGGCTACTGCCGACGCCGAGAGCCGACCGGAGGCCGCCGAGGTGCTCGACCCCGTGTGCGGGATGACCGTCACCGCCGACGCCATGCACTTCCCGGTCGAGCACGACGGCACCACCTACTACTTCTGCTGCTCCGGCTGCTCGCAGTCGTTCGCCGCAGACCCGGCGCGATACCTCAGCGAGGCGGAGGCATGAGGCGATGCTGATCAAGAACCAGTTCGACGTGGCGGAGCCCCTCGACAAGGTCTGGGAGTTCTTCGGCAACGTCCCCCAGGTCGCGGCCTGCCTGCCCGGTGCCGAGCTCACCGAAGTGCAGGCTGACGAGCAGGGTGACGAGACCTACGGCGGCACCGTCGGCGTCCGGATGGGGCCGGTCAAGCTGCAGTTCGCCGGCAAGGCCAAGATCGTCGAGCGGGACGACGCGACCAAGCGGATGGTCATCGACGCGGCCGGCTCCGACCAGAAGGGCCGTGGTCAGGCGGCGATGCTGATCACTGCGCGGCTGGCCTCGGCCGGCTCCGGCACCAAGGTCGACCTCGACCAGGACCTCCAGCTCTCGGGCGCCGCCGCGCAGTACGGCCGCGGGATGATCCAGGACGTCACCGCCGTGCTGATGGGCCAGTTCGCCACCAACATGCAGCAGCGGATCGGCGCCCTGGAGCGCGGCGAGTCGCTCGAAGGCGTCGGGACGGCGTCCGCGAGCGGGTTCGCGCTCGGCCTCCAGGCCATGCGGATGGCCCTGATGCGGGTCTTCCGCCGGTTCTTCCTCCCCTACCAACCCGCCCGAGGCTGAGGAGTCGTCATGGTCCTGTGGTGGATCGGCAACATCCTGCTCCTGCTGGTGATCGCGCCGGTGCTCGTCGCGCTGCTCAACCGGGTGCTCGCGGCCCTCGAGCGCATCCGCGGCGCGGCCGACGACATCCTCGCCGGCGGGGTCCAGCTCGTCGGTGAGCTCGACGGCGTACCCGAAGCCCTCGCGACCACCGACCGGACGGTGGCGGCGGTCGCCGCCGGCGCCGCCCGCTACGGCGGGTCCGTCGCCAAGCTGCTGCCCCCGGCCGAGAACGCCCGCCCAGAAGGAGGCCTGACCCATGCCCCTCGTTGCCTGGGTGACCATCGTGATCGCGACGGTGATCATCGCCGCGGCCGCGCTCGGACTGATCCGCGTGATCTTCCACCTCCGTGCCGTGACCGCGACCCTCGACGACGTCATCGGCGGGGTCGGGGTGATCGCCGAGCGCACCAGCACGGTGCCCGACGTGCTCCCGTCGGTGAACGCCAGCCTCGCGCCGGTCCGCGACTTCTGCGAGGCGATCTGATGAGCGTCCTCGCCGCCACCGGGTGGGTCGTCGGCTACACGATCGGGATCGTCGTGGTGCTCGTCGTCGTCGCGCTCGTCGTACCGATCCTCGTGCTCGCGCACCGGATCGGCCGCCAGGCGGGCGCCATCGACGCCTCGCTCGGCCAGTCGGTCCACAACACCGCGGCGCTGGCGCAGCTGAACACGACCATCGACCACGCGACCGAGATCATCGGCGGGCTCCAGCGCGGCCGCCAGCGGCTGGGAGGCTGAGATGACCGTCCTGTCCCTGCCGCCGGTGATGCCACTGCTCAGCGACTCCAGCCGCAACCTCTGGTGGGGCGCGGTGATCGGCGGCTTCGTCGTCGTCCTGGCGGTCGCGGCGCTGCTCACGATCCTCGTCGTGGAGGTCCGCACCATCGACCAGCGGGTCGCCGCGGTCAAGGAGACCCTCAAGGCCGCCGAGCACAACACGCAGGACGCCGCCCTCATCGGCGTCACCGCCGGCGGCGTCGAGGCGGTCCTCGCCGAAGGTCTGCAACACCATCTCTTCCTCGGCCGGGTGCTCGGAAAGGTGCGCACATGACCACGCTCGTCGTGCTGTCGGTCGTCGACATCGTGCTGTTGATCGCGGGGCTCGCGATCTACCTCTACATCGTGGGCGGCCAGCTCACCCGGATCGCAGGCAACCTCGAGGAGTGCGCCGAGATCGTGCAGGCGATCGGCCGCAACGCGGCGCCGATCATGCAGGACGTGCGGCACATCAACCGCACCGGCGGCGTGGTCGCCGGCGCGCTGCCGCTGCTCTACGGCATGGCCGAGCAGATCGTCACCAGCGTGACGCCCCGCGAGCCGGAGCCGGCCACCCAGCCGCCGGCCCTCCCGGCCTCGGGCACGCGTCGTTCGCGCCTCGGCGAGGGCGTCGGCTACCACCCCGACGAGGAACCCGCCCCCGTCTGACCCGGCACTTGTGTACGCCCCTAGGACGCGACACCAACGCCAGGTCAGCGCGAGGGGGGCTGGCGGTCGGTGGTGAGGGGGCCGGTGGTGGGGGCGGAGTAGCCGCCGATCCACTCGTCCTTCCAGGTGCGGTCGAACTGCTGCTCGTTGCAGCCGGGGCGGTAGACCGCGCACAGCTCCTCGGCGATCTGCTTGCGATGGCCCGCCTGGCCGCCGGGCACCTCGAACCACGCCACGTGGAGCCGCCACCTGCTGCCGGCCCGCTTGACCCAGCACGACGAGCGCGGGTGGCGGAACGGGAGGCGTTCGGTGCTGAGGTCCTCGGTGTGGCCGACGTAGATGACGGCGTAGGACTCGGCGGCGTCGTCGGGCTTGTACATGACGGCGTAGACGGCCGGAGCCGCCGGTACCGTCCAGCCGGCGAGGACGCGCGGCCCCTCGAACGGGTAGCCCGCCAGCGAGCCGAGCCGGATCACAGCTCGTCCTCGTCGTCCTCGTCCTCCGAGAGCGCCCGGATCGCGGTGATCGGCCAGGGCGGCAGACCCGCCGTGGCGGCGGCGTTCGTGAAGAGAGCGGCGCCCCGCTCGACCGCAGCCTCCCGGCTCTCGGCCTCCACCAGCAGCTGAGCGCCGTACGCCGTCTGGCCGATGCCGGAGGCGACCCCGGCGGCGGGCGCGACGGCGTCGGCGAGCTCGACGATCTCCTCGCGGCTCAGCTCCCGGTCACCACTCGCCTGCACCGACACGCTCCACTGCACGACGACATCCTCTCAGCGCAAGGTGGCCAGGACCCGCGCGAACTCCGCGAGGCTGTCGAGGTCGTGGCCCGACAGCAGCTCGTCGACGTAGGGCTCGGCCACCATCATGCCGAGGGTGTCGGGGGTGAAGTCGGTACGGCGGCCCTTGTGCGGGTTGAGCCAGACGATCCGGTGGCACAGCCTGGCCAGGCGCTGCATCGCGAACTCGAGCAGCTCGGGATCACCCCGGTCGAGGCCGTCGGAGCAGATCACCACGATCGCCCCGCGGGTGAGGCCGCGCCGGGCCCACCGGCGTACGAACTCGTCGAGGCAGGCTCCGATCCGCGTCCCGCCCTCCCAGTCGGTCACCGCGGCCGCCGCCCGGTCGAGCGCCAGGTCGGGTCGCCGGTGCTCCAGCTCGCGGGTGATCCGGGTCAGCCGGGTGCCGAAGCAGAACACCTCGACCCGATCGGCGGCGCGCGTGGAGGTGTGCGCGAACTGCACGAGGTTGCGCGAGTAGTCGGCCATCGAGCCCGACACGTCGAGGAGCAGGACGAGCCGCCGGGTCCGCAGCCGACGACGGCGCCGGTGGAGGGTGCCGGGCTCGCCGTGCAGCCGCATCGACTCCCGGACGGTCCGGCGCAGGTCGGGCAGCCGGCCGTGGTGGGTCGCGACCGTCCGGCGGGTACGACGCCGCGGCGGCGCCAGCCGCATCGTCCGCATGATCCGGCGCAGGGCGGCGAGCTCCTCGGGGGTGCAGGCCGCGAAGCTCTTGGCCTTGACCGTGGACGCCTTCGCGGCGGCGTGCCCCAGCTCGGCCTCCTGCTCCTGCTGCTCCTCGCCGAGGCGCTCGGTCTCCGCGATCTCCAGCGTCGCGAGGGCTTCCGCCCGGGCTACCGCGGGGAACGCCGACGACCCGGGCGAGGCGTCGGCGTCGCCGAGGAAGTAGGCGACGAACGTGCGGTGGTAGACCGGCACCTGCTCGCGTCCGGTCACCAGGGTCGCGCGCCCGGCCCAGTAGAGGTCGACCAGGTCCGTCACGTCGACCACGGTCGCGGCCGCGCAGTAGGTGAGGACGTCGCCCGACCCGATCCTGAGCCCGGCCCGACGGAGAGCGGTCGTGAAGCCGACCAGCATCGGCGTGAAGTCGGGGTCAGGCACCGGAGGTGACCCAGCCGAGGTCCTCGCGCACCTGCTCGAGATCGTCGCGGTCCTTGATCACGGCACCGAGCGTGTCGTCGGCGACCTCGGGCTCGAGCGCTTCCGCCCCCACGACCTCGAGGGTCCGCACCCAGTCGATGGTCTCGGCGACCCCGGGTGGCTTGGCGAGGTCCATCTCCCGCAGCCGGTGGACCGCGGCGACCGCAGCCTCCGCGAGGCTTCGGGAGACCTCGGGCGCCCGGACCTGCACGATCTCGAGCTCCCGCTCGGCCGTGGGGAACCCGACCCAGTGGTAGAGGCACCGGCGCTTGAGCGCGTCGTGCAGCTCGCGGGTGCGGTTGCTGGTGAGCACGACCAGCGGCGGGTGCTCGGCGACGACGGTGCCGACCTCGGGGATCGTGATCGCGAAGTCGGAGAGCAGCTCGAGCAGGAAGGCCTCGAACTCGTCGTCGGCGCGGTCGACCTCGTCGACGAGGAGCACCGCCCCGTCACCCGCGCGTACGGCGTCGAGCAGCGGCCGCTCGAGCAGGTAGCGCGGCCCGAAGAGGGCGTCCACCGAGCCCTCGTCGGCGAGCTGGTGCTCGGAGAGGGCCCGGATGGCGAGCATCTGGCGGGCGTAGTCCCACTCGTAGAGCGCCTGGTGGGTGTCGATGCCCTCGTAGCACTGGAGCCGGATCAGGCGCCGGTCGAGCACCTGCGCGAGCGCCTTGGCGATCTCGGTCTTGCCGACGCCGACCTCGCCCTCGAGCAGCACCGGCCGGCCGAGCGCGAGCGCCACGTGCACGGTGGTGGCGAGGCCGCGGTCGGCGAGGTAGCCCACCTCGCGCAGCGCCTCGGTGAGGGCAGGTACCGACGAGGGTCGCGTCATCCGACCCGGCTCACGCGGCGCGCCCCATGGTCGGGCTCAGTCGTCACGGGGGCCGTTGACCAGGTCGCCGAGGCTGCCACCGCCGAGCTTGCCCTCGCGGGCGAGGCGTTCGCGCCAGGCGTCCTTCAGGTCGCTCCCGGGGGCCGCGAACCCGTCGAACGTCACGTCCTTCATGTTGCGGCAGGGCTTGACCGGCGCGAGCTCGTCGTCGACCTCCGACCGGTCGCGGTCGTCGGCCGACCAGAGGGCGCGCAGCACCTGGACGCCGTCCGCTGATGCGTCGCTCATGCCGCTCCTCTCCGCCGTCGCTGCTCCCACTGTAGGTCGCCCGGGCCGGCTCACGACGCGTGCTTAAGGATTCGCTTGCCCCCGCGCGCGGTGGACCGCGATCGCCTCGGCCAGTACGGCGGTCGCCACCTCGCCCGGCGTACGCGCCCCGATGTCGAGGCCGGCCGGCCCGTGGATGCGCTCGAGGCCGGTGATGTTGCGGTCGGCCAACCAGGTCAGCCGGGCCTCCTGACGGACGCGCGGCGCCACGACCCCGACGTAGCCCACCCGCGAGGACAGCCCCGCCTCGAGGATGCGGCCCGCGACCTCGTCGTCGTGGCCGGTCACCACCAGCGAGTCGAGCACGGTCAGCCCGACCACCAGAGGGATCGCCGAGGCCGGCTCCGGGAGCGCGGTGGACGCGCCAGCCGAGGACCTCCGCCAGCCGGGCGACCGCGTCGCCGACGGGTCCCGGCCCGGCGGCCACGAGCGTGGGCGTCGGGCGGAGCACGGTGACGACGCGGTCGGGCGAGACGGAGGTGATGCTGCGGCCACTGGCCCAGGCGGCGACCACGTCGGCGTCCTCTCCCTCGATCGCGTCCGGCTCGACCAGCCGGCTGCCGACGGCCAGGCCCTCGGCGTCGAGGTCGGTGACGAGGCACACCGGCTCGCGCTCGACCAGCCGCTCCCAGAGCCCGGCCGGCAGGCTGTCGGCGGGCAGCAGGAGACACTGCCCGGGCCCGGTCGCCGACTCGCCGACCAGAGCCGCTTCGTAGGGCCCGACCTCGACCGGGACCAACCGCCCCGGCCGACGTCGGCGGCCCGCTCCGCCACCTGGTCGTCGGCGGCGCCGCCCCAGAGGCTGCCGACCCGGCCCCCTCCGGGCGTCAGCGCCAGGGCCTCGGCCGGGTCCACGGGCGGGCCCGGCGCGGGCCACCAGCCACCCGACGTCCACCCGGGTGCCCGCGCGGACGCAGGCGGCGACGGTGAGGGCGACGTCGTACATGCTGCGGAGCGTACGGCGCGCAGCCGCGGCGCTCGACGGTCGCGCAAGCAAACCCTGAGGTCGTCGTTGACTTCGGGGACGCGCGACCCGACGCTGACCGCATGCTCGGCACGGAGGTCTCCGTCGCCCTGACCCTGGCGCTGCTGCCCGTGGTCGTGTGGTGCACGACGTGCGCCCTCCGGCGGCCCGCCCACGGCGGTCACGAGGTGCCCAAGGATGCCGAGGTCTGGCACGCCGTGATGGGCCTGGTCATGCTGCTCACCTTGTGGACGACCGCCTCCGGGGACTGGGGCTGGGCCGGCGCCGGGCTGTTCGTGGCTGCCACGACGTGGTGCGTGATGCGGGCCTGGGGTCATCCGGCGCCCGGGCGCTACCGGCGACTGGGCGTGATGTCGGTCGCGATGGTCGCGATGCTCGTCCCGACCGCGGCGGGCGCCGCCACACCGCACCACACGTCGATGGCGATGGCCGGTCGTGGAGCCGACGGCCCTTGGCTGTCGGGCCTGCTGGCCTGGGTCGTCGCCCTCGTGCTGGCGCTGGTCGCGCTGAGCGCCCTCCTCGCGGCGGACCGCACCGCGCCCCGGCGTGCTCGCGTCTTCGCCGGCTGCGAGGTGGTCATGGCCGCCACGATGGTGGTGGCCGCCCTCGCCATGGTCTGAACGGCGTCACGGTTTCGGTCACCGGGCAGAATCGAGGCGATGGACAACAGCCTGCTGCTCGCCGCACGTGCCCTGGTGCTGGCCGACCTCGAAGCACGACACCGGGCGACGACGGAGGCCGTCGACGCCCTCGAGGACGCGTGCGCCAACCGCGCATGGTGGGCCGAGCAGTGGCCCGAGGGCCAGGTGTACGTCGCCGGGCTGGTCGCCCAGGACGTGCAGGACGCGCTGTTCGAGCGGGTCGGTCGGTGGCCGATGTGCCTGGCTTGTGACGCCGAGGTCCCGGAGCACTCCCTCTACATCGAGCCGGACATCGGCGGACCCGCCCCCCAGTGGGTCTGCGAGGAGTCCGGGCGCACGATCGCTGCGCTGGGCCGGCTCGGCCAGGTCTGAGCCACGCTGAGCGACGCCGCGGTCAGGGTGCGACGGTGAGCGGACTCCACCACGTGAAGCGCCGACCGGCGTACACCGACCGCGACAGCTCGATCACGACGTCCCCGACGAGCCCGCGCCGCGAGTGGCGGAGCACCGGGTCGTTGACCTTGATGTCGAGCAGGTCGGCGTCCACGGCGTTCGCGAGGTCGGCGGAGAACTGGTCCTCCGCCGCCGTCGGGCGCAGCCCGCGGGCCGCCAGCAGCGAGTAGAGGCTCTCGGGCAGCCCGGTCTGGAGGAAACCGGGGAGGAGCACCTCGTTGAGGTAGACGTCCTGGTAGCACAGCGGTACGCCGTCCAGCCGGCGCCGGCGGCGCCAGTGGATGACCGCGTCGCCCGGCGTGATCCCCAGCGCCTTGGCGACACCGGGACCGGCCTGGCCCAGCGCGGACTGGAGGGTCTCGGTGGTGGTCACCCAGCCGCGCGCCTTGGCGTCCTCGGCGAAGGACATGGGCCGGGCGACCGGCCGCGGGCTCTTGATGACGAAGGTGCCTCGGGCCGGGGCGCGCTCGAGGAGCCCCTCGGCCACGAGCGCGTCGATGGCCTGGCGAACGGTCATCCGGGCCACGCCGAAGTGCTGCATGAGCCCGCGCTCGGATGGCGCTGGAGCCCCCTCCGGGAGGTCCTCGATCAGAGCGCGCACGTACTCGCGCACCTGCACGTGCTTCAGCGTCGTCCCGAGAGGTAGGGCGACCTCGTCCACGGCGGGGATTCTAGGGTCTTCGGCTGTCGCCGGGGTGCCGAACGGTCACCTGTCGGTGCTCAGGTGGCGGCGATCGCGGTCAGGACGTCGAGCGTGGCGGCCCGCCGGGCCGGGAGGACGGCCGCGAGGACCCCGATCAGCGACGGCGAGCACGAGGAAGATCGCGAGCTGTCCCCAGGGGACGGCGATGACGTTCAGCCCCTCGTCGCGCACGGCGTACATCATCGCGACGCCGAAGGCGATCCCGAGCGCGACGCCGAGGACGGCACCGAGCACCGCCATCACGACCGACTCGAGGGTGACCATCAGCCACAGTTGGCCGCGGCCGAGCCCGATCGCCCGCAGCAGCCCGACCTCGCGGGTGCGCTCGATGATGGACAGCGCCAGGGTGTTGATGATCCCCAGCACCGCGATCACCAGGGCCAGCCCGAGCAGGGCGTCGACGATCAGCACGAGCTGGTCGATCGGCGCGCGCTGCTGGTCGGCGAACTGCGACTCGTTCTGCACGCTGACGACCGGCAGGTCCTTCACCTTCGCGCTGAGCCGGCCGAGCAGGTCGCCGGCTGCCGGATCGGTGAAGACGATGAGGAAGTTGTCGCTGGGGGCGAAGCCTGCCGAGCTCAGCTGCTCCACCGAGGTGACCAGGTCGAAGACCAGCGGCGTGTCCTCGAAGATCCCGCCCACGCGGAAGGTGCGGGTGCCGGCCGGGAGCTTGCCGATGCGGACCGTGTCGCCGACGGCGAGGTGGCGCTTCGCGGCGTACTTGGCGTTGACCAGGACGGTGCGGCCGGCCAGCGAGCCACTGCCCTCGGTGACGTGCAGACCGAACCGGGACAGCTGCGAGGGCACCAGCCCGGTCAGCGCCTCGCGCTTGCCGTCGGCCTCGACGAAGGCGTAGCGCTGCCGCAGCACCTCGGTCACGCCGGGCACCTTCTGGATCCGACGCGCCACCTCGGGCGAGAACGGCTGCCCGAACGCGCTGCCGACGACGTAGTTGCCGATGAAGTTCTCCTCGATCGTGCGGTCGACGCTGGCCTTCGCCGACGCCCCGATGATCGACATGGTGCAGGCCAGCGCGAGCCCGACCATCAGCGCGGACGCCGTGGCCGTCGTACGACGCGGGTTGCGCAGGGCGTTCTGCCCGGCCAGGTTGCCGACCGCCCGGAAGACGAGGGCGTACGCCGCGCGAGCCGCGACGAGCAGCGGGCGGCACAGGATCGGAGCAGCCGCGGTGACGCCGAGCAGCACCGCGAGGATGCCGCCGCCGACCCAGTACCCGGAGTGCTGCACCGAGGTGAACAGGCCCGCACAGGTGGCCGCTGCGCCGGCGACCGCCATCAGGACGCCGAACACGAAACGGCGGCGGATCGACGACTCCGGCAGCGCCACGACGTCTCCGAGCGCCTGCACGGGCGAGATCCGGCCGGTACGACGCGCGGGCAGCCACGCCGCGGCCATCGTGACCAGGACGCCGGTCGCGTAGCCCGCCAGGACGGCGTTCGTGGTGAGCGTCATCGGCTCGTTGCCGAGGTCGAAGCCGAACACACCGAACAGCCAGCTGATGGCGTAGGCGAGCCCGATCCCGAGCACCAGCCCGACCGTCGAGCCGAACAGCCCGAGCACGAGGGCCTCGAGCAGCACGCTGCGGGAGACCTGTCGGCGGGAGGCGCCGAGGGCGCGCAGCAGGGCGAGCTCGCGGCTGCGCTGGGCGACCAGGATGGAGAAGGTGTTGACGATCAGGTAGGCACCGACGACGAGGGCGACCAGGGCGAAGATCAGCAGGAACGTCCGGAGGAACTTCACCGCCTTCAGCACCTGGCTGGCCGACTCCTCGGCGGCGGCGTCGCCGGTGAGCGCCTGCACGCCCTTCGGCAGCACCTCACGCACGGCGTCCCGCAGCTGGGTCTGGGAGACGCCGGGCTCGGCGGTGACCCAGATCGTGGAGTAGGCGTCCTTGCCGTGCAGGAAGAGGTCCTGCGCGGTCCGCAGGTCGAAGATCGTCAGGGTCGCACCCGCGAGCGAGGTGTTGTCGGCGTACCCGGCGATGCCGACGAGCCGCTCCTTGAGCACCGCCTTGCGCGTCGCGGTGACGATCGGCACCTCGTCGCCGAGGTGGTAGCCGGCCTTCTGCGCGGTCTGCTGGTCGATCAGGACCTGCCGCGGGCCGTGGGGAGGGTGGCCGGCCAGCAGGGTCAGGCCCTGGAGGCCGTGGCCGGCCGGCGCGTCGGTGTAGCTGAGCCCGTACGTCGGCGCGCCGAGGCCGCCGATCACCTTGCCGCTGCGGCCGATCACGTAGACGCCGAGCGCGGAGACGTTGCCGTCGGCGCGGGCCGCACCCGGCACCTCGGCGAGCTGCCGTGCCAGCGAGGCCGGGACGGTGCGGGTCGACGGGTCGCCGTTCAGGGTGCTGCTGCCCGCGGGCCGGACCACGACGTCGCCCACGGCGGAGGCGAAGAGCTTGTCGACGCCCTTGCTGAGGGCGGCGGAGAAGACCAGCGACCCGACCACGAAGGCGACGCCGAGGGCGATCGCGGACGTGCTCATCGCCAGGCGCACCTTGCGCGCCATCAGGCTCTTCCAGGCGGCGCGGACCACCTCAGGCCCCGGCGGGTTCGGCCGCGTCAGCGGCCCTCTCGGACCGGGCGTCGGAAGCAGGCTCGACCGCTGCCATCCGGGCGATGATCTGCTCGCGGTCGGGCTCGATCAGCTCGTCGACGACGCGGCCGTCGGAGAGGAAGACGACGCGGTCGGTGTACGCCGCGGCGACCGGGTCGTGGGTGACCATCACGACGGTCTGGTCGTGCTCATCGACGCTGCGTCGTAGCAGCTCGAGGATCTCCGCGCCGGAGCGGCTGTCGAGGTTGCCGGTGGGCTCGTCGGCGAACACGATCGCGGGTCGACCGACCAGCGCGCGGGCGACCGCGACCCGCTGCTGCTGCCCGCCGGAGAGCTCGTTCGGCCGGTGGGTCAGCCGGTCGCGCAGGCCCACGGTGTCGACGACCTCGTCGTACCACTGCGGGTCGGGCTTGCGGCCGGCGATCGCCTGCGGCAGCCGGATGTTCTCCTCGGCCGACAGCGTCGGCACCAGGTTGTAGGCCTGGAAGACGAAGCCGATCCGGTCGCGGCGCAGGCGGGTCAGCGCCTTGTCGCCCAGCGACGAGAGGTTCTGGTCACCGATGCGCACGGTGCCGGAGTCGGCCCGGTCCAGCGCGGCCGCGCAGTGCATGAGCGTCGACTTGCCCGAGCCGCTCGGCCCCATGATCGCGGTGAACCGCCCCGCCTCGAGGTCGAGGCTGACCCCGTCGAGCGCCCGCACCAGTGCGTCGCCCGAACCGTAGGTCTTGACCAGGTCGCGGATCTGCGCCGCGGGCTCCCCCATGGCTCAAGAGTGCCGGGTCCTGGCAAGACCCAGTCTCCCGGGGGTCGGTCAGCTGAGGAGCTCGGGGGCCGTCAGGCCGGCGCGACCTGCTTGGTCATCACGCAGTTCTTGGCGCCCTTGGGGCGGTCGTAGGTGAACCCGGCCTCCTCGAAGGTGGTGCGGGTGGCGCAGTAGAGGAACGACGCCGAGACCTTCTTGCCCCCGATGTCGTGGGGGTAACCTTCGACCAACCCACCACCGGCGTGCGCGATCAGGTCGAGCGCGCCGTGCAGGGCGACCCCCGCCACGCCCTTGCGTCGGTAGCGGCGGTCGACGAAGAAGCACGTGACCCGGTAGTCGGGCACGCGCTCCGTCGTGGCGTCGTACTCCTTGCGGTGGTGGATGTTGGGCAGCTCCGCCGGCGGGCCGTACTGACACCACCCGACCGCGACGTCGCCGTCGTACACCAGGGCCGCGTGCGCCCTGTCCTCGCAGACGAGCCGCTCCTTGAGCGCGCGGTTGGCCCCCGCCTCGCGCTCCTTCTCCCCGCTCATGGTGTGGAACCACGTGCACCAGCACCCGCCCCACACGCCGTTGTGGCGTTCCGCGAGGTCGGCGAAGGCCGGCCAGGTCTCGGGGCCGAGGGCCTGCACGGTGAGCGCGGCGGTGGTCGAGGCGTCGTTCATGCTCCGCACGGTAACCCCGACTCCGGACGATGTGCGTCCGGATGCGCGCGGTCAGTCCTGGTCGTCCTGGTCGCCATCGGACTGCCGGGGGACGATCCACTCGTCCGCCTCGTCGGCGGCCACCTCCTCGAGCGGCTCCTCGCCGAGACCGGGCAGCCAGTCGGAGTCGAAGACCCCGCCGGGGATCGCGTGATAGCCCGCCAGGCCGTGCGTACGGCGCGCCTCGCGGACCCCTTGCGAGATGCTGTGCCAGAGGTGGTCCTCCCCGATCTCCGCCATCAGGCCCGATCGCTTCAGCGCACGTCGGACCGGCGACATCACGCGCACCAGGTAGAGGTCGACGTTGCGGTCGCGCAGGGCATGGAGGATGTCGGCCAGCGCGTCGAGGCTGGTCACGTCCATCTGATTGGTGGCCTCGAGGTCGAGCACCACGGCGCGCACCCCCGGCGTGCAGTCGACCCGGTCGACGACGGCGTCGAGCACCGGGGCCGCGG
This sequence comes from uncultured Actinomycetota bacterium, assembly GCA_963761085.1. GTDB lineage: Bacteria > Actinomycetota > Actinomycetes > Propionibacteriales > Nocardioidaceae > Nocardioides. Next base: position 220,505 of record CAVXFQ010000013.1, read on the forward strand.
TGACCCAGAAGATCGCGGTGTCGATCCGGAGCACCAGGACCCCGGGGTACGTCGGACGCTCCTCGTGGCGGGTCATGCTGCCCCACGCGGCCTTCTCGCCGGGCACCCGGCCCATGGTGTCGATCTGCAGCCGGCTGGAGCGGTAGATCAGGCCCAGCACCGAGGTGGCCACGGCGATCAGCAGCCCGTTCAGGGGCCCGAACCAGAGCACGCCGACGGCTGCCACGATCGCGGCGACGATGTCGTTGCGCCGCACGCGTGCGTAGCGACGCAGCGTCGGCGAAGTCCATCAGCCTCCAGACGGCGTTGATCACGATGGCGCTCAGCACCGCCCTCGGCAGGTCGGACAGCACGGGCGCGATCGCCACGATCACCACCAGCGACAGGGCTGCGGCCACGACGCCGGCGACCTGGCTCCGGCTGCGGGCATCGCTGGCCGCCGCGGTCTTGGACAGGCTGCCCGCCACCCCGAGGCCGCCGAACAGCCCGGAGGCCAGGTTGGCCACTCCGGAGGCGAGCAGCTCCTGGTCGGCCTCGACCCGGTAGCCACCCCGTCCGGCGAAGAGCCGCGCAGCGCTCAGGCCTTCGGCGAGCCCGACCAGGGCCAGCGCAGCGCCGGCCGAGAGCAGGCCCGGCAGGTCGCCGGACTGGACAGACGGGATCGCCGGGGTCGGCAACCCGCGAGGAACAGTGCCGACGACCTCGACCCCTTCCGCCGCGAGGTCCATCGCGCTGGAGACGACGAGCCCGACCACCAGCACGGTCAGGCCCCACGGCACCTTCGGCATCCACCGCGCACCACCGAACAGCAGCAGCAGCGAGACCGCCGAGATCACCACCGTCGTCGGGTCGGCGTCGCCTCGCGTCAGGCTCTCGCCCAGGGCGCCGATGCGCTCCACCACCTGACCCTGCGGGCTCGGGACACCGAGCAGGTGCGGCACCTCGTTGAGGATGACCAGGATCGTCAGGCCGAGCACGAAGCCGGTCACGATCGGCTTGGACAAGAACTCCGCTGCCCAGCCGATGCGCAGGAAGCCCGCGGCGATCAGCACCAGGCCCGAGGCCAGGGCCAAGGCCGCCGTGTACGACGCCGCCTGCATCGTGCCGGCCACCCCGAAGCTGGCCAGGAACGAGCCCGACAGCACCGACACCGTGGAGACCGGCCCGACGACGAGCTGTCGGGACGAGCCGAAGATCGCGTAGGCCACGAGCGCGACCGGCACGGCGTACAGGCCGGCCTGGACGGGAGCCCCTGCGAGGGAGGCGTAGCCGAGCGCCTGCGGCACCGCGAGCGCGGCCACCACCGCCCCGGCCACTGCATCGCCACGCAGCCAGGACCGCTGGTAGTGCGGCAGCCAGCCGACCACCGGCACCGCACGCCACCGGGTCGACTCGGGGGTCGAACCGGTGGACATGCGTCACGGTAACGACGCGGACGTCCCGCCGTCCCCGGCCCTTGGTCCCGAATGTCTGAGACGCGCGCTCGCCTTCCCGTGGGCAGTGACGAAAGCGCCCTGGCAGCCGATGTGCGCACGCTGAACGTTCCGGCCCAGCAGCCTGCCCGCCGTGGCAGATCCCGTGATCGACAACGGCCCCACGAGGCATCAGCTCTGGACCGGCGCCTGGGTGCTCGGTGCCGCCAGCCTCAGCGGTTGGATGTTCCTGGCGCTGCACCTGAACGACAAGAGCGGCGTGTGGGACTCGGCCTCCGCGATCGCACTCGCGGCGGGCGTGACGTGCTCCGTCTTCTCCGCGTGCTGCGCTGTGCTCGTGGCCGTCAAGAGTGCCGAAGAGCGCATCCGTGTGAGCCAGAGCGTTCCCAAGGTCACGAAGGCCTGAAGGACCAGGTCATTTCAGGTCCGCGAGCGCCTTCCTATGGCCGCTGTCCGTGCGCGGATCTGCCGATGAGCGTGCGCGTCAAGTGCGATACTCGGGCGCGGCCCTCAGATGAAAGGACCCTTCATCTCGCGGGCATTACCAGCGCCGAGCTGTGCTCGGGCGCGGAGCACGGAGCACGGACTCGAACGCATCGGGCAAATCGGGGGTGACGATCGGACTGATCTTGCGTCCGAGGACGATCACGAAACCAACCTTCTTCGTCGGTCGCTTCCTGTCGAGGTTGGCCCAATACCTCGGGTTGCCCGTCCCCCAGAAGCGCCACTTGCCGGACATCACGCCCGTGATCTCGATGCGTTGGACGCCTTGGACCTGCGCGTACGGGACACTCTTGGTGCCGAACGGGAAGTAGTAGGAGTGAATCTCCAGCCGGTCTGGGCCGCACACGATCGTGCCGTCGTCGTAGGTGCCGGTCACGCTCCGAATCTATCTCTGCAGCGGAACGTACTGGCCGCTGTCCGGTGCGCCCTCCTGTGTCGAAGAGCAGTCGTCTGTTCGCCCGTGTTCAGCTCGTGCCACGAGGGAGTGTCTCGATCCGTGGTGTCAGGAGGAGGACCCGGATTCCGCGTCCGGGTCCAGCGAGATGTCGTGCGGGAAGCGGTGTACCTCCTGCGGCCAGCCGACCGCGACCGCGATCCTGCCGGCCCAGTACCGTGCCTCGGCATCATCGGGAACGTCCACCACCGCGAAACCGCCGAGATGCTCCTTGGTCTCGACGAAAGGCCCGTCGGTGAAGACTGGTGAGCCGCCGCTCGGGTCGACGCTGCACACCACGGTCGTCGCGTCCAGTCCGCCGTCGGTGAAGACGAAGACACCCGCGGCCGTCATCTCCTCGACCAGGGCCCTGGCCGACCTGGCCCTGTCGCGCAGGTCCTCCAGCGTGAGGTCGGGCACCCACTCATCGTTGAAGGCGATCAGGTACAGGGCCATCTCTGCTCCTCAGGTCTGATGGGCGGCCCAGAGGGCTGCCGCTCACCCTGTCCACGAACGCACTCGCCTCGATACGACAGTCCGAACCACGATTGTTCCCTGCCGCGGCCGGTCATCGCGCTCCTACACCGCTGCGCCCACCCATAGGTGATCGAACAGACGTTCGACCAGGTGCTATCGTCGCGGGATGGACTTCCAGACCACGATCTTCGAGACGTCGGCCCCGGCCCTGCGGGGTCTCGACGCGACCGAGCGGCACCCGCTGACCCGCGGCGCCTGGGTCGACGTACGCCGTGACTGGCTGGCCGGTGCCGACGACGTGCTCGAGCGGCTGGTCGCCGACGTGCCCTGGCGAGCCGAGCGGCGGCCGATGTACGACCGAATCGTCGACGTCCCCCGGCTCGTCCACACCTACGCCGAGGGCGAGGCCCTCCCCCATCTCCTGCTGACCACGGCTCGCGAGGCGCTGAGCGCTCACTACCGCCCCGAGCTGGGTGAGGACTTCCTCACGGCCGGCTGCTGCTACTACCGCGACGGCCGCGACAGCGTCGCCTGGCACGGCGACACCTTCGGCCGCGGGAGCACGCACGACACGATGGTCGCGATCGTGTCGTTCGGCGACCCGCGGCGGCTCGCGCTGCGGCCGCGGGGTGGTGGCGAGTCGGTCTCGTTCGAGATGGGGCACGGCGACCTGCTCGTCATGGGCGGCTCGTGCCAGCGCACCTGGGAGCACGCCGTACCCAAGGTGGCCCATGCCGGGCCCCGGATCTCGGTGCAGTTCCGTCCGCGCGGAGTCTTCTGAGAGCAGGTCTCAGAAGCTCACGGTCGGCGCCTGCTCCTGCCCGGCGGGTGCGTCGTAGAACTCCCGCTCCCTCACGTTCGCCATGCCGCTGAAGAGCATCCACGGGATCGTGCGGACGAGCTTGTTCAGGGTGGCGACGGCGTCGTTGTAGTACTGCCGGGCGAAGGAGATCTGGTCCTCGGTGTCGGCGAGCTGGTTCTGCAGGTTCGCGAAGTTCTGGTTGGCCTTGAGGTCGGGGTAGTTCTCCGCGACCGCGTTGAGGTTGACCAGCGCGCCCTGGAGTGCGGCGTCCGCCTCGGCCTTGGCCTTCACGTCGTCGCCCGACGCGGCCTGCTGCACGCGAGCGCGGGCCGCCGTGACGTTCTCCAGCACCGTCTTCTCGTGGGCGGCGTAGCCCTTGACGGTCTCGACGAGGTTGGGGATCAGGTCGGCCCGCCGGGTCAACTGGACGTCGATGCCTCCAAGGGCCTCCTGGGCTCCGACGTCGGCCGTGCGGAGCCGGTTGAAGCCGATGATCGCGAAGATCAGCAGCAGGACCACCACGACGACGAAGAGGAAGACGAACAGGATGAGGATGGTCATGCAGAGAGGTCCTTCCCGGTGGGTGTGCACATCATGGCGGTCACCACGAACCCCCGCCACCGCCGCCACCGCCACCACCGCCGGAGAACCCACCGCCTCCGCCGCTGCTGGAGGTCTGGGTGGCCGCGTAGGCGGCGATCGAGCTGTTCACGGTCGCGGTGAAGTCACCGACCATCTGGGAGACGTAGTCACCGGTGTGGGCGCCGGCGTAGTAGCCGGCGAAGTAGCTCGGGACCGGCGGCTCGGTGCCCACCTCGGTGCGGTACTTCTTCGCCCACGCCTCGGCGCAGCCGAAGGCGACCGCCCACGGGATGTAGGCGGTGTAGAGGTCCTGGCGCCCGGAGAAGTCGAAGCGCTGCTTGCTCGAGGGCGTCGACAGCATCCGCTCGAACCCACCGACGCGGGACCAGAGGTCGCGACCCTTCGGCGTACGGCGGGTGGCGGCGCCACGGCGCAGCAGGGGCGAGGCGCCCAGAGCGAAGCCCGCGAAGACCAGGCCCGAGATGCTCATCCCGAACCAGGTCGCCAGCGCCGCGAAGAACGCGAGGAACACCGCCACGACGACCAGGAGGCCGCCCGCGCTGCCGAGACCGGCGCGGACGAGGAAGCCGTTGCTCAGTCCCCAGGCGCGGGTGGAGCTCTCGAAATCCTTGATCCGTGACTGCAGCTCCTGACCGGCGCTGACGTCGCGCTTCCCTGCCGTGAACGTGCCGCCAGGCCCGCCGACCAGCGGCGCCACCTCGGCGGTGACCGGGTCGATCGCGGCCCACCCCGCGGCGCCACTCTTGTCGGCGATCGTCCAGCCGTCGGCCTCGCGCCTCAGGTCGACCGCGCCCTTCTCGGCCGCCCAGAGGAGCGAGGCCACGAAGGCCTGCTCGTCGACGCGCTCGTTCACGACGTACGCCGCGCCCGCGGGGCCCACGCCGTCGGGTGGTGCGTACTGCAGGGGGAACGCCGGCGGCCGCTCCCTGCTGCCGCGGGCCAGGAGGAGACCCACCACCAGGCCCGCTGCGCCGAGGATCAGGACCACGACCAGGACCGCCACGCTGTCGCCGAGGATCGGCACCAGGCTCGCCGACCAGGGCAGCGGGTCGCCGGCCGGCGGGGTCGGGATGTCCAGCCCGGCCTTGAGGGTCACCGGCGTGCGCGGCGGCAGAGCTCCGGTGGAGATGAAGAGGCTGCCGGCCCCTTCACCCACCACGTGGGGGCAGCCCGAGGAGCCGGCCCCCGTGCCCACCACGCACTGCACCGGTGCGGGAGCAGCCGGCAGGTGGACGGTGATCCGGGCCCGCTCGATCCCCTGCTGCCAGCCGCCCGGGATCACGTTCCAGTAGAACTGCGAGGTCGCGCCGTCGGTCCCCGGCTCCAGCACTCCGTCGATCCGGTAGCGGATCACGTAGGTGTGGTCGGCCAGCCCGATCGTCACGTCCGGCCGGCCGATCCGGGCCACCAGGAAGCGGCCGTGGGACCGGGTGGACAGGTCCACCTGCTCCGGGTGCCCGTCGCGGGTCACGGTGATGTCGTGCGGGATGCGCAGGGTCCGGGCCGCGCTGGCGTCGTGCTGGTCGAAGAAGCGGTAGATCCCGTGGCTCCCCGGATCAGGGAAGTGGACGGTCAGCGTCTCGCGCGCCTCCAGGTCGCCGTTGGCGGTCACCGTGAAGTCGGCGAGGTAGCGCGTGATCGTGGTGGTCTCCGGCGAGCTTGACGCACTGGAGTCACTCGTCAGGGCCGGAAGCAGCACAGCGACCACGAAGGCCGCCAGCGCGGCCAGGGTGATGACCACGCGCCTCATGGCGCTGAGACTAGGGGTGCGGGGGCCCCGCCGTCCGCAAGAGGTCTCCGTTCGCGCCCCCGCCGCCGGGGTCGCCGGGGCCGCCAGGGTCGCCGGTTGAGGAGGGCGTTCGATGGCCGCGGTCGCCGGGGTCATCGGGGTCGCCCTCCAGCGGAGCGCCCTGCCGGTGGGAAAAGGGGGTGAGGGTGTCGGCGGGGGCTGGTTGGCTGGACGGCGATGTCCGAGACCAAGCCGACCGCCCCGCTCACCCTCCGCTCGTTCTGGCACGACCTGCCGCGCGAGGGTCAGCTGCTGCTGTCGGTCGTCGTCTTCGAGTTCCTCGGCACCGGGCTGGTGCTGCCGTTCCTGGTGGTCTACCTCCACGAGATCCGGGGGTTCTCGCTCAGCGACGTCGGCCTGCTGATCGGCCTCGGGCCGCTGATCGGCTTCCTGATCGTCGGGCCGGGCGGCGCCGCCATCGACACCTACGGCGCCCGCCGCGTCATCCTCTTCTCCACGGTGCTGCTGATGGCCGGAGACGTCGTGCTGGCCTTCGCCTCGACGCTGCCGCTGGCCGTGGTGGCGGTGTCCCTGCAGGGCGTCGCCTGGGGGATCGAGTGGCCCGCGTCGCAGAGCCTGATCGCGGTCGCCGTGCCGTCCGACCTCCGACCTCGCTACTTCGGGGTCAGCTTCACCCTGCTCAACCTCGGCATCGGGATCGGCGGCATCATCGGCGGGCTGTTCGTCGACGTCGCCGACCCGGTCACCTTCCAGCTGATCTACCTCGCCGACGCGGTCAGCTTCCTGCCGATCCTCTACCTGCTGCTGTTCCCCCTGCGTCACCTCGCTGGGCGACCGGTCCACGACGACGACGAGCCGCCGGAGACCGAGTCCTACCTCCAGGTCCTACGCCGTCCTGCCGTGGCGATGGTGGTCACGTTGAGCTTCGTGTCCGGCTACGTCGGCTACGCCCAGCTCAACTCCGGCACCCAGGCCTTCGCCCGCGAGGTCGGTCAGGTCTCGACGCAGGGCCTCGGCTTCGCCTATGCCTGCAACACCTTGGTGATCGTGCTGCTCCAGCTCGTCGTCCTCCGGCGCATCGACGGACACCGACGCACCCGGATCATCATGGTGATGTCGATGGTCTGGGCGGTCGCCTGGCTCACCCTCGGCGCCTCGGGCCTCCTGCCCGGCACCCTGGGAGCCACCGTACTGGTCGCCGCGTGCACCTCGATCTTCGCGTTCGGCGAGACGCTCATGCAGCCGACGATCCCGCCCCTCGTCAACGACCTCGCGCCCGACCACCTACGCGGCCGCTACAACGCCGTCAGCACCGGCGCCTTCTCCCTGGCGGCCATCATCGCGCCGGTGACCGCAGGCTGGCTGATCGGCCACGGCGCCAGCAGCCTCTACATCTGGCAGCTGGTCGCCGGGTGTGGCGTCGTCGCCCTCGTGGCGCTCCGGCTCGAGCGGTCGCTGCCGCCCGGAGCCAACGGCATCCGCACCCCCGAGCCCGAGACCCAGCCGGTCACCTGACGATCAGCCAGATGATGATCCCGATGACGACCAGCGCGGCGAGCACCGGCTTCCAGTAGGACTTGACCAGGATCGGAAGCACGGTGGACCCGAGGTTCAGCGCGTCGTCCGAGCCCCGTGGCCGCGCGGCCGCAGCAGGAGCCGCGGCTGCCGGGGTCTCCACCTCCTCAGCCGGTACGACGGGTGCGGGCGGAGGCGCGGGTGCCTCCGGCGTCTCCGCCGCCACCGCCTCCTCGGCGGCGACCGCAGGGGCGACGGGCTCGGCTGCCGAGGCCGCCGGCGCGGCCGCCGCAGAGGCAGCCGCGCCGACGGTGTCATCCTCGGCCATCCGCTGCTCGAGGCAGGCGACGAACTGGCCGAGCAGCTTGTCCGAGACGTCCTGCATCACACCGCGGCCGAACTGCGCCGGCTTGCCCGTGATCGCGAGGTCGGTGTGGACCATCACGTCGGTCGCACCGTTGTTCTCGGCCATGGTGAGCCGCACCGTGGCCCCCGCCGTCCCGTTGCCGCGCTTGTCCTTGCCGCGGGCGTCGACGACGAAGGTGTGGGCGGTGTCGTCCTTCTCGGTGAAGGTGCCCTGGCCGTTGTAGACCAGGGCGATCGGCCCGAGCTTGACCTTCACCGAGCCGTGGAACGTGTCCCCCTCGTGCTCGGTCACCGAGGCTCCCGGGAAGCACTCCGCGACCGACGAGATGTCCTGGAAGTGCGCCCAGGCCTCCTCGACCCCGACGGGGACGGTGAAGCGGTGTTCGAGGTCCACTACGACCCTGCCGCCTCGAGCACCGCGCGACGGGTGAGCACCGTCGCGAGGTGCCTGCGGTAGTCGGCGTCACCGTTGAGGTCGCTCGGCGGGTTGGTGCCGTCGGCGGCCTGGTCGGCGGCCGCACGGACGCCTTCCTCGGTGGCAGCGACGCCGGCCAGCGCCGCCTCGGTGGCGGAGGCGCGGAGCGGGGTCGAGCCCATGTTGGTCAGCCCGATCTTGGCCTCGCTGATCGTGCCGCCGTCGGCCTTCACGGTCGCCGCGACCGCGACGATCGGCCACTGGTGCTGGACCCGCACGAACTTCTCGTAGTGGGCTCCCCACCCGGTGTGCTTGGGGATCCGCACCTCGGTCAGGATCTCGTCCTCGCCCAGCGCGGTCTCGAAGAGGTCCACGAAGAAGTCCTGGGCGGACACCGTGCGGGTGCCGCCCGAGCCGGCGATCACGAACTGCGCATCGAGAGCCAGCGCCGCCGGCCCCATGTCGCCTGCCGGGTCGGCGTGGGCGCACGAGCCGCCGAAGGTGCCCCGGTGACGGATCTGGTTGTCCGCCACCTCGGCCGCCGCCTTCGACAGCAGCAGGGCGTGCTGCTTGACCAGGTCGTTGGTCACCACGTCGGAGTGCGTGGTCAGCGCGCCGATGACGATGGCGTCGCCGTCGTCGCGTACGCCGCGCAGGCTGTCGATCCGGCCGAGGTCGATCACGACGTCGGGTGCGTTCAGCCGCATCCGGAGCACCGGCAGGAGGCTCTGGCCGCCTGCCATGAGCTTGACGTCGTCGCCGGCCGCAGCGAGCGCGCTGAGCGCCTCCTCGACGCTGGTCGGCGCCACGTAGTCGAACTGGGCGGGGATCATGCGCCTGCTCCTTCCGTGCTGGACTGGCCGGGTTCGGACTCGTCGAAGTGCGGCATCGCCGCGGCCTGGGTGGCTCCGCCGCCTGCCTGGGCGGTGTGGATCGCCTTCCACACCCGCTCCGGGGTGCACGGCATGGTGATGTCGTCCACGCCGAACTGCCGGATCGCGTCGAGGACCGCGTTCACCACGGCCGGGGTCGACGCGATGGTGCCGGCCTCGCCCACGCCCTTGGTGCCGAGCGTGTTGGTGGTCGACGGCGACGTCGTGTGGTCGATCTCGAAGGAGATCGTGTCGGCCGCCGTCGGCAGCAGGTAGTCGACGAAGGAGCCGCTGACCAGCGTCCCGGCGTCGTCGTACACCGCCTCCTCGAAGAGCGCCTGCGCGATGCCCTGCACGAGACCGCCGTGCACCTGCCCGGCGACGATCAGCGGGTTGATGATGTTGCCGATGTCGTCGACGCAGACGTACTTGCGCATCGTGGCGCGACCGGTCTCGGTGTCGATCTCCATCGCGCACAGGTGGGTGCCGTGCGGGAAGGAGAAGTTGACCGGGTCGTAGGTCGCCTCGGCGTCGATGCCCGGCTCGATGTCCTCCGGGTAGTTGTGCGACGCGAAGGTCGCCAGGGCGACATCGGTGATGCCGGTGCCCTGGTCGGTGCCCTTGACCGTGAACCGGCCGCCGGAGAACTCCAGGTCGTCGACGTTGGCCTCGAGCAGGTGGGCCGCGATCGGCTTCGCCTTCTCGATCACCTTGTCGAGCGCCTTGACCAGCGCCTCGCCACCGACGACCAGCGACCGCGAGCCGTAGGTGTCCAGGCCCTTGTGGCTGATCTGGGTGTCGCCGTGCAGGATCTCGACGTCCTCGAACGGCACCCCCAGGCGGTCGGCCACGATCTGGCTGAACGCCGTCTCGTGACCCTGGCCGTGCGCGCTCGCGCCGGTGATGACCTCGACCTTGCCGGTCGGCAGCATCCGGACGCTGGCGTGCTCCCAGCCGCCGGCACCGTAGTTGAGCGAGCCGAGCACCCGGCTGGGTGCCAGGCCGCACATCTCGGTGAACGTCGAGACGCCGATGCCGAGCTGGACGGTGTCTCCCGCCTCGCGGCGGGCCTTCTGCTCGGCCCGGAGCTCGTCGTAGCCGAACATCTCCTTGGCCTTGGCGGTCGCGGCCTCGTAGTTGCCGGAGTCGTAGGTCATGCCGGCGACCGTGGTGAACGGGAACTCCTCGTGCTTGATCCAGTTCATCTCGCGGACCTCGAGCGGGTCCTTGCCCAGCTCGACGGCGAGCTCGTCCATCATCCGCTCGATGCCGAACGTCGCCTCGGGCCGCCCTGCGCCGCGGTAGGCGTCGACCCAGGCCTTGTTGGTCAGGACCGGCGTGCAGTTGAACTGGTAGGCGTCGAACTTGTAGATGGCGTTGAACATCCACGCGCCGAGGACCGGGACGCCGCCGCCGACGATGCCGATGTAGGCGCCGAGGTCGGCGAGCAGGTCGACCTTGAGGCCGGTGACCCGGCCCTCCTTGGTGGCGGCCAGGGTGAGCTTCTGCCAGTGGTCGCGACCGTGGTGGGCCGAGACCAGGCGACTCGGAGCGGGTCTCGGTGTACTTGCAGGGCTTGCCGAGGCGACGGGCCACGAACCACGTGATCCACTCCTCGGGCGTGGTCTGCAGCTTGCCGCCGAAGCCGCCACCGACGTCAGGCGCGATGACCCGGATCTTCGACTCCGGTACGCCGGTCGTGGCCGCGAGCAGGAAGCGGGTGATGTGGGGGATCTGGGTCGCCGACCACATGGTGATCTGCTCGCCGGTCGGGTCGACCACCGTCGACCGGGGCTCCATGAACGCCGGGATCAGCCGCTGCTGGCGGATGCTCCCGCTCGATCACGATGCCGTTGGCCCTCGCCTCGGCGATCGCCTCCTCGACGTCGCCGCCGGTGCCCTGGGCTGCGGAGTCCAGCTGCCAGAAGGCGGTCTTGTTGGTGCCGAGCTCGGGGTGGGCGAGCACCTTGTCCTCGGCCGACTCGCGGAGGTCGAGCGCTGCCGGCAGCTCGTCGTACTCGACGTCGACGAGCTCGGCCGCGTCGCGTGCCTCGGCGGCGGTGCGGGCCACCACGACGGCGACGATCTCGCCCGCGAAGGCGACCCGCTCGGGCGGCATCGGCTGGTGGTTGGGGGTGACCTGCTCGGTGGTGATCGGCCAGGCGTTGGCGTTGACGCCCTGCTCCTCGCCGAGGTCCTTGCCGGTGAGGACGGCCACGACGTTGGTGGCGGCCTTGGCCGCGGAGGTGTCGATGCTGACGATGTTCGCGTGTGCGAAGGGGCTGCGCACCATCGCGAGGTGGAGCATGCCCGGCAAGGTGATGTTGTCGGTCCAGCGGGTGCGGCCGGTGATCAGCCGCTGGTCCTCCTTGCGGCGCCGGTCCTTGCCGATCTCGGGCCGCTCGGGAGCCGGACGCTCGGCTGGTGGCGGTCACTGGGCACCTGCCTTCTCGCCCTGCACGTCGTCGGCGTGCTCTGCTGCGTAGAGGACGCTCTTGACGATGTTGTGGTAGCCGGTGCAGCGGCACAGGTTGCCCTCGAGGCCGACCCGGACCTCCTGCCTCGCTGGGGTGCGGGTTGTCGTTGAGGAGGTCGACGGACTGCATGATCATCCCCGGCGTGCAGAAGCCGCACTGGAGACCGTGGCACTCCCGGAAGGCCTCCTGCACGGGGTGCAGCTGACCGTCGTGGGCGAGGCCTTCGATGGTGGTGACCTCGTGACCGTCGGCCTGGACGGCCAGCACGTTGCACGACTTCACGCTGCGGCCGTCGAGATGGACGGTGCAGGCTCCGCAGTTGCTGGTGTCGCAGCCGATCACGGTGCCGGTCTTCCCGAGCTTCTCCCGGAGGTACTGCACCAGCAGCATCCGGGGCTCGACGTCGTCGGAGACCTGGGCCCCGTCGACAGTGAGACTGATCTTGGTCATCGAACGCCTGCCTTTCGCGCACAGCGCACAGCGGGATCTGTGATGCGGCTCACGCTAGGCGTCAGGCGGTTGGCGAAAGGTTGCCCGGCCGATCGGCGGCACGTGCGGTCTCACCTGCGGTTTCTCGTCCTACGCTGGCGCCGTGGAGCGCCGTTCGGAGGGAACCGGCCGCACCGACGCCGTCGTACGACGGTCGCCGGACGGCCCCGCGTACGCCAAGTCGGGCACGGGCCGGGTCCGCGACGAGCTGAGTCGACGAGCGCGACCGCCTGGAGTGGCTGGCCGAGACCGACCTGCCGGCGGCCCGGGTGCTGGACTGGGCCGACGACGGCGAGTCCGCGACCCTGACGACCACGGCGTTGCCCGGCGTACCGCTGAGCGACCTGCCGGCGACCTCCGCCGAGGCCGCGGCCCGCTCCCTCGGCGCATTCCTCGCCCGGCTCCACACCCTCGACACCCGGTCCTGCCCCTTCGAGCGCTGGCTGGCGGTCACGGTGCCGCTCGCCAGGGTGCACTCCGACGAGGGCGACGTCGACGAGGACGACTTCGACCCCGAGCGCTCGGGGCACACCGCGGACGAACTCCACCACGACCTGCTGGAGCGGCGCCCGCAGGCCGAGCTTCTCGAGACCGCCGACCTGGTGGTCTGCCACGGCGACGCGTGCCTGCCCAACTTCCTGGCCGACCCCGAGACCCTCGAGATCACCGGCATGGTCGACGTCGGTCGGCTCGGCGTCGCCGACCGACACCTCGACCTCGCCCTGGCGGTGCGGTCGATCTCCTCCGCCGAGCTGAACCCGGCGTACGGACCTGCGGCGGCCGAGACGATGCTGGCCGCCTACGGCCGTGCCGCCGACCCGTGGCGGCTGGACTTCTACCGGCTGCTCGACGAGTTCTTCTAGCTCCCGGTGCCGTCCGCCGGCGCGGCTCGGCAGCGGCCGTGCGCGTCGTAGAAGCCCGGGCCGGCGAGGCCGGGACCGGTCAGCTGGGGCCGGTGGGTGCCGCCACCGGAGGGGTAGACGGTGTCGAACCACTGCCCGAAGAACTGGCCGAGCCGGACCTGGCAGCCGTGGCTCCGGTTCGGCAGGTAGCGGGCGAACTCCCGCTCGAGCTGAGGCTCGGTGATGCTCGCGCCGCCGTAGTCGCGCTGGATCCGGCGCAGCGCCCGGTCGAATCGCTCGGGCCCCAGGATCCGGCGCAGCGCGACGTACGTGGTGCCCGGGCGGGTGTAGGTGGTGCTGCCGCTGAACAGGGTCGCCGGCGTCGGGTCGGACGGCGCGGCGGTCCAGAGGCTGCCGGTGTTGGCGTAGTTGCGGTTGAACTGGGTGACCAGGCTCTGCTCGAACGCCGCGTCGCCGGCAGCCGTGCCGGGCCCGCCAGCAGCGGTCTGGGCGTTGCGCGCGCTGAAGAGGTACTGCCCCAGCGTCGCCATGCCCTCCTTGAAGAACGTCAGGTTGAAGCTCGCCTCCGAGACGTGGTCGCCCCACCACTGGTGCATGTTCTCGTGGTGGAACGTGCTCAGCGAGATGCGACCGCCCTGGAAGGTGATCATCGTCTGCATCTCCTCCTCGAAGCCGGCGTTGGGGATGCCGACAAGCACCCCGTCCGAGGTGAAGGGGAACGGCCCGTTGAACTGGGCCTGGAAGTCGGTGATGTCCTGCTGCTGGTCCATCACGGTCTTGTTCTGCGCCTTGCGGGCGTCGGTGAGCGCGCTGGCCTGAGCCTGGTAGTAGCGGACGCCGTCGGAGCCGAGGCGGGAGGTCAGGTCGTAGGCGCCGACGCTGTTCTCCACGAGATAGCTGGCGACCCTGCCTGCGCCCGTGCTCCAGTGGAAGGTGGTCGAGCCGTCGGGGAAGCTTGCGTCCGGTGCGTTCGACGTGATGGACAGCAGCTGACCGTTGGCGATCGCCGTACGTCCGGCGTTGACCGTGTCGTAGAAGTCGTAGGTCGGCTTGGCGCTCGGGTGGTTGTTGAGCGGCATCCAGTCCTCGGTGCCGACCGGCTCGGTGGTGACGAACCCGCCGTCCCCCACGGGCTGGTCGTTGCGGAACCAGCCCTCGGTGGAGCCGTCGCCGTCGAGGTGCACACCTGGGCGGCCGGTGTAGGCGACGCTCACCTGGAAGACCGCGCGGTTGCGCAGCGGGTGGTCAGGAGTGATCACCAGTTTGTTGGCCGGGCAGGGCTCACCGTTCTGCGCGTTCTCGTCGTCGGCGGTGAGCTGGGGCGAGCACGCCGGCGGCAGCGGGTTGTGGTCCGGGCCGCCGACCGGGGTCACCTGCGAGGCCTGATGGGCCAGCGGGTCGGGGTCGTCGGGCCCGTTCGGGTCGCCGGGGTAGGTCGGCTGCACGAAGCGGAACGACGCGGGCTCACCGTTGACGGTCACCGACTGGACGGTGAGGTCAGGTCCGTCGGCGCCGAGCACGGACGAGCGCTCGAGGTCGAGGCTGAAGTCGGTCAGGCACTGGGACGCCCGGTCGGTGAGGACGACGTGGTTGCCCGACAGGAACTGGTTCGACGGCGCGTCGTAGACCAGGTGCACGTCGGTGTGCAGGCTGGTGTAGCCGCCGTTGCCCACGTCGGGATAGACGTGGTCGCCGAGGTGCGAGAGCGTCCGGGCCCCGGACGAGCAGCGGCCGGGCGGTTGCACCCCCCGTCCCTGCGCGGCGGTCGCCGCGCTGACCGAGGTGGCCACGAGCACGGCGCAGGTCGAGGCGATCGCGAGCCGACGGAGCATGGACCGTCTCCCTCCGAGAAGTCAGACACGTCAGAACTCGGCACGCTAGACCCCCGCCGAACCGGCGCACAAGGTGGGTAGGCTGGTCGCACCGGACGAGGGTGCGCTGCTCGGAGGCAGCGCCTGGTACGCCGCGAAGACGTCCTCGATGTGCTCGAAGACCCGGTCGGGGGCCACCTCGCCGAGCACGCCGTAGGTGCGCAGGGTCGACAGGAGTGACTCGTCGGCGCGCACCAGCCCGAACCGGGCCCCGCGCTGGTGGACGTAGGAGATCAGGTCGGTCAGCTCGAGGCCGGCCGAGTAGTCGACGTCGGTGACCGACGAGCAGTCCAGCACCAGCCACTGCACCGGCGTCGGCGCACCCTCCATCACGGCCTTGACGTCGTCGGAGAACCGGTTGGCGTTGGCGTAGAACAGAGGGGCGTCGAAGCGGAAGATCACCAGTCCGGGCCGGCTCTGGGCACCCGCCTTGGCGGCCTCGTAGTCGAGGTCCTCACCGGCGCCCTGCCCGATCACGAAGTCGCCGGGCTGGTAGGCGCGACGTACGACCTCGAGCAGGGACAGCAGGATCGCGAGGATGATGCCCTGCTCGACACCGACCGCGAACACCACGACGCCGGTCACGCAGGCGATCACGAACTCGCTCATGCGCTCGCTGCGGATGCTGCGCAGCCCCTTCACGTCGATCAGGTCGACGCCGATCATGAACACGATGCCGGCCAGGACCGCACTCGGCATGTTGGTGAGCAGGCTGGTCAGGAACAGCACGAACAGCAGGGCCACCGCAGACATGGTCATGTTGGCGACCTGGGTACGGCCCTTCTGGCCGTTGAGGATCTGGGTCTTGGTCGGGCTTCCGTTGACCACGAAGGTGCCGGTCAACCCGGCCGCGAAGCTGGCGCCGCTGAGGCCGACCAGGTCGCGGTTGATGTCGACCCGTTCGCCGTGCTTGGCCGCGAAGCTGCGCGACGTCGCCGCGCTCTGGGCGACGATGAGCACGAAGCAGGCGAACGCGATCGAGGCGGCCTTGATCACGTCGTTGAAGCTCAGGCCGCCGGGGAGCCCGACCGGCGGGAACCCGCCGGTCAGGGAGCCGATGACCGACACCCCGTGCGCCTTGGCGTCCGTCGCGGTCGAGATCAGGATCGAGAGGACCACGGCGACCACGGCTCCGGGGACGATGGGAAGGAACTTCTTGAACCCGACGATCAGGGCCACCGTGCCGATCGCGTAGGCCACAGTGGCTCCGTTGGCATCGGAGATGTGGGTGATCATGTACCACTGCTGCTGGAACCAGTTGCCGGTGCCCTTCTGGATGCCGAGCATGGCCGGGATCTGGCCGGACAGCACCTGGATGCCCACACCGCTGAGGAAGCCGACCAGGACGGTGGCACTGAGGAAGTTGCCGATGAAGCCGAGCTTGAGCAGCCGAGCCAGGATCAGGAAGACCCCGCAGATCAGGGCGACCATGCTGCACCAGGCCAGCCACTCCTGGCTGCCCGGAGTGAGCCCGGAGACCCCCAGCCCACTGAGCCCGGCGGCCAGGATCGCCGCGGTGGCCGAGTCGGCGCCCACCACGAGCAGGCGCGACGAGCCGAGCAGCGCGAACAGCAGCGTCGGGAAGATGATCGTGTAGACGCCGGTCACGATGGGGGTCTGGGCGATCGAGGTGTAGCCCATCACCTCCGGGATCGCGATCGCCGAGAGCGTCAGGCCGGCGATGATGTCGCGAGACAGCCAGCTCCTCTGATATCCCTGCAGCGACTCGGGCATCAGGTCCATGCCAGGCTTCCTTTCCCACCGGGGCCGGCGAGCCCCTTCGCCAGCACACTCTGGCGCTCGGTGGTGCGCGCAGGCATCACCCCTGACGGGTGAGGGTCAGGTGCCTCACCCCGGCTTCCCGTGGCAGGTGAAAGCCCCTCGCGGCGGGCGACCGCGAGGGGCGCCACCCCCCACAGGGCTCAACTGGTCCGGCGGCGGTAGTGCTCGCGCCACACCAGCTTGTGGACCGGAACCCAGCGTGGGATGTCTCGCAGCAGCGGGATCCAGGGCAGGCACAGCAGCAGCAGCGTCAGGCCCATCATCAGCATCCAGACCTGGGCGTCGGCGTTCTCGGAGGTGGAGAACGGCTTCACCTGGTACCAGAACGTGTAGAGCCACATCCAGGGCTGACCGGGGTAGTTGCCGACCTCGTTCATCATGCCCCACTGGTCACCGCCGAGGTGGTCGGCGACGGCCTTGTCCTCCAGGTAGGCGCCATCGGACAGCAGCAGCATGCTGCGCGTCGCGTCACCGCCGTAGAACGTGCCGGACGACGTGAGTGCGCCCTCGAGACCGCCGGCGCGGGCCAAGCTCAGGAACCCCAGAGTCAGGACCGGGACAGGTCCGTAGTCGCCGGTGGCGACCTTGGTCGGGTCACCGTTCGGGGCCTTGGCCAGGGCGTCGCCGTAGGCACCCGCCCACGCTGCCTGCTGCTCGGCCGAGGCGCCCTTCCACTGCGCCAGCGCCTGCTGCACGTTCGGGTCTCGCACCGAGCCCAGGGGCTGCAGCACCAGGTCCGCGGAGTTGACCGGGTTTCCCACGCCGCCCCACTTCTGGAGCTTCAGGCCGAGCACGGACTGGCCCTCCGAGGCGTTGTTGTACGGCGGGCCGTACGTCGCGCTGGTCGTAGTCCCGGCCAGCTCGCCGGTGGCCGTCGCGACGAGGTCCGCAGGCGCGTTGGTCGCCCAGTCGGACATGGTGATCGCCTTGTCATCGGGCGAGGAGAAGATCCCGGCCAGCACCAGCGACAGTCCGGTCATCACCACCAGGGCGATCACGAACTCTTTGACCAGGTCGTAGGAACGGGTCGGGTAGTCGTGCGAGTCGGGGGTGACCCGCTTGTGCGCGAGCGTGCTCGTCATCACGACTTCTCCTCGTCACCCAGGGGAGGCACGACGCCGCGTCGCCGGACCATCAGGATGTGCAGGACGGCGATCAGGCCGACCGCCAGGGGCAGCAGCACGATGTGCCACATCAGCATCTGCGCCGGGTTCAGCACGTTCATGAACGAGCCCACGCCGATCGAGTTGATGCCGTCCTTCGCCTCGCCACTGATCCACTGCGAGGAGAAGTTGCTCTGGGTGAGGTAGCCGGTGAACGCGGTGCCGATCGAGGTCACGAAGGCGATGACGCCGGTGGCCCAGGTCAGGCCGCGGTGGCCGCGCCAGGCGGCCATCCAGAACTTGCCCCAGAGGTGGATCACCATGCACGCGAAGAAGAGCTCCACGCTCCACAGGTGCACGGAGTTCGTGAAGTGGCCGAGGCTGGAGGTGTGCCACCAGAGCGAGCCGCCGATGGAGAGCACCACGCCGGAGCCGACCACGACGAGCAGGCCCGCCAGGGTGAGCACGCCGAAGACGTAGATCCAGGAGGCGACGTAGGCCGGCTGGCGGTCGGGCAGCACCTGGTCGGCGGGGAGGGTCCGGGACAGCCGGTCCTTGAGGGCGGCGGTCCAGGTGCGCTCCGACGACGGAGAGACGGTCGTCATGGCAGGGTCCCCCGCTCGGGGTCGTCTACTGGGGCTGGTGCCTCGGTGTGGCCGTGGGGGAAGGGCAGCAGGAGCGCCAGGACGAACACCCCGATCATCAGCAGGATGATGAACAGGTTCGTGACGCTGATGCTCACGACACCCCAGGTGACGTACTTGCCGGCTGAGAACACGCTGTCCACGGGCCGACCTCCTTTCGCGGGAGACCGCTATGCCCTCAGGGTGCGCAGATCCCGCGAGCGACCGAGCGTGGTCAACGTCCCCGAAATCAGGGTCTTTGGTCCTGTAACGCCGCGGCAGATGGTCAGGTAACAGTCAGGTGGAGGCGACCGCGAGCCGGCCCTTGAGCAGCGGCTTGGCGGGGTGTGGTCGCTCGCCGAGAGCGGCCAGGCACACCTCGAGCACCTCGACGTCGTAGGGCGCGATCTCGCAGTAGCGCACCACGGCCGTCGGATCGGGGTTGGCGAGCAGCGCCTCCCGGAGCGCGACCGCGACGTATTCACCGAGCTCGACGAGGGCCGGCGACTCGGTGCCGGGCAGGAGGTCGCCGCCGTAGCTGGCGACCGCGCGGGCCGCGTCGCCCTCGTGGAGGGCGTCGAGGACGTCGTCGACGTCGGTGGCGACCGGCAGGGTCAGCCGGTAGGGGCGAGAGGCCAGCTGGCCCCCCAGCGCGGCGCGGAGGTGTGACACCTCGGCCTTGAGCGTGGACAGGGTGACCGGCTGATCGCCGTAGACCAGCGCGTGGAGGCGGTCGAGCGAGAGCCCGTCGGGGTGGAGGGCCAAGATCGCGAGGATCTCGGTCTGGCGGCGGTTGAGGAGGAGACGCTGGCCGTCGAGCGTGGCCTCGGCATGGCCGAGCAGGCGCAGCTGGAGCCCGGTGTCACCGTCGTCGTCCGGCAGCACCGGATGCATCGCCGACAGCGGCATCGCGGTCTCGATGAGCCGGGCCAGCACCCGGGCGGTCGCCAGGCCGATCGGGTGGGTGCGGTCCCAGGTCGTCGAGAGGTCGACGACACCGAGCTGGGCGCCGGTCACCGGGTCGTGCACCGGCGCGGCCCAGCACACCCAGTTGTGCACGATCGGCGCGTAGTGCTCGGCGCTGAACACCATGCTCGGCCGGTTCAGCCGGTTGGCCAGGTCGAGAGCGTTGGTGCCGACCGACTCGTCGTCCCAGCGGGCGGCGGGGACGAAGTTCACCGACTCGGCCTTGCGGCGCATGACCCGCCCGCCGTACGTCCAGAGGACGCGGGTCTGCGGGTCGGTGATCGCAAGCACGAGGTCGCCGTCCTCAGCCGTCCGGCGGAGCTCGGCCTCGACGCGGGACACGGCCTGCTGCAAGGGCGAGTCGTCCCAGTAGGCACGCGCCTCCGACTCGTCGTCGAGGGGCGCCTCGGCGACGTCTCTCGACACCGACGGCTTGGACCGCTGCCAGCTGCGCAGGATCTCGGGACGCACCAGTGGCTCGGCCTCGTCGCCGTGCTCGACGAACGCGCTCCAGGCGCGCAGCGCGTCGAGCCGGCGGCCCCGGAGGTCGCTCGTGCTGCTCATGGCTGTCCTGACTGTCCGCGACGGGGTGACGCAGGTCACGGTAGCGCGCACCAGGGCGGCGACCCAGGGCCGTCCGTGCTGGTGTGGACCAGCTCGGCAGCCGTCAGTCGTGGTGGATGCGGCCGTCGCGCGCGGCCAGCCGGCCACCGCTGCCACCCCATCGGCCGGCGATGACCTCGGCCGCGATCGAGATGGCGGTCTCCTCGGGCGTCCGGGCGCCGAGGTCGAGGCCGATCGGGCTTGACAGCCGGCTCAGCTCGGCCTCGGTCACGCCGGCCTCGCGAAGCCGGGCCTCGCGGTCCTCGTGGGTACGCCGCGAACCCATCGCGCCGACGTAGGCCACCTCGGGCAGCCGGAGCGCGACCTCGAGGAGGGGTACGTCGAACTTCGGGTCGTGGGTGAGCACCGTGATCACGGTGCGGCCGTCGAGCTCGCCGGCATCGCGCTGCTTCTCGAGGTAGCGGTGGGGCCACTCGACCACGACCTCGTCGGCATCGGGGAAGCGGGTGGCGGTCGCGAAGACGGGGCGGGCGTCGCACACGGTGACGTGGTAGCCCAGGAAGCTGCCGACCCGGGCCACGGCCGCGGCGAAGTCGATGGCGCCGAAGACCAGCATCCGCGGCTTGGGGGCGAACGCCCAGACGAAGACCCGCATGCCCTCCCCGCGACGTTCGCCGTCGGGGCCGTAGGTGAGCGTGGCGTTGGTGCCGCTGGCCAGCAGGCCCATCGCGTCGTCGCGGACAGCGTCGTCGGCGCGGGGCGAGCCGAGCGACCCGGTCACCGGCTCGTCGGGGTGGATCACGACCCGGCGGCCGAGCCAGGCCGGGTCGGGGTGCTCGATGACGGTGGCGACCGCGACCGGGCGACCGGCCTCGAGGTCGGCGGCGAGGGCCTCGAGCTCGGGGAAGGTCTCGCGCGAGACCTTCTCGACGTAGACGTCGAGGATCCCGCCGCAGGTCAGGCCGACGGCGAACGCGTCGTCGTCGGAGATGCCGTAGCGCTGGAGCACCGGCGTGCCGGAGGCGACGACCTCCTGGCCGAGCTCGTAGACGGCGCCCTCGACGCAGCCGCCCGACACCGACCCGACGGCGGTGTCGTCGGGGCCGACCAGCATCGACGCGCCCGGTGGGCGCGGCGCCGAGCGGAACGTCGCGACGACGGTGCCGACGCCGACCTCGTGGCCGTCGCGCCACCACTGGAGCAGCTCGGGGAGCACCTCACGCACGGGACACCTCACGCATCGGCCAACACCTCGACCAGCTCGGCGTACGTCGCGAGCGAGTGCCCGGCGACGAAGTCGTCGCAGTAGGGAAGGGCCGCGAGCACGCCCTGCTGGACGGCCTCGTAGCCGTCCTTGCCGCGGTGTGGGTTGACCCAGACCACGCGGTGGGCGACACGTCGCAGGCGAGCCATCTGCTCGCCGAGGAGTGCCGCGTCGCCTCGTTCCCAGCCATCGCTGAACACAACCACGACAGCCCCCCTCGCCATTCCGCGCTGGCCCCAGCGGTCGAGGAAGAACCGCAGCGTCTCGCCGAGGCGGGTGCCGCCCGACCAGTCGGGGACGGTCTCTCCGGCCGCGACCAGCGCCCGCTCGGGGTCGCGCAGGCGCATCGCCCGGGTGAGGTGGGTGAGCCGGGTGCCGATGGTGAACGTCTCGACGTTGCCGATGCCCTGGGTCAGGCGATGGGCGAGCCGCAGCAGGGCGTCGGCGTAGGACGACATGGAGCCGCTGACGTCGACGAGGAGGACGACCCGGCGGGGCCGGGTGGTCGCGGCGGCGCCACTCGATCTCGGAGGGCTCGCCGTGCCGGCGCAGGCTGGAGCGCAGGGTGCGGGAGGCGTCGACCCGGCCGCGGTGCCAGGCCTGGTGGCGCGCCGTACGACGCAGGGGCGGCGCGTGGCTGGAGGGTCGCGAAGAGGACGGCGAGGCGGTGCTTCTCGGCCGGCGTGAGGCCCGCGACGTCACGGTGGCGCAGCACCTCGGCGGTGCTGGCGGCCGCGCGGATCACGTCGTCGGCGACCTCGGGCTCGTCGGTGCCGTCCTCGAGCGGGAGGTCGGTGAAGCTGGTCTCGGCGCTGGGCCGGGCGCGGGCGCGAACGCGGCAGGCCGTCGCGGGCGTTGAAGAACGCCTCGAAGACCTGGTCGAAACGCTGCAGGTCGTCGGGTCCGGCGCAGAGCGTGGCGCGGCCGGCGGCCCGGACGGCGCGCGGGTCGCCGAGGCCGAGCTCGGCGGTCGCGGAGAGGAACTCCTGCGCGCGGTCCTGGGTGACCGGGATGCCGCCGGCCCGGAGGGCGCGCGCGAAGGCGAGCAGGATCTCGTCGCCACCCCTCATCGCCTGGTCGTCGCCGCTCACGGGCGCCTCACGAACGCAGCAGCTGGTCGAGGGCCTGCTTCACCCGGTCGGCGTCCTCCCGGTACTTCACCAGGGCTCCGAGGGTGTTGGCGGCGGACTCGAGGTCGAGGTCGGCGGTGCCGAGGTGGTGCAGAGCGCGCGCCCAGTCGATGGTCTCGGCGACCCCGGGCGGCTTCTGCAGGTCGCTGCCGTTGCGCAGCTGCTGGACGACGCGGACGACGTCGCGCGACAGCGCCTCGGACACCTCCGGGGCCCGGGAGCGCAGGATCTGGAGCTCGCGGTCGAGGCCGGGGTGCTCGATCCAGTGGTAGAGGCAGCGGCGCTTGAGGGCGTCGTGGAGCTCGCGCGTGCGGTTGGAGGTGAGGACGACGAGGGGCGGGGTCGCGGCCTTGACCGTGCCGAGCTCGGGGATGCTCACCTGCCAGGTCGAGAGCACCTCGAGCAGGAACGCCTCGAACTCGTCGTCGGCGCGGTCGACCTCGTCGACCAGCAGCAGCGCCGGGCTCTGCTGGAGGGCGGCCAGCACCGGGCGCGCGAGCAGGAACCGCTCGTCGTACAGGCTCTTCTCGGCCTCCTCCGCGTCGTGCGCCGGCCCCGGCGGCCTCGAGGGCGCGGAGGTGGAGGATCTGGCGCGGGAAGTCCCAGTCGTAGAGCGCCTGCGTGGAGTCGATGCCCTCGTAGCACTGCAGGCGCACCAGCGGCAGGTCCAGCGCCTCGGCCAGCGCCTCGGCGAGGGCGGTCTTGCCGGTGCCGGGCTCGCCCTCGAGCAGCAACGGACGCTGCATCGCGCAGCATGAGGAAGGCGACGGTGGCCAGCTCGTCGTCGGCGAGGTAGCCGGTCTGGCCGAGCAGGCCGACGATGTCGGCGGCTGAGGTCACCTCGCTGGGGTCCGGCATGTCCTCCAGGCTACTTCTCGCTGCGTTGGCTGGCGGTTGGGCGAGTCCGCCGGAAAGTCCCCGACGTTCTGGTCGGGTCCGCGGCTCCGGGACAGACAAGAACGTCGGGGACTATCGAGCGGCTCAAGGGGGGAGTCGACGTCGTGGCCGGAGGCCAGGTCGCCGCACTCGACGAGCTCCACCTCGTGGGTCGCCAGGTAGGCGCGGGCGCCCTGGTCGCCCCGGGCCGACTCGAGGACCCCCGGCCAGTGGTCGCGGCCGAGGAGGACCGGGTGCCCCGGCTGCCCGTCGTACGACGCGCGCGCCAGCACGTGCGGGGAGCGGGCGGCGCGACCGACCCGGGCCACGACCTCGGGCACCAGGTCGGGGAGATCGACCAGCGACAGCATGACGAAGCCGTCGGTGGAGTCGGTGAACGCCAGCATCCCCGCCCGGAGCGAGGCCCCCATCCCCTCGGCCCAGTCGTCCGCCACCACCACCCGCGGCGGCACGGGGAGCTCGTCGAGCAGTGCTCGGGCCTGCTCGGCCTCGGCGCCGAGGACGACCGTCACCCGGCGACAGCCACCGTCGAGCAGGTTGGTCACGCCACGCCGTAGCCACGAACCGCGGTCGTCGGTGACCAGCGCCTTGGGGGTCCCCATCCGGCGCCCGGCCCCGGCGGCGAGGAGCAGTCCTTCCACGCGGCCAGCCTGTCAGACGGTCGGCTCACCGGGTGAGGCGCTGCGCGACATCCGGATCTCGACGACGCCCGTGTCGGGCTCGGGCTTGCGGCCACCCTCGTCGGCGAATCCGTGGCGCCGGTAGAACGCCAGGGCCCGCTCGTTGCCGTCGAGGACCCAGAGGTAGGCCGCACGGTCGCCGACGGCCACCGCCATCAGGTCGTCGGCGATGCCGGTGCCGTGGGCACGGCGCAGCACGTTGATCGCGTAGAGCTCGAGACCGGCGCCGGCGCGTCGTCGTCGCGTCCGGGACCCGCCGTGGCCATGCCGACGATGCCGTCGTCGTCGCGGGCCACCCACCAGACGACCGCGCCGTACGGCTGCTCGATGCGCTCGCGCCACCGCGCCGGACCCACGGTCGGGTCGAGGGCGGCGAGGTATTCGTCCGGCATCAGGCCGGCGTAGGCCTCCTGCCACACCTGCACGTGCACCCGCCCCATCTCCTCGAGGTCGTCGAGGGTCGGCCGGGTGATCGTCCAGGACACCTCGTCACGCTCTCACAGGAGGCTCGCAGCGGCGAGCGGAGTCAGCGGCAGTAGCCGAGCATCTGCCGCAGCGCGGCCTTCTCCGACGGGTCGATCGCGAGGCCGTAGCGCGACTTCACCGCGATCCAGCGCCGCGCATAGGAGCACTGGTAGCCCTTGCGCGGCCGCCAGGCCGCCGGGTCGCCGTCGCCCTTGCTCATGTTGGTCGGGCCGTCGACGGCGAGCAGCTCGCGCAGGTCGTTGGCGAAGATCTTCGCGCCGGTCCGTGCTCCACCGGCGGGCACCCGAGACCCAGGCCTCGGCGAGCGGGACGACGTGGTCGATCTGGATCGCCTCGGCCTGGCTGAGGTCCTTGAGGTCGGTGAAGTGCAGCGTCCTGCCGGTGTAGGGGTCGTGCCAGGTGCCGGCCAGCACGTCGTGGTCGCAGGAGCCCTGCTGGGCGACCTTCGTGCTGTCCGGCACGGCGTCGCGGAGCAGCACGTCGTCGCGCTGGTTGCAGCCGTTGCCGTCGGTGTCGACCCAGTCGCTGCCGAACGCGTTGCGGACGTATCCCTCGGTCCCGACCGGTCGTGGTCGCACCACGAGGTGGCGAAGGGCGCGCAGCGCGTCGGCGGCAGGAGCTCCTGTCGCGGTCGGTCGGGCGCTCGGGGAGTGGCTCGCCGGCGAGTGCGTCGGGTGCCCGTGCGTCGGGTGCCCGCTCGGGGACCGTCGTACGACGTGATGGGTGCGGTGGTGGGTCGGCGACCCCGCCGCGGACTCGCCGGTGTCGCAGCCGGTCAGGGCGACGCCGAGCATCACGGCCACCACCGCCGCGATCGCCCGGACGTCATCCGAAACGTGGGCCATAGCCCTCACAACGTATGACGTCCGCCCAGGGGTCCGAGGCGAGAATGCACGAAGGCCCCCGCCGGCTGGCGCGGGGCCTTGCGTGATGCTGCGTCAGGCGATCAGAAGTCCATGCCGCCCATGCCGCCGTCGCCACCCGGCATCGGCGCGGCCTTCTCCGGCTTGTCCGCGACGACCGCCTCGGTCGTCAGGAACAGCGCGGCGATGGACGCGGCGTTCTGCAGGGCGGAGCGCACGACCTTGGTCGGGTCGGGCACGCCGGCGGCCAGCATGTCGCCGTAGTCGCCGGTCGCGGCGTTGAGGCCGTGACCCTCGGGGAGACCCGCGACCTTCTCGGCCACGACGCCACCCTCGAGACCGGCGTTGAGCGCGATCTGGCGGACGGGGGCGCTGACGGCGACCTTGACGATGTTGGCGCCGGTGGCCTCGTCCTCGGGCAGGTCGAGCTTGTCGAACGCGCGGGCGCCGGCCTGGAGCAGAGCCACGCCGCCGCCGGCGACGATGCCCTCCTCGACCGAGGCCTTGGCCGCGCGAACGGCGTCCTCGATGCGGTGCTTGCGCTCCTTGAGCTCGACCTCGGTGGCCGCGCCGACCTTGATCACGGCAACGCCGCCGGCCAGCTTGGCCAGGCGCTCCTGCAGCTTCTCGCGGTCGTAGTCGGAGTCGCTGTTCTCGATCTCGGCACGGATCTGGTTGACCCGGCCCTCGATCTGGGCGGTGTCACCGGCACCCTCGACGATGGTGGTCTCGTCCTTGGTGATGACGACCTTGCGGGCCTGGCCCAGCAGCTCGACACCGGTCGACTCGAGCTTGAGGCCGACCTCCTCGGAGATGACCTGGCCACCGGTCAGGATCGCGATGTCCTGGAGCATGGCCTTGCGACGGTCACCGAAGCCCGGGGCCTTGACGGCGACGGACTTGAAGGTGCCGCGGATCTTGTTCACGACCAGCGTGGACAGGGCCTCGCCGTCGGTGTCCTCGGCGATGATCAGCAGCGGCTTGCCCGACTGCATGACCTTCTCGAGGATCGGCAGGAGGTCCTTGACCGAGGAGACCTTCTGGTTGGCGATCAGGACGTAGGGGTCCTCGAGGACGGCCTCCATGCGCTCCATGTCGGTCGCGAAGTACGCCGAGATGTAGCCCTTGTCGAACCGCATGCCCTCGGTCAGCTCGAGGTCGATGCCGAACGTGTTCGACTCCTCGACCGTGATGACGCCTTCCTTGCCGACCTTGTCCATGGCCTCGGCGATGATGTCGCCGACGCTCTGGTCGCCACCGGCGGAGATGGCCGCCACCGAGGCGATCTGCTCCTTGGTCTCGACGTCCTTCGACATCGCGTGCAGCTGCTCGGTCACGGCCTCGACGGCCTTCTCGATGCCGCGCTTGAGACCCATCGGGTTGGCACCGGCGGCGACGTTGCGCAGGCCCTCGCGGACCATCGCCTGGGCCAGCACCGTGGCCGTCGTCGTGCCGTCACCGGCGACGTCGTCGGTCTTCTTGGCAACTTCCTTGACGAGCTCGGCCCCGATCTTCTCGTAGGGGTCCTCCAGCTCGATCTCCTTGGCGATGCTCACACCATCGTTGGTGATGGTGGGCGCGCCCCACTTCTTCTCGAGGACGACATTGCGGCCCTTGGGGCCGAGCGTGACCTTGACCGCGTCGGCGAGTTGGTTCATCCCTCGCTCGAGCCCGCGGCGGGCCTCCTCGTTGAAAGCAATCAGCTTCGGCATGGTTCCCGCGATTCCTTCTAGGAGTCGGTACGACGTGTGGCGGCCGGAGCGCTGCCCGCGACGGACGGCCGGGCTGCCCGGCGGACCCTTCCCGCCGGCGTCCCCGACCTCAGCTCACCGGTCCGGTTGTGTTGTCACTCTCGACCCGAGAGTGCCAGCGTCATGTTTAGCACTCGCACCCCCCGAGTGCAAACAGTGGGGGCTGCCCGACTCCGTCCCGGACGCAGTAGGTTCAGCGCCGTGAGCCGCTCGTCCGACGCCCGCCGCGGGATCCGCCTGCCCGAGCTGGCCAGCAGCGACCGCGCCGCCCTCGACCGCCTCCTCGACAGCGCCCTGGTGGGGCACTTCGCCCTCGTTGCCGAGGACGGCACCCCGGCGGTCCTGCCGACCGCGGTGATCCGCGACGGCGACCGGGTGCTCTGCCACGGCTCGACCGGCTCGAGATGGATGCGCCGGCTCGCCAGCGGGGTGCCCACGGCCCTCGCGGTCACCTCGTACGACGGGCTGGTGGTGGCGCGCAGCGCCTTCGAGTCGTCCATCCACTACCGCTCGGCGGTCATCTTCGGCTCGTGCACGCCGGTCACGGATGACAAGGAGCACGTGCTCGACCTGGTCACCGACCGGCTTCTGCCCGGCCGGGTGGCCGAGGTACGCCGTCCGACCCAGGCCGAGCTGGCCGCGACGTTGATCCTGTCACTCCCGCTCGAGGACTGGTCGCTGCGGATCTCCGACGGGTGGCCGGAGGATGCGCCGGAGGACCTCGCCGGCACCGCCTGGGCCGGCGTCGTGCCACTGGCCCCGGCGTGGGGCGACCCGCTCCCGGCGCCCGATCTCGCCGAGGGCATCGAGGTCCCGCCCTCGGTGCAGGGGCTCAGCCGCCCACCAGCTGGCTGATCGTGAACGTCGCGCCGCCTGGGTCGGCCACGACCGCCTGGCGGAACGACGGTGGTGCGTCGTAGGGGCCGGCCAGCACCGTCCCGCCGAGCCGGCGGACGTCCGCGACACCGCGGTCCACGTCATCGATCCAGAAGTCGGTGCCCCAGCCGCTCGCGGCCTCGCCTGAGGACGGCAGCATCACGGCCACCACGTCGCGAGGGACGGGCTGGTGCTCCTCACCACCGACGTAGCCGGGTCGCCGCCACAGCGTCGCCGGGCCGAACGGCTCGCTCTCCCACCCGAACACCGCTCGGTAGAAGCGGTCGGCACGGTCGGTGTCGTCGGTCTGCAACGCGTTCATCGACCAGGCACCAGGAGCGTTGACCAGCTGCGCGCCCCGCCGGGCGCCGGGCTCCCAGCCGCAGAAGACGGCGCCCACGGCGTCGGTGTAGACGCCGAGCCGGCCGACCTCACCGAAGTCGACGACCTCTTGGAGCACCTCGCCGCCGGCCTGTCGCACTCGTGCCGCCGTGTCGCCGAGGTCGTCGACGCAGACCTCCATCACCCACGCCGGGGCGGCTGCGCCCTCGGGCATCGAGCCGATGGCGGCGACCTCGCGGCCGTCCTTCCGGCCGAGCGCGTACGGCGCCAGGTCGGCGGGCCCGCCCTCCATCTCCCAGCCGAACAAGCCCTCGTAGAAGACCCGGGCGGCGGAGACGTCGGGCTGGAGGTTGGCCACCCAGCACGGCACTCCTGCGGGATAGCTGTCTCGCACCGACATCTTTCGTCCTCCTCGTCCTCGGTCGTGACCCGACCCTAGACGCACTAACTTGGTTTTTCCAAGTCACTAGTTGGAATTCAGGTCGACCCGGCTAGGATGCCCGCATGGCAGGCAAGCGCTCGTACGGCGATCCGTGCGGCATCGCGCGGGCACTGGACGTCGTCGGCGAGCGCTGGGCGCTGCTCGTCGTCCGAGAGCTGGTGCTGGGTCCACAGCGCTTCACCGACCTCAAGACCCACCTGCCGGGGATCGCCACCGACGTGCTCTCCCAGCGGCTGCGCCAGCTCGAGCAGGCAGGGGTCCTGCAACCGGTGGCGCTGCCCGCCCCGGCGTCGGGTCGTGCCTACGAGCTGACCGACCGGGGCCGCGAGCTCGAACCAGTGCTCCACGCACTCGGCCGGTGGGGCAGCAGGGAGGGCCTCGAGGCGGCCAGGCACGAGATGGGCGTCGATGCCTTCGCGGTCGCGCTGTCCACGGTCTTCGACCCGGCGCGGGCGCGAGACCTCGATGCGACGCTGGCCCTGGTCGTCGACGACGATCCCCTGGTCGCAGAGGTCCACGACGGCCTGCTGGCGCTGCGGCGTGGTCGCGCCGAGCAGCCCCATGCACGCATCGATGGGACGGTCGCCGGGCTGCGCGAGGTGCTCTGGCGCGGGCGGCCGCTGACCGACGCCGAGGCGGACGGGTCGGTCGTGGTACGCGGCCTGCGATCGGTGGCCCGCCGGTTCGTCACCCTGTTCCCGCCACCGGTCCCGCCACCGGTCCCGCCACCGGTGCCATAGGGGTCCGGAAGCCACGAATGAGGGCCGTAGGGTCGGGCCCATGCGCACCGCACTGCTTGCCGACCTCGCCCAGCGCACGGACGGCCTCCGAGACGAGGGGCTGTTCAAGAGCGAGCGGGTGATCGCCTCCCCCCAGACCGCTCACATCACCCTGGCCGACGGCAGCCAGGTGCTCAACCTGTGCGCCAACAACTACCTCGGCCTCGCCGACCATCCCGAGCTGGTGCAGGCGGCCCACGCCGCGCTCGACGCCCACGGCTACGGCATGGCGTCGGTGCGCTTCATCTGCGGCACGCAGACCGTGCACACCGAGCTGGAGGCCGCGCTCAGCACCTTCCTCGGCACCGACGACACGATCCTCTACTCCTCGTGCTTCGACGCCAACGGTGGACTGTTCGAGACGATCCTCGACGAGCAGGACTGCGTGATCTCCGACGCGCTCAACCACGCGTCGATCATCGACGGCATCCGGCTGAGCAAGGCGCAGCGGATGCGCTACGCCAACAACGACATGGCGCAGCTGGAGCAGTGCCTGCGCGACGCGGCCGGCGCCCGCTACCGGCTGATCGCCACCGACGGCGTGTTCTCGATGGACGGCGTCATCGCCGACCTGCAGGCGATCTGCGACCTCGCCGAGCAGTACGACGCGCTGGTCATGGTGGACGACTCCCACGCGGTCGGCTTCGTCGGCGCCGGCGGCCGCGGCACGCCGGAGCTCTGCGACGTGATGGGCCGCGTCGACATCATCACCGGCACCCTCGGCAAGGCTCTCGGCGGTGCCAGCGGGGGTTACACCAGCGGCCGCAAGGAGATCATCGACTGGTTGCGACAGCGTTCGCGGCCCTATCTCTTCAGCAACTCCCTGGCACCGGCGATCACCACCACCACGTTGCACGTGCTGGAGATGCTCCAGCCTGACAACGACCTCCAGCGACAGCTCCAGCGCAACGCGGCGAGGTTCCGGGCCGGCATGGAGGCGGCGGGGTTCACGCTCGCCGGCGCCGGCCACCCGATCATCCCGGTGATGCTGGGCGACGCGAAGGTCGCCGGCGAGATGGCCCAACGGCTGCTGGCCAAGGGGGTCTACGCGATCGCGTTCAGCTTCCCGGTGGTCCCTCAGGGCAAGGCGCGCATCCGCACGCAGATGTCGGCCGCCCACAGCGACGACGACATCGACCGCGCGGTCGCGGCGTTCACCGAGGTCGCCTCCGAGATGGGTGTCCTGGCATGAGGGCGCTGGTGAAGGCCGCTGCCGAGCCGGGCCTGTGGATGCAGGACGTGCCGCAGCCCGAGCCGGGCGACGGGGAGGTGCTGATCCGCGTCCACAAGACCTCGATCTGCGGCACCGACCTGCACATCCTGCACTGGGACCCGTGGGCCCAGGCGACGATCCCCGTGCCGATGGTGGTCGGCCACGAGTTCATGGGTGAGATCACCGCGCTCGGCACGGGGGTGCGCGGCCTGCAGGTCGGTCAGCGCGTGGCCGGCGAGGGCCACGTCTGGTGCGGGCACTGCCGCAACTGCAAGGGCGGGCGACGCGAGTTCTGCCACCACCACACCGGCGTCGGCGTCACCAGGCCCGGCGCCTTCGCCGACTACATCGTGATCCCCGCGCAGAACGTGTTCGTGGTGCCCGACCACATCAGCGACGACGTCGCCGCCGTGCTCGACCCGCTGGGCAACGCCACCCACACGGCGCTCCGCTTCGACGTGGTGGGCGAGGACGTCCTGATCACGGGCGCCGGCCCGATCGGCGTCCTGGCTGCCGCGATCGTGCGACACATCGGCGCCCGCCACGTCGTGGTCACCGACGTGAACCCCTACCGGCTGGCGATGGCGGAGGCCCACGGGGCCAGCCGTGTCGTCGACGTCCGTAGTGCCGAGCTCCCGCCGGTGATGGCCGAGCTCGGCATGACCGAGGGCTTCGACGTCGGCCTGGAGATGAGCGGCGCCGAGGTCGCGTTCAACCAGCTGCTCGACTCGATGAACCACGGCGGGCGGATCGCGGTGCTCGGGATCCCCGGCGGCCCGATGACGCTCGACCTGAACGACGTGATCTTCAAGGGGCTTGAGATCCAGGGCATCTACGGCCGGCGCATCTTCGAGACCTGGTACAAGATGGCCGCGATGCTGCAGAGCGGCCTGGACGTCAGCGGCATCGTCACCCACCGCCTGCCGGCCGACCGCTACCAGGAGGCCTTCGACATCGTCGGGCACGGCGAGTGCGGCAAGGTCATCCTCGACTGGCTGTGACGCCCTGGCACTTCCCCAGCAGCCGAACGTCGATCGGGCGTCGCCACGGCGTCATCCCGGTGACACGTCCCCACCGAGAGGAAGCGCCATGACCGACTACGTCATCCTGTTCCCCGCCGACAGCGAGGCCGAGTGGAACGCCGGCAGCGCGGCAGACCACCAGGTCGTCTACGACACCGACCGGGAGTTCGCGCGCCTGCTCGAGCAGCGTGGCGGCCGCATCACCGGCGGCGCCGAGCTCGCCGACACGCGCCGTACGCACGTGATCCGCCGCGGCCCGCACGGCAACGCGTTGCTCACCGACGGCCCCTTCGCCGAGTCGGCCGAGCAGCTGTCGGGCTTCTACCTGGTCACCACCGACGACGAGGAAGGCCTGCTGGAAGCCGCGCAGGTGCTGGTCCGGTCGCATCCGGCCGTCGAGATCCGGCCCGTCGAGAGCTGACGCGCACCGCCGAGGCGGGACGCTGTCGATTTCGGTGGTGCCCCGGCGTCATCGCGGTGACAGACTCAGCCCGACCGAGAGGACCCACCATGGCCAAGTACGTCGTCCTGATCCCCGCCGACGAGGCCGCCTGGGAGTCGACCGCCCAGGAGGAGCGGGACCGGACCTACCAGGCCCACTCGGAGTTCGCCGCGCTGCTCGCCGAGCGCGGCCACCGGTTCATCGAGGGCGCCGAGCTGGTGCCGTCGACGCGGGCCAAGATCGTCTCCGGCTCGCTGGACCAGGTGACCGTCACCGACGGCCCCTACGCCGAGGCGGCCGAGCAGCTCAGCGGCTTCTACCTCATCGACACCGACGACCTCGACGACCTGCTCCGGTGCGTCGGCCGGCTCTGCTCGGCCGAGGGCCGGCTCGAGGTGCGGCCCTACCAGGGGCGACGGCATGTGACCTGTCGGGCGACCCTGCTCCCACCCGCGGAGCGTCACGCCGTACCTTCCTGGCGAGCAGCACCCTCGCCGCAGGGGCAGCCGCAGGAGGTGCCTTCATGCCCGACGCCGAGGCCGTAGACCGGTCCGGGCTCCACGGGGGACACGGCTCGGGCGCACTCCCCCAGCAGTGGCCCGACGGGCCCGGCCGGTCCAAGCGTCCGCAGCCCGCCGACCGCACGCTGCTGCGGATCCTCGCCGCCATCGACCCCGACCGGATCCAGCACACGATCGAGACCCTGGTCGGGTTCGGCACCCGGCACACGCTGTCCACCCAGACCGACCCCCAGCGTGGGATCGGTGCCGCCCGCGACTGGCTCTTCCACGAACTCCAGTCGTACGCCGCAATGTCCGGCGGGCGGATGAGCGTCGAGCTCCAGTCGTTCGTCCAGCCCGTCGCCGCTCGGGTCGACGTCCCCACCGAGATCACCAACGTGGTCGCCACCCTCCGGGGATCGAAGGACCCGGGAAGGATCTACGTGATCTCGGGCCACTACGACTCCCGCGTCACCGACGTGATGAACCGCGTGGACGACGCGCCCGGCGCGGACGACGACGCCTCGGGGGTCGCGGTCTCGATGGAGTGCGCCCGGGTGATGGCGACGCACGCCCCGGACGCGACGATCGTGTTCATGGCAGTCGCCGGTGAGGAGCAGGGTCTCTACGGCTCCCACCACGCCGCCGCCCAGCTCGCGCAGGCCGGTGCCGACGTCCAGGGGATGCTCAACAACGACATCGTGGGCTCCAGCGCGGCCGGCGACGGCACCCGCGACCGGCACAGCGTGCGGCTGTTCGCGCAGGGCATCTCCCGACAGCCCACGGCCGGCGACCAGCAGCTGATCCAGGTCGACGGCGAGAACGACACGGCGCCGCGCGAGCTGGGGCGGTTCCTCACCGAGGTCGCGACCCCCGAGGCCACCGGGATGGAGGTGCGCCTGATCTACCGGCTCGACCGGTTCCTGCGCGCCGGCGACCAGCTGTCCTTCCTCCAGCAGGGCTACTCGGCGGTGCGGTTCACCGAGCCGC
Source organism: uncultured Actinomycetota bacterium (assembly GCA_963761085.1). GTDB lineage: Bacteria > Actinomycetota > Actinomycetes > Propionibacteriales > Nocardioidaceae > Nocardioides. Next base: position 254,090 of record CAVXFQ010000013.1, read on the forward strand.
ACGAGAACTTCGCCCACCAGCACCAGGACGTCCGCGTCGAGGACGGCGTGAAGCTCGGCGACCTGCCGGAGTTCGTCGACTACGGCTACGTCGCCGGGGTGGCGCGCGTGAACGCCGCCGGGCTGTGGTCGCTGGCCACCGCCCCCGGCATCCCGCGGGACGTCAGGGTCAACGTCACCGACCTGACCAACGACACGACCCTGACCTGGGCCGTCGACCCGTCAGCCGCGGGCTACGAGGTGGTCTGGCGTCCGACCATCGACCCGGTGTGGACCCACGTGCTCCGGGTCGGCCAGGTCGGGACGATCACGATCCCCCACCTCTCCAAGGACAACGTCCTCTTCGGCGTCCGCGCGATCGGCGCCGACGGGAAGCGCAGTCCGGCGGCGTTTCCGCTGCCCGGCTGAGCGGCGTCGGTGTCGATTCGGCCTCCCTCCGCGCGTCATCGCGATGACAGACTCACCAGGGAGAGGACGGAGAGCCGATGAAGTACGTCGTGCTGTTGGCCGCCGACGAGGGCGACTGGGACGCCGCCGGCCCCGAGGAGCGACAGCAGGTGATGGATGCCCACGCCGCGTTCCACGAGGCGGTCACGCAGCGGGCCGCGATGCTCGCGGGCGAGGCGCTGGCCGACTCCAGCCGGGCGCGGACAATGCGGCACCGCGACGGCGAGGCGGTCGTCACCGAGGGCCCCTACGCCGAAGGGGTCGAGCAGCTGGGCGGCTTCTACCTGCTCGAGGCCGACGCGGAGGAGACGGTGCTCGGCCTCTGCGCCCTGCTGCCGTCGTCGTACGCCGTCGAGGTGCGGCCGGTGATCGAGATCGAAGGGTATGAGGACACCCGCGACTGGGCGTGACGGCGTCGCAGCCGCCCTCGAGGTCGCGTGGCGTGACCAGTGGGGGCGGCTGACCGCGCTGCTGGTGGCCCAGTACCGACGTCTCGACCTGGCCGAGGACGGCCTCGCCGACGCGTTCGAGGCAGCGGCTCGCACCTGGCCGCGCGACGGCATGCCGACCGAACCCGCCGGCCTGGCTGCTCACCGAGTGCCCGCCGCCGGATCCTCGACCGGCTGCGCGCCGAGGCGGTCGCAGCGAAACGCCTGCCGGTGCTGGCGGTCGAGGCCGAGCTCCAGGAGGAGGCGCAACGCGTGATGCTGAGCCTCCCGACGGGTGACGAGCCGGTGGGCGACGAGCGCCTCCGGCTGGTGATGCTGTGCGCGCACCCGGCGTTGAGCCGGGAGAACGCCGTGGCGCTGACCCTGCGGATGGTGATCGGCGTCAGCACCGCCGACATCGCCCGGCTCTTCCTGGTGCCGAAGCCGACGATGGCTGCGCGGCTGACGCGGACGCGCAAGAGCCTGGCCGGCGAGAGGTTCGAGGTGCCGACCGGCGCCGTGCTGGAGCAGCGGGTCGGCCGCGCCGCCGACGTCGCCTACCTGGCCTTCACCGCCGGCTATGCCCCGCCGTCCGGACCCGAGCTGGTGCGCACCGACCTGGCCGCGGACGCGGTCCGGCTGTCCCGGCTGCTGCGTGACCTGCTGCCGGGGCGGGTGGAGCTGGACAGGCTGCTCGCGCTGATGCTGCTGCAGCACTCGCGGCGCGACGCCCGGCTGCAGGACGGCCGCCTGGTACTGCTCCCCGACCAGGACCGGTCGCTTTGGCACCAGGACGAGATCGCGGAGGCGCTGGCGATCCTGACCCCCCACGTGACCTCCGCGCCCGGCACGCCGTACCTCCTGCAGGCGCTGGTGGCCGCCGAGCACGCCGTCGCCCCCCACCCGGACGCGACCGACTGGCCACGCATCGTTGCGCGGTACGACGAGCTGGTCGCGGTCGCGGACTCGCCCGTCGTCCGGCTCAACCGGGCGGTGGCGGTCGCCGAGGCAGACGGCCCGCTGGCCGGTCTCCGCGCGCTGGACGGGCTCGTCGTACCGGGCCATCGGCTGCCGGCCGTCCGGGGCGAGCTGCTGGCGAAGACCGGCCGCACCGACGAGGCCCGCGCCGAGCTGACCCGTGCGATCGCGCTCTGCGACAACGACCCGGAGCGCGTCCATCTCACCGATCGCCTCGCCCATCTCGGGTGAAGATCCGGGTCGAAGTCGTCGGCGAGGGAGCGCGGGCGCGTCAGGTGAACCTGTAGTGGTCGTGACTGCCGGTGGCGCTGGTACCACCGCCGGTGTGCACGGTGACGTCGACCTTGCCCTTGCGCGTGCTTGGGCGAGCGGACGGTGATCTTGGTCGAGGACACCACCTTGACCGACCGACCCGGGGCGCGGCCGAAGCTGACCGTCGCGCCGGCACGAAGCCCCTGACCTGGATCGTCACCGTCGTGCCGCCCGCCTTGGTGCCGCTGTGCGGCGACAGCGAGGTCACCGAGGGCCTGGCCAGATACCGGTAGCGGTCGGCGGTCGAGGTCGCGCTCGTGCCACCAGGCGTGGAGACGGTGACGTCCACCGATCCGGCCGCGTGCTGCGGCGTGTGCACGGTCAGGCTGGTGGCCGAGAGCACCCGCACCGACGTACCGGCGGCGGTCCCGAAGTGGACGGCCGTGGCACCGGTGAGGTGGGTGCCGGTGATCGTCACCGTCCGGCCGCCGGCCGTCGGGCCGCTGGTCGGCGCGACTGCTGTCACGGTCGGAGCCGGAGGCGACCGTGTAGGCGAACTGGTCGTAGCCCACGACCGGACTCGCCCCGGCGGAGGTCGCGACGGTCACGTCGACGGTGCCCGCGGTCCCGGCCGGAGCGGTCGCCCGGATGTGGGTCGCGTCGGTGATGGTGAAGGACGCGGCAGCGCCCCCGAACTTCACCGCGGTCGCGCTCGGGAACCCGCTGCCGGTGATGCTGACCGGTCGTCCCACCCGTGCTGGGGCCCGGTGGCCGGCGAGAGGCCGGTGACGGCAGGGACGACGGGAGGCATCGACTGGAGACAGGCCTCGTGGCCGGCGTTGAAGTCGGCGTTGCTGAACTCCTCCTGGGTCAGGTAGTGGTGCCCGTTGATCGTCTGGTTCCACAGACGCCCCGTCGGTGCCCGAGAGCGCGCCGTAGATGTAGGCGCAGTCGTCACCGTTCTCGAAGCCGGCCGAGTCGTACCACGCGTTGCCGTCGGGGTCGGTGATCGCCTCGGCCATCTCGTGGCTCAGCGGGCTGATCTCCACGTCTGCGTCCTGGTCGCCGTTGGGCGCCTGGATCGTCGGGGTCCCGCCGAGGTTCTCCGTGGTGCACGAGTAGTCGGTCGGCGGAGTGGTAGACGGGGAAGGGCATGGTGGCGTACACCGACTCGCCGCCGGCGCCGAAGGCGCTGTGGTAGGCGCAGTAGGCCGCGCTGGGGCTGGGGTTGATCGTGCACTGCTGGTCGCCCGGGTTGCCCGGGGTAGAAGCAGCTCTCGACGTGCTTGGGGAGGAACATCACGTAGAGGTGGCCGAAGTCGCGGGTCAGTCCGTGGGCCGTAACACGGCATTGGTCCTGGTGATGATCTGGTCGTCGTCGAGACAGGTGGTGTAGCCGCTGCTGTCGCCGTAGACCGCGCCGGTGTTGGTGGTGCAGCCAGCGGTCGGGAACGGCGTGGTGTCGGTGATCGGCGTGGCCGTCGTCATCCGGTAGTTGATGGCGCCGTTGCTGCCGGAGTACTGGAACGTCGTCGCGAAGACGTTGCTGGTCTTGTCGCTGTCGGCGGCGAGGTCGGCCAGGTAGGTCGTGATCACGTTCTTGTAGGCGTTGGTGAAGGAGTAGCCCGACGGCGCCCAGAAGATCGGTGTGACCACGACCTTGTCGCCCGCCGACGGGGTGCTCATCACCGGGCCGCCGTGGTTGATCAGCGGCGGTGTGCCGGGGTAGACCGACTGCGCGCCCGCCGAGCTGCTCGCGCAGTGGGCGCCCACGACGAGCGGGCGCGCGATCCCGCTGATCCTGCCGACGCGCGTCGGGCCCGAGAGGTGGCTTGACGGGCACGCCTGCTGGCTCGGGGCCTGGCTCGGGGCCTGGCTGGAGGGCTGTGTGGCGCCCATCAGGCCGAAGGCGGCCAGGACCAACGCGGTGGTGGCCGCGACCCGGCGGCGGACGGTGGCCTGCGTGCTCATGTCCGAGACCATAGGTGCCTGAGCGGCTGAGCGCTTCGGTCTTGCGGATGATGCCAGCGTCCGTGGGCGTCGAGGTCCCTGAGCCTCAGGCGTGGTCGGCGTACGACGACACCAGGGCGGTACCCGCAGGGACGCCGGTCACCTCGGTGACCCGCCAGAAGCGGTGCGTCCTGATCTGCCAGGCCAGCACCCGCAGGTGACCGGTCGACCGGGAGTCGAAGATCAAGGTGTTCGTGCCCCGATAGGCGTCGAGCTGGCAGCAGTCCGCCAGCCGGCCGGCGGATGCCGGGAGGAGCAGGATGGCGCCGCGGAACCCGTCGGCGACGCCGATCCAGCTCGACCGCCCCGGCGCGAGGCCGGCCGGTGCGGGCACCTCCGCGCCCGGAGAGTAGGCCTGGGCGTTGCCCAGCGCACCGCTGCGCCAGACGCCGTACGGCGTGGAGCCCCGGTGTGGAGACATGACCAGGCCGAGGCTGGACCAGGCGCCGGGCTTCTGCGGTGGGTCCACCGAGTAGGTGTAGTGGTCGCCGGAGGCCACCCGGATCGAGTTCTCGACCCAGGTCGACCGCCACGTCGTCTGGCCAGGCACCGTGTAGACCCACTGCCACGCCCCCGTCGAGAGGTCGAGGACGTCGATCCCCACGTCCTGGGGGAACATCAGGAACCGCCCGGACGGCGACAGCATCGACGGTGCGACGTCGATGCGCCGGCCGCCCGCGGGATCGGTCATCGGCTTGACCGACGACAGGTCCACGGTGCGGAGCTGGCCGGCCGGGCCGACCACCACCACGCGCGGGGCGCCGGTGCGGGTCACCAAGCCGTACGCCGCGACGGCGCGCGGGACCGGATGGGTGGCCAGAGCAGGGGCGGGGCGCGAGAGGTCGACCGTGGCCGGCAGGCCGCCCGTCTCGGGGAGCTGCGGCAGCGCGGGCTCGGCCGAGGGCTGCGGACCCCACCAGACACCGGTGCCGTGGTAGACCCCGTCGGGCCGGTCGGCCGGCTCCGGACCCGTGTCCGGAGGCCCGAGCCACACGGCCACCGCGGCCACGACGACTGCCGCGGCGACGGCTGCGCCGGCCCCGAGCCTCGTCGTACGCCGGCGGCGGCGTCGACCTCCGGCGGTCCAGGCGGCAGCGGCTGCGTCGGGCATCGTCAGGTCGCGCACGGACTCGTGGAGCAGGTCGTGCAACCCGCGGTCGGTGGTCATCGGGACTCCTCGTGCAGGAGGTCCGCCAGCTCCGGCGCTGCCTCACGGAGCCGCCGGAGGGCGAGATGGGTCTGGCTCTTCACCGTGCCGACCGAGACACCGAGCACCCGGGCGGCATCGCGCTCGCTGAGATCCTCGAAGTAGCGCAGCACGACGACCGCGCGTTGGCGCCGGGTCAGGCCGGCGAGAGCCTGGCGGATCAGCAGCCGACGCTCGATGGGCTCGGCCGGGCGACCCACGGCGTACGGCGCGGCGTCAGCGCTCAGCACCTCGTGCCGCCGGCGACGCCACGCAGACACGTTGCCGTGGTAGATCACCTTGCGTGCGTAGGCGTCGGGGCTCGAGTCGCGCAGTCGCGACCACCGCATGGCGACCTGGGTCAGCGCCTCCTGCACCAGGTCCTCGGCGCGCCCTCGGTCACCGGTCAGCAGCACGGCGGCACGCAGCAGGTGGGGCTGACGGGCCCGCGCCCACTCTGTGAACTCGTCGCGTGGGTCGCTCACCGGCTCGACCACGCTCACTTCTCCTACGTGCACACCCAAGGAACGCTCCGGCGCAGCCATTGGTTGGAGGGCCGAAGGTCCCGACCTGCGCCGGGGTGGCCCCAGTGTGACGGCGTGGCTCCCTTGGAGCCCGCACCACCTGACGCGGTGAGGGTGTGCCGGGCACGATGGGACCGTGCTCACCGACCAGCAGATCTCGGCGTTGTCGCCGACCGAGCGCCGTGACCTCATCGTCAGGCTCTCGCGTCCGCTCGACGAGGTCATGTCCGACCCGTCCTACCTGCGGCGGCAGCGCCGGCTCCGGCTCGCCCTCAGCGCCGTTGCGGCGCTGCTGCTGGTGCCGTGGATCCTCTACCTGGCCTTCGCCCTGCCCAACGTGCACGCCGTCCGCAACTGGGACCTGATGTGGGTGGGCTTCGACATCGCGGAGCTGCGCTGTTCGCCGTCACGTTCTGGCTGATGTACAAGCGCCGGCTGCTCGGCGTGCTGACCGGCGTCGCCACCGGCGTGCTCCTGCTGTGCGACGCGTGGTTCGACATCATGACCGCCGCTCCGGGCGACCTGTGGCAGTCGGTGGCGGCCGCGGTCGTGATCGAGATCCCCCTCGCCGTCTTCTTGATGTCCGGCGCCTTCCGGGCGATCCGGATCGTGCCTGCGATGCTGTGGTTCGCCGAGCCCGGCGCCCACAGCTGGGAGGTGCGGATCCCGACTGAGCCGCGCCAAGCCCCGCCGTTCGGAGGAGGTCAGCCCCCCGCCACCGCGGGGATGACCGAGATCTGGGTGCCCTCGGGCGTCGCCGTGGCCAGGTCGTCGAGGAAGCGCACGTCGTCGTTGCCGACGTAGACGTTGACGAACCGGCGCAGCTCGCCCTTCTCGTCGACGATCCGGCCCTTGATGCCGGAGTAGCTGCTGTCGAGGTCGTCGAGGACCGCCGCCAGGGTGTCGCCCTGCGGCGGACACCTCCGACTCACCGCCGGTGTAGGTGCGCAGGATGGTGGGGATGCGGACGGACACGCTCATGGGTTCTCCTCGACGGGGTGTCGTGGTCGGCACCTGGGCTCCAGATCGTCAGGACGCGACCAAGCCGGGTGGTCAGGCGATGCCGGTGGCGGTGAAGGCAGCGTACGACGGATCGATGGTGGCGGCGGGCCCGACCGAGTCGGCGACGGCGTCGAGGGTCTTCAGGCCCATGCCGGTGTTGATCACCACGGTCTCGAGGGTCGGGTCGAGCCGGCCGGTCTCGACCAGCTTCTTCAGGCAGGCGACCGTCGTACCGCCGGCGGTCTCGGTGAAGATCCCCTCGGTGCGGGCCAGCAGCAGGATGCCCTCGCGTACCTGGTCGTCGCTGACGTCCTCGACCGCGCCGCCGGTACGGCGGCAGATGTCGAGCACGTAGACGCCGTCGGCCGGGTTGCCGATGGCCAGGCTCTTGGCGATGGTGTCGGGCTTGACCGGTCGGATGGCGTCTGTGCCGTTCTTGTACGCCGCGGCGACCGGCGAGCAGCCGGTGGCCTGGGCGCCGAAGATCGCGTAGGGCTTGTCCTCCACGAGCCCGAGGGCGATGAGCTCCTGGAAGGCCTTGTCGACCTTGGTCAGCTGCGACCCGGAGGCGACCGGGATCACGACCTGGTCGGGCAGCCGCCAGCCGAGCTGCTCGGCGATCTCGAAGCCGAGCGTCTTGGAGCCCTCGGCGTAGAACGGGCGGACGTTGACGTTGACGAACGCCCAGCCGTCCTCCTCGCCCGCGATCTCGGAGGCGAGCCGGTTGACGTCGTCATAGGTGCCGTTCACGGCCACCAGGTTCTCGGTGTAGACGGCGCTGTTGACCTGCTTGGGGCGCTCGAGGTTGCTCGGGATGAAGACCACGGTCTTGATCCCGGCCCGGGCGCCTGCGGCGGCGACGGCGTTCGCGAGGTTGCCCGTGCTCGGACAGGCGAACACCTTGGACCCGAGCTCGCGGGCGGCGCTCAGGGCGCAGGCGACGACGCGGTCCTTGAAGGAGTTGGTCGGGTTGGTGGAGTCGTCCTTGACCCAGAGCCGCTCCAGGCCGAGCTCGCGGGCGAGGTTGTCGGCACGCAGCAGCCGGGTGAAGCCCGGCTCGGTGTTGGGGCTCTCGGTGATGTCGGACGGCACCGGCAGCAGCGCCCGGTAGCGCCACATGTTGGCCGGGCCGGCCGCGATCTGCTCGCGGGTGACGGCCGGGAAGTCGTAGGCGACCTCGAGCGGGCCGAAGCACTCCGGGCAGGCGTAGAACGGACCGAGGGCGACCTCGTGGCCGCACTCGCGACACGAGAGCGCTCGGGCGTGCCCGAAGGCGCCCTCGCGCAGCTGCGACGTGGAGGTCGGGTGGTCGGCGACCAATGCGCTCACGGGAGATTCCTCCTTCTCATCTTCCCCGGGGCGGCCTTCGCCACGGGACGGAATTGGCACCTGTCTCCACGACCGTCGCGCTCCGATGAGTACGACGGGAGGCTCGCGGGTGGTTGCCGGGACTTCGACGGGCCGTTCCCTCAGTCCCTCTCGATGAGCTGTGACGAGACTAGCGGCGTCTCACGATGCGTACGGCGATCCCACATGCTGGTCGAACCGATAGTCCGCCGACGGCGGTGACGCGTCCCGACATTTCGTCGGGACTATCGAGGCGCGGGCGTCCGCGGTCAGCCGGCGGAGCAGGTCGAGCACGCCCTCGGGACCCGGCACGACGACGTCCGCGAGGTCGACCAGCGTGCTCTCCTCCTGGGACGCCGAGCAGACCAGCAGGGTCGGGACGCCCTGGTCGCGCAGCTCGGCCACGGCGTCGAAGGCCTCGACGTCACCGAGGTCGTCGCCGGCGAACAGGAACCCACCGGCCTCGACCTCCTTGGCCAGGTCGCGGACCACCTTGCCCTTGTCCATGCCGGGCGAGCGGATCTCGACGACGTTGCGGCCCGGCTCGACCACGAGCCCGTAGCGCTCGGCCAGGTCCCGCAGGGGCGGCTCGATCCGGGCGAACGCCGCTGCCGGGTCGTCGAGCCGGCGGGTGTGGACGGCGATCGCGAGGCCCTTGTCCTCGACGAAGGCGTCGCCGGCGTCGGCCTTGCGCAGCAGGCCGGGCAGCTCGCGCAGGAAGCCCGACAGCCCCTGCGGCGGCCGCGGCGAGACGACCCGGCGCTGGGTCGACGACCAGCGCTCGTAGCCGTACTGCCCGAAGACGAACAGCTCCCGGCCGCTCTCGCCGATCTCGCGGCCGACCTCGTCGAGCCCGCCGAGCGCGAGCACCTTGCGGGCCGGGCGGCCGGTGATCACCGCGACGGCCCGCACCACCTGGGCCAGGTCGAGCAGGACGGCCGGGCGCATCGGGATGGATGTGCGCGGCGTCAGGGTCGTCGACGATCGGGGCGAGGGTGCCGTCGAAGTCCAGGCCGACGCACGGAGCGTGCCGCGACCGCGACCAGCGCGGCGTACCGCTGCTCGGCGTCGGGCGAGGTGAACCGCACGGGTCCAGCCAACCATGGCCCGCTCCGGCCCGCAGGAGCGGCCGTTGCCCGGGTCAGGCGGAGGTGCGGGGTCAGCCGGTGGGCGTGGCCAGCGGTCCGGTCAGGATCAGGGTGAGCCGGTCGAGGCGCATCGGGGCGACGGCGCGCATGGTGCGGTGGATCCCGAGGTCGAGCGCCAGGAGATGGCCGGCCCGGGCGAGCCGCGGCGGGTAGTAGACCGTCGAGGCCGGGATCGTGCCGTACCAGTTGTCGGAGCCGGCGACCTGCCAGCCGGCCTGGGCGACCCGGCCGGCGACCTGCGAGGCGAGGCCGCTCACGTGGGAGTTGTTGAAGACCGACACCACGACCTTGCTGCGGTCGACGGTCGGCTTGGCCGGCTGCGGTGTGGCGGGCCTTCGGCGGGTGGTACGTCGAGTGGTCGGCGCTCGGGGACTGCTGCGCGGCCGGCGTCACGGCGCGCTCGGTCGGCGCCGGATGACGGGTGGCGACCCAGGCCACGGCGGCCATCGCCACGGCGACGATGGACAGGATCGTCACCGCCGAGGGGAACACGACCCCCCGCTGGTCGCGCCGTCTGGTCGGCCGCACAGGGCTCAGACCTCGAAGCCCAGGCGCCGCGCGGAGCGGGCCCGCTGGCGCTCGGCGCGCATCCGGCGCAGCCGCCGCACCAGCAGCGGGTCGGCCTCGAGGGCCTCGGGACGGTCGATGAGCGCGTTGAGCACCTGGTAGTAGCGGGTCGCGGACATGTCGAACGACTCGCGGATCGCGGTCTCCTTCGCGCCGGCGTACTTCCACCACTGGCGCTCGAACTCGAGGATCTCGCGGTCGCGCTCGCCCAGGCCCGTGGCCGTGTCACGGCTCGGGTGTGCGGCTGCGGCGTCCATCCGGTCTCCCCTGCTGTCGGCCTGCTGTCGGCGTATGGTCGGCTGCGTCTCGACTGCCTGTCCGCGAGGAGTCTACGCGAGGAATCACAGCGATGTCATTCGCTTCCGGCGCGTCGCCCCATCTGCGGCGGCTCCAGCCTCGCCCGCCACCGGGGGAGATGGATCACACGCACGGGTGAAGTGGCCCGCACCGGCGCGTGGGTAGGGTCGATGCGTGTCCCTGACCGAGCCGGCCGACCTCGTCATCGTGGCCAACCGACTGCCGGTGGACCGGATCACCGGCCCCGACGGCGAGCCGAGCTGGCGGGTCTCGCCCGGCGGGCTGGTCACCGCGCTCGAGCCCATCATGCGGGCCAACGAGGGCGTGTGGGTGGGCTGGCCGGGCGGCACCGACGCCGACCTCGAGCCGTTCGAGTACGACGGGATGACCCTCGACCCGATGGCGCTGACCGAGGTCGAGATCGAGCGCTTCTACGAGGGCTTCAGCAACGCCACGCTCTGGCCGCTCTACCACGACCTCGTCGCCAAGCCGGAGTTCCACCGCGAGTGGTGGGACTCCTACGTCGCGGTCAACCAGCGCTTCGCCGAGCGGGCCGCGGAGCGGGCCGCGCAGCAACGCGACCGTGTGGGTGCAGGACTACCAGCTCCAGCTCGTCCCGCAGCAGCTGCGTGAGCTCCGCCCCGACCTGCGCATCGGGTTCTTCCTCCACATCCCCTTCCCGCCGGCCGAGCTCTTCCAGCAGCTCCCGTGGCGGCGTCAGCTCCTCGAGGGGCTGCTCGGCGCCGACCTGGTCGGCTTCCAGCTGCCGGGCGGCGCGGCCAACTTCGTGCGCCTGGTGCGGCAGCGGGTCGGCCACAAGACCCACCGCGACCTGGTCTACCTCCCCGACGGCCGCACCGTCCGCGCCGCGGCGTTCCCGATCTCGATCGACTACAAGGGCTTCGAGAAGCTCTCGAAGTCCGACGAGCGTGCGCGAGCGCGCGGCCAGAGATCCGCGAGGCGCTCGGCAACCCGACCAAGGTGTTCCTCGGCATCGACCGGCTCGACTACACCAAGGGCATCCACGCCCGGCTGCGTGCCTTCGCCGAGCTCCTGCGCGACGGCGAGTTCGACGTCGACGACGCGGTCTTCGTGCAGGTGGCGACCCCGTCGCGCGAGCAGGTCGAGGAGTACCGCCTGCTCCGCGACGAGATCGACCGCCTGGTCGGCCGGATCAACGGCGACCTCGGGCGAGATCGGCCGTCCGGCCATCCACTACATGCACTCGTCCTACCCGCGCGAGGAGATGGCCGCCCTCTACTCGCACGGCCGACGTGATGGTGGTGACGCCCTACCGCGACGGCATGAACCTCGTCGCCAAGGAGTACGTCGCGTGCCGCAACGACGAGGACGGCGCGCTGGTGCTCTCGGAGTTCGCCGGGGCCGCGGCGGAGCTGCGCCAGGCCTGGCAGGTCAACCCCTACGACCTCAACGGCGTGAAGGCCGCACTCCTGCAGGCCTGCCGCGCCGAGCCCCGAGACCGGCAGCGCCGGATGCGGGCGATGCGCCGGACGGTCAAGCAGTGCGACGTCGCAGCCTGGGCCCGCGGCTTCCTCGACGAGCTGGACGAGGTGCGTCCGCCGCACGGGAAGCGGCTCAAGCCGACGCCGGTGGGCTGACCGGAGCCTGCCGCGGCCCACGGCGTAACACCGGGGCCCCTTGCTCGTTGACCCTCTGTGGCGCGCGAATCGCCACGAGAGCCGGCGCGGGTCGGGGCATCTTCTCCGCGCCGGCTCGCCGCCTGCCGGTCTCGTCGGGACGTCCCGACCGCGACCTGTGCCGCCGGAGCGGGTAATTTGCCTGTCGTGGACCTGATCCCGAAGCCCGATCAGGTCGTGTCCGCCGCCGGCAACGTCGCGCACCGCGTCGTCTACGGCAGCCTGGCCGACCTCCGGCCGATGCCGCGCACGCTCATCGACGACGGCACCCTGCGCGAGGTCTACCACTACCGGCCCGCCGCCCACGTCCGCTCCCAGGGCGACCCGGTGCTGCTGGTGACCCCGCTGGCCGCGCCGGCGATCTGCTACGACCTGCGCCGCGGCTGCTCGCTCGTGGAGCACCTCGTCGACCAGGGCCGGCCCACCTACCTCGTCGAGTACGGCGCCGTCTCGTTCCGCGACCGCAACCTCGGCATGGAGCACTGGATCGAGGAGGTCGTCCCGACCGCGATCCGGGAGGCGTCCGCCCACGCGGGCGGTCGTCCGGTGCACGTGGTCGGCTGGTCGCTGGGCGGCGTCTTCGCGATGCTGGCCGCGGCTGCCGACGCGTCGCTGCCGATCGCGTCGATCACCGCCCTCGGCTCGCCGTTCGACGTCCGCGAGGTGCCGCTGGTCGCACCGCTGCGGCCCCTGCTCAACTTCACCGACGGGCGCGGCGCGATCACCCGGCTCTACCAGACCGCCGGTGGCGCGCCGCAGCCGCTGGTGCGGTGGGCGTTCCAGCTATCGTCGTTCCAGAAGCTGGTGACCAAGCCGATCGCGATCGCCCGCAACCTCGACGACGCCGACTACCTGGCCCAGATCGAGGCGGTCGACCGGTTCACCGCGAACATGATCGCCTACCCGGGCCGCACCTTCGGCCAGCTCTACCACCGCCTGCTCAAGGGCAACGCCCTCGTCGACGGCACCTTCGACCTCGAGGCGCCGCACCCTCTCGGTCGCCGACATCACGGTGCCGGTGCTGGTCTTCGCCGGCGCCACCGACGGGATCGCCCCGGTCGCGGCCGGTGAAGGCCTCGGTGCCGCTGCTGTCCGGCTCGCGCGAGGTCCGGTTCGAGATCGTGCCCGGCGGCCACCTCGGGATGCTGACCGGGCGCAAGGCACGCACCACCACCTGGCCACTGCTCGACGCCTGGATCGACGGGTGGACGGAGTCCGAGGAGCCCGCACCGCGGCCTCGTCGTACGACGGCGCCGGCAGCACCGAGGAAGGCCGCGGCCAAGACGACGGCGAAGAAGTCCGCCAAGAAGACGGCGACGAAGACGGCGACGAAGGCCCCAGCCAAGAAGGCTCCGCGACGAAGCGGACACCGGCGAAGAAGACGGCTGCAAAGGCGCTGCCGCCGACGGTCGAGACCGTCGCGGACCCGGCCACGATCGGCGTGAACCCTCAGCGGCGCTACGGCTCCGCCGACTCCCGGGCGCTGCGTCGCTGATGGCCTACTGATGGCCTACGTGTTCGGGATCCCGACCCTGGTGTTCCTCGTCGTCCTCGTCTCCGGCGGCCTCACCGGTCGGATCCGACTCTCGTCGTGCTGCACGGTCGCCGACCCGAAGAAGGACCTGCGGATGCGAGGCGCGTTCGAGGACGCCGACCTCGTGGACGTGCCGAGCGGCAGTCAGGCTCCCCCGAAGCCTGACCGCCGCTGATCGAGCCCGGCCTACCAGGCCGGGTTGGCGGTTCCGCCGTGCTTGGGGCCGAAGCCGGAGCGCAGGCCCTCGGAGGCCACCCACCACCGGCTGGTCAGGACGCTCGGCGGGGCGAGGCGGGGGCTGCGGTGCTTGCGGTTGCGAGTGGCGCGCGGGGCATCGGCGGACTCCTCGGCGCGGTACTGCTTGGCCATCTGGACGGTGTTCTTGCCGCTGTAGGTGAACATCTCGGGCTCCTCGTGGGCTGCGCTGGTGACCCCACCCTGCTCGGGATCCGCGCCGCGCTCTGTCCGCCGGCTGACACACGCTCCGACAGACTGCCGACACAAGCGCCGACACAGGGCCGACCCCTGGCCCGGGCTCGATAGGTTGGTCCCGTGGGTGCGCTGAGCGGGCTGGTCGAGCGCGGGCTGATGGCGCCGGACTGGGCCGAGGCGCTGGCGCCGGTCGACGACCGGATCGCCGCGATGGGTCGCTTCCTGCGCGCCGAGCTCGCCGCCGGACGGCACTACCTCCCGGCCGGCGACGACGTCTTCAAGGCGTTCCGGCGGCCGCTGGCCGACGTGCGGGTATTGATCGTCGGCCAGGATCCCTACCCGACCCCGGGCCACCCGATCGGGCTGTCGTTCGCCGTCGCCCGCGACGTCCGTCCGTTGCCGGGCTCGCTGCACAACATCTACCAGGAGCTCTCGGTCGACCTCGGGATCCCACCGGCGCCGCACGGCGACCTGACCGCGTGGGCCGACCAGGGGGTCATGCTGCTGAACCGGGTCCTGACCGTCCGGCCGCACGACTCCAACTCCCACCGCGGACGCGGCTGGGAGGAGGTCACCGACCGCGCGATCGCAGCCCTGGCCGGACGCGGGGGCGCCGCTGTCGCCCTCCTCTGGGGACGCCCGGCGCAGACCCTCAAGCCGGCCCTCGGCCCCATCCCGTGGGTCGAGTCGGCCCATCCGTCGCCCCTCTCGGCGTCGCGAGGGTTCTTCGGGTCACGGCCGTTCTCGCGGGTCAACCGGCTGCTGGAGGAACAGGGCTGCCGCCCCCGTCGACTGGTCCCTCCCCGCATGAGCCGGCCGGCTCACCACCTCACCGCGGAGAGGGGCTTCGTCAACGACCCCACCGGTCTGGTGCTCCTCGACGGCGTCTGGCACGCGTGGTACCAGGTCTCTCCCGGCCCCACCCACGGCGACGTGTCGTGGGGTCACGCGGTCAGCGAGGACCTCCTGAGCTGGCGCCACCTGCCGGTCGCGATCCCCTCCGACGAGGAGGAGGAGATCTGGACCGGGTCGGTCGTGGTCGACGCCGACGACACGGCCGGCTTCGGCGTCGGCGCCCTGGTCGCGGCGTACACCCGGCACGAGAAGGGTCGCCCCCGACAGAGCCAGGCCCTCGCCGTGAGCACCGACGGCGGTCTGACCTGGGTCAAGCGGGGCGTCGTCCTCGACGTCGGCTCGACGGACTTCCGCGACCCACGGCTGCTGTGGCACGACGGCCGGTGGGTGATGGTCGTGGCGCGGGCGCTCGAGGATGCGATCGCGGTCTACACCTCTGCGGACCTGCACACCTGGGCCCACGCCTCGGACATCGCGATGCCGCCGGGCGAGGGGCGACCGTGGGAGTGCCCCGACCTCTTCCCCTTGGGCGACCGGTGGGTGCTGCTGCTGAGCCGCGAGCCCGCGACGTACTACCTGGTCGGCGACTTCGACGGGGCGGTCTTCACCCCGTCGACCGGCCTGCAGCCGCTCGACCTCGGACCCGACCTCTACGCCGGCGTCACCTTCACCGGCGACCCCACCCGGCGGGTGCTGCTGGGCTGGCTCGACAACTGGGCCTACGCGCAGGTGCTGCCCACCGCCCCGTGGCGCGGCCAGCTCTCGTGCGCCCGCGAGCTGAGCCTCGCCACCGACCCGGACGGCTCGCCCTACGTCTCGCAGCGGTTGCTCGCACCGGCGACGCGGGTCTGCCTCGACCAGGCCGTCGACCTCGCGCCCGGCGTCGTCGCGTCGTACGACGACGGGCTGGTGCGGGTGACCCGCTCGCCCGACGTCGTCGAGGGGTGGGCCGGCACGTGGACCCTGCCCAGCCCCTCGCCGGAGGTCGACGTCGTCGTCGACACCCACTCGGTCGAGGTGCTCACCGTGGACGGGCGCTCGCTGAGCCTGCACACTCTCCCCAGGGGCTGAGACCAGCTCGCGCCCTCTCGGAATAAAGTTGAAACTGAAACTATTATGGCTGACATGAACGACCGCATGCCCGCGCTCTACATCGGCCACGGTGCCCCGCCCCTGCTCGACGACGCGCTCTGGTCGAGCCAGCTCTCCGGCCTGGCCGCAGACCTGCCTCGCCCGCAGGCGATCCTCATCGTCAGCGCCCACTGGGAGTCGGCGCCGGTGATGCTCAGCGCCGACGGCGCTCCGCTGGTCTACGACTTCGGCGGCTTCGCCGAGAAGTACTACCGGATGACCTACGCGACCCCGCCGGCCACCGCGCTGGCCCAGCGGATCGCGGCGATGATGCCCGACACCGAGCCGGTGCACCAGCACCCCAGCCGCGGGCTCGACCACGGCGCCTGGGTGCCGCTGAAGATCATGTACCCCGACGGCGACATCCCGGTGCTGCAGATGTCGCTGCCGACCTCCGACCCGCATCGCCTGCTCGCGCTCGGCGAGCGGCTGCGCCCCCTGCGTGACGAGGGCGTGCTGATCATCGGCTCCGGCTTCCTCACCCACGGGCTGCCGTTCCTCACCGACTGGCGCATCGACGCCGCGGCGCCCGGCTGGTCGCAGGACTTCGACGCCTGGGCCGGCGAGGCGCTGGCCCGCGGCGACGTCGACGCGCTCGCGTCGTACCGGAAGCAGGCGCCGGGCATGCCCTACGCCCACCCGACCGTCGAGCACTACACGCCGCTCTTCGTCACCCTCGGCGCCGCCACCGACCCGGAGCAGCCGGGCGAGCAGCTGTTCGAGGGCTTCTGGATGGGGCTGTCGAAGCGGTCGCTGCAGGTCGCCTGACCTAGGCCGGTTCGGCCTGGCCGTGCTCCACGCGAGCCGCGTGCAGGCGGGCGTGGGCGATCGCCTCCGGCGTGGTCGCGAACAGGTGGTGCTCGTGGGCCAGCCCGTCGTAGACCCCCAGGCGGCGGAGCACCCGCGCGTGCTCCGGCCGCACCCCGGAGAGCAGCACCGTGATGTGTCGCCGCTCCAGCCGTCTGATCGTGTCGGCGAGCACGTGGGCACCGGTGGCGTCGATGCTGGTGACCCGGGACAGGCGCAGGACCACCACCCGCACCTGCGTGACGTCGGCGAGCTCGAGCAGGAAGTCGTGGGCAACCGCGAAGAACAACGGGCCGTCGATGCGGTAGGCGACGATGTGGTCGTCGACCAGCGACCGCTCCTCGTCGGAGTGGTCCTCCGGGTCGAGCGGCACCTCGCCGAAGCTGGCGCTGCGCGCGGTCTGCTGGAGGGCGAAGAAGCCCGCGACCACCAGGCCGATGAGCACCGCGGTGACCAGGTCGAGCGCGACGGTGGCGACCGCGGTCACGGCGAGGACGGCAGCGTCTCCTCGCGTCGAGCGCAGGAGCGCGGTGACGCTGGAGACTTTGACCATCTGGGTCGCGGTCGCGACCAGCACGCCGGCCAACGCCGCCAGGGGGATCTCGCCGACCCAGCGCGCACCGACCAGCGCGAGCAGAGCCAGCACCACGGCGTGGGTGAGTGCCGCGAGGCGGGAAGAGGCGCCGGACCGCACGTTGACCGCGGTGCGAGCGATCGCAGCCGTGGCCGGAATGCCGCCGAAGAGCGGCGCTCCGAGGTTGGCGAGGCCCTGGCCGACGAGCTCGCGGTTGGAGTCGTGACGCCCGCCGACGCTCATCGCGTCCGCGACCGTGGCCGAGAGCAGGCTCTCCAGGGCCGCCAGCGCGGCCACCGCGAGCGCCGGGAGGACCAGATGGCTGAGCTGGCTCGACGGGGACCGAGGGGACCGAGGGGGTCGGGAGCCGCGAGGGGATGTGGCCGATGGTGGCGGCGTCCCACCCGAACGCCGCGTTGGCGACGGTCGCGAGCACCACGGCGATCAGCGAGCCCGGCCAGCGGGGTCGGCGGCGCGCCAGGCGCCAGCATCAGCCGCGGCAACACCGACGGCCATGCCCGAGCGGAGCCCAGACCGGTGACGCCGCCCAGGCACGCAGGGCGTCGGCGGCCAGCACCACGACGTTCGTCGCGTGGACGTCCACCCCCAGGGCGGCCGGCACCTGCTGCAGGGCGATGATCACGCCGATCCCGACGGTGAAGCCCTCCACGACGGGGATCGGCACGAACCGGATGAACCGGCCGGCGCCGGCGTAGCCCAGCCCGAGCAGGATCACGCCGGCCAGGAGCCCGACGACCAGCACGCCTTGCGCGCCGTACGCCGCGATGATCGGCACGAGGACCACCGTCATCGCCCCGGTCGGACCGCTCACCTGGACCCGGCTGCCGCCGAAGACCGCGGCCAGTGCGCCCGCCACGATCGCGGTCGTCAGCCCGGCGGCGGCTCCCATGCCGGAGCTCGCGCCGAAGCCGAGGGCCAGCGGCAGGGCCACCAGCCCGACCATCACCCCGGCGACCAGGTCTCGCCCGGCGTTGACGTGCGTCCAGTCGGAACGTCGCGGCAGGAGGCGGACGACGCGAGCGACCACGCGGTCGCTCGTGACGCCCGAACCGGGCGGGGCGCCCTGCGCGACGCTCACGAGTGCACCGGTCGGGTCAGCTCGGACTCCATCTCCCCCTGGACGGCGATGATCCCGGACAGGATGCGTCGTGCGGCGAGCAGGAGGTCGCGGACCTCCGGGACGCTCACGGAGTACATGACCTCGGCGCCGTCGCGGTAGGAGACGACCAGCGAGGTGCGCCGCAGCACGCCGAGCTGCTGGGAGAGGTTGCTCGGCTCGATCGCGATCTCGTCGAGGAGCTCGTGGACGGCGTAGTCGCGCTCGGAGAGCAGCTCGAGGATCCGGATCCGGGCGGGGTGCCCGAGCGTCTTGAAGAACTCCGCCTTCGCCCGGTAGAGGGGTATCGCCACGCGTCGTCCTCGTCTCGTCGTCGGCGCCGCTCGGGTGCCGCCTGGTCCTTCCTACCTGACGATCGGACCACTTGCACAATTCTTCAAATGGTCCAGGCGACGGGGGACCGTCAGCCGGACCCGGTGGCCTCCGCGGTCGGGCTCAGCGGGTGATCAGGTCGAGATCGACCAGGTCGGCCTCGGTCGGGCTCCCACCGCAGGGCGGCGGCGTTGGCGCGCACCTGGTCGCCGCGCGTGGCGCCGGCGATCACCGAGGCCACGGCGGGCTGGGCGGCGAGGCCGGCGATCGCCACGTCGAGCAGCGAGAGGCCGCGGGCCTCGGCGAACGCTGGTCGAGCGCCTCGATCCGGTCCCAGTCGGCGTGCTCGAGCCAGGGCGACGGTGCCGTGGCGGCGCGGGAGCCGGCCGGGCGCCTCCTGGCCGCGGCGGTACTTGCCGGTGAGCAGGCCGAACTCCAGCGGGAAGTAGGGCAGGATCCCCAGCCCGAACTGCTCGGCCGCCGGCGCGACCTCCGCCTCGAGGTCGCGGTGGAGCAGGGAGTAGCGGTTCTGCACCGAGACGAAGCGCTCGCAGCCCGGCCGTGCGCGCCGTCCAGTCGGCGTCGGCGATGCGCCAGCCCTCGAAGTTCGAGCAGCCGACGTAGCGGACCTTGCCCTCGCGGACCAGGTCGGTCAGCGCCGAGAGGGTCTCCTCGATCGGCGTGACCTCGTCGGGCTCGTGGAGCTGGTAGAGGTCGAGGTGGTCGACCCGCAGCCGGCGCAGGGAGGCCTCGACCGCCCGGCGGACGTAGTGCGCGCGAGCCGCGGACGCCGTGGTCCTCACCGTTGGCGCCCTGCATGTCCATGCCGAACTTGGTGGCCAGCACGAACTCGTCGCGGCGGCCCCGGAGCGCCTCGCCGATCATCTCCTCGCTGGCGCCGCCCCCGCCGTACACGTCGGCGGTGTCGAGCAGCGTGACGCCGACGTCCTGCGCGGCGTCGAGGATCTCCTTCACCCCGTCGAGGTCGACGCGACGGCCGAACGCGTTGCAGCCGATGCCGACCGCGCTCACCATCAGGCCCGAGTCGCCCAGCGGGCGGTAGGTCATGTCGCTCACGCGATCGACCCTAGCCAGCGGCGCCGAGGCCTCCAGGACCGTCAGGTCGCGGACGCAGAAGCCGTGGTGCTCGAAGCTCCTCGTTGAGCACGGTGCCGAGGCACTGCCGCACCGACTGCGGCCGCGGGCGTACGGCGGCCAGCCGTCGTCGTCGGGCACCGGAGCCGGCTGCGGCGAGGCGCTCCGGGCGTGACGTCGGCCAGCCAGGCCTCGAGCTCGGCCGCCTGCGCGTCGCGTACGGCGACCACCTCGTCGAGGCGTGGGCTCGGCGGACGGGTCGAGGCCCTGCTCCTCGCGGTCGGGCACGGCCTCGATCCCCAGCCCCATCGGCGTGAACAGCGTCGGTCGAGCCGAGGCAGCACAGCGCCGGAACCACGAGTCGTGGACGAAGACCAGGTGGCGCAGGGTCTGCACCGCCGACCACTCGTCGTCGGCGCTGCGGTGCTCGATGCCGGGGGCATGGCCCGGATGCGCTCGCACGGTGGCCGCCCAGTCGGCGCACGAGCCGACGATGCGCCTCGCGCAGGTCGTCGCGGGTCGTCGGAGCGGATCAGCACGCCGCACCGGGTGGCGCCGGTCGAGCTCGGCCTCGACGTAGGGCATCACCTCGACGCCGTTGACGACGAGGTCGGTCACCAGCCCGTCGATCTCGGCGTCCTGCATGACCACCCCGATCAGGCGGGTGTTGCTCATCAGGCACTCGCGGAACTCCGCACCGGTCAGGTCCTGGTCGACGAATCGCTCCATGCCCTCAGGCTATGGCTGCGGGCCGACACGGCCCGATGACAGGATGAGCGGATGCGGTTCCTGTCGATCCAGTCGTCGGTCGCCTACGGCCACGTCGGCAACTCCGCGGCGACCTTCCCCCTCCAGCGACTCGGCCACGAGGTGTGGCCGGTGCTACGGTGGTCTTCTCCAACCACACCGGGTACGGCGCGTGGCGCGGGCCGCTGCTCGCGCCCGACGACGTGCGCGACGTCATCACCGGGATCGACGAGCGCGGCGTGCTGCCGACCTGTGACGCGCGTGCTCTCCGGCTACCTCGGCGGCCCGGGCATCTGCGACGTCGTCGTGGACGCCGTGGCGCGGGTCAAGGCGGCCAACCCGCGCGGCGACGTACACCTGCGACCCGGTGATGGGCAACGCGACAGTCGGGCTGCTTCGTCGACCCGGCGATCCCGCCGATGCATGCGCGAGCAGGTGGTGCCGGCGGCCGACATCGATCACGCCCAACCAGTTCGAGCTCGGCTTCCTCACCGACACCTCGCCCGACACGCTGGGCTCGACCCTGGAGTCGGCCGACGCCGCCCGCGCCCTCGGCCCGTCGACGGTGCTGGTGACGTCGTTCCTGCCGCCCGACGCGCCCGACGACACGATCGAGATGCTGGCGGTCACCGACGACGGCGCCTGGACCGTCCGCACCCCACGGCTGCCGATGAAGGCCAACGGCTCGGGCGACCTGACCGCCGCTCTCTTCACCGCGCACCTCGCGGACCACGGGCTCGGCCGTCGACGCGCTGGCCCGCACGGCGTCGTCCGTGCACGCCGTACTCGAAGGAGACGCTGGACTCCGGCGAGCGCGAGCTGCGGATCGTCGCCGCGCAGGACGCCATCGCCCACCCGGCCTGCGAGTTCGAGGTCGAGCAGGTCCGCTGACGGCACGGTGCGCGCCGTACGGCCGTGAGCCCAGGCTTCATGGGCGTTGATCAACTGACACTCAGGCGGGCACAGGCCATGCGGAGATGCTGGACGCATGGCTCGCCAGCCCGCGTCGTACGACGACCCCGACTTCCGCATCCATGAGCGCGCGGTCGGTCGTCGGCGCATCGTCGCGGCGGCCTTCGTCGTGCTTGCGTCGGCGGGCCTCGCCGGCGGCTCGAGCGGCCGCGGCCGATGGCGTCCGCCCACGACGACCGGGTCGACCCGAGCCGCTTCGTCGTTCGTGCTACGCGACGCCTGACCGAGCCGGTGACAGGAATCGAACCCGCGACATCTTCTTTACAAGAGAAGCGCTCTACCGTCTGAGCTACACCGGCGACGCCGCCTCGCTCGACGGCGGCCGGGTCAGCCTAACGAGGGCCGGCCCGGATCACGCAGCCAGGAACGCGTCCAGCGACCGGCGGATGCCCGCGGCGTCGAGGCCGTGGGCGCGCTGGTGCTCGGCGGGCGTGCCGTAGTGACGGAGCTCGGTCCGCCGCGTGCCCAGCGCGAGCAGGCGGTGGGGACGGTCGAGCAGGGCCTCGGCGACGCAGCGGGCCGAGGTGCCGGCCAGCCACGGCTCCACGAGCACCACGTCCGGTGTGGAGCATCGCGCTGCGCAGGGTGGCCCGTCGAAGGGCCGGACGCTGTGGGCGTAGAGCACCGTGACGTCGCGGTCGGCGGTGGCGGCCAGCACCTCGTCGAGGACCGGCCCGAGGGCGACCACGGTGGCGCCCGACCCCGCGTCGTACGACGTGGAGGCCGGCGCCGGCGAACGACTCGGTGTTGGTCTGCTCGACGACCCGGACGTAGTGCAGCCCCTCGCCGGCGACCGCCCGGCGCAGCACCTCGTCGGTCTCGGCCGAGGTGCCGGGCGCGTGGATGGCGACCTCGGGCAGCGTGTCCATCAAGCGCGACGTCGCCCGGCGCCTGGTGGGTACGGCCGGCGCTCGAGGCGTCGAACGAGCCGCCGACTCCGACGAGCACGCCGCCGACGCCCTGGTGGGCGAAGCCGAGCTTGACCTGCTCGAAGGCGCGCTCGACCAGGAACGTGCCGAAGGTGTGCACGATCGGCCGCATCCCGGTGAGCGCGAAGCCGGCGCCGACGTTGACGAGCAGCTGCTCGCGGATGCCGACGTTGACGACGCGCTCGGGGAAGCGGCGCTCCGCCTCGGTGAAGAAGCGCGCGGAGATCTCGGCGTAGACCAGCGCGGCCGACAGGTCGTCGTCGAGGAGGTCGGTGACGGTGCGGCCGAACTGGGTGCGAGGGTCACGGCTCAGGGACAGGACGGTCATGCGGCGAGCTCCTTGTCGAGGACGGTGGCGACCACGGCGTTCGGCACGCCGTCGCCGCGGGCGGAGAGGGCGTGCTCGAGGGCGTCGCCGGTCGCGGCCGTCGACCGTCTCGACCTGCCAGCCCTCGGTGGCGAGCCGGGCGGCGATCCGGCCCGGGCACGGCGTAGCGACGACGAGCGGTTGTCGACGACGACCAGGGTGAGCGCGTCGAGGCCCAGTGCGGCGGCGAGCTCGAGGGCCTCGTGGTTGGAGCCCTCGTCGAGCTCAGCGTCGCCGACGAGCACGACGACACGTGAGCCGATGCCCTGCGCGCGCAGTCCCAGGGCGGTCCCGACGGCGAGCGGGAGACCGTGACCGAGCGAGCCGCTCGAGATCTCGACGCCGGGCACGAGGTTGCGGTCGGGGTGGTGGCCGAGAGGTGAGTCGAACGAGCCCCAGGTGTCGAGCCAGGAGGCGGGGAAGAAGCCGCGGTCGCAGAGCACGGCGTAGTAGGCCATCGGGCCGTGGCCCTTCGACAGCAGGAAGCGGTCGCGCCGGGGGTCGTCCACCGTCGCCGGGGACACGTCGAGGATGCGCTCGTAGAGCACCTGGAGCACGTCCAGGGTCGAGAACGCCGCGCGCGCGTGCTTCTCGTCGCCGGTCATCCGGGTCAGGAGCTGGTCGATGTCGTTCACAGGACCCATTGCACAAGTTGAAGTGAGCTTGAAGTCAAGGCATCCTCGTGGACATGACCGAGCTCACCATCGGCGACCTGTCCGAGCGATCGGGGGTCGCGACCAGTGCGATCCGCTACTACGAGTCGCGCGGCCTGGTCCGTTCGCGTCGTACGACGGGCAACCAGCGCCGCTACGCACG
This sequence comes from uncultured Actinomycetota bacterium, assembly GCA_963761085.1. GTDB lineage: Bacteria > Actinomycetota > Actinomycetes > Propionibacteriales > Nocardioidaceae > Nocardioides. The sequence continues at coordinate 277,642 of CAVXFQ010000013.1, forward strand.
CGCCGAGCTGCGTCGGCTGGCGTTCATCCGCACGGCCCAGAGGGTCGGCCTGTCGCTGGAGGAGGTCGAGCTGGCCCTGGCCACCCTGCCCAGCAGCCGCACCCCGACCAAGGCCGACTGGACACGGCTGAGCCGGAGCTGGCGGCCACGGCTGGACGCGCAGATCCGGCAGCTCGAGCGCCTGCGCGACACCCTCGACTCGTGCATCGGCTGCGGCTGCCTCAGCCTCAAGCGCTGCAACCTCAGCAACCCGGGCGACGAGGCCGCCGATCGCGGACCCGGGCCGGTGCTCCTCGAAGGGCGCTGAGGCGCCACACGGCACTAGCCTGAACGCGTGGCCCTGCACATCGTGTCCAGCCGGCCCGACGCCGCCGTGCTGGAACTGCCGTGGTCCGCTCCTCTCGAGGAGTGGACCGACGACCACGTCGTCCCGCTGCCGCGCGGGCTCTCGCGCCACATCGTCCGCATCGTGCGGCTCGGCAAGCGCATCCTGGCGGTCAAGGAGACCCAGGAGGAGATGGCGTTCCGGGAGTACCGCCTGCTCCGCGACCTCGAGCGGCTCGGCCTGCCGGCGGTCCGTCCGGTGGGCGTGGTCACCGGCCGCGAGGACGACGACGACCAGGCCCTCCCCTGCGCGCTGATGACCGAGCACCTCGCCTTCTCGCTCCCCTACCGCGCCCTCTTCGCGCACGGGATGTCGGCCGACAGCCTGCCGTGCTTGGTGGATGCGCTCGTCGTACTGCTGGTGAGGCTGCATCTCGCGGACTTCTACTGGGGCGACGTGTCGTTGTCCAACGTGCTGTTCCGCCGCAACGCCGGCGGGTTCGCGGCGTACCTCGTCGACGCCGAGACCGGGGAGCTGCGTCCTCAGCTCTCGCGCCAGATGCGCGAGTGGGACGTGGAGGTCGCCTGTGAGAACGTGTTCGCCGAGCTGCTCGACCTCCAGGCCGCCGGGTGGATCAGCGAGCACGTCGACGGCGGGGAGACGGTGGCGCTGATCGACAAGCGCTACCACGACCTGTGGGACGAGCTGACCGGTGAGCAGGAGTTCGAGGCCGACGAGACCTGGCGGATCCAGGAGCGCATCGAGCGGCTCAACGACCTCGGTTTCGACGTGGCCGAGCTCGACATCGTCACCGACTTCGACGGCGATCGGATCCGGATCCAGCCGAAGGCGGTCGAGCTCGGCCATCACCGCCGAGAGCTCCAGTCGCTGACGGGCCTCGACGTCGAGGACGAGCAGGCACGGCGGCTGCTCACCGACATCGCGTGGTTCATCGCGGCACACGACCTCGGCCGCGAGGACCGCGCGGTGGCGGCGAACCGCTGGCTGACCGAGATGTACGAGCCGGTGATGGCGATGGTGCCTCCAGAGGCGCGCGCGAAGCTCGAGCCGGCCGAGATCTTCCACGAGATGCTCGTGCACCGCTGGTATCTCTCCGAGCGCGCCGGCCACGAGATCTCCCTGCTCGAGGCCGCCCCCGACTACCTGGCGAACATCCTGGCCCTCAAGCCGGACGAGCTGGTCACCGCCGACGAGGCCCCGTCGGTCAACCCCGTCCTCGAGGAGGACCAGGACGCCGGCGTCCTGTGATCAGCGCAGCAGGTCACGCCCGATGACCATCCGCTGGATCTGGTTGGTGCCCTCGAAGATCTGGGTGACCTTGGCGTCGCGGAAGAGCCGTTCGACGGGGTACTCACGGGTGTAGCCGTTGCCGCCGAGCACCTGGATTGCGTCGGTGGTCACCCGCATCGCGGCGTCGGAGGCGGTCAGCTTGGCGATGCTGGCCTGTCGGCTGAACGGTCGGCCGGCGTCCTTGAGCCGCGCTGCCAGGAGGTACGTCGCACGCGCCCGCTCGACGTCCGCGGCCATGTCCGCGAGCAGGAACTGGAGCCCCTGGAGATCACCGATCGGGCGCCCGAACTGCCGGCGCTCGCCGGCGTAGGCCACCGCGTGGGCCAGCGCTGCCTGGGCGATGCCGGTCGCGACCGCGGCGATCCCGAGCCGGCCGGCGTCGAGCGCGGAGAGCGCGACCCGCATCCCGGCACCCTCCTCGCCGACCAGCTGAGCGGCCGGGAGCCGGGCGCCGTCGAAGATCACTTGCGTGGTGACGTCGCAGGTGAGACCCATCTTCTTCTCGGGTGCGCCGAAGCTCATGCCCTCGGTGTCGGCCGGCACCACGAACGTCGACAGGCCGCGCTTGGGGTCGTCGGAGGTGCGGGCGAACAGGATGTAGTAGTCGGCGCACGAGCCGTTGCTGATCCACTGCTTGGTGCCGGTGACGACGTAGGCGTCGCCGTCGCGCACGGCGCGCGTCCGGATGCCGCTCACGTCGGAGCCTGCCTGCGGCTCGGAGAGGCAGTAGGCGCCGAGCCAGTCGCCGCCGAGCATCCGAGGCAGCCACTCCTGCTTGAGGTCGTCGCTGCCGTTGGTGGCGACGACGTTGGCGGTCAGGCCGTGCACGCTGACCCCGACCCCGACGCTCGGCCAGGCGGTCGCGATCTCCTCGACGACCTGGAGGTAGACCTCGTAGGGCTGCCCACCCCCGCCGTACTCCTCGGGGAAGGGCAGGCTCAGCAGGCCCGCCTTGCCGAGAAGCCGATAGGCCGCCTCCGGGAACTCGCCGCGCTCCTCGGCCTCGTGCGCCTGCGGCGCCAGCTCCTTGGCGGCGATCTCGCGGGTCAGCTCGAGGAGTGCCTCGGCGACCCCGTCGTCGTCCGGCAGCAACCGCTCGACCGTCGTACCCACTCCGTCGATGATGCCACCCGGCCCCGCTGACCTGGCGATGGCGTCACGTCCACAGACGCTGACACAAGTGCCGGGTCAGCGGGACTGGGCGATCGCGTAGAGGGCGATGGAGGCGGCGACGCCGGCGTTGAGGGACTCCAGCGACGACGACATGGGGATCGAGAGCAGCCGGTCACAGGTCTCGCCGACGAGGCGGCCGATCCCGTCGCCCTCGGAGCCGACCACGACGACCAGCGGCCCGGTGACCAGGTCGCGGTCGGCGAGCAGGTCGGGCAGGGTCAGGTCGCCGGACGCGGCCAGGCCGAGCACCTGGCAGCCCGCCTCCTGGTAGTCCTTGAGGGTGCGGACCAGGTTGGTCGCCTGGGCGACCGGGATCCGCGCGGCCGCGCCGGCGGAGGTCTTCCAGGCGGCCGGCGTCATCCGGGCGGCGCGTCGTTCGGGGACGACGACGCCGTGGGCGCCGAAGCCGGCGGCCGAGCGCACGACTGCGCCGAGGTTGCGCGGGTCGGTCACCGAGTCGAGCGCCACGATCAGCGGGGCCTCGCCGGCCGCCGCGGCGGCGTCGAGCAGGTCGCGCGGATGCGCGTACTCGTAGGGCGGGATCCGGGCGGCGAGGCCCTGGTGGACGGCCCCGTCGGTACGCCGGTCGAGCTCGGTCTTGGTCACCTCCAGCAGGGAGATGCCTCGGTCAGCGGCGATCTTGAACGCCTCACGCAGCCGCCCGTCGCGCTCCGCGCCCTCGGCGACGTAGAGCCCGGTCACCGGTACGCCGGCCCGCAGCGCCTCGACCACCGAGTTGCGCCCGGCCACCCACTCGTCGTCGCCGCCTCCGGCTCGCCGCTTGGGACGGCGCGAGGCGTCACGCTCGGCGCGCGTCTTGGCCTTGTGCGCCTTGTGGTTGGGCCGGTCGGCCGCCTTGGGCGTCGGGCCTCTGCCCTCGAGCCCGCGCCGGACGCGGCCACCGGACCCGGCAGTCGGCTTCTTCGACGTCTTGCGGATCGCGCCCTTGCGCTGGCTGTTGCCCGGCATCAGGCACCGTCCTCTGCCGGCGCCGCCAGGGACCACTTCGGGCCGTCGGGGGTGTCCTCGACGGCGATGCCGGCGGCCGCGATCCGGTCGCGGATCGCATCGGCGCGGCCCCAGTCGTGGCCGGCTCGCGCGGCGGCTCGCTCCTCGAGCAGGCCGGCGACGAGCGCGTCGACGGCCGAGGTGAGGCGCGGCGTCGTCGGAGGCTCCGGCCGTGGGCCAGGCGGGATCGTGCGGATCGAGGCCGAGCACCCGGAGCATCGCCAGCACCGACGCCGAGGCTGCCGCGCAGCGCCGTGGTGTCGCCTCCCGCGAGGTGCTTGTTGCCCTCGGTCACGACCTCGTGGATCGCCGCGATGGCGGCCGGCGTCCCGAGGTCGTCGTCCAGGGCATCGATGAAGTCCGCGCACAACATGCCGTCCGTCGGCACCTCACCGATCGCGCTCTCGGCGCGGTCGAGGAACGCCTCGATCCGGCGGAAGGCCTTGGCGGCCTCGTCGAGCGCCTCGAAGGAGAACTCCACGTGCGAGCGGTAGTGGGCCGCGACCATGTAGTAGCGCAGCTCGATCCCGCGCACCCGCTCGAGCACCGACGGGATCAGCATCGAGTTGCCCAGCGACTTCGACATCTTCTCGCCGGCGGTGGTGATCCACGCGTTGTGCAGCCAGTACGACGCGAACGCCTGGCCGGCCGCGCGCGACTGGGCCAGCTCGTTCTCGTGGTGGGGGAAGCGGAGGTCGACCCCGCCGCCGTGGATGTCGAAGGCCGGACCGAGGTACTTCGCGGCCATGGCGGAGCACTCGATGTGCCACCCCGGCCGGCCCGGGCCGTAGGGCGACGGCCACGCCGCGGTCTCGGGCTCGAGGGCCTTCTTCCAGCCCTTCCACAGTGCGAAGTCGCGCGGGTCGCGCTTCCGCCCGCGGGTCGGCGTCCTCGGCCGGCTCCATGTCGTCGATCTTCTGCCGGGTCAGCTCGCCGTAGGACGGCCACGAGCGCACGTCGAAGTAGACGTCGCCCGACCCGTCCTCGGCGGCGTAGGCGTGCCCGCGCGCCACGAGGTGCCCGATCAGCTCGAGGATCTCGGGGACGTGCCCGGTCGCAGCGGGCTCGTAGGTCGGGGGCAGCACGTTGATCGCGTCGAGCGCCCTGTCGAGCTCGCGGCCCATCAGGTAGGCGATCTCGAACCACGGCCGACCCTGCGCCTCGCCCTTGGCCAGGATCTTGTCGTCGATGTCGGTGACGTTGCGGATGAACGTGACCTCGTAACCCGACGCGACCAGCCAGCGACGGAGCACGTCGAAGTTCACCGCCGAGCGCACGTGGCCGACGTGGGGCTCGCTCTGCACGGTCAGCCCACAGACGTAGATGCCCGCCTTGCCCTCCTCGAGGGGGACGAAGTCGCGCACCTCGCGCGTCGCGGTGTCGTGGAGCCGGAGAGTCACCCGCCAATGCTAGAGGGGCGGCAGTCCGGCTCCCCTATCGTCGGGTCATGTCTCGCCGCATCCGGTACGACGCGTGGTCGCGCGCCGACGGCACGCTCCGCCGACAGGACACGCAGGTGCGGACCTGGACCTCGCCGTGGTGCGAGCCGGGCTTCGCGTTCGCCGACCTGGTCGCCTCGTGGGAGGCGACGACCCCGCGCGGCAGCTGGATCGAGGTGGCAGCACAGGGACGCGGCAGCCGGACCTGGCACCGTCTCGGCACCTGGGCATCGGGACGCCGGGCCACCCATCGAGCCAGTGCCACCGGCGACCCGGAGGTCGACACCGACGTCTGGCGCCCGCGCGAGAGCGCTCGATGCCTATCGCCTGCGGGTGCGCCTGCGTGGGGCCTGCGAGCTTCACCGCATCGGCGCCGTCGTCGCGGCGGGACAGGTGCGGACCGACACCTCGCCCCCGCTACGCCGGACCGAGCGCGTGCTCGACGTGCCACGGCTGAGCCAGATGACCTGGCAGGAGGTCGGGGGTCGCGGGTGGTGCTCGCCCACGTCGGTCGCGATGGTGCTGGCGCATGCCGGCAGGCTGCCACCGACCACCGACATCCAGAGGGCGGCCGCCGACGTCTTCGACCCGGCGTACGACGGCACCGGCAACTGGAGCTTCAACACCGCCTGGGCCGCCGGGCTCGCCGGCCACGCCTTCGTGACCCGCCTGCGCGACCTGCGCGACGCCGAGCGGTTCGTCGACGCCCGCCTCCCCGTGGTGGTCAGCGTCGCCTATCCGGCCGGCGCGCTGCGGGGCGCGCCCACCCACGCCACCGACGGCCACCTCCTGGTGATCCGCGGCTTCACGGCCGAGGGCGACGTCGTCACCAATGACCCGGCCGCCCCCACCGAGCGCAGCGTGCGTCGTACGTATCGCCGCGACGAGCTCGAGCGCGCCTGGCTCGACGGCTCCGGCGGCCTCGTCTACGTGATCCATCGCGCGGACCAGCAGCTGCCACACCGCGGGGGCGGCAGCCCACGCTGGTGACCCGATCCGGCGAGCCTTGCCCCCCGGAGCAATGCGCGCTTACCGTGGGTGCCGCAAGGCACCGCACGCGGCCGTGGGGTTCCGGCAGCTTGGTTCCCCACCTTTCGGGGGTCGTCGTGGTCAACCGACAACCCGGGGGGGTAACAGTCATGCGTATCGCGAAGCTCGGGGGAATCCTGGCCGCTCTGGCCATCACGGCAGGAACGACGGCTGTGGTCACCGCCGCTCCGGCACAAGCCGCCACGGCCGCAACGGCCGCGCTCGACATCTCCGGCCGGACTTCGGTCAAGGCCGCCTACGGCACCTACATCGGACTGCTGGGCGGCAGCGTCACCTACACCGCGTTCGACAACAGCACGCAGCCGGTGAACGCCGGTACCGCCGACCTGGAGCGAAGGCTGCCCGGGGGCGCGTGGACGGTCGTCCGGACCTTCGACACGGCCACGGGCACGTCGCTCTCCTTCGGCACCTTCGGCAGCCACGCCAAGGGGAACGTCTCCTACCGCGTCCACTACCTCGGTGGCACCGGAACCGACCCCACGAACGGCGACGCCCCGACCACCTGGGACCCGACGTACTCCAACGTGGTCACGGTCGGCACCTACTGGCAGTTCAACGACAAGGGATCCTGCATCCCTCGCTGCCACATCTACGGCAAGCTGGCTCCTGCGGCCAAGCACCACCGCATCCTGGTCCAGGTCAAGCACGGCACCTGGAAGCGCTACGCGGTCGTCTACACCAACCTCCGCAGCCAGTACCGCGTGAACGTCACCCCGACCCGCTACGGCGCGAAGTACCGCCTCGTGGTCGGTCCCACCACGCACCTGTTGAAGACCATCTCGCAGACGTGGACCGCCACCCGCGCCTGACGAAACCGTCGGACCACGCCGAAAGACGGGTGGTCCGCTGAGTCTGGCTCCAGCGGATCACCCCGGTGGACTGCGTCGTTTTCACCTGTAGGCGGCGTAGGACGGGTGTCGCAGCGGTGCAGCGTCCAGCTCAGCCGGCCGTGATCGAGATCGTGTGCCAGCCGGAGGCGCCGTTGGGCGCGGGGTCGGCGCGGACCGGGGTCTGCACCTCGCCGTCGTCGTTGACCGCGCGCACCCGCACCCGGTGGTCGCCGGAGGAGACGTCGAGGGTCGCCTGCCACTGGACCCAGGAGTCGGTGAGCTTCTTCGGCGCCAGCGTGGCCTGCTGCCAGGCGCCGCCGTCGAGCTGCACCTGGACCGCCTTGATGCCGGTGTGCTGCTGCCAGGCCAGGCCGCCGACCTTCACGCGGCCCGGCTCGAACGCGGGCTCCGTCGTGCGGGACGTCGATCCGGGAGGCGAGCTTGACCGGGCCCTGCGCCGACCAGCCGCGCTCGGTCCAGTACGCCGTGAACGAGTCGAACGTCGTCACCTCCATGTCGGTGACCCACTTGCACGCCGACACGTAGCCGTAGAGCCCCGGCACGACCGTGCGCACCGGGAAGCCGTGCTCGATCGGCAGGGGCCGGCCGTTCATCGCGAACGCCAGCATCGCCTGCGCGGTCGTCGGTGAGCGCCGACAGCGGGGTGCCGCAGGTCCACCCGTCGTCGGAGGTCTGCTTGACGCGCGTCGGCGCCCGACTGCACGCCGGCCTCGGCCGAGCAGGTCCTTGAGGAGTACGCCGCTCCACCAGGCGTTGCTGATCAGGTCGCCGCCGACGGGGTTGGAGACGCAGTTGAGGGTGAGCCAGAGCTGGGTCCGAGGCCGCGCGAGCAGGTCGGCGAAGGTGACGGTCATCGGGTGGTCGACCAGGCCGTGGATGCGCAGCGACCAGTCCTCGGGGGCGATCGCCGGCGGGCTGAGGGAGGTGTCGATCCGGTAGAACCGGCTGGCCGGGGTCTGCCACGCTCGATCCCGTCGAGCCCGACCGACGTCCCGGGCGGCGGCGGCCGGGGCGGTCACACCCGTCAGCCTGAGAGTGTCCCGCGCCGGTCGCGACGGCCCGGCGGTGGCCGCCGGCCTTCCAGCCGACCAGGCCGAGCACCACGCTGCCGGCACCCACGCCGCGGCGGCCAGCAGGAACCGGCGGCTGCGGGTCGGTCTCGCCGAAGGGCCGCTCGCGCAGCGGCGCGGTCAGCAGCGCCAGCACGGCCAGCCCAGGTGAGCACGCCGACCAGGATCGGCAGGATGCCCGACGCCGGGCGCCTGGTACTGCGACTGGTTGGCGACGAGCCCGACGACGCCGAGCACGATGAACCGGCCACGCCGGCGCCCGGCGACCGCCCGAGCCAGCAGCCCGAAGACCACGAACAGCAGCAGCACGACGACCAGGACGCCGGTCACGAGCAGCGGCTTGTCCTTGCGGCCGACGACCTGGATCAGCTGCCTCGGCGACCTGCCCGGGAGTCAGCCGGATGACGAGCTCGGCGACGTCGGTGACCGGGTTGCCGCGCAGGCCGAGCAGCGCCGACGGTGAGGTACGCCGTCGCCAGGCCCGCCAGGCCGGCCAGCAGCCCGGCCAGAGCCCAGGCCCCACGACGGTTGTCCGCACGCGCCGATTCTCGCTCGGGCATGATCATCACCGTGGCGGGAAGTTCTTACGGTGTGCGAACAGGAGTCGGCGTCGACGTCCATCGGCTCGCCGACGGCGTCCCGCTGCACCTGGCCGGCGCTCGCCTGGCCCGACGAGCCGCAGGGCCTCGAGGGCCACTCCGACGGCGACGTCTGCTGCCCACGCCATGTGCGACGCGCTGCTCTCGGCCGCCGGCCTCGGCGACCTGGGCAGCAACTTCGGCACCGCCGAGCCCGAGTGGGCCGGCGCGTCCGGCGTCGCCCTGCTCACCGAGACCGCCGCGCGGGTACGACGCGCGGGGCTACGAGATCGCGAACGTCGCGGTGCAGGTCATCGGCAACCGGCCCCGGCTCGGTCCCGCGCCGCGAGGAGGCGACCGCGGTCCTGACCGCCGCGGTCGGGGCGCCGGTCTCGCTCTCGGCCACCACCACCGACGGGCTGGGCCTGACCGGCCGCGGTGAGGGGATCGCCGCGATCGCGACGGCCCTGGTCCACGTGGCGACCTGATGCGGGCAGCCGTCGTCGTCCTCGCCGCCGGCTCCGGCACGCGGGTCGGCGCCGAGGTGAACAAGGTGCTGCTCCCCCTGGCCGGCGTCCCGGTGGTCGCGCGCTCGGTGTGCTACCGCCGTGCCGGGTCCCCGGCGTACGACAGGTCGTGCTGGTCGTCCGCGACGGCGAGCAGGACGCCGTGCGGGAGGCCGTGGAGGAGCACCTCGCCGACGACGGCCCCGCTGGTCACGATGGTGACCGGCGGCGCGACCCGGCACCGCTCGGAGTGGGCCGCGCTCTCGCACCTGGCGCCGAGCCATCGAGGCCGGCGAGATCGACGTGGTGGCGATGCACGACGCGGCCCGCCCGCTCGCCGTCGGTCGCCCTCTACGAGGCGGTGCTCGAGGCGGCTGCCCGGGTCGGCGGCGCGATCCCGGTCGTCCGGCCTGCCCGACCTGGTCGGCGTCGCGACGACCGGCGAGCCTTCGACAGGCTCAGGACGGCGCCTGGTCGGCGTCCAGACCCCCCAGGCCTTCGGGGCGGCCGCCCTGCTGGCAGCGCACCGGCGCGCGGAGGCCGACGGCTTCGAGGCCACCGACACGGCGGGCATCCTGGCCGTCTACACCGAGGTCGCCGGTGGCGGCCGTGGACTCCGACGAGGGCAACCTCAAGCTCACCGTCGCCGAGGACTTCCGCGTCGCGGGGGCGCTCATCGCTCGGTGAGGGCCTCGAGCAGGCGCGAGGTCGCGGGCGTCAGCGCACAGCGTCGGACGGCGTCGGCGGTCCCTCGACGCAGGTCGACCGCGTCCGAGCCGCCGGAGCAGGCGCCAGCGCCTCCCGGAAGTCCACCGGGCGGCCAGTCGGCGAGCGCCGCGACGACAGCCGGCCGGGAGCACCAACGGGGAGGCCAGTCGGCGCAGCCGGTCGCGGTCGAGGGTCTCGCCGACCACCGGCCCGTCGGCCCCGGCGTGCACCTCCTTGACCGTGTCGGTGACCGGCAGCACGCCCGCGACCGGCGTGCCGGTCGTCGACCACACGGCGTACACAGGCGGCCAGGAAGTCGGGCGGCGTCATCGGGCACAGCGCGTCGTGCCAGACCAGCGGGAGCGCCCGCGTCCTGCACCTCGTCCCAGGGCGTGGTGAGGTCGAGCAGCCGGATGCCGGCCTCGCCCATCGCCCAGGCCGCGCAGGCGACCAGCGGCTCGCCGTGCAGCAGGGCGAACGGCAGCGACCCGCGGGCCGACTCGACGACGACGCCCAGCGCCTCGCCGGGCTCGAGCGGGTCGAAGGGTCCATGGCAGGCGAGGGTCGGGGGCCGAGATGACGAAGGCCCCGTCACACCGGAGTGTGCGGGGCCCTCGTCTGTTCGGCTCTCAACCGATCAGGAGGCGAGGACCTCGTCGAGGATGGCCTCGGCCTTGTCCTCGTTGGTGTTCTCGGCCAGGGCCAGCTCGGAGACCAGGATCTGACGCGCCTTCGCCAGCATCCGCTTCTCGCCGGCGGACAGACCGCGGTCACGCTCGCGGCGCCACAGGTCGCGGACGACCTCGGACACCTTCATCACGTCGCCGCTGTGCAGCTTCTCGAGGTTGGCCTTGTAGCGGCGCGACCAGTTGGTCGGCTCCTCGACGTGCGCTGCGCGCAGGATGTCGAAGACCCGGTCCAGCCCGTCCTTGTCGACGACGTCGCGGACGCCGACCAGGTCGAGGTTGCACGCCGGGACGCGGACCACGAGGTCCTGCTGGGCACGATGCGGAGGACGAGGTACTGCTTGTCCTCACCCTTGATCTGCCGCGTCTCGATGTCCTCGATGACAGCGGCCCCGTGATTGGGATACACAACCGTTTCGCCCACGGTGAAAGACATATTCTTCAGTACCACCCTTCTTAGGTGACCATTCTAACACGGCCTCCGGCCGCGTGCTCCGTTCGCGTCGTCGCAGGTCAGAGGCCCTTTCAGGGCTTGACAGATGGCGCGGATCTGTGCTCTGCATATGCGCGCGGCACCGGCGTGTCGACGGCCGCGCCCTCCACTGCCGCCAGGTGTGCCGGATACGGCGGTGCATGTCAGCAGCACCGGCACCGCCGGCCCGGTGAGAGGCGTCGTCCGGGTCCCAGCGTCGCTCGCTCTCGCAGCTGACGCCGGTCCTGCTGACCCGGGCCGCCCATCCGCGCCAGGCCGTGCTCACCGCCGTGGCGATGGCGGTCGCCGCGGCCGTCTCGGGCCGTGCGGCCAGGGAGGTCGTGCTGGTCCTGGTCACCGTGGTCGTCGGACAGGCGCTGCTGGGCTGGGACAACGACCTCGTCGACGAGGCGCCGGACCGCGCGGCCGAGCGCGCGGACAAGCCCCTCGCCGCCGGCACCCTCGACCGAGGGACGCTGGGCTTCGCCCTGGCCTGCGCGGTGCTGCTCGTCGTACCCCTGTCGCTGTCCAGCGGCATCACCGCCGGCCTGTGCCTACCTGCTGTCGGCCTGCTGGTCGGCCTGCTCGGCAACCGCTGGTCTGCGGCGCGGCGCTGTCGTGGCTGCCGTGGGCGGTGGCGTTCGCGCTCTACCCGGCGTACCTCTCCTACGGCGGGTGGGGCGGCGGCGCGCAGGGTCACCCGCCGACGGTCGCGATGACCGTGGCCGCGGCCTGCTCGGCGTCGGCGTGCACGTGCTGGTGTCGCTGCCCGGCCTCGTCGGCGACCACGAGGCCGGCCGCCGGCACCTCCCGCTGCGCCTGGCGCTGGCGCGTCGTGCGGCGCTGCGCTCGTCTGCTCGCCGCTGGTCGATCGCCTTCTGCGTGCTCGTCGGCGGCGCCGGTCGCGGTCCGATCGGCCGCACCGCCGGGCTGTCCCGTGGTCGGCTCCTTCCCGGCGGAGGTGCCCGCTAGTGTGTCGCCCGTGAATCTGCGACGGATCTCGCGATCGGCACGGTGAGCCTGGCGGCCATCGCCGCCCTCACCGCCTGCGGCTTCAACTACCCGACCGATCGCATCAACAACATCACGCGTCGCACCAACTACCGCGACGGCACTGTCAACGTGCTCAACGCGGTCGTGGTCAGCAAGCGGCCGGCGACGCCGGCACGTTCATCGCGACGTTCGTCAACAACCCGACCAGTCGCAGCCGGTCAGCCGGGGTCACCGGCATCAGGGCGACGGCACCGCCGTGGCCCAGGTCACCGTGCAGCCCTTCCCGATCGCGCGCCAACGGCATGGTCAGCCTCGCCGCCCAGGGCGGCATACCCGGTCACCGGCACGTTCCACGCGGGTGGCTACGTCACGACCTCACGCTCGACCTTCGACAACGGCGAGTCCGCGCTGATCGACGTACCCGTGGTGGCCGACGACGGCCAGTGGGCCGGCCTCGACCACACCACGCCGTCACCGAGCTCCACGCCGCTCTCGCCGACGAGCGCCTCCGCCGAGCTCATGACCTACACCCTGGTCCTCCTCCGCCACGGCGAGAGCGTGTGGAACGCCGAGAACCTCTTCACCGGCTGGGTCGACGTCGACCTCTCCGACAAGGGCCGCGCCGAGGCGCTGCGCGGCGGCGAGCAGCTCCGTGACGCGGGCATCCTGCCCGACGTCGTCCACACCTCGCTGCTGCGTCGCGCGATCACCACCGCGCGATGAGCCTCGACGTCGCCGACCGGCACTGGATCCCGGTCCGCCGCAGCTGGCGCCTCAACGAGCGGCACTACGGCGCGCTCCAGGGCAAGAACAAGAAGCAGACGCTCGAGCAGTACGGCGAGGAGCAGTTCATGCTGTGGCGCCGCTCGTTCGACGTACCCCCGCCGCCGATCGACGACGACAGCGAGTTCTCCCAGGCCCACGACCTGCGCTACGCCGACCTCGGCGACGAGCTGCCCCGCAGCGAGTGCCTCAAGGACGTCATCGCCCGGCTCCTGCCCTACTGGGACGGCGCGATCGCCGACGACCTGCGCGCCGGGCAGACCGTGCTCGTCGCCGCGCACGGCAACAGCCTGCGCGGCATCGTCAAGCACCTCGACGGCATCAGCGACGATGACGATCGCCGCGCTCAACATCCCGACCGGGATGCCGCTGGTCTACGAGCTGGGCGACGACCTGACCCCCACGGTCACGGGCGGCCGCTACCTCGACCCCGACGCCGCCGCCGAAGCCGCCGCGGCAGTCGCGAACCAGGGCCGGTAGCGGGTCGAACCCGAGCGGTCGTCGGTCGAGCCTGTCGAGACCCACCGTCCATGCGGCCTGAGTTCGACTGGGTTCGACTCGCCTGTCGCGACGCTCGCCGGCTCGCTCTACCCGGCCTCGCCCACGTAGCGTCCTCGTTCCTCGGACGCTCGGCTCGACCGCGACCGGGTACTGGCCGGTGACCACGAACACCACGCGGTTGGCCACGGACACGGCGTGGTCGGCGATCCGCTCGTAGTAGCGGCCGAGCAGGGCGATGTCGACCGCCGCCTCGACGCCGTGCTCCCAGTCGTCGCTGAGCAGCTGGGTGAACGACGTACGCCGGAGCTGGTCCATCTCCTCGTCGTCGCGGCCGAGCTCGATCGCGGCCTCGACGTCGCGCTCGGTGATGACCGCGGCCACCCGGCGGACCATGTCCTCGGCCACCTCGCCCATCCGGGCGATGGTCTTCCGCGCCGCCTCGGGTACGGCGATCTCGGGCACCCGGAGCCGGGCGATCTTCGCCACGTGCACCGACAGGTCGCCCATCCGCTCGAGCTCGCTGACCATCCGCAGCGCGGAGACCACGACCCGGAGGTCGCCGGCGACCGGCTGCTGCAGGGAGAGCAGGTTGAACGCGGTGTCCTCGACCCGCTCGCGGGCGCGGTCGATCTTCGTCGTCGGCGGCGATGACCTGCTCGGCCACCTCCGCGTCACCGTCGAGCAGCGCCTGCGTCGCCAGTCGGACGGACGTCTCGACCTCCTGGCAGATCTCGGCCAGGTCGATGGAAGATCGAGTCGAGCTGCTCGTGGAAGGCTTCGCGCATGGCCCCACCGTAGGCGGCGCAAGGTGACCAGACGGGGTCGGGTCAGTGAACGCGGCGTGAACAGTCGGCCGCGCGCGCTCTCGCTCGGCGAACGCTGGGTGACCGCTTGCCGTACGATCAGCCTGTGAGCCCCACGACGCAGGCGTTCCTCGCCGCGCTCATCGGGGCAGTCGTCGCCGGCGGCGCGTTCCTGGCGTGGCACGTCAGCGAACGCCAGCAGGAGCCGGAGCTCCCGACCGAGGACGCCGCTGCTCCCGGCCGGCATGGCGACCGTCCTGTCGGTGCTGCGCAGCAGCGCGGTGGTCGTGGACGACGAGGACGAGGTGGTCAAGGCCTCGGCGCCGGCGCTCGCGCTGGGGCTGGTCCGCGGGTCGCGGCTGGCCGTCCTCGGAGCTCGCCGACCTCATCCAGCAGGTACGCCGCGACGGCCAGATCCGCGAGGCCGAGCTCGATCCTGCCGCGCCCCACCGGGCCGGCCGCGCACCGTCACCGCACGGGTCGCGCCGCTCAGCTCGCGGCTCGTGCTGGCGCTGGTCGAGGACCGCACCCAGCGAGCGTCGCGTCGAGGCGGTACGCCGTGACTTCGTGGCCAACGTCTCCCACGAGCTGAAGACCCCGGTCGGCGCGATCAAGCTGCTCGCCGAGGCGGTCGCCGACGCCTAGGACGACCCGGAGGCGGTCGAGCGCTTCGCCCGCCGGATGCTCACCGAGAGCGACCGGCTGTCGCGTCTGGTGCAGCAGATCATCGAGCTGTCGCGGCTCCAGGGCGACGAGCCGCTGGAGGCGCCCCACGTCGTCGACGTCGACGACGTGATCAAGTCGCGCCGTCGACAGCACGGTGATGGACGCCGCGCAACCGGCACATCTCGGTCGTCACCGGGCGGCCGCCGGGCCTGTCGCATCTTCGGCAACGAGGAGCAGGTCTCCGCCGCGGTGACCAACCTCGTCGCCAACGCGGTCGCCTACTCCGGGGAGCGACTCGACGGTGCTGGTGACCGACGAAGGCGATCGACGACATGGTCGAGATCTCGGTGGTCGACCAGGGGATCGGCATCCCCACCGCACGAGCTGGACCGGATCTTCGAGCGGTTCTACCGCATCGACCCGGCCCGGCACCGCTCCACGGGCGGAACGGGTCTCGGGCTCTCGATCGTCAAGCACGTCGCGGCCACGCACGGCGGCGACGTACGCGTCTGGTCCCTGGAGGGCCAGGGCTCGACGTTCACGCTGTCCCTGCCCCGCTCGCGACCCGAGGAGCACGAGGAGTACGCATGACCCGCACCACCCCTGACCTGCCCACTGCTCTGCCGGGAGGCACCCCATGACCCGCGTGCTCGTCGTCGAGGACGAGGAGAGCTACGCCGACGCCCTCTCCTACATGCTGCGCAAGGAGGGGTACGACGTGTCGCTGGCCGCCACGGGACCCGACGCGCTCACCGAGTTCGACCGCAACGGCGCCGACATCGTGCTGCTCGACCTGATGCTGCCCGGGCTGCCCGGCACCGAGGTGTGCCGCCAGATCCGGGCGGTCTCCAACGTGCCGGTGATCATGGTCAGCGCCAAGGACGACGAGGTCGACAAGATCGTCGGCCTCGAGCTCGGGGCCGACGACTACGTCACCAAGCCCTACTCGCCGCGCGAGCTGGTCGCCCGCATCCGCGCCGTGCTGCGCCGCGGGATCGAGCCCGACCTGGCGCCGATGACGCTCGAGGCCGGGGCGGTCCGGATGGACGTCGAGCGGCACGTGGTGACCGTCGACGGCGAGCCGCAGAAGCCTGCCGCTGAAGGAGTTCGAGCTGCTCGAGATGTTCCTGCGCAACCCCGGCCGGGTGCTGACCCGCGGCCAGCTGATCGACCGGGTCTGGGGCTCCGACTACGTCGGCGACACCAAGACCCTCGACGTCCACGTGAAGCGGCTCCGCGCCAAGCTCGAGGCCGACCCGGCCCACCCGACGATGCTGGTCACCGTGCGCGGGCTGGGCTACAAGCTCGACCTCTGAGCGCCTGCTCCGTTGCGGGCAGCACTCGCGCGTCAGCCGACCACGATCACGTGGAGGGTGCGGGGGCCGTGGACGCCCTCGACCCGGTCGAGCTCGATGTCGCTGGTGGCCGAGGGGCCGCTGACCCAGGTCAGGGGCCGCGTGGGGTCGAGGAGCGCGAAGGCGTCGGGCACGTCGGCGACGACCTGGTCGGCGTCGACGATGCAGACGTGCAGGTCGGGCACCAGGGTGAGCGCGCGGCGGCCCTGGCCGGGGCCGTGGTCGAGGACGATCGTGCCGGTCTCGGCGATGCCGAGGCGGGCCCGGGTGACGACGCCGTCGAGGGCGTCGAGGTCGGCGGGAGACAGCGCGTCGTCGCGGACCGCACCGGGCACGTCGAGGTCGAGGCCGTCGGGGACGACGACGCGAGCGTTGTCCGGGAGCGCCGCGGCCACCCGGGCGGCCAGGTCGGCGGAGGCGCACCGCTCGACGACGGCGCGGTAGTCGGCGACCCGCTCGCAGAACAGGCCGACCAGGTCGGCGCCGGGTGCAGCGGTACGGCGCGGCACGGCCGCCTCGGGCGGTGGCGGGGCCGCGGCCACGGCAGCGCGGACGGCGGCCAGGATCTCCTCACGGGCGGTCATCGATCGGGTCCGCCTCCACCAGGCCCGGAACGACTCGCGCGGAGGCGCGGGCAGGTCGCGGGCGGCGGTCCAGCGGGCACCCGGGCCCGGGAAGCCGCCGCACGGCCCGCCGGCCGCCGGGGAGCGTCGTACGCCCGAACCGGTCCCAGGCCCGCCCGACCAGACCCGGACAGCGCCTCCGCGCCGCCGAGGCGACGGGCGTCGCCGAACGCCCAGGCCGCGCCCCTCATCGCGAGCGCCTCGGCCTTGGGCCGGGCCTCCGCGGTGGGCGTCGACGACCTGGGCGCGCAGGTCGACCAGCACCGACGGGATGTCGATCTTGACCGGGCAGACCTCGTAGCAGGCGCCGCACAGGGTCGAGGCGTAGGGCAGCGAGTCGACCTGCTCGTCGACGCCCACCCCGCGCAGCAGCGGGTTGAGGATCGCCCCGATCGGGCCGGGGTAGACCGAGCCGTAGGCGTGGCCGCCGACGCGCTCGTAGACCGGGCAGACGTTCAGGCAGGCCGAGCACCGGATGCAGCGCAGGGCCTGGCGGCCGACCTCGTCGGCCAGGGCGCGGGTGCGGCCGTCGTCGAGGAGCACGACGTGCACCTCCTGCGGGCCGTCGCCGGGCGTCACCCCGGACCAGGTCGAGGTGTAGGGGTTCATCCGCTCGCCGGTCGACGAGCGCGGCAGCAGCCGGAGGAAGACGTCGAGGTCGCGCCAGGTGGGCACCACCTTCTCGATGCCGACCACCGAGACCAGCACCTCGGGCAGGGTCAGGCACATCCGGCCGTTGCCCTCGGACTCGACGACCACCAGCGTGCCGGTCTCGGCGACCGCGAAGTTCGCGCCCGAGACCGCCGACCTTGGCGCGCAGGAACTTCTCGCGCAGGTGCAGTCGTGCGGCGTTGGCCAGCTCGGCGGGGTCGTCGGTGAGGTCGTCGGGCGCCGGGCGACCCGCGGCGGCCATCCGGGTCGCGGAAGATCTCGCGGATCTCGGCCCGGTTGCGGTGGATCGCCGGCACCAGGATGTGCGAGGGCAGGTCGTCGCCGAGCTGCACGATCAGCTCGGCCAGGTCGGTCTCCCAGGCCGCGATGCCCTCGGCGGCCAGCGCCTCGTTGAGCCCGATCTCCTGGGTGGCCATCGACTTGACCTTCACGACCTCGTCGACGCCGTGCGCGTGGGCCACCTCGGCGACGACCGCGCAGGCCTCCGCCGCGTCCCGCGCCCAGTGCACGACCGCGCCGCGCTCGACCAGCGCCGCCTCGAGCTGCTCGAGGTGCTCGTCGAGGCGGGCCAGGGTGGCGTCCTTGAGGTCGGCGCCGGCCTGCCGGAGCTCCTCCCAGTCGGGCACCTCGGCCACCACCCGGGCCCGCTTGTCGCGGATGGTGTGGGTGGCGCGCGGCCAGGTTGTGCCGCAGCTGGGTGTCGGCCAGCGCCTCCCGCGCCGCGGCCGGGAACGCCGGCATCCCGACGAAGGTGGCGCTCACGGCTCCCCCGCCGACTGGTCCGTCGCCGCGAGCACCTCGGCCAGGTGCATCACCCGCACGCCGGACTGCTGCCGCGACAGCATCCCGCCGACGTGCATCAGGCACGAGCTGTCGCCGGCCACCAGCACCTCGGCGCCGGTCTCGCGCACGTGGCGCGCCTTGTCGGCGCCCATCGCGACCGAGACGTCGGGGTTCTTCATCGCGAAGGTGCCGCCGAAGCCGCAGCACTCCTCGGCCGCCGGCAGGTCGACCAGGTCAGCCCCCGGACCTCCTCCAGCAGACGCCGCGGCCGGTCGCCGACCCCGAGCATCCGCAGCGAGTGGCAGGTCGGGTGGTAGGTGACCCGGTGCGGGAACGACGCACCCACGTCGGTCACCCCGAGCACGTCGACCAGGAACTCGCTCAGCTCGTAGACCCGAGGCGACACCTCGGCCACCGCCGCCGCCAGCGACGCGTCACCGGCAGCGGCGCGCCACGACCGCGTGCTGGTGCCGGGCCGACCCGGCACACGATCCCGACGGCGTCACCACGGCGTCGTACCCCGCGAACGCGTCGACGAAGGTCCGCACCAGCGGCACCGCCTCGTCGAGGTAGCCGGTGTTGACCATCGGCTGTCCGCAGCACGTCTGTGCCTCGGGGAAGTCCACGTCCACCCCGAGCCGGTTCAGCACCTCGACCACCGCCAGCCCCACGTCGGGGAACATCGCGTCGTTGACGCAGGTGACCATCAGCGCGACCCGCATGTCGTCCATCCTGCCGCCTGCGGCCCGGGGTCCGCCGTACGACGACCCGGCGCCCGGTCCGAAACCCGCGGGCCGATGTCGGTGGCGCTCCCTAGGGTGGACGGGTGCCCACACCCGACCACCACCTCGACCGGTCCTGGCTCCCGATGGCCGCCGTCGCCGTGACGCTCGTCCTGTGGGCGTCGGCGTTCGTCGCGATCCGACACCTGGCCTCCGACTTCTCCGCCGGTCCCCTGGCGCTCGGCCGCCTCGTCGTGGGAGCCGTGGCCCTCGGCGTGGTGGCCCTCTCGCGCGGGCTCCCGAGGCCGTCGCGGCCGCGACTGGGTCGGCGCTGGTGGTGATCGGGGTGCTGTGGTTCGGCGTCTACAACGTCGCCCTCAACCAGGGCGAGCACCACGTCGACGCCGGCACGTCGGTGATGCTGATCCAGATCTCGCCGGTGCTGATCGCCGTGCTGGCCACGCTGTTCCTGGGCGAGCGGTTCACTCTCTGGCTCGGGCTCGGGCTCGCGCTGGCGTTCACGCGGGGTCGGGCCTGATCGAGCGTGGCCCAGCCCGGCGGGCACAACGACGTCGATCGGGGTCCTGCTGTGCCTGCTGGCCGCCCTGGTCTACTCCGTGTCGCTGGTCGTGCAGAAGCCGCTGGTCTCCCGGCTCTCGGCGGTCCACGTGACCTGGCTGGCGTGCACGATCGGGGCGGTCTCCTGCCTGCCGTTCACCGCCCGCCTGGTCGCACGAGACCCAGCAGGCCTCGGCCTCCGACATCTGGTGGGTGGTCTACCTCGGGCTCTTCCCCACCGCGATCGCCTTCACGACCTACGCCTTCGCCCTGCGGCACATGAGCGCGAGCAGCCTCGGCATCACGACCTACCTCGTGCCTCCGATCACGATCGCGATGGCTGGCTGTTCCTGGCGAGGTGCCGCCGGCGATGGCGTTCGTCGGCGGCGTGCTCGCCCTGGTCGGCGTCGCCGTCGCGCGGCGCAAGCCCGGCCCCGCGTCCGCGAGGTCGTGCCCGAGCCGGCCTAGGCGGCGCTGAGGGCCCGGCCCTGCCATGCTGCCCTCGTGAATGTCGTCGCCGACGTGCTGGTCGGCCTGGTCGCCGCCCTGCACCTCTACTTCCTGGTCCTCGAGATGTTCCTGTGGACCACCCCGACCGGGCGCCGTGTGTTCGGGACCGAGCCGGCCTTCGCCGAGGAGTCCAAGGCGCTGGCCGCCAACCAGGGTCTCTACAACGGCTTCCTGGCCGCCGGCCTGGTCTGGGGCCTGGTCTCGGGGCCACCGACGTCCAGGTCTTCTTCCTGGTCTGCGTGATCGTGGCCGGGCTGTACGGCGCGGCGACGGTCAACAAGCGGATCCTGCTCGTCCAGGCGGTGCCGGCCGCGCTGCGCCCTGGCGGCCGTCGCTGCTCAGCCGCTGAACCACGGCAGGCAGGCCTCGACCCCGGTCACGGTGGCGGTCGCGGCCCGACGCGCGCCAGGCCTCCGCGGGTGAGGCGCACGTGCTGCAGGTCGATCGGGCCGCGCGGCGCGTTGGTGCGGCTGACCCCGTTGTCGGCGTACCCCAGCCGGCGCGAGACCGCCAGGGACGGCGCGTTGTCCGGGCTCGGCGGACGAGACCGCGGCGACCGGCCCCGAGGTGGTCGAACGCCAGCGCCAGGACACCGGTCCGCATCGAGGTCGCGAGCCCGCGGCCGCGGACGTCGAGCGGCCAGCCAGGAGTAGGAGTCGACGGTACGCAGCAGCGGGAACTGCTCGCCCTCGAGCGCCTGCACGCCCGACGACCTCGCCGTCCACCTCGACCGCCAGGTCGAGGACACCACGAGGACGGCGACCAGGTGCCGCGGTGCTTCCAGATCTCGGCACACACCTGGCGGCGGCGGTCGGCGTCGGGCGCCAGCGACGGGAAGTGCTCGTTGGCCGGGTCGAGGTCGAGGTCGGTCGGGCAGCGCGGCCAGCAAGCGGGTCGAGGTCGGCGTCGGTCACGCCGCGCAGCAGGACCTCACCGCACGCTGATCCGCAAGGACGGAGAAGGGCCATTCCACGCAGCCAGGCTAGGGCCCGGGCGGCTCGGGATCCTGGTCGTTCTCCAGCCAGCCGCGGAAGGCGTCGAGGTTGCGGGTCGACTCGCCGCGGAGGTTGCGCCACTCCCACTCCTTGCGGATGGAGGAGGCGAAGCCCAGCTCGAGGATGGTGTTGAACGACCCGTCGGCGTGGGTCAGCACCGACCCGAGCAGCCGGTCGAGCTCGTCGGGGGTGACCATCGAGAGCGGCAGCCGGGCCTCGAGGTAGATGTCACCGAGCCGGTCGACGGCGTAGGAGACGGCGTAGGTGCGCAGGTTGCGCTCGAGCAGCCAGCGGTAGACCCGCTCGTGGTTCTCGTCGGGGTTGCGGCAGACGAACGCGTGCACGGCCAGCGCGTGCGGTGCCGAGGTCGAGGCGGACCGGCGTCTGCAGCTTGCGCTCCCCGGGCAGCGCGAAGCTGAACACGGCCGTCCTCCTCGGTGAACTCGAGGTCGTTCTCGGTGAGGTAGTCGCGCAGGACCTGGGCGGGGTCGGTCATGCACGGGCTCCCGGAGCGCCGCGCGGGCGCGCTCGTAGACGTCAAGGGTGCGCTCGGCGGTCTCCTCCCACGAGAACATGGCCGGCCGTGTCGCGGGCACCGGCCGAGAGCCGCGCCGCGCAGCGCGTCGTCGAGCAGCACCCGGCGCAGCGCACCGGCCCACTCGGCCGGGCTCGTGGCTGTCGAGCAGCAGGCCGCTCACGCCGTCGGCCACCACGGTGGTCAGGCCGCCGACGGCAGCCGCGATGACCGGGGTCCCGGCCGGCCTGCGCCTCGGCGGCGACCAGGCCGAACGACTCGTTGTAGGACGGTACGGCGACCACGGACGCCGCGGCGTCCCACACCGCCAGCTCGGCCGGCGGCACCGGAGGGACGAACCGCACGACGTCGTCGATGCGCGAGCTCGGCGGCCAGCTCCGCCAGCGAGCTCCGGGTGCTCCAGCCCCGTGCCGGACGGCCCGCCGACGACCGGGACGACCAGCCGCGAGCGCAGCGTCGGGGGTCTCGTCGAGCAGCAGCGAGACCGCGCGCAGCAGCACGTCGGGAGCCTTCAGCGGCTGGAGGCGGCCGGCGAAGAGGACGACGTGGGCGTCCTGCGGCAGCCCCAGCTGCTCGCGCGCGGCCACGGCGTCGCGAGGCCGGAACACCGTCAGGTCGACGCCGGGGTGCACGACCTCGACCCGGCCCGGGTCGGCGTCGTAGAGGTTGACCAGCTGCTTGGCCTCGATGTCGGTGCTCGCGATGAGCATGTCGGCAGCCTCGACCACCTGCTCCTCGCCGATGATCCGGGCCGCCGGCTCCGGGGTGTCGCCGAGGGCGATCGCGTCGTTCTTCACCTTGGCCATGGTGTGCATCGAGTGCACGAGCGGCACGCCCCAGCGGTCGCGCGCGAGGGCGCCGACCTGGCCGGAGAGCCAGTAGTGGGAGTGCACCACGTCGTAGTGACCGAGCGGCATGGCCGCCTCGGTGCGCAGCACCTCGCGGGCGAACACGCACAGCTGGCCGGGGAGCTCGCCCTTGGTCAGGCCCTCGAACGGGCCGGCGTGGATGTTGTGCACGGTGACGCCGTCGCCGTGCTCGACGCACGGGCTCGAGGCGCGACGAGGTCGCCCGGGTGAAGATGTCGACCTCGATGCCGGCCGTCGGCCAGCCGACGGGCGAGCTCGACGACGTAGACGTTCATGCCGCCGGCGTCGCCGGTGCCGGGCTGGTCGAGCGGTGAGGTGTGCACGCTCACCATCGCCACCCGGCGCACGGCGTCGGCCTCGGTCCAGCTCCACGGCCACCTCCAGGTCGGCCTCCGGGTCACGGCACGTGCCCAACCCGCATCCAACCCCACGGGGCGCCGGGAGATTCCCCGCAGTGGTCCCGCGCCTGTGTCAGAGCGTGCTGCGACGTGGTGCTCCACGGCGCACCAGGAGCACGCGCGCAGACCAGGGCGACGCACCCGCCGAAGACGACGTCGACCGTCGACGCGCTCACGGCCGAGCCGCGGAGAAGTGCGACCACGCCCCAGACCAGGGTCGGGAGCGCGAGCCCCACGAAGACCCGCAGCAGCAGAACGTCGCTCTTGACCAGCAGCAGGCCCAGCCCGAACAGCGCCACGGTGATCAGGGCACCGCCCACCCAGAGCAGCGCGTCCACCGCGCGACCCGTCGCCCAGGAAGGCGGTGGCGGCCCAGACCAGCCCACCTGCGAGCCCGGAGAGCTGGGCGGTGCGGCGCAGACCCGTCCCGGTCGATGCTGCCTCGGTGTGCCGTCCCATGACGGCCCACGAGTCTGCCAGCCCCGCTCCACCACCGGCCACCCGGCAGGCAGAATCGGTCGGCATGAGCCCTGCCAGATCGAGCCCTGCCACGAGCCCTGCCACGAGCCGCCGTACCGCCGTCGTCACCGGAGCCAGCAGCGGGATCGGAGCCGCCACGGCCCGGGCGCTCGCCGCCGAGGGGTACGACGTGCTGTGCGCGGCCCGTCGTACCGACCAGGTCGAGGCGCTCGCCGCGGAGATCGGCGGCACGCGCGGTCACCTGCGACGTCACGTCGGCCGAGTCGGTCGCGGAGCTGGTCGAGGCCGTCGGCGGATCGCTCCACGTGCTGGTGAACAACGCCGGCGGCGCGTTCGGCTTCGACCCGGTCGAGCAGGCCGATCCCGACGAGTGGCGGCGGATGTACGAGGTCAACGTGATCGGCCTGCTGCGCGTCACCCAGGCGCTGCTGCCGGCGCTGCGGGCGAGCGGCGACGGGCTGATCGTCAACGTCGGCTCGACGGCCGGTCGGATCGCCTACGAGGGCGGCGCGGGCTACACCGCGGCCAAGCACGGCACGCAGGTCGTCACCGAGACGCTGCGCCTCGAGCTGGTCGGGGAGCCGATCCGGGTCAGCGAGGTCGCGCCCGGGATGGTGCGGACCGAGGAGTTCGCCCTGGACCGCTTCGACGGCGACCGGGCCCGCGCCGACGCCGTATACGCCGGCGTACCCGACCCGCTGGTGGCCGAGGACGTCGCCGACGCGATCGCCTGGATCGCCACCCGGCCGTCCCACGTGAACATCGACGAGCTCGTGATCAAGCCGCGCGCCCAGGCGGCCCAGCACAAGGTGCACCGGGTCTGATCCCTGGGACCCTTGCGGGTCCCCGGGCCGGGCCGGGCAGACTGCAGCCCATGCAGACCATCGGGCTCATCGGCGGGATGAGCTGGGAGAGCACGGCCGTCTACTACCGCGACCTCAACCTCGGCGTCGCAGCAACGCCTCGGCGGACTGTCGTCGCCGAAGCTGGTGCTGAGCACCGTCGACTTCGCCGAGCTCACCGCGCTCGAGGACGAGGAGCGCTGGCCGCAGATCGGCGAGCTCCTCGCCGACGCAGCCCGCGGCGTCGAGCGCGCCGGCGCAGACTTCCTGCTGCTGTGCACCACGACGTTCCACCGGGTCGCCGACCAGGTCGAGGCTGCGGTCGGCCTCCCGCTGCTCCACCTCGGCGACGTGGTGGCCGAGGAGGTCGTGCGCAACGGCGTGCAGAAGGTCGGCTTCATCGGCACCACGGTCGCGATGTCCGACGGGTTCTTCAGCGAGCGGCTGGCCCGGCACGGCGTCGAGACCGTGATGCCCGACCCGCGCCACCACGAGCTGCTCAACAGCGCCATCTACGACGAGCTGGTGCACGGCCGCGTCGAGGACGCCACCCGCCGCCGTGTGCTCCGCGTGATCGAGGAGCTCTGGGACGCCGGCGTCGGCGGGGTGCTGCTCGGGTGCACCGAGCTGGAGCTGCTGATCAAGCAGGCGGACGCCGAGCTGCCGGTCTACCCCTGCACCACCCTGCACGTGAACGCAGCCCTCGACCGCGCCCTCGCCTGACCCCACTCCACCGGCTGGTTTCGAGACGGTCGCAGAACGACCGGCGCCGTCTCGAAACCCCGGACGCACACAGGTCCCGCTCAGTCGGCCGCCAGCACCAGGTCGGCGAGGGCGCGCTGGTCGGGCGTCAGGTGCTGCTGCGGCACTGTCACACACTGGTCGGCGGTCTCGAAGGTGTAGCTGAACGCGTCGGGGACGGGCTGTGACTCCGCGACCGGCGCTGCGAGGTCGACCCGCGCCAGGAGCTCGCGCGCCTGCTCGGCGCGGGCCGAGCCGTCGTCGAGGTGGACGGTGGCGTCGAGGGTGCGGCCGGCGATGCCGCCAGTACGACGGACCCGCACCACCGCAGCCGCGGGGGCCGGAGCCCGGGTGGGCGTCGTGGCGGACCCGGTGAGAGAGACCCCGACGGTCGTCCAGGCCTGGCGGACGGCGTCGGCGTGGTCGCCGGCCGCAGCCACGGTGGCGGCCGCGAAGCCGGCGAAGTCGGTGTCGGCGGTGACCTGCCCACCGGTCAGCGCGGCGTACCAGATCTGGCCCGCGCCCTCCCAGGTGTCACCGCCGATCGCGGTGGCGGCGAGGTAGAAGGCGCGGTTGGGGATGCCGGAGTTGGTGTGGACACCGCCGTTGTCGTCGGTGGTGTCGACGTAGTCGGACATGTCGCCCACCTGCGGGTCCTTGCCGATCGTGGGGTCGTCGTAGGCGGTGCCGGGATGGGCCATGTCGCGCAGCGCCCGGGCGTGGATGCCCGGCAGGAAGATGCCCTCCCCGACCAGCCAGTCGGCGGTGTCGGCGCTCTGGCCGAGCACCTGCTGCTTCACGCACATCCCGAAGCAGTCGGAGACCGACTCGTTGAGCGCACCGGACTGGCCCTGGTAGGTCAGGCCGGCGGTGAACTGCGTGACGGCGTGGGTGAACTCGTGCCCGAGCACGTCGACGGGCTGGGTGAACGAGCCGAACACCTTCCCGTCACCGTCACCGAAGACGAGCTGGGTGCCGTCCCAGAAGGCGTTGTCGTAGTCCTGCTCGTAGTGGACGGTGACCACGACCTGGGCGCCCTTCCCGTCGTAGGAGGAGCGGCTGAAGGCGTCGGCGTAGAGGGCCAGCGTGTCGGTCACGCCCGTTGCCGCCTCGTCGACCGCGGCGTCGCCGGAGGCCGGGTCGCCTGCGGAGCGCACCACGTCGCCGGGCAGGGTCGATCCGTTGTGGGCGGTGTGGACCACCCATGCCGCACCGGCGGTTGCAGTCGGCGGCACGGCCGGCGCACCGGTCGCGCGGCTGGCCCGGAGCGCATGGTCGCGCGCGAGCGTGGCTCGGCAGGTGTCGGCGGCGTCGGACGACGAGGCGGCGACCCGCTCGAGGAGGTAGGGCGGGACGAAGGTGCAGCGGGCTCCGAGACTCATGACCCCGTTCTACGCCGCCACACCGACATCGCCAAGGGATCGCCAGGGACAGCAAGGGATCGACCAAGGCTTGCGGGCGAGGCGGCGAGGTCCGGTCAGCCGGTTGGCAGGACCGGCGGACCCATACTGGCGAGGTGAGAGGAACTACCAGCAGCCATCGGCTGCAGCGCCGGCTGACCGCCTTGATCTCGTTGGGCGGGGTCCTCGTCCTCGCCGGCGGGGGCGGGCTCGCAGCCCTGGAGAGCAACGTCGTCTCGAGCTACGGCGAGGGCGTGTGGTGGGCGCTGTCGCTGATGACCACCGTCGGGTTCGTCGGCGAGGCGCCCGAGACCACCGGAGGGCGCGTGGTTTCGGCACTGCTCATGCTGGCGGGCTTCGCGATGATGGCGCTGACCACGGCCGCCATCGCCAGCATCCTGGTCCGCGAGGAGGAGGAGCCGCAGCGAGAGGTGGAGCGCGACTTCGAGACCTCGGCCCGCTACCTGCTCGCCGACATCGCCGAACGGCTGACCGCCCTCGAGGCCGCGCTCGACACCGGCCCGAGGACCGGCCCGAGGACTGGCCCAGGGACGACGCCACGGCCCGGGGACCCGGAACCGGACCACCTCTAGACTTCTCTCGACGTCGAGAGGGCACCGCCACCACATGACCACCAGCGAGGAGCCCCTCGGGGAGCCCACGCACCAGCCCCCGGGATGGGTCCGGCGCCTCTGGGCGCAGGTCTGGCTGCACCGCACCCACGTCCTGATCTCGTTCGTCGCCGCGGTGCTCGGCAGCCTCGGTCAGGCCGCCGTACCCCTCATCTCGCGCCGGATCATCGACGACGTCATCGGGCAGCCCGACGCGCTGCTGTGGCCCTGGCTCGCGCTGCTCGTGGTGATCGCGGTGCTGGTCTTCGGCTTCGCCTACCTCCGGCGCTACCACGGCGGCCTGGTCGGGATCGGGGTGCAGCTCGACCTGCGCAACCGCATGCACGACCACCTGCTCACCCTCGACCAGCAGACCCTGGCCGGCCTCTCGACCGGTCAGGTCGTGGCCCGCGCCAACGGCGACACCGCGCTGGTGCAGGGCCTGCTCAACTTCCTCCCCCTGATGACCGGCAACCTGCTGATGATGGTCGTCTCGCTGGTCATCATGTTCGTGCTCTCGCCGACGCTGGCCCTGGTCGGACTGGTGATCGTGCCGGCGCTGTTCGTCGTCTCCTACCGGATGCGGCTCAAGGTCTTCCCGGCGACCTGGGACGGCCAGCAGCGCGAGGGCGAGGTCGCCGAGATCGTCGACGAGGACGTCAACGGCGTCCGGGTCGTCAAGGCGTTCGGCCAGGAGGAGCGCGAGCTCCACCGCATGGTCGGCGTCGTCAAGACCCTCTACGGCGTGCGGATGCGGGCCGTCCGGCTGCAGGCCCGCTACCAGCCGCTCCTCGAGACGATCCCCGTGCTCGCGCAGGTCGCCGTGTTGGGCGTCGGTGGCTGGATGGCGCTGCACGGCCAGATCACGCTCGGCACCTTCCTGGCGTTCTCCACCTACGTCACCCAGTTCGTCGCGCCCGCGCGCCAGCTCGCCGGCGTCCTCACCGTCGGCCAGCAGGCGCGGGCCGGCGTCGAGCGGATCTTCCAGCTGCTCGACATCGAGCCCGGGATCACCGACGAGCCGGACGCCGTCGACCTCCCGCAGCTGCGCGGCGAGATCGAGCTGCGCGGCGTCCGCTTCGGCTACGACGACGAGGACGCCGTCCTCGACGGCCTCGACCTCCACGTCCGGCCTGGCGAGCGAGTCGCACTCGTCGGCGGCAGCGGCAGCGGGAAGTCGACTGTCACCCGGCTGGTCCAGCGGCTCCTCGACCCCGGCGAGGGACAGGTCCTCGTCGACGGTCACGACGTACGACGGGTGACCCTGGCCTCGCTCCGCCGGCAGATCGGCGCCGCGTTCGAGGAGAGCTTCCTGTTCTCCGACTCGATCGCGGCGAACATCGCCTACGGCCGCCCCGACGCCACCCGCGAGGAGGTGGAGCAGGCGGCCCGGGTCGCCGGCGCCCACGGGTTCATCAGCGAGCTGGGCGACGGCTTCGACACCCGCGTCGGTGAACGGGGCCTGAGCCTGTCCGGAGGCCAGCGCCAGCGGGTCGCCCTGGCCCGTGCGGTGCTCTCCGACCCCCGGATCCTGCTCCTGGACGACGCCACCAGCGCCGTCGACGCCACGACTGAGGAGGCGATCTTCGCGGGACTGCGCGAGGTGCTCGCCGGCCGGACCGCCCTCGTCGTCGCCCACCGCCTCTCGACCCTCGGCCTGGCCGACCGGGTGGTTCTCCTCGAGCACGGCCGGGTCGCCGACCAAGGCACCCACCAGGAGCTGATGGCCCGCAACCCCGCCTACCGCGAGCTGCTCACCGGGCTCGACGACGAGGCGGCCGCGGCCATCGGCGACTCCATCGAGACGCTGACCCAGGTCGACGTCACTCCCGCCGCCTGGGAGCGCGGCACGGGCGACCGGGCCGAGGCCGTCCGCACGGCGACCGAGCGCGCGAGCGCCCGGGTCGCCCGCGCCCCCTCGCTCGGGCCGGGCCTGGGCGGCAGCAGGGGGTCGTGGCGGCTCAACCTGGCGCCCACGCCCGAGCTGGTCGCGCGGGTCGAGGCGCTGCCGCCCGTGAAGGACGAGCTCCACCCCGACCTCGCCCGGGAGACCCGTGCCGACCCGCACTTCTCGATGGCCCGGGTGGTCAATGAGTTCCGGTGGTCCTTCGGCCTCGGCCTCCTGCTCGTGGTGCTCGACGCGGTCTCCGGCCTGGCCGGGCCCTACCTGGTCAGCATCGGCGTCGACCAGGGCGTCAACGCCGGCAACGAGCGGGTGCTGTGGCTGGCCACTGCGGCCTACCTCGTCGTAGCCCTCGCCGACCTCCTCGACCAGGTCGCCGAGACGTTCGTGATGGGAGGCGCCAGCCAGCGGATCATGTCCGCCCTCCGGATCCGGATCTGGGCCCAGCTGCAGCGGCTCTCGCTCGACTACTACGAGCGCGAGATGGCCGGCCGGACCATGACCCGGATGACCACCGACGTCGACCAGTTCGAGACGTTGATCGAGGAGGGGCTCCTCCAGGCCCTGGTCTCCCTGGTGACCTTCGTGGGGGTCGGCGCCGTGCTCCTGCTCATGGACCTCGAGCTCGCGCTGTGGACGCTGCTCGTGATCATCCCGCTCGCGGTCGCGACGGTGATCTTCCGCCGGGTCACCAACCGGCTCTACGACGTGGTGCGCGAGTCGCTCGCCGTCGTCAACGCCGACTTCCAGGAGTCGCTGTCGGGGATCCGCGAGGCCCAGGCGTTCGTGCACGAGTCCCGGACCCGGGAGCGGTTCCACCGGCTCGGGCGGCGCTACTACGACGGACGCGCGCTGGCCCAGCGCACCATCGCCACCTACTTCCCCTTCGTGCTCTTCCTGTCCGCGATCGCCGACGTGATCGTGCTCGGCGTCGGCTCCCACCTGATCGAGCAGGGGGAGCTCACCACCGGTGTGTTGATCGCGTTCCTGCTCTACCTGACGATGTTCTTCTCGCCCATCCAGCAGCTGTCGCAGGTCTTCGACTCCTGGCAGCAGACCCGCATCTCGGTCGGCCGGATCTCGGAGCTGATGCGGCTCGAGACCATCACCCCCGAGCCGGCCGCTCCCGTCCCGCTCGGTGGCCGGAGCGACGTACGCGGTGAGCTCACGCTGCGCGACGTGCACTTCAGCTATCCGGCCACCGAGCTCGCGAGCGACGAGCGCGGCCCGCAGGACGCGGTGCCCGTCGCGGGCGGCGTCCCACGACGCAAGCCGCCCGAGGCGCTGCGGGGGGTCGACCTGCGCGTGTCGGCGCGGGAGACCGTCGCTCTCGTCGGCGAGACGGGCGCCGGAAAGTCGACGGTGCTCAAGCTGATCGCCCGGTTCTACGACCCCGACTCCGGGGCGGTGCTCCTCGACGGCCACGACCTGCGCTCGCTGTCGCTGCACGACTTCCGGAGCCGGCTGGGCTACGTGCCGCAGGAGTCGTTCCTCTTCACCGGCACCGTCCGCGACAACATCGCCTACGGTCGCCCCTCGGCCACCGACGCCGAGGTCGAGGCCGCGGCGCGTGCCGTGGGTGCCCACGACCTGGTCGCGTCGCTCTCCGACGGCTACCTCCACGAGATCTCCGAGCGCGGGGGGTCGCTCTCGTCGGGCCAGCGGCAGCTGATCGCGCTGGCGCGGGCGGAGCTGGTCGACCCGGCCGTGCTGCTCCTCGACGAGGCCACGGCCAACCTCGACCTGGCGACCGAGGCGCGGGTCTCGGCGGCGATGGCCGCGGTCGCCGGCCGTCGTACGACGATCCTGATCGCCCACCGTCTCCAGACCGCGCGGACCGCCGACCGGATCGTGGTGCTCGGCTCGGGCCGCGTGCTCGAGGAGGGCACCCACGACGACCTGGTCGCCGCGGGCGGTGCCTACGCCGCGATGTGGCGGGCCTTCGAGCTGGTCTCGACGGGCTGACGCGGCCCCGACGGTAAAGAATCGTCAGGAGGGCTTCCTACGGATTTCGTCGCGGCCCGGCGGTTTCGCCACGGAAAACGCAGAGACATACCGTCGGTACGACGCGCCGCGGGGCCCCACCGGGCGGGTGCGCCACGGATCCCGTCGCGGGACCGTCCGAAGCCCGCCGACGGCACCGCGTCATGGCCCCCTGGTTTGACCGTCTCGATTGTCACAAGGAGGCAAGAAGCCATGAGCACCACAACCCCCCCAGGTGCCCAAGGTTGTCCGTGCGAGGACTGCTTGGGAGCCAGGATCATCCGGTACGCCGGGTGGGCCACTCTCGAGCGTCGCATCGTGCCTCTATGGGCGCGCCAGGAGCGGTTCCGAATCCGCCCGGCGAGCGACGGGATGCTCCGAAGCGTCTCCTGAACCCCCCACAGGAGACGCACCCTCGGAGCGTGCGTCCCGGGTACACCGCCCTCCCTGCGGTGGACCCGGGGCGCCCCGTACCGCCCCCAGATCGGAAGCCTGGGGACACGGTGAGAGCCGAAGCCCTGGGGCCACCGTTTCGCCCACGGTGGCCCCAGGGCTTCGCGCAGGTAGGGCCCTCCGCCGATGCGGGCAGCGAGGCGCTGCGCCGATACGATCGGGGTCGATCCCACCCCTTGCGAAAGCGACGTCGTCCCGCCATGCCCACCACCCGTTCGGACCTCCGGAACGTCGCGATCGTCGCGCACGTCGACCACGGCAAGACCACGCTGGTCGACGCGATGCTCCACCAAGCCGGCGCCTTCACCAAGCACCAGGAGGAGGCCGGCGTCGCCGACCGGGTGATGGACTCCGGCGACCTGGAGCGCGAGAAGGGGATCACGATCCTCGCCAAGAACACCGCGGTCCACTACACCGGTGCGAGCGCTGCCGGCCATCAGGGCGGCATGACGATCAACATCATCGACACCCCGGGCCACGCCGACTTCGGCGGCGAGGTCGAGCGCGGCCTGTCGATGGTCGACGGCATCGTGCTGCTGGTCGACGCCAGCGAGGGCCCGCTGCCCCAGACCCGCTTCGTGCTCCGCAAGGCCCTCAACGCCGACCTCCCCGTCGTCCTGGTCGTCAACAAGGTCGACCGCTCCGACGCCCGCATCGCCGAGGTCGTCGACGAGACCTACGAGCTCTTCCTCGACCTGCTCGACGACCAGCACAGCCAGGACGCCCTCGACTTCCCCGTCGTCTACGCGTCGGCCAAGGCCGGCCGGGCGTCCCTCGAGCAGCCCGACAACGGCGGCCTCCCCGACTCCCCCGACCTCGAGCCGCTGTTCCGCACCATCCTCGAGACCATCCCGGCGCCGGAGTACGACGAGGGGGCACCGCTGCAGGCCCACGTCACCAACCTCGACGCCTCGCCGTTCCTCGGCCGCCTGGCGCTGGTCCGCGTCCACCAGGGACACCTGCGGAAGGGCCAGAACGTCGCCTGGATCAAGCGCGACGGCACGGTCAAGACGGTCAAGATCACCGAGCTGCTGATCACCGAGGGCCTCGAGCGCAAGCCCGGCGAGCAGGCCGGCCCGGGTGACATCTGCGCCGTCGCCGGCATCCCCGAGATCACCATCGGCGAGACGCTCGCCGACCCCGAGAGCCCCGTCGCCCTCCCGCTGATCCACGTCGACGAGCCGGCCATCTCGATGACCATCGGCACCAACACCTCGCCCCTCGTCGGCCGCGAGAAGGGCTCGAAGGTCACCGCCCGCCTGGTCAAGGACCGCCTCGACAGCGAGCTCGTCGGCAACGTCTCGCTCCGGGTGCTGCCCACCGAGCGCCCCGACGCCTGGGAGGTGCAGGGCCGCGGCGAGCTGGCGCTGGCGATCCTGGTCGAGCAGATGCGCCGCGAGGGCTACGAGCTGACGGTCGGCAAGCCGCAGGTCGTCACCCGCGAGATCGACGGCAAGGTCCACGAGCCGGTCGAGCGGCTCACCATCGACGCGCCCGAGGAGTACCTCGGCACCATCACCGAGCTGATGGCCAGCCGCAAGGGCCGCATGGAGCAGATGACCAACCACGGCACCGGCTGGGTGCGCATGGAGTTCCTGGTCCCGGCCCGCGGCCTGATCGGCTTCCGCACCGAGTTCCTCACCGAGACCCGCGGCACCGGCATCGCCCACCACGTCTTCGAGAAGTACGAGCCGTGGGCCGGCGAGATCCGCTCGCGTGCGTCCGGGTCGCTGGTCGCCGACCGCGCGGGTGCCGCGACGGCGTACGCCATGACCAACCTGCAGGAGCGCGGGGTCATGTTCGTCGAGCCGACCACGGAGGTCTACGAAGGCATGATCGTCGGGGAGAACTCCCGCGCCGACGACATGGACGTCAACATCACCAAGGAGAAGCAGCAGACCAACATCCGGTCCGCCACCTCCGACAACTTCGAGAAGCTCGTCCCCCCGCGCAGGCTGTCGCTGGAGCAGTGCCTGGAGTTCTGCCGCGAGGACGAGTGCGTCGAGGTGACCCCGCACAACGTGCGGATCCGCAAGGTGGTGCTCGACCAGAACGACCGCGCGAAGTCCGCGGCGCGAGCACGCAAGGGCGCCCGCTGACGCGCTGACGGGGGTTCACCCCTCGCGGGTGAGAGCGAATCGCTGCGAATCCCGGCACACTGGTGAGACTGTGCACCGTGGCAGGCCCGGCGTGGGCCCGCCGTGCGGCCTGGAGGGAGGGCGCTGCGATGAGGGTACCCGGCGTCGGAATGCTGACGAAGGTCCCGGTTCCCGGCTTCGTCCGGTCGGCGGTGACGCCCGCGGTCGAGACCGTCACGTCGTACGTCGTGACGGCAGGGCAGGTGCTCGACATGCTCGTCACCCAGGCGATCGCCGAGGTGGTCCGCCGCGTCGACCTCGACGCGACCGTCGCGCGCGTCGACCTCGACGCCGCCGTACGACGGGTGGACATCGAGGCCGTGATCGAGCGCCTCGACCTGACCGAGATCGTCCTGAAGCAGGTCGACCTCGACCGCGTCGTCACTGAGGTCCTCGACGGCCTGGACGAGCAGCAGATCGCAGCACTGGCCCAGAAGGTGGACGTCGACACGATCGCGCGCCGGCTCGACATCGAGGCGGTGCTCGACCGGATGGACCTCACCCCACCGTGCTCAAGCGGGTCGACCTGGTGAAGGTCGTCGACGCCGTGCTCGACCAGATGGACCTGATCGCCCTGGCCAACGAGATCATCGACGGGGTCGACCTGCCCGAGATCATCCGCGAGTCGACCGGGTCGATGGCCTCGGAGACCGTCCAGGGCGTGCGGATGCAGGGCATCGGCGCCGATCAGGCCGTCGGCCGGGCGGTCGACCGGTTGCTGCTGCGCCACGCGCGCACCCACGGCACCCCGAAGTCGTGAGCCGGCATGACCGCTGAGGTCCCGCGAGGGCACATCGACCCCATCCCCCATGAAGCGCGTCCCTTCCAGGGTCAGCCCGCGGGGATCGTGACCCGGCTGGTGGCAGCCGCGATCGACTCCCTCGTGGTCGGCATCGTCATGGCCGCCACCTACCTGGGGTGGTGCGGCCTGCTGTTCTTGATCCAGGGGCGCAGCTTCACGTTCCCCCGGCCCGGGGTGTTCTTCGGCCTCGGTGCTGCCTTCGTCATCGCGTTCGTCTACCTGACCGTCTTCTGGGCCCTGATCGGCCGCACCTACGGCTACCTCGTGATGGGCCTGCGGGTGCAGCGTCGCAGCGGCAAGCCCATTCGGCTGATCGGAGCCGCGATCCGCGCGGCGTTCGTTCTGGTGTTCCCGATCGGGATCTTGTGGGTCCCGGTCAGCCGAGGCAACGTGTCACTCCAGGACGGCGTGCTCGGCACCAGGGTCGTCTACGACTGGAAGCCGCGTGCCAACCGGGTCGGCTTCCACATCGACCCTGAGGCCGTCGAGCCTCAGGCCTGAGGCTCCTCCGCCGGCGCCCGGGCCGGTCGGCCGACGAACTCGATCACGGCCAGCAGCAGCAGCACGATCAGCGCGATGAAGAGGACGACCCACGCTGTGGGCTGGCTCCAGAACACCAGGATCAGGCCTCCCAGGCCGAAGGCGGAGGCTCGAAGCCCGACCCGGTGGGCGTAGGTCCAGGTGCCCACCCGGCCGGTCTGCCACCCGGCCGCCTCGGCACTGCCGCGCAGCGAGCCGATGCCCCCGGCGAAGCCGCGTCGGAGACGCAGGGCACCGTTGGACCCTCCGCTGACCCAGGCGATGAACGCCACGACCAGGCCGAGCACGGCGACGGCCCGCAGTGCCTGGCGCAGGAAGCGGATCAGGGTGTCGAAGACGCCGCCGGCGGCGGCGGACGTCAGCACGTTGCCGGGCGTGGTGTTGACGTACCAGGTGCGGCCGATCGCGAGAGCGACTCCCAGCACGATCATCGCGCCGGCCAGGCCGAGGCCCGATCGGAACAGGGCGGCCCGCTTGTCGCGCGCGAGCAGGATGCCGCCGATCAGCAGGGCGATCGCGATCAGGGGGAGCCAGATCCCGATGGCGTTGAGGAACTTGAACGCCGTCTGCGCGTGCCCGATCGAGCTGGACTGCATGAGGACGAAGGAGCGGTCGATCGGCGGGATCGAGTTCGCCAGCGTGAACCCGTTGGCGACGAGGGCGGCCTTGACCTGGTCGACGATGGGTCCGAGGCTCAAGGACACCTGGTTGCCCTGGAGGCTGAGTGCCGCGGAGTTGTCGCCGGAGAGCAGCCGAACCACCTGTGCGTGGGCGTCGCGGTTGACCGCGTCCCACACCTGGGTGAACTGCGGGCTGGCGATGACCTTGGCCACCTGCTCGTGCACGAAGTTCTCGATCCCCGACACCAGGGCGCCCTGGAGGCCTGGGATCGCGGCGGCCAGAGCCGGAGGGATGCGCGGACGGTCGGCGAGCGTGGCCAGGGCCTCCGAGGTCACGTTCGCGACGTTCAGGTTGTCCATGATCGCCAGCGTGACCTGGTCGGTCAGGGCCGCCTGCACGTCCGGGTTGTCGGCCAGCGGCTCGACGGTCCTGACGTACTGGTCCGTGTTGGACACGACCCGGTCGGCCCACACCGAGGCTACCGACAGCGGCGCGAGCACGAGCGCGACGACGATCATGACGGCGGAGAGCACGCTCAGCCCGCGCGGGTGGGATCGCTCCTGGGTCGGCAGGGCCATGGTGTGCTCCTTCTCGGCCTCGAGCTCGGCGATCCGAGCCTTCAGCGCATCGACGTCCTCAGTCCCGCTCATCCGGAGCTCCTTCACTCGTCCGGCACCTCTCACACCGTGTCGGAGGTGGGTGGATGTGGCATCACCCAGCGTGGGTGACCCCAGAAGCCCCCGCTCCGGGGTTGACTGGGCAGGACTCCTGGAGGCCACCTTGACAGCAGCCGAGCTCCCGCAGGCGGAGGCGGCCCCTGCGGCGAAGATGAACTGGTTGCCGCTCGTGGCGCTGGCCATCGCCCAGTTCGTCATGGTGCTGGACCAGTCGGCGATGAACGTCTCGATCAGCGCGCTCGTGGCCGACTTCGACACGACTGTGACCACGATCCAGGCGGTGATCACGCTCTACTGCCTGGTGATGGCCATGTTCATGCTCACCGGCGGCAAGATCGGCGACATCCTGGGCCGGCGCCGTACGTTCGTGATCGGCCTGGTCATCTACGCGGTCGGCTCGGCGGTGACAGCCGTGGCGCCGACCGTCGTCGTGCTGGCCCTGGGCTGGTCGGTGCTGGAGGGGCTCGGTGCCGCGCTGGTGCTGCCGGCGATGGTGGCGTTGATCGCCGGCAACTTCGAGGGCGCCTCGCGCAAGGTGGCCTACGCCGTGATCGGCGGCGTCGCCGGGGCAGGCATCGCGGTGGGCCCGATCCTGGGCGGCTGGGCGACCACGGAGTACTCGTGGCGGATCATCTTCGCCGGCGAGGTGCTGCTGGTGGCAGTCATCTTGGTGATGACCCCGAAGGTCGCCGACTCGGTGCGCACCGGGACCGCCCCCAAGCTCGACGCCGTCGGCACCGTGCTGTCCGCCGTCGGGCTGGGTCTGGTCGTGCTCGGAGTGCTCCAGTCGAGCAGCTGGGGCTGGGTCAAGCCCAAGGAGGACTCCCCCGTGGAGCCCTTCGGCTTCTCGCTGACGCTGTTCGTCATCGGGGCCGGGGCCCTTCTGCTGTGGGCATTCACGGTCTGGCAGCGCCGCCGGGAGACGCTCGGCCGCGACCCGCTGGTGCACCTGGCCCTGCTGAAGATCGCGTCGCTGCGGGCCGGGCTGATCGGCCTCTTCAGCCAGAACCTGATCCTGATGGGCGTCTTCTTCACGATCCCGCTCTACCTCCAGCTGGTGATCGGCCTCGATGCCCTGGAGACGGGCCTGAAGATGCTCCCCGTCTCGATCGCCATGTTCATCGCCTCGGCGGCCGGCTCGCGGCTGTCCAGCCGCTTCCCCATCCGGTCGATCGTGCGCGCCGGTCTCGGGCTGTCGATGGTGGCGGCC
This sequence comes from uncultured Actinomycetota bacterium, assembly GCA_963761085.1. Classification (GTDB taxonomy): domain Bacteria; phylum Actinomycetota; class Actinomycetes; order Propionibacteriales; family Nocardioidaceae; genus Nocardioides. The sequence goes on from CAVXFQ010000013.1 coordinate 314,986, forward strand.
ATCATGCTCCTGGCCACGATCAAGCCCGAGCTGAACAACGCGGGCTTCGCCTGGTCGATGGCGGTGCTCGGCGTGGGGATGGGGCTGCTCGCCTCTCAGCTGGGCAACGTCGTGCAGTCGTCGGTCGACGCGTCGGGGCGCGGTGAGGCCGGAGGGCTGCAGTTCACCGGCCAGCAGCTCGGCTCCTCGCTCGGCGTCGCCCTGCTCGGGGCGATCGTGCTGTCCGGGCTCACGTCCGCGTTCGTCTCCAACATCTCCGAGGACAAGCAGATCAGCAGCAGCGTCTCCCAGCAGGTCGGGGTGGCCGTCGGGTCGGGCATCGACTTCGTGTCGGCGAGCGAGATCGAGACCGCTGCCCGTGACGCGGGGCTCGACGAGCCGACCACGCAGGCGCTGGTCGCCGACTACGAGTCCGCTCAGCTGCAGGCGCTCAAGACCGGCCTGCTCGCGGCCGCCTTCCTGGCCCTGATCTCCCTGGCCTTCACCAAGAACCTGCCCGGCGAGGTGGCGTCGACGGAGAAACGCCCCGACGAGGCGGAGACCCTCAGCACGACCTAGCGGTTGAGGTGGGCGGTCCAGTCGTCGGGTACGGCGCCGGTCGGCCCGGGCGTCGGCTGGTCGGAGGGGTGGCTCTGCGGGTCGGCGAGCACCGGGCCGTCGTACGCCTGCTCGTCGCGGAAGTCCCAGAACCAGTCCTCACCCGGCTCGAAGCTCTGCATCAGTGGGTGCCCGCTCTGCTGCCAGTGGGCGGTGGCGTGCTGCGACGGTGAGGTGTCGCAGCAGCCGATGTGGCCGCACTGCGCGCACCGGCGAAGGTGGAACCACCATCCGCCCGACTCGAGGCACTCCGCGCACCCGGTGCCGGACGGCGGGACGGTCGGGTCGATCGCCTGCTCGCTCATGCCCCTACCCTGCCACGCCGCTGCCAGGAGGTCAGGAGACGAGCCAGCGGGCGAGGAGGGTGCCCTCGTGCTCGACCAGGGTGTGCAGGCTCAGCGGTACGTCGAGCGGGGCACCGTTGGTGATCCGGGGGTGGTGGCCGCCGACAGCCCGCGGTACGACGGTGGTGTCGAGCTCGTCGGCGGCTCCCTCGTCGAGCAGGTCGCGCAGCAGGTGCGGCCCGCCCTCGCAGACCTGGTTGCCCCAGCCGCGCGCCGCGAGGTCGGCCTTGAGGGCGACCAGGTCGACCCGATGCCGTCCGGTCACGATCACCGCGTCGTCACCGAGCGTCGCCCTCGCCTCCGCGATCCCGGGCGACGCGGCGTACGTCGCGAGCAGGACGTCGCCGGCGGCCGCGTCGCGTAGGTGCTCCGGGACGGCGCCGGACCGCGACACGAGCACCAGCGGCTTCCCGATGCCGGCGTAGCCCTCGACCCGGGCGGTGCCGGCGCCGATGACCACCACGTCGGCCTGCGCACGCAGCAGGTCGAAGACCTGGTGGTCGATGTCGTTGTTGATCGAGCCGCTCCGCCCGTCCTCCCCGGTGGCCGCCCCGTCGACGGTGGCGACGAAGTTGACCCGCAGCCACGGCGTCCGCGGGACGGCGTACAGATCGGCGAGGTCCTCCCCCGACCCGATGAGCACCCTCATGCGACCTCCTCCTCCTGAGCGTCCTGGGCGGCCGCCTCGAACCAACTGGCATCCAGACCGTTCCCGGGACACCCCCAGGATGACGGTCTGTATGCCAGTTAGTCAGGCTCCCCCCGCACAGCGAGCGACGGCGGCCGGTCGCCCCGGACCGACGCCACCATGTCGACCGTCTGGCGCGTGGCGCGGACGTCATGGGTGCGGAAGACGGTCGCCCCGAGCCAGGCCGCGACCGAGGTCGCGGCCAGGGACCCGAAGAGACGTTCGTCGGCCGGCAGGTCGAGCGTCTCGCCCACGAAGTCCTTGCGCGAGATCGCCTGCAGCACCGGGAAGCCGAGCGCGACCACGTCGGCGGTGTGCCGCACCAGCGTCAGCGAGTGCCGCGTGGTCTTCCCGAAGTCGAGGGTCGGGTCGAGCAGGATGCGCGAGCGCGGCACCCCGGCGGCCAGGGCGGCCTCCGCGGCCGAGCCGAGCCGGCGTACGACGTCGCGGACGACGCCGTCGGGCTCGGGCGGGAAGGTGACACCCACCGGGTCGGTCCGCGGCGGGAGTCCGCCGGTGTGCGAGCAGACCAGGCCCAGACCGCCCGCCGCCGCGACCGGCGCCAGCGCGGTGTCGTGACCAGCCCAGGTGTCGTTGACCAGGTCGATGTCGAGCTCGGCCACCGCCCGCGCCACCGACGACCGCCAGGTGTCGACCGACAGCACCACGTCGGGGTGGCGGCGTCGGGCCTCGGTCAGGAACGGGGTGAGGCGCTCGACCTCCATCTCGGCCGAGACGTGCTCGCCCTCCTGACCCGCCCGCACCGCACCGACGTCGACGATGTCGGCACCGTCGGAGACGACCTGGTCGAGCCGGGCCAGGGCGTCGTCGAGGTCGGCGTAGCGCGCCGGCTCGTAGAAGGAGTCGCTGGTGCGGTTGATGATCGCCATCACCGCCGGGCGGGCGGCGTCGAACGTGCGACCCCGGAGGGTGAGCGGGGCCGGCGCCGGGTCGGGGTCGGGCATCAGCCCAGGTGGCCGCGCACGGACACGTGGCCTGAGAGGAGGTTGCGGGCGATCGTGCGGCGCTGGATCTCGTCGGTGCCCTCGTAGATGCGCAGCAGCCGCAGCTCGCGGTACCACCGCTCGATGGGCAGCTCGCGGGTGTAGCCCATGCCGCCGTGGATCTGGAGCACCCGGTCGACGACCTCGTTGGCGTGGACGCCGCCGTAGAGCTTGGCCATCGACTGCGCCTGCCGGCTGTCGATGCCGTGGTCGACCTGCCAGGCCGCGGTCAGCACCAGCCAGCGCAGCGCCTCGATCTCGACCGCGGAGTCGGCGATCATCCACTGGATCGCCTGCCGGTTGGCGATCGGCTCCCCGAAGGTGACGCGGTTGCGCGCCTGCTCCATCGCCATCTCGACCAGCCGCTCGCAGGCGCCCAGCGCCCGGGCCGGCAGGAGGTAGCGGCCTTTGCCGATCCAGCGCATCGCCAGCTCGAAACCCCTGCCCTCCTCGCCGAGGATCGCCGAGTGCGGCACCCGCACGTCCTGGAACGACAGTGACGCCGGGCCCCACTCGCCCATGGTCGGGATCGGCGCGGAGGTCCAGCCGGCCCCGCGGTCGGCCAGGAAGCAGGTCACCCCGCCGTCGGCGCCCTTCTCCTTGTCCGTCACCGCGAAGACCATCGTGAAGTCGGCGACGTCGCCACCGGTGATGAATGTCTTCTCGCCGTTGATGACCCACTCGTCGCCGTCGCGGACGGCGGAGGTGCGGATGTTGCGCGCGTCCGACCCGGCCCCCGGCTCGGTGATCGCGAAGCAGCTGCGCCGCGTGCCCTCGATCGTCGGCAGGAGGTACGCCGCCCGCTGCTCGTCGTTGGCCTCGAACAGGATGTTGTCGGCGTCGCCGCCGAACTTGAACTGCACGAAGGTGCGACCCAGCTCGACCTCGATCAGCGCGTTCATCACCGCGCCCAGGCCCATCCCGCCGTACTCCTCGGGCGTCTGGATCCCGAAGAACCCCGACTGCCTCGCCTTGCGCCTGGAGCGCTGCGACCTCCTCGAGGGTGATCCCCCGCTCGCCGTTGCGCTCGCGCTCGAGCACCTGCGGCTCGAGCGGCATCAGCTCCTTGGTGACGAACGTGCGCACCCAGTCACGGATCTCGCGCTCTTCCTCGGAGAGGGTCAGGTCCATGCGGCGAATCTACCCAGCGCCTACCCAGCGTTGGGCTGCGGCACTGCCGCCGGCACGCGGCGGAGGTCGCGCACGGAGCGCGAGGTGAGCGTGAGCAGGGCGATCACAATGTAGCCGAGGCCGCTCGCGACCAGGACCGGGCCATAGCCGAACGCCGCCCCGAGCGGGCCGAACGCGAGCTCGCCGATGGGCACGGCGACCAGGGAGCCCAGGGCGTCGTAGGAGTAGGCACGCGACAGCATGTCGGGAGGCACATGTTCCTGCATCGACAGTGTCCAGCCGAGGCTGAACACCTCGGTGCCGACTCCGGCCGCGAAGGTGGCCAGGACCAGCAGCGCCAGATGCGGCTCCCGGCCGAGCACGAGCATGGGGAGGCCGAGCCAGGCGATGCCCAGCATCCCCGAGCGAAGGGGGCGCAGCAGGGGGCGCCGGAGCATCACGAACGTCGTCACCAGTAGCCCGACCGACTGGGCCGACAGCACGATTCCCCATGCCTGGGCACCGATCGTGGCCTTGGCCTGAGGTGGTCCCAGGGTCGACCAGGCACCGGCCTGCACGGCGTTCAGCGCAGTGAACGCGACCACCACCACCCACAGCCAGGTGGTGCCGCGGACATAGCTCCAGCCTGCGCGCAGGTCACCGAAGGCCGACGAGGCGACGGCACGGGGTGGGCGGGGAGGAAGCCGGACCAGGAACAGGATGGCGGCCGCCCCGAGCCAGGTCACGGCATCGACCGCGAGCGCCCAGCCCGGCCCGACCGTGACCACCAGCAGCGCAGCGAGCGACGGCCCGATCACCCGGAACGTGCCGCGAGCCAGCGACTGGAGCGCGTTCGCCTGCTGCAGGAGATCGGCCGGCACCAGTCGCGGAGTGATCGACTGCAAGGCCGGGAAGGTAAGAGCCAGGGCCGTGCCGTTGAGGGCGGAGAGGCAGACCAGCATCCAGATCTGGGCCGTTCCGGTGATCACCAGGGCCGCGACCGCGGACTGGGTGATCCCGAGCATCGTCGCCCCTGCCCGCAGGACGAGAGTGAGCGGCAGGCGGTCGGCCACCACCCCGCCGACCAGCAGGAAGACGACCGTGGGGAGCGTGCCGGCAGCCAGCACGTAGCCGAGGTCGGTGCTGGAGTCGGAGATCGAGAGCACGGCGAAGGCCAGGGCGACACCCGACATCGTCGTACCGACCAGGTTGACGGTGGTGGCGATGTAGAACCACCGGAAGTTCCGGTGGCGGAGCGCCACGAAGCTCTCCGAGAGGCCGGCCACGGCCCGACCCTATGCCTGACGTCGCCTCAGCCGAGGAAGCGTCGGACGGCGTGCTCCAGGCCGCGCGCGTAGGTCGCCCGGCCCTTGACCGACGTCATCCGCCGGGCGTCGACGGGGTTGCGCATGTTGCCCAGCTCGACCAGGACGGTGGGGACGTCGGAGAGATTGAGGGTCGCCAGGTCGGAGCGGTAGTCGATGCCGTCGCGGCCCACATAGGTGGCCGTGGGGACCCCGACGCCACGCAGAGCGTCCCGGGTGGCGACTGCGAGACGACGCGAGGAGCGGTAGATGTCGTGGGTCCACGGCCGGCGGTCGGTCGGGGCGATCACGTCGAACCCGTGGGCACCCGGCAGCGTAGGAGCCGTCGCCGTGGATGCCGATCTTGAGGTCGGCGTGGACCTTGTTGCCGAGCCGACCCCGGACATCGACGCACGGGCCCCAGCGGTCCTCCCGGTTGGAGCTCCGGGTCAGCACGACCGTGGCGCCCAACGTGCGCAGGCGCTCACGCACCAGCAGGGCAACCCTCCAGTTGAGCGTGGCCTCGGGAAACCCGCCGTTGGTGGCGGTCCCTGTGGTGTCGCACGGCTTCTCGAAGCCGCCGGCCGGCACCAGCTGGTTGATCTGGGCCGGGAAGTTGTGGTTGCCGAGCTGGTGTCCGGGATCGATCACCACCACCCGGCCCGCGAGCGGCAGTCCGCCCAGGACCTCGACCGGCCCGACCAGCCGGTGGTCGCGCACGGCGCCCGCCGGCGACGCACCGAGCGTCAGCGCCAGTGTGGCCGCGACGAGGGTCGCCAGTCCGGCCGCCCCTGCTCGGGTGGCACCGAGAGCCGACCGGACGGTGATCACTCGTAGCCCAGTACGTCCTGGCGGCGGTCGGCCCAGGCCAGGGCCGAGGCGATCGCCTCGTCGACGGTGAGCTCGGTCTGCCAGCCCAGGAGCTCGCGCGACCGGTCGACGTTGGCGAACGCGCCGACCGCGTCTCCTGGCCTCGGCGGCGCCTCGCTGAGGGGCACCTCCCGGCCGAAGACGCGCTCGAAGGCGGCGATCAGCTCGCGGACGGTGACGCCCTCACCGCGACCGACGTTGATGATCACCGACGGCGCCTCGGACTTGGCCAGCACGTCGTCGAACTGCTCGACGGCGCGCACGTGGGCCTGCGCGAGGTCCCAGACGTGGATGTAGTCACGGATGCCGGTGCCGTCGCGAGTCGGTAGGTCGGTGCCGGTGATGGTGAAGGAGTCCTTCTGCCCGCGCGCCGCCATCACCAGCTGCCCGAGGACGTGGGAGGGCTCCTTGACGTAGATCCCCGACTCGAGGTCGGGGTCGGAGCCGATCGGGTTGAAGTAGCGCAGGATGATCGCCCGCAGGTCGGTCGCGACGGCGAGGTCCTCCAGGACCTGCTCGATCATCCGCTTCGTGCGGGCGTACGGCGAGGGCGGGTCGAGCGGGTCGCCCTCGCGCACCTCGAAGTCGTCCTTGGTCGCGTAGAGCGAGGCCGACGACGAGAAGAGCACCCGCGGCTTGCCGAGGGCGGTGAGCTGGTCGAAGAGCTCGAGCGACTTGGCGACGTTGTCGCGGTAGTACTCATACGGCTTCTCCACGGACTCGGGTACGACGATCCGCGCCGCCATGTGGATCGTGGCGTCGAGGTCGGGGTGCTCCTCGACGACGCGGGCCACCAGAGCCCGGTCGGCGATGTCTCCCTCGTAGAAGATCCGGTCGCGCACGAACGCCTGGGGACCGGACAGCAGCGAGTCGAGGACCACCGGCACGTGCCCGGCCTCCTCGAGCGCCTTGGCGGTCGTCGAGCCGATGTAGCCGGCGCCTCCGGTGACCAGGATCTTCATGCGGTCAGGGTATCCGTGCGCGTCGTGGCCGCCCGCCCGGCGCGGCGCTCCCGACGAATGGCACAATCGCGCGCATAGCCACCGCACTCATCACCGGGATCACGGGCCAGGACGGCCTCTATCTCGCCCGAGCCCTGCTCCAGAAGGGCTACGAGGTCCACGGACTCGTCCGCGGGCAGCACAACCCCAAGCTCGACCTCGTCCGCGCGCTGGTGCCCGAGGTCCACCTGCATCACGGTGACCTCAACGACCTGCCGAGCCTGGTGCGGGCCCTCCGTGCTGCCGAACCTCGGGAGGTCTACAACCTGGCGGCCGTCTCCCACGTGGCCTACTCGTGGGACAACGTGTTCCACACCACCGAGGTGACCGCCACGGGCACCCTCAGCTTGCTCGAGGCGATCCGGCTGCACACCGAGGACGACCCGCGCCTGATCCGGTTCTACCAGGCGTCCAGCTCGGAGATGTTCGGTCAGGTCCGCGAGGTCCCGCAGACCGAGCGCACGCAGTTCTGGCCGCGGTCGCCGTACGGCGTGAGCAAGGTCTTCGCGCACTACATGACGATCAACTACCGAGAGTCCTACGGCATGCATGCCTCGTCAGGGATCCTCTTCAACCACGAGTCGCCGCTGCGTGGGCCCGAGTTCGTGACCCGCAAGATCAGTCGATCCGTCGCCCACATCGCCCAGGGCCGCGCCAAGGAGCTGGTGCTGGGCAACCTCGACGCCGAGCGCGACTGGGGCTACGCCGGCGACTACGTCGAGGCCATGTGGCTGATGGTCCAGCAGGACCGGGCCGACGACTACGTGATCGCCACCGGCGAGACCCATTCCATCCGCGAGTTCCTGGACCTGGCTTTCGCTCATGTCGGCATCACCGACTGGACGCCCTACGTCCGCCACGACGAGGGCCTGCTGCGGCGGGCGGACATCGACCAGGTCGTCGGTGACGCCACGAAGGCACGGGAGCGGCTCGGCTGGAAGCCGACGGTGACCTTCCCCGAGCTGGTCCACCTGATGGTCGACGCCGACCTCGCCTCCGACGAGCCGATTGCCCTGTTCACCGAGTCCTGAAGGCGCTGGCCACCGTTTGGTAAAGAAGTTTTCGTGACGGGCCTTCCGAAGCCGAGTCGGACGCCTAGACTGTCGCGCGATCTCTTCAGGATCGCGGTGGGGGCCGCACGATCCGCTTCTTCTCGGGGGAAAGCCGTAGGTAAGCACCGTGAGTCTGCTGTCACCACGTCCGATCGCGTTGCGAGCGGACCCGGCGCGCGTCCACAGCCGTGCGCTGCGGGCGCTCCCCGTCGCCGCGCTGCTGCTCGACCTGGCCCTGGTGACCACGACGGTGTTCCTGGCCGGCTACCTCCGGACCCGGATCGTACCCCTCGGGTCCGGCTCGGGCGTGGGGTTCTCCTCGTCCGCGGGCGGCCCCGGCCTGGTCGAGTCGATCATGCTGGTCGCGCTGCCCCTGATCGTCGGCTGGATCGCGCTGATCGCACTGCAGAGCGGTTACGACCGTGCCCTCTTCGGCGCCGGCGCCGATGAGTACAAGAGCGTCGTCAACGCCAGCCTGCTCGCCGCAGGCGTCCTCGGGATCGGCTGCTACCTGACCAAGCTGCAGCTCTCGCGCGGGTTCTTCATGGTGGCCTTCCTCCTCGGTCCGCCGCTGCTGGTGGCCGGGCGCTATCGCCCTGCGCCGGGCGCTCCACCGTGCCCGGAGGCGAGGTTCGCTGGGGCAGCCGGCGATCATCCTCGGCGCCCCGCAGCACGTCGACGCCGTCGCGTCGGTGCTCAGCCGCGAGTCGTGGCTGGGCTACCACGTCGCCGGGGCGCTCCTTCCGACCGCGCTCCGTCAGGGGGCCGAGACCGAGGCCGGGGTGCCGGTGCTCGGCACCGTCGAGGAGGCGGCACGGCTGATCCGCGCGCACGACGCCGAGGTGGTCTTCGTGGTCGGTGGCGCGTTCTCCGACCCGTCCCAGATGCGCGACCTCACCTGGGACCTCGAGAACGACGCCGTCCACGTGATCATGGCGCCGGGCGTCACCGACATCTCCAGCGAGCGGATCCGGGCCCGCCCCGTGGCCGGCCTGCCCCTGCTGCACCTCGACCACCCCCGTCACCAGGACGCCCTGCGCTGGGCCAAGCGCACGTTCGACGTCGTCGGCTCGGCGCTCCTGCTCGCGCTGCTGTCCCCGCTGCTGGCGGTCGCCGCGTGGCGGATCAGGCGGTACGACGGCGGGTCGGTGCTGTTCCGCCAGACCCGCGTCGGCCGCGACGGCGAGGAGTTCACCTGTCTGAAGCTGCGCACCATGGTGCCCGACGCCGAGCAGATCCTGCCCGACCTGCACACGGCGGTCGGCTACCGCGACGGCCTCTTCAAGATGGCGCAGGACCCCCGCATCACCAGGCCCGGCCGGTGGATCCGCCGCTTCTCCATCGACGAGGTCCCGCAGCTGGTCAACGTGCTCCGGGGCGACATGAGCCTGGTCGGCCCGAGGCCCCCGCTGCCCAGCGAGGTCGACCGCTACACGCTCGCCCAGGTCCGCCGCCTGCACGTGCGCCCCGGCATGACCGGCCTCTGGCAGGTCTCCGGCCGCTCGGACCTGTCCTGGGCCGAGTCGATCCGCCTCGACCTCTACTACGTCGACAACTGGTCGATGGTCCAGGACCTGATGATCCTCGGCCGCACCGTCGGCGCTGTCCTCAGCTCCCGCGGTGCTTACTGAACCGGATCGGGACTCGAGCAGCGAGCGCAGGTAGTCGCCGTACCCGCTCTTGGTCAGCTCGTCGGCCCGCCGGCGCAGACCGTCGTCGTCGAGGAAGCCCATCCGCCACGCCGACCTCCTCGGGGCAGCCGATCTTGAGGCCCTGCCGCTGCTCGATCGCCTGCACGAACGCGCCGGCGGCGATCAGCGACTCCACGGTGCCGGTGTCGAGCCAGGCGGTGCCGCGCGGCATCAGCTCGACGTGGAGCCGGCCCTCCTCGAGGTAGAGCCGGTTGAGATCGGTGATCTCGAGCTCGCCACGGGCCGACGGCTTCAGGGTCCGCGCCCGCTCGGCCACGTCGGGGCCGTAGAAGTAGAGCCCCGGCACGGCGTAGTGGCTGCGCGGGTGCTCCGGCTTCTCCTCCAGCGACGTGGCCCGGCCGTCCTCGTCGAAGGTCACCACGCCGTACGCCTTCGGGTCGGCCACCCGGTAGCCGAAGATCGACGGCACCGTCGATGTGGGCGAACCGGCGCAGGTGGATGCCGAGTCCCGGCCCGTAGAAGATGTTGTCGCCCAGCACCAGGGCGGCCGCCTCGTCGCCGAGGTGCTCCTCGCCGATCAGGAAGGCCTGGGCGAGCCCGTCGGGTGAGGGCTGGACGGCGTAGGAGATCTCCACGCCGTACGACGAGCCGTCGCCCAGCAGGCGGCGGAAGGCCTCCTGCTCGTGCGGCGTCGTGATCACCAGCACCTCGCGGATCCCGGCGAGCATCAGCGTCGAGAGCGGGTAGTAGATCATCGGCTTGTCGTAGACCGGCACCAGCTGCTTGCTCACCGCAAGCGTGATCGGGTGGAGGCGCGATCCGGTGCCGCCCGCCAGGATGATTCCGCGCATGAGGGCATCGTACGGAGCATCTTCGGCGCGACGGCCCGCACCGACGCCTCCTAGGATCACCCCCGTGGACCATCTGCTCGTCACCGGCGGCGCCGGCTTCATCGGCTCCAACTTCGTCCGGCACGTGGTCGAGCACACCGACGCCCGGGTCACCGTCCTCGACAAGCTGACCTACGCCGCGAGCCCCGAGGCGCTGGCCGACCTCCCGACCGACCGGGTCGAGCTGGTCGTCGGCGACATCGCCGACACCGCCACCGTCGAGCCGCTCGTGGCCGCCCACGACACCGTGGTCCACCTCGCGGCCGAGTCGCACAACGACAACTCCCTCGACGACCCCGAGCCGTTCATCCGGACCAACGTGGTCGGCACCTACGTGCTGCTCGAGGCGGTCCGCAGGCACGACGCCCGGTTCCACCACGTCTCGACCGACGAGGTCTACGGCGACCTCGCCTTCGACGACCCCAAGCGCTTCACCGAGGACTCGCCCTACCGCCCGAGCAGCCCCTACTCCGCGGCCAAGGCCGGGCTCCGACCACCTGGTGCGGGCCTGGGTGCGCAGCTTCGGCGTCCGCGCGACGCTGTCCAACTGCTCCAACAACTACGGGCCGTGGCAGCACGTCGAGAAGTTCATCCCACGCCAGGTGACCGAGATCCTCGAGGGCCGGCGGCCCCGCGTCTACGGCGACGGGCAGCAGGTGCGCGACTGGATCCACGTCGACGACCACGCCGACGCCCTCCTGACGATCCTCGACCGCGGCCGGATCGGCGAGACCTACCTGGTCGGCGCCGACGGCGAGCGCACCAACCTCGACGTCGTCCGCACGCTGCTGCGGCTGATGGGCCGGGCGGAGGACGACTACGACCTGGTCGCCGACCGCGCCGGGCACGACCAGCGCTACGCCATCGAGTCGGGCAAGCTGCGCCTCGAGCTCGGCTGGCAGCCCCGCTTCGGCGACCTCGACCAGGGGCTGGCCGACACCATCACCTGGTACACCGACCACCGCGACTGGTGGGGCCCGCACAAGGCCGCCACGGAGGCCGCCTACGCCGCCAAGGGCCAGTGACACGCGCCGATGGCTCAGATGACGGTCGAGCAGACGCCCATCCCGGGCTGCTCGTCGTGCGCCTCGACGTCCGCCGCGACGACGCGCGGCTGGTTCGCGGAGACCTGGCAGCGGGAGAAGATGACCGCGCTCGGGCTGCCCGACTTCGGGCCGGTGCAGGCCAACGTCGCCTCGAACGACAGGCGCGGCACCATCCGCGGCATGCACGCCGAGCCGTGGGACAAGCTGGTCACGCTCGCGGCCGGCCGCGCCTACGCCGCGTGGGTCGACCTGCGCCCGGGCGCCGTCCTACGGCGCGACGCACGCGGCGACCGCTCGTGCCGGGCACGGCGGTGTTCATCCCCCGCGGCGTCGCCAACGGCTACCAGACCCAGGCCGACGACACGACGTACACCTATCTGGTCAACGCCCACTGGCGGGCGGACGCGTCCTACACCGCCGTCAACCCGCGGACCCCGCGCTGGGGATCGCCTGGCCGCTGCCGGTCGACGAGTCGCTGATGTCCGAGCGCGACCGGACGTCGCCAGCGACTGGCCGACGTGCAGCCGTTCCCGCTACGCCGGCCGCTCGTGCTCGGCGCCGACGGCCAGCTCGGCCGGGCCCTGGTCGCCGGGATCCCGGACGCGCGTCGGGGTCGGCCATGGCCGAGCTCGACGTCACCGACCCCGAGGCGCTCGGCAGCGTGGCCGTGGTCCGAGCACGACGTGGTGCTGAACGCGGCGGCCTACACGGCCGTCGACGAGGCCGAGACCGCCGAGGGGCGCCGCGGCGGCGTGGGCGGTCAACGCCGAGGCCCCGGCGCTGCTGGCGCGCCTGGCGACGCGGCACGGGTTCACGCTCGTCCACTACTCCACCGACTACGTCTTCGACGGCACGCAGGAGGTGCACGACGAGGACGAGCCGCTGACGCCGCTCGGCGTCTACGGCCAGTCGAAGGCGGCCGGCGAGGTCGCGGTCGCCGTCGCGCCGCGGCACTACCTGCTGCGGGCGTCCTGGGTGGTCGGCGACGGCGCGAACTTCGTCCGCACGATGGCCCGGCTCGCCGACAGCGGGTCGGCCGCCGACGTGGTCGCCGACCAGGTGGGCCGGCTCACCTTCGCCGACGAGCTGGCCCGCGCCACCCGCCACCTGCTCGCCTCCGGGCGCCCCGTGGGGCACCTACCACGTCAGCAACGCCGGCGCCGCCGATGTCGTGGGCCGAGGTGGCCCGCGAGGTGTTCGCCCTCCGCGGCCGAGACCCGCACGACGTACGCGAGATCAGCAGCGAGCAGTACGCCGCCGGGCGCGCCGTCGCGCCCCGCCCGAGGTCCAGCGTGCTGTCGCTGGCGCGGCTCGAGGCAACCGGCTTCCGGCCCAGGGATGCGCGCGAGGCGCTGGGCGACTACTGCTCCTCGTGCCTGCCGTAGTCGTCGTCGAGCCGGACGATGTCGTCCTCGCCGAGGTAGTCGCCACGCTGCACCTCGATCAGGACGAGCTCGTCGTCGTGGAGGTTGGCGATGCGGTGGGCCGTGCCGACCGGCACGTCGACGGACTCCCCGGCGTGGACCATGACCGTCGCCCCGTCGAGGGTGCAGGTCGCGGTGCCGACCACGACCGCCCAGTGCTCCGAGCGCTGGGCGTGGGTCTGGTAGGACAGCCGGCTACCGGGCTTGACCTCGATCCGCTTGATCTTCCAGCCTGCGCCCCTGTCGAGCACGTGCCATGTGCCCCACGGGCGCACGTCGGACTCAAGGCCCCGGGTCTCCATGGGCGGAATCCTCTCACGGCCCTCCGGCGTCCCGCGAAACGAACCCGCCCCGCCGCCTGCGTCGCCCGTGCGCAGTCCAGGACGGCACGAGGCCCCGGGAGCGATGCTCCCGGGGCCTTCTCCTCACTCGGGCCGGCTCCCCCCAGGGCCGGCGTCGGGTGAGAGATCAGTCGCCGATCTTCTCGGCGGCGTCGGCGACCGCGGCTGCGGTCGACTCGGCGGCCTTCTTGGCGGAGGTGACGGTGGCCTTGGCGCTGCCCTTGGCAGGGCTCTTGCGCGCCGTGGTCGCGGACTTCTTGGCCGACTTCTTGGCCGTCGCCGCGGTCTTGGAGGCCTGGGTCTTGGTCGTCTTGGCCTTGGCGACCGTGGTCTTCACGGACTTCTCGGCGTCCAGGGTCGACTGCTGACGCAGGATCCGGTCGACGAGGGACTCGCCGCGGGTGACCAGCTCGCCGTAGGTGTCGCCGGCGGTGCCGAGCTGCTCGTCGAGGAACTTCTGGAGGCGGGCCGGCAGCGCCTTGGCCTCCGCCTGGAGCTCGGCGACCCGCTTCTCGACGGCCGCGCGACGGGCCTGGGCGTCGTCGACCACGGTCTTGTTCAGGGTCTCGACGCGCTCGGTGACCACCTTGGTGGCGTGCTGGGCGCGCTTCTGGGCCTCGGTGGCCAGGGTGCTGGGCTGGTAGTCCACCTTGGAGACGGTCTTCTGCACGTCGGCGGCACGCTTCTGCATGTCAGCGACGTACTCGCGCACGAACTCGACGGCCAGGTCGGTGACGCCGACCCCGGCGTAGAGCGGGCGGGTGACAGTGTCGGGAAGCTCGGCAGGGAGCTCGAAACGGCTCTTGGGCATGGTCATGACCTCTTCTTCTGGGTAGGTGTAGCGGGGGTCTGGGTGCCCGGGTGGGCGTTGAGCGCCATGAAGGACGCGTAGACGTCGAGCAGCGTCTGCTTCTGGCGCTCGCTGAGGGCGGAGTCGCCGAGGACGGCAAGCTCCACCGAGCCGCCGACACCCTCGTCGGGGCTGACGATGCCGGCCCGGACGTAGAGCTGTTCGGCGGAGATCCGCAGCGCCTTCGCGAGCTGCTGCAGCACCTCCGCGGAAGGTCGGCGCAGCCCCCGCTCGATCTGGCTCAGGTAAGGGTTCGACACACCCGCCTGCTCGGCGAGCTGACGCAGGGACAGCCGCGCCGACACCCGCTGCTCGCGCAGGTAGTCGCCGAGCGTCTCGACGGCGGTGCCGACCTTTCCCTTGGCCATGCCTCCAGTGTGCTAGCAGTTGCTAGCACTTTGCAAGCAAGAAGCCGGTGACTCCGCTCACAGACCACCAGGAACCCTAGATGAGAAAAGGCTTCCTGCGACGGCACCGGCTGCTAGCAACCCCGCTGTCGTCAGTGAGCGGAGTGGACCAGCACGGGGCTGCTGGTGACGGTCAGCTTCGCGCCGCCCCGGATCGAGTGGACGGCACCGAGCTCGCTCTCCCACGACCTCGCCGAGGCTACCGTGGTCACCCTCACCCGGCGATGGGGGTTCCAGTAGACCCGGCCCATCCCGTGGGCGTACCTCACCACGCAGGTGTAGGTCCCGTGCTTGTCGTGGGCGCAGGGCCGCGCGGTCGGGGTGCCGACCAGAGTTCCCTTCATCCAGCGCTGGATCCGGTAGAACGCCTGGCCGGCCGGCGTCAGCGTGCCCGCCGGCGCGGGAGAGGCTTTGGTCAGGTAGGTGTTGGAGAGGAGACCCTGCAGGTCGTAGCGGTACCAGAAGACCCGGGGCAGTCCGGCCGCCGCACTCAGCAGGTAGGTACGCATCACGTAGGCGACCTGACGGCTGTTGGGGATCCGTGCGGCCGGAGAACCGGCATGGCTTCCCGTGCGCAGGCCGTAGTTGATCTCGGAGTCCCAGATCGGCAGGCGGACGGGGACATGGTCCTTGGCCAGGGTCGCGCGGACGGAACGGACCAGGGTCATCATGTCCTCCGGGCCCGCGGGGCGGCCGCCGGGCAGGACGTCGACCGGGTAGAGGCTGAACGTCGCAGCATCGACGTATCTCCAGACCGGCTTGCTCGGCGACCTTCAGGGCGTAGAACCTCCGGATCCCCTTCATCTCGTAGGGCAGGCGGGTCACCATCGAGGGCGCGAGCACCTTCGCCCCCCTGTCCACCTGCTGACGCACCTGCCACACGGCGTGCACGAGCGCGGCCATCTGCGGCAGGGTGCCGGTCCAGAAGGTCGCGATGTTGGGCTCGTTCCACGACCTGGTAGTTGGCGATGCCGCGGTAAGGGTGACCGGTGTGAGAACGGATCGAAGCTCTTGTAGCGCCGCATCACCTTCGCCACGAAGGCTTTGTAGGCGGTCACCCTCGGCGGGTCGATCCAGCTGGCCGCGCTCGGGCTGGCGGCCGCCCAGGCCGGGGTGCCGGCGAGCACCAGCGTGACCTCGGTGTGGTTGGCGTGCGGCCAGCTCCACGATCTGGTCGAGCCGCGCGAAGTCGAAGACTCCCGGCTGCGGCTCCAGCTCGCCCCAGGTCACACCGGCATCCCAGAGCCGGATCGCGCCGACGCTTCGATGGGACAGGGCAGCCAGACTGGTGTCGTGCACACCGAACAGCTGGGGTGCGACCTTGACCGTGATGGGCTTGCGCGGCTTTGCCCGCCCGCCCTCGGGAGTCACCAGGCCCCGGCCGGAGCCGGCGGTCGGCTGCGACGTCGCGTGCGACGACGTCGGGGACGACGCGTTGGCGCAGGCCGGGACGAGCACGATCGCGGCCAGGACGCACCCCAGACTGCGGCGTACAGCGGGGCGACGGGATGCGGCTTCAGCGTGCGTCGAGCGGCGCATGACCAGTTCCTTGCGTCGGGGGGATGTCCCGCCCAGGCGCGAGACCAGGGTCCAGTATCCGGGGACTCCTGGGTCGGCGCAGCGGATTCGCCCAAAGACCGAGCGGCCGTGCGGATCAGAACGACGCGCGGATGACCCCGACCTGACGGCCACCGCCGAGGAGCTCGACGAGCCCGGTCCGGCGTACGGCGTCGGCGTCGACGCCCGGCTCGTCCAGGACACCCGAGCGACGCAGGGCCTCGGCCATCAGCACCGGCCGGACACGGGGGGCGCCGTCGTCGGTCTTGAGCGCGATGGCCCGCCCGTCGGGCAGCGCGACGGCGTAGCACGACTCGGCGCCGGCCTTGCCGATCGCCCCGGGCACAGCCGTCAGCAGCGCGCACTCGTCGCGCGTCGTGCCCGAGACGTACGCCGGGTGCTCACGGATGGCGGCGGCGACCCGCGCCGACTCGGCCGAGGCCGCGTCGGACCCGTCGACGCCGAGGGCGAGCCGGCGGAACGCCGTGGCGAGCCCCACCAGCGATGACGAGAAGAGCGGGGCCCCGCACCCGTCGACGGCGGTGACCTCGACCGGCTCGCCGGTCAGCTCGGCGAACGTCGCCTTCAGCGCGACCTGAAGCGGGTGGTCGGGCTCCGAGGTAGGTGGCCGGTCGGCCAGCCGTTCGCGACGCAGGTGGCCAACATCGCCGCGTGCTTGCCCGAGCAGTTCATCAGCACCGGAGCCCGGCCGACCCCGGAGCGGATCACCTCCTCACGGGCGGCGTCATCGAGCGGGAAGTCCGGAGGGGTCAGGAGGTCGCGCTCGGTCAGGCCTGCGCCGGCCAGGATCCGGCGTACGCCCTCGACGTGGAACGGCTCACCCGAGTGGGAGGCACAGGCCAGCGCCAACAGGTCGGGCGGCAGGTCGAGCCCTGCCCGGACCATGCCGAGCGCCTGCACGGGCTTGTTGCACGAGCGCGGCAGCACCGGCGCGTGCACCTCGCCGACGGACCAGTCGACGCTCCCGTCGGCGGCCAGGGCCACGACGGAGCCGTAGTGGTGGCCCTCGACGAAGCCGTTGCGGACGATCTCCGCGACGGGCACGACAGGCTCATCTGGTCACCGTCGAGGGAGCCTGGGCGGGTCGGGACGGCTCGGGCACGCCGCCAGGTTACCGGCGGACACCCGGAGGGGACCGGCAGCGGTCGGGCAGATCCAGTACCGTCACGACGTGTACTCGACCCACACCGCCGGTCGCTCTGAAAGCGGGGGCGAGACCGCGCATGCCTAGCGCACTGATCACCGGCATCACCGGACAGGACGGGCTCTACCTGGCCGAGCTGCTGGTCGCCAAGGGGTATGAGGTACACGGGCTGGTCCGAGGTCAGAACAATCCCAAGCGCCAGCTGGTGGAGCGGTCGGTTCCCGCCGTGCATCTCCACTACGGCGACCTGACCGACATGTCCAGCCTCGTGCGGGCGCTGCGCGAGTCGGACCCGGATGAGGTCTACAACCTGGGTGCGGTGTCGTTCGTCGCCTACTCCTGGGAGAACGCCGCCCTCACGACCGACGTGACGGCCAAGGGTGCTCTCACGATGCTCGAGGCCGTCCGTCTGCACATGTGGCACCGCCCCGGGGAGGTGCGTTTCTACCAGGCGTCCAGCTCGGAGATGTTCGGCAACGCGCAGGAGATCCCTCAGCACGAGCAGACGCGGTTGTGGCCCCGTTCCCCGTACGCGGTCAGCAAGGTGTTCGCGCACCACATGACGATCAACTACCGCGAGTCCTACGGCATGCACGCCTCGTCGGGCATGTTGTTCAACCACGAGTCGCCGCGCCGCGGGCCGGAGTTCGTGACCCGCAAGATCAGTCAGGCTGTGGCCCGCATCAGCCTCGGCCTGCAAGACACCCTCGCGCTCGGGAATCTCGATGCGCGGCGGGACTGGGGATACGCAGGGGACTATGTCGAGGCGATGTGGTTGATGCTGCAGCAGCCGCAGGCGGACGACTATGTCGTAGCTACAGGTGAGTCGCACTCGATCCGGGACTTCCTGGATGCGGCATTCGCACAGGTCGGAATCGCTGACTGGGACGCCGTACGTCCGCCAGGACCAACGTTTCATCCGGCCGGCCGAGGTCGACGCACTGGTGGGGGATGCCAGCAAGGCCCGAGCGGTCCTGGGCTGGAAGCCCAAGGTCGGCTTCAGAGAGCTCGTCGCCATGATGGTCGCGGCTGACCTCGAGGCCGCCCGGCAGGGCCGGTGACGATGCGCGCCTTCATCACGGGAGCGGGAGGTCAGGACGCGAGCTACCTGGTGGAGGACCTGCTGGCCGAGGGCGTCGAGGTGCATGGTCTGGCACTTGCTGGTGAGGGCAGGCCGGTGGCGTGGCCGGGGGCCGCGACGCTCCACGTCGGTGACCTGACTGACGTCTCGGCGACGCGCCGACTGCTCCACTCGATATCACCGGACGTCGTCTACAACCTGGCCGCGATGAGCTCGGTCGCGCAGGCCTGGGCTGATCCGGAGGCGTGCATGAAGGTCAACGGCCACGCTGCCGTCGCTCTGATGGAGTCGGCGCTGACCCTTCAGGAGCGCTCAGGGCGGAGCGTGCGGTTCGTCAGGCCTCCAGCTCGGAGATGTATCGGGGAGCCGGCGGCGGAGCCGCAGGACGAGTCGACGCCACTGCGACCCGTCAACCCCTACGGTCGAGCAAAGGCCTTCGCGCACGAGAAGCTGCCGGAGTTCCGCGCAAAAGGGCTCCATGCATCCGGGATGATCATGTTCAACCACGAGTCGCCGCGTCGACCGCCTACCTTCGTCAGTCGAAAGATCACTCTCGGCGTGGCGGCCATAGCGGGTGGTCGCGCGGAGTCCCTCACCTTGGGGAAATCTCGATGCTCGGCGCGATTGGGGGTGGGCACCGACGCCGTTGATGCGCTCCGCCGAGCCGCTGCTGCAGAGGACCCCGGTGACTACGTCGTGGCGACTGGTGTGGCGCACTCCGTGCGCGAGTTCGTCGCCCTCGCGTTCCGGCATGCGGGGATCGAGGACTGGGAGTCGCTCGTGCGGACCGATCCTGCACTGACGAGGCCGGCGGATGCGGTCGCCCTCGTCGGTTCACCGGAGCGCGCACGTCGTCGCCTGGGCTGGCGACCACGGTCACGTTCGAGACGGTCGTGGCTCGCATGCAGCGCCACGACCTCGATGGTTCGGGGGCCCCCACCTCTCGATGAACTCGCCCGGGTCATACCGCTCATGCGGGCCGGGCAGGTGCCTGCGTCGGCAGGAGCATGCGCCGGTAGCGACGCTGGCAGGATGTCCCCGTGCCCACGCCCCAACACTGCCCGACCCCGCGGGAGCTGGCCGATCTCGAGCTGCTGACGGGCGGGGCGCTGGCCCCGGTCACGGGCTTCAACGAGCCGGGCTCACCGGTGACCCTGACCCTGCCGGACGAGCTGGCCGGCCAGGAGGTCGAGCTGGTCGACCCCGAGGGCCTGCCGCTGGCACTGGTCTCTCCCGACGGCTCGGTCGAGGCGCTCACCCATGCCCAGCACGGCCCGTTCCGCCGGCTCCACCTGACGCCCGCTCAGGTCCGGGCCGCCCACGCCGGCGCCACCTTCGTGCCCGTGGCCGATGCCCTCACCGACGACGAGATCGGCCGGCTGGCGGCCCTCGAGGGCCCCGTCGTGCTGCTCGCCCTGACCGGTCCCGGCACCCCCGCGCTCTCGCCGGTGGCGTTGCTACGCGCCTCGCTGGCCGCAGCCGCCGGCTCCCCGACGCCGCGCGTGATCGCCGTACCGCTCGCGTCGCACGGCGACCCGGCCGTTGACCACGCACTCGGCGAGCAGGTCGTCGCGGCGTACGCCGGGCCCGACCCGGTGCTCGCGCTCACCGACCCGGGGCCGGAAGTCGACTCCGCCGGATACCCCGACGACATCGCCGCCATCATCGACGCCGACCAGCCCGAGCCCGAGGCGCAGGGGCTGGTGCTCTTCTTCACCGGCCTGTCCGGGAGCGGCAAGTCGACCGTCGCCCAGGCCGTGATCGACAGCCTGCTCGAGCACGGCGAGCGCACCGTCACCAGCCTCGACGGCGACGTCGTACGACGGAACCTGTCGGCCGGCCTCACCTTCAGCCGCGCGGACCGCGAGACCAACATCCGGCGGATCGGCTGGGTCGCCGCCGAGATCTCCCGCCACGGCGGGGTGGCCGTGTGCAGCCCGATCGCGCCGTTCGACGCGACCCGGCAGGAGGTGCGGGCGATGGCCGAGGCCGCCGGCGGCGCGTTCTTCCTGGTGCACGTCGCCACCCCGCTGGAGGAGTGCGAGCGCCGCGACCGCAAGGGCCTCTACGCCAAGGCCCGGCGCGGCGAGATCCCCGAGTTCACCGGCATCTCCTCGCCCTACGAGGTGCCCGACGACGCCGACCTGCGCATCGACACGACCGGCCGGACCATCGACGAGTGCCGCGACGAGGTGCTCACGGCGCTTGCCGAGCGCGGCTTCGTGTCGGCGCCCGGACCCGACGACGCTGACCCGGCAGCGGACGACCCGATCCGCGTCCTCTTCGTCTGTACGGCGAACATCTGCCGCTCGCCCTACCTCGAGCTCCGCGCCCGACAGCTCCTCGGGCCCGACTCGGGCGTCGAGGTCGGCAGCGCCGGCACCCGCGGCTTCGACGACTCCGAGGTCAGCGACACGATGGACGCGGAGTTCGCGCCGCTGGGGCACCGAGACCGACGCGTTCCGCAGCCGGCCTGCGACCGCGGCCCTGATCGACGAGGCCGACCTCGTCCTGACCGCCGAGGCCACCCACCGCACCCAGCTGCTCGAGCTCGACCCGGCGGCGTTCCGCAAGGTCCTCACCCTCGGCCAGTTCGTCGAGACGGCCCGGGCGGCGGACCCGTCGCTGCGGGGCGCGCCCTGCTCGAGGCGCTCGAGCGCCGCGGGTGCCCGCCTCGCCGGCCACGACATCGCCGACCCCTACCGGCGTGGCCCCGAGGCCGCCCGCAGGCCGCGGCGACCATGGAGAGATGCTCGAGGTCGTCGTCGACCGGCTGGCCGCGCCGAGCCCTGACCGGCTGACCGCCCGTGGTCACTCCTGCCCCAGCCCAGCCGGTCGTCCACTCCAGGCGTTGCACGGCCGGGATGCGCGTCGGCTCACCGGCGACTCGCCGCCTGACCCCCGTAGTCCGGTAATTGGAGATTCTCTGGTTGTTCAGTAGCCTTAAGCGTCTTGCCCGACCTTCTGTGGAAGGACCGCGCCCATGGGTAGCTGGCTCACCGCCGAGTTCTTCCAGATCATCGCCGCCGCGTTCTTCGTCGGCATCATCGTCGGCCTGACCGGCATGGGCGGTGGCGCCCTGATGACGCCGGCCCTGATCTTCCTCGGCGTCGGTGGCGCCTCGACGGTGGTGACCGCCGACCTCACCGCCGCCGCGATCTACAAGTCCGGCGGCGCGATCACGCACGCCAAGGCGGGTCAGCCCAACTGGACGCTCGCGAAGTGGCTGATCCTCGGCTCGGTGCCCGTTCGCCCTCGCCGGACCTTGGCTGCTGCATCGGGCCGTCGGCGACTCCGGCAACCTCGACACCGTGCTCAAGGAGTGCATCGGCTTCGCGCTGCTGTTCGCCGCCATGACCTACGCCCTGCGTCTGGTGATCAACCTGCACCGCGTCCGCAGCGGTGGCCCGGAGGCCGACCCCGACCCGCGCATCCGGCCGCTGCCGACCCTCGCGATCGGTGCGCTCGGCGGCCTGCTGGTGGGCATCACCAGCGTCGGCTCGGGCTCGGTGATCATGATCTCTCTGGTCATCCTCTACCCGGGTCTGTCCGCCCTCCGCCTCGTCGGCACCGACCTGGTGCAGGCCGTGCCGCTGGTGATCGCGGCCGCCGTCTCCAACATCGCCCTCAACGGGCTCGACTGGCACATCCTGGTGCCGCTCGTGATCGGCTCGCTCCCGGGCACGATCTTCGGCAGCCGGATCGCCCCGCGGGTCCCGCAGTCGTTCATCCGTCGCGGCATCGTGATCGTGCTGACGATGTCCGGGCTGGCGCTCCTCGACAAGGCCGGCTGGGGGCCGCTCGGCGCCGGCGAGGACCAGACGCACCCGGTCTTCATCGCGCTGGTCGGGCTCGCGCATGGTCGTGGTGATGCCGTTCGTCTGGGGCCTGATCCGGCGCACGCAGGGCCTGCCGATGTTCGGCGCCCCGACGGTCGCCGAGCTCGAGGGCGTGGAGCCGGTCACCCCCGAGGTGGACCGGGTGGCGATGGTCTCAGGCTCCGGCGACGACCAGTCCCAGGTCCCGTAGGCGGTCGACGAACTGACGCACGTCCACGGCGACCACCGCCGCTTCCACCTGGTAGGCCTCGGCCAGGTCGTCGATGATCTCGGACTCCGTCCGGTCGCCGTCGAGGCACGCCCAGATCGCCGCAGCCGTGCCCTCGAAGACGTACGGCGGGAGGTCGAGGTGGTCGAGGTCGAGGACGACGACGCGCTCGCCGGAGTCGACGTACGCCGCGTGCTCGACGCGTCGCCAGACCGTCTCGTCGCCCGTGGGCGGGCTCACGCTGTCGGCCACGTCGCGAGTTTAGGCGTGGGCGGATCCGCCGATACGATGTGCGCTGCTGTCCCGAGGAGAGGCCACCACACCTGATGAGCTGCACCAGCGACGCATGCCGACTACCAGCTGAGCCAGCTCGACCAGCTGGAGGCGGAGTCGATCCACATCTTCCGTGAGGCCGCGGCGGAGTTCGAGAAGCCGGTGCTGATGTTCTCCGGCGGCAAGGACTCCATCGTGATGATGCGGCTCGCGGAGAAGGCCTTCTACCCGGCGAAGATCCCGTTCCCGGTGCTGCAGGTCGACACCGGCTCGACTTCCCCGAGGTCCTCGAGAGCCGCGACCACTGGGTCAGCCGGCTCGGCGTCCACCTGATCGTGGCCAGCGTCGAGGAGGCGATCGCCGACGGCGTGGTCGTCGACGACGGCAAGACCAGCCGCAACCGCATGCAGACCGCGACCCTGCTCAACTGCATCGAGGAGAACGGCTTCACCGCCGCCTTCGGCGGCGGCCGGCGCGACGAGGAGAAGGCCCGGGCCAAGGAGCGCGTCTACTCCCACCGCGACGACTTCGGCCAGTGGGACCCCAAGAACCAGCGCCCCGAGCTGTGGAGCCTCTACAACGGCCGGCTCCACGGCGGCGAGCACATGCGGGTCTTCCCGCTGTCCAACTGGACCGAGCTCGACATCTGGCACTACCTCCGCCAGCGAGGCGGTCGAGCTCCCCTCGATCTACTTCGCCCACCAGCCGCCGCGTCTTCAAGCGCGACGGCATGTGGATGACCGAGAGCCCCCTCAACCCCTGCAAGCGCGGGCGAGGAGGTCGTCGAGAAGACCGTGCGCTTCCGCACCGTCGGCGACCTGACGCTCACCGGGTGCGGTGGAGTCCGACGCCGACACCATCGACAAGATCATCGACGAGATCGCCATCGCCCGCGTCACCGAGCGCGGCGCGACCCGAGGCGACGACCGGTTCTCCGAGGCAGCCATGGAGGACCGGAAGAAGGAAGGCTACTTCTGATGCCCGAGATGTCTTTTGTCACCGAGCCCCACCACGGGCGCGGGCCGATGGACCTGCTCCGCTTCGCCACCGCCGGCTCGGTCGACGACGGCAAGTCCACCCTGATCGGGCGCCTCCTGCTCGACTCCAAGTCGATCTTCGAGGACCAGCTGGAGGCCGTCGAGGCCACCAGCCACTCCCGCGGCTACGACTACACCGACCTCGCCCTGCTCACCGACGGCCTGCGCTCCGAGCGCGAGCAGGGGATCACGATCGACGTCGCCTACCGCTACTTCGCGACGCCGACCCGCAAGTTCATCATCGCCGACACCCCGGGCCACATCCAGTACACCCGCAACATGGTCACCGGCGCCTCGACCGCCGACCTCGGCCTGGTGCTGGTCGACGCCCGCCAGGGGCTGACCGAGCAGAGCCGGCGCCACGCCGTGCTGCTGTCGCTGCTGCGGGTGCCCCACCTCGTGCTCGCGATCAACAAGATGGACCTGGTCGACTGGTCCGAGGACATCTACGAGCGGATCCACAACGAGTTCACGACGTTCGCGACGAAGCTGTCGATCCCCGACCTCGAGGTCATCCCGATCTCGGCGCTCAAGGGCGACAACGTCGTGACCCGCTCGGAGAACACGCCCTGGTACCACGGCCCGACGCTCATGCACCACCTCGAGCACGTCCACGTCGCCTCCGACCGCGACCTGGTCGACCCCCGCTTCCCCGTGCAGTACGTCGTACGCCCCAAGTCCGACGAGTTCCACGACTACCGCGGGTACGCCGGCCAGGTGGCCGGTGGCGTGCTGCGGCCCGGCGACGAGGTCGTCGTGCTGCCCAGCGGCATGACCTCGACCATCGAGGGGATCGACCTGTTCGACCAGGAGATCGGCGAGGCGTTCCCGCCGATGTCGGTCACGGTCCGGCTCGCCGACGACGTCGACGTGAGCCGCGGCGACATGATCGCCCGGGTCAAGAACGCCCCCAAGCCCAGCCAGGACATCGACGCGATGGTCTGCTGGATGGTCAACGAGCCGCTCAAGCCTCGCCAGAAGCTCGCGATCAAGCACACGACCGCGGATGGGTCGGGCGCTGGTCAAGGACATCCAGTACCGCCTCGACGTCAACACCCTCCACCGCGACCAGGACACCAAGGAGCTCGGCCTCAACGAGATCGGCCGCGTCCAGCTGCGCACCACCGTGCCGCTGCTGTGCGACCCCTACTCGAAGAACCGCACCACCGGCTCCTTCATCCTGATCGACGAGGCGACCGGCGTCACCGTCGGCGCGGGGATGATCAACTCCGGCTCCTGAGACACTCCCGCGTTCGAGCGGCCGCCGACCTGCGGCGCCGGTCGACCGTAGGGTGACGCTGTGGGACGACCGTGGTGCGCAGCGATCGCCTTCGCGCGCGTCGACCCCGGCCAAAACCTCAATGTCCGCTCGACCGGGGCCGAGGTCTACACAAAGGCGATGTACGTCGCGTTCGCGTCGGTGCGCCGGTGGAACCCCGACCTCGATCTGGTGCTGGTGACCGATACCCCGGTCGGCCCCGAGTACACGTCGCAGTTCGCGGAGCAGGGTGTCGAGACCCGGCTGGTCCCGTACGCGCACCGGCCACCCGACGGGTTCACCAGCAGGTTCTCCGCATCGCCCTACCAGTTCGACGCCATGGCGGCGTGCCCGACCTCGACGCTCTTCCTGGACCCCGACATTGTCTGCGTCCGCTCGCTCGCGCCCCTCCTGGCCGCGGTCGGACCCGATCGCGTGGGCGCCCTCCCGATCGGGTACCCGGTCGACCACGTCGTCAACGGACTGTCCCGGCGGCAGGCAGCGGATCTCCACGTCGCGCTCGGTGAGCCGGCCGAGGTGCCGATCCACTACGGCGGTGAATGCTACGCCATCCCCGAGTCGATGCGCGGGCATGTCCTCGAGCGCGCCGAGACGGCATGGGCCGACAGCCTCGAGCGCTGGCAGGCGGGACGGCCACACTTCGTCACCGAGGAGCACGTGCTGAGCTATGCGCTCCGTGACGTCGAGGTGCTGACGCTCGAGCTCTACGCCAAGCGGATCTGGACGGCGGCACGCCATCGCAACGTGACGGGCGACGAGTACGCGCTCAGCCTGTGGCACGTGCCGGCCGAGAAGGACCGCGGGTTCGCGACGCTCTACGCCAAGGCCGTCGACCGGTCGTCGTGGTTCTGGACGGCTCCCGACGACGCCTGGCGCCGCCGGGCAGCCCGAGCGCTCGGCATCCTGAACCGCACCCCGCGGAGACTGGCCCGCGACGCCGCCGGCCGCGCGGCCCGGGAGCTGTCGCGGATGCGATGACTCAGGCGCGCAGGTCGGCGAGGTGGTGGTGGTACCACTCGACCGTCGAGGCGAGGCCCTCGCGCACGCCGATCCGGGCGGTCCAGCCGGCGTCACGCAGCGTGCTGACGTCGAGCAGCTTCTGCGGGGTTCCGTCCGGCTTGGTGGTGTCCCACTCCGTCTCGCCGGTGTAGCCGACGACCTCGGCCACCATCGCCGCGATCTCGCGGATGGTGAGGTCCACGCCGGTTCCTACGTTGACTTGCTGCGGGCCGTCGTAGTGCTCTAGCAGGTGGAGGCATGCGTCGGCCATGTCGTCGACGTGCAGCAGCTCGCGCCGCGGGTTGCCGGTGCCCCAGTTGGTGACGGACGGCGCACCCGCGGCCACCGCATCGTCGTAGCGCCGGATCAGCGCCGGCAGGAGGTGGCTGCCGACCGGCGAGAAGTTGTCCCCCGGGCCGTAGAGGTTGGTCGGCATCGCGGAGATCCAGGGCAGCCCGTACTCGCGGCGGACCGCTTGGACGCCGAGGATGCCGGCGATCTTGGCGATCGCGTAGGCGTCGTTGGTGGGCTCGAGGTGGCCGGTGAGCAGGGAGTCCTCGCGGATCGGCTGCGGCGCGAGGCGCGGGTAGATGCACGAGGAGCCCAGGAACAGCAGCCGCTCCACGCGCTGCTCGAGTGCGGCGTCGAGGACGTTAGTCTGGATGCGCAGGTTGTCGGAGAGGAACTCGACGGGGTAGGTGTCGTTGGCGACGATGCCACCCACCTTGGCCGCGGCCAGCACGACGTAGCGCGGACGGACCTCACGCAGGTAGCCGAACGTCGCGTCGCGGTCGCGCAGGTCGACCTCGGAGGACGCCACCCCCCGCAAGTCGGTGAAGCCGGCTGCCTCCAGCCGCCGCCAGACGGCCGAGCCGACCATGCCGCGGTGACCCGCGACGTAGACCGTCGCGTCGCGGTCGAGCGGCCCGGGGCGGACTTCGTCGAGGCTCATGTCAGCGCCTTCTCAGGCACCCGTCGGCCAGCCGACCAGGTCGGGCCGGTCGATCCAGGCCGAGCCCTCGTGGGAGAGCGCCTCGATGTCGGCGTCGACCATGATCTTGGCCAGCTGCTTGCCGTCGACCGTCGCCCGCCAGCCAAGCAGCCGATCGGCCTTGCCGGGGTCACCGCGCAGGGCGTCGACCTCCGAGGGGCGCAGGTAGCGCTCGTCGAACCGGACGTGGTCCTGCCAGTCGAGCCCCGCATGGCCGAACGACTCTTCGAGGAACCCGCGTACGCTCAGCGACGTGCCGGTGGCGAGGACGTAGTCGTCGGGCTCGTCGGCCTGGAGCATCCGCCACATGCCCTCGACATACTCCGGGGCGTAGCCCCAGTCGCGCTCGGCGTCGAGGTTGCCCATGTAGAGGTGGTCGTCGAGGCCGGCCTTGATCCGGGCGACGGCGCGGGTGATCTTGCGGGTCACGAATGTCTCGCCGCGGCGCGGGGACTCGTGGTTGAAGAGGATGCCGTTGACCGCGAACAGGCCGTAGGCCTCGCGGTAGTTGCGAGTGGCCCAGTAGGCGTAGACCTTGGCGACGCCGTAGGGCGAGCGCGGGTGGAACGGCGTCGACTCGTCCTGCGGGGGCGGAGCGGCGCCGAACATCTCCGAGCTGGACGCCTGGTAGAAGCGGCACTGGACGCCGGACATCCGAACCGCCTCGAGCAGTCGCATGCTGCCGAGCCCCGTCGTGTCGCCGGTGTGCTCGGGCTCGTCGAAGGAGACGCGCACGTGGGACTGGGCGCCGAGGTTGTAGACCTCGTCGGGCTCGATCTCACGCAGCAGCGTCACCAGGCGGGCCCCGTCGCTGAGGTCGCCGTAGTGGAGGTAGAGGCGCGCGTCGTCCTCGTGCGGGTCGCGGTAGAGGTGGTCGATGCGGGTGGTGTTGAACGTGGACGCCCGGCGGATCAGGCCGTGGACCTCGTAGCCCTTGCCGAGCAGCAGCTCGGCGAGATAGGACCCGTCCTGTCCGGTGATGCCCGTGATCAGGGCTCGGCGCACGGTGACTCCGTCTCGGTCTCTGGGGACGCCCACCGAGGCCCCGGCTCTGAGGCGGCGAGCCCCCCGAGCATAACCAAAGGCGCGCCTCGGAGTGGGCGGTGTGACAAGGTGATCGCGTGCCCGGTCTCCGCGAACCGACCGCGCCCACGTACGCCGTGTGCTCGGTCTCGATCGCCGCGCTCGACGCCTCTGCAGCGGCCAGCGCGGATCGTCGCCGACGCCGTGGCTGGCCGCCCCTGCCAGGTGCATCTCTGCAACGCCTACACGCTCTCGCTGGTCGACCAGGACCCCCAGATGCGAGCGGCGCTGCAGGCCGCCGACCTCAACCTCGCCGACGGTTGCCCGGTGGCGTGGCTCGGCCGCAAGGCCGGCATGGCCGGGCCGGTGCGCGGCGCCGACCTGGTGGGCCGGGTCGCGGGTCTGGGCGCGGGCACGCTCCGCCACTACCTCTACGGCGGCAAGCCGGGGGTCGCCGAGGAGATGGCCGCGCGCCTCGGCCGTGCTCACGCCGGGCTTCACGGTGGTCGGCAGCGAGTCGCCGCCGTTCACCGAGATCACCGACGAGCACCTCGCCGGCCTGGTCGACCGGGTCCGGGCGTCCGGCGCCGACCTCGCTCTGGATCGGCCTCGGCACCCCACGCCAGGACTACCTCGTGCACCTGCTCTCGGCCGACCTCTCGATGCCGATCGTGCCTGTCGGGGCGGCGTTCGACTTCTGGGCCGGGCACGGTCAAGCAGGCTCCCCGGTTCCTGCACGGCACCGGCCTGGAGTGGCTCTACCGGCTCGCCACCGAGCCGCGCCGGCTGTGGCGGCGCTACCTGATCGGCAACCCGCGCTTCCTGCTGTCGGCCTGGCGGCACCGTGCCTGAGGCCGGTCGAGATCGCTGACATGCGCGTCCTCGTCGCCCACAACCGCTACCGCTCGTCGGCTCCCAGTGGAGAGAACCAGATCGTCGCGGCCGAGATCGACCTCCTGCGCTCAGGGGGGTCGACGTCGTGCCGATGATCACCGACAGCGACGACCTGAGCCGGTCCGCTGGGCGCGCTGCGGGGTGCCCCCGGTCCGGTCTACTCGCCCTCCGGCGTACGACGGTTCACCCGGCTGCTGCGGGAGTCGCGCCCCGACGTGGTCCACCTGCACAACGTTTACCCCTCGATCTCGCCGTACGTCGTGCGGGTGGCCGCCCGCGCGGGCGTCCCCGTCGTGCAGACCGTGCACAACTACCGACACGGGTGCGTGAACGGCCTGCACCTGCGCGTCGGACACACCTGCACCGACTGCCTCGGCACCCGGCTGGGCCTGCCCGCGATCAGGCACGGCTGCTACCGGGGCTCGCGCCTCCAGACCGTCCCGATGACGATCGGGCAGGTCGTCCACCGCCGGACCTGGGACGACGACGTCGACCCGCTACCTCGCCCTCACGCCGTTCATGGCCGACTTGCTCGCCAAGACCGGTGTCCCCCACGACCGGATTACAGTGCGCCCGACCTGGGTGCCCGATCCAGGAGAGCCCTCGCCACCCGGTTCCGACGTCCTCTTCGTCGGTCGACTCGACGAGGCCAAGGGCGTCGACCGGCTTGCTGGACGCGTGGAGCCGGGCGGGGCCGGAGCGCCGGTTGGTGATCGCCGGCGACGGCCCGCTCGGCGACCGGGTCCGCACGGCCGTCGAGGGTGGTGGCGCTGGGGCAGGTCTCGCCGGCCCAGGTCGGCCGGGCGATGGACGAGGCGGCGTACGTCGTAGTCCCGTCGCGCTTCTTCGAGGGCTATCCGCTCGTTGTGGCCGAGTCGTTCGCCCGCGGACGGCCGGTGCTGACGGTCTCGGGTGGCAGCGTCGGCACGATCGTCGACGGCGCCACCGGCTGGGTGGTCGACCCGACTGCCGAGGCCGTGTCCGCCGCGATCCGGAGCCATCACCGACGACGACGTCGTGACCCGGTCGGCATCGGCCCGGGCGCGCTACCTCGCGCACAGCACCCCTGAGCGGGGCCTGGCCTCTCTGCTCACGACGTACGCCGAGGTGACGGGGAGCTGACCAGGCCGAGAGGCTTGACCCGGGTCAGTGGATCAGCGCGCGGTACTGCTCGACGTACTGGTCGGCGACCCGGCTCATCCGGAACTCCTCGGCACGCGATCGGCCGGCAAGCCCGAAGGTCGCGCGCTCGCTCGCGTCGAGCAGCCGCACCATGGCTCGGGTGATGGCGCCGACGTCGGTGACGTCCACCAACAGACCCGCTGCTCCTTCGTCGAGCAGCCATGGCGGCGCGCCACTCCGTGACCCGGCCACCACCGGAACCCCAGCGGCCATGGCTTCGACGATGACCATCCCGAAGGACTCCTCGAGTGAGGGATGCACGAGGACGTCGAGGCTGCCCAAGAAGGAAGGCACGCGGTCGCTGTCGATCCGTCCGGTGAAGACGACATCGTGCTGGAGGTCGTGCTCCACGGCCCATCGGTTCAGTGACTCTCCCGGTCCACACCCGCCACCCGCGATCTCGAGCTCGACTCGGGTGGTCGACGACCCCCGGACCATCGTGAACGCCTCGAGCAGTCGGCGGAGGTTCTTGCGCGGGTCGTCACCTGCCACCAGCGCCCCGAATCTCACCCGGTGGCTGGGATCGTGAGCGCGGTGGTCACCGAAGAACTCGGGTGCGATGCCGTTGGGCACCAAGGCCACCTGCCTGCGATAGCAGCGCTCGACCTTCTGCTGGATGTAAGGGGACACCGCCGTCAGGGCGGGGGCGGTGCACAGCACGCGTGCCTGCATCGCCAGGCGGATCGTCCGGTAGACGTCTCGGTGCATTGCCAGGACGGCAGGCGCCCAGTCGTGGACCGTGACCAGCGTCGGCAGCCCGGTCCGACGGCGGCCAGCGCGAACTCGTAGGTCCAGTGGGCATGGATGACGTCCGGTGCAGCTCGGGTCAACGCGGCGGTGAGCAGCCGACGCTCGGAACGAAAGGCGTCCAGAGCGCGGTCGCGGGCCCGGGTGCGGGAAGGCACGACGAGCACGTCCAGGGACGGGCCTCGAAGCCGGTAGGGCGCCGAGGCGAGGGGTCGGTGGTGACCGCCGCAGTGTCGAAACCTCTGGACACGAGCTCGACGACCAGGTGGGCCGTCATCGGGAAACGGTAGCCGGCGGACGTCACGGGGTCGTCGAGGTGCGGTTGCAGGATCTCGAGATCGATCGGGCCGGTGATCGCGACCCTCACGACGGTTCCTGCCGGCGGAGTAGCTTGAGATAGGGCCACGCGAAGTACACCGGCGCGAGCACTCCGGCATGCCGACGGCATGCCTGCCACCAGATCCGGGGCGGCAGCTCCTTCATGCCGGTGAAGGCCCGCCAACGCTCGCCGAGGGTCGGCAAGGTGCGAGCTCGCGACGGTGGGTTGCGAGAGCACGTGCCGACCGTGCCCGGGGCCTGCACCACGTCGAAGCCGCCCTGACGCGCGGTCAGGCCGTAGTCGATGTCGCCGAAGGCATGGGGGAACAGGTCGCCGCGCACCAGCCCGATCGCCGCCACGACGTCGCGGCCGACCAGGACCACGTTCCCGTTGAGGGTGTCGACCTGGAGCGGCTGCTCCGACACGGGCGCCGGGCTGGTCGAAAGAACGCCCCGGCGCCCCGCCACAAGCCCGCCGTACGTCGGGCTGCCTCGGTCGTCGAGGAGCTTGCCGACCACGATCCGGTCGGGCCTCCCCCACCGGAGCAGGTCGTCGAACGCCGTCGCCGCGAGCACCACGTCGTCGTTGAGCCACAGGTGGTAGTCGGCGCCGGCCCGGGCGTGCTGCCCGGCGATCCGCATCCCCTGTCCCCAGTAGACATCGGTGTCGACCGGGACGAGGTCGACTGCGGGGTGCTCCGTGGCGACCCGGTCGCGGGTGCCGTCCGTGCTGCCGGCGTCGACCAGCACGACCCGGAGGTCGAGCTCGGCCGCTTGCGCCTCGACCGAGGCCAGGCAGGCGAGGGTCTTGTCGCGCCGGTTGTGGGAGGTCATCAGCACGTCGACGACGGTCATCGGTCTCCCCTGCTACCGGTCTCGGTGTGCGTCGGGACCGCACCGTAGTAGAGGAGGTCGCGGCGACGGTCCCAGCCTCCGACGGGTGTCTCGAGACCGAGCACGTCGACAGGGACCTCCCCGGTCTCCGGCACCGGCACCCCGCGGGCGGGCTCGTCGCCGCGCAGGGCGACCGCCTGCCGGGTCGACGAGCCAGCGCGCTGTTGGGCCGCCTCGTGCCCCCAGATCGTGGCGCAGCCGTCGACCCGGGTCAGGTGCGGCGCGTACCAGAGGTAGGGCCGGTCGGAGAGGAATGCCGCCAGCATGGAGAAGCTGGACACCGAGCACACCAGCAGGTCGCAGGAGGCGAGCACCGCCAGCTCCTGCAGCGGCGCCGAGCGGCCGGTGCCCCGGAGCACGCGGGTCTGCGGGACGGCCGCGAGGTCGACCAGTACCTCCTCGGGGGCGTCACTGCACACGACGTACGACGCGCGGTCACCGAGCTGGGCGGTCAGCGACCGCAGCACCGCGACGAACCACGAGGTCGCCACGGGGCGGTTGAAGGTTCCGGGCTCGGGCGAGCCACCCTCGAAGTCGCCCCGACGCACGTGCAGGCCGACCCGCAGCCCGCGCCCCGCGGCCGTGGCGGCCACCAGGTCGCGCGCGCCGGGCGCGTCGAGCAGCCGCTCGTGGAGGAAGCCGCGGGAGCGGGCGATCGCTGCGTAGCCACCCCACATCCCCTCGGTGACCAGGACCCGGCCCCGGAGCAGCCCGGCGTCCCTGGCCGCGACCATCGCGTCGCCGAAATCGACGACGCCGATCCCGCGGTAGATCTCCTGGGTCAGCACCGTGGACGGCAGCAGGCGGACGGCCGCCTCCGAGCCGAGCATCGGTGCCCGCGACAGCCCGAGCTGCTCGGCCAGGTGGAAACGGTTGAGGGCCCAGCACGGTGGCAGGTGGTGCAGGCCGAGCGCCTCGGCGGTGCCGTGGGCCTTCCCCCAGGCCATCACCTCGTTGCCGAAGCCGGCCCCGCGGCGACCGGTGCCGGCAGCCGTGACCCACGCCGGCCTCACAGCTGCACCTCCTGGGCGGTGCCCGGCATCCGACGACCCACCAGGCCGCGGGCCCGCATCACTCGCCACTCGGGACGGAGCGGCAAGGTGACCGCGAAGAGAAGCGTCGCCACCGTGCCCGCCAGGATCAGCGACCACCACGCACCGAGCGGCGCGGTGGCGCGGGCCACACCCCAGCCGACCAGCCCGATGGCGGTGCCTATCGCGATCTGGGTCCCCAGTCGCGGGGCCAGCTGCGCCAGGTCCCCCCATCCCCCGCCGCTCGAGCACCCAGATCAGCGCGGCCAAACCTGGCAGGGCGACGACCAGGGTGGTCGCACTCGCCACCATGGCCGAGCCGTTGGCGAAAGCTAGGGCGATCACGACCAGCAGCGCCGGGAGCATGGCCAGCTGGGCGAACCTCACCTCGCGAAGGAAGCTCAGGGTCTCGGCGGCGTTGGCGAGGATCGTGAACATCAGGTAGGCCGCGGCCCCGGCCGCGACCAGGGGAACGTAGGGGGCGCCTCCGAGCCAGTTCGGGCCGAGCCATACCTCGATCAACGGGTGGGCACAGGCGGCGACCACCGCCATCACCGGGATGCCCACGGCGCCGGTCATCACGACCAGGTCCCGCAGCGCGGCGCCGTGCGCCTCCGGCGCGACGGAACGGTAGTAGGGCTGCACCGAGCGCACCAGGCCCACCGTTGCTGCGCCGACCACCATGGTCGGGATCGCCGAGGCGCGGGAGTAGAGGCCGAGCTCGTGTGCGTTGCCGACCCGGCTCACCAGCCACACGGGGACGGCGGCGAGCACGAAGAAGTAAACGTTCTGCAGCACGATCTGGGTGTTCGCCCGCCGCACCGACCACGCGCGGTCGGGCCGGGTCAGGGAGAAGCGGCGGCGCCGCAGCGCCGCCGTGCTGAGGAGCATGGTCACGGCGGTCACGATGGGCGAGACGACCAGGAGGTTCTGGGAGCGCCAGGCCCACACCACCGAGACGCCCACCAGCAGTCCCACGATCACCGACCCGGCCTGGGTCGCGGCGTCCGCGACAGCCCGTCGCTCGCGCCGGAGGAGGGCCGCGCTGGTGATCGCGAGCGGGACCACACCCACCTGGATGGCCAGCCATCGCACCATCGGCTCGGCTTCCGGCGAGTGGTAGAGCGCCGCCCATGCCGGTGCGGCCAGGAGGGTCACGGTCGCGCCGAGCAGGCCTTGGAGGAGGGCCGTCCACCACAGTTTCCAGACCTGCGCCCCGGTCAGGTCGGGCTCCCGGAGGACCGCTGTCGTCGTGGCCGAGGTCAGGAGCACCCCGAGGATGCCAGTGATCGCCATCGCGGCGGCGAAGGCGCCGAAGGCCGAAGGCTGCAGGAGACGGGCCGTGGCGGCGCCGGTGCCGATCTGCACGAGCGTGACCAGCGCCTGAGCGCCGACCAGGACGGCTGCCCCGCCGGCGACGGCCCGCCCGTGACTCATGTCGGCGGCTCGAAGGCGCGACCGGGTGCGAAGACTCCGTCGGCCTGGAGGAGCCGACCGGATCGGGGGTCGGTGAAACCGGGCACCAGCGAGACCAGGTCGAAGCCTTGCGCGGCCAAGCGGTCGACGGTCTCGCGCCACAGCATCTGCCCGACGTACAGCGGCACGAGCGACATCTCGGCCTGGACACCCAGCAGCAGGTCGTCGCGGAATAGGCCCTCGGCGCCGTCCAGGACCGCCCGCTCGAAGCCCTGTGCGTCGATCTTGAGGAAGGTACGACGTGGGACGGGGTCGACGATCTCCGGCAGCACCTCGTCGAGCCGCCGCAGCCGCACGCTCTCGTCACGCACGTAGGCCGACTGCGGGGCAGCGCTCACGTGGGAGTCGAGCATCGGCAGCACCGACGAGGAGGCGCCGCCGTTGCCGGCGACATGGACGACCACGTCGCCGTCCTCGTCGCCCAGGGCACACCGGACCACGTCCCACGACGCGTCGCCGGCGGCCCGGGCGGCGAGGCGTCCGAATGGCTCGGCGAGCGGCTCGAACGAGACGATCCGACGGTCATAGCCCAGCCGGCGCAGAGCGCTGGCGTAGCCACCGTCGTTGGCACCGACGTCGATCACCAGATCGATGTCGAGATGCTCCAACAGCAGGCTCGCGCCGTGCAACGGGTCACTGGCCGGGTAGCGCTGGACGTCCAAACGCAGGTGGTCCCGGGCCCACGTACGAGCCGAGTGGGCGAGGGTCATCGGCCGTCCTCGCCGGTCACCGCACGACCGCCGGCTCGGGCCGGGTCACGGTGACGTCCTCGTCGTGTGCGGCCGTGGCCATCTGGGCGCCCAGCCCTAGGGCCAGGAGCGGGGCGGCGTACACGTCGAGGTTGTAGGCGTAGCAGAAGGTCATCAGTCCGGCGCCCCACGCGACCGCGACCGGCTGGCGGAACCTGAGGTTGCGCCAGAGCCCTCGCAGCAGGGCGAGGGTGAAGGCCACCGCACCGATCAGCCCGATCCGGAGGTAGAGGGACACGTAGTAGTTGTGCGGAGCGAAGATCTCGACCGTGCCGCCCGGTTCGCGTCGGGCCCAACCGGTCCCGAACGGCTGTCCGGTCAGGATCGTGGTGCCGCCCATCCGGTTCTGCTGGCTCACGAGCGTGTGCCAGGCCAGCTCGCGGTCGATCAGCGTGCCGCGGCTGTGGACCGCGTAGTTGAACCGCGAGACGATCGGGTCGAGGGTCCCCGCGGCGTAGAGGACCAGGAGCACGACCCCGGTCAGGAATCCGATCGCCAGCAACCTGCCCCGGAACCTGGGCGCGAGCAGGATCAGCGAGGCCAGCGCGACCCCCAGGGCGGCCCACACCGAGCGGTGCTGGCACACCACCGCCAGCGCGAGGAATCCGACGGCGAGCAGGCGGGCGCTGGTACGCCGGCTCCAGATCAGGAGCGCGATGGCGATCATCCCCAGGATCAGGGCCTGGACCGCCACCAGCGGCCGATTGGAGACGAGATGGCCGTTGACCACGATCAGCTCGTCGACGCTGCCGAGCCCGCGTTGGGAGATGTGCACGAACGCGTCGATGGTCAGTCCGAAGCCGACCAGCCAGCACCAGCGCGTCAGCTCTCGCTGGAACCCCGGCCGTGGGATCCGGATCCAGATCCAGAGCGTCGCGGCGGCCAGCTGGAACATGCCGCGCACCTCGTTGCCGGTGGTCGCCAGACCGAAGTGCGAGACCCCGCGCATCGCCGACGACACGACGAGGGCGGCGACCACGCCCCAGAAGACCAGGTCGGGCGGCTCCACGTGCGTAAAGGCACCGGGGGTGGTCAGCGCGACCAGGAGGAACAGGATGCCCGCGATGTCCTGCGGATAGATCGCGAGGCCGCCCAGCTGGGCCCAGGCCGACGGGTGCACCCAGTCGCCCACCGAGAGGACGAGAGCGGCGAGCACCAACCACCCGACGAAGGGCCGGCTGCGCACCAGCGCCACCATCGCGAAGAGGAACACCAGCGACA
This sequence comes from uncultured Actinomycetota bacterium, assembly GCA_963761085.1. Taxonomy (GTDB): domain Bacteria; phylum Actinomycetota; class Actinomycetes; order Propionibacteriales; family Nocardioidaceae; genus Nocardioides. The sequence goes on from CAVXFQ010000013.1 coordinate 351,530, forward strand.
GCAGGGGCTTGAACATGAGGAGGTAGTGCAGCGCGCGTTGCTCCACGGCTCAGACCTCCTGCCGGACAGGGAGACCCGAGCCAGGCAGGCCGGCGCGCACGAAGGACCCCTGCATGCGCTCAGGATAGACGGGCTGGCCTGGCCTGGGGCGCTTCAGCGGAGGGCGGCGAGCAGACCTTCGGCGTAGCGATCGACCATCGCGTCGACGGTGTACGTCGCCTCGGCCACCGCGCAGCCGTCGCGGAGGCGCTGGAGCGTCGGCCGGGTCGTCGAGCAGGCGGGCGACCTGCTCGCCGTACTGCGACGCGGTGGTGCCGGCGCGCAGGAGGACGCCGTTGACGCCGTCCTGGAGGTACTCGATCTCGGGGCTGTGAAACGGCAGGTCGACGCTCACCAGCGGGCAGCCGGTGGCGAAGGAGTCGACGATCGCGAGGCCGACCAGGCCGGGCATCAGCAGTAGGTTGCTGGTGGCGAGGACCCGGGCGGTCTGGTCACCGAACACGGAGCCGCGCACGTCGAGCCACGGCTCGCGCGCCGCGCGCTCCTCGACCAGACCGCGGTCCTCGCCGTCACCGATCACGACCAGCCGGAAGTCGTCGCGGAGCGCGGCGGTACGACGGGCGGCGTCGAGCAGGAACTCGATCCGCTTGTGGGAGTAGAGGCTGCCCACGTAGACGCACCGGCCCGGGACGCGCTCGGCTGCGTCTGCAGGACGTGTGACCTCGACGGCGTTCTGCACGACCGTGACCCGCTCCCGCGGGAAACCCAGGGCGGCGACCCGGTCGGCCGACCCTTCGGTGTAGGCCAGCCACCAGTGGGCACGGCGGCTGACCGAGCCCTTGAACCTCTCCTCCAGCCCCGCCAGCGGGCCGGAGGCCCGGAGGTTGCCGCCGTGCCCCCAGAACACCACGCGCGGCCGGCCGCGAAGGGCGGCGCGCAGGAGGAGCCGGTAGTTCACCAGCTGCCGGTTGGCCTGCTCGACCACCACGACGTCGGCGCGTCGTACGACGGAGCGCGGCAGCGGCTGCCAGACCAGGGGCGTGCGTCCGGGCAGCACCCGGAGGTGGCGGTTGTCTGTCGTCAACGCCCACTCCAGCGCACCCTGGTCGCTCCGGCTCGCCCGGTCGCCCTCAGGGAAGCCGTGGACCAGCACGAGCTCGACCCCCTTCGCCTCGAGACGGTCGCGCAGCCGCTTCCAGAACGGCACCCGGTAGGCGGTGAGGATCTCCTGCACGACCACGACCCGCGGGCGCCGAGTGGCGACCGGGCGGTCGGCGTGCGACCTGCGGATGCTGGCGATCGCGTCAGGCATCGCCGAGAGCCCGAGCCGGAGCCGGCGGCGGCGGGCTTCTCGAAGCGCCTTCGGGCCCTCCGGGAGAGTCGGGTCGGCGAGGCGCAGCTCCTCCTCGGACAGCAAGGCGGCGTACCAGAGGAAGCGCGGCCAGCGGTACCACGGCTGCCGACGGAGCTCGGCCACCCAGCTGATCGCGGTAGTGCGCTCGGGCTCGGTACGGAGCCGCCACGCCCTCAGGTCGTCGGGGCTGGTGGACCCGCGGCCGAGCTCCGGCGCACTGACCATCGCCAGGAACGGCGCGGCGGTGTCGGCCGCACCGAGCTCGACGGCCAGGCCGGAGAGGTCGCGCAGCTTCTGGTCGTCGAAGCGCCCCCGGAGCACCGCAGCGAGGTCGGCCACGTCGCTCTGCTTGTTCGGGTCGTGGGGGTCGCGCAGCGCATGGAGCGCGAGCACCAGCGCGTGGCCCGCAACGTCGGGCACCGGGAGGCGGCATCCGCGACCTCGACCTGCGCACGGCGCGCCCACAGCGTCTCGAAGACGTGCTGGTGGTCGGCGAAGAAGCCCGGGAAGTGGTCGTGCAGGTCGAGCTCGCAGAGCCAGGTCGGCTGCCGCACCGTGAGAGAGTGGCGCGGCAGGATGGTCGGCGTACGCCGCGGGTTGTCGTCTACCCACCCGTGCCGCGCCAGCGCCTCGGCCAGCACCGGACGTCGCGCCGGGTCGACCAGCACGTCGACGTCGACCGAGGTCCGGGGAGCGCGAAGCCCCTGCACCTCCGCCTGCGGGCCCTTGATGAAGAGCACCCGCACGTCGCTGTCGCGCGCGACCCGGGCCACCAGGGCGTGTGCTAGCGGCACCGCCTCGGCAAGCGCGAGCTGGGTCATCCGGCCATCCTGCCCTGTCGGTCCTCGGTCGTCGGTCTGAATCGAGCCGGCGGGACGTCGCCTGCGCGAAGCCGGAGCCCGGAGACTGAGGCCGACCAGTTGCTCGGGGCACCCCGCAGAGTCGCGTGCCGCCCCGGTGGACCAGTGCCCGAGGAAGGCCGCCTCCCGCGCGAGCGTGGGCACCGCATCACAGTGCCTGCCAGGCCCACGCCACGCGCTTGGAGGTGGCCCTCAGGCGTTGAAGGTGTACGAGTAGGTGGCACCGCCGTTGGTGGTCGAGAACAAGAGGGTGACCGTCCTGTTGCTCGAGCCGTTGGTGCTCAACCAGATCGTGAACGTCGCCACCTGGCTGCCGTTGCAGCTGACTTGGGTGTTGGCTCTCAGGCTCCCGCCGCCAATGCTCGACCAGCCGCTGCTGGCCGAAAAGGAGCTGATCGAACCGTGGTTGGTGGACGCGTGCACCGTCAGGTTCTGCGTGCTGCCTCCGGTAGCCCTCAGGGTCGCGACCACCGTGTAGTAGGTGGGGTGTGTGTGCTTCTGGGACGTGCTGGTCGACGTAGAGAGATCCGCGTTGCCCGAGCACGCGGCGAAGGCCGGCGCTGCGGAGACCACAGCGACGGCCGGCACGGCCCACGCCCCTGCCCGGACCACGGAACGGCGCCCGAACTTGCTGGACCGCTGGTCTTGTGGGGTGACGTCGTCAGGCACGGGTGATCGATCCTCCTGGTGTTTGGGCTCCGAAGCGCCCCACGGACAAAGCCCCGCCTCATGACGGCGACATCAGCAGTATGACCCACCCTCGGTTCCGCCGCACGCCGCACCCCCCACTTGGTCACGGTCCGACCGACGCGGCGCGGTTGCGGGTCAATCTTCGAGCTCGACCACAGCGTGCTCAGCCAGCACGCGCAGGGCGGCCGCAGTCGCCTCCACAGCGTCGCCGGAGTCCGGCGGAGTGCCGAACTCCTCCACAAGGCGCGTGGCGACGGTGTCGACCTCGACCCAGTCGCTCGCCAGTGCCGACCAGGCCGCAGAGGCCAGGTCGGAGAGCACGACCACCATGAGGCTCAGCGAGTAGAGGGCGACCCGGCCGTCCTCGGCGTACTCGTCGACGACGTCGCAGCGCCGGGCCCGCATCAGCCGCCCTGGCGCAGAAGAGCGCGTACCACCGGCAACACGTCGGTTGCCTCCGCGTAGGTCACCCTTTGAATGCCGCCGACGCGCCCCGCGATCGCGGCCAGGCTGGGCGAGCGGGCGATCCATCGCCCGGGTGAAAGACGTCTGCGCCACGAGGTCGGGCAGCGCCTCGATGGTCGGCAGCGAGTCGAGCATCACATCCCCGACGTGCTCGGCGTCGCGGCGGAGCTCGACGAGCCCTCGCAGCGGGTAGCGGCTCGACCCGCTCGATAGCAGCCCAAGGCGCTCCGGCGAGACCTGGGCCTTCAGCTCGTCACCGGGACGTTCGATGATCGAGAGTGGCTTGGGATAGGGCACGACGTGGAGATCGGCGGTGACCCCCGCGGTCTCGTCGGAGAGATAGACCAGCTCACCACACAGGGCGCGGGCCAGGGTGGTCTTCCCGGTGCCGGAGGGGCCGAAGAGCACAGCCGTCGCGCCGGTGTCGGGGTCGGCGGCCGCGCAGGCGTGGAACATCGTCAGGTCCTTACGCCGCTCAGTGATGGCCAGACGGGTGATCAGGGGGCTGAGCCGCGTCCATCAGCGCAGCCAGGTCGGAGCCGACAAGCTGGGTTTCGTCGGTGCGGACAGGCAACTCCTCCGGATCGTCCTCGAGAAGCAAGGTCAGCTGCACGACTGCCTTCGGAGCGTCCGCGCTGTCGACCACGCACCGGTCCCAGGCCTCCCGCACCGAGCGCTCCAGGTCGGCAGCGCGCGATCCTGCGCATAGGATCTCGAAGGCGACTTCCAGGGCTTCCAGACGCACCTGGGGCGGATCACCTAGGCTGGAACCTCGCACCCGGGGGAGTGTATGACCCGCGGCGCCCGCAAGGAGAGGCCGTTCATGGAATTCAAGGACTACGTACGCATCGTGCGCGCCCATTGGGTGGGCGTGGTGCTGTCTGGTCGTGCTCGGTGTCGTCGGCGCTGCCGGCTTACAACCAGTCAGCAGCCGAAGGTCTACCAGGCCACCGCGACCGGCTATGTCCTGGCGGGAAAGTCGCACAGACGCGTCGGCCGCTTCAATCAGCAACTCGCTCGCTCTCGAGCCAAGGTGACGTCATACGTCGCGATCGCGACGAGCACGAAGACCGCGCAGCAGGTCATCGACGACGCGAAGTACCCGGAGTTCGCCGGCGCCACCCCGTCGTCATTGATCGGCAACATCTCGGTCTCCCAACCACTCGACACGGTGCTGATCGACATCTCGGCGCGGGGGTCCTCCCCTGAGGCGGCGCAGCACCTGGCCGACGCCTGGGTGACCGCGCTGTCCGAGCAGATCGCGCAGCTCGAGGGGACCACGAACACCACGTCCGGGATCCACCTGGAGAGCTACTGGTTCCGCGGAGCCCGGGGCGAAGGTCCTGCCCCGGACCAACCTCAACCTCGCTCGTCGGCCTGCTGCTTGGCCTGCTGCTGGGCTTCGCCTATGCCCTGATCCGCAAGCAGTTCGACCGGCGTCTGCGCAGCTCCGAAGACGTCGAGAAGGCGTTCGGCGTGCCGGTCATCGGGCTGGTGCCCCAGTCATCCGCGCTGCGCCAAGCCGACGGCCGCGGGCTGTGTCCCTGGCCGTGCCGGCACCGCCTCCGAACGCCCGGCCAACGCCGCCGAGGCGTTCCGCAAGCTGCGCACCAACCTGGCCTACATGGACGTCGACCAGCCGCCGCGGGTGATCGTGGTCACCAGCCCCGAGCAGGGCGACGGCAAGTCGACCATCGCGGCCAACCTCGCCGCGGCCGATAGCCATCGGCGGCCAGCCGGTCACGCTCATCGACGGCGACCTGCGCCGCCCGACCGTCGCCGAGCTCCCTGGCGCATGGTCGACGGCGCCGGGCTCACCGACGTGCTGGTCGGCCGGGTCGAGGCCGGGCAGGTGGTCCAGGACCACCCGGACGTCCCCGGTCTGCGGGTGCTCGCCTCCGGTGCGATCCCGCCCAACCCGAGCGAGCTGCTCGGCTCCCAGGTCGATGACGCACGCTGATGGCCGACCTGGCCAAGGACGCCATGGTCATCATCGACGCGCCGCCGCTGCTGCCGGTCACCGACGCCGCCGTGCTCACCCGCGCCGCCGACGGCGCCATCATCGTGGTCACCCACGGCGGCACGCTCGACTCCGAGCTCCAGCGCGCTCGCTCAACCACACTCGACGGTGCACGGCCGCACCTTGGGCGTCGTGTTCAACCGGATGCGCCGTAGGGCGTCGGCCGGCTACTACGGCGGCGACTACTACCGGTACGAGTACAAGTCGAACGAGGGACGTCGCAAGTCCAAGGCCAGCAAGGGCGGGCGCACTAAGCCGCCCAAGCTGCGAAGGCTGCCAGGGGCCGCCGGGCGAGCCACTCCGAGGCGGCGGGTCCGATCGACACCGCCGAGAAGACCCCGAGCGCGGAGCTCAGCTAGCCAGACCCAGCAGCGCCCGCGCCTCCTGGGGGCGTCATCGGGTGACGCTGGGCGAGCGCGCCGATCGCGACCGCGCGCTCGACGAGCTGGGCGTTGGACTCGACCGGCACGCCCCGGCTGATCGTCAGCACGTCCTCCATCCCGACCCGCAGGTGGCCGCCCTTGGAGAGGCTGGCCAGCATCACGACTGAGGGTCGAGCGGCCGATGCCGGTGGCCGACCAGCTGGTGGTCTCGGCCGGCAGGTCGTGGACCGCGGCGACGAGGGCGTCCGTCGTCCCGTTCATGCCGCCGGGGACGCCCATCACGAGGTCGACGTGGACCTTGCCGCCGGCGGGGAGGCCGTACCGGTCCAGGAGACGGCGCATGGCGTGCACCTGGCCGAGGTCGAACAGCTCGAACTCGGGGACGACGCCACGCTCCTGGGAGAGCTGGTAGAGCTCGCACACGAACGGCCAGGGGTTGGAGAAGACGTCGTCGCCGAAGTTCGTCGTTCCCATGGTCAGGCTGCACGCGTCGGGCTCGGCGTCGAGGACCTTGAGCCGCTGGTCGAGCGGGTCGTGCACGCTGCCGCCGGTCGAGAGCTGGACGACGAGGTCGCTCGACTCGCGCACCGCCGCCACCCACTCCTTGAGCAGCCCCAGGTCGAGGGTCGGCTGGTGGTCGTGGTCGCGGACGTGGATGTGGATCATCGCCGCGCCGGCCCGCTCGCACTCCTGGGCGGTCAGGGCCAGCTCCTCGGGGGTGGTGGGGAGCTGCGGGCAGTCGTGCTTGGCGGTCTCGGCACCGGTCGGGGCCACAGTGATCAGAAGCGGGTCGCTCATGTCGCTCATCGTGACAGAGAGTGGCGCTGTACCGTACGCCGCGTGATCGAGGTGAACCGGCGTGAGTGCGGCATCGTGGCCCTGCTGTGTCTCAGCACTGCCCTGATCACCACCTACGTCGGAATGGCCGGATTCCGCGCCGACGACGTAGCTACGTCAGACAACCAGAGGTACACGGCACTGGCGCTCGGCCACACCGACGTGCTGAAGCCCTTCCACTACCGCGTGCTGGTCCCTGCCGTCGTACGGATGCTGCCGTCACTCAGCTCCGATCCGGTGCGGGCCGCTCAGCTCGGGTTCGCCGCCATCGACGTGGGTGCCCTCAGCGTGGCCGGGTTCGCGCTCTACCTTCTGCTCCGCACGTGGAGGGCAACGCCCGTCATCGCGGTGATTGGTGTCCTCTTCTTCTACCTCAGCCACCCCGTCCTGCGGTTCGCCACCGTCCCCATGATCGAGTCCTCTGCCTGGGCCGTGCTGATCCTGGCGATGCTCGCCGCGGAGCGCAGGCTCCACCTAGCCCTGATCGCGGTTGTCCTCGTGGGCATGTTCGTCAAGGAGACGACCGTCATCGCCCTGGTTTATCCCCTGGTGATGACCGCCCCCCTCGCGCAACGGCTCCGTCTGTCTGCTTGCGCACTACCAGGCGTGATCGCCTACGCGGCCTTCCGGTTACTCAATCCGGCGCCCGGATACACGTACTCCTCAACCGCTTGGTTGCACAACCTGTGGACACTGGCATCCCTCCAGGACCTGGCCCGGTGGCGCACCATCGTCCTGGCATACGGCCTGTGGTGGCTCTTGCTCCCCATCGCGTTACGCCTCCGGGAAGGGCTCGTCCCCAACCGCTACTCGTGGCTGATCGCTGGCTGTTTCACGATGGCAGCGATCCTCTCAACGGACTACGAGCGCGTCTTGTTCCTGGTGTTCCCCATCGTCCTGGGACTGTGCCTCCCGACATTCGTCCGCCTGCTCACGAGCTCCACGGTCTTCTCGGGAGTTGCCGCAACACAGGAGCCCACTGGAACGTCCCCGTGAAAGCCGTCGTCCAGTGTGTCTCGTCCGCGTCCGTCGTCGTCGACGGCGCCGTCGTGGGGTCGCTCGACTCCCCCGGGCTCCTGGTCTACCTCGGCATCACCCACAGCGACGGCCCGGCCGAGGTCGACTGGATGGCGCGCAAGATCTGGGGGCTCCGGATCCTGGACGGACGAGCAGTCGGCCTCGGACGTCGGTGCGCCCGTGCTGGTGGTCTCGCAGTTCACGCTGTACGGCGACGCGCGCAAGGGCCGACGTCCCACCTGGCAGGCGGCAGCTCCCGGACCGGTCGTCCGAGCCGCTCTACGACGCCTTGGCCGCAACGCTGACCGCGCTCGGCGCGCACGTCGAGCGCGGTGTGCTTCGGTGCCCACATGGAGGTGGAGTCGGTGAACGACGGACCGTTCACCGTGCTCCTCGAGCGCTGACAGCGCAACGCCGAGCCGTCACCTGACGGCTCGGCGCTCGCGCGGCTCAGAGGGTGATCGTCGACCTCGGCGACCGAGCCGACGGCCGCCTTCGACCTTGCGGTCCACGGTCTCGGCGGCCGGGGCCAGGGTGCGCAGCGTCCACTCGCCGTTGCCGGCGAAGAACCGGAAGTGGCCGGTGGCCGAGGTCGGCACCTCGGCGGTGAACTCACCGGTGCGGTCGAGCAGCCGGACATAGGCGTTGGGGACCGGCTGGCCGTCCCTGAGCACCTGCCCCTGGACGACGGCCTCCTTGTTCACGTCAACCCCGTCGAGCGAGAGCCCGCCCTGCGTCGCGCCGCACATCAGGCGTCCGCCTCTCCGCGCTCGTCGCCGAGGACGACCGGCACGCCGACCAGCGAGCCGTACTCGGTCCACGAGCCGTCGTAGTTCTTCACGTTCTCCTGGCCGAGCAGCTCCTTGAGCACGAACCACGTGTGCGAGGAGCGCTCACCGATCCGGCAGTAGGCGATCGTGTCCTTGCTCCAGTCGACGCCGGCGTCGGTGTAGAGCTCCTTGAGCTCGTCGTCGGACTTGAAGGTGCCGTCGTCGTTGGCCGCCTTGCTCCACGGCACGTTCGCCGCGGTCGGGATGTGCCCCGCGCGCTGGGCCTGCTCCTGCGGGAGGTGGGCCGGGGCGAGCAGCCGACCGGCGTACTCGTCGGGCGAGCGGACGTCGACGAGGTTCTGCGCGCCGATCGCGGCGACGACCTCGTCGCGGTAGGCGCGGATCGAGCGGTCCTGCTCCTGCGCGGTGTAGGACGTGGTCGCGCGCTGCGGGAGCTCGTCGGTCAGCTCGCGGCTGTCGAGCTCCCACTTCTTGCGGCCGCCGTCGAGGAGCTTGACGTCGTCGTGGCCGTAGAGCTTGAAGTACCAGTAGGCGTAGGCCGCGAACCAGTTGTTGTTGCCGCCGTAGAGCACGACCGTGTCGTCGTTGGCGACGCCGCGCGAGGACAGCAGCGCCTCGAACTGCGCCTTGCTGACGAAGTCGCGGCGCACCTGGTCCTGCAGGTCGGTGGTCCAGTCGAGCTTGATGGCGCCCTTGATGTGGCCCTTGTCGTAGGCCGCGGTGTCCTCGTCGACCTCGACGAGGACGACCTTCGGGTCGTCGAGATGGTCCTCCACCCACTGGGCGGAGACGAGCGTGGTGTCGCGACTCATGCTGTGGTCCTGCTTTCTTTGATGAACTTCTGTGGTTGCGGTGGGCTGGGGTCCGGCACCCAGCGGGTGTAGGGGTGGGGCGGTGCGGGTCAGCGGGTGGTGGCCCGCCGGAGCAGCAGGTAGATCTCGCAGCCGAGGCAGAAGCCGACGACGGCGTTGAGCAGGGCGGCGACCAGGGCCAGGCCGACCGCGACGAGCCCGAGGACGGACGCGCCGGCGAGCAGCGCGACCAGGCCGACCACGGAGAAGCCGAGGCCGACGGCCTGGGCGAAGCGCGGCGGTCGGGCGTCCTCCAGCTCGCTCGGCGGCGTCGAGCCGCGGGCGGACCGCCGATCTGAACAGCGCGGCGTACGGCGTGTGCTGGATGCCGCGGAACGCGCCGATGGCGAAGACGACGGCCTGGAACGCGAGCAGCACCGTGGCCGCCGGCGGTGGCGCGAGCAGCACGAGCACCAGCACGACGCTGGTCACCGAGGCGGCGAACCGCGGCCCGCGCGGGTCGATCCCGAGCCCGACGGGGGCATGGGTGGTGAGCGTGGACATGAGACTCCTGACGGCGAGCGGGCGGGGAGGCGTGGGTCCGCTACAGGCTACCGGGACGGCAGCGAGTGACGTGGTGGGCGGACCGTCGTCAGGACATTCGACACAGCGAGGAGCGCACGCGGCAGTGGTCCACCGCGCGGCGCTTCGTCAGCAGCGTCGTCAGCATGCTCGGAACTGTAGGGCGGGCGGACCGCCGTGCGACCAACACGCGTATCGAATGCCGAGACGCCTATCCACATGTCGGACATCAGACGCTCCGCTCCAGGGCCGCCAGCACCTGGGTCGACTTGGGCGCCCCGCTGGCGCGGGTCACCTCACGCCCGCGCTCGTCGAGCACCAGCGTCGTCGGCGTGCGCAGGATGCCCAGGCTGCGCACCAGGTCGAGGTGCGCCTCGGCGTCGACCTCGACATGGCTCACGCCCGGCACCTGCTCGGCCACGTCGGCCAGGGTCCGCCGGGTGACCCGGCACGGTGCGCAGAACGCCGAGGAGAACTGCAGCAAGGTGGCCCGCTCGCCGCGCTGGGCGTCGTACGGCGTGCCGGCCAGCAGCCGACTCGGTCACCGCGGCCTCCACGACCGGTCGAGGAGGACGCTCTGCGCCCGTCTCGGAGCCACCCCGCACCCGGTGCGTCCCCCGGAACCGGCCGTCTCTCAGGCCCCGCCACACCGCGATCGCCACCACCGCGACGAGCGCGACGACGAGCACCCACCGTCCAGCGTCCATGCCGACCCAACCCCTCCGCCGCTCCGGCATTCCACCCTGGCGGCTCCTAGGGTGGAGCGATGCGTGTCGTCGTCATCGGAGCGGGTGCCATCGGGGGGACGATCGGGGCCCGCCTCCACCAGGCCGGGTACGACGTGGGGCTGGTCGCCCGCGGCCGGCACGGCGAGGCGACCCGCGAGCACGGCCTGACCTTCGCCACTCCGCACGAGCGGGTGAGGCTCCCGATCCCGGTCTACGCCCACCCCTCGCAGATCGCGTGGCGCGCGGATGACGTGGTCGTGCTCGCGACGAAGAGCCAGGACACCGAGGCCGCCGCCCGTGACCTGGTGACCGCGGCCGGCCCCGACGTACCGGTGGTGAGCGCGCAGAACGGCGTGGCCAACGAGGGAGCGCTGAGCCGCTGGTTCGCCCACGTCCACGGCATGTGCGTGATGATGCCGACCGCCCACCTCGAGCCCGGAGTGGTCGTCGCCCACTCGGCCGCAGCGACGGGGATCCTCGACCTGGGTCGCTTCCCCGATGGTGTCGACGAGGTGGACGAGGCCGTGGCGGCTGCCCTGCGCGCCGCCCACATCGAGTCGGAGCCGCGGCCGGACATCATGCGGTGGAAGTACCGCAAGCTCCTCAACAACCTCGGCAACGCCGTCCAGGCCCTGTGCGGCACCGACGCCGAGTGGCGCGAGATCGGCCCTGCGTGGGAGCTCCTCGTGGGTGAGGCGGAGCACGTGTTCGCCGCCGCCGGGATCGACCCGGTCACCGAGGAGGAGGACGAGGCCCGCCGCGGCGACCACCTGCCGGCTCCAGCCGGTGGCCGGCGAGGAACGTGGCGGCGGCTCGACCTGGCAGAGCCTCCGGCGCGGCTCGGGCGTCGAGACCGACTACCTCAATGGCGAGATCGCCGCGCTCGGCCGGCGTCACGGCGTACCGACTCCGGCGAACGCGCGGATCCAGACGCTGATGCGGGAGGCCGCCTCTGCGGGTGCACCGCCGGGCACGTGGTCACCCGCAAGCCCTGCTCGCCGAGCTCCGCCGGTGACGACCCTCAGCCGCCCGCGAAGGGCGGCAGGAACTCCACCGTCTCGCCCGGCTCGACCACGACCGAATCCGGTGCCCGCGAGGCGACCGGCCGGTCGCCGACCAGGACCGAGCACACCTCGAGCACCCCGGGCAGCCGGGAGCCGGGATGCAGCGCCACCGCGCGGCGTACGACGTCGGTGAGGGTGAGCGGACCGGCCACCGGCAGCGCGTCGGACTCCACGCCGGCCGCGGAGCGCGCGGACGCCCAGTAGCGCACCGTGATCGGCGCGGTCTCACCAGTGGCGCTCGGGTCCGTCGGAGGGGTCACGACGGATATCCTGACGCATCGAGCCAGGACAGGAGGTGCGCGGTGAGCACGCTGTTGCTGCTGACGAGCGCGCTCCAGCCCAGCGCCGAGGTCCTGCCCGGCCTGGCCCTGCTCGGCCACCAGGTGAAGATCCTGCCGGCCGAGGGCAGCGCCCTCCTCGACGCACCCGACGTCGACCTGATCCTCGTCGACGGCCGCCAGGAGCTGGCCCACGCGCGCGATCTGTGTCGTCTGTTGCGCACGACCGGCACCGACTGCCCCGTGCTGCTCGTGGTCACCGAGGGCGGCCTCGCCGTCGTCGCCCACGACTGGGGCATGGACGACGTGGTCCTCCACACCTGCGGACCGGCCGAGCTCGAGGCCCGGATCCGGCTCTCGATCGGCCGGCTCCACGCCGCGCGCGAGGACGAGGGCGACGACCACGTGATCCGCTCGGGTGAGGTGGTCGTCGACGACGCGACGTACACCGCCTCGATCGGCTCGCGCACGCTCGACCTGACGTTCAAGGAGTTCGAGCTCCTCAAGTACCTCGCCCAGCATCCCGGCCGGGTCTTCACCCGCGACCAGCTGCTCCAGGAGGTGTGGGGGTACGACTACTTCGGTGGCACCCGCACCGTCGACGTCCACGTCCGGCGCCTGCGCGCCAAGCTCGGCCCCGAGCACGAGACGCTGATCGGCACGGTGCGCAACGTCGGCTACCGGTTCGTGCTGCCCTCGAAGGAGAGCCCGCCAGGCTCAGCCTGCCGAGCAGTCCGCGGAGACCCGGCGCTGAGCGTCGAGCGCGTCACCGCGAACGACCTGGGCCGAGCCCGCGAGGTGGTCGACAGGGTCGTGGTCGCGAGCCGGGCCGCCGACGGGGAGTCACCGTTGGACGAGGCGGGACAGCTCGCGCTCCGGCACGGGGGCGACGGCCTGTGGATCGACGAGGCCGGCTTCGCGCTGCTGCGCGGCACCGACCTCGACCTCGCGGTCGCACCCGACACTCGTGGCCACGGCGTCGGGACGGCGCTCGCCTCGGCCGCCCTCACCGAGGCTCCGGCAGACGTGACGGCCTGGTCGCACGCCGACCACCCGGCCGCCGCCGCCCTGGCCGCGCCGGCTGGGCTTCGTGGCCGCCCGTGCGCTGTGGGTGATGGAGCGGGAGGCGAGCCCGGTGGAGGTGCCGCACGTCGCCGGGGTGACGATCCGCGGCTACCGCGAGACCGACGCCGACGAGGTGCTCCGGGTCAACGCGACCGCGTTCGCCCACCACCCCGAGCAGGGGTCGATGGATGCCGCCGACCTCGCCGAGCGGATGGCGGAGCCGTGGTTCGACCCGGCCGGGCTGCTGGTGGCCGACTCCGGTGACGGACTGCTCGGCTTCCACTGGACCAAGCAGCACTCCGACGTCGTCGGCGAGGTCTACGTCGTGGCGGTGGACCCGGCCGCGCAGGGGCGAGGGCTCGGCAAGGCGCTCACCGCGGCCGGGCTCGCCCACCTCGCCTCCCTCGGCGTACGCCGGATCATCCTCTACGTCGAGTCCGACAACACGGCGGCGATCGCGACGTACGCCGGCCTCGCCTTCGCACATGCCTCCACGCACGTGCAGTACGCCAGACCGTGAAACCGCTCACGAACGGGTAACAGAACGCAAACGTTGCGCGTGAATCTGCCACGAAACCCGTGAAGCATTCGGCGCGGTGCACCGGCTGCTCGGGCGGCGCCCTCTCCAGGCCCCGAGTCATCAGGAGTGTCGATGCCCCGACACCTGCCCACCTCCCAGCCTCGCGCCCAACTGGGCCGCCGGTCGCTCGTGCGCACCGGCGTCACCGCCGCCAGCGGGGTCGGCTACTCCTTCTCGGTCGCCGTCTGACCCTGCCCGGTAGTCCGTGACGTTCGTCAGGCCGGGGTCGGCGTGTCGGGCTGACGATCGTCACGGACTACCGCAGGGGGCCCCGAGCGAGGGAAGGTGAGAGGTCAGCGGCGGTCGGGGCGCACGTGGAGCCCGACCTCCGGGTCGACCACGACCTCCTGGGCAGCGGGCAGGCCGTCCGCCGACAGCTGGAGATCGAGCGGGACGTTGCGCTTGACCAGGGCCAGCGCGATCGGGCCGAGCTCGTGGTGGCGGGCGGAGGTGCCGACGACACCGACCGTACGGTCGCCGTCGAGCAACGCCGACCCGACGGCGGGCAGCCGGTTCTCCGAGCCGTCGAGGTGCAGCAGCGTCAGCCGGCGCGGCGGGCGCCCGAGGTTGTGGACCCGCGCCACGGTCTCCTGGCCGCGGTAGCAGCCCTTGTCCATGTGCACGGCCGTGCCGGTCCACCCGACCTCGTTGGGGATCGTGCGCTGGTCGGTGTCGAGCCCCCAGCGCGGCTCCCCCCGGGCGATCCGCAGTGCCTCGTAGGCCCACAGCCCGCACGCCGGCCCGGCCGCCTCGGCGTACGTCGTGAGCTGCGCGCGCGGGACCAGCTCGTGCCCGGCGGCGGGCCGCCACGCCAGTGCGAGCTCAGGAGTCACCTCGGCGACCTCGACGCGGCTCAGGAACCGCATCCGGTCGAGGAACTCCACCAGCGCAGCCGCGGCCCCCGGCTCGGTGGCAGCCGTGAACGACTCCCCGTCGTCCACGCCCTGCGAAGTAGTGCTCGACGTGGCCCTGCGGGCTCAGCACCAGCGCCTCGGTCCACCGCTTGGCGGGCAGGTCGAGGAAGTACTGCGTGGTCAGGTCGTGCAGCCACTGCAGCCGGTCGGGCCCGGAGATCCGCACCACGTCGTGGTGGGAGAGGTCCACGAACCCGTCCCCCGCCTCGAGCGTCGTCTGCTCGCCGTACAAGGAGCCGTAGTGGGCCGCGACGGGCGCGTCGATGCCGGCACCCGCGACCGCTCCGGGCAGGGACAACAGAGGCGAGGTCACGAGGCGTGGTCTCCGCAGGTGCCGAACACGGTCAGGTGGCCGACGTCGACGGTGAAGCCGTGGTCGGCGGCGAGGCGTTCGGCGACAGGAGTGAGCACGTCAGGGTCAACCGAGATCACCTTGTGGCAATTCCGGCAGACCAGGTGGAAGTGCTCGTGCTCGCTGGTCGCGTGGTACGTCGGCGCCCGGTCGCTGAGGTGGGCGTGCCGGACCAGGCCGAGCTCCTCGAGCACCTCGAGCGTGCGGTAGACCGTCGAGGCGTTGACCGCGGTGGAGTGCGTGCGGACCTCCGCGAGCACCTCGTCGGGCGTCGCGTGGCCCAGCCGCTCGACCGCGCTGAGGATCAGCTCGCGCTGGGGCGTGAGCCGGTAGCCCTTCTCGCGGAGCCGCTCGCGCCAGTCGCTGTCGATCTCGTCGCCGGTCATCGGCTACTGCCTGGTCAGGTGGGCGTGGGTGTGGGGCTGGAGCTCGTGACCCCCGGCAGCCATGTCGTAGGCGTAGAGGAGGCTGCCGTCGACGTAGCCGTAGAGACGCTTGCCGGCCGAGTAGCTCTTCGCCGTGGCGGTGCGCACGACAGCGTCGGTGGTGATCTCGAAGCGCGGCTGCTCGGGATGGAGCTGGCCGTACCAGACCTCGACGTACCCGAGGTTGTGAGCCAGCACCACTTCGAGCGAGCCGTCCTCCTGCGCCCGGATGAAGCCGGTCTCCTGCGCGGCCTCGCGCGCCTTCGCGCCGTTGTCGTCGACGATCCACGACCGGCTGAAGTAGTGGATGAACGGCCGGCCGTCCTGCTGGAAGACGACCTCCTGCCCGAACTGGAACCGCTCGATGCCGGGGTACTCCCCGTGGCCGTTGCCCGCCCAGCGACCGATCAGCCACGCCAGCCGCGCGGTCTGCGGGTGGATGTTCTCCGGGATCTCGAACGGCATGCTCAGAGTCTAGGGTTCAGGCGTGCCGCGAGGACTGGTCGTGAAGGTGACCGCCGGAGCGGACGACGCCGAGCGCTGCAACCAGGGCTTCACCGTCGCCGCGACAGCGGTGGCCGCGGGTGCCGACGTCTCGCTGTGGCTCACCGGCGAGGCGACGTGGTACGCCGTCCCCGGGCGTGCCGAGCAGTTCACGCTGGAGGGCGCGACGCCGCTCGCGGACCTGCTGCAGACGGTGCTGGCCGGAGGCGCTGTCACGGTGTGCACCCAGTGCGCCGGTCGCCGCGGGCTGGGTCAGGAAGACCTGCTCGCGGGGGTCCGACTCGCCGGCTCCCCGTCGTACGTCGAGGAGGTGCTGGCCGAGGGCGTGCAGGCGCTCGTCTACTAGCCGCCGGGCGGGCGGTCAGGTGCCGAGCGCCGCGCTGAGCCGGGCCGCGACCTCGGCGCTGGCCGCCTTGGCCGAGCGACCGACGCCGACCATGCTGAGGAACCCGTGGATCTGGTCGGCGAAGCGGCGCAGCTCGACCTCCACCCCGGCGTCGGCGAGCTTGCGGGCGTAGGCCTCGCCCTCGTCGCGCAGGGGGTCGAAGCCCGCGGTCGCGACGTACGCCGGAGCCAGGCCGGGCGGGATCTCGTCGAGCAGCGGGCTCACCCGCGGGTCGGCCCGGTCGGCTCGGTCGGGGACGTACCAGTCCATCACCTGGTCCATGAAGTCCTCGGTCAGGTAGAGATCGCGGCCGAACAGGCGCTTGGACTCGTAGCGCCGCGACGCGTCGGTGCCGGGGTAGACCAGCAGCTGGAAGGCGAGCGGCAGCCCCTCGCGGGCGGCCGCCAGCGCGACCAGGGCGGCCAGGTTGCCGCCGGCGGAGTCGCCGCCGACTGCCAGTCGCGTCGGGATCGCCGCCGAAGTCGGCGACGTGCTCGACGACCCAGCGGTAGGCGGCCACGCGCGTCGTCGTACGCCGCGGGGAAGGGGTGCTCGGGCGCGAGCCGGTAGTCGACCGACAGCACCCTGACACCGCTGCGCTCGGCCAGGAACCGACAGGTCGGGTCGTGGGAGTCGAGGTCGCCGTAGACCCAGCCGCCGCCGTGGAAGTAGACCAGCAGCGGCCCGGTCACCGGCGCCCGCGTCGGGACGAACAGCCGGCCGCGCCGCTCCCCGACCGGCAGGCCACGCACCGCGCCGATCGGCTGGTCGCGGCCCGCCATCGCGGTGTGCTTCACCAGGAGGCGCCGCCCCTGCTCGACCGGCAGCGACTCGGTCCGGGGCTCGCGGGCCAGCTTCTCCACCCGCAGCATCAGCTGGGTGTCGGTGGCCAGCGTCTGCCCGTCGAGCGTGATCCGCCGTCCGGCCAGGGCTCGCTGGACTCCTTCCGGGAGCCCGAGGGCGGCGCGCAGCACGCCACCCTTCACCTTCTGGTCCAGCGCGGCGAGGAACGTCGATCCCTGTGGCACGCGGCCAACCTAGCGGCCGGAGCGGGCCAGGAAACCAGACAGCCGCAGGCCGAGAGGATGCCCGCCGTTCGCCGGTGAGTGCCACACTGACCCCCATGGTCCAGCTCGCCTCCGTCGATCCCTCCCGTGAGGGCGAGACCTCCTCCGACGAGCCGTTCGACGTCGAGCCGCCCTACGTCCCCGACAGCGAGGCGCTCGCCGGGGTCACGGCGTACGACGATCGGTTCCTCGACCGCGAGCTGTCCTGGCTCCGCTTCAACCAGCGGGTCCTCGAGCTGGCCGAGGACCCGACGCCTGCCGCTGCTCGAGCGGGTGCGCTTCGCGGCGATCTTCTCCAGCAACCTCGACGAGTTCTTCATGGTCCGGGTGGCCGGCCTCAAGCGCCGGATCGCCGCCGACGTCGCCGTCCGTGCGGCGAGCGGTCTGATGCCGCGCGAGGTCCTCGAGCGGATCTGGGCCGCGACCCGCAGCCTGACCGAGCGGCACGCCCGCCTGTTCCGGGCGGAGCTCGTGCCCGAGCCTGGCCGACGAGGGCATCGACCTGGTCCGGTGGTCCGACCTCGACCGTGAGGAGCAGCGGCTGTGCAAGCGGCTGTTCAAGGAGCGGGTCTTCCCGGTCCTGACGCCGCTGGCGGTCGACCCGGCCCACCCGTTCCCCTACATCTCCGGGCTCTCGCTCAACCTCGCGGTCGTCGTCCGCAACCCCAAGACCGGCAAGGAGCACTTCGCGCGGGTCAAGGTGCCGCCGATCTTCAGCCGGTTCGTGCCCCTGGGCAACCAGCGCTTCGTGCCGCTCGAGGACGTCATCCGCGAGCACCTCAAGCGGCTCTTCCCCGGCATGGACGTGCTCGAGGTGCACAGCTTCCGGGTCACCCGCAACGAGGACCTCGAGGTCGAGGAGGACGACGCGGAGAACCTCCTCAAGGCGCTGGAGAAGGAGCTCCTGCGCCGGCGCTTCGGGCCGCCGGTGCGGCTCGAGGTCGAGGAGTCGATCGCCCCGCAGGTGCTCGAGCTGCTGGTCTCCGAGCTCGGCATCTCCGAGGACGAGGTCTTCCGGGTCGACGGGCTGCTCGACCTGGTGGGGCTGCACAGCATCGCCGACCTGCCGCGCGAGGACCTCAAGTTCCCCGCGTTCGTCCCGACCACCCACCCGCAGCTGGCCGAGGTCGAGTCGGCCGCGCCGGTCGACGTGTTCAAGGCGACGTCGCGCTACGACGTACTGCTGCACCACCCCTACGACTCGTTCGCCACGTCGGTGCAGCGGTTCCTCGAGCAGGCCGCGGCCGACCCGCACGTGCTGGCGATCAAGCAGACCCTCTACCGCACCTCCGGCGACTCCCCGATCATCGACGCCCTCGTCGACGCGGCCGAGGCCGGCAAGCAGGTGCTGGTGATCGTCGAGATCAAGGCGCGCTTCGACGAGGAGGCCAACATCCGCTGGGCGCGCAAGCTCGAGCAGGCCGGCTGCCACGTCGTCTACGGCCTGGTCGGCCTGAAGACCCACTGCAAGCTGGCGATGGTCGTGCGCGACGAGCCCGAGGGCATCCGCCGCTACACCCACATCGGCACCGGCAACTACAACGGCAAGACCGCGCGGACTGTACGAGGACTTCGGGCTGATCACGACCAACGAGGTGCTCGGCGAGGACGTCGCCCACCTGTTCAACAACCTCAGTGGCTACTCCCGCAACGCCGTCTACGACCGGCTCCTCGTCGCGCCCGACTCGGCCCGCACCGGGCTCGTGGAGCGGATCCACCGCGAGATCGACCACCACCGCAGCGGCCGGCCGGCGCGGATCCGGTTCAAGGCCAACTCCATCGTCGACGAGGCCGTCATCGACGCCCTCTACCTCGCCTCGCAGGCGGGCGTGCCGGTGCAGATGCTGGTGCGCGGCATCTGCGCGCTGCGGCCCGGCGTGCCCGGGCTGTCGGAGAACATCGAGGTGCGCTCGATCCTGGGCCGCTTCCTGGAGCACAGCCGGATCTACTGGTTCGAGAACGGCGGCGCCCCGAGCGTGTGGATCGGCTCGGCCGACCTCATGCACCGCAACCTCGACCGCCGCGTCGAGGTGCTGGTGCAGGTGCCGGGCGACGACAACGTCCGCCAGCTCGGCGGGGTGCTCGACCTGGCGTTCGCACCCACGACGTACGCCTGGCTACTCGACCAGGACGGGGAGTGGAGGCAGAACGGCGCCCCGGAGCACCTCCAGGAGATCCTGGTCGAGCAGCAGCGGCGACCCGCGCGCCTCGTGCCCTGAACCGGGTGCCCTGACCTGGGTGCCCTGACCCGGGGTGCCCTTGCGCGGCGCGCGCTCGAACGCCCGTAGCATGAGCGCGGTTCTCGCCACCTCAAGAGGAGTCTCCGTGCGGCTGCGCCTGCGTCCGACCGACACCGCGTTCTACGACCTCTTCACGACCTCGGCGCACCACCTCGTCACCGGGGCCGGGCTGCTGGCCGAGATGATCAGCGACGGCGCCGACCGCGAGGACGTCGCCAAGCGGATGCGCGAGGCCGAGCACATCTGCGACGAGAACACCCACGCGATCGTGCGCCGGGTCAACAGCAGCTTCGTGACGCCGTTCGACCGCGAGGACATCTACGCGCTGGCCGGGGCGCTGGACGACGTGATGGACGACATGGACGAGGTCGTCGACCTGATCCTGCTCTACGAGGTCATCGACTTCCCCGCGGAGGTGCTGCAGGCCGTCGAGATCATCCAGCGGTGCGCGGACATCACGGCCGAGGCGATGCCCGGCCTGCGGGCCATGACCGGGCTCGACGAGTACTGGATCGAGATCAACCGGCTCGAGAACGCCGGCGACAAGAGCTACCGCCGTACTCTCGCGAAGCTCTTCAGCGGCGACTTCAAGGCGCTGCAGGTGCTCAAGCTCAAGGACATCGTGACCTCGCTCGAAGGGGCGATCGACGCCTTCGAGCGGGTCGCCAACATCGTCGAGCAGATCACCGTCAAGGAAAGCTGAGGCCCGGCCGACAGTGGACCTCGCGATCGTCATCACGGTCGTGGTCGTGGCCCTTGCCTTCGACTACACCAACGGCTTCCACGACGCTGCCAACGCGATCGCTACGTCGGTCTCGACGCGGGCCCTCACCCCGCGCGTGGCCCTGATCCTGGCCGCGGCGATGAACTTCGTCGGCGCGCTCCTGGGTCAGAAGGTCGCCCAGACGGTCTCCGAGGTGATCGTCCCTCCCAGTGGCCGCGAGGGCCTGATCGTGATCCTCGCCGCGCTCTTCGGGGCCATCACGTGGAATCTGCTCACCTGGTACTTCGGCTTCCCCTCCTCGTCGTCCCACTCCCTGATCGGTGGTCTCGTCGGCGCCGCGCTGGCCGCCGGGACGACGGTGCACTGGCAGACCGTCGTCGACAAGGTGCTGATCCCGATGGTGCTCTCGCCGATGGTCGGCTTCGCCCTCGCCTTCTTGGTGATGCTGGCGATCATGTGGATCTTCCGGCGTCGCAACGCACATCGTGTCACCCGCGGGTTCCGCCTCGCGCAGACCGTCTCCGCCTCGGCGATGGCGCTGGGTCACGGTCTGCAAGACGCCCAGAAGACGATGGGCGTGATCTTCCTGGCCCTGATCACCGCCGGCTACCTGGCGCCCGACACCACCCAGCTGCCGATCTGGGTGGTGATCTCGTGCGCGGGCGCGATCTCGCTCGGCACCTACTCCGGCGGCTGGCGGATCATGCGCACCCTCGGTCGCCGGATCATCCACCTCGACCCGCCCCACGCCTTCGCCGCCGAGTCCGTCGGCGCGAGCGTGCTCTACGCGACCGCCTTCATCTGGCAGGCCCCCGTCTCGACCACCCACGTGATCACCTCCGCGATCATGGGCTCGGGCGCCACCCGGCGGTTCTCCTCCGTGCGGTGGGGCATGGCCCGCAACATCGTCACGGCCTGGGTGCTCACCTTCCCGGCCGCGGGCCTGACCGCCGCCCTCTGCTACGCCGCACTCGACCGCCTCCTCAACTGACCGCCCCCTCCCCCTCGACCTCCCGCCTCCAGGCCCTGACCGGTAGTCCGTGACGATCGTCAGCCCGTCACGCCGGGCGGGTCGGCTGCATCCTTGTCACGGACTACGCCGACGTCGCGCCCGCGGGGCCGGCGCGCGCAGCCGGATCAGCTGATGCGGTAGGCCAGGAAGCGGCTGCGTTGATCGTCGTCCAGGGCCCGGCGCGCCGCGACGGTGTCGGTCGGGGTCCACCAAGGCGGAGGCTCGATGCGTCCAGGCCCTGGCGCTCGGCGCCGCGAAGCGGGCTCGACCGCGGGCCTCGGCCATCCGGCGTACGACGTCTTCGCGGTGGCCTGCATCAGCAGCAGTCACGACGAAGGTCTCCAGAGCCGACCGCGCGGAATGCCGCCTCCCGCCGCACATCCACCCCGCGCCGATGTCCCGCCAGGTGGACCGGCCCGTCGTACTCGCCGACGACGCCGGCTTCTTCGTCGAGCAGGTCGGGCGTGCCGATGTGCCTGCCCGTCCAGGTCGAACACGGGACGGTTGCAGAGCGGTCGCGGGAACTCCGCGTCCAGCACCCAGGGCAGTCGCACCGAGAGTGTCTCCTGGGGCGACCAGCTGTTCTCCTCGGCCAACCCGGCCGCCTCGAGCATCTGGGGATTGCCGGTGTAGGCGCGATGTACCCAGTAGTGCCCGACCAACTCCTCGACCGAGAACAGGTCGGCGTACATCGCCATGTCGGCGACCACGACCGCCGCACGAACGCCGGAGGCGTGCCGCATCGCGAACGTCGCCGATCGCAGCGGGAGGGTGAGCGGGAGACCGTCGACGACGCGTGAGCTCGGTGGGATCGAGCCGCTCCTCGCTGACGCTGGATGCCCGGCTGCGGGCGGATGTCGCACCCCATCGTGGCCAGGTCGACGGGCAGCGGGTGATGCCATCCGCAGCCTCGCCGCCGAACCAGAGCGCACCCAGCCAGCGCAGGGCCGCCCAGCCGGTCACGCCCCCGAACCACGGGAGGACCGCCGCCGCCTCGACGATCCGCTGCTCGACCTCGCCGGCTGCCTCATCGGCGGGGACGAACATGCCATGGCTGGAACGGCGCCACCCCGGTCCGTCGGGCCTCCCCACGCGTCGGTCCGGAGATCCCCTCCCGATCGATGGGAGCACGGTACGGCGTGGCCGCGGATCCGCCGTACGCGAGCCTGGGGCGACGGACGACGCTCGAGGGCAACCACGCACCCAGCCTGCGCGCTCGGCCGGCTCTCCCGCTCGGCTCCTCCACAGGCTCCCGCCGGTAGTCCGTGACAAACGTCAGCCGGGTACCCGGCGTGTCGACTGACGAACGTCACGGACTACCGAGAAGGCCCACAAAGGCGGGACGGGAGGGGTCAGCCGAAGCGGCCGGAGATGTAGGCCTCGGTGGAGGGTTCGTCGGGGGTGGAGAACATCTTCCGCGTCGGGTTGAACTCCACGAGGTGGCCCGGCTGCCCGGCCGCCTTGAGGTTGAAGAACCCGGTGTCGTCGGAGACCCGGGCGGCCTGCTGCATGTTGTGGGTCACGATCACGATCGTGTACTCCGACTTCAGCTCGTGGATCAGGTCCTCGATCGCCGAGGTCGAGATCGGGTCGAGCGCCGAGCACGGCTCGTCCATCAGGAGCACCTCCGGCTCGACCGCGATCGCGCGCGCGATGCAGAGCCGCTGCTGCTGCCCACCCGACAGGCCCATCCCGGGCTTGCCGAGGCGGTCCTTGACCTCGTTCCAGAGGTTCGCGTGGGTCAGCGACCGCTCGACGACGACGTCGGCGTCGGCCTTCTTCATCCGCTTGGAGTTCAGCCGGTTGCCGGCCAGGACGTTGTCGTAGATCGACATCGTCGGGAACGGGTTGGGCCGCTGGAAGACCATCCCGATCTGACGTCGTACGGCGACCGGGTCGACGCTGGGGTCGTAGAGCGACTGGCCGTCGACGACGACCTTGCCCTCGACCCGGGCTCCGGGGATCACCTCGTGCATCCGGTTGAGCGAGCGCAGCATGGTGGACTTGCCGCAGCCCGACGGGCCGATGAACGCGGTGACCGACTTCGACTTGACGGTCATGTTGACCCCCTCCACCGCGAGGAAGTCCCCGTAGTAGATGTTGAGGTCTGAGACGTCGATGCTCTTCGCCATGATTCCTTCCTGAAGGCCGTTCTAGTGTCCCTTGGAAGGGGCGAAGAAGCGACCGATGATCCGCGCGGTGAGGTTGAGCACCATCACCAGCACGATCAGCACGAGCGCTCCGCCCCAGGCACGCTGGTAGCCGACCGGGGTCGCCGAGGCGTACTGGGAGTAGATGAAGACGGGCAGCGTGGTCATCCGCCCGTCGAAGAGGTTGGCGTTGACGCCGTCGGTCGCCCCGGCGACGACCAGCAGCGGCGCTGTCTCGCCGATGACCCGCGAGATGGCCAGCACCACGCCGGTGACGATGCCGGCGATCGAGGTCGGCAGCACGACCTTGATGATCGTGCGCCACTTCGGCACCCCGAGGGCGTACGACGCCTCGCGCAGGTCGGCGGGAACGAGCCGGAACATCTCCTCCGTCGAGCGGACGACCGTCGGGATCATCAGCAGCGACAGGGCGATCGAGCCGCCGATGCCGGCCCGGAACGCCGGCCCGAAGAGCAGCACCAGCAGCGCCAGGGCGAAGAGGCCGGCCACGATCGACGGGATGCCGGTCATCACGTCGACCAGGAACGTGATCCCGCGCGCCATCCGCGAGCGGGCGCCGTACTCGACGAGGTAGATCGCGGTGAGGATGCCGATCGGCACCGAGATCACCGTCGCGGCGACCGTGATCAGCAGGGTGCCGATGAGGGCGTGGAAGATGCCGCCCTGCTCCTCGCCGGTCACGTTGAGCATCGAGATGCTGAGGAACTGCGCGTTGATCGCGGGAAGACCGTTCTTGAGCACCACCCAGAGCACCCAGACCAGAGGGGTCACGGCGACCGCGAACGCCGTCCAGATCAGGCCGGTGACGAACCGGTCGACGGCGGCCCGCCGGCCCTCGACCAGCCGCGACCAGCCGGGCATCGCGACGAGGAACAGCACGACGGCGAGGGCGAGCCACCCGGTGAGGCTCCAGCCCGCCAGCAGGGCGGGCAGGCCGGCGACGGCCAGGGCCATCGCCGCGACCAGGCCGGGCGCCCACACCGGCAGCCGCGGGTGGGAGATCCGCAGTCCGGCAGAGGTCATCGCTCCAACCTCCGCTGCGAGCGTCCGGTGATCCAGCGCGCCGCGAAGTTCACCAGGAAGGTGATCACGAAGAGCACCAGGCCGGTGGCGATGAGGAGGGACTGCCGCTCGGGCGTGGCCTCCTTGAAGTTCAAGGCGATGTTGGCGGCGATCGTGGGCGGGCTCGCCACGCCGATCACGTTGAGGGTGGCCGTCGGCTGGGTGGCCAGCACCATGGCGACCGCCATCGTCTCGCCGAGGGCGCGACCCGAGCCCGAGCATGACGCCGGAGACCATGCCGGAGCGCGCGTGCGGGAAGACGGCGTAGCGGACCATCTCCCAGCGCGTCGCGCCGAGCGCGAGCGCCGCCTCCTCGTGGAGCCGCGGGGTCTGCGGCGAAGACCTCGCGCGAGATCGCGGTGATGATCGGCAGGATCATGATCGCCAGCACGATGCCGGCGGTGAACAGCGAGCGCCCGTTGGGCGACGGCGGACCGGGGCCGAAGAACGGCAGGAACCCGAGGTGCTCGTGCAGCCACACGTGCAGGGGCTGGAGATAGGCCGCCAGGTAGCGGCCGCCCCACAGACCGAAGACCACCGACGGGATCGCCGCCAGGAGGTCGACGACGTAGGCGAGGGGCGCCGCCAGCCGGCGGGGCGCGTAGTGGGAGATGAACAAGGCCACGGCGATGGCGAACGGCACCGCCACGATCACCGCGATCGCAGCCGCGAGCAGAGTGCTCAGGAGCAGCGGCGAGACGTAGCTGACGAACGAGGTGAACGGTGCGAAGCTGGCCGGCGGCCCGGTCAGCCCGTCCCAGCCCTCGACTGCGAGGAAGACGAAGACCGCCGCCAGGGCGACCAGGATGGTCAGTGCGGCCCCACGGACCACCAGGGCGAAGACGCGGTCACCGCGTCGGCTGCCGCGCGACGCGAGTGGGCGGCTGTTCCGGGGCCCGCTCCGGGGAGACGGTGGCGGTCACTGTGGACTCCTTGCCGAGGGCCGGGTACGGCGGCGGTCATTCGCCGCCGTACCCGTCACGGGTTGATCAGCTGCCTCGAGATCTTCGAGACCAGGTCGGTCGCCTTCTGGGTCAGGCTGGCCGGCAACGGCGCCGACTTCGCGGCCGCCGCGGCGGCCTGCTGGCCCTGGCTGGAGACGACGTAGGTCAGGTAGCCCTTGACCATATCCGCGGTCTTGGAGTCGCTGTAGGTCGGGCACGCCATCAGGTAGGAGACCAGGAGCAGGGGGTAGGTGCCCTTCTCGGTCGACGTGCGGTTGACGTTGATCGCCATGTCCGACGACGGTCGTCCGGGGATGACCGAGGAGAGCTCGAGCGTCTTGGCGGCGCCGTCAGCGGAGGGTCCCGCGTAGGAGGAGCCCACCTTGATGTTGGCCACCGAGAGGCTTCCGGCAGCGCTGTCGTCGGCGTAGCCGATCGCACCGTCGGTGTCGGTGACGACCCCGACCACGCCCGAGGTGCCCGTCCGCGCCCTGGCCGCCCTTGGCACTGCTCGGCCAGGTCACGTTGGGAGCGGCGCTCCATGCGCCACCGCCGGCCTGCGAGAGGTAGTCGGTGAAGTTGAACGTCGTGCCGGAGTCGTCCGATCGGTGGACCGTCGAGATCGTGGTGCTGGGCAGCTTGGCGCCCGGGTTGTCCTTGGCGATCGCCGGGTCGTTCCACTTGGTGATCGTGCCGTTGAAGATATTGGCGATGGTCTCGCCCGAGAGGTTCAGCGAGTCGACGCCCTTGAGGTTGTAGATGACCGCCAGCGGGCTCACGTACGCCGGCACCTCGATGGCGTCGGCCCCACAGGTCTGCTTGGCCTGGGTGATCTGGTCGCTGGTCAGGTAGGCGTCCGAGCCGCCGAACGAGTAGGCCTTGCTGAGGAAGTTCGTGACGCCGGTGCCGGAGCCGACCTCCTCGTAGTTGATCGTCGTGCCGCTGTGCGCCTTCTGGTAGTCGGCCCGCCACGTCTGCTGGGCGACCGCCTGGGCGGTGGAGCCGCCTCCGGTCAGGGTGTCGCCGCCGCTCCCGCCGGACTTGTTGCCGCAGGCGGTCAGCGTCAGGCCGACCGTCAGGACCGCGGCAGCCGGAAGGGCAACCCGGCGAAGGGAAGAGGTGTTCACGTGTGTGCTCCTGGCTCGTCTGGTGTGGACGTCTCGGACGTTAGGCAGGCGAGGTAGACGAACGTGGCGGTGCCGGTGAACGAGGGATGAACACGGGATGCCCAATCACCCACCGGACGCCGACCGGGAGACGTCCGTCACGTGAACGCGGGTCCGAGGACCCCCGGCGACACGACCAGGTCACCTGGGCCGTTCGGGCCAGTTAAAAGTTCGCCGTTTTCGAGTCAGGCGGCCGCCTGGTCTCTACCTTCAGCCATGGGGGTACGACGTTCGTGGGGGTACGGAGGAAGGACCCGGCATGCGTCGCATCGCCCTCGCGATGGGACCCGTACTCGCTCTGCTGCTCACAGCCGTCCCCGCGACTCCGGGCGACGCTGCGGCCGGCACGCACCGGACAGCCTCCCGCTCGATCGGTCTGGACACCGCGTCCGGCTCGCTCGGAGCGACGTACATCTCGGTGAGCTGGAACTGGGCCAGGTCCGACACTGCCTACCAGATCCAGGTCTCCACCATGAGGGACTTCTCGGTCCTCACCGTCTCGCGCAGGCAGCGCTCGAGCGCCTCGCGGCCCCGGGGCGGCCGCCAGGCGACCACCGTCGGCCACCTCCACGACGCCACCTACTACTACGTGCGGGTGCGTCGCGTCGGCACCGACAAGTCCTCCTGGTCCTCGGCTGTCCGCGTGGCCACCAAGGCGCACCGGCCCGACGCAATCACGTCGGTCCACAACGCGCCCGGCGACACCCCCGGCACCACCCGCATCAGCTGGGCCTCCGACGGCGGCTACACCGACTTCTTCAAGATCACCACGGCCCTGTCGCCGTTCGGCTCGAAGGGCACGCCTGCCGTGGGTCGCAACTCGATGACCTTCCGGGCCCCCGGCACGGCCCGCTCGCTGACCCTGACCCCCGACCAGACCCGCGCGGCCGGCGCCGGCCTGGGCACCGGCCGCCACCTGTTCTTCCGCGTGAAGGCGGTGCGGTCGGGCGCCGCCGACTCGCAGGCCCGTCCCTACGCCTCCCTCATGCAGGCGACCGTCGCCGGGCAGGGCCCGAGCACGTCGGGTACGGCGATGCGGTTCGCCGCCTACAACGTGCACGTCGCCGCCGCGGACGTCTCGGGCCACCCGTGGTCCGACCGGGCCCAGCTGGTCGCCAACAACATCGCCGACCACCATCCCGCGGTCGTCGCCCTCGCGGAGCTGACCCCCGGCATGTGGACGAACAAGGACGGCGGTCCCGGCCTCGACCTCGCGCTGCAGCGCGCCGGCCTCGGGCGCTTCCAGCTCACCCGCACCACGACGTACTCCGACTCGGTGCCCGG
Source organism: uncultured Actinomycetota bacterium (assembly GCA_963761085.1). Classification (GTDB taxonomy): domain Bacteria; phylum Actinomycetota; class Actinomycetes; order Propionibacteriales; family Nocardioidaceae; genus Nocardioides. The sequence goes on from CAVXFQ010000013.1 coordinate 379,285, forward strand.
TGACGCCCGCATCCTCTACGACCCCAACCTGGTCCAGATGACCAGCACCTGCGACCCGACGAAGTTCAGCTGCGCGATCCGGCTCCCCGCCCCGAACGGCCGGGTCCGGGCAGCGCCGTACGCCAGGTTCAAGGACCTCGCCTCCGGCCAGGAGTTCTGGTTCGTCGCCCTGCACCTCGACCACGGCAACACCGCGAGCGCGGACACGCTCCGGGGCAACCAGTCGCAGGCGATCGTGGACGGCATGGCCTCGGTCAACACCCAGCACCTGCCGGTCATCATCGGCGGCGACTTCAACAGCTCCCAGACCAGCACCGGCTACGACAGGGCGCACACCGCGATGCTCCACAGCGGCTACTTCAACACCATCGCCGCCGCGACCGCCGTCAACACCCGGTACAACTCGATCAACAACTACGCCGCCTCGAAGCCCTCGCCGTACGGCTTCGGCTCGATGTACGACTCGATCATGACGCTGAACATGCCGGGCGCTGTGCGCTTCGAGCAGGTGCTGACCGGCTCACCGTGGCCCTCCGACCACAACCTCGTGCAGGCCGACCTGCGCCTCCCCTGACCTGGTCTCACCTCCCAGCACTGCCCTACCCCGAACAACAGCACCTCGGGTTCAACCGAGGCTGACCCGCGGTCGCCACTCTGGTCGGCTCAACCCGCGGGTCAGCCGAGGTGCCGCTCGAGCGCGCGGACCCGGCCGCGGCGGTGGTGGACCACGACGATCTCGCCGGTGGCGTGGGCCTCGCGGGAGATGCCGATCGAGTCGTAGACCGCCGGCAGCACGGGCCGGTGGGTGCACAGCACCGCGTCCTCGCCGCTGTGGAGCAGGTCGTCCACGACGTCGTGCACCGTCTGGTCGGTCGCGTCCTCCTCCGACAGCCCGTCGGTGCAGGTCAGGTCCCAGCCGCTGTGCTCGGCATAAGGGCGCACCGTCTCGACGCAGCGCACGCTCGAGGAGGTGACGATGTGGCTCACCCCGAAGGCGTCGAGGACCGGTACGGCGGCGCGGGCCTGGGCGGCGCCCTTCACCAGCAGCGGCCGGAGCCGGTCGTCGCGGCGCCAGGCCTTGCGTGACCTGGCCTGGCCGTGCCGGATGACCACCAGTGCGCGGGTGGCCTTGCCGGTCACCAGCGCCTCCGACAAGGTGTCCCGGTCGCGCCGGTAGGTCAGCCGCGAGGTCGCCTTCTCGACCTTCACCCAGGCGACCTCGTCGATCTCGCTGTTGACAAGGTAGCCGGAGACGTCGTGGTCGCCGACGACCCAGCCGACCCAGTAGTCGACCAGCTTGGTGCGCGAGCCGTTGGGGTAGGACTGGCGTGCCAGCGGCACCCCCAGCCGGATCCGCAGACCCGTCTCCTCGGCGACCTCCCGGACCGCCGCGGAGGCCACGCCCTCGCTCCGGTTGAGCTTGCCTTTGGGGAAGGACCAGTCGTCGTACGTCGGGCGGTGGACCAGCAGCACACGTCCCTTGCGGAGCACGACAGCGCCCGCGGCCCGGACCTCGCCGGGCCTGGACGTCGCGGGCATGCGACTAGTCTCACACCATCGCAGGCGCCGGGTCACGGAGGGGTTTCATCTACCGGCCGTCGAGACCGGGAAGGTTCGTGGACGTGCCGAGACGACTCTGGAGCGTCCGCGCCGTCGTCCTGGCCCTGGTCCTGGCTCTCCTCGTGGCCCTCGGCGGGCTCTTCTGGTGGCGCAGCGGCGACCGGACGGCGTTCGCCTCCGCCGTCGAGCGCGCCCCGGCCGGGACGCAGCGGCTGTCCTGGACCGACTGGGCTGCGGTCCGCGCCCACGAGCACGCCGACCTCTCGAGCAGCGCCCTGCGGCGCTTCCTGGCCCGGGCCTACGACGACGACCTGAGCTCGACCTCCGCGCTGGTCACGTCGGCCGCGGTGCTGCAGCAGCGCTTCGGGTTCTCACCGGCCACCGTCGACTGGGAGCTGTTCAGCCAGTCCGACCAGGGGCGGTCGTGATGGTGCACGTGCCGTCGGCCGACCTCGGGAAGGTCTCCGACCACCTCGCCGCGCTCGGCTATCGCAGGCCCACCGCGTCCGGAGGCGTCTGGGAGGGCGGCGACGACCTGGTCGCCCAGATCTCGGCCGGTCTCACCCCCGAGCTCGGCTACGTCGCGATCGACACCGCGGCCTCCCTGGTGCTCACCTCCGACTCCGCTGCCTACCTGGCCGTGGCCGTGCGAGCGGCCACGGGTCACGGCGATCGGGTCTCCGGCGTGGGCGGGGTCGTCGACGACGCCGGGGAGGCGCTCTCGTCGGCGGTCTACAGCGGGGACTACGCGTGCGGTGCGCTCGCCATGGCTCATGCCGACGGCGGCGACCAGGCGGTTGCCACCCGGCTGGTCGCGGCGGCCGGCGAGGTGAACCCCTACCGCGCCTTCGCGATGTCCGACGAGCCGGACGGGTCGGTTCGCGTCGCCTTCGTGTTCCAGGACGACGGCACGGCGCGGGCCAACGCCGACTCGCGCGCCCGGCTCGCCCAGGGCCGGCGCCGGGCCAGGGCGGGTCCTTCCGCGACCGGTTCACCGTCGACGACGTGAGCGCCCACGGCTCGATGGTGGTGCTGCGGTTGAGCCCGCGCAGGGACGTCTTCGTCCTGTTCGACCTGAGCAGCGGGCCGGTGCTGTTCGCGACCTGCTGAGGGCACGCCGTACGGCGCCGGAGGGCGCGTCGAGAGGCCGTCAGGAGCGCCGCGGGGCCACGCCGAGGATCTCGTCGATCTCGGCGTCGCTGAGGTGGTCGTCGGTCTCCGACGCCGCGATGATCAGGTTGGTCGTCAGTTCGACCTCGACGAGAAGGTCGCTGTCCTCCAGCGACACGTCGAACTGGTCAGGCACTGCGACACCTCTCTGAACACTCCGGAAGCACGAAGGCGCGGTCGCCGAGCAGCCTTCCCTGGTCTTCCTCCCTGAAACACCGAACGTACCGGTCGGAGAAGGCAAACGAAAAGGACCCCACCGGATGATGGGGTCCCCTCGCAGCTAGCCCGAACGGGTGGTACGGGCATCGCCCGGTCAGATCGCGCGGACGTTCTCCGCCTGGGGGCCCTTGGGGCCCTGCGTGACGTCGAACTCGACCTTCTGGTTCTCGTCGAGAGCCTTGTACCCCTGCATGTTGATCGCCGAGTAGTGCACGAAGACGTCGTCGCCGCCGTCCTCCTGCGCGATGAAGCCGAAGCCCTTCTCAGCGTTGAACCACTTCACGGTGCCTTGAGCCATCTGCTCTGTACTCCTGTTATCCGGAACGACGGGCCGTCACATCGACGGCCCTGCATCAGGTGCGGTGACACGTCGTCCCGACTTGCATGGGTGGCACCCACGAAGAGAACGCCGTTGGATCACAAACTCCGCTGGCGTGTACCTGCTGGAACCTGCACCTTGCTGCGTGTCCCACCTTACCAACACAGACGGGTCCGTTGGACCCCCTGTCGGGTGGTCGGACCGGCCCCGGGACCCGATCCCACCCCCGGCTGACCTCGGCCTCTACCCCCGGGCACCGGCGCGGTGGTGTCCTGGAACGGAAGTGGAGCGAGGGTCCGGTGAGGACGGGCGGTCTGGGACGGCGGTGCGCGGGCGGATCTCACCGGCGCACGATGAAGGCCTGGTCCGCGCCGGTCTCCCTGGCTCTCGCGTCGGCACTCGCACTGTCGCTGGCGGATACATTCGCACCGGCGTCCCTGGCGGGCGCGCAGGCCGCGGGGGCGGCGCGCTGGACCCTGCGCGACCCGTTCAGCCGCGAGATCGTCCGGCCCGGCGACATCGACACCGATCCGTACCACATCGAGCACGTCTACGAGGTGCAGTACCGCCTCCGGCGGCTCGGCCTCTTCGACGCCGTGCCCAACGGCCACTTCGGCCCGATCACCAGGGCCGGCGTCGAGAAGTTCCAGACGAGCATCGGCCTCGAGACGACCGGCACCGTCGACCACCGGACCTGGCTCGATGTCGGGCACGAGCTGGACGAGCAGCGCCCGGACCCGGGTGTCGATGTCGGCGACGATGCGACGCACGGTCGCGTCGTCCTGCCCCTTGGGGTCGTCCAGTGGCCAGTCCCGGTAGCGGGCTCCCGGGACGTAGGGGCAGTTCTCGCCGCAGCCCATGGTGATGGCCAGGTCGCTGCCGACGATCATGTCGGATGTCAGCAGCTTCGGCTCCTCTCTCGAGGTGTCGAGGCCGAGCTGCTCCAGGACACGGGCGACCTCGGGGTGGACGTGGTCGCCCGGCTCGGTCCCTGCCGAGAGGGCCACCACCCGCCCCCCGGCGTAGTGCTCGGTGAGCAGCCTGCTGATGACCGACCTGCCGCCGTTGGCTCGGCAGGCGTAGACGACGACCAGGCGGTGGTCGGGGGTGCCTTCTTCTGGGCTCGCGGGGGTCGAGGTGCTCGTCACGGAGCGCTCCTGATCTGTGCGTCGCCGGTGTGGTGAGGTACGACGATGTCGTCGGCGACGTCGCCGATGTGGGGGAAGACGACCGCTGTCAGGGCGACCGCTACGACGAGGCCCACGAGCTGTGCGGCGACGAACCCGGGCACCGAGCCGGGGCGATGCCGGCGAAGCTGTTGGAGAACATCCGGCCGACGGTGACGGCCGGGTTGGCGAACGAGGTGCTCGAGGTGAACCAGTACGCGGCCCCGATGTAGGCGCCGACCGCGGGGGCGGCGAGCAGGCCGCGACCCGTGCGTGCGAGGGCGAAGATCAGTGCGATGAGGCCCGCGGTCGCCACGACCTCGCCGAGCAGGAGGTTGGCGCCGGTGCGATCGGTGGTCGCGAGCTGGTCGACGGGGACCTGGTACATGAGGTTGGCCAGCTCGGCACCGGCGATCGCCCCGACCACCTGGGCGACTGTGTAGGCCCCGACCGCGCCGCCGGTCAGCCCCGCGGTGACGCGGCGGCCCAGCACCCAGTCGGCAGCCGAGACCACCGGGTTGAAGTGGGCGCCGGAGACCGGGCCGAACCACAAGATGAGCGCGGTCAGCCCGAACGCCGTAGCGGTGGAGTTCTCCAGCAGCTGCAGCCCGACGTCGTCCGGTGAGAGGCGTTGGGCGGCGATCCCGGAACCGACGACGATGGTGACCAGCAGCATGGTGCCGAGGGCCTCGGCGATGAGGCGTCGCGACAGGTCCGCACGCACAGGCTGCTGGGGTCGGGGCTGCGGGTGGTCGGACAAGACGGGTTCCGTTCTGGGCGAGGGCTTTCGGACAGGGGTGGAGGGGCGGTGGCTTCCCGGTGCCGGCGTGCGGGCTCTAGCCGGCGGCCACACTCGGGACGAGACGGGCGGACGCGGGTGGCCAGGTCGTCGTAGGCGCGGTCGTAGGCAGCCTTGGTGGCGGCGGGGACCGGGTCCGGCACCGACCAGTGCAGGGCTTGGGAGGTAAGGGAGGCTCGGCTCAGTTCTTCGTGGGCGTTGTCGCACACCGTGACCAGCAGGTCGTCGGCGTCGAGTACGTCGACCAGCGACCGCGGTGCCTGTCGACCCAATGGGGTCCCACGTCGCGCGGCGACCTCGGCAGCGCCTGGCGCGACCGCGTCCGCGGGGTGGGTCCCGGCCGAGGTCGCCGGCAGGTCGCTGGTGTCGTTCCAGAGCGCGGCTGCCAGCTGGGACCGTGCGGAGTTGGCGGTGCAGACGAACACCACTCGCGGGGCGCTCAGGTGCGCTTGGAGGGGACCCTGGAACAGCTCGTCGAGGCCGGCGGTGCCGAGACGGAGATACGTCCGGCGTCTGTCTGCCTCGGACCGACGCTTCTCCACCAGTCCGGCGCGTTCGAGCACGCCGAGATGGTGGGAGAGCAGGTTGGAGGCGATCCCCAGGTCGCGTTGGAGGTCGGTGGGCGAGACGTCGCCGACGCTGAGTGCATCAACGATCCGGAGCCGGGCCGGGTCGGCCAGCGCGGCGTGCAGCTGCACGCGGCGGGCGAGGCCAGGATCGCCCTCCGTAATTCGCTCAGTCGACATTGACACACTCCTCGTTGAGAGAATCTGCCAGGTCAAGTGAGAGTCCGGCACCGGTCCTCCCCTCAGCGCCTGCGGCCTACACTGGCGCGCGGCGGGCCCTTAGCTCAATTGGCAGAGCAGTGGACTTTTAATCCATGGGTTGTGGGTTCGAGTCCCACAGGGCCTACGTGGGTCATGCCTTCCTCTACACCTCGGTCCGTACGCCGTTCGGCCGGTTCGGCGGTGCCCTCGCACGCAGCCGTCCCGACGACCTCGCCGCGACCGTCGTCCGCGCCGTGCTCGACCGGGCGCCTGGCCTCGACCCGGTGACCCTGGACGACGTCATCCTCGGCTGCGCCAACGGTGCGGGAGAGGACAACCGCAACGTCGCCCGGATGGCGGTCCTGCTGGCCGGCCTCCCCGTGAGCGTCCCCGGCGTCACCGTCAACCGGCTCTGCGGCAGCAGCCTCCAGGCCGCGATGGATGCCTCGCGCCTCGTCGAGACCGGCGACGCACGGGCCGTGCTCGCCGGCGGCGTCGAGTCGATGACCCGCGCCCCGTGGGTGCTGCCCAAGCCGTCGCGCGCCTTCCCTGCGGGAAACGAGACGCTGGTGTCGACCACGCTGGGCTGGCGGCTGGTCAACGAGCGGATGCCGGCCGAGTGGACGGTCTCGCTCGGTGAGTGCAACGAGCAGCTGGCCGCTGCCCTGCACATCGGCCGGGAGCGCCAGGACGCGTTCGCGGCGCTCTCCCACCGCCGCGCCGCGCAGGCGTGGGACGACGGCTTCTACGACACGCTGGTCGTGCCCGTGGACGGGCTCGAGCGCGACGAGTGCGTCCGCCCCGACGCCGACGTCACCACCCTGGCCGGGCTGCGTCCCGCGTTCCGGCCTGACGGCACGATCACCGCCGGCAACGCGTCGCCGTTGAACGACGGCGCTGCCGCGCTGCTCGTCGCTGCCGAGGACGCAGACCTCGGCGTCGGCCCGCTCGCACGGGTGGCCGGCCGAGGGGTGACCGCCCTCGAGCCGCAGCGTTTTGGCGTCGCCCCGGTCGAGGCTGCCGAGCGGGCGCTCGCTGCGGCCGGGATCGGCTGGTCGGACGTGGGTGCCGTGGAGCTCAACGAGGCGTTCGCCGTCCAGTCGCTGGCCTGCCTCGACGCGTGGCCGATCGACCCCGAGGTCGTCAACACCCGCGGCGGTGCCATCGCCATCGGCCATCCGCTCGGCGCTTCGGGCGCCCGCGTGCTCGGCACCCTCGCCCACGTGCTCCGTGAGCGCGGGGAGCGTTGGGGCCTGGCCGCGATCTGCATCGGCGTCGGCCAGGGTCTGGCCGTGGTGCTCGAGAACGTCAGCTGACCGGCTGGCCGCGCTCGCCCGAGTCGGTGAAGCGGATCTCGGCCAGGGCCCGCTCCTCGAGCTCGTGACGACGTCTGGCCGCGAGCTCCGGGTCGGGGCCCGGTGACTCGTCGGGGAACGAGACCAGGCCGGCCGCGCCACCCTCGAGTCGGGTCAGGGCCTGACGCCCGAAGACCTGCTGCTCGGTGGCCGTGCGCTCCGACCGACCCCGGCCCACGAACGACACCGCCCAGCGCACCAGGGCGGTGAACCGGTTCTTGAACCCGGTCAGGTAGACCAGGTGCACACCCAGCCACAGCAGCCAGGCCACGAAGCCAGTCAGCCGCAGTCGCCCGATCCGGGCCACGGCCCGGAACCGACTGATCGTCGCGAGGTCGCCCTTGTCGAAGTAGTGGAACGGCTTCTGCTGCGGCTTGCCGGCGAGGCGGTGTCGAATCTCCTTGGCGGCGTACTTCGCGCCCTGGATCGCGACCTGCGCGACACCGGGCAGGTGGTCGAGGTCGATCATGTCGCCCACGACGAACACCTCGGGGTAGCCCGGCAGCGTCAGGTCGGGGTTGACCCGGATCCGGCCCGCCCGGTCCAGCGGCGCCCCCGTCTGCTCCGACAGCGTCTTGGTCAAGGAGGACGCCTGCACCCCGGCCGCCCAGATCTTGGTCGCGGCCGAGATCCACTCCGTCCGCCCGTCCTTGTACTGCACGACGAGTCCTTGCTCCGTCAGGTCGGTGACCATGCCGCCCAGCAGGACCTCGATGCCCAGCTTCTCGAGGGCACGCTTGGTCTTGACGCCAAGGGCGGCGCCGAACGGCGGCAGCACCTGGCCGGCGGCGTCCACGAGCAAGATCCGCGCCCGCTCGGAGTCGATCGAGCGGAAGTCGCGCTTCAACGTGCGGTGCGCCAGCTCGGCGATCTGGCCCGCCATCTCGACACCCGTCGGCCCGGCACCGACCACCACGAACGTGAGGAGGGCATCGACGTCCTCACCGCGGGCCGCTCCCAGCTCGGCGAGCTCGAAGGCGCCGAAGATCCGGCCCCGCAGCTCCAGGGCGTCGTCGATGCTCTTCATCCCGGGCGCGAACTCCGCGAAGTGGTCGTTGCCGAAGTAGGACTGCCCGGATCCTGCGGCGACGATCAGCGAGTCGTACGGCGTGACCGTGCTGCGGCCGAGCACCTGCGAGGTGACCGTGCGCGAGGCGAGATCGATGGCGGTGACGTCGCCGAGCAGGACGCGGGCGTTCTTCTGCTTGGCCAGCACCTCGCGCGTCGACGGGGCGATCTCGCCCTCGCTGAGGATGCCGGTCGCCACCTGGTAGAGCAGGGGCTGGAACAGGTGATGACTGGTGCGGGCCAGCACCGTGACCTCGACGGCCGCGCGTCGTAGCGCCTTGGTGCCGAACAGGCCACCGAAGCCCGACCCGATCACCACGACCTGATGTCTCGCGCCACGCCCGATCTGTGTCATGTCTCCACCCTGCCTCGCGCCGTTCGCATGCGACAATCGAGAGCGCGGTCCGATTGCTCGTAGGCAACCGTCGAGGTGACGTATGTGGCTTGTGGAACTCCTGTGCGGCTTGAGGTTTCAACGGTCCACGAGCGGGTACACGAGCCGGGACTGGCGCGGTCGGCGCGCCTGACCCTGTGGAGAGACAGTGCCGCTGAACCGGCCGGCTCAGACCCTGGCCCCCGGACCCCGGGGCGCGCTCCAGGCGCGCCGCTGGGTGGCCGACGTGGTCGAGGAGATCGGCCGGTCCGAGCTGCGTGACAACGCCGAGCTGGCGATGTCCGAAGTGGTCACCAACGCGATCCTCCACGGTCGGGCTCCGGTCTCGGTCCGGCTGCGCGGAACACGCGACCACCCGCGCGTCGAGGTCCGCGACGGCTCCCCTGAACCCCCGACCATCGCGTCCGGCGAGGGCGCCGTCGACCTACTCGACGACCTGCCGACCTTCGGCCGCGGCCTGTCCATCGTGGCCAGTGCCAGCGAGGCGTGGGGTGCCGAGAGGGACGGCGACGGCAAGCTGGTCTGGTTCGTGCCCGCCGCCGTCCCGCTCCCGTCCCCGACCGCGGGGGTCCTGCTCGGGTGGGACGACGACGCCGACGAGCCCTCCTACGACGGCCTCCACGTGGTCACGATCCACCTCCTCCATGTGCCGCCAGACGCCCTGCAGGGCACCCTCGCCCACGGTGCCGAGCTGCGCCGGGAGCTGCGACTGCTCGCGCTGGCGCACCAGGACACCTATCCGGTGGCCTCCGACCTCTCGACGTTCTTCTCCGAGATGTCACGCGACTTCCGCGGCCAGCTCGGAGGCGACGCCCTCCTCGGCGCCCTGCGCAGCGGCCGGCCCTACCTCGACCTGGAGGTCAAGGCCGGCGCCGACACTGCCAGGCGCTTCGACCGGCTCATCGAGCTGCTCGACCTCGCCGACGCGTTCTGCCGCAACGAGCGCCTCCTCACCCTGGCCCGCACCGATGCCCAGGTCGTGTTCCAGACCTGGCTGTTCGGCCAGTTCGTCCGCCAGGCCAACGGCGAGGAACCTCTGCCCTGGTCCGACAGCGCAGTCGACGACGCGACCTGGCCCTCCCGGTCTCAGCCGTAACCGAGCTCGTGCAACCGGGCGTCGTCGATCCCGAAGTGGTGGGCGACCTCGTGCACCAACGTCACCCCGATCTCGTGCACCAGCTCGGCCCGGTCGCGGCACATCTCCATCAGCGGCCTGCGGAAGACGGTGATCCGGTCCGGAAGCCCGGTGTGGTCGTGCGTGCGCTCGGTCAGTGACACCCCGACGTACACGCCGAGCAGGTCGGGCTCACCGGCAGGTGGGTCGTCCTCGACCAGCACCACGACGTTGTCGACCTGGCGCGCGATCTCGTCGGGGATGTCGTCGAGCGCAGCCTCGACGAGCCGCTCGAACTCCGCGCGATCGACGTACACGGAGTGAGGCTACCCACGACGCAGAGAGCCCTGGTCCGGATGGGACCAGGGCGTCTGCGTCATCGCTGGTGGAGCGACCCCGACGGGACTCGAACCCGCGGCTTCCGCCGTGACAGGGCGTTCCGAGGCCTGACGGGCGTCGTCGGACAGCGTCGAGATCCGGCGAAACCGCAGGTCATACGTGGTGTCTGTCGTTGGGTGCACTGGGTGTCGTTGGTCGTCAACGGAGCTGGGACAGGACGCAGACGGGACACGGCCACCGAATCGAGGGACGCGCGACGCAGGGCAGGGGCGCTGTACCCCGTAGATCGTGGTGTCAGTCAGTTGACGGCCGCTGAGCTCATGACCCGCGCAGCCGCCTTGGGCGCCTTGGGTGCACGGGGCCGGGACGGTGGATTTCATGGTTCATCGATCGGCCGGTTGCTTGCGGGACCGTAGTCCGAGTGTCAGGACGACGATCGAGACCGGGATCAGGATGCCATAGAAGATCTTGGCCGACTGATGCGCAGATTCGAAGAATCCGAGCACGGACATGGCCAGAAGGAATGCCCCGACGACTGTCAGCACGATGCCTCGTGTGGTCATGACGGTCTCCTCAGCCGATCAGGTCGACGTGCAGCGTGGTGCTGCCGTCGGGGTTGTCGGTGTAGCGAACGGTGCCACGAGTGTTGGCGTAGCGGCCAGTTCCTCCGGTGACGGCGAGCACGCCGCCGTCTAGCGGTGGCTCTTCGAGGCTCTGTCCGACGATCTGACCATCGGGCAGGGCCAGGGTGGCAGTCAGCTGCAGCTCACCAGGATCGTTCTGGCCGTTGAACGGGCTGACTCCGATCGAGACGAGGGCGAAGTGGCCGACGAGCTGGCCGTGACGGCTCAGGGAGCCTGAGTCGTACTCCGTACCTCCGATGTGGGCCCCGTCGGGCTGGGAGAACACGATGCAGGCGTCGCACGGTCGTGCCAGGAGGGAGTTGGTCGACGGATCCGCGACCAGGGTGAAGCGATTCGGTGCGGTCGCAGCGTGGCCGGTGCCTGCGCCGGTGGTGGCGAAACTGGCTCCGGCGAGCAGGGCGCCCAGGCCGATGATGGTCTTGTTCACGGAGTGCCTCCTGAACTGGTGGGTTGCTGTCGATCCGGACGCTAGGTCGGCCCGAGGGCGGCTGCATCAGCGTGAGTACCGGACTTCGGGTGCGTAGTGGTACTGATGACCGCGGCGACCGCGCGGGTGCAGACTTCTCGCGTGGCGCGGATCCTGAGATGGACCCTGGTGCTGGTCGGCGTGGTCAGCATGGGGCTGTCCGTCGCGCTTGAGCTGTCCCACCCATTGCCGCGCGATATGAGTGCTCTCGAGCTGATCGCCTCGACCTCTGCGGTGTTGGTCAGTGCGGTCCTCGGCGTCCGGGTCCTGCAGCGCAACCCGAGTCACGGCATCGGCTGGCTGCTCGTGATGATGTCGGCGTCGGGTGGCCTGTTGACCTTGGCCGAGGTCTATGCGTTCGATGCGTTCGTCGTGGACCGCGGCCCGACCTGGGGCGCGACGGCGGCCAATGTGTTCGCGCAACCGTCCTGGGTCGTGGCCTATGCGATGTTGTCGTTGATCGCGCTCCTGTTCCCGACCGGACGCCTCACCGGCCCCGGCTGGCGCCCACTGGCCTGGACGTGCTCACTGGCCCTCCCGGCAGCCGTTGTCCTGATCGCCGTGCAGCCGGGACCTCAGGACGAACCGTTCAAGCCACTGGTGAATCCGGGCGGCATCGCCTGGGTCGGCACCGGCGCCGGCCAGACGCTCACCGGCGTGGTGATGATGGTCGCCCTCGCCTGCATGGCGGGCTGCGTCGCGTCACTGTTCGTACGGTTCGCGGATGCCACCTTGATCGAGCGCCAGCAGATCAAGGCCCTTCTCTACTCTGCCGCCCTGACTCCGGTAGCGTTCGCCGCCTGCATGGCGACCGGCTCGGACGGTCTTGCGAGCGTCCTGCTGCCGCTGGCCCTGGCGCTGGTCCCGCTCGCAGTGGGCCTCGCGGTCCTGCGTTACCGCCTCTACGACGTGGATCGCTTGATCAACCGCACCGTCGTGTACGTGGTCCTGACCGTGCTGCTCGCGCTGGCGTACCTCGCAGTGTCCGGAGCGGTCGAGTTCGTGGCCCCGTCACCTCTGGCGACCGCGGTCGCGACCGCCTTGATCGTGCTCGCGTTCCGTCCTCTTCCGGGACATCGCCCAGACCCAGATCGATCGGCGGTTCGCGCGATCCTCTGCTCGCGCCCGTGCCTTGCTTCGCTCGTTCACCGACGATCTGCGTCAGGGTCGCCGCAGCCCCGTGGAGCTGGTGCACGTGCTGGCAGCGGCCTTCGACGACGAGGGGCTGACCCTGAGATTCTGGCTCGACCGGCCCGGTTGGTGCGTCGACGGCGCGGGTGTCGCGTGTTCTGACGAGGACGGGTGGACCCCTCTGGGGGTCGGTGGGGCCGAGGTCCGATCGAAGGCCGCGGTTCCGGGGTTGCTGTTCGACACTGTCGTCCACGAGTCGGCCCTCGCTCTGGAGGTCGCCCGGCTGCACGCCGAGGTCAAGGCGCAGACCGCCTTCGTGGTCGACGCCCAGCTCCGCATCACCGCCGCCGAGTACGAGGAGCGGCGTCGGGTCGAGCGCGACCTGCACGACGGCGCGCAACAGCGGCTACTCTCGCTCGGCCTTCAACTGCGTCGGCTGCAGCGCTCCCTACCCAGCCCGGGCAGCCGGGCTCGAACCGGCGCTCGACGCCGCCGTCGACGAGATCGGCCGGACCATCGCGGACCTTCGGCGGCTGGCGGGTGGCGATCCGCCGGCCTCGCTCGAGGATGGGCTGCGCTCGGCACTGACCGAGCTGGCCGACGGGTTGCCGGTGCCTCTGGAACTCGACCTACCGCCGGCTCGACTTCCCGGCCGCGTCGAGGCAGCGGCGTACTTCGTCGCCTGCGAGGCGGTCACCAATGCCGTGAAGCACGCGGGCGCCAGCCAGATCCTCCTGCGCGCGGGGGTCGTGGATGGCGCGTTGCACGTGACGGTCACCGACGACGGTCGCGGAGGCGCTCGCGCCGGGGGTTCCGGCCTGAGCGGGCTCGCTGAACGGGTCCGTGCGCACGGCGGAAGCCTGGTCTTGGACAGTCCGCTCGGAGTCGGCACCACCCTGCAGGCGGTGATCCCGTGCGACTCGTGATCGCGGAGGACGCCGCCTTGCTCCGCGAGGGGGTCGCGGCCCTGTTCAGTGACGGCGGCCACGAGGTCGTCGCCAAGCTCGATCGCGCCGAGGCGCTCCTCGCCGTGGTCGCCGAACACGAGCCCGACCTCGTCCTCGTCGACGTACGCATGCCGCCGACGTACCGCGACGAAGGTCTGGTGGCCGCCGTGGCGGTCCGCACTGCAAGCCCGGACACCGGGGTTCTGGTTCTCTCCCAGCACATCGAGACCGCCCACGCCGTGGAGCTGATCGGCACGGGCGGCGGTTTCGGGTACCTGCTCAAGGACAGGGTCCTCGACGTCGACACGTTCCTCGAGTCTGCCGTCCGGGTGGCACACGGCGGGTCGGTCCTGGACCCCGACATCGTCACCGCGCTGGTAGCAGCCGGCCGTCGGGAGGACCCGGTCGCCGCGCTGAGTACCCGCGAACAGGAGGTTCTCCAACTGATGGCCGAAGGACTCACCAACGCAGGCATCGCAAGACGACTCTGGTGCCACGAACGAACGGTGGAGTCACACGTGCGCGCCATCCTGACGAAGCTAGACCTGCCGACGAGCAGCGACGACCACCGTCGCGTGCTCGCCGTCGTCGCCTACCTGCAGGCGCGCATGGTCGCCAGCTGATCACACCGCATCACGACCCGCCTGGCAGCGACACTCGTCGTTGGTCGACGCCGCCACTCCGCGGAGCGCCGCCAAGGCCGGCCGCACCTACGCCGGTCAGGGCGCACGTCCTGTGTTCGCCGAGGTTCTGGCGGCACCTTTTCAATGATTCGGCAGAGGATCCGCAAGCGGTGCACATTCACTACTGATCCGTCGCCGACAGACCGCCGAGCCCGGCTTCGCGGGCCGCGATGACGGCGTCTGCTCGGTCGGCGGCGTGGATCCTGGGGAGGATGTTGGAGACGTGGTTGGCCATGGCGCGAGAGCTGAGGCCGAGCCTGCGGGCGATGGCACCGTTGGACATGCCGTCGGCGAGCAATGCGAGCACATCGCGCTCCCGCTCGCTGAGCTCTGGGAACGCCGTGGGCAGGTCGGAAGATGGTCAGGACGACGATCGCAACCTCGGGGTGTCGTCGGGTGAGGTGACGGATCGCCTCCAGCCCCCCGATGCCAGGCATTTCGAGATCCTCAGAACGACGTCGGGGCGAACCTCGTCCACGCGACGGAGCGCCTCCTCCCCGGAGCCCGCTTCCCCCAGGACCTCGAAGCCGGGGCTGGGCTCCAGCGAGGCGCGGAGCCCGTCGATCACGACCGGGTGGTCGTCGACGACAATCCCGCCGTCCTCCACCCGGTCTCGATCACCGTCCTAGCCGCCGGGGTCCACCACCGCAGAGTTCGCTGATCGTCGATTGCGAGCCGCTGCACACCTACCCGGCAAGCCCGGAAGGACCGAGCCACGACCGAGCACGGTCGACACCCCACCAGGAGCAGCACCATGACCGCTCAGCCCAACCCCCACAACCAGCAGCCCCACCACCAGCCGGCCATCCCGAACGCCGGCGACGAGATGCTCACCCTCCAAGAAGCCTCCGACCTACCTCCGCATCCCCGAAGGCACGCTCCGCTACTGGCGCCACCTCGGCACCGGACCCTTCAGCTTCAAGATCGGCCGCCACGTCCGCTACTGGCGCGCCGACCTCATCCTCTGGCTCACCCACTTGACCTGACCAACCGTTCCCAGGACCAGCCGTGAGTCGGAGCCCAGCTCGCGCGCCGACCGCAAGATGGAACTCAGACAAGCAAGGAAGGTGACCACATGGCACATGTGCGGAAGCGGTAGCTGACCAAGAGGGACGGCACGCCGGGCCAGGTGCTTTGGTGTCTGCGCTACGTCAACCCCGAAACAGGGAGAGAGCGCACCGAGACGTTCCAGCTCAAGCGGGACGCCGAGTGGCGGGACAGGTCACCGTCCGCACCTGGGCGGAACGATGGCTCGACGGACAGGTGCAGCTCAAGCCGACGACGCGGGCGCGGTACCGCAGCATTCTCGACGTACACGTGATCCCGCGCTGGGGTGAGGTCGAGCTGGTCCGAGTTCGGCATGCCGATGTGCAGAAGTGGGTCGCCGAGCTCTCAGCCGAGCGGTCGGCGGCGACTGTCCGCAAGGTGTACCGAATGCTGTCGCAGGTGCTGAGCTCGGCGGTCAAGGACGGCCGACTGGTGCGCAACGTTGCTGAGGGCGTCGCGCTTCCGCGTGCTCAGTCCAAGGAGCGTCGTTACCTGACCCATGCGCAGGTAGCCGAACTCGCCGACGCCTGCGCGGCCGTCCCCGTCAGCAAGTACTCCTCCACGACGGCGGCCGACCGGGATGCCTACGGGCTTCTTGTGCTGTTTCTCGCCTACACCGGCTTGCGGTGGGCGAGTTTGGCCGGGTTGCGAGTCAGTCGTCTCGACCTGATGCGGCGCCGCGCGTCCATTGTCGAGACGTATGTCGTCGTGGACGGTCATGTCGTGGCGAGCGATCCCAAGAATCACGAGCGCCGGGAGGTTCCAGTGCCTCGTTTTCTCGTCGACCCGCTTGCCGCCCACGTCGCCGGCAGGGCTGGTGATTCGCTGGTTTTCGGTGGTGAGAAGGCGGGGGCGCCGATGCGGTCGCGCACCTTCCAGCGTGCGGTCTTCGACGGAGCCGCTGCGTCTATCGGACTTGCTGGCCTGACTCCGCATGGGCTGAGGCACACCGCGGCGTCACTGGCGATCGCCGCCGGGGCCGATGTCAAAGTCGTGCAGCAGATGCTCGGGCACAAGTCCGCGACGATGACGCTCGACCTCTATGGGCACCGCTTCCCCGACCGACTCGACACCGTTGCGGACGCGATGGACGCCGCCCGCGCAGTCGCGCTGCAGGCGTCGACTCAAGCTGGGACGGGACACAGACGGGACACGGCGTCCGTGCTGCCCTTGAGACGGTAACCGCGAAGCCCCTCTGAACTGCGTTTCCGCAGTTCAGAGGGCCTTTCGCATGGCGACCCCGACGGGACTCGAACCCGCGGCCTCCGCCGTGACAGGGCGGCGCGCTAACCAACTGCGCTACGGGGCCAGGTGTGCTCGGCGCTGCGCACCAGAGCGGATGGAACTGTAACCCATGCCCGCGGGGCCCTCCCAATCGAGAGGAGCCGGCGGACGGCCTCACCGACAGCCCTCGGGTATGAGACTCCACCGCCTGATCGACGGCGATCAGGGTCGGAGCTGTCCGGCCCGCCTGAGCCGGTGCTTCAACAGGAAATCGTCAAGGATCGGCAAAGAGTTCCGGATTCCCCGGCGCGACCAGAGGTAGCCACGAAAACTGGCAGCGCCCTCCCGGCAGTTGCGCCTCGAGGGCACGGGACTCGCCAGCGGCTCAAGCCTTGGGAAGCGGCTGACTCCCACACCCCCCGCTGCCCGGCGCGCTGACTCGGAACCCCGCGTCCTGGCTTCTGCACGACCGAGGAGCTCTCTGCATGACCCCGACGACCACCGCCACCGCGACCGCCACGCCCACCTCGGCCGGATCACACCTTCCGCTGTTCGGGGCGTTCCCCGGCTTCGACTCGACGACGGACACCACGTCGTACGCCACGCGCCCGGCCAAGGTGACCACGGGGTTCGGCGGGAAGCTCGGGGTCGAGAGGCGGTTCATGGGCACGAACTTCACGCTGCCCACGATGACCAACCCGGCCATCCTGTCCTGGGACTTCCCACCCGCCGCCACGCTCGCGGGCCAGTACGACGCGCAGATCGACGCCATCGCCAAGGGCGCCACCAAGCCGCTCTGGTTCGTGCCGTGGCACAAGGTCGAGAACGGCCCAACCTGTCCGCCGCCGACTACGTCGCGGTGTTCCGCTACCTCGCCAACCGGGTCCACGCCGACGGCAACCCGCTGGTGCACATGACGACGATCTTCATGGGCTACTCCGTGCGGGGCGGCAACCTCGCGGTGTTCAACTCCTACTACCCGGGCGACGCCTACGTGGACGACATCGGGTTCGACCAGTACATCAACCCCGGGATCCCCTATGTCACCACTCCGGAAGGCTCGTTCCAGCAGCCCATCGCCATCGCCGCGACCCACCACAAGCCGCTGGTGATCGGCGAGGTGTCGCTGTACCCGGGCTACAGCGACGCGCAGTGGCCCGACTACGTCGCGCGCACGATCAAGCTGCTGGACACCCCCGACACCGACGCCGTCTCCTGGTTCGAGACCAACAAGTCCGACGGGGACTGGCGGATGGCCTTCCACACGGCTGCGGTACCGGAGTGGTCCCGGCTGACCACGCGGTGACCAGAGACCGCGCGCACGAGGGCCTACCAGGAGCACCCCCAACGGGATTCGAACCCGTGCTACCGCCGTGAAAGAGCAATCGAGGCAACGTCGGACATCAACGAAAATCGGTGAACGCCCAGGTCAGAGGGCACTTCCGAGGTTGGTACTCGTTGACTGTCGACGGCGGATTCTGACCCTTGTGTTGCCCCAGCGTTGCCCGGCGGGGTCAGTCGAGATACCGATAGCAACGGCACTCACAAGCAGCCAGTGAGCGGATGCGTCACAGGTCGAGGAGCGCCTCGGCCCACCAGGTCGGCGGCGTTGGCAGTGGGTCGAGTTCGGGGCTGGTCTGGGAGGGTCCATGGACCGGCTGAGCGGCGTCGTTCACCTTGGCCTGCCGGGCGACCACTGCGTCGCTGGTCACGTTGAAGACCGTGAAGTCCTGGCTGACCGTGACCGGCCCGCCGTAGTGGGCACCCACCTCGTCGAAGACGCTGTCCACGCCTGGTGTCAGGTCGAGGTGCCACAGGGCACCCATGCGAGGCTTGGTCAGGTCGAGGATCTTGCCCATCTGGTCGGGGATCGTGTGGGCGCTCTTGGTGATGTTCAGTGCCGTCTCCAACGGAAGTCCCGCAGCGCGTGCCAGGACCGCGGGCGACTGGAAGCACTCGTGGATCAACAGATCCGCGCCCACAGCGCCCTCCACCACGTGTCGGCACGGGCGGGTGTCTCCGGAGAAGACGACCTTGAGCCCGGCGTAGGTGACGGAGTATCCGACCGCCCCGCTGAGCCCGTGAATGGCGGGGAAGCAGGAAACGGTGACCCCGTTGCGCTCGTAGACGGTCTCTGGGCGGTCGAAGGGGATCTCGTGGCCCACCATCGCGAAGCCGGTGGACGGGCGGACTCCACGGACCGAGGCGGTGTCCCAGGCCATCGCCTTGCCCATGTGCTCGACGAAAGCAGCCAGACCCAAGTCCGGGTCCTCGCTCGCCCCGCCCCAGATCTCGACCGGGTCGACCCGTCCAACCTTCGCCATACTGCCGAGCAGGCCCGGAATGTCGCCGATGTGGTCGGCGTGCAAGTGCGACAAGAAGACCTTCGTCGTGGACTCCAACGGCAGCATGAGCGCGTTGAAGTTCGCCACAGACCCCGAGCCGAGGTCGAAGAAGAAGAAGTCCCGTTCGGGGTTGCCCACCTCGATCAGGAGCGAACCTGACGCCTGACTCCGTCGGATCCACGGGTCTCCGCTCCCGAGCACTGTCACGCGGATCTCGCCGGTGGCCAGTTCTTCGGTGCCAGGAACGAATACCTGCGGGCGCACCTGGTCGGGATCCCCACTACCGGGGTGGTGGTCAAGGCCTGGGTTCCGCCCAGGTGAGCCAGCGCGGGCATCGCAGATGCAGTCATCAGTTCATCTCTCGATCTCCGAGACGGTCTCTGCGATCAACGATCGCCGCTCCCTCGGGGCGCACGGAAGGGTCCTTCGGTCCCGGCCGCCGGACCACTGAGCAGGTCGCCCCAACATCCGCTCATGGCTCCCCCGTGCTCGGATCTGCCGATGACAGGTTGGAAATGAGCCCTCAGACTCATGCGTCGCGACCGGTCCATGAGCCATCTTGCACCCCATGGACTCACAGGGACCGCCAGAACGGGGGCCGCAGGATTACGGACCTCCTCCCTTCCCGGCTCCCGAGCATCCTGAGCCCCCCGTGAAGCCGAAGCCAGTCACGTGGGAGCCATGGGTGATCGTGATCGTGGTCCTCTGCCTATGCGCGGTCGTCATGCTCGCCGGTTCGTACGTGGTCTGGCTCTACATGTGGTCCCAGTACGACGGATGAGTCTTGACCGCACGCTCATGCCCCGCTGAGTGTGCGTCGCATCCTCCGTCAGCCGTGGGTAAAGCGCTCGCACTAGTCCCGTTGTCCTGCGACGATCCCGTCCGTGCCCACGTCACCACCCGCGAAGGCATCTGCGCCCGAGTGCATCTTCTGCGACATCGTGACGGGGCAGGCTGAGTCCAGCCTTGCCTACGAGGACGAAGTAGTCGTGGTGTTCATGGACCTGAACCCCGTGACGCCCGGGCACCTTCTCGTTGTGCCTCGGGTACATGCCATTGGGCTGGAGGATCTCGACGAAGCAACGGGGCGACACGTGTGGACGGTCGGGCACCAGATGGCCAAAGCCCTACGCCGCTCCCGGCTGCGATGTGACGGCATCAACGTCTTCCTCGCCGACGGAGAGGTCGCCTTTCAGGAGATCTTCCACTTCCACCTGCACGTGTTCCCCCGGTACGCCGAGGATGGCTTCACGATCGGTGCGAACTGGTCGGAGCGTTCGCGTGACCTCCTAGACGCAGAGGCTGCAGCCATCAAGTCCGCGGCGTCGGCTCCGGGCGAGGACTGAACGCACTCTCATAGCCGCTGTCCGTGAGTGTCGCGAACCTCGTCGAGGGCACAGGCAGGTTCAGAGATGTTCGCCGTACCCGCCGATCGTCTTGCGCTCCTGCTCATGGGCGAGGCCAGCAGGGTCACTACTGCCGGTCCCGCGGCGACGACGTCGGCGCACCACAGCGGCAGCCGCAACCAGGACCACGACGATTCCAACGACAAGCCACCACATGACAGCCCCCTCAGAGAGATGAGCACGTCACCAAGACGCCTCACTCCCAACGTAGACCGCTGGAAGGTCCCTCGCAGAGCACAACGTCCTCATCCGCTGTCAGGGTCGCTCGTGCCGATGCATGGCTGGGAAACGCCCGGTCCCCTACGGCGACGTGACCACCCAGACCAGCAGGGACATCTAGCCGGCACAGTTCTCGTCGAGCGAAGTTGGTGGCCCGACAGACCTGGCTCTGCGCCCAAACGCTGACCGTTCGAGCGACCGCTGTCCGGGGCACTCTCACAGCCGATGTGAGGACGTCCGGTACACGACATGGCAAGCCTGGGACACTCTCGATCGTGGAGCGAGTGCTGGACATGTATACGGCCGATCTTGCGAACGAGCGTCCGCCGTCCGCCTCTGAGAACGTCCACTTCACGCGGGCCTTCGTGCGGGTGGTGTTGGAGGAGTTCTCTTCACCCGGTGACGTCGTGTTCGACCCATTCGCTGGGTATGGAACAACACTCTTGGTCGGCAAGGAGCTCGGTCGACAGCCCCTAGGGATCGAGTTGCTTCCCGAACGGGCGTCCTCGATCCGTGCCCGCCTTGGTCCGGTGGGCAGGGTGATCGATGGTGATGCGCGCATGCTCGATCGCTTCGGGCTGGGGGCCGTAGACGTCTGTTTGACCTCCCCTCCCTACATGACCAGGTTCGACCATCCGCAGAACCCGCTCACTGCGTACACCACCTCGGACGGCGACTATCAGACCTACCTCGCCGAACTCTTGGACGTGTTCCTTGCGGTCAAGCGTCATCTCCGTCCCCACGGCTACCTGGTGATCAACGCCGCCACCATCCGATCCGGTGACTTCGTCACGTCATTGGCTTGGGACATCGTGCACATGTTGCGACCGCATCTAGCCTTCCAGGGCGAGACCTATCTCCGTTGGGACCAGCCGCCCGCCTTCATCTGTGGTGACTACTGCCTGGTCTTCCGAAACCACCTAGGCGACCTGCTCAAGACGCACTGACATGCCTGTCCGTGCGCGCTCATGCCTGCGGTCGCTGGGCCGGTGGTTGTGAGACCCTCTCCGCGTGACACGCAAGGGAGTCTCCGATGACGACGTTGCCTGAGTTCAAGGCACGCTGCACCGGTACCTGACCCTGACCGTGCTGGCCGGGATTCCCATCTGTCTCGGGGGCGCGTTGATCCTGGTCCAGGGTGGTCCGACCGGATGGATCGGCCTTTCGGTAATCCTCCTAGGGATCTGGCTCGCGGGCATGGCCTGGCTCCTGAGAGCCAGGAATGACAAGGGACTACAGACCATGATCGAGCAACAGGAGTTGCGCGAGCAGCCAACTCCGCCGCGTTAACCCCGCGCTTCGAACCGTCCGCTCATGGCCCCTGTCAGCTCGCGCTCATGCCGATGGGCGGTCCCACCCGTCAGTCCAGGCGAAGTGTCTTCGAACCCATCAGAGCGGCCGCACGAGGATGGTCATGGAGAGCCTCGACGAACTCTGTAACGAGCGGGCGCCCCATCGGATAGTCACTGGACGCGTTTCTCGGCGATCTCAAACGGGGCCCGGCCTCCTCAAGTTCGCGCCACGAGAAAGAGGTGGATCCGTACTTTCAGGCTGAAACAAGCGTAACTCCCGCCAGAGATCCACGGTCTCTGGCGGGAGTTACTTTGCTGGCTGGCGACATGCTCTTCAAAGGCGAAAGCACTCGATATTGGTTTCCGATGGCGTGGCCGACACCACCGGCCCCAGTTTGACCTAGTGGCGCGGATTTGAAGTGGTTGGACGGTTGGCCTTCTTGAGGATGTCTTCGGCGCTCTTGGTCCAGATGAAGGGGTGGGAGCGGTCGTTCCAGCCGTCGGTGAATGCGCGGAGCTTGGTGTTGAGGTCCTTGACGGACTTAAAGACGCCGCGTCGTACGGTTTGACGCTCGAGGATCCCGAACCAGACCTCGACCAGGTTCATCCAGGAGGCGTGGGTCGGGGTGAAGTGCACGACGAACCGGGGGTTCTGGCTCAACCATGCCTTCACGTCGGCGTGCTTGTGGGCGGCGTAGTTGTCCATCACCAGGTGCAGCTCGACCGGTTGCCCGTCGGCGTCGAGGACATGACGGTAGGCCCGCTCGATCTGCTTGAGGAAGGCCAGGAACTCCTGGTGACGGTGGCGCGGCTTGAGCGCGGCGGTGACCTGGCCGGTGGCGATGTCCAGGGCGGCGAACAGGGTCGTGGTGCCGTGGCGGTAGTAGTCGTGGGACCGGCGCTCGATCCGTCCCTCCTGCATGGGCAGGATCGGAACGGTGCGGTCCAGCGCCTGGATCTGGGACTTCTCATCCACACACAGCACGATCGCGTGCTCCGGCGGGGACAGGTAGAGCCCGCAGATGTCGGTGACCTTCCCGACCAGCTCGGGGTCGGTGGAGAACCGGAACGACTCGGCCTTCCACGGTTTGATGCCATACGAGCGCCAGGCGCGGGCGATCGTGGTGTTGGAGACCTTCAGCCGCTCGGCCAGCAGCCGCGTCGACCAGTGTGTGACGCCGAGCTTCTTGGGTGGCGGCTTCAGCGTCTCGGTCACGATCGCGCGGTGGTCCAGCTCGCGGGGCCGTCCGGGACGCTCGCGATCACTCAGACCATCCAAGCCCCGTTCCTGATACCGCTCGCGCCAGGCGATCACCGTCGTCGGGCTCGCCCCGACCAGCTCAGCAATCCGTCGGTTACCGACACCGTCGGCCGCCAGCAGCACGATGCGCGCCCTCCTCGCAGCGCCGGCACGGACCGTCGATGAACGTGTCCAACCCTCGAGGACCTCACGGTCCCCCGAGCGCAACACCAAGGCCGGAGCAGGACGGTTCGCCATACCGCCATGATTTCAGATTCATAGCGTCCAACTATTTACACCACGCAGCACTAGTCGTGTAGGCGCGCGGCGGGCACCACCCTTTTGGAGCTGCAGATGTTGCTTCCGCAGAGCGGCCAAGGCTTGTGCCCGAGGCAGTGGGTCCAGATCTTGTCCATGTTCCGCCATCCGAGTTGGTGGTACGCGTAGAACGCGCACTCGCCGCTGATCCAGGCGACTTGCTTTCCGGTGTCGATGGAGACCTTCTGGACAATGGACGTGTCCGCCGGACCGCTAGAACAATCCCAAATTCTGGAGTAAGGAATGTTCTTGGACTGACCTTCTGCCACGCCGGAACACTTATAGATGAAGCCAGCGTCGGCTTGCGCACTCGAACTCATGGCCAATCCCGAAATAGCCGCGATAAATACCACAACAATAGCCGAAAGGGCGCGCCGAAATACCATGAATGACTCCTTTGGTCTTCTGGCTGAGTGACTGGGGGACGCAGTCAAGCAGGTGACCCGGTCAAACGAGGTGCGACGCGCCGAGATCCGATTTCTTGTGCGTGCGCCCACGTGAGTCTCCGGCGTGTGCGCGTGAGAACGTGGCCGTCGGCGTACCCGCGTCTCTGCGGATTGACACGCGGCCGGCTGGTGCCGTGGTCTTGCGGACCCGTTGTTCTGAGCCCCCAGGCAGGCATCCCCAAAACGCACTCTCATGCCGCTGTCAGGGTCGCTCATGCCTGCCGATGAGCGGTCGTGCTTCTCGATGTCGACCTGGCGTCTGTGGAACTGGTCGGCGAGCAAGCCGGCGGATGTCTAGGTGGTGAAGCGGTGGATGGCCTCGTTGGCGTGGTCTTGGAACGACGGGTTGGCCAGATCGGGCAGGAAGTCGGCTTGGTTGACCAGTGGACCCGTAAGGGTGTTGGCCGCGCTGGCGTAGAACGCGCCGCTGGTCAGGGTCGGGTCGGTGACGCCGTCCACGAGCCGCTTGGCTCCTACATCGAGTTTGTGGGCGAGTCCTAGGGCGGGCATGACGTACTTGGCGGCTACCCGCATCGGTAGGGGAAGGTCGCTGGGGGCTTGGGTGCCGATGGTGTTCCCGGGGCTCACAGTGACGAACCGGCGGTCGGGGTGTTGGCGGGCCAGGTACCCCATCCAGAGGGCTCCGATGTACTTGGCCTGCCCGAACGCCAGGTTGAAGTCGGGCTTCGTGTTGGCGAAGTAGCTGCCGTCGATGGCCGTGGCGAGTTCATCGGCCGAGGTGGAGACGAACGATGGCCCCTTCATCCGCAACTTCGGAACTCCGCGGACTGCTTCGCTTCCGGCGAAGACCGCGACCTCGCCCAGTCTCCCGTCGGCCAGAAGCCCTTCGAGGAGGACGACGTGGCCAAGGACGTTCGTCGCGAACACAGTGGTGACCCGGTCGGGAGTCACGTCCATCGAATGCGGGCCGATGATGCCGGCGTTCATGACCAGTGCGTCGATGCAGCCGTCGATGGCCGCCAGGCCGGCGCGGACCGAACCCAGATCGGCGACATCCATGACGACGATGTCGAAGATGCGCCGTCCGGTCTCAGCCTCAAGCTCCGCCTTCGCCGTGGTTGCCCGGTCGTGGTTGCGGCACGCCAGGTAGATCCGGCCCATCTCGGGACGTAAGGCGAGTTGCCGGGCCACGTCCTTGCCGATCCCGCCGTTCGCGCCGGTGATCAACGCTGTCTTGCCCTCTAGGTCCGTCATGCGCGGGTCGTCCTCTCGTCGGAATTGGGTTGCATGACTCACTTTAGTCCTGAGGCACTGGGTTGTCGAACCCACAATCCTGTTAGCCTTGGTGGATGGCCAACGAGACGAGCGACCGGCCGAAGCGGCTGACCCCCAAGGGAGCCCGCACCCGGGGGCGCATCGTGGAGGAGGCGGCCGCCCTGATCCATGAGCGCGGCGTGGCAGGCACCACCTTGGAAGACGTCAAGGCGGCGGCAGAAGTCAGCGGCTCACAGATGTACCACTACTTCCCCGACAAGAACGACCTCGTGCAGGCAGTCATCGACTACCAAGCCGACTCCATCGTCACCCGCAACAAGCACGTGCTCGCCGGCGCGAACGGCGTCGAAGCCTGGCGAAAGATGGTGATCACTGCGGCAAGGCGCACCCAAGCACGAGGCGGCTGCCAACTCGGGTCGCTTGGTGGCCAACTCGCCGAGACCGACCCCGAGGCCCGAGCGCACATCGCAGCCGGGTTCGAACAGTGGGCAGCCGCCCTCAGCGATGGACTCAGACCCCTCCACACAGACGGGAAACTCCCCTCCGACATCGACCCGGACGACCTCGCCACGACCCTGCTCGCCACGCTCGAAGGAGGGCTCCTACTCGCCCAAGTTCAACGAGACATCCGTCCCTTTGAAACCGCGGTCAACACCATCCTCGCTCTCGCCCTCGGCAGATAGCCCACACCTTCTCGAGATGCGCTCCACGGCACCGTCAGTCCCCTGATCCGACCGTCTGCCTGAGCACGCTCATGCCCCGCTGTCCGGTCGCGCTCATGCCGCCGACCTCGTTCTCCCTACCCATAGTGAGGAAGCACGTGGCAACCGCGGGACCTACGCCCCTGAACCGCGGTCCTCGCGGCCCGTACGTTCGAATCAGTGGTTCCCACTCACCCGAGGGATGAGATGGAGCTACCAGTCCGGCCCGAGCGGTTCGGACGGGACCGTCTTGGCTGGCTCTGCCGGTTGGGGCGGTTTCCAAGCGCTAGCGAGACTTGGCTCCGCTAAGTCGACCGGCGAACGTACGCACGCATCTGCCGCATAGCGATCGCTGCAGCCATCCGGCCGCCTAGCCAGCAGCGCCGAATCCCCCCATAACAGACGTCG
>CAVXFQ010000014.1:0-78698 GCA_963761085.1 uncultured Actinomycetota bacterium
TCGGCTACCAGTACGACGGCGGGTTCGCCGAGTACATGATCGTGCCGCGCGAGGTGCTGAAGGTGGACGGCCTCAACCGGATCCCCGACAACGTCGGGTACGACGAGGCGTCGGCCGCCGAGCCCTTCGCGTGCGCCATCAACGCCCAGGAGCTGCTCGGCATCGAGGAGGGCGACTCCGTCGTCGTCTTCGGGGCCGGCCCGATCGGCTGCATGCACATCCGCATCGCCCGCGGCGTCCACGGCTGTGGACCGGTCTACCTCGTCGACGTCAACGCCGAGCGTCTGAAGATGTCAGCCGACGCCGTCCGGCCCGACGAGACCATCGACGGCTCCGAGGTCGACGTCGTCGAGCGCGTCATGGAGCTGACCGGCGGCCGCGGCGCCGACGTCATCATCACCGCCACCGCCGCCAACATCACCCAGGAGCAGGCGATCTCCATGGCCGCCCGCAACGGGCGGATCTCCTTCTTCGGCGGCCTGCCCAAGACCGACCCGTTCATCAGGTGCGACTCCAACCTGGTGCACTACCGCCAGCTGCACCTCCACGGCGCCAACGGCTCCGCCCCCGAGCACAACAAGCGGGCCCTGGAGTACATCTCCACCGGCCAGGTGCCGGTCAAGGACCTGATCACCGAGCACATCCCGCTCGAGCGGGTCCTGGACGCCCTCCAGATCGTCAAGAAGGGCGGGGCCATCAAGGTCACCGTCGAGCCCTGACGGCTTGACAGCCCACACGTTCGACTATAGAACCAGGCGACTATCAAACCAGGCACACACAGCCTGCCGGGAACGGACTTCGATGACGATGTATGCCGCGGAGCGTCAGCAGGCCATGGCCCAGCTGGTGACCCGGCGCGGTCGGGTCTCCGTGGCCGACCTCGCAGTCGAGTTCAGCGTCACCACCGAGACCGTCCGCCGCGACCTCGACACCCTCGAGGAGCTGCGCCTGGTTCGCCGGGTGCACGGCGGAGCCCTGCCGGCGGACTCGTTCACGGTGCTCGAGGCCGGCCTGTCCGACCGCGGGCTGTCCCGTCCCGACGAGAAGCGACGCATCGCCCAGGCGGCGCTCGCGTTCCTGCCGGCCGCAGACGCAGCCGTCATCTTCGACGCGGGGACGACGACCATCCAGTTGGCCGCGATCCTGCCCGCCGACCACCGGATCACCGCGCTCACGCACGCGATCCCGGTCGCGGCCAGGCTCGCGGACCGGCCGAACGTCGAGCTCCACCTGCTGCCCGGCCGGGTGCGCGAGAACACCCAGGCGGCGGTCGGGGTCGAGACCGTCGCCGCGCTGTCGCGGGTGCGGGCCGAGGTGGCGTTCGTCGGCACCAACGGCATGACCGTCGAGCACGGCCTCTCCACCCCCGACCACCTCGAGGCTGCGACGAAGGCCGCGATCGTGGCCAGTGCCCAGCGGGTCGTCGTCCTCGCGGACGCCAGCAAGATCGGCGTGGAGCGCACCCTGCGCTTCGCCGATCTCGCCGACGTCGACGTGCTCGTCACCGACGCGGGGGCCGACCCCGCGCAGATCGCGGCCTTCCGCGAGGCGGGCGTCCACGTGGTGATCGCGTGATCGGCTCGGGCCGGTGAACCCTCGAGCAGACGTCGCGGTGATCGGTGGCAGCGGCTTCTACACGTTCCTCGAGGCGCCCGAGGAGGTCGAGCTGCCCACGCCGTACGGCGATCCCTCGGCGCCGGTCTCGGTCGGTGAGGTCGCGCGGTCGCCGGGTCGCGTTCCTGCCGCGCCACGGACGCCACCACGCCCACCCACCCCACCGGATCAACTACCGCGCCAACCTCTGGGCGCTGCGGTCGCTGGGGGTCCGCCAGGTGCTCGCGCCGTGCGCGGTCGGCGGGCTGCGCGACGAGGTGGCACCGGGCGACCTGGTCGTGCCCGACCAGCTGGTCGACCGCACCTCCGGACGTGAGCGCACGTTCGTCGAGCGCGGCGCGGTACACCTGCCCTTCGCCGACCCCTACTGTCCGCGGCTCTCCGCCGTCGTTGACCCGCCTCGAGTCCGTGACGACGTGGCGGGACGATGGTGGTCATCGACGGCCCGCGCTTCTCCACCCGGGCCGAGTCGCGCGACTACGCCGACCGCGGCTGGACCCTGATCAACATGACCGGCGCGCCGGAGGCGGCGCTGGCCCGCGAGCTGCGGATGTGCCTGGCCACGATCGCGCTCGTCACCGACATGGACGCCGGCGCCGAGGCGGCCGAGGCAGTGACGCAGCAGGACGTGTTCGCGTTGTTCGCCGCCAACACCGAACGACTCAAGACCCTGCTCACGGGCGTCCTCGCCGAGCTGCCCGACCCCGACAGGCTGCACCTGCGACACCTGGGCCGACGGCCTCGACCTCACCTACGAGATCCCGTGAAGGTCCTGCTCACCGGGTCGGCCGGCTTCATCGGCTCGGCGATCGACCGCGCGCTGACGGCCCGTGGCGACGAGGTGGTCCGCGTCGACCTGATGCTCCCCGACGCGCACGGCACGGCCGAGCCGCCGCCCGGCACCCACCGACTCGACGTCCGCGACGCCTCGGCCTGGACCGACCTGCTCGCCGGGCGTGGAGGCGGTGTGCCATCAGGCGGCGCTGGTCGGGCTCGGCGTCCGCGTGGCCGACCTGCCCTCCTTCGCCTCCCACAACGACCTGGGCACCGCAGCGCTGCTCGCCGCCATGCACGAGGCCGGCGTCGAGCGGCTGGTGCTGGCGTCGTCGATGGTGGTCTACGGCGAGGGCCGCTACTCCTGCCCCCGGCACGGACCCCAGACGCCCGGGCCGCGGTCGGCGGTCGACCTGGACGCGGGCCGGTTCGACAACACCTGCCTGGCCTGCGGCGGTGACCTCGACTGGGAGCTGGTCGGGGAGGATGCCCGGCTCGACCCGCGCAGCGCCTACGCCGCCAGCAAGCTGGCACAGGAGCACTACGCAGCCGCTTGGGCGCGCCAGTCGGGTGGCTCGGTGGTAGCTCTCCGCTACCACAACGTCTACGGGCCCGGGATGCCGCGGGACACGCCGTACTCCGGCGTGGCGGCGATGTTCCGGTCGGCGCTCGAGCGTGGCGAGGCGCCGCGGGTCTTCGAGGACGGCCGTCAGATGCGCGACTTCGTGCACGTCGACGACGTGGCCGCGGCCAACCTGCTGGCCCTCGACGCCGTCGTCGAGCGCCGCCGTGGGGGCCGCCGCGGCGTACAACGTCTGCTCGGGCCGCCCGGTCTCGATCCTCGACGTCGCGCGCCTGGTTGCCGGCAGGCGGGCCCGACCCGACGGTCACCGGCGACTACCGGCTCGGCGACGTGCGGCACATCGTGGCGTCGCCGGAGCGGGCCCGCACCGAGCTCGGGTTCACGGCCGAGGTCGGGCCGGACGAGGGTCTGGCCCGCTTCGCCACCGACCCCCTGCGTGCCTGACTCACCAGTTGGTGAGCACCAGGTGCTGGACGAGCAGCGCCACCACGACCTGCACCCCGAGCATCGGGCGCTGCCACCGCGGTGGGAGGCACGCGGTCGAGAGCAGCAGCCACGGGACGAACGGCAGCCAGATCCGCTCCACCTCGGCCTTGCTCATCCGCGAGGCGTCGGCCAGCACGATCGCCAGCGCCGCCGCCCCCACCATCAGCCGTACGACGTGGGGCGACCGACGGCCGGCGGCCAGGAGCGAGCCGATCCCGGCACCGAGGGCCGGGCCGGCGCTGATCGCCAGCGCGGCCAGGTCACCCCACAGCCAGTACGACGCGGGGCGGGACGCCGCGATCCCCGCCCAGTAGCGGTCGTTCAGCACCGGGTAGGCCTCCCACAGCCGGAAGCCGAGAGCCGCGAGCACGACCACCGGCACGAGGGCACCCACCGCGACCGGCGGCAATGGCCGCCACGACCGGCCGGCCAGCATCATCGCCACGACCAGGGGTGCCAGCAGGACCAGGCCGTAGGAGAGCACCAGGCAGCAGCCGAGCAGGAGGCCCCCGAGCAGACCCCAGCCCCAGCACCCGATCCGGCTCGTCCAGACCGTGGCCGCGGCCACCGCCGCGAGGCCCCAGGCAGCCACGGCTGCAAACACCCCGTCGGCCGAGACCGCCACCCAGATCGCCGCCGGCGCGAGCACGAGGAACGGCGCCACCCGTCGTGCCACGTCTTCGGCGCCGAGGCGTCGGAGGGCGACGAGCACCGCGACCGGGGTGGTGCAACCGACGAGGGTGATGGTCAGGGCTGCGGCGAAGGCACCGCCGAGACCGACGCTCACCAGGCCGACGAACAGCAGCAGGGCACCCGGCGGGTGGCCGGCCACGTGGGTCTCCCAGCTGCCGGGGACACCGGCCGGGATCCGGTCGACGAAGGCGCGGAGCATCGCGGGGACGTCGTGGATGGTGCGGGCCGTGGGCAGGTACTCGTTGTGGTTCACGATCTCGTGGGTCAGCCCCCCCCGGCCGTCCACGAACGCGAGCGCGAGCGTCCACGCCACGGTCGCGCCGTACGTCGTGAGGAGCAGCCACCGCCACCGGAGTCTCGCGGCGAGGGCGAAGCCCTGCCACACCCCGACGGCCGCGACGACCACGGCCACCGGCGTGCCCCACCCCACCCGCGCCTCGACGTATCCCGCCAGGGGCGCGAACGGCCGCACCGGGTGCAGGCTCGCGTGCACGGACCAGTCCGCGAGGGCGGGCACCGAGGCCGCCGCGGCGATCAGCACGAGTGCGACCACCAGCCCGGCCCAGGGCGCGCGGTCGGAGCGGGCGGCTGGCACGCGGCCCAGGCTAGGGGCGCGCAACGCCACCGAGGGCCGCGGCGGCGCGATGTCAGGGTTCCGTAAGCGGCAGGCGCCCCGGCCGACCCCTCCCCGCTCCTAGCGTGATCGACATGGAGATCGATCCCACGTGCGACCTCGTGCTCCCGTGCCACAACGAGGCGGGAGCACTGCCAGGTCTGCTGTCCGAGGTGCCCCCGGGCTTCTCGGTGATCGTGGTCGACAACGGCTCCAGCGACGCGACCGCCGACGTCGCGCGGGGCCACGGGGCCCGCGTCGTCGGCGAGTCGCGGCTCGGCTACGGCGCCGCCGTGCAGGCCGGGATCGAGGCCGCCACGGCGGACCACGTCGCCGTGATGGACGGCGACGGGTCCTTCGACCCGGCCGAGCTGCCGGCCCTGCTGGCTGCCGTGACCGAGGGACGGTGCGACCTGGCGCTGGGGCGCCGCCGCCCGGTCTCGGCGGGGGTCTGGCCGTGGCATGCGCGAGCCGGCAACGCGTTCGTGGTGTGGTTGCTGCGCCGGTCGGTCGGCTTCCCGATGCACGACCTGGCCCCCATGCGCGTCTGCCGGCGCCAGGCCCTGCTCGACCTGGACGTCCACGACCGGCGCTTCGGCTACCCGCTGGAGCTCCTGCGGAAGGCCACCCTGGCCGGCTGGCGGCTCGAGGAGCACGACGTCGACCTACCGGCCACGTGCGGCCGGCACGGTGTCGAAGGTCAGCGGGAGCCTGCGCGGCACGACCCGCACCGCCCACGACTTCTGGAAGGTGCTGACGTCGGCGGAGGCGGGGGCATGAGGGCCCTCGTCGTGGCCAAGGCGCCGGTGCCGGGACGGGTGAAGACCCGGCTCGGCGCCCGGGTCGGCATGGAGGCGGCCGCGAGGCTCGCGGCCGCCGCGCTCCTCGACACCCTCGCCGTCTGTCGCGCCGCCTTCGCGGAGTGCCATCTCGCGCTCGACGGCGACCTCGCGGACGCCGTCCGGTCGGACCCGCTGCGACGCAGCCTCTACGGCTGGACCGTGCACCAGCAGCGAGGCGACGGCCTCGGGGAGCGGCTGGCCCACGCTCATGCGGACGCCGCCGGCGCCGGCCCGACGGTCCAGGTCGGGATGGACACCCCGCAGCTCACGACCACCGACCTGCACGCGGTCGCCGAGGCGGCCGCCGACGGCGACGCCGTGCTCGGCCCCGCGACCGACGGCGGGTGGTGGGTGCTGGCCCTCAGCGACGCGTCGGCGGCGGCGGCCCTGGCCGACGTACCGATGTCGCGGCCCGACACCTTCGACGCCACCCGCAGAGCCTTGGTCGCGGCCGGACAGACCGTCCGTCTCGGGCACGAGCTCACCGACGTCGACACCGTCGACGAGGCGGCGAAGGTGGCGGGCTCCCTCACCGGGGGCCACTTCCTCCGGGCCTGGCTGACGGTGACGACATGACCGCCCTGCCGCTGGCCAGCGTCTACACCCACGCCCTGCAGGGACATCCCTGCACGGTGTGGGAGGGCGACCTGGCCCCGCAGCCGCTGCCCACGCACGCCTGGCTTTCCGGTGCCGGGCCCGCCGACCAGGCCCTGCTGGCGCACTGCCAGGGCCCGACCATCGACATCGGCTGCGGACCGGGCCGGATGTCGGAGGCCCTGGCCCTGGCCGGCCACGCGGTCCTCGGCATCGACGTCGTCCCGGAGGCGGTCCGACAGACCCGCACCCGCGGGGTGCAGGCCCTGCGGCGCAGCGTCTTCGACCCGGTGCCCGGTGAGGGCCGGTGGCAGACGGCGCTGCTCGCCGACGGCAACATCGGCATCAGCGGCGACCCGGTGGCGCTGCTCGAGCGCGTCCGCGACCTGGTCCTGCCGCAGGGCCGCGTCGTCGTGGACGTCGCACCGTGGGGCACCGGCGTGGTCACCCGCCACGTCATGCTCGAGACCTCCCACGGCCGGAGCGGCGAGTTCCCCTGGACCGCCGTCGGCGCCGACGCCATCCAGGCCGTCGCCTCCGCAGCCGGGCTCGGACGCGCGACCGAGCACCGGTACGGCGACCGCCGGTGGGCCGTGATCGAGGCCCGGCCGTGAAGACCGTGACCCGTCCCCGCGTGCCCGACGAGCGCGACTTCACCTCCTGGCTGCGCAGCCCGGCCGTCACGGCCCGCGTGGGCCTGTGGCTCGGGATCTGCTTCGGCCTGGCGTTCGTCACCGGGCTGGTCAGCCACTGGGCGCAGACCCCGTCCCCCTGGCTGCCGTTCCCGACCAGCCCCAGCTGGGGCTACCGGGTCACCCAGGGGCTCCATGTCATCGCCGGCACCGCCGCCGTGCCGCTGCTGCTGGTCAAGCTCTGGACCGTCTATCCGAAGCTGCTGGCCCGGCCGCCCCGGGAGATGCGCGAGCTCACGGCGCACGGCCTCGAGCGGGTGTCCATCGCCGTGCTCGTCGCGGCGGCGATCTTCCAGCTCGTCACCGGCCTGGCCAACGCCGCCCAGTGGTATCCCTGGCAGTTCAACTTCCGCCCCACCCACTACGCGCTCGCCTGGATCACCATCGGCGCGCTCGTCGTGCACGTCGCGGTGAAACTGCCGATCATCCGAGGGGCCCTGACCACCGACGTCGACAGCACCGACCAGGACCGGCCCACGATGCAGGCAGGGGCCGGCGTGATGTCGCGCCGGGGACTGCTGCGCACCACCTGGGCCGCCGCCGGGGTCGCCGTGCTCGCCACCGCCGGCGCGACCGTGCCGTGGCTGCGGAAGGTGTCCGTGCTGGGTGTCCGCTCAGGTGGCGGCCCCCAGGGCGTCCCGGTCAACCACTCCGCGGTCTACCGCGGGGTGGTGCCGGCCGCCACCAGCGCGGCGTACCGGTTGACGGTGGCGTACGGCGACCGCGAGACGACGCTGAGCCTGGCCGACCTGCGGGCCATGCCCCAGACGACGGCATCCCTCCCGATCGCCTGCGTGGAGGGCTGGAGCGCCGGCGCGACCTGGACCGGCGTGCCCGTGCGTTACCTGCTCGACCTGGTCGGTGCGCCGGCCGGCAGCGAGGTGCTCGTGGAGTCGCTCCAGCAGCACGGCGGCGAGCGGGTCAGCGTCCTGGCCGGCAACTTCTCCGACCACCCGCACACGTTGCTGGCGCTCGACCTGGCCGGCGAGCCGCTGTCGCTCGACCACGGCTTCCCGTGCCGCCTGATCGCTCCCGACCGCCCCGGCGTCCTGCAGACCAAGTGGGTCGGACGGCTGGAGGTGACCTCGTGATGCGGGCCGTCCGGACGGCGGCGTTGGTCGTCGGCCTCGTCGCCACGGCGTACGGCGTGTGGCTGCTGCTCGACCTGGGCTGGGCCAACACCCGCTCGACCCTGGTCTGGCTCGTCGGCGGGGTCGTGCTCCACGACGGTGTCTTCGCGGTCGCGGTGCTGGCCGTGGCCCTCGTCGCCGTGCGGGTGGCTCCCGGCGACCGCCTCGCCCCCTGGGTCGTCGCACTGGTCATCCTGGTGCCGGTCACCCTGCTCGGCATCCCCGAGCTCGGCCGCTTCGGTGCCCGTGCCGACAACCCGACCCTCCTCGACCGTCCTTACTGGCTCGGCTGGTCGGTGATGGTCACACTGGTGGTCGTGGGCGTGCTCGTCGGTGCCCTGGCGACCAGACGTCGCCGTGCCGTGGGAGGGGGTGACGATGACGCGAGTGCTCGTGGTCGATGACGACGTGACCGTGCGCGAGGTCGTCGTCACCTATCTGCGTGCCGCCGGGCACGAGGTCGACGAGACGGCGGACGGTGAGGGTGCGCTCAGCCTGCTGCGCGACCACCCGGCCGACCTCGTCGTCCTCGACCTGATGCTCCCGGGCATCGACGGACTCGAGGTCTGTCAGCGGCTGCGCGACCGGGGCGACGACCTCCCGGTGATCATGCTCACGGCGCTCGGCTCCGAGACCGACCGGGTGGTCGGGCTGGAGCGCGGCGCCGACGACTACGTGACCAAGCCCTTCAGCCCCCGCGAGCTCGTGCTCCGCGTCGACTCGGTCCTGCGACGCGCGGGTGAACGGGCCGCGACCGGCGTCCGCGGCACGGTCACCGACGGCGACCTGGTCGTGGACTCGACCGAGCACACCGCGACCCTGGCCGGCGGCCGGCTCTCCCTGACCGCCCGCGAATTCGACCTGCTCCGCTTCTTCCTCTCCCACCCGGGCCAGGCGTTCTCGCGCGAGGAGCTCCTCCAGAAGGTGTGGGGCTGGTCGTTCGGCGACCAGTCGACGGTGACCGTGCACGTGCGCCGTCTCCGCGAGAAGGTGGAGTCCGACCCGACCCATCCCGTGCGCCTCGCGACGGTGTGGGGCGTGGGCTACCGGTGGGAGCCGTCGACATGAGCCAGGACCAGCTCACCATCATCTGGACCACCGCCGCGTGGTCGGGCAGCGTCGCGGTCATCGGTGGCGTCCTGATCTGGTTCGGCCGTCGCGCCTCCGTGCGCTGGCTGACGGTCGGCGTCGCCATGGTCGCGGTGCTGGCCGTGCTGGCCGGCACGCTGGCGACCTCGAGGGAGATGTTCCTGTCGCGGCACGACCTCGGCGTGGTGGGTCTCGTGGCCACCGTGGCCGGGGTCGTCGCGCTGGCGTTCGCGCTCGCGGTCGGCGTCGCGCTGGCCCGGTGGGCCCGTGACCTGCAGGAGCGGGCCCGCGCCTTCGGGGAGAGCGGTGAGTTCACCGCGACGGCCGCGACCGGTCCCGCGGAGTTCGAGCAGCTGGCGGCCGAGCTCCGCCGCACCAGCGCCACGCTCGCCGAGTCGCGGGCCCGGGAGGTCGCCCTCGAGCAGTCGCGTCGCGAGCTGGTGTCGTGGGTCTCCCACGATCTGCGGACGCCGCTCGCCGGGCTCCGCGCCATGACCGAGGCGCTGGAGGACGGGCTGGCCGACGACCCGGCCCGCTACCACGCTCAAATGCGGGCGGAGGTCGAGCGGATGGTGCGGATGGTCGACGACCTCTTCGAGCTGTCCCGCATCCACGCAGGGGTCATGCGGCTCAGCCCGCAGCCGGTCGCGCTGGGCGACGTGGTCAGTGAGGCGCTCGCGAGCGCCGACTCGGTCGCCCGGGCGCGCGGCGTACGGCTGGACGGGGCGGTC
Organism: uncultured Actinomycetota bacterium; assembly: GCA_963761085.1. GTDB lineage: Bacteria > Actinomycetota > Actinomycetes > Propionibacteriales > Nocardioidaceae > Nocardioides. The sequence goes on from CAVXFQ010000014.1 coordinate 9,842, forward strand.
GACCAGGGCGTCCTGGTCACCGCCGACCCCGCCGGCCTCTCGCGGGTGGTGTCCAACCTGCTCATGAACGCGATCCGGCACACGCCCGCCGACGGCGTCGTGGAGGTGCAGGGCCGGGTCGTCGACGACGGTGTCGAGCTGTCGGTGACCGACGGCTGCGGAGGCTTGAGCGAGGACGACATGGCGCGCGTGTTCGACGTCGCCTGGCAGGGCAGCACGGCGCGCACTCCCGACCACGTCGACGGGTCGGGCGGCGCCGGGGCGGGCCTTGGCCTGGCGATCGTCAAGGGCATCGTCGAGGCCCACCTCGGCCAGGTCGCGGTGGCCAACCAGGAGCCAGGGTGCCGGTTCCTGGTGCGGCTGCCGGCCTGACGGCGGGCACGCACGGTCAGCGAGGGAAGTCGCGGAACGTGTCGAGCAGCGTCGCCTGCATCTCCTCGGAGAGGGTCTCCACCGGGATCTTCCCCAGCACCGACGCCGTCTTCTTCATCTGGTCCAGGTACGTCGTGCAGCCGGGGCAGTGCGCCACGTGCTGCTCGAACCGCTCGGCCGTCTCCTCGTCGAGCGCACCGTCCAAGTAGTCGGTGACGAGCTCGACGAGCTCCTGGCAGGTCAGGTCGGCCATCAGACCTCAGCGGTATTCGGGGTTCTCGTAGTCGAACCGACAGCCGGCGTCCCACTCCGACCGTTGGTTGCCGTAGGCCGGCACCCCACCGGCGTCTTTGAGGATGCGGGCCAGGTGGATCAGGTTCCACGTCATGAAGGTGGTGTTGCGGTTGGTGAAGTCGTTGTCGGGCCCGCCGCTGCCCGGGTCGAGGTAGGACGGGCCCGGACCGGCCTCGCCGATCCAGCCGGCATCGGCCTGCGGCGGGATCGTGTAGCCGATGTGCTGCAACGTGTAGAGAACGTTGTGGGCGCAGTGCTTGATGCCGTCCTCGTTGCCGGTGATCAGGCAGCCGCCGACCCGGCCGTAGTAGAGGTACTGCCCGGCGTCGTTGAGCAGGTGGGAGCCGCCGTAGAGACGCTCGTGCACCTGCTTCATCACCGAGCTGTTGTCGCCGAGCCAGATCGGGCCGGCCAGCACCAGGATGTCGGCGGCCTTCACCAACTCGTTGATCTCCGGCCAGTCGTCGCTCGCCCAGCCGTGCTCGCGCATGTCGGGCCAGACCCCGGTCGCGATGTCGTGGTCGATCGCCCGGACGACGTCGACCTGCACCCCGTGCGCCTCCATGATGTGGCGGCTCGCGTCGACCAGCCCCTGGGTGTTGCTGGGCTCCGGTGACTTCTTCAGGGTGCAGTTGATGAAGAGGGCCTTCAGGTCGGCCCCGTAGGTCGCGTCGGGGACGCTGGTCGGCTGGGTCACGATCTCTCCTCGGGTCGGTGGCACGGACCCACGAGCGTCCGCACGCGAGCTCTCAGCAGGTCAGTGCCGCCGACCCACCCGAGCGTTACACGGTTGGTGGAGAAGGGAACGAAAGGGCCCGGGCTCGACCGTCACCGGAGCGGGATGTCGTGGTCGGGGCCCCGCTCGTCGTCCGGGCGGGGCCCGAAGTAGCGCCGGTCGGCCTCGGCGATCGTCACGTCGTTGATGGAGGCCTCCCGCCGCCGCATGAGTCCCTCGTCGTCGAACTCCCACAGCTCGTTGCCGTAGCTGCGGAACCACTGACCGGTAGCGTCGTGCCACTCGTACTGGAACCGGACGGCGATCCGGTTGCGGCGGAAGCCCCACAGGCTCTTGCGCAGCACGTAGTCGAGCTCGCGCTCCCACTTCGCGGTCAGGAACTCGACGATCTCGGCACGCCCGGTGAGGAAGGTGTCGCGGTTGCGCCAGACCGAGTCGGGGGTGTAGGCGAGGCTGACCCGGTGGGGGTCGCGGGTGTTCCAGGCGTCCTCGGCGGCCTGCACCTTGCGCAGGGCGGCGTCCTCGTCGAACGGCGGGAAGGGGGGTCGCGCTTCGCTCATGTCGGTCTCCTCGGGTGGTCGCTGGTAGCAGCATCCAGGGGTGCCCCCTTCGCGGGACACCCCTGGACGCGTTTCTTCCGGATCAGTCGGCGATCGGTCGGCGATCAGTCAGCGATCAGTCAGCGATCAGGCCGGCCGAGCCGATGGCGGTGCCGGGAGCCGTGCCGGCACTGGTGAGGCCGCCGTCCTGCCCGATCTGCCAGGTCGCCACAGAGCCGTCCGCGAGGCGGGCGGCCAGGGTGCGGTGGTCGGGTGAGACCGCCGCGTCGGTGGCGCCGGCCGACGCCGTCGCAGCCACGGCCTGGGTCAGGGTCAGCGAGCCGTCCGGGTTGACGGTGTAGCTGGAGACCGACGCGCTGGCGGCGTTCACGACGTAGGCGTGGCTGCCGCTGACCACCAGCCAGCAGGCGGCGCGCTGGGTGTCGGAGAGCCCGCCGGTGAGGGTCGTGAAGGGCCGGACGCGGTAGGACGACGCCGAGCCCGACGCGGCCTCCGAGACCAGCAGGTCACCCCTCCGGTCGAAGTCGAAGCCGTAGGGCGTCGTCCCGGCGGAGACGTGCGACGTGGTCGGCCCGGCCAGGCCGTTGGACACGGCAAACGTGTCGATGCTGTTGGTGGCGCGCTCGGTGACGACGAGCTCGTTCCCGTTCGGGGTGAACGAGACCTGGGCCGCATCGACGGTGCCACCGGCCGGGTTCGGGGACAGGGCACGCGTGGAGCCCGCGATCCAGCGGAGCCCGCCGTCGGGGCTGTAGCGGAAGGCGCTGATGGTGTCGCTGCCCTGGTTGAGGACGTAGCCGATGCCGTGGTGCACGGTGACGCTCACCGGGAAGTCCCCGTGGCTCGAGACGGTGTCGCGGAGCTGGAGCCCCTGCGCGCCGGCCCGGAGGGCCGAGACCGAGTCGTCACCTGCGTTGACGGCGAAGACCAGGTGGCCGTCGCGGGCCAGCCCGCCCTGGGAGTGCAGCGAGGCGCCGGCGCCGAGCCCGCCGGTCGCGACCGTGCCGGCCGGCTGCAGCGTGCCGTCGGCGTAACGGTCGAAGACGGCGACGGCGTTACCGGCCGCGGCGTTGGTCGCCTCGTACACGTGACCGACGGGCGCGGCGGGCGCGGCCGTGGCGACGCCGGGGATCCCGAGCGCTACCGGCGCCGCGGCGGCGACGGCGAGCAAGGAGGTCAGGTGGGTGCGGTTCATCAGGGTTTCCTCTCGATGGGTGGGTGATGCGGGTGGACGGACGTGCGAGGGCGCACGACAGCAGAAGGGGTTGCTCCCCGAGGAGCGATGGAGATGCCCGGACGCGGGCAGCTGGATGAGGGCGGTGGCGACGCCGACGGGCTAGGTGGGCTCGCGTCCTGTGGAAGTCACAGGCAGTCAGTGCACCAAGCCGTGCAAAGCGTTACGCGCCGTCGGGACCCGACCTACTCCGCCACTGGGCGAAGGCGTCGAGGAGACGCTCGCGGCCCGGTGAGGGGAGCGACTCCTCCGGCAGCTCACCGAGCAGGTCGATGGTCGTGCGGAACTGCGCGAGGTAGCGGTCGCAGCCCGGACACAGCGCGAGGTGCTCGTCGAAGGCCTCGCGGTCCTCGACCGGGAGGGTCTCCTCCAGGTAGGCCGTCACCAGCTCCACGAGCTCCTCGCAGGTCATCGAGGCTCCTCACCGCGAGAGGTCGGGCCGGCGAAGTAGCGCTCGAGATGGACACGCACCACGGCCCGCCCGCGGTGGAGCAGGACCCGCTGGTTGCCGGCGGAGATGTCGAGCAGCTCGCAGACCTCGTCTGCCGTGTGGCCGTCGAGGTCGCGCAGCGCGACCACCACCCGCTGGCGGGGTGGCAGCTCGGTGAGGGCAACGGTGACGACCTCACGCAGCTCGCGGGTCAGTGCCATCTGCTCCGGCCACTCCTCCGGGAACTCGCGCCAGCCTCCCGGGTGCGGGTCGCCCGGGCCCTGGAACCGCGCCGGGTCGACGGACGGACCTTCGTCCTCGGGTGCCAGGCTCGCGAACGGCACGGTCCGTCGGTCGCGGACGCCGCGCCGTTTCGCCTGGTTGACCAGGATCCGGTAGACCCACGTGCGCAGCGACGCCTCTCCGCGGAACCGGTCGAGGCCCTCGAGGACCGCGAGCCAGGTCTCCTGGACGACCTCCTCGGCCGCGCTCGCCGTCGGCACGTGCTCACGGGCGAGCCGCAGCATCCACCCCGACCATCCGTCCACGAGGGCGGCGAAGGTCTGCTCGTCGCCGGCTCGCAGCCGGTCGACGAGGGCGCCGTCCTCCGAGCGCTCAGGCGCTGCGACGGTGCCCCCCACGTGCCGAAGGTACCGACGGACCGGCTGGTCCGCCACGGCCGAGGCCGCCGCGGCGCCGGATGTCGCAGTCTGGTAAGGAGCGCAGGGTACCGCGCGCCCGACAGGAGAGTCAGGCCCGCCCGACCATCGGCTTGATGCCGATGACGCCGGAGCCCATGGGGGCCAGGAAGATCTGCTCGCCGGTCTCGGCGAGCCACTCGTCGGTCGCCTTGCGTGCGCCGTCCCAGTCGCCGTAGTCGTCCAGGATCAGGACGCCTCCGGGGCTGAGCCGGTCGTAGAGGTGCTCGAGCTCGTGCTTGGTCGAGGCATACCAGTCGGTGTCGAGCCGGAGGAGCGCGATCGTGTCCGGCGCCTGGCCCGGTGTGGTGTCCTCGACGAGCCCGGGGTGGAAGTGCACCTTGTCCGCCGGGTAGCCGGTGTCGGCCATGGCCTGCTTGACGACGTCGAGTCCGGCGATCGCCCACAGTGCCGATTCGCGGTCGGACTCGGCCAGCATCTGGTCGGCCGGCACGGCGCCGACCTCGGTCGTGCGGGCGTCTTCGGCCGTGGGCGGTGGCATCCCCTCGAAGGTGTCGAAGAGGTGCAGCTCGCGATCGACGTCACCCCGTGAGAGCAGGGTCAGCGCGATCGCCTGCATGCTCCCGCCCCGCCAGACCCCGCACTCCACGACGTCGCCCGGGACCCGGTGGCGGGCGACGTAGCGGGTCGCCTCGACCAGGGCCGCCAGCTTGGCCGGCCCGGTCATGGTCTGGGGTTGCACCCGCTCGACCGTGGCCCAGAGCTCCTCGTCGAACCTGGCCACCCGGCGGGCGTGCAGATGGGCCTCGCGCTGCCGCCGGGCCTCCTCGGCCGCTGCCTCACGAACGGCTCGCTCCCGGGCGCGCTCGGCCCGCTCGGCCTGACGCTGCTGCTCACGCTGCCGGAGCTCACGGCGTTGCCCGTCGCTCACCGCCCGGCGAGCCTCCGCCGCCGCGCGGCGGGCGGCCCTCGCGAGGGCCTCGCTGCGCTGTTCGGGCGTCTCCCGCGTCAAGGTGTAGCCCGTGGTCCGATGCAGCACCGAGCCCACCGCGTCTCTCCACGACATGCGACGTATCCAAACACAAGGGCCATGCGCACCCTCCATGCGGCGTAGGGCCGTACGCCGAACGGAGGAGCCGCGCGCCGCCGTGCAACGTGACGGTGGCCCTCGGGGGACGACGCCAGGAGTGAGGGTCGGCACATGCCACGAACCAGGTCACGCAGGAGCATCCTCGTCACGCTGGTGGTGCTGGGCGCCGCCGTCCTGGGCACCGCGCCGCTCGTCGTGCTCGGCGCGAACGCGGCCCAGGCCGTCACCGACCCGGTGATCGCGGCCGCCGCAGCACTGCTGGCCGGCTCGGACGCCGTGCTGCCGCTCGGCGACCTGCAGTACGCTTGCGGCGGCCTCAGCGCCTTCCAGCAGTCCTACGACCCCAGCTGGGGGCAGTACAAGTCGATCACCAAACCGGTGCCGGGCAACCATGAGTACCAGACCTCCGGAGGCACCGACTGCACCACCAACGGCAGCGGTTACTACACCTACTGGGGAGCAGCGGCCGGCGACCCGACCAAGGGCTACTACAGCTACGACATCGGGTCGTGGCACATGATGGCGCTGAACGGCGAGTGTGCCCAGATCGGCGGATGCGGCAGCGGCAGCCCGGAGGAGACCTGGCTACGCAACGACCTCGCCAGCCACGCCTCGGCCCCCTGCACGCTGGCCTACTGGCACGAGCCGCGCTACGCCTCCACCAAGAGCGGTGGCGACACGACGTGCACGGCCTTCTGGCAGGCGCTCTACAACGCCCACGCCGACTGGTCCTGAACGGACACCAGCACTGGTATGAGCGGTTCGGGCTGCAGAACGCCTCGGGCCAGGCCGACGCCAACGGCGTCCGGCAGTTCGTCGTCGGCACCGGCGGAGAGAGCTACACCTCCCCGTCCACCACTCGCGCCGCCGACAGCCAGGCGATCTTCTCCGGGCAGAACGCCTTCGGCGTGCTGAAGATGACGCTCCACTCCGGCAGCTACGACTGGAACTTCGTGCCGGTCACGGGCACGTTCTCCGACTCGGGCAGCCAGGCCTGCCACAACGGCGGTGGCGGCGGCGGCACGACCGACACCACCCCGCCGACGACGACCCCGACCTGCAACGCAGCGGCCTGCTCCACCGGGTGGTACCGCACCGCTCCGGTGGGCGTGCAGCTGTCCGCGACCGACAGCGGCTCGGCGGTGGCAGCGACCTACTACGCGACGGACGGCACGACCCCGACCACGCAGAGTCCGCTCTACAGCACGGCCCTGTCGCTACCGGAGACCACCACCGTGCGCTACTTCTCGGTGGACACCGTGGGCAACAGCGAGACGCCGCGTACGACGTCGGTCCGGGTCGACGCCGCCGCGCCGAACCTCGCCGTCACCGCGCCGACGGACGGCACGACCCTGTCGCGCAGGAGCTCGACGACACTGACCGCGTCGGCCACCGACCTCGGCACCGGAGCAGGCGCACCCTCCGGGGTGGCCCGCGTGACCTTCTACCTCGACGGCAGCCAGATCGCCCAGGACACCACGGCGCCCTACTCGGTGAGCTGGAAGCCCAAGACCAACCTGCGGGGAGTTCACACCCTCACTGCCGTGGCAGCCGACGGCGCGGGCAACACCACCTCCTCGGCACCGGTGCGGGTGAACCTCGGCTGAGCGCGGGTTGGAACTCACCACCTCTCAGTTCACTCGCAGTCACCCGACGTAGCCCGGGAGCGTTCGAGCCGCCGGCGAGCGGGCCAGGAACATCAGCCGGCGCCGTGTCTCCGCCATCGACTCGGGATCGTCGCGCTCGAGGTCGGCGAGGGTCACCAGCGTGCAGTCTCCCGTGCAGCCGAGCAGCTGCTCCAGGATCAGGTGGGTCCGGAAGAAGCCGGCCCACTTGAACTCCGCGAAGATCGCGTTGTCCGGTGACTTCTCGTAGGCGTAGGCGCTCCGGGCAGCCCACGACAGGCTCCGGTAGATGTCGTTGCCGAGGTCGGACAGGTGCTTCGACATCCGAGCCACCGGGATCGGACCCGCCCCGTCAGGGGCGAAGGGATACAACCAGTGCTGCCTGGCCATGGCCCGCCAGAAGTGGAGGCCCTTCACCGGTGCCCAGTTGCGGACCACCTCCACAGGCACGTCGACGTCTCCCTCGGCTGTGAGGAGGGCGAGCGCCAAGTGGTGATGGTCGACGAGGTGGGGGTGACCACCGTCGCCGATGACCACGGGCATCGTCCGCTCCAGCAGGTAGGCCTGCAGGTTGGCCTCGCTGCGCGGCTTCATCCGGGTCACCTTCGCGGTGACCTCGTCCATCCCGACCGCGTTCTGGGTCGGCCGCAGCTCACCGACCCGTACGGCGGCCACGGTCCCCTGCCCCGTGTCGGCGGTCAGCCGAGGCAGGTGGCCGAACAGGTCATGGCGCGACATGGTGACTCCCGGTCCGGTTTCGGTGCCTGAGCCAGAGCGCCTCGAACACGAAGCTGAAGGCCAGCACGCCGACCAGGGTGAGCGGCGTGGAGATCGGTCCGGTGTGGATCGTGTAGCCGAGCAGCAGCACGAACAGTGCTGCGTTGAGGGCGACCGCGGCCACCAGGAGGCTACGGCGCGCGCCCGTCTGCTCGCGGATCCGCAGGTGCCCGACGCTCAACATTCCGTAGACGCTTCGTGAGACATCTCGATCTCCACCTCGCAGAGCGGACGCGCGGCCCACACGCACGCTCGTCTCTGACGCGAGTCAACCCGCGGGCTCCACCGAGGCGTAGGGGCGAAAGTCCCCGCCGTCGCCTTCGGGTGGCGAGTGCTCGGGGGCTCGTCGTCTGAGCGCGTCCGCGGGACTGGATCAGGCGAGGGAGAGAAAGAGCTTCTCCATCTTCTTGACGTCGAGGCTGTCCACGTCGTCCCCCGAGACGAGGCATTGCTGGAGCCCCGTGGCCACGAGGACGAACCCGGCACGATCCAACGCCTTGGAGACCGCAGCGAGCTGGGTGACGACGTCCTCGCACTCGCGGCCTTCCTCGAGCAGACGGACGACGCCGGCGAGCTGGCCCTGCGCCCGCTTGATCCTGTTGATGACCGGGGTCATCGATTCCGGCTCGAGGTGCATCAGGACTCCTGACCGAGCGTCGCGAGGGCGGTGACGAGGCGCTGCCGGGCATCGGTGGCGATGGTGTCGAGTGCCCGGTCGTCACCGATCCCGAGCATCACGGCAGGGTCCAATGCCTCGACGACCGTGCCGCTGTCGTCGCCGGCCGAACGCACGACGACGTTGCAGGGCAGGACGGTGGCGATCGCGGGATCGGCCTGGATCGCCTCGTAGGCCAAGGGGGGCCGACAGGCGCCCAGGATGACCTGCGGCGGCAGGTCGACCCCGAGCTTGTCCCGGAAGGTGGCCGCCAGGTCGATCTCGGTGAGCACCCCGAACCCCTGCTGTGCCAGCGCCGTACGAGTGGCCGCCAGCGCAGCGTCGAAGGGAAGCGCGACCTCGGTGCGGAGCGTGTAGGCGGTCATCAGACGATCCGGTTCGTCGCGGTGTCCATGGTCTTCCTCTTCTTCTGCAGTCCTGTGCGAAGACTGGGCTGCGGTATACCCCAGAGGGTGTTTTGCCTCATCGTACAATACCCCCTAGGGTATACCCGAATCCAAGGTCAAAGCGGTGAAGAGGAGTCCGATGAGCCACGTGACGCCCGAGGTGAGCCTCGAGACGTATGTCGCCCTGCGCAAGGACGGTGTGACCGTCGACGTGCGCGAGCACATGGAGTACGCCTACGGCCACGTGCCGGGGGCCGTCCTGATCCCGATGGGCCAGCTGTCCTCCCGACTCGGCGAGCTCGACCGGAGCAAGCCGGTCCACGTCATCTGCACCACCGGCAACCGCTCCAAGGCCATGGCCGACCTCCTCGTGGCGGCAGGCTTCGACGCCGTATCCGTGGCCGGAGGCACCCAGAAGTGGATCGCAGCGGGCCACCCGGTGGAAGTCGGACTGTGACACCACGCTCGACGACCAGCGAGACGGCGTCCACCTCCTCGGTCTCGAGGCGCGCTCCGTCGTGACCGTGTTCGTGGTCGCCGGCGTGGCCGGCGCCCTGATCGGGCTCAGCCTGGGCGCGCTCGGGGGCGGGGGCTCGATCCTCGCCGTCCCCGTGCTGGTCTACCTGCTCGGCCAGAGCCCCGCGCAGGCCACCACCGGCTCCTTGGTGGTCGTCGGGGTGACCTCGGCGATCGGGGCGATCACCGCCTACCGGGCGGGACGAGTCATGCTCGGCCGCGGCGTCGCCTTCGGCCTGGTCGCCCTCGGCGGCGCGGTGCTCGGTGCCCGAGCGTCGGCCAGCGTCCCGGAGCCGGTCCTGCTGGCGGCTTTCGCGGTGCTGATGCTCGTCGTCGGCTCGCTGATGGCTGTCCGGCAGGTCCGGGAGAGACGGCATAGCGGAGCTGCGGAGGAAGTCGGACCGGGCGAGGGTTTCGAAGGACCCATCGTGGCGTTCGCCCCCACCTTCGTCTGCCAGTGCCCCCGCGCCCTCAAGGTGGTGGTGACCGCGACCGGGGTCGGGCTCCTGACCGGGTTCCTCGGTGTCGGCGGCGGCTTCCTGGTGGTGCCCGCCCTGCTCCTCGCCCTGGCCATTCCCATGGAGTACGCCGTGGGCACGTCGCTGGTGGTCATCACGATCACCAGCGCTGTCGCTCTCGTCGTGCGGGCCGGGTCGGGGATCCAGCCCGACTGGGGGCTGGTCCTGCTGCTCACCGTCGCCTCCGCCGCGGGTGGATTCCTCGGCGCGCGCCTGGCCCTGCGCACCGACACCCGCCGACTCTCCGGGGCTTTCACCGTCCTGGTGCTGGCCGTCGCCGGTTACACCTCCCTTCAGGCGCTCCCGGGCCTGACCTGACCTGCTCCGCCCCTCCCCCTCTTCCCACCGCCTCTGCACGCGATCCCGACAGAAAGAGACGCCCATGACCTCGACGGCATCGAGCCGCCACAGCCACGCCGACATCGACCCGGCCATCGGATACCGCCCCGGCCCCCTGGGTCGACTCGGGGTGCTCGTCACCCACCACGGCCGCGTCACCACGGTGCTGTGGCTGCTGGTCATCGTCGGGCTCGGGATCCTCGCACCGAGGGTCGAGTCCGAGCTCTCCGGCGCCGGCTGGCAGGCCAACGGCTCGGAGTCGGTCGCCGCTCGCGAGCTCGCGCAGCAGCACTTCGGCGGCGACGCCAGTACGGCTATCCAGGTCGTGGTCCACTCCACCGACGGCCCGGTCACGCGGGGCGACGGCCAACAGATCCTCGCCCGGGCCACGGCGCTCCTGCGCCAGGACCCCCGGATCGCCGACATCGTCCAGCCGCAGCCCGGCGCCACCCTCAGCCAGGACGGCCGGACCGCCGTCCTCCTGGCCGGCGCCAACGCCGACCCCAACGAGATGGTGCGCGTCGCGGACGACCTCAAGGGCCCGCTCCAGGACCTGTCCACGAGCACCGTCCAGGTCAACCCGACCGGCGCCTCCCTGCTCTGGTCGGACTTCAACCAGGCCAACCTCTCGGCGATGATGAAGTCGGAGATGCTGTCGTGGCCGGTCACCCTGGCCATCCTCGTGCTGGCCTTCGGCGCGCTGGTGGCCGCCGGTCTCCCGCTCCTGCTGACCCTGGCCGGACTGGTCGCCTCAGCCGGCTCGCTGGTCCTGATCAACCATGTCGTGCCGGTGTCGGTGTGGGCGATGAACTTCGCGATGATGTTCGCCCTCGCCCTCGGCATCGACTACGCGCTGTTCATCGTGGTGCGCTTCCGGGCGGCTCGCATGGGCCACCACGAGAACGCCCGGCAGGCGATCGCCGAGACCATGGACACCGCCGGCAAGGCAGTGCTGCTGTCCGGAGCCACGGTGCTGATCTCGCTCTCGGCCGTCATGCTCGTGCCGTCCCCGTCGTTCCGGTCGATGGCCGGCGGCATCATGCTCTCGGTCGCCTTCGTCCTCGCCGCCACGCTCACCCTGCTCCCGCTGGTGCTGTTCAAGCTCGACTACAAGGTCAACAAGCTCGCCCTGCCCTGGGTCCACGTCGGCGAGCACCGCTCGGCGCGGTTCGAGGCATGGGGTGAGCGACTCTGGCGGCGTCCCGTGGCATGGGGTCTGGCCTCGCTGGTGGTCCTGCTCGCCCTCGCGGCACCCGTGTTCGGGCTGAAGACCGCGATGCCCTCCATCAAGGTGCTGCCCGCGAGCGCCAGCGCACGCATCGGCTACGACCAGGTGCAGAAAGCCTTCGGCGCCGGGGCACCCGGCACCCTGACGATCGTCGTCGACAAGGGTCAGGCCGGCGCCGCTGCCGCGGTGCTTGCCAAGGACCCGGGGATCAGCGGCGCGCTGCCGGCGGTCCCGGCCGGCGACGGAACCGACCACGCCCTCATCCAGGCCGTTCCCACCGTGGACCCGTCGGACCCCACGCTCGCGACCACAGTCGACCGCCTGCGCGCGGACCTGCCGGTCTCCGCGGTCGTCGGAGGCGCCGCCGTGGAGAACCTCGACCTCAAGACCCAGCTCGACTCCTCCACTCCCCTGGTCATCGGCGTCATCCTCACCCTGGGCTTCCTCCTGCTGCTGGTCGCGCTCCAGGCGCCACTGATCGCGCTGCTCGGCACCCTGGCCAGCCTGCTGTCCACGGCCGCAGCCTTCGGGGTCGCCCGACTCGTCTTCCAGGACGGCTGGGGGTCGAGCTTCATGGGCTTCGAGCACCAGGGCTTCCTCGACGCCTGGGCGCCGGTCTTCTTCTTCGCCATGATCTTCGCGATCGCCATGGACTACACGGTGTTCCTGCTGGCCTCGGCCAAGGAGCACTACGAGCACTCCGGCGATCCTCGAGACGCGATGGTCGGCTCCATCGCGCACTCGGGGCGGGTCATCTTCGCCGCCGGAGCGGTCATGGTGGCGGTGTTCTTCACCTTCGCCCTCTCCGGACCGCTCCCGCCCAAGGAGATGGGCATCGTGCTCGGCGTGGCAGTGCTGCTCGACGCCTTCCTGGTCCGACTCGTGCTGCTGCCCGTGCTGCTGCGCCTGACGGGCCGGGCAGCCTGGTATGCGCCCCGGTGGCTGACCCGGGTCCTCCCCGACATCCGCTTCTCCCACAGCTGAGCCACGACCCGAGACGGCACGATCACGTTCAGCAGTCGTCTCCAGCAGTCGTCTCCAGCGAGGGCTGACCTCGTGGAGGCCGGTGGACCAAGGCGCGCCAGCCTGGCCCACCGGCCTGGTGCTCACGTCCTAGGAGGTCGCGGCCGTCCCGCCGGCGTGCCTGATGGTGAGCCAACGCAGGTGCTCGACGTCTCCCAGGAGCTCCAGCCGACGCCAGAGCACGCTGGTGGGAACGGCCTGACTGGCGTGCGCCAGGCTGGCCACCCGTTGCCTGTCCCTGACGACCGGCACCGTCAGCTCGACCTCGTCCGGCTCGTGCCCCGTGAAGGCCGTGCCGAACTCCTCGTTGAGCTGCTGCGCGAGGCTGCTCGGGATCGTCCAGCCGAGGACCGGGACGTCGAGGTCTGACGCAGCGGCGATGGCCGCTTCGCTGGCAGCGACGTGGTCGGGATGCCCCGTCACGCCTGAGGGGTCGAACACCACGAGCCCCCGCGCTTCCGCCCGCCGGGCTGCCTCGGTCACCTCACGCACGAGAGCTGACCGGCTGATGCGGCCCAGAGAGCCGTCCGGATAGTCGCTCAGCTCTGCCGCCCGGACGCCCAGCGCCGAAGCCGCGTCCTGCAGCTCCATGGCGCGCAGCGCGCGGAGGTCGCCACTGATCCCGTGCACGGTGGACGCCTCGCCCCTCGTGAGGCACAGCACCGACACCTCGCACCCGGACCGGACCAACGCGTCGAGCACCGCCCCCAGGGCGAAGGACTCATCGTCCGGGTGCGCGACGACGGCCAGGGCCGACGTCCAGGTCGGCAGGGACGTCGTGGGGCTCGATCCTGGCTCGAGTTGGACCACCATGTGCGACACCTCCCGCCGGCGCGAGCCTCGTGCCGGATGCACCAGCGCGCCCGATGGACACAATACCCCCCGGGGTATATATGGTCAACCGGCCGAAGGTCCCAAGGGTCACCGACTCATCCACTCGACTCGCGGGACGAGGGACAGGAGCCTGTCCAGACGGGGCCTCCCGCGCGAGCCGCCAGCAGAGGAAGGCGAGCGGTAGCTCGAAGGCCGCCGCGGTGACGGCCGCGACCGCGACGTCAGTCACGGAGGCGGCGTTCACCACGTCGAACCACGCGTCCGTCACGAGCATGGTCGCTGCGGCGGCGGCGTACCGCGACAGACGCGCACTCCCGCGCGCCAACGAGAGACCGGTGGCGACCAGAACGGCCACGAGGGCAAGGTCGAAGCCGACCCAACCGAGCCAGTAGTGGTGGGCTGGGTAATGCCGGGGAAGAGCGAGTGCGAGGTAGAGCGTCCACGGGACCAGGAGCGCGGCGATCACGAAGAAGGCTCGCGCCAGGTCACGGGACCTGAGTGGCACGAAGTCGACCTCGGCTAGCGAGAGCTCACCTGGTCGCGACTTCCGGCATCGGCGCGCTGGAGCGGGCACGAGCGAAGGCCCAACACGGCGTACAGAGGGCAGGTGCCGGCCGTTGCGGTTCCCCACATCACCGCCGCCAGCGCGTAGAGGACGACCGCGAGCCACCCGCCGGGTCCGACGAGCAGCCCGACGACGAGGAGCGCGGGGGCCACGACGAAGCCGCGGAGCTTCCGGTCTGCTGAGCCCATGTTCTTGTTCATCTGAGGTCTCCTTGAGGTGGTGGCGGGACTCGGGGTCCCTGGCGTCAGGATACCCCCAGGGGTATAGTAGCGCTCCACCGGCCAGGCCGTCGCGACCGGCGATGGCACCGGACGAGCCCGAGGGGACACATGTACTTCGCCCAGCACTACCTCGACTGCCTGTCGCAGGCCTCCTACCTGATCGGCGACGAGGCCACGGGGCAAGCCGTCGTCGTCGACCCGCGACGTGACATCGAGGAGTACCTCGCCGACGCCGCCGACCACGAGCTCACCATCGTCGGCGTCATCAACACCCACTTCCACGCGGACTTCCTGGCCGGGCACCTCGAGCTCGCCGAGAGCACGGGGGCATGGATCGGCTACGGAGCGGTCGCGCAGACCGAGTACCCCAGCCGCTCGCTCGTCGACGGCGAGCGCATCGAGCTCGGCGACGTGGTGCTCGAGATCCTCGAGACCCCCGGACACACGCCGGAGTCGGTCAGCGTGCTGGTCTACGAGCACTCGTCGGACACCGTGCCCTACGGCGTCCTCACCGGGGACGCCCTCTTCATCGGCGACGTGGGCCGACCGGACCTGCTGGCCTCCATCGGCTTCACCGCCGAAGAGCTCGGCCGACAGCTCTACGACTCGATCCAGCACAAGCTCATGCGCCTGCCCGACGCCGTGCGTGTCTTCCCTGCCCATGGCGCAGGCTCGGCGTGCGGCAAGAACCTGTCCACCCAGCTGCAGTCCACGATCGGACAGCAACGCCTCTCCAACTACGCCTGCCAGCCGATGAGCGTGGAGTCGTTCCTCGAGGTCGTGACCGAAGGACAGCCGGCCGCCCCGGAGTACTTCGTCTACGACGCGATCGCCAACCGCAGCAACCGCGACGTGCTCGCCGGCGATCGAGAGCTGCCGGCGCTCACTCCTGCGGCGGCGATCGAGGCACGAGACGCCGGAGCGGTCCTCGTCGACACCCGCGAGAGCCATGACTTCGCCGCCGGCCACCTGTCCGGCTCGATCAACATCCCGGCAGACGGACGGTTCGCTGAGACGGCCGGCATGGTCCTCAAGCCCGACCAGCAGGTCGTGCTCGTCGCCACGCCCGGCGACGAGCAGGAGGCCGCCACGCGCCTGGCCCGGATCGGCTTCGACCACACCATCGGCTACCTGCCCGCCCTGGACTCCGCCTTCATGGACGTCCAGGCAGACACGGCCCGCTCGAGCCGGCTCACACCACGCCAGCTGAGCGACCTGCTCGCCGGTGATGCTCCGCCCTGGGTGATCGACGTGCGCAACGTCGGCGAGCTCGAGGTCGGAACGATCCCCGACTCCCAGCACATCCCGCTCGCCGAGCTCGCCCGGCGCATCGACGAGGTCCCCGCCGACCGACCCCTGGTGGCTTACTGCGCGAGCGGGTGGCGCTCCAGCGTGGCCGCGAGCTTCCTTCGCCACAAGGGTCTGTCGGACACCTCGGACCTCGCCGGAGGCTTCGCCGCCTGGGACACCCTGCGGCTGCCGACCGCGGTGTGAGGACCCTTCTCAAAATACCCCCAGGGGTATAGCATGCTCTGTATCGCCCCGTCACTCCACACCTACGCGCTCTAGGAGCAACCATGGCTCGCGTCGTCATCCTCGGTGCCGGCATCTCCGGTCACACCGCCGCTCTCCACCTGCGGCGGATGCTCGACAAGGAGCACGAGGTGATGGTCGTGTCGCCCAACTCGCAGTGGAACTGGATCCCGTCCAACATCTGGGTCGGCGTCGGCAAGATGACCGTCAAGGACGTCACGTTCCCCCTCGCCCCGGTCTACCGGCGCAAGGGCATCACCTACCGACAGGCCAAGGCGGTCGCGGTGTGGCCCGAGGGCGACCAGGGCGACAGCCGGCCCGGCGTCGACGTGGTCCACACCTCCCCCGAGCGGCAGGGCGAGACCGAGCGGATCCGCTACGACTACCTCGTCAACGCGACCGGACCCCGGCTCAACTTCGAGGCCACACCCGGCCTCGGCCCCGACGGCAACTCCTGGTCGGTGTGCACCGCGGGCCACGCGGTCGAGACGGCCGATGCGCTCAAGCAGGTGATCGAGAAGCTGCGCGCCGGCGAGCCGCAGCGGCTCGTGATCGGCATGGGCCACGGGGCCTGCACCTGCGAGGGCGCGGCGTTCGAGTACACCTTCAACGTCGACGCCGAGCTCCGGGCCGCCGGAGTGCGCGACCTGGCCGAGATCGTCTACCTGAGCAACGAGTACGACCTCGGCGACTTCGGGGTCGGCGGCATGGTGTTCGACCAGGGCGGGTTCCTCTCGTCGAGCCAGACGTGGACCGAGTCGCTGTTCCGCGAGCGCGGGGTGCGGGCGGTGCTGCGCGCACACGTCGAGCGGGTCGAGCCCGGCAAGGTCTTCTACGAGACGCTCGACGGCAGCCACGAGAGCCTTACCTTCGACTTCGCCATGCTGCTGCCGCCGTTCCGCGGCGCCGCCCTGACGGCGTACGACGCCGAGGGCGCCGAGATCACCGACCGGCTCTTCGCCCCGAGCGGCTTCCTCAAGGTCGATGCCGACTACACCCCGAAGCCCTACGAGGAGTGGCGTGCCGAGGACTGGCCCTCGACCTACCAGTCCCCCGCCTACGGCAACATCTTCGGTGTCGGCATCGCCTTCGCGCCCCCGCACCCGATCTCGCGTCCGCGCACCAGTCCCAACGGGACGGTGATCACCCCGGCTCCCCCGCGCACCGGCATGCCCTCAGGCATCATGGGCCGCGAGGTGGCCCGCAGCCTCCGGGACATGATCCAGAACGGCGCCACCGCGCCCACCCACACCGCGTCCATGAGCGACATGGGTGCCGCCTGCGTCGCCTCCGCCGGCACCGGCCTGCGGCACGGCTCCGCCGCCGCGATGACGATGTATCCCGTCGTGCCGGACTACGCGAAGTACCCCACCGGCGGACGCAGTCTCACCGACACCTCCGGGGAGATCGGGCTGGCCGGGCACTGGATCAAGCACCTGCTGCACTTCCTGTTCCTCTACAAGGCCAAGGCGAGGCCGGGCTGGTTCCTCATCCCGGAGTAGGCGTCCACCGAGCAGCACCCGACAACGGAGCAACCCCATGAGCGAGATCGACGAGCGCATCGCCTCGGCCCCCCTGCCCACCGACAAGACCCTGAGGCGACGGTCCAGCCTGCCCGTGCAGACCTGGCGCTTCGCCCGGATCAACCTGCGGATGGTGCAGATGATCCGCAAGGGTCACGCCCCGCTCAGCTCCCAGACCCGCAGGAGCGCGCGGCCGCACTGACCCGCCCCGGCGACGTGCTGCTCCGCCCCGTGGAGTACAAAGGCAGGGATGCCCGGCTACGGATCCCACCTCGTGAAGGTCTTCCTGTTGGACGATCACGACATCGTGCGGCGTGGCCTGCGCGACCTGCTGACGGCCGCGACCGACATCCAGGTGGCGGGCGACACCGGCTCCACGCGGGGTGCGGCGGAGGCGATCCTCGAGCTCGGGGCCGACGTCATGCTGCTCGACCTGCAGCTCCAGGACGGCACGGGCATCGAGGTCTGCCGCGCGGTGCGCGCCGTCGACCCGGCTGTGCAGGGGCTGTTGCTGACGTCGCTCAACGACGACGAGGCGCTGGCAGCCTCGGTGCTCGCCGGGGCCGGCGGCTACATCGTCAAGGCGAACCAGGGTGCCGACATCATCGGCGCCGTACGACGTCTGGGCGGCGGCCGGTCGATCACCGACCCGGCCCTGGCCGAGCCGGTGGTGAGCCGCCTCAGGTCGCAGCTTGCCACGCTCTCACTGACCGAGCACGAGCAGGAGGTGCTCGGCGACGTCCTCGACGGCCGCACCGACGGCGAGATCGCCGAGCGCACGGGCACCGACGTCCGCGTCGTGGGAGCAGAGGTCGCGGGCCTGGTCGGTCGCCTCACGGCGTGGTCTCCGGGCCAGGCCCACCCCGCGGGCGAGGAGCCGCCCGGCAGGCATCGGCGCGACTGAGGGCCGCGGAGGGGCCGACTCCCGAGATGCGCCCCGCCCTGGCTGCGTGAGACCGGAGCGGGGCGGTGATGGCTCGCAAGATACGCCCGCCCTCTTCCGGCGGGAAGAGGGAAACGCCGCAATCGGCGAGGCCCGCGTGACCGGGCAGGATGCCCTACGACAAGATGAGGGACCCGGCCCATCGCAAGGAGGCGTCCCATGTCGCACGCTGTGCTCAACTCGATGACTGCTGCCGAGCAGCGCCTGGTGGCGGAGACGTCGTCGGCGGCGCTGGCCGAGCTCGACGAGGACGAGCTGCTCGAGCTGCACAGCCGGATCCGGCGGGCCCGCTCGAAGTACGTCAAGAAGTACCGACGCGGCGCGAGTGGCGCGGTGGTCAAGCGGGGCGGTCGGGGCTTCAGCTACCCGAAGAACCAGCGTGACCGCGACAAGGCGGCGATCTTCGAGACCGCGCTGGCCCGGGTCAGCAAGGAGGTCGGCGCCCACGCGACCCGCGCCGCCGCCGAGCTCAAGTCGTCTCGGCTGGCCGCGGCCCGTGCGGGCGGCTCGGGTCCCGCCAAGGCAGGAAGCGCGTCGTCGGCGGCGCCCGCCTCGCAGAAGCGAGCCGCGAGGAAGACGACCGGCGGGGTCAAGAAGGACGCCTCGAGCCGGGCCGCGGGCGCGCGTCGGCAGGCCAAGCGCGACTCGCGCTGAGCGCGCGTTCTGCCACCGGGGTGTGGGCACACCCGTGACGGGGTACGTCCCTCCTGTGATGCTCGATGTCCGCAGCCTGTGGGACTGGTGCCGTGACGTGCTCGGACGCGGTCGCCACTCCCCCAAGATCCTCTGGTCTCACCGCTTGCGAGACAGCTCCGGCGACAGCTGAGCAGGCAGATCCTGGAGGCAGGCGCCGCGACCCTGGAGATCTGGCCCGGGGCTCACGCCACGCCACGCCCGGCAGAGTCTTCAGCCGAGCGCGCTGTTGTGGTCCACTAGTAAGTCGTGGGGCGGCGCTCTCCGCTCAACGAGGTGGGGTGGTCCCGTTCGCGGGGCCGCCCCACTGCTGTGCGGGGGTCGGGGCAGGTCAGGGCATGGCCATGCCGGCGGACTCGCAGTGGAGCCCCATGCGCAAGCCGTCGGTGCGGTACTGGTGCGGCACCGGTGCCACGAAGTGGTCGAACCTCGCGGTCGCGACCTGACGACCGTGCTGCGCGGGGTGCGCCTGCGGCTTGGCCGCCTGCGCGCCGTACGTCGAGGCGACGAGCACGCCGCTCAGGGCGAGGGCGCCGAGGATGCTGCTGATCCGGGTGAGCATGAGTCCTCCTCCGGACGTGGAGGCCTCCACCGTACGCCCGGCTCCACCCCGCCACCATCCCGACGGGAACCTCGGCCTCGGCTCGGACGTCCGAGCCTCATGACGCCTCGGTACGCCGTCCCGCTCGCTGCACTGGCTCGCCGCACTGGTGGTGCTGACCTCGTGCGGCAGCCGGGAGCCGGGGCCGCAGGGTCCGGCCGTCGACCCGGCCGGCCAGGTCACGCTCACCGTGCACACCTCGATCGAGCCCGGGCGGCACGGGGAGATGTTCACCGAGGGTGCCGTGCCCGAGGTGCGGCTCACGGCCCCCGACGGGACGGTCATCGAGCCCCGGAAGGACCATGTCGCCGATGCCGTCTTCCCCGACATCGCCCCCGGTCGCTACCGCCTCGCCGCGGCGCTCCGGCCGTGCGACGGAAACTGCGGCTACCTCGACGCCCCGACGACCCCCTGCTCCGCCAAGGTGCGGGTCGCCCTCGACCAGCAGGTCACGGTCACCTGGCGGGTGGGACAGCGGTGCCGGGTCGCCTGAGCGGGCCTCAGTCCGCGGCGGTCTCGTGGCGGGTGACCTCGACGATCCAGTCCGCGACGGTGGCCGGGTCGTGCGACAGCGCAGCATCGTGGACCGCGACCTCGGTGAGGGCGTAGCCCGGGACCGGCGCGTCGTACCAACCACCGCTGGGCTGGGTCTTCTCCCGCTCCATGAACTCCACGACCTGTGCGGTGATCTCGTCGGGGACACCCTCGACGTGGACCAGGAAGGTGTTGGTGTGCGGCGGGTGCGGCGTGACCCGGAGGCCGCGGGTGGTGAGCTCCTCGGCCAGGCGCCGCGCCCACGCGGCGTACTCCCCCATCCGGGGGAGCCGCTCGCGCAGCCCGGCCAGGGCGGACACGGCGTAGGGCGTGAGGTGGAACAGCGTGCCGCCCATCCGCTTGCGCCAGCGGCGGGCGTCGCGGACGACGTCCTCGGGGCCGGCCAGGGCAGCGCCGGCGAGCGCCTCGAGCCCCTTGTAGAAGGAGACGTAGATGCTGTCGAACTGCGCGGCGATCTCGGGCAGCGGCCGGTCGTAGAAGGGCTGCGACTCCCAGATGCGCGCCCCGTCGGCGTGCAGCGGTACGCCGAGCTCGCGGGCCGCCGCCGAGAGCGCGGTGAGGTCGTCCCACGAGGGGAGCAGGCAGCCGGCGTCGCGCAGGGGCATCTCGACGAGCGCGGCACCGAGACCCGGGGTGAGCTGCCGCAGAGCGTCGGCGGTGGCGGTGACCCGGCCCTCGGTGAGGTGCTCGAACTCGAAGCCGTGCAGGCGGCGCGGGCCGTCGTCCTCGTGCTTGAGGAGGTGGGAGAGGTCGGGGAGCGCGACACGCTTCGAGCCGGTGCGGTCGCACCAGACGCGAAGCGCCGCCTGCTGGGCCATGATCCCGCTGGGGAAGAAGGCGGCCGCGGGCTTGCCCAGCAGGTCGGCCACCTCCGACTCGAGCAGGGCGACCGGGCCCCGCTCGGCGTACACGTCCCAGTCGGTGACTTCCATCGCGTCCGCCTCGTCGGCGATCTCGCGCAGCACCTCGGCGGGGGCCCGCGGGGGGTGCCAGAAGACGGTGGTGTCGCAGGCCTGTGCGGCCGCCCGGAAGCGCTCCATCAGCTCGTCGTCGCTCACCGGACCACTCAATCAGCCGCGTGGGCCGCTCGCCAAACGCCTTCCGGAGGTCGGTCAGTCGGGCTTGCGCCAGACCGAGACGTGGTGCTCGCTGTCGCTGGTGAACGGGCTCCCGGACCAGTCGGCCGTGCGACCGACCAGCTCCATCCCCGCGAGCTGGGCCATCAGGTCGCACTCGGCCGGCCAGATGTAGCGGAAGTTGCTGGCGCCGTAGGTCACGGTGCCGTCGGGGTGGCGCGTGTAGTGGTGGGAGGTGCCCTGCTGGGTGGTGAGGTCGTAGGTGTCGAGGCCGACGTGGTGCTCGCCGACATGGAACGGGACCGCCGCCTGACCCGGCGGGAAGCGTCGGATGCCGGGGATCCAGAGCTCGACCACGAAGTGACCACCCGGCCCGAGGTGACGCGCGGCGTTGCGGAAGCAAGCGACCTGCTCGGCCTGGGTGCGGAGGTTGCCGATGCTGTTCCACACGACGTAGACCAGGGAGAACTCCCCCGGCACGGTGGTGGTGGCCATGTCACCCACGACGACGGGGAGGTCGGCCCGCTTGCGGTGCAGCACGTCGACCATCGGCTGGGACAGCTCGATGCCGGTCACCGGCACCCCGCGATCGCTCAACGGGATCGCGACCCGCCCCGTGCCGATCGCCAGCTCGAGGGCCGGGCCGTCACCGGCCAGCGCCGCGAGGAAGTCGACCGCCGGGTCGAGCACCTCGGGGTCGAACATGAACGCCGAGTCGTCGTCGTAGCGAGCGGCGGTCTCGGCGTCCCAGTAGTCACTGCTGGTCATCTCCGGTCTCCGTCAGGTGAGAGGGCGGGTGCCCGCGGGGATGCCCTCGCCGCAGACGACGCCCTCGACCATCTCCTGGAGCGCGGTCAGAGCCACCCGCTGCGGGAACGGTCCGAAGCTCACCCGCGCCACGCCCAGCTCCTCGAGCCGGGCCAGCGTCGGCTCGCCGGCGACCGGGAGCAGCGTGAGCCGCTGCGGCCCGAAGGCGTCGACGAGGGCGACGACCTGCTCCTCGTCGAGTCGGCCGGGGACGAACACCACGGGCGCCCCGACGTCGAGGAAGGCGCGGCCCCGCTCGATCGCCTCGGCGAGTACGGCGCGCGGGTCGCGGGCACCGGCCCGCAGGAAGGCGTCGGTGCGGGCGTTGAGCACGAAGTCGGGGACCCCCTCGGCCTCGGCTGCTTTCATCACCGCCTCGACCACGGCGACAGCCTCCGCGAGCGGCCACATCTGGTCCTCGATGTTGGCGCCGACGACCCCGATCGCGATGGCGCGGCGCACGGTGTCGGCCGCGTCGCCGTAGCCCGCCTCGAGGTCGGCGGTCACCGGCAGGTCGACCGCGTCGACGACCCGGGCGACCGCCTCGAGCATGAGGTCGCGCGGGATGTGCTCCCCGTCCTCGTAGCCGTACATCGCCGCGATCGCGTGGCTGGCCGTGGCCAGCGCCCGGGTCTCGGGCACGGCTGCTACGGTGCGCGCGCTGGCGACGTCCCAGACGTTGACGAGGCGGAGCAGGGCGGGGTCTCGATGGAGCGCGAGCAGCGCGCTCGCGCGGTCGGCGGTGGTCATGGGTCGAGTATGGCGAGCGCCGCCGACAGCCTGGCCGGCACGCCCTGCGCGGCCGTCAAAGGCTGGTTGACGGCCGCGCAGGCATCACGGGCCATAGGTCCAGCTCGTCCCGGGTGGCGCCGTGCCCAGCAGGTAGGCGATGGCGGGTTCGGCGATCGGTCGATAGGGCAGCACTCCGAGAACCTCGACCGCCTCGGCGCGCGAGAACCACCGCGCCTCGCGGATGATCCTGTCGGGATCGGCGACCCGCAGCGAGGCCGACCCGACCTCGGCGACGTGGTTCCACGACCGCGACTCGCCAGTCGCGCCAGTGGCCGTCACCGTGCTCACGACCCGTAGGTCGACCGGCGCCACGACCAGGCCGGTCTCCTCCACCAGCTCCCGGACAGCACCCTCCGCGGGCGACTCCCCGTTCTCGACCCGTCCGCTCGGGACGTTCCAGAACTCACCGCCCCAGGTTGGGTACTCCTCCCGCACCAGGACGACGTGGTCGTCGTGGAACGCGAGCACGCCGGCGTAACGGGAGTGCGCCCGTCACTCCCAGAACACCCGGTCGACGACTGCGCGGGCGCGGCGGGTGGTGCGGAGGTAGTCGTTGACCAGCTCGTCGGAGCGGCCCGGGCCGTAGCCGACGATGCTGGCGACCGCCGCTCGCTCCCGGGCGTCGCGGGGCAGCTGGTCGCCGCTCTTGCCCGTCACCAGCGTGATCGCGTTGCGTAGTCGGCTGACCGTGCGCCAGGCCCGGTCGAGCGCGCCGGCATCGGCGTCCTCGAGCAGGCCGGCCGCGCGGGCCGCGGCCAGCGCGGTGAGGGTGCGAGGGCTGCGCAGGGCCGCGACCTGTCCGGCGTAGCGCAGCTGGAGCAGCTGCACGGTCCACTCGATGTCGGCCAGACCCCCGCGGCCGAGCTTCAGGTGGGTGTGCGGGTCGGCGCCGCGCGGCAGCCGCTCCCGGTCGACGCGAGCCTTGAGCCGCCGGATCTCCCTCACGTCGGAGTCGCCGAGCCCGCCCTCCGGATAGCGGATCGGGTCGATCAGCGCGATGAACCCCGCCCGCACCTCCTCGTCGCCGACGACGGCGTCGGCGCGCAGGAGGGCCTGGGTCTCCCAGACCTTCGACCACTTGGCGTAGTAGGCGGCGTAGGACGACAGGGTGCGGACGAGCGGCCCCTGCTTGCCCTCCGGGCGCAGGTCGGCGTCGACGATGAGGGCCGGGTCGCTCGCCGGAGCGATGAGGAGCGCGCGCAGCTCGTTGGCCACCGCCATCGCATACGGCGTCGCCTCGGCGTCGGCGCCGGCGCCCGGCTCGTGGACGAACAGCACGTCGGCGTCGCTGCCGTAGGACAGCTCGAACCCGCCGTAGCGGCCCATCGCCACCACGGCGATCCGGGTCGGCGCCCGGTCGAGCCCGCGCTGCTCGCGCACCGACCGGCCGGCCACCTCGAGCGTCGCCTCGAGGGTCGCGTCGGTCACCCGCGACAGGGCGGCACCGACGTCGGCGACCTCGATCTCGCCCACCATCTCCCCCACCGCGATCCGCAGCAGCTCGCGGCGGCGGATGGCGCGGATCGACCGCACCGCCTCCAGCGGATCTCCCTGGCGTTCGGCGCCGCCCCGCATCTGCGCCAGCAGCACCTCCGACGACTTGGGCGTCAGGTCGTCACCGAGCATCCGCACGCCCTCGGGCTCACGCTCGAGCAGGTCGGTGGCGTAGCGCGAGGTGCCGAGCACTCGCGCCAGCCGCTCGGCGACCTGACCCTCGTCGCGCAGGGTCTTCAGGTACCAGTGGGTGGAGCCGAGGCTCTCGCTGATCCGGCGGAAGCCGAACAGGCCCGCGTCGGGGTCGGGCGCATCGGCGAACCACTCCAGCATCGCCGGCAGCAGCGCGCGCTGGATCGCCGCGGTGCGGCTCACCCCGCTGGTCAGCGCCTCGAGGTGCCGCAGGGCGCCCTGCGGGTCGGCGTACCCGAGCGCCGCCAGGCGAGCGCCGGCCGCCTCCGTGGTGAGCCGGGCGCCCTCGGCCGGCACGCGAGCGACGGCTTCGAGCAGGGGGCGGTAGAAGATCTTCTCGTGCAGCCGTCGCACCTCACGACGGTGCTGCGTCCACGCCTCCTCGAGCGCCTTGTCGGGCTCCTTGACGAACCCCATCGACCGGCCGATGCGGCGAAGGGACGCCTGGTCGGCCGGTACGACGTGGGTGCGGCGCAGGTGCTGGAGCTGGATGCGGTGCTCAAGGGTCCGCAGGAAGGCGTAGGAGCGGTGCAGCGACTCACCGTCCTCGCGGCCGACGTAGCCGCGGCGAGTGAGGGCGTCGAGCGCGCTCAACGTCGCCGGGTTGCGGAGCCGCTCGTCGGTACGGCCGTGCACCAGCTGGAGGAGCTGGACGGCGAACTCGACGTCCCGCAGCCCACCGGCACCGAGCTTCAGCTGCCGCTCGGCTTCGCGGGCGGGGATGTTCTCGAGCACCCGCCGCCGCATCGCCTGCACGTCGGTGACGAAACCCTCGCGCTCGGCCACCTGCCACACCATCGGCGAGACCAGGTCGACGAACTGCTGCCCGAGGTCGAGGTCACCGGCGACCGGGCGGGCCTTGAGCAGGGCCTGGAACTCCCAGGTCTTGGCCCACCGCTCGTAGTAGGCGCGATGGCTCGCGAGCGTGCGCACGAGCGGGCCGGCCTTGCCCTCTGGCCGCAGGTTGGCGTCGACCGGCCAGATCGTGCCCTCGTGGGTGTGCTCGGAGCACACCTGCATCAGCAGGGACGCCAGCTGCGTCGCGACCCGCGCCGCGGCCGCCTCGTCGGCGCCTTCGGCGGGCTCGAAGACGTAGAGGACGTCGACGTCCGAGACGTAGTTCAGCTCGTGCCCCCCGCACTTGCCGAGCGCGATCACCGCCAGCCGCGCCGACTCGGCCCCGTCGACCTGCGAGCGGGCGATCGCCAAGGCTGCCTCGAGGGTGCCGGCAGCCAGGTCCGAGAGCTCGGCAGCCGCGTCGTCCATGCCGAGGTGGTGGGTCAGGTCGCGGGCCGCGAGCCGGACCAGCACCCGCCGATACTCCACGCGCAGGGCATCGGCCGCCTCGACCCGCGGCAGCGTCGCGGTCGGGTGTACGGCGTCCGGCTCGGCGCCGACGGCTCGCAGCAGACCCGACCGCACGGCGTACGCCGGGGGACGGGTGGAGCCGAGGAACGGGTCGGTCAGCTCGCGCCACTGCTCGATGTGGCGGCTCAGGTGGTCGGTCAGGGCCTGGCTCGCGCCGAGGACGGAGAGCAGGCGCATGGCGGTGCCCTCGTCGTCGGCGAGCTCGGCGACGAGCCCGTCGCCGGCCCGCGCCGCCAGCCGGGTGAGCCCGCCCAGTGCCTGGTCGGGGTCGGCGGTCCGGGCCAGGATCGCCACCAGGGGCTGGGCCTTCTCACCGAGCGCAGCGAGCTCGTCGCCGGCACGCTCGGAGTCCTCGAACCCGAGGCGCAGGAGCTGCCGCCGAGGGCTCTCGCTGCGCGGGGTCACCGCGCCAATCTAGTCATCGGCCTCTTGCCGTGAGGCACAGCCGCGGTGCAGACTGTTAGGAAACTTTCCTGTTCAGCCGGGAGCAGCATGACGCAAGGACTGGTGGGGCCCCTGGGCGCCGGCGTCGCCGGCGTGCTCGTCGCGAGCCTGCTCGCCGCGCCCGCCCTGTCGCACGGCGCGACCGAGACCCAGACCCGGGGCTACGTCCGGGTCAACCAGCAGGGCTACCTCCCTGGCGAGCCGAAGCAGGCACGCCTGATGTCCTCGGCCCGCCTGAATGCCACGCGCTACGTCGTCACCGACCGGCACGGGCACCCGGTCCTGCGAGGTCGGGTGCCGACCCGCTCGACCGGCTCCTGGAACGCGTCGTTCCCCGCGGTCTACCGGCTGGACCTCACCCGGCTCCACCGGCCGGGGCGCTACCGGATCTCGACGGCCGGTGACGTCACAACGAGGTCGCCGTGGTTCCGGGTGCTCGGCGCCGGGCCGCTCTTCGGCACCCTCCTGCGCTACGGCGTGCTCTTCGACCGCAACCAACGCGACGGCGCGGACGTCGTGGCCGGGCCGCTGCACCGGCGCCCCTCACACCTCCACGACCGGCACGGCTCTGTGTACGCGTGGCCCACCATGGAGCGCGGCTCCGACCTGGTCACCGACCGCCACCTGCACCGCATCGGCGGTCCGGTCGACGTCGCCGGTGGCTGGTTCGACGCCGGTGACTACCTGAAGTTCACCCACTCGACGGCCTACGCCGACGTGCTGCTGTTCACCAGCGCCCGCCTGCTGGGACACCGGGCGCCGGGGCAGCTGCTCGGTGAGGCGCGGTTCGGGCTGCGGTGGCTGGAGAAGATGTGGCGTCCCCGCAGCCGCACGCTCCTGATGCAGGTCGGCCTCGGCTCGGGCAACCGCGCCGGCACCTTTCTCGGCGACCACGACCTCTGGCGACTCCCCCAGGCCGACGACGGCGACACCCGGCACCTCGACCGGTTCGTCTCGCACCGGCCCGTCTTCCGGTCTGCGGCGCCGGGCCACCTGATCAGCCCCAACCTCGTCGGCCGGGTCTCCGCGGCGTTCGCCCTGGCCGCCCTCCAGGACGCCGGCCGCTCCCCCGACCGCGCGCGGCGCGAGCTGCATGCGGCCACGTCCCTCTACGCCCGGGCCGCCACGGCTCGTCCGCCCCGCCCGCTGGTGACCGCGCTTCCGCACGCGTTCTACCCGGAGTCGACCTGGCGCGACGACATGCAGCTCGGGGCCGCGGAGATCGCGCTCGCCGCCCACCGCCTCGGACGCCCGGCCGTGCCCTACCTGCGCGACAGCGCCCGCTTCGCCCGTGCCTTCATCGCCCACGGTGTCGGCGACACCCTCAACCTCTACGACACCGGCGCGCTCGCCGACGCGGCCCTCGCCGACGCCCTCCGGACCGTGCCCCACGGGTCGCTCGCCGTCACCCGGCGCGACCTCGTGGCCGACCTCGCCCACCAGATCGAGCACGGCGTCGCCCATGCCCGTCGTGACCCGTTCGGGGCGGCCGAGCCCGTCGACGAGTTCGATGCCAACTCGCACACGTTCGGACTGATCGCCACGGTCGGTCTCTACGACGCGCTCACCCACAGTCGGCGGTTCCAGGGCTTCGCGAGCCTCCAACGCACCTGGCTGCTGGGTGGCGACCCGTGGGGCGTGACGGCCATGGTGGGCGTCGGACACACGTTCCCCCTGTGCATGCAGCACCAGGTCGCCAACCTCTCCGGCAGCCTCGACGGCACCGCACCGGTCGACCTCGGCGCCGTGGTGAACGGCCCCAACGGACGGGACAACTTCGAGGGCGGCCTCGGCGGCTTCCAGGACGGGATGCGCCACTGCACCGCGGCCTCCCGCGACCTCCGGCGCTTCGACGGTCACCGCAGCCGCTACGTCGACGACGTGCGCGCCTGGCAGACGGACGAGCCGGCCCTCGACATGACCGGCGCGGCGATCATCGCGGCCGCGGCCCAGCTACGGCTCCACCCGCACGCGAACGTAGCCCCCGTGCGAGGTGCGCGGTGAGACCCGGCACCCCCCGCATGCTGCGCGGCATCAACGACCGCGCCGCCCTCGACCTGCTCATCGAGCACGGCCCGCTCTCCCGCACCCGGCTCGGAGAGCTGACCGGCCTGTCCAAGCCGACCGCGTCGCAGCTCCTGTCCCGGCTGGAGACCGCCGGGCTGGTGGTGGCCAGCGGCAGCTCGCAGGGCGGCCCGGGCCCGCGGGCCCAGCTCTACGCCGTGAACCCGGGCGCCGGTCACGTGGCCGCCATGGACGTCACCCCGGCCCGCATCGTGTCCGCGGTCGCCGACATCACCGGCCGGATCGTCGGGGAGCACGAGCTGCGCACCCCGCGCCGACCCGGCCCCGACGCGGTCGCCCACGTCCTGAGCGCTCTCGACGGCGTCACGGCCTCGGCCGGGCTCGAGACCTCCGACCTGCTGCACCTCGCGATCGGTACCCCGGGCGCGTTCGACCCGCGCACCCGACGTCTGCGCTACGCCCGCCACCTGCCCGGCTGGCACGACCCCGACCTGCTCGACCGGCTCGCCGACGCCACCGGCCTGCCCGTCATCGTCGACAACGACGTCAACCTGGCCGCCGTCGCCGAGCTCACCTCCGGGCGGGCGCGGGGCGTCGACGACTTCGTGCTGCTCTGGGTCGACGAGGGCCTCGGTGCCGCCATCGTCATCGGCGGCCGGCTCTACGGCGGGGTGACCGGCGGCGCCGGCGAGGTCGGCTTCCTGCCGCTGCCCGGCACGCCGCTGGTGCGCGACGTACGCCGTGGCAACGCGGGAGCCTTCCAGGAGCTGGCCGGCGGGCCGGCAGTGCGCGCGCTGGCCCGCTCGCTGGGGCTGCGCGCGACCACCGCGGAGGCGGCCGTGCAGGCGCGCGCACCGAGTCGCCGGGACCGGGCGACGAGCTCCTGGCGACGCTGGGCCACCGGCTCGCGGTCGGCATCGCCGCGATGGTCGCCGTCCTCGACCCGGCCCTGGTCGTGCTCTCCGGCTCCATCGGGCTCGCCGGTGGCGAGCGGCTCCGCGCCGTCGTCGCCGACGAGCTCGGCTCCCTCGCCGCCACCCGGCCACGCCTCGAGCTCGCCGACGTCCGCGAGGGACCGGTGCTCACCGGAGCCCTGCACACCGCACTGACCGCAGCTCGGGACGACGTCTTCGACACCGTCCGGCACCACGCCAGCCCGGGCAGCGCCCGGCCCGTCACCAGGAGAACACGATGAACCGCAACCCGCGCCTACGCCGCCGACTCGCCGGAGGCGCCCTCTCCGCCGCCCTGGCGCTCGCCCTCACGGCGTGCTTCGGCTCGTCGCAGGGCGGTGCCAACGACAACCCGAACGCCGACGTGACCATCACGTTCTGGCACGGCTGGAGCGCGCCCAGCGAGGTGCAGGCGATCCAGTCCACCATCGACGCCTTCGAGAAGGTGCACCCCAACATCCACGTCAAGGCCGTCGGCAACATCACCGACGACAAGATCAACCAGGCCCTGCGCGCCGGCGGCTCCCAGGCACCCGACGTGGTCTCGTCGTTCACGACCGACAACGTCGGCGAGTTCTGCACGCTCGCACGCCTTCGTCGACCTCGCGCCGTTCATGAAGAAGTCCGGCATCGACCCGACGACGATGTTCCCGGCACCCCAGCTCGCCTACACCCAGTTCGAGGGCAACCAGTGCGCGCTGCCGCTCCTCAGCGACGCCTACGGCCTCTACTACAACAAGGACATGTTCAAGGCGGCCGGCATCACCGAGCCCGCCGAAGACGCTGTCGCAGTTCGACGCGGACGCCGTGAAGCTCACCAAGGTCTCCGGCGACACCTACTCCCAGCTCGGCTTCATGCCGCTCTACCACGGCTACGAGTCGAGCGCTCTCCCACTTCGCCGCGCAGTTCTCCCCGACGTACTTCACCTCGGACGGCAAGTCCAACGTCGCCAACGACCCGCCGCTCGCGGCGGCCTACCGCTGGCAGAAGGCGCTGGTCGCCAAGCTCGGCGGCTACTCCCGTCTCGACAAGTACCGCACGACGTTCGGCGACGAGTGGAGCAACAACAACCCGTTCATGGTGCGGCAAGGTCGCGATGGCCATCGACGGCGAGTGGCGCTTCGGCATGATCGACGACTCCAACAGCAAGGTGAAGTACGCCGTCGCGCCGTTCCCGGTGCCCGACGGCATGGCCGACCAGTACGGCAAGGGCTACATCACCGGCACGATCGTCGGGATCGCGAGCACCAGCCAGAAGCAGAACGCCGCGTGGGAGTTCGTGAAGTACCTGACCACCGACACCCAGGCGGTCGTGAACTTCTCCAACGCGATCCACAACGTGCCGTCGACGAACGCCGCGCTCGCGTCGCCCGACCTGAGCCAGAACCCGAGCTTCCAGACGTTCATCAAGATCGCGCAGAACCCCCACAGCAACACGACGCCGTCCAGCCCGAACGGCGGCGCCTACCAGCTCACCCTGCAGAACCTCGGCTACGCCTTCGAGAAGGGCAAGGTCACCGACCTGCAGGCGGGTCTGGATGCGGCGGCCAAGCAGATCGACACCGACATCGCCCAGGCACAGTGAGGGCCTGACCCGGTGAGCACAGGTGCGATGAGGAGCCCCACGTTGCGCGCTCGGCGACGGCGCGAGTTCTGGCGCAACGTGGCGTTCCTCTCGCCCTGGCTCCTGGGGACCGGCTTGTTCTTCATCTACCCGCTGGTCACCACGGCCTGGCTCTCGTTCACCCACTACGACGGGTTCACCTCGCCGGTCTGGACGGGCTGGGACGAACTGGCACTACGTCCTGCACGACTACCCGTTCTTCTGGCCGGCGCTGCGCAACACCATGTGGTTCGTCGTGGTGCTGGTCTCCCTCCGGGTGGTCACGGGCATGGCGCTCGGGATGACGGTGATCAGCGTCAAGCGCGGCAGCTCGGTGCTGCGCACGGCCTTCTACGCGCCCTACCTCGCGCCGCCGGTGGCCGCGACGCTGGCGTTCGTCTTCCTGCTCAACCCCGGCACCGGCCCGGTCAACTCGATCCTCGGCAAGCTCGGCCTGCCCCAGCCCGGCTGGTTCAACGACCCGACGTGGTCGAAGCCGGCGCTGACCCTGCTCGCGATCTGGGGCGTCGGCGACCTGATGGTGATCTTCATGGCCGCGCTGCTCGACGTACCGCGTGAGCTCTACGAGGCGGCCGAGCTGGACGGCGCCGGGAAGGTCCGGCGGTTCCGGCACGTCACCCTGCCGACGTTGCGGCCGATCATCGGCTTCGCGGTGATCACCGGCGTGATCGCCACGATGCAGTACTACACCGAGCCGCTGGTCGCCGGGCAGGTCGCCAGCGGCCAGATCGGAGGCTCGGGCCAGCAGGTCGAGCCCGGCTACCCGGACGGCTCCACCCTGACCCTCCCCCAGCTGGTCTACAACCTCGGCTTCCAGCGGTTCGACATCGGCGCCGCCTGTGTCGTGGCGATCGTGCTGTTCGTGCTGTCCATGGTCTTCGCGACCTTGCTGATGCGCCGGGGCAGCGTCTTCCTGGGGAGCCACGAATGACGACCCTGGTGCAGGACCCGCCACAGGTGA
This sequence comes from uncultured Actinomycetota bacterium, assembly GCA_963761085.1. GTDB lineage: Bacteria > Actinomycetota > Actinomycetes > Propionibacteriales > Nocardioidaceae > Nocardioides. Next base: position 41,510 of record CAVXFQ010000014.1, read on the forward strand.
CCGCCACGCCTCCCCGGAGCCGGAAGCGGAGGTTCACCCTGGAGTGGGTGGCCCTGCACATCTGGGCGGTCACCGCCGCGCTGCTCTTCGTGCTGCCCTTCGTCTTCATCTGCCTCGAGGCGCTGATGAGCGACCAGCAGTCGCTGACCCGACAGCTGTGGCCGAACCCGTTCGTATGGCACAACCTGGTCACGGTCTGGCAGACGCCGGGGTTCTCCACCTGGTGGCGCAACACGATCATCTACGCCGTCCTCGGCACCGCGCTGACCTTGGTGTCGAGCATCCCGGTCGCCTACGCGCTGGCCTGCTTCCGCTTCCGGTTCCGCAACGTGGCGATGATGGTGGTGATCGCGACCATGATGCTGCCGCCGCAGGTCGCGATCATCCCGCTCTACCTGGTCTGGGCCCAGGACTTCCACCTGACCGGGACCCTGTGGCCGCTGATCATCCCGATGGGCTTCGGTGACGCCTTCTCGATCTTCCTGCTGCGCCAGTTCTTCCTGACCGTGCCCCGGGAGTACCTCGAGGCGGCGAAGGTCGACGGCTGCAGCGACTTCCGGGTGATGCTGCGGATCATGCTCCCGATGACCCGGCCCGCCATCGCCGCGGTCGGGCTGTTCCAGTTCTTCTACTGCTGGAACGACTACTTCGGGCCGCAGATCTACACCAGCGAGAACCCCGCCGCCTGGACCCTGAGCTACGGGCTGCAGTCGTTCAAGAGCGCCCACCACACCAACTGGAACCTCACGATGGCCGCCACCGTGATGGTGATGGCGCCGGTGATCCTGCTGTTCTTCCTGGCCCAGAAGGCGTTCATCGAAGGCGTGACACTGACAGGGGTGAAGGGATGAAGATCGCGGTCGTCGGCGGTGGGTCGACCTACACCCCGGAGCTGGTCGATGGGATCGGCCGCTTGCAGGATGTGCTTCCCGTCGAGGAGCTCGTCCTCGTCGACCCGGCCTCCGACCGGCTGGAGCTGGTCGGCGCGCTGGGGCGCAGGATCCTGGCCCGGCTCGGCCATCCGGGCCGCCTGGTGACCATGACCGAGCTCCAGCCCGCCCTCGACGGTGTCGACGCCGTGCTGCTGCAGCTGCGGGTCGGCGGCCAGGCCGCCCGTCTGCAGGACGAGACCTGGCCGCTGGAGTGCGGCTGCGTCGGGCAGGAGACGACGGGGGCCGGCGGCCTGGCGAAGGCCCTGCGCACCGTCCCGGTGGTCCTCGACATCGCCGACCGCGTCCGGGCGGCGGCGCCCGACGCGTGGATCATCGACTTCACCAACCCGGTCGGCATCGTCACCCGCGCCCTCCTGCAGGAGGGCCACCGTGCGGTCGGGCTGTGCAACGTGGCCATCGGGTTCCAGCGCACGTTCGCCGACCACCTGGGCGTCGCTCCCGAGCGGGTCGAGCTCGACCACGTCGGCCTCAACCACCTGACCTGGGAGCGCCGGGTCATCGTCGACGGCGTCGACCGGCTGCCCGAGCTGCTGGCCACGCACGGTCCCGACATCGCGGAGTCGCTCGAGCTGCCGCTGGGCCTGCTGCACACGCTCGGCGTCGTCCCGTCCTACTACCTCCGCTACTTCTACGCCCACGACGAGGTGGTGGCCGAGCTGCGGACGTCGGAGGCCCGGGCCGCCCGGGTGGCCGCGATCGAGCAGGAGCTCCTGGAGATGTACGCCGACCCGACGCTCGACGAGAAGCCCGACCTGCTCATGCAGCGCGGGGGTGCCTACTACTCCGAGGCGGCCGTGCAGCTGACCGCCGCCCTGCTCGGGCGCCAGGACGGGCCGAGCACCCAGGTGGTCAACCTCCGCAACGACGGCACGCTGCCCTTCCTGCCCGACGACGCGGTGATCGAGGTGCCCGCCACGGTCGACGGGTCCGGCGTCCACGCCCTGCCGGTGCCGGCGCTCGAGCCGTTGTACGCCGGCCTGGTCGCGGCGGTCACGTCGTACGAGCACCTCGCCCTCGACGCCGCCCTGCGCGGCGGCTACGACCGGGTCTTCGAGGCCCTGCTCGCCCACCCTCTGGTCGGCCAGGTCGACCTCGCCCACGGGCTGACCGACCGGCTCCTGGCCCACAACCGCGACCACCTCGGCTGGGCCTGACATGCACGACCACACGTCGTACGGCGGACCGGCCGTCCTCGCCATCGACGCGGGGAACAGCAAGACCGACGTCGCGCTGGTCTCGATCGACGGCACCGTCCTCGGCACCGCCCGCGGCGGGTCGTTCCGGCCCGACCGGATCGGGGCCGAGGCCGCAGTGGCCGGGCTCGCCCCGCTCGTCGACCAGGCCCTGGCCGAAGCCGGCGTCCGCCCGAGCGGCCCGGTGGCCCGTCAGGTGGCCGCCTGCCTGGCCAACGCCGACCTGCCCACCGAGCACGAGGCGCTCGAGGCCGCGATCGCGGCCCACGGCTGGGCCGCCTCGATCGAGGTCTTCAACGACACTTTTGCGCTGCTGCGGGCCGGTCTCGACGAGCCGCGGGGCGTCGCCGTGGTCTGCGGGGCCGGCATCAACTGCGCGGGGCTGCTCCCCGACGGCACGACCGCACGGTTCGCCGCCGTCGGCCACATCTCCGGCGACTGGGGAGGCGGCGGCAACCTCTGGCAGGAGGCGATGTGGTGGGCGGCCCGCGCCGTCGACGGCCGCGGCCCGGCCACGCGGCTCAGCGAAGCACTGCCGCGCCACGCCGGCCTCGCCGACATGGCCGACCTGATCGCCGCCGTCCACCTCGGCACCCTGTCCGAGGGCGAGTGCATGGAGCTCACGCCGGTCCTTTTCGAGGTCGCGGCCGCCGGCGACGAGGTCGCCGAGGCGTTGGTACGACGCCAGGCCGAGGAGGTCGTCGCCCTCGCAGTCGCCGCAATGCGCCGGCTCGGCATCCTCGGCGAGCCGATCCCGGTGGTCCTCGGCGGCGGTGTGCTCACCGCCGGGCACCCGCAGCTCATGGACGAGATCACCCGCCTGCTCGGCGAGCAGGCCCCCGGCGCCGCCCCCGTCGTGGTCCGCACCCCTCCCGTCGTCGGCGCGGCGCTGCTCGGCCTCGACCGGCTCGGCGCGCCCGCCACCGCGCGGGAGCGGCTTCGCAGCTCCTTCGAGGTCACCGCCCCGTAGTCGGCCTTCCCGGCCGGGCCGTCGGGTGAGCAGCTTCCCGGCCGGGCCGGGCTGTCGGTTGAGGAGCTCGCTCTGCGAGCGTCTCGAAAACCACGGCGCCTTCTACCGGTGAGCCGCGGACCCCGTCGTACGCCGGACGCCGGCGAGCTCGGCGAACCGCTCCCCCAGCGGTCGCCACGACGCCTCGAGCTCCGCGGCCGCTGCCGCCATCGCCGTCAGCGCGCGCTCGGCCTCGCCCGGATCGATGTCGTCGCACCAGGTGCGCAGGAGCGGCTCGTCGACCTCGGGATGCCACTGCACACCCCAGACGGTCTCTGCCAGCCGCGCTGCCTGCACCTCGCCCGTGGGTGCCGTCGCCAGCTGCACGGCACCGTCGGGCAGCCGGACCACGACGTCGTCGTTGTAGTGGAGCCCGCGCGGCGCGCCGTACGTCGCGGAGAGCAGGGGGTCGTCCTCGGCCTCGGCGTTCCAGCCGATGTCGATCAGCCCGAACTGCCTGCCCCGCGGGTTGCGTTGCATCTCACCGCCCAGGGCGACCGCTGCCAGCTGGTGGCCCAGGCAGATGCCCAACGTCGGCACCTGGTCGGCCGCCGCCGTCCGGATCAGCTCCTTGGTCGCCGTCAGCCACGCGTGCTCGGCGTCGTCCAACGCGCCCATGTAGCCGCCCATCACCACCAGCGCGGCGTACTCGTCGAGGGTGGACGGCAGCGCATCGCCGTTCCAGGCCTCGACCACGTCGAGGTCGAGACCGCTCATCCAGCCACCCAGGAGGTGGATGGGGTCGTCTTCCTCGTGCTGGATCACCAGAGCGCGCGGAGTCACGCCCACAACCTAGCGGGCGGGCTCGTACGGCCAGGTCAGGGTGGAAGGCGTGCCCTGGTCCTGGACCGAGACGTACAGGAGCGTCGCGCCGACAGCGGTGAAGATCACGGTGATCACCGTCGTCGTGCGGAAGGGCAGCCGTGCGAACGGCGCGAGCATGTTGATCCACATCACCGCCGCCAGCAGCCCTGCCTGCCTCACGGTCTCGAAGAACCGGTCGACGACGAGCAGGCTGTCCAGGCCGATCACGGTCAGGAGTCCGGCCGTGATCGCCACCTGGTAGCGGTTGGCCCTGGTGTAGGTGCTGGCGAGACCAGCCAGCAGCAACGGCACGTTCACTGCGAGTGACACCCAGTAGATGCCCGGACTGACCGGGGTGTCGACCCACGCCTCGACGAAGAACGGGAGCACGATCCAGAACGGAATCGTCAACGTGGCCATGATCCGCGCCTGTGGCCGCGTCTGGTCCACATACCAGACGGGGTACTCGTCCTCGACCCGGCCGGTGAACCGGGACCACGGACGGGAGCGACGAAGATCGAGCGGCACGGCCCTGCCACGCGCGAGGTCGACAGAGGCAGTCCACGCCATGGCGCGACCGTACCGCGGGTGAGGCAGCCATTCGGCCCGCTCCTGCCGCACACTGGTCACCGAACCGGTCCGCGAGGGCCGCTAGGCAATCGGGAGCCCGCATGTCCGTGTCCAACCGCGTCGCCCTGACCGTGCTGGTGGTTCTCTTCGAGATGATCGCGCTGATCGCCCTCGGTGGGTCGATCGGGGCGGTCGACCTGCTGCTCTTCGTGCTGGTCCTGGCCGCGGCGATGGTCGTGATCTGGCAGCCGTTCCGGCGGAGCTGACCGGGCACCCCAGAGGACGGGCACCCTCAGAGGACGGGCACCCTCAGAGGACGGGCAGCATCCGGTCGCGCTCGAAGGTGGAGACCTGGGTGCGGTACTCCTGCCACTCGTTGCGCTTGTTGCGCAGGAAGAAGTCGAAGACGTGCTCGCCGAGGGCCTCGGCGAGCAGCTCGGAGTCCTCGGCGACCCGGATCGCCTCGGAGAGGTTGGTCGGGAGCGGCTCGATGCCGAGGCTCTTGCGCTCCCGCTCGGTCAGCGACCAGACGTCGTCCTCGGCCTCGCGCGGGAGGTCGTAGGCCTCCTCTATGCCCTTCATGCCAGCCGCGAGCACGACGGCGTACGCGAGGTAGGGGTTGCAGGCGGAGTCGATGGTGCGCAGCTCGATCCGGGTCGACACACCCTTTTGGGGCTTGTACATCGGCACCCGGACCATCGCCGAACGGTTGTTGTGGCCCCAGCAGATGTACGGCGGGGCCTCGCCGCCCCCGAGCAGGCGCTTGTAGCTGTTGACCCACTGGTTGGTGACCACGGAGATCTCGCGGGCGTGACGGAGGACGCCGGCGATGAACTGGCGGCCGGTCTTGGACAGCTGGTACTCCGCGCCGGCCTCGAAGAATGCGTTGCGATCGCCCTCGAACAGCGAGACGTGGGTGTGCATCCCCGAGCCGGGGTGGGCGGTGAAGGGCTTGGGCATGAAGGTCGCCCAGACGTCCTGGCTCAACGCCACCTCCCGGATCACGGTCCGGAAGGTCATGATGTTGTCTGCGGTCGAGAGGGCGTCGGCGTAGCGCAGGTCGATCTCCTGCTGGCCGGGTCCGCCCTCGTGGTGGCTGAACTCCACCGAGATGCCCATCGACTCGAGCATCGTGATCGCCTCGCGCCGGAAGTCGGCGCCCTGCGACTGCGCGGTGTGGTCGAAGTAGCCGCTCCGGTCGACCGGCACCGGCTCGCCGCCGGGGATCGGGGTGTCCTTGAACAGGTAGAACTCGACCTCGGGGTGGGTGTAGAAGGTGAACCCCTGGTCGGCCGCCTTGGCGAGCGTGCGCTTGAGGACGTGCCGCGGGTCGGCGTACGACGGCGAGCCGTCGGGCATCACGATGTCGCAGAACATCCGCGCCGTGGCCGGGCCCTCGCCCCGCCACGGCAGGATCTGGAACGTCGACGGGTCGGGCTTGGCGAGCATGTCGGCCTCGTAGACGCGGGCGAAGCCCTCGATGGCGGAGCCGTCGAACCCGATGCCCTCATCGAAGGCCCCCTCGAGCTCGGCCGGCGCGACGGCGACGGACTTGAGGAAGCCCAGCACGTCGGTGAACCACAGCCTGACGAACCGGACGTCACGCTCCTCGAGCGCGCGCAGCACGAAGTCTTCCTGCTTGCCCATGCCCGGCAGTGTGTCGCAGGAGTGTTACGGCGATGTTGCGGACGCCCCGCCGGGCCGAGCCCGGCGGGGCCTCCTCCCCCGTCCTGCTTTGCGCAGACGAACTCCTCCTGCGAACCGAGGATGCCCTTGCCTGCAGTCATCATCGGGTGCAGCCACGGCTGGGTGACGCGCGTATATGGACGATGGTGCCGGCGGTCGAGCCGGTGGTGCCGGGCACGGTCACCTTGCGCACGGTGAGCGGGATGGTCAGCGCGCTCTTCGACGTACCGGCCCAGCAGGCGCTGCCGTAGGAGCGGCTTCGCGCGTCGGCGAACGACACGTGGTCACCGACGCGATGACCGCCGTACCGGAAGGCCACCAGCGTCGTATAGCCGGTGGTGCCCTCCCAGGGAGCGACCACGGTGGCGCTGATGCCGCGGGTCAGCGGGCGCGGCACGACGAAGCTCACCGATCCGCCCGTGACTGTCTTGTCGCGCGAGCCCCAGAAGTTCTCGTCGTTCCGCGCAGCATTCATCACCTGCACCTGGCAGCCGTCGCAGCCGGATGCCGACAAGGTGACCTTCGTCGTCGGCGGCTTGTTGCAGTAGAACGCGTCCTGGCTTCCGATCGTCCCCTTGAAGGTGCCCACCACCGGCCGCCAGCTCGACATCGTGTGCGTGGCGTAGGCCAGCGGGATGTGCGTCGCAGCGCCGTCGAGGGTCCGGGGCCGGACCCGGGAGACGTGGAAATCGAGGGTCAGCGCGTTCATCGACGTACCGGCCCAGCAACCCTCCGCATGCCTGGCGTGGCGCGCGGCCTTGCGCGTGACCCCCGAGTCGACGGCCCGGCCGGCGTAACGGGTCACGATGTTCGACACCGCGCCGGTGTTGCCCTCCCAAGGGGCCCGCAGCACGAACGAGAGGCCGTGCGTGCGGCGGGTGGGCACCCGGAAGGTGACGTGGTGGTCGGCGCCGACGGGCTTGGTGGGCGAGGTCCACACCGTGGTCGGATGGACGAGGGCTTGCTGGAGCTGGATCGAACAGTGGTCGCAGCCGCTGATGTGCAACCGCAACGACGTGGTGCGGACGGCGCGCTGGTCAGGACCCGCGGCGTTCGCCAGGGCCGGCCGCACAGTGGTGGCCAGGCCCATGGCTGCCAGCGTCATCACCACGGCCGCGAGTCGACGTGGATGTCTCAGGATCTCTCCCCGAGTCGAAGGAACCGGCGGCGCGACATCCGCGCCGCCTCCTCCCTACGACTCCGGGTGGGGTGTATTTGTTCTCCGGTGGCGTGCCTTTGTTGCCGCTAGTCGCCGGGCACCTGCTCCAGGTCGGCGAGCCACGCGGTCGCTGCCGCATCGCTGGGCATCCGCCAGTCGCCCCGGGGGCTCATCGTGCCGCCGGCAGTGACCTTGGGCCCGTTGGGCAGGGCGCTGCGCTTGAACTGGCTGGAGAAGAAGCGCCGGCAGAACACCTCGAGCCAGTGCTTGATGTCCGCGAGGTCGTACGACGGCCGCTGCTCGAGCGGGTGGCCCGGAGGCCACTCCCCCTGGGCGGCGTCGTGCCAGGCGTGGTGGGCGAGGAACGCGATCTTCGTCGGGCGGTAGCCACGTCGGAGCACGTGGTAGAGCGTGAAGTCCTGCAGGGCGTAGGGGCCGACGGAGTCCTCGGTCGCCTGCACCTTCTGGCCCTCGACGGTGGGGATCAGCTCGGGCGTGATCTCCTGGTCGAGGATCTCGCCGAGCACCTCGTCGGCCTCGGGCCCGAGCTGGCCCGTGTCGACGACCCAGCGGATCAGGTGCTGGATCAGGGTCTTCGGCACGCCCGCGTTGACGCCGTAGTGCGACATCTGGTCGCCCACGCCGTAGGTGCACCAGCCGAGGGCGAGCTCGCTGAGGTCGCCGGTGCCGACGACGATGCCGCCACGCTGGTTGGCCAGCCGGAACAGGTAGTCGGTGCGGAGCCCGGCCTGGACGTTCTCGTAGGTGACGTCGTACGCCGCCTCTCCGTCGCCGGCGGGGTGGTCGAGGTCCTTGAGCAGCTGCTCGGCCGCGGGCTTGATGTCGATCTCCTGGAAGGTGACCTCGAGCGCCGCCGCCAGCCGGGTCGCCAGCGACTTCGTGCGCTCACCGGTCGCGAAGCCGGGCATCGTGAACGCCAGCACGTCGCTTCGAGGACGGCCCAGCCGGTCCATCGCCTTGACCGCGACCAGCAGCGCGTGGGTGGAGTCGAGACCACCGCTGATCCCGATCACGGCCGTCGGATGGCCGATCGCCTCGAGCCGGCGCTCGAGTCCGCTGACCTGGATGTTGTAGGCCTCGTAACAGTCCAGCGCGAGCCGGTCGACGTCGTCGGGCACGAACGGGAAGCGGTCGACGTGCCGCCGCAGCCCGATGTCGCCGGACGGCGCCCCGAGCTCGAACCCGACCGAGCGGAAGAGGGGCTGCCGCGTCCGCCGGTTGTCGTCGTGGGTGCCCTGGCGCAGCCGCTCCTGGCGGATCCGGTCGAGGTCGACGTCGACCACGGTCCGGCGCGGCCCGTCGGGGAACCGCTCGCTCTCCCCCAGCAGGTCGCCGCACTCGTAGACCATCGTCTGGCCGTCCCAGGCGAGGTCGGTGGTCGACTCCCCCTGGCCGGCTGCGGAGAAGACGTAGGCCGCGTTGCCGCGCGCGCTGGCGCTGCGGACCAGCATCCGCCGGTCCTCGGCGCGCGCGATCGTGATCGGGCTCCCGGACAGGTTGCACAGCACGGTCGCTCCGGCCAGCGAAGCCTCGGCGCTCGGCGGCACCGGGACCCACATGTCCTCGCAGATCTCGACGTGGACGCGGAGGTCGGGCAGGTCGGTGGAGCCGAAGATCAGGTCGGGGCCGAGTGGGACCTCGACGCCCGCCACCCGGATCGTCTGACCGCGCAGGTCGTCACCGGGCGCGAAGTGCCGGCGCTCGTAGAACTCGCGGTAGTTGGGCAGGTAGGACTTGGGGGCGACGCCCAGGATGCGGCCACTTTTGACCACGACCGCGCAGTTCAGCAGCCGGGTGCCGTGCTCCAACGGCGCCCCGACGACGATGACCGGCAACAGGTCGGCCGAGGCGTCGACGATCGTGGCGACCGCGTCGTGGACGGCGCCGAGCAGCGTGTCCTGGAGCAGGAGGTCCTCGACGGAGTAGCCGCTCAGGCACAGCTCGGGGAAGACCGCGACGGCGACGCCTTCGTCGTGACACTCGCGCGCCAGGGCCACCACCGTCTGCGCGTTGGCCGCCGGGTCGGCCAGGACGACCGGCATCGTGCACGCGGCGACGCGCGCGAAGCCCTGCGCGTACGCCGAGGAGAACTCCACCCCGCCAGTCTAGGGAGCGACGCAGGTGCGCGTGGTGGCCCGCCGTACGTTGGAGGCATGTTGCTCGGAGTGCACTGCGCCAACCTCACCTGGCCCGGTGGGGCCGAGGCCCTCGGTACGACGCTCTCCGGCGTCGCGCGGGCCGCTGACGAAGGTGGGTTCGCGACCCTCACCTTGATGGACCACTACTTCCAGATGGAGCACCTCGGCGGCCCGCCCGAGCCGATGCTGGAGGGCTACACCAGCCTCGGCTTCCTGGCCGGCCAGACCAGCCGGATCGAGCTCGGCCTGCTCGTCACCGGCGTGACCTACCGCCATCCCGGCCTGCTCGCCAAGGTGGTCACCACCCTCGACGTCCTCTCCGGCGGTCGCGCGATGCTGGGTCTCGGCGCCGCGTGGTACGAGCGGGAGCACCGCGCCTTCGGCGTGCCCTACCCGTCGACCAGGGAGCGCTTCGAGCGGCTCGAGGAGACGCTGCAGATCGTCCGGCAGGCCTGGGGCGACGGCGGTCGCTACGACGGCCGGCACTACACGCTCGACGACCTGACCGTCGTACCGCAGCCGCTGCAGCCGGGCGGCCCCCGGATCATGGTGGGTGGCATGGGCGAGCGCAAGACGCTGCGTCTGGTCGCGCAGTACGCCGACGCGTGCAACTTCTTCATGGCTCCACCGGAGGAGATCGCTCACAAGCTCGACGTGCTCCGCGTCCACTGCGACGACGTCGGCCGCGACTACGACGAGATCGCCAAGACGATGGTCGGCACCCTCAACCGCCCGCTCGACGACGTCGACGGCTGGCTGGCTTCGATGGAGCAGTACGCCGCCCTCGGCATCAGCCAGGTCTGGGTCGGCCCCGACGCCACCGACCCGGTCGCCTGGACCGAGCAGATGTCCGAACACGTAGTCCCCCGCCTCTCCCAGCTGGGTTCCACCGCTGGGCCGTGACCGCTGGTTGAGGAGGTCGCGGTGCGCCGTGACCGCTGGTTGAGGAGGTTGCGCAGCAACCGTCTCGAAACCGAGGTCACCATCGCGCGCGCCACCGGGTCCGATCGCACACGGAGCGGGTGCTCGCTCGGTAGCGTCGGGGCATGCCCCCCGCTGGTCGCCTCGTCCTGCTCAACGGGCCGTCCGGCGCGGGCAAGACGACGGTGGCGCAGGCGGTGGCCAACCGGCTCCCGACGCCGTGGCTGCTGCTGCCGGTCGACCTGTTCCACGAGATCCGCACCCGACCCGATGCCGACCTCACACCGCGACAGTGGAACGACGTCTACCGACGCACCCGAGCGGCCTACCACCGTGCGCTCGCGGGCGCGGTGACCTCCGGCTGCGACGTTCTCGGCGACCATGTGCTGAGCGAGCCCTGGCGCCTCGACGACCTGCTCCGGCTCACCGAGGGTCTCGACGTGCTGCTGGTCCACGTCACCTGCTCCCCCACCGAGCTCCGCCGCCGCGAGAAGGCACGGGGTGATCGCGACCCGGGTACGGCGCTCACCCAGCAACGGCAGGTGTTCCAGCACGGCGACTGCGACCTCACCGTCGACACGACCTACGGCCCCGACGAGCCGACGGCCGCTCTCCTCGAGCTGATCCGCAGGCCGCCCCGCGACCGCGCCTTCGACCGCCTCCGGCAGCGGCGGCGCCGTGCGTGAGCCACCGCCTCGGGTCGACGACCAGCGACTGACGCACACGCTGGCCGAGCACTGGGACCCCACCGTCACTCGCGTGGCACACCTACCGGTCGGCTTCGGCGCGCACCACTGGGCGGCCTACGACGCCACCGGGGCGCCTCGACTGTTCGTCACCCTCGACTGGCTCGAGCCCAAGCGGCCCGCCGCTCGCCTCGAGGCGGCCTACGCCGGAGCGGCGGCACTGCGTGACCGAGGTCTGGAGTTCGTGGTCGCGCCGGTGCGCACCGGCCTCGGCACCCACACGCTGCCCTTCTCCGACGGCGCCGTGAGCTGTACGCAGTGGCTCGACGGGGCCGCAGGCGGCGACCTCGACCTCGCCTGGACGACCGGCGCCCTGCATCGCCTCCACACCACGCCTCCCCCGCACGAGCTACCGCCCTGGCAGCCCCTCGTCGGACCCGACCTCGCCGACACGACGGCCGCCCTGACGCAGAAGGCATGGGGGCCGGGTCCCTACGCCGAGGCCGCCCGCGACGCCGTACGGGAGCACCTCGGAGAGCTGGCCCGATGGACCGCGCGCTACCACGCCCTGGCCGACATGGCCCGCGGCCGGCCCTGGGTCGCGACCCACGGCGAGCCCCACGCGGACAACCAGCTGCTCACCCCGCAGGGTCGGCTCCTCGTCGACTGGGAGTCGCTGAAGCTCGCCCCCGCAGAGCTCGACCTGCGCACCCTCGTCGACGCCGGCGCCGATCCCGTCGACCTCGGCGCCGACCCGGCGATGCTCGAGCTGTTCGACCTGGAGTGGCGGCTCGACGAGGTCAGCCAGTACGCCGAGTGGTTCGCCGCCCCGCACACCGGCACCGAGGACGACCGGATCGCGTTCGACGGTCTCCTCGAGGAGCTCGCCCGCCCCGGCTGAAGGTGACGAGCGCCACAGGTGGCAGCCGTACGTCGACTCACTAGCCTGGACGGGTTACGTGGACTCCACCAGGGAGCTGCGATGACACCGGAGGAGCTCGGACCATGAGCCAGCGCATCCGCACCCACCACCTGCGTCAGCTCAAGGAGCAGGGCGAGCGGTTCTCGATGCTCACCGCCTACGACATGTACGCAGCCGCGACCTTCGACGAGGCAGGCATCGACGTCCTCCTGGTCGGCGACTCCGCCTCCAACAACGTCTACGGCAACGACACGACGGTCCCGGTCACCGTCGACGAGCTGCTCCCGCTGACCCGCGCCGTCGCCCGCTCCGTGCAGCGTGCGCTCGTCGTCGGCGACCTGCCGTTCGGCAGCTATCAGGGCTCGCCCGAGCAGGCCTATGCGACGGCCGTCCGCTTCATGAAGGAGGGCCTCGCCCACTGTGTGAAGCTCGAGGGCGGCGTCGAGATGGCGCCCCAGATCAGCAAGCTGTCGCAGGGCGGCATCCCGGTGATGGCCCACATCGGCTTCACCCCGCAGAGCGAGCACGCCCTCGGCGGCTACCGCGTGCAGGGTCGCGGCGACGCGGCCGAGAGGGTCCTCGCCGACGCCCACGCCGTCGAGGACGCCGGTGCCTTCGCCGTGGTCCTGGAGATGGTGCACGGTGACGTCGCTGCGAAGGTGACCAAGGAGCTCGCGATCCCGACGATCGGCATCGGCGCCGGCGTCGAGTGTGACGGCCAGGTCCTGGTCTGGCAGGACGCGTTCGGGATGCGGACCGGACGGATGGCCAGCTTCGTCAAGCAGTACGCCGATCTCCACGGCGAGCTGCTCCGCGCGGCCCAGGCCTACGACGCCGAGGTCAAGGCCGGCACCTTCCCCGGCCCCGAGCACACGTTCTGAGGGTCGGAGCACTTCTGCGGATCTTCTGACAGCGACCCCCCACCCGTGACGATGGGTCCGGGGCCAGGGACACACGTCAGAAGGAACCGCCATGCGGAGCCAGCCCGCACACGTCGCCGCGATCGCCGTCGCGGCGGTCGTCGCCCTCTGCGCGTCCGTGTGTGTCGCCCTGCCGGCTCGCGCCGGCACCAGCCAGACTGCCTCCTCGGTCCCGCCCTGGCTGCAGCGCATGAACGACGTGCGCGTGGCGGCCGGTGTCGCCGCCGCGACCGAGAACACCGCCTGGACGCTCGGCATCCAGCACCACATGACCTACCTGGAGCGTACTGACCCGAGCCTGCGCACGGGTCAGTACGCCAGCGACCACACCGAGAACCGGGCCAGCCCCTACTACACCGCCGACGGCGCCCTCGAGGGCTCCCGCAGCAACCTGGTCAGGCACGCGTCGCAGACCGCGACCAGCGCGGTCGACTACTGGCTCGGGGCGCCGTTCCACGCCATCGGCATGCTGCGCTCCGGCCTTGCCCAGACGGCGTTCGCCCAGGACTCCACCTACGCCGGCATGGACGTCATCTCCGGCCTCGGCTCGACCAGCCACTCGTCCCCGATCCTCTTCCCGGGCCCCGGCTCGACGAGCTATCTCACCAGGTACGCCGGCAACGAGAGCCCCGACCCGATCGAGACCTGCCGGAGCACCAAGTCGGGCGCCGACTACACCGCCCCCAGCCTGCCGATCATCGCCATGCTGCCCGCTGCCCCGACCAACAACCTGACCGCCACCCTCACCACACCGAGCGGCACCGTGCTGTCGAGAACGGGCGCCGACGTGTGCGTCGTGGACGAGGTCACCTACGTCAGCAGCGACCAGGTCCACGGACCGACCGGCAAGCAGATCCTCACCAGCGACCACGCCGTGCTCATCATCCCCCGCACCCGCCTGGTCACCGGCACCTACGCGGTGCGGATCAGCCAGTCGAAGCAGGCCGACATCGCCTGGTCGTTCGTCGTGGACCCGAACGCCGCGCCGTCCAGCTCACCGACGACCACTGCACCCACCACGACGGCACCCACCACGACCGCACCCACCACGACCGCACCCCCCAGCACGCCGCCCACCAGCACCGCGCCCACGACCACGGCCCCCACCTCGACGGCAACGACCCCACCACCGGTGGCCCTCGCGCCGGCGGTCACGACGTCGCAGATCATCTGCAGCAACGGCGCACGCGCCTCGGGCTCGGCCGCGGTCACCGTCCGCAACCCGGCCGACGGCGCCGGCGGCGCGACGTACCCGGTGGTGCTCGGCACCCGCACCCGCACCGGCACCGCCGTCGACGGTGCAGCCGTCACGCTTGCGATGTCAGGGCTCCCGCCGGGCCTGCTCCCCGGCAGGGTGGCCGGCTCCGACGGCACCTCGGCGGTCTACTCGGCGCAGGTGCCGACCTGCCCGCGCTACGAGGGCGTCCGGGTCCATCTCACCAAGCTCGCCCACCACCGCCTGCGGATCGGACTCGACAACACCCGCAACGCGGTCGCGACGCGCTTCCGCCTCGAGGTCGGTAGCGACCGGTCGCCGCACGTCGTGGCCGCCACGGCGTCGGGCCGGGTGCGAGTGCGACTCCTCCGCGTGACCCGGATCCGGGTGTACGTCGACGGGCACCGGGTCGCGCAGGCGCGCGTCAGGCCCTGACTTCGACCCTGGCTCCGACCCTGGCTCCCGAGGTTCCTGACAAACGTCATGCCCGACTCGTGATGCCTGTGTGAGGCAGGTCGAGGCCGGTAGCGGCAGGCTGTCCTCATGACTCAGACCAGCTTCACGCCGACGAGCGGCGCCACCTCGGCGTCCACGCCCGCCGTCCGGCTCTCGGAGGTCACCAAGGACTTCGGTGAGGTCCACGCCGTCCGCGGCATCGACCTCATCCTCGAGCCGGGTGAGATCGTCGCGTTCCTCGGCCCCAACGGCGCCGGCAAGACCACCACCATCGACATGGTGCTGGGGCTCTCCCAGCCGACGTCCGGGTCGGTCGAGGTGCTCGGCCTCCACCCGCGCCAGGCGATCGCCCGCGGCCTGGTCTCCGCGGTGATGCAGACCGGTGGCCTCCTCAAGGACCTGACGGTGCGCGAGACCGTGGCCTACACCGCGAGCCTGTTCGCCGACACCGCCCCCGTCGACGACGTCCTCGCGCACCGCCGGCATCGAGGAGATCGCCGACCGCAAGGTGGGCAAGTGCTCCGGGGGCGAGCAGCAGCGGCTCCGCTTCGCGATGGCCCTGCTGCCCGACCCCGCCCTGCTGCTGCTCGACGAGCCGACGACCGGCATGGACGTCGAGGGACGCCGTACCTTCTGGTCGGCCATCCGCGCGGACGCCGAGCAGGGCCGCACCATCCTCTTCGCCACGCACTACCTCGAGGAGGCCGACCAGTACGCCGACCGGATCGTGCTGATCAGCCAAGGCCGGATCGTCGCCGACGGCACCGGCAGCCAGATCAAGGCGCTGGCCGCCGGCCGGACCGTCCGGGCCACGCTCCCGGGCGCCGACGGCCGGCGCCTGTCCGAGCTGCCCGGGGTCGAGAGCGTCGACCTGCGCGGCGACACCGTCCACATCCACGCCAAGGACACCGACGCCGTCGCCCGCTACCTGCTCACCGAGACCGCGGCCCACGACCTCGAGATCACCGCCCGCGGGCTCGAGGACGCGTTCCTCAGCCTCACCGGCACCCACGACCCCGAAGGAGCCTCGGCATGAGCACCCAGACCATCGACCCGGCCACCCGCCGCGTGCCGTCCATGGGCGGCTTCAACCCCACGCTGCTCCGGCTCGAGCTGGCCCGGATGCTGCGCAACCGCCGCACCATCATCTTCACGCTGGTCTTCCCGACCGCGATGTTCTTGGTGTTCGGCTCCGGCAACCAGGGCACCGAGCAGGTCGGCGACGGCAACGTCTCGGCCTACGTCATGGTCTCGATGGCGCATGTACGGCGGCGCGCTGATCGCCGCCTCCTGCGGGGCGATGGTGGCCGTCGAGCGCGCGCTCGGCTGGTCGCGCCAGCTCCGGCTGACCCCGCTCAACCCCTTCGCCTACATCTCGGTCAAGGCCCTGGTGGCCCTCGCCATGGGCGGGCTCGCGGTCGCCCTCGTCAACGTCGCGGGTGCGCTCCAAGGCACCCCCGACATGCCGGTCAGCACCTGGCTCGTCTGCGCCATCGTGACCCTGTTCTGCACCATGACCTTCGCCGCGCTCGGCGTCTTCGTCGGGTACCTGGTCCCCGGTGAGAACGTCATGCAGATCCTCGGCCCCGGCCTCGCCCTGCTGGCCTTCCTCGGCGGCCTGTTCATCCCGCTGAGCCAGTACGCCGGCTGGGTGCGCGACATCGCCTACTGGAGCCCCATGTACGGCGTGGCCGAGGTCGCCCGGGCACCGCTCACCCACGAGCTGCCGTGGTACGCCGTCGTCAACGCGGTCGCCTGGCTGGCGATCTTCGTGGCCGGGGCCGCCTGGCGGATGAGCAAGGACACCGCACGGGTGTGACTAGCGTGTCAGCCGTGAGCACGACCCCGGCCGACGCGGACCACCCCACGGGTCCGCGTCGCTGGGGTCTGTTCTTCGCCGGGATCTGGCTGTTCTACCTGCTGTCCCCGCTGTCGGTCGCCTGGTCGATGCGCGACGAGGTGCCCGGCTGGGTCGGGATCGTGGCGACCCTGGCCTTCGCCGCCCTCTACCTGAGCGTCTTCGTGGCGATGCGGTGGCGGCGTACGTTCTCGCCGTTCCGGGCGCCTCTCGGCGCTCCGCAGGGCGTCGTGATCGTGCTGGTGCTGGTCGCGCTCGGCGTGGTCATGTGCCTGACCATCGGACAGACCGGCAGCGCCGCCGCGGTCTACATCGCTGTCGCCTGCGTGATGTGCCTGCAGACGCGGTGGGCCTGGCTGGTCTCCGTCGCGGTCGCCCTCACGACCTACGCCGCCACGCTCTGGGTGCCGGGCTGGCACCGCGACCCGGGCATCCTCTTCGGCACCCTGGTCGCCACCTTGGCCATCTGGGGCATCACCCAGGCGATCAACCGCAACATCGAGGTGCTCTCCGTCCGCGAGGAGAACGCCCGGCTCGCCCTCGAGGACGAGCGCAACCGCTTCGCCCGCGACCTGCACGACATCCTCGGTCACTCGCTGACCGTGATCACGGTCAAGGCCGAGCTGGCCAACCGGCTCATCGACGTCGACCCCGAGCGCGCCCGCACCGAGCTGGCCGACCTCGAGCGGCTCTCCCGCGACGCGCTGACCGACGTACGTCGCGCGGTCGAGGGCTATCGCGAGCTCACCCTGCCCGGCGAGCTCGCCCGCGCGCGCACAGCCCTCTCCGCGGCCGAGATCGACGCCGACCTGCCCAACTCCACCGACGACGTGCCGTCGGACCGGCGCGAGCTGTTCGCCTGGACGGTGCGCGAGGGCATCACCAACGTGATCCGCCACAGCGGCGCGCGCCGCTGCTCCGTCGTCCTCCGTGCGCACGAGATCGAGGTCCGCGACGACGGCCGCGGCGCCGACGTCGAGGCCCCCGGCAACGGCCTGACCGGGCTCCGCGAGCGGGCCGCCATCCTGGGTGGCACCGTCGTCACCGAGGCGCTGGAGCCAGGGTTCTCCCTGAAGGTCGTTGTCCCGTGATCCGCCTGCTCCTGGCCGACGACCAGGCGCTCGTGCGCGGGGCGCTGTCGGCGCTGCTGAGCATGGAGTCCGACCTCGAGGTCGTCGCCGAGGTGGCGTCGGGTGACCTCGTCGTCCCGGCCGTGCTCGAGCACCACCCCGACGTGGCACTGCTCGACGTCGAGATGCCGGGGCTCGACGGGATCAGCGCGGCGGCCGAGGTTCGCCGCGTCGCCCCCGACACCCGGGTCCTGATCGTGACGACGTTCGGCCGACCGGGCTTCCTGCGCCGGGCCATGCAGTCCGGAGCCGACGGGTTCGTGGTCAAGGACACTCCCGCCGCCCAGCTGGCCGACGCCGTACGGCGCGTGCACCAGGGTCTGCGCGTCGTCGACCCGGCGCTGGCGATGGACAGCCTCGCCTTCGGCGACTCACCGCTGACAGAGCGGGAGACCGAAGTGCTCCGCGCCTGCGCCGACGGCGCCCCGGTCGCGACCGTCGCGCAGCGGGTGCACCTGTCCCCCGGCACCGTGCGCAACCACCTCTCCTCGGCGATCGGCAAGACCAGCGCCGGAAACCGCTCCGAGGCGGTGCGCATCGCCACCGCCCACGGGTGGCTGTAGAGCGGTCCGGGACCTCGTCCTCTGGCGAACCGCGGCGAAGGCGCGGACCCTGGAGGGTCGGACCGACTCCTCCCTCGGAGGTTCCCCATGAGGATCCCGCGTCTCGTTGTCCCCCTGCTCGCCCTCGCGATCGCACCCGGCGTCGCGACCGGCGCGCTCGCCGCCACCCGGGCTGCGCCGGCGCCGACCCAGCCGACGCTGGTCAGCATCCGCGCGTCGCACCATCCCGGCTTCGACCGCGTCGTCTTCCAGTTCCGAGGCGGTCTCCCGGCAGGCCACCGGGCCCGTTACGTCGCCCGGCTGGTCGGCGGCGGCTTGGGGAAACCGATCCCCGTAGCCGGTCGCGCGATCCTCCAGGTCAGGCTGGCCGCCGCGCGGGCCCGCGACGACTCCGGGGCGCCGACGGTGGCCAGGCGGTTGGCGTTCCCGCTGCCCAACGCGATGACAGCAGTGCAGTCCGACGACTTCGAGGGCGTGGTGACCTACGGCCTCGGCCTGGCCAAGCGCACGTCGTTCCAGGTCACGACCCTCCACCAGCCGGCGCGGGTGGTCGTCGACGTCCGTGCGGCGTTCCGCACGGTGCAGCGCCAGGTGTGGTTCTTCCAGCTCAAGCGCTTCACCGACAACACCCCGCCGTTCTTCGTGGCCCGCTCTCGTCCGGTGATCCCGCTGACCCCGGCCACCGGACTGCTCGACCGGCTCTTCGCCGGCGTGCTGCCCGGCGAGCGCACCGACGGCCTACGGCTGCTCCGGTCGGGTGCGACCGGGTTCGTGATCCGCTCGATCAGCCACGGCATCGCCCGAGTCCGGCTCACCGGTGGATGCAGCAGCGGCGGCTCGACGGTGACGATCGCCGGCGAGATCATGCCGACGCTACGTCAGCTGGCCGGCGTGGACTGGATCAAGATCTACAGCCCGTCCGGACACACCGAGCGGCCGACCGGCCGCAGCGACTCGATCCCGGTGTGCCTGGAGCCGTGACCCGCCCTCAGGCGGCGAGCAGGTTCACCCCCACCACGACCACCAGCCACACCAGCAGGCCGACCCCGGCCAGCCAGGGCAGGCGGTGGGGGTGTCGCGTCCACCACGCGCAGGCGAGCACGAACAGCACCACCCAGACCACGACCAGGAGGATCACCGCCCACCACGGCAGCACGCCGGCGGTGCCCAGGTCGAGGAAGAGGACGCAGGCCAGCCCGATCATCCCGCCGAACGGAAGGGGTGAGATGCGAGCCGGTGTCGGAGGCGGCGGTGGCCGCGAGGGCTCCCGGGCGGCCACTCAGCCGTCGCTCGGCGGCGTACGCCGCTTGGACTGGCCGTCCCAGCCGGGCTCGTCGCTCCAGTTGGGGTCGTTGTCCCAGGCCTCGTTGCGCTCCTTGGCCTTCTCCAGCGCCCGGGCCGCCTCCTCCTCGGTGGCGTAGGGGCCGAGCCGGTCGATGGGTGCGCAGCCGTCCGACGGCTCGACCGCGTGGTGCTTGACGCAGTACCAGTACTTGGCCATGCGGCCAGCCTAGGCGTGATGTCCAGGCACCTAGACTCCTGCCATGACCTCGACCGCGATCGCGCCCGCCGCGATCTCACCGCGCCGCGAGGTGCCCGCGTCGATCCCGCGTCCGGAGTACGTCGACCGGCCGGCGCCCGCGCCGTTCACCGGCAACGAGGTCAAGGACGCCGAGACGGTCGCGAAGATGCGGGTGGCCTGCCGGCTGGCCGCCCAGGCCCGTGAGCTGGTCGGTTCACACGTCGTCGCCGGGCGTCACCACCGACGAGCTCGACCGGATCGGCCACGAGTTCCTCTGCGACCACGGCGCCTACCCGTCGACGCTCGGCTACAAGGGCTTCCCCAAGTCGCTGTGCTCGAGCGTCAACGAGGTGATCTGCCACGGCATCCCCGACGCCCGGGTGATCGAGGACGGCGACATCGTCAACATCGACATCACCGCCTTCCTCGACGGTGTCCACGGCGACACCAACGCGACGTTCCTGGCCGGCGACGTCGACGACGAGACGAGAGCGCTCGTCGAGCACACCCACGAGGCCCTCGACCGCGCGATCAAGGCGGTCCGGCCCGGGCGGCGGGTCAGCGTGATCGGGCGCGTCATCGAGTCCTACGCCGTCGGTTCGGCTACGGCGTCGTCCGCGAGTTCACCGGGCACGGCATCGGCACGTCGTTCCACAGCGGGCTGATCATCCCCCACTACGACGAGCCGCGCTTCGACGACGAGATCCTGCCCGGGATGACGTTCACCATCGAGCCGATGCTCAACCTCGGCACCCACGAGTGGGTGATGTGGGACGACGGCTGGACCGTCGTCACCGCCGACGGCCGGCGCAGCGCACAGTTCGAGCACACCCTGCTGGTGACCGCCGACGGTGCCGAGGTGCTCACCCGGCCGTAGCCGGCCGCGCCAGGCTCAGGTTTGTGCAGTGCGAGAACCTGAGGCCCCTGCTTCGTTGACCCCTGGTTCCGACCGTTGCGAGCCTTCGCAGCGTTCGGCCCACATCCGCGGGCCACGGATCCAGGAGACAGCGATGACCAGCGAGACACCTCGGCGGACTGGCCGCCGCGGCGTTCGTGGGGACGCCGCTCGCGTCGTTGCCCCATGATGCGTCGGCCGCAGCACCCACGCAGGGCCACAGCCCTCGTGCGCTGGCGGCACGGAGCGCTCACCAGCTGATCGCCGGCAGGGCCGCCGCCCTGAAGATCAGCCCCACGACGGTTTCCGGTCCGAGCCGGTCATCTCCTCGTACGGCATCCAGTACGTGCCCTACGAGCGCACCTACAAGAGCCTGCCCGTGGTCGGCGGCGACTTCGTCGTCGTCACCGATGCCGACGGCCAGGTGCTGAGCACGTCGGTGGCGCAGTCGCACCCGGTCAGCCTGCGGTCGGTCACCCCGACCCTGGCCAGGAGCACGGCCGTCACGACCGCCCGGCGCCAGGTGCCGAACGCCTCGCACGCCTCGCCCGCCCAGCTGGTGGTCTGGCAGCACGCGGCGTCGTCCCGCGCTCGGCTGGGAGACCACGGTGACCGGTCACCGGGGCGCGATGCCGTCGATCAAGGACGTCGTCGTCGACGCCCGCACCGGCAAGGTGCTCAGGCCCGCCAGCGGGTCATGGAGGGCAGCGCCAACACCGAGTGGGAGGGCAGCGTCTCTATCCGACCACGCAGTCGGGCTCGACGTACCTGATGAAGGACAGCAACGCGCCGACGCTGGTGTGCCAGGACGCCGCCACCAACACGACGTTCAGCAAGTCCACCGACGCCTGGGGCAACGGCAACGAGACCAGCCGCGAGACCGACTGCGCCGACTCGTTCTACAGCGCCGAGCAGGAGCGGCAGATGCTCTCGGCCTGGGACGGCCGCAGCGGCATGGACGGCTCCGGCGGCTGGGTGCGGATCCGGGTCGGGCTCGCCGACGTCAACGCCTACTACGACGGCACCCAGGTGCAGGTCGGCCACACCCAGAGCACCGGTGAGTGGATCGGCGAGATCGACGTGGTGGCCCACGAGTTCGGCCACGGCGTCGACGACCACACCCCCGGCGGCATCTCCAACGGCAACACCCAGGAGTTCGTCGCCGACACGTTCGGGGCGGCCACCGAGTGGTACGCCGACAACCCGACCGACACCCCCGACTTCACCGTCGGCGAGCGGGTCAACCTGGTCGGCTCCGGCCCGATCCGCTACATGTACAACCCCTCGCTCGCCGGTGACGACAACTGCTACTCCTCGTCGGTGCCCAACGAGGAGGTGCACGCGGCCGCCGGCCCGGGCAACCACTGGTTCTACCTGCTGGCCGAGGGCAGCAGCCCGACCAACGGCCAGCCCCCCAGCCCGACCTGCAACATCTCGTCGGTCTCCGGTGTCGGCATTCAGAAGGCCGAGCAGATCATGTACAACGCGATGCTGATGAAGACCAGCACCTCGTCGTACCTGAAGTACCGCACGTGGACGCTGACCGCGGCGAAGAACCTCGACGCGACCTGTGCGCTCTACAACTCCACCAAGGCGGCGTGGAACGCGGTGTCGGTGCCGGCCCAGTCCGGCGACCCGACGTGCACGACGGGCGGCACCAACACCGTCACGGTCAACAACCCCGGCAGCCAGACCGGCACCGTGGGCACCGCGAAGTCGCTGCAGGTGACCGCCACCGACTCGGCATGCGGGCAGAGCTTCACGTGGTCGGCCAGCGGGCTGCCGGCCGGGCTGTCGATCAGCTCCTCGACCGGACTGATCAGCGGCACGCCGACCACGGCGGGCAACTTCAGCTCGACCGTGACCGCCCGTGACACCACCGGCGCCACCGGCTCGGCGACCTTCTCGTGGACGATCGGCACGACCGGCGGTGGCGGCTGCTCCAGCCCCGGACAGAAGCTCGGCAACCCCGGCTTGGAGACCGGTACGGCGCCCCCCTGGACCGCGTCCTCGGGTGTCGTCGACAGCTCGAGCGCCGAGCCCGCCCACTCCGGCAGCTGGAAGGCCTGGCTGGACGGCTACGGCACCACCCACACCGACTCGCTCTCCCAGTCGGTGACCATCCCGGCGGGCTGCGCCGCGACGCTGACGTTCTACCTCCACATCGACACCGCGGAGACCACGACGTCGACGGCGTACGACAAGCTCACCGTCAAGGCGGGGTCGACGACCCTCGCGACGTACGCGAACCTGAACAAGCGCTCGGGCTACACACAGAAGTCGTTCAACCTCTCCTCGTTCGCCGGACAGACCGTGACGCTGTCGTTCACCGGCGCGGAGGACGTCTCTTTGCAGACGTCGTTCGTGGTCGACGACACGACACTCACGGTCAGCTGAGCTGACCTCTCCCACCCGCAACGCCGGGTCGGTCCTCGTTCCCCGGGGACCGACCCGGCGTTCACCTGTGTCGCCGGCTGGGAGCCACCCCCTCGAGGGCCCTACGATGGCCGACGCGGAGGGGTTGGTCGGGCGGCCGCGGCGTACGTCGCGAGACATGCGTCGAGGAAGGTCCGGGCTCCGAAGGGCAGGGCGGTGGGCAACACCCACCCGGGGCAACCCGCGGGACAGTGCCACAGAGAACAGACCGCCTGAAGCAGTGCTTGAGGTAAGGGTGAAACGGTGGTGCAAGAGACCACCAGCGACCCGGGCGACCGGGTCGGCTCGGCAAACCCCGCCCGGAGCAAGGTCGAACAGCGCACGCTCGAGGGCTGCCCGCCCGAGTGCGCGGGTGGACCGCACGAGGCCATCGGCAACGGTGGTCCGAGATGGATGGTCGCCGAACGGGACGCCGCAAGGCGCCCGGGAACAGAACCCGGCCTACAGACCAGCCCCTCCGCCTTACCCCTTCTGACCTGGGGTTTTGTGTTCAGAGGACCTCTACTGTGCCCATACCGTGCCCACGATTTTCACTCGGGGCCACCGATGGTCGCTGCCGACCGCTGCCGAGCAGGTCGTCCACGATGGCCCGGCTGCGCGTGTCCTCGTCGCCCATGAGGTGGCCGTACGTGTCCCACGTCTCGACCGCGGACTTGTGCCCGAGCAGGGCCTGGAGGACCTTGATCGACTGGCCTCCGCGGATCTGCGCCGAGGCGAAGTAGTGCCGCAGGTCGTGGGGCGTGGCGTCCGTGCCGACCTTTCTGGCCGCGATGCGCCAGGCGTTGTGGATGGTGCTCGTGCCCACGAAGTTGCCCACGTCCGTGGTCAGCAGTAGCCCGGATTCGTGGTGGCCGAAGTCGCGGACGTGCTCCCTGATCTCGTCGAGGACGACCTGGCCGATCGGGATGGTGCGGGTCGAGGACGGCGTCTTGGGCATGGCGAAGACGGGGTTGCCTGTGCGGCTGGCTCGGGACAGCTGGCGGTCGACCCGGATGGTGGCGAAGTCCACCGCGACCCGGTCGAGCGTCAGGCCGAGGATCTCTCCTCGTCGCATCCCGGCTCCGGCCGCCAGGGTGACGAAGAGCCGGTAGCGCGGCGCGATGGCCTCGCGGAGCGACAGCACGGTCTGGGTGCTGATCGGCACCAGGGAGGACTTCGGCGGGATCTTGGGCAGCTTGATGTCGATGCACGGCGAGGTCGGCAGGACACGGTCCTTGACCGCGGCGCGGAACATGATCGCCGTCACGAGGTATCTCGCCTGGGCGGTCGATGGAGCCGCCGTGAGCTGCCACTCCTTGACCAGGGTCTGCAGATCGGCCCGGTTCACCGCGTTCATCGGCATCTCGCCGATGGTCGGGAAGACGTGGTTGCGCAGCACGATCTCGTACGTGGCTTCGGTGCTGGGTGCCAGGACCTGGCGTGCCAGCCACCGCTCTCCGTACGACCGCACCGACTCCCGGCCGGCCTGAGGGTCTGCCCACTGGCCGGTGACCAGGCCGGCGGTCTGCTCGTCGAGCCAGCGCTGGGCGTCCTTCTTCAGGTCGAACATCCGTCGGTGTCGCTTGCCAGCGCGGTCGTAGTAGTCGGCCTGGTACCTCGCGGCGGTTCTGGTGGTGCCCGACTCGTGGGTCCAGGTGAGTGTGCGCCTGCGGATGCTGGCCATCAGTTCCTCCTCGTGGTCGGGATGACGGGTCGGGAGGCGATTCGCTGCTCCCGGATGAAGCGGCGGAGCTCGCCGACGGTGGTGTAGAGCCGTCGTCCGATCTTGAAGAACGACGGGCCGCTGCCGATCTGGCGCCACCAGCGCACCGTGTTCTCGGAGGCCGACAGGATCTCAGCGACCTCCGACAGCGTGAGCAGCTCGTCGTCGTGGCGCTCGTGGAAGGGGGTCTGGTGGGGGGTGGCAGGGACATCGGGTCCTACTGGGGGTAGGGGTGGTCGGGCAATGGGGGGGTTGTTCGCTACTACAAGCCCGAAATGGCCCGCGAGTGGACACCTGCGTTGAACCATTCATGGGTGGTGCTCACCAGGTAAGTGCGTTTTCCACAGGCCACTTGTCAGCGTGTCGACGTCCGCGCGGATATCGTGGCCGAATCGATGTGCGTGGGTTGATCTCTCGGGCTCGGCGAGGCAGTGGCCTGACCCAGCGCCAGCTCGCACAGCGGGCGAGGACGTCGCAGGCCACCTTGTCGGCCTACGAGCGCGGCTTGAAGTGCCCTAGCTTGACGGTCGCCGAACGGATCGTCGAGGCCGCGGGCTATCGCCTCGACCTGGTCACCCAGGTCCACTTCGAGCACCGCATCGCTCGCGGGGTGCGGCCGTTCTGGGTGCCCGACCGGTTGTGGAGAGGCAAGTTGCCGGAGTGCTTCGCCAAGGTCTACCTCGATGATCCGGCGAGGTTCGAGGGGATCCGGAAGTTCGACCTACGCCGCCGGCCCCAACGGAGGCGGCTGTACGCGCTCCTGCTTCGCAAGGGGCAACCCGACGAGCTGATGGACTGGATCGACGGTGCCCTGCTCGTCGATCTCTGGGAAGACCTCACGATTCCGGCGGTCATCCGGCAGGCATGGCGGCCGGCTGTCACGGTCGCCGCCCGTGGTCCGCGCGAACGCCCCTGGTACGGCCCTATGGCGTGATCAGGCGAAGGCCCTCGTACTCCGCGAAGTCTTCGAAGTCGGTGACATTGAGCGTCGCCAGCGAGAGGTCGTAGGTGAGGCAGCTGGCTGCGATCCACGAATCGTTGAACGGACGTGGGCGGCCTCGCTTGACGGCGTAGGTGACGATCTCGCCCCATTTCGCCCCACGTCACGACCACCCGGAATGACCGGGTGGGCCGCGAAGAACGCCTCGACGGCCCGACGGCGCCTCTGGCCGAGGTCTCGGGCGTGAATCCATCGAGCCAGCTCGCCGACCGTGATGAATGACAGAGCTGCTTCATGCGGCGCGATGACAGCGAGCATCGCCGGCGACAACGTCCCTTTGATCAGACCCGACGCCACGTCGGTGTCGAGCACGATCCTCACGGCTCAGGCAAGTTCCTTGTGGCGCTCGGCCCGGTACCACGCGACGAACTCCGCCTGTTCCTCGTCGGACTCGAAGAAATCCTGGCATGCCCAGTCGGAGCCGTCACCAATCGGCTTTGCGTCCTTGAAGAGCGCGTCGAGGTCTTCCTTGTCGCTGACCCACTCGGGTGGCAGCTCAGACCGCGGGTCGCTGGTCATGGCAGCCTCCTTGGCGATGATCGACCGATGGCTCAAGTGTGGCACGTCGCACTGACGATCCTTCGGACGATCGCCTCAGAGGCCGATGCTCGGACCTTGCGCCTGCGACGGTGGGCGGTAGCCGAAGTCGTCTTCGACGCGACGGGCCGGAGTCGGCGGCCGTCGGGCTGGCCGCTTGGCTTTCGGCCCGTAGCGGTCGACGGCCTCTGCGGCAAGTCGTGCGGCGTGGGCGGGTCCGAGGTCGGCGCGGTCGCGGCCGAAGACGTCGATCCATTGCCGTCGGGCGTCGTCGAGGGTGTCGGCGACGAGGTGGGCGGTGTTGTGTCTCGTGACCGCGGGTCATCCCGACGTAGGCCGAGGAGGCGCCGGTGTGGTCGCCGACCGACACATGTGAGGTGGGGACGGTGGTGCCTTGGGCGCCGTAGGCGGTGGTGGCGTAGGCGAGCTCGACGTGCTCGTGCACGTAGTCGGGAGGCAAGGTGCGTCGGCCTGCCTCGCCGACGACGGTCAGGCCGCCGCGCTGGGCGTCGATGACGGTCCAGGTCTCGCGGTTGGCGACGTCGGTGTCGGGGTCGTTGCGGCGGGTCGCGATCCGATCTCCGATGCCGATCCGCTCCCCGGCCTTGGTCGTGACAGCGTCGGTGGCTTCGCCGGTGATGGTCGCGGACGCGGTGGGCCAGGCCGTTGATCCGGCCCACCTGTTCGCGGGTGTCGGCGACCACCAGCTCGCCCAGGCTCGCCCGCACGGCCAGGGCCTGCTGGCGTTCGACCTCGCTGGCATGGACCACGATCTCGCCGCGCCGAGCGAGCTCGTCGAACACCTCCCCGGGCTGTTCCGCGCGGCGCATCCGCAACGACAGGTCCGCGTATGCCGGGTCGGCGAAACGGCGGACCCCCTCCAGAGTGAGGGTCCGGTCGGCTGCGTGGCGGGCGGCCAGGTCGAGCACTCCCCCACGGCCCACGGCCGGCAGCTGGTGCCGGTCGCCGACCAGCCCGACCCGGACCCCGGTCTCGGCGGCAAAGGCCAGGAGGGCGCGGGCGGTGTCCTGGTCGAGCATCCCGGCCTCGTCGACGACGACCAGGTCGTCGGCCCGCAGCCGTGCAGCCAGGTCGGGCTGGCTGGGAACCCGCGACCAGTGGCCGTCGTCGTCCCAGCGGAACCCGTGCTGGTACAACAGCCACGCCACCGGATACGAGGCGGCCCCGATCTGGCCTTCGGCGACCATGGCCGCCTTGCGGGTCGGGGTGAGGACGACCATCCGGTGCCCCTGGTCCAGCGAGACGGTCCGGGCGGCGGCCAGCATGGCGGTCTTGCCGGCACCCGCCGGCCCTTCGACGATCGTGATCCGGCCGGTTCCGGTCAGGTGCGCCACCGCCGCCCGCTGCTCGGCATCGAGACCGTCGAGGCGCCCGCGGAGCTCCCGCACGTAGGCCGGGAACGCCTCCCCGGCGGCGCGGGCCGTGATCCGCGCGACGAGGTCGCGCTCCACCGCGAGCACCCGGGTCCGAGGTCAACGACCGGACATGCTCCGGCGCATCCTCGCGGTCCAGCAGCGGCCGGGAGGCGGCGACCACCCGCGAGGTCAGGTCCTCGGCCAACTCGCGACCGGACACCGGGGTCGGTGACCACTCCGGCGCCGGCGATCAGCTTCTCCACCTCACCGCGGACGTCGGCGGGGTTCCACGCCGACCGGCGGGCCCCGAGCCGGGTCAGCGCCGATTCGACGAGCCGCGTGCCGGTCCAGCTCTCCGGGCCGCACCACCACGGCGCGGGCCGGTGCTGGTGGTGGCCGGAACCCAAGCTCACCCAGCTCCTCGACCCACCGCGCAGTCAGCTCCGCGCCGTCGCTCGGGACGACCTTGTCGGGCCGAGCCTCGCGCCCAGGCACGGCGGTCCCAGGATCGCCGCAGCTTCGGCCCCGGCTCCTCACCGGGGTGCTCGGCGCGCCAGACGGCCTCGTAGGAGTCGACATGGGTCTCGATCTGCCTCGCCCGGGCGCTGAACGCCCCCACGTATCCGGCCAGCTCGCCGATCTCGCCCGACTGCGGATCGAGGGTGTAGCCGTGGGCGGCCAACGTGGCCCGGAACCCGGGGTCGCACATCACCGCGGCGTGCCCGATCCCGTTGATCGCCTCCAGACTGTCGCGGACCCCGACGGTGTGCAGCGCCCGCCACCCTCCGGCCGCCCAGACCCGGGCGTTGATCTGGAGGTGGAGGTGCCGGTGCGGGTCCCCAGCGCGTGAGGTGTAGTGCCGCACGACGGCGGCCTCGATCTGCTCCACCGGCACCTGCACCTGCCTTCCCCGCGGCCCCACCCGGGTCGTCGCGTGTCAGGCGAGCCAGCCCACGATCTCCGATCGCGGCACGGTCCTGGGCGGCGTCGTACGCCGCGGCGATCTCGGGATCCAGAGCCGCGGCCAGGGACCAGGTCTTCGGGCCGTTGACCGTGACCTCGACGAACCGGACCGCCTGGTCATCGGACCGCAGCCGACCCTTGGGCCGATCGGTCTCCACCATCCTGCCGGCCACCCATCGCTCGTAGGCCGGCCCGTCCATGGGCGCCAGCTCGAGGACGCTCGCAGGAGTGGCCACCAGTCGGGAGGCCAGACCGGTGCCCTCGGCCAGGTAGTAGTCATCGACCCGGGCCCGGTCGGCCTCCACATACGGCCGAGCCGCCGCCGGGCTCCCGCGGTAGATCTTCAACCCTCCATGCACCCCGAGAACACCACCCTCGACAACCGTCGACAACCACAAACCAGCAGGTCAGACGCCCTTTCCCCTACCAAACTTCGTAGCATGCGTGCCGCAGATTGAAGAGGAGGAAGGGGCCAATGAAGAGGGGAGTTGAGGAGTCGTTGGTGGTTGGCAATGGGGCGACACGGAGCGGAGGCGGAGAAAGTCTGCAGGCAGGCGGAGCGCGGTAGCGGTGAACGACGGTGTGGGTCAGGAGCGGCACCTGGCATTGAGCCGTCACAGGTTCCTTGACGCAGCCAACTCCACACCCCGGAAACGGCACTCACAAGCAGCCGATGAGCGGACGGTCACTCAGCTCAAGAAGACGCGCCTTTGCGCTCGTCACTAGGCCGCCGAGTTCTGCCTACTGCCTGGAGAGCGCCACGTGCGCGAGGTCCTCGGGATCGATCAGGTGAGAATGGTCGTCGTCACCGATGTCGATCTGCACTACGTCGATCTTGCCGTTGAACGCGCTCGCCCCGGCATACCGCGCACTCACCGCCATCCCGTAGTCGTCGCCGATGTCGGTCGTCTCGTCGGCGGAGAAGACCAGTGGCTGGGTGACGCCGACCCGGCCGGTGCCGACCGGGTTGCCGTCGTAGAAGATCGTCACGTCTCCCCCTTTGGCCAGTCCGCCACCGTCGTAGGCGAACTCCGCGCGCACCTGGTGGGATCCGGACGGGATCTCCTCGGTCGCCTCGACCACGAACTCCTGGAGGCCGAGGACGTTGTAGACGAACGCCGCACGGCCGTCCTTTACGTAGAGGGCCCAGCCGCCGAACCGGCCGCCCTGCGCGATGATCACGCCGTGGGTCGGACCGTCGGCCGCGGCGGCCAGCGCCGCGGTGACGCTGAAGGAGCGGTTCTTGATGTCGATGACGCTGTTCTCCGACAACCGCCTCATGCCGGGGAAGAGGACCTGTGACGTGCCGGTGATCAGCTGCGGCCGCCCCGCGATGCTGGCGTTGAGGCGTTCGAAGCGGCGGTCGTCGATGGGCAGGACGTTGTACTTGACCGCCTCAGTCAGCCAGAGCCGCTGCAGCGCCGCGAGCTTCTCGGGCATCTGTGTCGACAGGTCGTTGGACTGGGTGAAGTCGCTCGACCCGTCGTAGAGCTCCCACACGTCGTCGTCGAACGCAGGCGGGACCTCCATCGGCAGCCACGGCGTGCTGTGGCGAGTGACCGCGCTCCAGCCCTTGTGGTAGATCCCGCGGTTGCCGAACATCTCGAAGTACTGCAGGTCGTGGCGTTCGGGGGCCCCACCGTCGTCGAAGCTGTAGATCATGCTCGTGCCCTCGATCGGCGACTGCTGGACGCCGTTCACGAACTGAGGCTGGGGAATGCCCGCGGCCTCGAGGATCGTGGGGGCGACGTCGATCACGTGTGTGAACTGCGACCGCACCTCGCCCTTGGCCTTGATGCCCTTCGGCCAGTGCACGATCGTCCCGTTGCGGGTGCCGCCCCAGTGCGAGGCCACCTGCTTGGTCCACTGGTACGGCGAGCACATCGCCCACGCCCAGCCCACGGCGTAGTGGTTGTAGGCATCGGGAGTACCGAGCTTGTCCTTGACCGAGGCCATGAACTCGGGCGTCTCGAGGGCGGACATGCCGTTGAAGTTCGCCATCTCGTTGAACGCACCGTTGACCGTGCCCTCGGCCGAGGCTCCGTTGTCTCCGATGATGTAGTAGACGATCGTGTTCTCCATGGCACCGATCGAGTCGATCGCGTCGATCAGCCGCCCGACATGGAAGTCCGTGTGCTCGAGGAATCCGGCATAGACCTCCATCTG
Source organism: uncultured Actinomycetota bacterium (assembly GCA_963761085.1). Lineage (GTDB taxonomy): Bacteria > Actinomycetota > Actinomycetes > Propionibacteriales > Nocardioidaceae > Nocardioides. The sequence goes on from CAVXFQ010000014.1 coordinate 72,312, forward strand.
ACGCTCGAGCACCGGCTTCAGCTCGTCGGGCATGTCGTCCCACGACGGGATCGCATCGGGACGGGGCGTAAGCACAGCGTCGGCCGGCACCACACCCAGCTCCTTCTGCCGCGCCAGGATCGACTCCCGCTGGGCGTCCCAGCCGCCGGCGAACTTCCCGGCGTATTTGTCGGCCCACTCGACCGGCACATGGTGGGGGGCATGGGTCGCGCCCGGGGCGAAGTAGACGAAGAACGGCTTCTCCGGGGCCAGCGCCTTCTGGGTGCGCACCCAGTCGATGGCACGATCAGCGAGGTCCTCGGTGAGGTGGTAGCCCTCCTCAGGCGTCTTCTCCGGCTCCACAGGACTGAACCCGTCGTAGAGCGCCGGGTAGTACTGGTTGTTCTCACCCCCGATGAACCCGTAGAAGGTCTCGAACCCGCCGCCGCCCGACGGCCATGCATCGAACGGTCCGACCGGTGAGGTCTGCCACGGCGGCACCTCATGGCACTTGCCGAACTGGGCCGTGGAGTAGCCGTTCAGCTTCAGCGTCATCGCCAGCGCGGCCTTCGTGTTCGGCTTCACCCCACTGAGCCCGGGCGCTGCTGTCGCGCTCTCGGTGATCGACCCCATGCCGACCGAGTGATGGTTGCGGCCACTGAGGAGCGCCGCACGCGTCGGCGCGCACAGAGCGGTCGTGTGGAACCGGTTGTACGACAGGCCCTGGCCTTGCAGACGCTCGGCCGTCGGCGTGCTCGCAGGACCGCCGAAGGCACTCGCCGCCCCGAAACCCACATCGTCGAGCAGCACGATCAACACATTCGGAGCCCCCTCGGGAGGCAGCAACGGCTCGATCGGCGGGAACGCCGTATCAGGATCCTTCGCGTCATACGTGACCAGGCCGACACGCTCCTGGTCGGGGATCGGAAGTACTCCACGCTGCACACGTCCACGGTCTGTCATGAACGCACACTACTAATCTGCACGATCGCCAGACACCCATCACCTAGACCGCCGTTGTCAGCCGATGGCTTAGTCACCAAGGGCGCAGCCGCGAACCGGACGTATCGGCAACGCACTCAAATGCCGCTGGTCGTGCGCAGAACTGCCGATGTGCGGCCTTCGCTGCACAGGCTTCGCCGAACGGTGAGATACCGCCTCGCCTGAAGATTCAGGCATCGCCAAGTTCGGGGGAGCCTTCCTCGTCTGGCTCGTGCTTGTCCTCGAGTTGATTGCGATGGACGTGCAGCGCACCAGGGAGCAGGGTTGGAGTGCTTTGGTTGCGCGGCAATGCCACCCGGGCATCTGATCCGGTGGATGCACCCCGTAGTCCTTGCGGCCACGATGCATCGGCGTCCTGAGATACCAGCGCGCTCCGACCGCTATCAGCACGAGGATGGAGAGAATCTCCGCGATCAGCACCATCGCAGTTCCTTCCGTTGAACGGCGCTACTCTACGCCCGCTCAACTGGGCGTTCACTCGCCGTTCTCGCTCGGCGATGCGCGGTCCGTCCGGTGACAGATGCACGCTCATGGCCGCTGACATGGACCGTATGGCGAGGATGTGCTTGCTTGCTGGGCGCATGAGTACTGCTGAGATTCTCTCGACCGATTCGGGACTTGGCGACGCGACGCTGCGGCTGGCGGTGGCGGCTTACCTGGCCAGGTACATGGGCCAGTCGCGTCTGCACCGAGTCCGATCTCCGCACCTACCTGGTGTGGTGCCGAGATCACGACCTCAGCCCACTAGCGGCGCGACGTCCGCACGTGGAGCTGTATCTGCGCTGGATGCAGGAGGCTCGGGGCTTCGCGCCGTCGACGGTTTCGCGCCGGTTGTCGGTGGTGGCCGGCTTCTATCGCACCTGCGTGATCGACAGCCTGCTGGAACACTCACCGGTCGAACACGTGCGTCGCCCTCATGTTCCCACCGAGTCCCCGACCCTGGGTTTGAGTCACTTGCAGTTCGAAGCCCTCCTCACCGCGAGTCGGGACTCGGTCAATGTCAACGACTTCGCGCTGGTTGCCATGCTCGGTCCGCTGGGTCTGCGGATCTTCGAGGCCACCGGCGCAGACGTCGCCACCTGTCTTAAGGTCCACGGCCATCGGGTGCTCACGGTGCTGGGCAAGGGCGACCGGCTCGCCTTGGTTCCGCTCCCGCCTGCGGTGGCTCGGGCGGTCGACCGTGCGATCGGGGATCGGCCGGACGGGCCGATCTTGCGCAACCGGGCCGGTCGGCGGATGTCGCGTCACTCCGCGACGCGCCGGTTGCGGGTGTTGGCCGGTGTGGCCGGGGTCAGCCTGGTGCGGATGCATCCGCACATGCTGCGCCACACCTTTGTCATCACCATGCTCGACGCCGGCGTGGACCTCCGAGACGTCCAGATCGCCGCCCGGCATGCCGACCCCCGCACAACCATGCGCTATGGCCGGGCCCGGCAGAACCTGGATCGGCATCCCAACTACATCCTGGCCGCCTACATGGCCTCCGGCACCTGAAAGCCGTTTCGACCAGTGCTCGAGTTGTCGGGCTGCCAGGCCGTGACGACCGCCCACAGCGTGGGCTCGGCCAGGGTCTGGGGACAATGGCTGGATGGATCTCCGAGAGCGGCTGCGGCAGTTGCGCGCCGCGGTAGCCTCTCGAGACGGCGAGACGCTGCTGGCCCTGCTGCAGGACCCGTGGCCAGAGCACTCCCTCCAGCTGATCGGCGATGGGCTCCTGGATGCGCTGGGCCGCGACGTCACCGGTGCCAGGGGGCCGGCAAGCGTCTGTGTCGCGGCGTTGCGGGAACGCGACTGGGAGGGAGATGAGGAACTGGCCGCCGCGCTGGACGCCCGTCTCGATGCCGGAGCGACGCCCCTGCTGCGCCCGCTGCCCGTCGACCTCGAGCAGCTCGCCGACGTGCTCGAGGGAGACCCGGTCGCCGGCGGCGGCCGGATCGACCTGCAGAACGGCGAAGTCTGGCCAGCCTCGGCAATCGAGTACGCGATCGAGGTCGGCGACGAGGACGAGGACGAGACGATCGCGAGCGCTGGTTGTGGGTCGCGAACGAGGGCTCACGGGCTGGATACCGCGACATGGAACGCTTCACCGCGGGCGTCGAGGACCCCGACATCACCGACCGGCTCGAAAGGGCCCTGGACGGACGTGGCGCGTTCCGCAGGTTCAGGAACCAGCTGACCGAGTGGCCCGAACTACAAAGCTGCTGGTACGCCTACTCCGCTGACAGACAACGAGGACGAGCCCGTGCCTGGCTCGCGGCGGAAGGCTACACACCCACCCCAGCCGCATCCCCCGAGACGCCGGCACCGACCAGAACATGAACTACTCACCACTCATGCCGGTCGGCACTAGCCACCTCATCGCGGCATGAGAGTGCGACTCGTCGCAGGGTCCTCACAGGGACGAGATGCGCTCGCGGGTTGTCCCATCGGCTCGGGTCACGAGGCCCTCGGGCCGGAACCCCGCTTGATGCGTCAGGAAATCCGTGTGCCGATCGTGGGGGGGCAAGTCAATCCAGAGCCGAATGAGATTGCAAGAATCCCGCAAGTACGCGGTCCACACGGCTATGCCTCCAACGGCGATCTTGCGCTCGGATTCGACCGCCGTGCCCCAGCCTGACAGTTCCGCCGTGGAGTCGTGGCGCTGGACGCCCACTACGAACAGTGGATTGCCGTCAGGGCTGAACATGCCCACGAGATCTGCTTGACCTGTTGCTCGCAGAGAGTCCCACTCGGCGATGAGGTCGGCTGCTTCCTGCTCTGATTCTGGAACACGCAGCAGATCGCCCCACTCGTAGCCCCTCCTGGAGGCCAGCGCCGCCATACCAGCCGCGTCAATCGGTTGTGACTCCTCGGACGACCCCCTCACCGGTCCGGGGTTCGCCCGAGAGCACCACAGATACCTCGTCGTCGTGGGAATGCCTTTTCCACATCATGGTCGACTGTATCGCCGGTGAGAACTGTGAGCGCGCCAGGGCAGGAGGCCCCGCAGACTGCGACCGCTCATCGGCATGACCGAGCCCTGACAGCGGCATGTGCGTGCGTCAGTGGGCGCTTGGGGTGCGGGTCGGCGGGTCGGGTTGTTGGGCCGGTTCCTGCAGGTTGCCAAGGAGTCGTTGAAGGGCGGCGATCTCGGTGCGGAGCGCGCGACGTCCCTTTCTGGTGATCTTGACCCAGGTGCGTCGCCGACCGGTATCAGGTGTACGTCGTTGTGTGATGAGTCCGGCCCCCTCCAGGGCTTGCAAGTGCCTGCCAAGGTTCCCATCGGTGACGCCCAGGGTGGTCTTGAGGGCCGTGACGTCGACCTCGACGGTGGCCTGGAGTGAGGCGAGGATGCCTAGGCGGACGCGCTGGTGGACGTCGTCGTCGAGGTCGTGGATCGGGTGCTGGGTCACGTGCCCATCCTGGACGATGCACCGAGCAGAACGAGCGGGTACAGCGCGAGTTGTGTTGCCACGGCCAGATCCCCGCTCAGAAGGGCGGCCGCGGCGACGGATACCAGCACCATGACCCCGGCGGCGATCGCGAGCACGCGGCTCTCGACGAGCCAGGCAAGGCAGCCGAGCGCTGCTGCATTCACCAGAAACGGCCCGGCCTCGTTGACCCAAGGAGAGCCCATCTCGGTGCCGGCGCGGGATGCGATGACACCACCGGCCAGGGCGACGAACGCCACCCCGAGCCAGGGCCACAGTCGAGCTCGGAGGCCGGTCGCGGTGGCCGCATGTTCGAAGCGGCGCCACGCGATGACCGTGACGACCAGCAGCGCTAGGCCGACGAACGGTCCCAGGTGGTCACGACCGATGATGAGGGCAACCGGACACAGGGCGATCCAGGCGATCGCGAGCAGCCGGAGCGGGACAGCCATCGCGGCCCGCGCACGGGCCAGGGCGCGTTGTCTGGCCGCGGCCGTCTCGACGAGGGTCAACTCGATCGACAACGGATCCATCTCGATCCTCTCTCGACACAGTTCACTCTGCAGTGCAGAGTAGAGTCACCAACTCTGCACTGCAGAGTAACTGAGAGAGGGAGTGGTTGTCATGACCGCAATGATCGGCCTACCAGTCGCCTTGATGATCGGCGTCACCTTCGGCTTCGGAGTACGCCAGGCGGTCGCCACCGCCTTCGTCTGGTACGCAGCGCTGGCGTGGCAAACCGCCTACATCGCCCACGTCGGGCGGGCCGCGTTTGGCGGCAAGGATGGTCTGGAAACAGTCCACTGGTGGGTGTACTGGGTCGTCCAGCCGCTCCTACTCATCGTCGCACTCGGGTTGCTGTGGCTGGGATCGAAGGTCCACGCCATCGTCGGTCGCCGCATCACAGGCCAGCCTGACCCGTCATCCGCCCCCATCTGAACAGATCCCCACCGAAAGCCATGGCACGGTTGGCTGATCGCTCTCGGGAAGGGCAGAACAGCGCTCACTCAGCGGCATGTGCGTCGCGACAGGGCGTTCGCTCTTTGAAGCGTGCCTTCCGATGACTGCCTGTCGCGGCGGTGTCGTCAGGCCCGCCCCCAACGCGCGCGACGCTGAGCAACGGTCCCAACCCGACCCCGGGACTGACCCCCGTCGGGCGAGACGTCGGGCGGACCTGCGAGGCGCCCGCCCCCGCCCGCGAGATGGACCAACATCCGGCTCTGAGGATCAGCCAGCGCCATCCGGTCGCGACGAGCCGCTGCGCGGTCCTGTCTTGCGTATTCCCGATCAAGATCAGCGGCTCGACGCTCCGGCCAGTCATCCCCGTATCCAGCACCGGCCTTCAAGAACTCAATCAGGTCATGGGCGTTCTCACGCTCCACGGCAGCCCGGTCGCGAGCATCGGCCAACGCATCGCGCTCGGCTGCGGCAGCCAAGATCTCCTCGGCGGCCCTCATATCCTCGACAAACCCAGCCTCCCACAGCGCCAAGGCTGCCAGCAGCTTCTCGAGGTCAGCGGCTTCTTGTTCATCGATCAACCGATCGCAAGGCTCGATCACCAGAACGGGGGCCGCCCCCGTTCGCCCCCGACTCTTCTTCGCCATCACGTTCACCTCCCGATCGCATGCTGCCTTGCCCACCCCACCGGCAGACACCACCAGCGAACAGCGAGAGGTGAGGAGCGGACAACGTGCTGTGCGTTCGTGCACTGCTACCGGAGTCCGAGGCAGCACCACAGGGTGGACATTCGACGCTACCCCTCTCACGACCCCGCCACAATGCAGGCGGACCACCACACCGGGCCGCAGTAGCTGCGAGCCACCTGCAAGTCGGGTCCCCAAGGGCCGCGCGAGAACCGAACCGAATCGCGAATACGGACCACGCGAGGCCGGGTCAGGAAGAACCACGAGCCCCCGGGAAAGCAAACCGCCCCCTCTGCCCAGAGCCAGCGGGACGGCCGAGCCCCCAAGTCCCGCCCGCTCACTGGCAGATCAGT
>CAVXFQ010000015.1:0-35418 GCA_963761085.1 uncultured Actinomycetota bacterium
GCTTCGGCGCACCTCGACCTGTCGCGTCCGTCGCACGGACCCGCGGCTCGAGGAGACGACTTCCGATGCTGGTGGCGCTGGCGTCGGGAACCAGACTCGGGCGGAGAGGGATGTTCCACATGCCCAACGGAACGAAAGAGCAGTCTGAGCGGGACCAGGCCGGCACAGCCAAGAAGGCGGGAAAGCATCTCGCGCCTCGGGGTGCGAAACGGCGCCGCGCGCGCCCAGGCGCCCACCGCGCACGCTGACCACTTTCGGCCGAACCTGGCAGCTCGTGCGGCCCCGCGCAGTCCTACTCACCCACCGCAGGTGAAGAAGAAGCGGTCGACGCCGCCGCTGATCTCTCTGGGATCCGGCACGCCGTCGGAGTCGGCGTCCCGGTAGGTGAGGTGCGAGAGGGCGTGATCTTGACCGTGCCGACGGCCGTCCCATCGGCGGAGAAGACAGTGCGCGACTCGTGGATGGCGACGGTGTCGGTGGTCAGCGAGCCCGAGGCGGTGAACGAGAAGTGCTCGACCGAGCCACCCGTGACATACCGGCCGTCGGCGAAGGTGACCGTAGGCCAGCGTGCCGGGAGTCCCGTGCGGCCGGCCGCTAGGAGCTCGTCGGCCGCCTGGGCTGAGTGAGCCAGGTCCGCGGGCGTCAGTGAGCGCGGTGCGCGCCCGGGCGTCGTGCGTGGCGCCGCTCGCCCCGACGCGCGAGATGCCGGCCCGGCCTCTTCGACGTCCTGGGTCGGACGGGGTGCGGCCGCTTGGTGGTTCCGCTCGGCATGAGGAATCCCCCCTCTTGCCTCCCAGCCTCGCCGCGGGGGGCGGCCACGAGCTAGGGCCGGAAGACGGTTCTTCGCGGGTCAGTCGATCCCGACGGTTGCGGCGCTGCGCGAGCCGATCGAGGCGTGACCGGATCCGCTCCGGCACGTGGAGGGGCAGCCGGACCGGGGCGTCCGCAGGGCCACGACCACGCGCTGGGTCGACGGGTCCACCGAGACCTCTGCGGTGAGGCCCGGGTAGCGCGCGAAGGCACCGACCCGGTGCAGGTAGTCGAGGACGGCGGCCCGCGCCGTCGCCGGGTCGAGGTGGAGGTCGCCGCCCAGCCCCGCGCCGTACGCCTCCTCGCCGGAGGCGCCTGCGTCGGCCGCGGTGAGCGCGGCGCCGTCGGCGAGGGTGTCGAGGCCCTGGCGCTGGAGGTAGGCGGCCGAGGCGTCGGTGACGACGGCCGCCATCATCAGCAGCACGACCGCGAGCCCGATGATCATCAGGCTCGCGGTGCCGGCTTGACCCCTGGTGCCGTCATGGTCAGCCAACGCTGATCTCCTGGTACTGCCCGATCGGCGCCGTCTGCGTCGCGTCCAGCGCGAAGCTCGGCCGGTTGCCTCCCAGCGCGCCCGGCATCAGCGGCAGCACCACGCGGGAGTGCACCGACACGGTGATGGTGGAGGTGCCCTGGTGGCAGTCGGAGGGGTACGGCGTGCAGGTCACCCGCACCTCGGGCCGGGCGCCGTGCACCCCCTGGTCGTCGAGGGCCAGCCGGGCGGCCGCCCGGGCACGGACCAGACCGGAGTTGTCGTCTGGCGCCAGCGCGTAGGCGCGGGCGGCGGCCCTGGCGGCGGCCGAGACCCCGAACGCACCCCGCTGCACCTGGAAGACCGACATCACGATCCACAGCACCGGCAGGACCAGCAGGATCCCCAGCCAGACGAGCTCTACCAGCGCACTCCCCCGCTGGTCAGAGCCTCATGGGAGTTCCTCGATCGCGTGGCCGGACACGTCGAGCGACACCGCCGGGCCGCCGATGCCGAGGGCCGGCACGACGACGTGGACGGTCACCACCACCGCCGGGGCGCCGTCGATGGTCGTCTCACGAGCGGCGACGCCGCGGGCATAGCGACCGGCGAGCGCGCCGCTGATCTGGGCGCGGGTGCGGGCGGCGCCGTCGGCCGGCCCGCGGTCGAGGGTTGCGGCGTATCGAGCGCCCTCCGAGGCGGCCGCGGTCAGCGTATTGCGGACGAACAGCACCAGCGAGACCTGGAGGATCCCGAGGAAGACCGGCACCAGCACGACCAGCACCAGCACGAAGTCGACGACCGCCGACCCACGCTGGTCCCGGCCGGGACGAGGACCAGGCACGGCTCAGCCGCGGACGCTGTTCAGGGCGGTGGTGAGCATCGAGCCCAGCTGGTCGCGGGCGATGCCCCACAGGGCACCGACGAGCCCGGCGGTCATCACGGTCACGAGCACCCACCCCGGTACGTCGCCGCGCTGGTCGCGGGGGCGTGGGGCGGTGAGCTCGGTCAGGATCCGTACGGCCAGGAGGGTCAGCGCGTTCATCGGGTTCCTCGTTTCTCGCAGGGCTCAGGGGGTGGTCAGCTGCAGCCCGATCACGCCGGGCCAGAAGGCGATCAGGACCGTGACGGGGAGGATCAAGAAGACGACAGGCACCATCATGAAGATCTCCTTGCGCGCGGCGACCTCGATGAGCTCACGGCGACCGGCCTCGCGGACGTCGGCGGCCTGCGCGTGCAGGACGTCGGCGAGCGGCGTACCGCGTTCGACGGCGACCGCGACGCCTTGGGCGAACCTCGCCACCAGGGGCAGCCCGGTCACCTGGGCGAGCCGATCGAAGGCCTCGCTCACCGGCTCGCCGGTGCGGACCGCGGCGAGCACTGCTGCCAGGTCGCGGACAGCTCGCCGCCGCTGCGCCGTACGACGCGGTCGAGCGCCGCCACCGGGCTCTCGCCGGCCGCGACGGCCAGGGCGAGCAGCTCGGCGACGGTCGGGAACTCCGCCAGCATCCGGCGTTCGCGGGTGGTGACCTGGGTCGAGAGGTAGGTGTCGCGGGCGAGCACCCCGGCGGCGAATCCGGTGCCGCAGAGCAGCAACGACGACACGACACCGCCGCCACCGGCGAGGGTGGTGAGCAGGCAGTAGGTCGCCACCGCTGCGAACCCGACCACAGCCCACTGCACCTGCTCGACCCGGAAGTCGTGGACCGAGCGCTGGAGGCCGGCCCGCTGGAGCCGGCGACGCACCGACGCCGAACCACCCAGGACGCGCTCGACGCCGTCGGCGGCCCCCTTCAGGACCGGGCCGAACACCCCGGCGGCCGCCGTCACCGGAGACGAGCTCGTGACCTCAGGTGGCGCCGGCCGGCCCAGTCGCGGTACGTCGCGGAGGTAGGGCAGGACGCGCAGGCCCAGGGTCGGGCGGTGCAGCACGCGCAGCCGCGCGACCACCAGCACGAGCCCCAGGCCGGCGACCGCGCCGAGGAGCGCACCCGGGGCCGCGGTCATGAGAGGATCCGCCGCTCGGCGGGGAGCCGGCCGATGCGCATCATCAGGCGATAGGCGACCAGGCAGGTCGCCGCGGCGACCACGAGGACGACGGTGCCGGCGGGCGAGGCGTAGCGGTGGATCACCTCGGGCTGGAAGCTCATCATCAGCAGCACCAGCCACGGCGCGGCGACAGCCAGCCGGGCGCCGTTGACGGTCCAGGCCTGGCGCGACTCCATCTCGGAGCGGGTCCGGAGCTCGTCGCGGAGGTAGCCCGAGAGGTTGCGCAGGAGCCGGCCGAGCTCGCCCCCGCCTACCTCCCGGGCCACGCGCAGGCCCTCGACGACACGGTCGCCGACGGGATCGGACAGCCGGTCCTTGAGCCGGTCGAGGCACTGCCCGAACCGGCCGGTCACCTGGTAGTCGAGCGCGAACGCGGCGAAGGCGTCGCGCAGCGGCTCCGGGCCGCGCACCGACAGCCCGGCCAGCGCGTCGGGAAGCGATAGCCCGGCCCGCACCGCGCTGGCGAGGTTGTCGACGGCCTCCGGCCACACCTCGGCGAAGTCGCGCTGCCGGCGCCGGGCACGCCCGGAGACGATCCAGACCGGCAGGAAGCCCGCTATCACACCGAACATCACGGCGACCGGCGGCGTGCCGGACACGACCTCCACGAGAAAGGTGGCCGCGACGCCGCACACGACGCAGAGCGTGACGAAGGTGGTCGACGAGACGTGGCCCATCCCGGCTCGTGCGAGCAGGGCGGCGACCCGGCTCCGGGTACGCCGTGCGCGCGGCGCCGCCCGCGGGACGAAGAACGCCGACCAGCAGAGCATCAGCCCGACGCCCACCCCCAGACCGACCAGGACGCCCAGGACGCCCATCAGCGCGCACCGTTCAGGATCGCGTGGATGTCGATGCCGAGCCGCTCGTAGTGGCCGATCCGCGGGGCATCCCGTTGGCCCGCCGCAGGTCGCCACCGTGCCGCTCGAAGATCGGCTCGATCTCGATGACGTCGTGCTCCACCCGGCCGGGCACGCCCACGACCTCGTTCACCCGGCGTACGCCGTGGTGGTCGATGCCGAGGTGGACGACGAGGTCGACGCTGGCCGCCACCGTGGGCACCACGAATCGCGCTGAGATGTTCTCGCCGGCGAGCAGGGGCAGCGTGCACATCTTGACCAGGGCCCCGCGGGCGGAGTTCGCGTGGAGGGTGCACATGCCGGGCACGCCGGAGTTGAGAGCCAGCAGCAGGTCGAGGCATTCCTCGGCCCGCACCTCGCCGACGAGAATGCGGCTCGGCCGCATCCTCAGGCTCTCCTTGACCAGGTCACGCAGCCGGATCTCCCCCGTCCCCTCGAGACCGCTCTGCCTGGTCTGCATCGCCACCCAGTCGGGATGCGGGAAGCGGAGCTCGAAGACCTCTTCGGCGCTGACCACGCGCTCGCCGCCGGGGATGGCGGCCGCCAGGCAGTTCAAAAACGTCGTCTTGCCGGCTTGCGTCGCGCCCGCGACCAGGATGTTGAGGCCGGCCCGCACCGACGCCTCGAGGAACGCCGCAACCTGCGGTGTGAGGGTGCCGAGCTCGACCAGCTCGTGGAGCCGGCCGGCGGTGAGGACGAACTTGCGGATGTTGACCGCGGTCCAGCCCCTGCTGATCCCCTCGAGGACCACGTGGAGCCGGTGGCCCTCCGGCAACGTCGCGTCGACGAACGGCCGCGAGATGTCGATCCGCCGACCACTGCTCTTCAGCATCCGCTCGACCAGCTCTCGCACCTGCCCGGACGTCAGCACGAGGTTGGTCAGTTCGTGGCGGCCGCGTCGGGCGATGAACACCCGGCTCGGGTCGTTCACCCAAACTTCCTCGACGGTGGGGTCGTCCAGGAACGGCTGCAGCGGTCCGAACCCCGACACCCGGGCCACCAGCTCACCGACCACCGCATCGACATCGACGACCGACGGCACGGCCCCGGTCAGGCTGCGATCGTCGTGGGCACGGACCACCGACTCGGCCAGGCGGCGTACGACGCCCGGGTCGCGCTGCGGGTCGACACCCTCGCGCCGTACGGCCTCGCGCACCCGCTGGTCGAGCGACTCGACCAGGTCGGCGCGGGCGTCCGCGACCAGCGACATGCGGTCCTCCCCCGAGTAAGAGATCCGTCCTGGCAACGTACGTCCGCGCCACCGCACTCGGGAAGACCCCCACCCCGATCTGTGGACGACTTGCGACAGGAGTCACCCGTGGGGCCGGTGAGGCGACGGACGCCGGGCAGGCGCAGGATGAAGGCATGAGCAACCACGACGGTCTGCCCTTCGTCGACGAGCACTCGGTCGCGGTGAAGGCGCCGGCGGAGCGCACGTGGACTGCGCTCGAGGGGTACGTCGATCGGCTCGTCTCGTCGCGGCACAGCATTCTGTTCCGGGTGCTGGGGACGCAGCCGCGCAGCGGTTTCGCCATCGAGGCAGAGGACCCGGGCCGCGAGGTCACGCTGGCCGGCCGGCACCGGTTCTCGACCTATCAGCTCGTCTTCCAGGTCGACGAGGTCGGCCCCCGCTCCCGGCTGACCGCGGTGACGTGTGCGGCGTTCCCCGGCCTGCACGGGAAGGCGTATCGACGGATGCGGATGGTCACCACCGGCCACGTCCGGGCCACCCACCGCATGCTGCAGTCGGTGGCCCGGCGGGCCCAGGCGTGACGGTGCGAGCGGCTACCTCAGGACGAAGTAGGTGTAGCTGACCTCGAACGAGCGGATGTCGTAGAAGTTCGAGTCCGTCGTCCCGGCCCACCAGCGGAACCTGCGTCCTTGCAGGAAACTCGGGGCGGAGACCGACGACCCGCCGTGCCAGGCGACGCTCGACTTCAGGACGCCGCCCTTGGAGGTGATGGCTCCGGTCTTGTCCTCGTAGAGAGCGACGCCGATGTCGGCGTAGCCGGGCACGCTCCGGCCGCCGTACGTCGAGAGTCGCACCGTCCCGTAGCGGATCGCGGAGGGAAGGGTGACCTGGTGGCGGGTGACCGCGAGCAGCTCGGTGTCGGTGGGGGCCGCGCAGGCGTCGTAGTTGCTCAGGTAGCGCAGCGACCCGGGCCACGACTTCTTGGCGGGGTAGTAGATCACCGAGCAGTCACCGATCAGCGCCGTGAGGTGGTTCTTGTACGGGTTGGCGACCTTCGCGGTCCCGGACTTGCGGACCAGCTTCTTCGCCGAGATCACGAGGGGGTACTTCTGGGAGACGCCCGTGTTCCAGACCCGGTCGGTCAGCGCCACCCGGTAGGAGTAGCGGCCCGCCTTCAGCAGCTTCCCGCCGTTGCGCCCGTTCCACGTGAGGTGTCGGGTCAGGCTGGTGCTGCCGCCCGACGACACCCTCGCGACCCGGTGGCCCTTCGCGTTGAAGATCAGCAGCTGGGCGCCACGGGTCGACTCGGTGGTGTGGACCGTGACCGTCGTCGTGTCCTTGTACCCGTCGTGGACCGGGTAGAACTGCTGCGGCGAGGCGTGGACGCCGGACGTGCTCGGCTTCCTCAGGTCGACGACGACCGCGTGCTCGGCGCTGCCGGTGACGGTCACCCCGCCGACGGACTTGGACGTGTCGATCCGTACGACGTAGCCGCCGTCGGTCAGGTGGGAGCCGCCGTTCTTCTTCCCGTTGAAGACGAAGGAGTGCTGGCCGCCCGAGACGGTGCCGAGGTGGACCGGCCCGCGGAGGGTCTGCCCGGAGCGGGTGGTGACACGCCAGGTGACCTGCTGGGACGAGTCGAGCGTATAGCCGATCGTGGTCGTGTCGACGTGACCGTCACCGTTGGGTGAGAACGGCGAGGGCTTGGCCGACGTGACCACCGGCGAGACGCGGGCGACCGTGAACGTGATCGTGGCCGAGGAGTCTCCGCACACCGAGCCGTCGTTCGAGCAGCGGACGGCGGTCAACGTGTGCGAGCCGACCGTGAGGCCGCTGGTGTCGATGGTCGCCAGGTAGGGCGATGCCGCGACAGCTGCGACCTCGGTGCCATCCACCCGGAAGCTGATCCGGCCGCCACTGCTCGTCGCGCCGGCGACGAAGCTGCCGCCGACGGTCGCGCCGTCGGCGGGCTGGGTCAGGGTGACCGGGCCGTTGTCGACGGTGTAGGTGGAGCCGTCCGTCGTGGCGTTGCAGCTGTCGAGGGCGTCGCAGTCTGCGGCGGTCACCGTGTGGGAGCCGTTGACCTCCCCGAAGGTGTCGAGGGGAGTCGACGCGACGCCGGCGGAGGCCGGGACGAAGAACGAGCCGAGGTCGAGGGTGGTGAACTGGACGGCCGCGGCAGTCGTCGAGGCGGTCAGCGAGGTCACGCCGGCCACGGTGGTGCCGTCGAGGGGCGAGGTGACGACCGGCACCGTGGAGGGCGCGGCGGCCGCAGCCACGGCCTCGGGCTGTGCCTGCCGGGCCAGGTCCGCGCGAGCCTCAGCTGGTCGGCGTCGCTACCGGCTCGATGGGTGGGCGGCGCGGCGGCGCGGAGCACCCGAAGCTGGTCGGCGCCCTCTCGAGCGACGGCGTTGCCGCTCAGCTCGGCGGTGGCGCGGTCGGTGGTGTGCCCATGGGTGCCGGCTGCCGCGGTCGCTGCGGCAGGAAGTGCCAGGGCGACGACGGTCAAGGCCGTGACAGGCCAGATTCTGGGATGCATCGAGAGCGGTCCCCCCAAGAAAGGAATCGGATGGTGAGCCGGAACCTTATGCCGAGCCGGCGACACTTCGTGGGCGAACCGAGTCGATCCACCCGAAATGAAGCGCCATACGTTGCAGCGGGGCTCAGTCGGCCTCCGGCATGGCGGACGCCCGGGCGGCGAACTGGTCGGCGAAGCGACGCCACCAATGACCGCCGGGGATCATCAGGTCCTCCAGGGCTTCCCGGCTCCGGCGTAGTGGAGGAGCCGGGCATCGGGCAGGGACTCGGCGACCGGGAAGGAGTTCCAGCGCTGGTCGAGCTCGGCGCGCTCCGGGCCGGTGTAGGCGTTGAGGACGTCCTGGTCGTGCAGGCCGAACCGGCCGGCCATCGGCACGAAGCGCTCCACGAAGCGGTCGCGGCGCATCCGGTCGAGGTCGAGCACCATCACGCCGGCGTTGAAGGTGTGGCCGCCGACGCCGTGAGCGGCGGCCATGCGCCGGCGTAGCTCGTGGGCGTCGGCCGGGTCGAGGAGGTCGCCGGCCCGGCGCCAGACCTCGGTGGCGAGGAACCGCTCGGTGCGACCGGCGAGCGGGTGGCCGCCGAGGTCGGTGCGAGCGAGCTCGGTGACGTCGCCGAGGGTCACGGTGTCGATGTCGACGTAGGCGAGTCGGTCGACGTCGACAAGCACCTCCGGGAGCAGGAGGCGGTCCATCGTGGCGACACTGACATGCCCGAGCATCCGGGTGATCCGGCCGTAGTCGACGTCGTCGTAGGTCAGGAACGTGAACGGGATCTCCGGGAACGACGCGCTGAGCCACTGCCGGTACGCCGTGTCGAGGCCGCGCGCAGTCACGAAGACGCGGAGCGGTCCGCGGGCGTTGGTCGTCAGCGACTCCAGCGTCACCGGCAGCAGAGCACGGTAGTGGGAGTCGAGGCTGACCGCGACGTTCGAGACGGTGGCCGGGTCGACGGTCCGGTGCGGGCCGAGGTGCTCGACGCTCGCCCGCACGGTGGCGACCGCGGCGGCGACGTCGACGCCCCCCTCGACCGGGCCGGCGGGTGCCGCGAGCCGGGCCCTGGCCTGGGCGACGCGGTCGGCGGTGAGCTCGCGCCACCGGGCGTACACCTCGTCCTCGGGGGCGCCCGACAGGATCAGTCCGAAGACCTCGGCGAGGAGCTCACGGATGCCGTCGCGCATCGCGACGAAGGAGTCGCCGTCGGGCTCGAGGTCGAGGAGACCGTCGAACCGCACGTCGCCCGGCACCGGCGGCCGGAACTCCACGGGGATCCCGAGGGAGGTGGCCGGGAGGTAGGAGTGCAGCCGGCTGGTCACGATCCGGTGGTAGCGCCGCAGGTAGGTCGCGAGGAGCTCGTCGGCCGAGCGGAGGCCGCCGGCGAAGTCGACGGTGTGCCACTCCGAGACCATGTGGGTGTGCTCCTCGACCGGGCGCCTGGCCCGGACGGAGTCGGCCGGTACGTCGATGGCCGCGACCACGCCGTCCCCCTCGCGCTCGACCTCGTCGCGGTCGGGGAACACGGCGTCGACCGTGCTCGTGATGCAGCCGGTGAAGAACGCGTCGATACCCGCGCCGAGCAGCGTGTCGACGGTGGTCCAGTCACGGCACCCCACCGGGCCGTGCGCCCGCAGGTAGTCGATCGCCTCGGGAGTCAGGGCCCGGACGTGGTTGAGGTGGAACGCGACGAAGATCGGTCGGAGGTGGGGGTGATAGGGCAGGCCGAAGCGGATCCGGTAGAGCGGGCGCAGGTGCCAGCCGAACGCGATGGTCCAGGTGTTCTCCGGGATCGGGTCGCCCTCGCTGTAGTCACGCGAGACGGGCAGCAGCTCCACGTCCGCCTGCGGCCCGTCGAGCAGCAGCTCGGGCCGGACCCGCCGCTGGAGTCCCTCGGCGAAGGCACCGGCGCCGCCGGCTCCGTGGAAGCGGACGTTCTGGAACCGCACGAGATTCCCGACCAGGGCCAGGGTCTGGAGGAGGTCGCCGACGTTGCCGGCCCCGGGCACGAGGTCGGGCTGGTGGTAGTCGAAGACGCCGATCGGGATCCGGCCTGCCGGCACCGTGGGGGTCGTGGGCTCCCCGAGCCAGCGGACGAGGTTGTCGAGGAGGCGCCGGGTCTTGTCGTCGAGGTCGGCACGCGCGAGCGCCTCGTCGTGGAGACGGCGGGCCACGTCGGGCTCACCGGCCACCAGGAAGCGACCCGCCAGCCGCGGCAGCGCGGAGGTCTCGGCGTACGACGAGTCGGCGACGACTGCTCGCGCCACCGCTGTGGCCTCGGGGGTGCGCAGGCTCAGCGCGGTGTCGACGGCGACCACGAGGGCGTGCCGGGCCAGGACGTCGGGATCGACGCCGGCGAGCTGGTCCCAGACGACGTCGTAGCGGCGCATCCGGTAGAGACACACGCCACGGGCGACCCGCGCCAGCTCGGGATCGACCGCCGGGGCCATCCCCTCGCAGAAGGCTCGCGCGAGCACGAGGTGCCCGGCGGCGGCGAGCGTCCGCACCGTGGCGACGTAGGCGGTGCCGGGGTCCTCGCCTCGGGCAATCCGGCGGGTGAAGGTGGCGAGCAGGTCGTCGCGCCGGACTCGCTCCTCCATCTCAGTCGCACGGGCGTCGTCGTACTCCGCGTGCTGCCAGGAGCCGGCCATCGCCTTCGGGCCGAGCAGGAGCCGGCCGAGGCGCCAGTAGTGTCGCTTGAACCGCCGGTCCACCGTGTGCGTCCTGCTCACCGGCTCCGCCGCGAGGGCCGGCGGGGGTTCAGGAGTCGTGCCTCGCGGCTCTCGGTTGCGTCCAAGGGGCACCGCAGCAACCTATCCCAGCGCTGCGGCCGACTCGCGGCGCGCTCAGGAGGCCGAGACGCGCTCGCCCACCTGGGCCGGTACGTCGTCCACGACCGGAGCCCGCCCCAGCTCGGGAAGCCACGACAGCCAGCGCGGAAGCCACCAGGTGCGGTCGTCGAGAACGGCCAGCACCGACGGCAGGAGCACGCCACGGACGACGGTCGCGTCGAGCAGGATCGCGACGGCCAGACCGACGCCCAGCTGCTTGAAGGTCGTCATCGACAGCGTGGCGAAGACGGCGAACACCGCCACCATGATCACGGCCGCGCTGGTGACGACGCCGGCCGAGATCTTGATGCCGTGAGCCACCGCATCGTGGGTCGACATCCCGCGGTCGTGCGCCTCGCGGATCCGCGAGACCACGAACACGTGGTAGTCCATCGACAGCCCGAAGAGGATCACGAACGCGAAGAGCGGGATCCACGACTCGATGGCGCCGACGTCACCACCGCCGACCAGGTCGGCTCCCCAGCCGTGCTGGAAGACCGCGACCATCACGCCGAACGCAGCCGCCATCGACAGCAGGTTGAGCAGCACCGAGACCGCCGCGATGGTCACCGACCGGAACGCCACCAGCATCAGCAGGAACGCCAGCACCATCACGAAGATGATCACCGGCGCGATCGACCGTTGGAGCTGGGCGTTGAAGTCCTGCGAGAAGGCCAGTTGGCCCCCGACGTGGGTCTCGGCTCCCGGCACCTGGCCGAAGGTCGCCGGTACGACGTCGTGCTGCAACGCCTCGAGAGCCCGGATGGAGGTGGCGTCCGAGCCGCTGCCCGCGAGGGGGACGTGGACCACCAGCACTCCGACGCCGGCGTGCGGGCTGACCTCGATCGGCTCGTGCATCAGTCCGGTCGCCACCGCCTGCGCCCGGAAGTCGGTCAGCGCCGCCGTCATCGCGTTGCTGCCGATGTCGGACGACTTCACCACCACGGTCGCCGGGGTCGACCCGCCCGGGAACGCGGCGCTGATCCGGTGGTAGCTCTGCATGATGCTGGCATCCGCCGGCAGCAGCTTGTCGAGGCCCAGCTGCTCGGTGTGGATGCCGACCAGGGGGGTCGCCAGCAGGAGGAGGAAGGCCACGGCGCCGAGCACCGACACCCCGGGCCGCCTGAGCACCCGGTCGAGGATGGCGCCCCAGACCAAGCTGCCGCCGCTCGGGCGCCGCATGCGGGCCAGGCCAGGGACCTTGCCGAGCTCGATCTTGTCGCCGAGCAGGGAGAGCAGGGCCGGCAGCACCGTCACCGAGCCGATCACGGCGACCAGCACCACCAGGATCGCGGCCACCGCGAAGCCCTCGAAGATCAGCATCCCCGACAAGAACATGCCCGACATCGCCACCACGACGGTGAGCCCGGAGACCAGCACCGACCGTCCGGACGTCGCGGCGGCGATCCGCAGGGCCGTCTCGGGGTCGCGTCCGCGGGTGCGCTCCTCGCGCTCGCGGCGTAGGTAGAACATGCAGTAGTCGACGCCGACCGCGAGCCCGATCAGCAACATCACCGAGCTGGTGGAGCTGTCCAGCGCGAGCCGGTGGCTGACCAGGGCCAGCAGCCCGTTGGCCGCGAGGAACGACGTGAGGGCGAGCCCGACCGGGAGGATCGCTGCCAGCAGCGCGCCGAATGCGACCAGCAGGATTCCGAGCGCCAGGGGTACGGCGGTCCACTCCGCTCGCTGGAAGTCCTTGCCGATCGTGTTGTTGAACCACTGGTTGGCCGAGCCGTCCCCGAACTGGTCGATCCTGACCGCAGGATGCGCGGTGCGGGTTGCGGCGACCGCGTCGAGGATCGGCTGCACCCGGTCGGCGGCCGTCATCGGGTCGCCGGACATCGAGACCCGCACGAGCACCGACCGGCCGTCCGCCGAGACCAGGTGGAGGGCGTAGGGGTCGACGACACCGATCACGGCGTCGGTCTGCTGGAGCCGCCCGAGCAGGTCGGCCACCGCGGCCTTGGTCTCCGGCGAGGTGGCCGGCCCGGAGCCGGTCACCAGGACCAGCTCCTCCGCGGGCGGCTTCAGGCCGGCGGCGTCGAGGATCTGGATGGCCTTGGAGGAGTCGCCCGTGGCGTACTGGTCCTGGGTCATGTTCCGCTGGCCCGCCGCCGACCCGGCCGCCATCGCCAGCGCGACGAAGACCAGCCATCCGACCACCGCCACCACGCGGTGGCGCACGCTCCAACCGCCGATGGTGGCGGCGAGGTTCTGCCTCGTGCTCACCGGTTCTCCTCAGACCAGACCTCTGCTGATTCTTCCGACGACACGGCGTTGGGCGGGAGGGCCGAACGTCACCGGTTGCGTATCTTTTCGCCGTTTTGTACCATTCGGTACACGACCACCCACGAGAGGAAGAGCGTCATGGAGTACGAGAAGTCCCTCACCGTTGCGGCCCGGCCCGCGCAGGTCTGGGAGGTGCTGAGCGACATTGAGCGCTGGCCCGAGCGGATCACGACCTACGAGGAGGTGCGCCTCCTCGACGAGGGCGACCTCCGCGTCGGCAGCCGGGCGCACGTCAAGCAGAAGGGCCTCAAGCCCGGTGAGTGGCAGGTCAGCGAGCTGGTCGAGGACCGCACGTTCACCTGGGCCAGCCACCAGCCCGGCGTCCGCATCGTCGGCCGGCACACGGTCTCGACCGACGACGACGGCCGGACCCGGCTCACCCTCGTGCTCGAGCAGTCCGGTTGGCTCAGCGGGCTCGTCACGCTGGCCCTCGGCCGCAAGGTCCGGGAGTACGTCGATCTCGAGGCCGAGGCGCTCAAGGTGGCGGCCGAGGCCGCGTGACGCAGCCCGCGACCGGCCGCGCCGCGCTACTCGAGCGCGCGATCGGGTACTTCGCCGAGCACGGGGTCGGCGACACCAGCCTGCGCGCGCTCGCCGAGGCGATCGGCACCAGCCACCGGATGCTGATCTACCACTTCGGGTCCCGCGAGGGTCTGCTCGCCGCCGTCGTCGACACCGTCGAGGCCGGCGCGCGGGCGACGCTCGCGGAGATGGTCGAGGAGGCGAAGGGCGACCCCGACCCGGACCAGGCCGGGCTGCGTTACTGGCACCTGGTCACCGACGACGCACTCGTCTACGGGCCGCTCTTCTTCGAGCTCTCCAGCCACGCCATGCTCGGGCTGCCGCACGCCGTCGAACTGCGCGAGCGGCTGGTGACCACCTGGCTGGACGCGCTGGAGTCGATGTGGCGGGCACGCGGCGTACCGAATCGGCAGGCACGTCAGCAGGGGCGTCTCGACCTGGCGGTCGCACGCGGGCTGCTGCACGACCTGCTGCTCACCGGCGAGCGCAGCCAGGTGGACGCGGTCATGGAGCGCTACGTCGCCGACACCGTCGCGCGGTTGCTGGGCTGAGCCCCAGTAACCCGCTCGCAGCCGCTCTCAGCCGCGCTCAGTCGCTCTCGAGGCGGAAGCCGACGCCGCGGACGGTGACGACACGCTCGGCGGTGTCGGCCTTCTCGAGCTTCTGGCGCAGCCGGCCGATGGTGACGTCGAGGGTCTTGGTGGACCCGAACCAGCCCTCGCTCCACACCTCCGTCATCAGCTGCTGGCGCGAGACCACCTTGTCGCGGTGGGTGGCGAGGACGGTGAGGATGTCGAACTCCTTGCCGGTCAGTGGCACCTCGTCGGAGCCGACGTGCACCCGGTGGGCGGCGACGTCGACCTGGAGCCAGCGGGAGCCGTTGGCCGGCGGGTGGTGGTGGGCCGTCGTACGGCGGAGCACGGCGCGCAGACGGGCGAGCAGCTCCGCTAGGCCGAACGGCTTGGCGAGGTAGTCGTCGGCGCCGGCATCGAGCCCCACGACGCGGTCGAGCTCGCGGGAACGCCCGGTCACCATCAGCACCGCCCCCTCGTACGACGCGTCGCGCAGCGAGCGGCAGACGTCGAGGCCGTCCATGTCCGGCAGACCGAGGTCGAGGATCACGACGTCGTGACCGCCCGTCGTGGCGGCGACGATCGCGTCGCGCCCGGTCGAGGCCTGGTCGACGACGTAGCCCTCACGCTCGAGGGTGCGCACGAGCGGCGAGGCGATCTCCGCCTCGTCCTCGACGAGCAGCACCCGATGAGCCATATCCGGAGCATAGGTGTCGACCTGACGCCGTCCGGGGCCCCCGAACGGCCACAACCGTGTGGTCAGATCGGGGCACGAGGTCGCACCGAGAGGCCGACGTCGGACCCGGGGGCGTGGTCCGCCCGTAGCGCGGGCCACGGGCGGAGCCACGGCGCCACCGGCCCCACCCCCCGGCGGTCGGTGGCCACCGGCACCACCGGGAGATCGGAGCTCACCACGGTGCCGGACCCTGAAACCGTACGTAAGCCGCGGCAACAACCGAGCCTCTGCCGACCTACGTTTGGGTAACGAGGCGGTACGACGAGCCCGCCGTCTCACGCGGTGAACAGATCGCCATGCTCGGCCACCCGTGCCAGCACCTCGTCGTACCTGAACTGGTCGAGGCCGACGGGGTCCGCAGCGCCCTCCTCGACCTCGTCCCAGGTCACCGGCGTCGCCACGAGCGGGCGCTCGACGCCGCGCAGGGAGTACGGCGACACGGTGGTCTTGGAGCCGGCGTTCTGTGACCAGTCGAGGAAGACCTTTCCCGAGCGCTTGGCCTTGGTCATGGTGGCGGTGACCAGCTTCGGGTGCTCGGACTGGAGCTCCTCGGCGATTTCCTTGGCCGTCGCCGAGGTCTGCTCGGAGTCCTGGCGGCGCGGCAGGTGGGCGTACATGTGCAGTCCCTTGCTGCCGCTGGTGACCGGACGCGCGTCCAGCGCGCGCTCGGTGAGCTTGTCGCGCACCAGGAGGGCGACCCGGCAGCACTCGTGGAGGCCGGCGCCCTCGCCGGGGTCGAGGTCGATCACGAGCCGGTCGGCGCCACGCGGCTTGCCCTGCTTGGTCACCGTCCACTGGTGGACGTGGAGCTCGAGGGCCGCGAGGTTGGCCGCCCAGGTCAGGGTGGCGAGGTCGTCGATGATCGGGAAGACCAGCCGGTCGCCGTGCCGGCTCTCGCCGCGCGAGCCGGTGGTCGGTACGTCGGCGGTGCGCACCCAGGTCGGCGTGCCGGCGGGAGCGTTCTTCTCGAAGAAGCGGTCGCGCTCGACGCCGTGCGGCCACCGGACGCGGGTGACCGGTCGGTCCTTGAGCAGCGGCAGCAGGACCGGGGCGACCTGGGCGTAATAGTTGAGGACCTCGCCCTTGGTGGTGCCGGTGCGGGGGTAGAGGACCTTGTCGAGGTTGGACAGCTTGAGCGTCCGGCCCTCGACGTCGACCCGGATCTCCTCCCCGCTCGGGGTCACCGTCCGACCGCCATCAGGGGGACCTGTGCCGGGTCGAGCCGTTCGAGCATCGCCACGAGGAACCACCGCGGCGCGCTCACACACCCCGCGGTCGCGCCCTGGCCGTTGACGTGGAGGAAGATCCCGGCGCCGCGATGCCGCACCTGGTCGGCGTAGTTGTAGCTGGTCACGACGGAGAACTCGTAGGCCACGGGGAAGTCGCGGAGCCGCTCGGAGCTGTCGACCTTGCTGGGCGAGAGCCACCAGCGGAAGCCGCCCTGGCTCTGGTTGCGGTAGCGGTTGTAGTAGGCCGACCGGTTGTCCTCGACCCAGAAGTCGCCCTTCCGGATCTGGCGGTAGGGCAGGTCCCAGCCCGTGGCCTGTGGGTGCCGGCCGAACGAGGTGATCAGCCGGGTGGTGCCGAGCGGCGTGGTGCCGCTGCCCTGCACCCGCTTGCCCGGCGCCACCAGCCCGCCGTACCCGATGCGGCCGGCGCTGACGTCGTAGACCTTGTGCCAGTGGCCCTCTCGGCGCACCCAGAACGCGATGTGGGCGTGGTAGCCGCGGCGGTGGTTGACGGTCACGACCTGCCGGGTGTGGTCGTGAAGGGCGACCCGGACCCCGCCGAGCGTGATGTGGCGGATCGTCGCGTGGGCCGGCGACGGTGCCGCCGCGAGGGCTGCGACGAGGGGCAAGGGGGCGAGCGCGAGGCCGAGCTTCCTCACGAGAGATCCTCCGGGGTCAGGTCGGCGCGGGTGCCGACGTACGACGGCTGGCGGACCCGCCCCTGCTCGGACGGGCCGAGGGACTCGACGTCGACCACGAGGACGGGCTCGACCCAGGTCGTACCCAAGGCGTCGAGCCGGGGAACCTCGTCGACGAACGGCGTGGTCTCGCGGGTGAGGTCGGCCAGCACCTCGCGCAGGAGCAGGGCCTTCTTGCCGGCGATGCCGCTGCCGACGCGCCCGCGGTAGCGCAGGCCGCCGGCCGTCGGCTCGCCGATCAGGACGGCGCCGAGCCGATCCTTCGAGTCGGTCTCGAGGCGCCAGCCGCCGACGACGTAGGACTCGCGCCGGCGGTGGGCGAACTTCAGCCAGTCCTTGCTGCGCAGGCCGGGGCGGTAGCGGCTCGAGAGCCGCTTGCTGACGATCCCCTCGAGCCCCTGCTGGAAGGTGGCGTCGAAGAGCATCTGCCCGTCGTCGTAGGTCGGCGGGGTCTGCCAGCGGTCGTCGTGCAGGTCGAGGACCTCGAGCAGCTCACGCCGGGTGCCCAACGGCTCGTCCATCAGGTCACGGTCACCGAGGCGCAGGAGGTCGAAGACGATCAGGGTGACCGGGAGCCGCTCGGCCAGGGCACGGGCGCGGTCGGCGCGCGAGACGTGCATGCGCTCGGCCAGGGCTGCGAAGCTCGGGGCGCCGTCGGCGAACGCCACGACCTCGCCGTCGAGCAGGGCATCGTCGACGGGCAGCGCCCGCAGCTCGGGGAAGGACACGGTGGCGTCGTTCTCGTTGCGGCTCCACAGCCGCGCCTCGCCGCGCCGTACGTCGACCAGGACGCGCATGCCGTCCCACTTCACCT
Source organism: uncultured Actinomycetota bacterium (assembly GCA_963761085.1). Taxonomy (GTDB): domain Bacteria; phylum Actinomycetota; class Actinomycetes; order Propionibacteriales; family Nocardioidaceae; genus Nocardioides. The sequence continues at coordinate 17,603 of CAVXFQ010000015.1, forward strand.
CGTGCCGCCACTCCTCCCCCGTCGGCACGTGGGTGCCTCGGGTCGCGAGCATCGGACGCATGTGAGCCATCCTGGCAGGCAGGTCACGTCGGCACGGCGTGCCAGGCTGGCGGCCATGAGCGACCACGCGGCGACGATCCGGCGCTTCTGGGAGACCACCGAGGCGCGCGACTGGGACGGCCTGGGCTCGCTCCTCTCCCCCGACCTGGTCTTCGAGACCGAGCAGACGCGTGAGCGGGTCCGCGGGCGCGAGGGTCTGCTCGGGCTCTTCCGGGGGTTCCCCGGCGAGTGGCACGTCGCCCTCCGTCGGGTGGTGGCCGACGACGGTGCGTCGAGCGTCGTCGACGCGACCCTCGACGGGCAGCCGATGGTCGCCCTCGCGTTCTTCACCTTCGACTCCGACGGCCGGGTGACGCGGATCGAGGAGTGGTGGCCCGAGCCCTACGAGCCCCCGGCCGGCCGGGCGCAGCTCACCGAGCGGTTCTGATGCGCGCCGGCACGTCGCGTTCTTCTGGCTCGACCTCGACCTCGGTCAGCGGGCCGCCCGGGCCGGTCACCACACGGCGTACCACCCGTTTGGCGCGTGCGTTCGCGCCGCTCAGGCCCGATACTGGACCGACCTTGTGATCACGGAGGTATGAGATGCGTGCGATCTGGAAGGGCGCGGTGTCCTTCGGGCTCGTCAGTGTGCCTGTGAAGCTCTACGCCGCGACCGAGTCCCACGACGTGTCGTTCCGGCAGGTGCACGCCAAGGACGGCGGGCGGATCAAGTACCAACGCGTGTGCTCGATCGACGGCGAGGAGGTCGACTACGCCGACATCGCCAAGGGCTATGAGACCGAGGACGGCGAGATGGTCATCCTCGACGACGACGACATGGCCTCGCTGCCGAGCGCGTCGTCCCGCGAGATCGCGGTCGAGAAGTTCGTGCCCAGCGACCAGATCGACCCGATGCTGTTCGAGAAGTCCTACTACCTCGAGCCGGAGAAGACCGGCGCCAAGCCCTACGCCCTGCTGCGGCAGGCCCTGCTCGACGCCGACCGGATGGCCGTGGTCACGGTCGCGCTGCGGCAGCGGACGACTGTCGGCGTGCTCCGGGTGAAGGACGACGTGATCGTGCTGCAGACGATGATGTGGCCCGACGAGGTGCGGCAGCCCGACTTCAGCGTCGAGACCGGCGAGGTCAAGCCCGCCGAGGTGAAGATGGCCAACATGCTCGTCGAGACGCTGGCCGGAGACTTCGAGCCAGGCGAGTTCGAGGACGACTACGCCGGCGCCGTCGAGACGCTGGTGAAGACCAAGATCGAGGGGGGCGAGATCACCAGGACTCCGACGTCGACCAAGTCCTCCGGCGAGGTGGTCGACCTGCTCGCCGCCCTGCAGCGCTCGGTCGACGCCGCCAAGACCGCCCGCGGCGAGTCGGCACCTGCCGAGGAGAAGCCGAAGAAGAAGGCCGCCGCCAAGAAGGCGACGGCCAAGAAGACCACGAAGAAGGCCGCCAAGAAGCCCACCTGACAGACACGTCAGCCGGCGGGTGAGCCGGACCTCCTCGCGGCGGTAGCCCAGGCCCTGGTCGAAGGTCAGCGCACCCCCGCGAGTTGGCCGCCCCCTGCCCCTCCATGGACTCCTCGGTGACCAAAACGCCGAGGTAGGCGTCGACGTCACCGCTCCAATAGCGCTGCTCCGACACCGACACCATGCCGACCACCCGCCCCGCGACCCGAGCGACGAACACGGCGTGGGCGTCGTCCTGCCCCGAGACCGAGTCCTCGACCCACTCGCGCGCAGCGGCCGCGGCCCCCTCGCGGGGGGTTGTCGTGTAGGGCGAGATCTCCACCGAGACAGCCACCCTTTCGAGTGTCGGTGGCCCTCACGGCTTTGAAGTCGCAGGCGCTCGAAGATCTGGGTCAGGCAGAACTCGTGGCCCTCGGGATCGGTCATCACGACAACGACACCCTCGTCGTACTCGTGCCGCTCGCCGGTCCGGGCGCCCCCGAGCCGCTCGACCTCGGCGATGCCCGAGACGAGGTCGTCGACCTCCAGGTCGAGGTGCAGCCGCACCTTCCAGGCCCGCGGCTCGGGAACGCGCTGGAAGGTGAGGCGGGGCTGCGCCACGTGGTCCCGGGACCCGACGGTCGCCCATCCGTCACCGCTCATCTCGTCGCTCTGCTCCCGCCCGAGCAAGGCGCCCCAGAAGACCGCCATCCGTTCGGGGTCCGCGCAGTCGATGGTCACGCCGGTCCAGTCGTTCGCCATGGCCGTCACTCTGGCACTCGAGAGCGGGTTCCTGAGAAGTGGCTGTGGAGCTGCCCGGATCGGTTCCCCCCGCGCGGGCGGGAAACGTAGCCTTCCGATGCAGTCTCCCTGGGAAGCGAGGACCCGCCATGTATCCACTGATCGGCGATGTGGGCACCCCGGAGCTGCTGATCATCGTCGTCGTCGTGCATGCTGGTGTTCGGGGGCTCGAAGCTGCCCGATCTGGCACGTGGGAGCGGCCGAGCGATCCGGATCTTCAAGGAAGAGGTCGGCAAGACCGACGAGCGCGGGGGAGCACGACCGAGGAGTCGGCGGGCTCCGACCAGGACCGTCAGGACGCCACCGGCTGACCCGCGCGCGGGGTAAGCCTCCTAGGACTTGGGGAACGGTTGCCCGGAAAACGGACGGGAGCTCGCTCCTAGGATCGACAGATGGCCGTGAAGCGGATCAAGCCGAACATCCTCTCCAGCAACTTCGAAGGGAGCCGTGCGTTCTACACCGGCGTCATCGGCCTCGAAGGCGGACCAGGGCTGGACTGGAGGACGTCTTCGGCACCGAGCAGCGCGAGGTCCAGCTCAGCGTCACGGCGCTGGACATCAAGGCACACCAGCACCCGGACGTGTCCATCGAGGTCGACGACGTCGACGAAGTCTACGCACGCGCGGTCGAAGCCGGCGCCGAGATCACCTACCCGATCACCGACGAGGAGTGGGGTCTCCGACGCTTCTTCGTGCGCGATCCGAACGGCGCGATCATGAACGTCACCCAGCACGCCGACTGAGGCCATGCCTCGGCCACCGGCCATGGGCGGACCGGTCAGGGGTCGGGCGAGCGGGCCTGACGTGGCCGGTCGCGCGAGAGGTCGGTGGTGCCGCGGTGGTCGCGGAGGAACTGGTAGCCGTGGGGGCTGGTCCAGAGGTAGCGACCGGGGTCGAGCGCGACGTAGCTCCAGGGCGAGTGAGTCTTGAGCCGATGGTGGCGACGACACAGGGCGGCCAGGTTGCATGAGCAGGTCACGCCGCCGTCGCGGTGGGCCACGGTGTGGTCGCAGTCGCAGCGCCGTGCCGGGCGCGTGCACCACGGGAACACGCAGGTGGGCGTCGCGCAGGGCGACCTGCTCGCAGATGCGGTCGGGCACCTCGTAGGAGTCGACGCTCACACAGCCGTCGAGGTCGAGGACCGGCTTCACGACGACCTCGGCATCGGGGTTGCCGCACCAGTCGCGGATCTGGTCGACCGTCACCAGGCTGCGGCCCTGCTCGACCCGGCCGGTGCGATCCGGCGCCATGGAGCACCGCCTCGGACAGGTGGACGTGGAGCACGACCCGGCGCGCCTTCACTGCGGGCATGCCGGTCGGGGTGGCGAGGTCGAGCGCCAGCTGGCGTCGCGACAGGTCGCCGACGGCCTGGGCGCGACGTACGTCGAGCGGCTCGTGCGGAACCGAGCGCGGCGCGCTGCTCGGCACCCGCGGCCACCGCGGCCTCGAAGTCGAGGGCGTCGGCGAGGTCGAGCTCGGCCTCGACGTAGGTGGTGCCGCTGGAGGAGACCAGCTGGTCGTGCACCGTGACGTGACGCCGCTCGGCTGCCTGCGCCGCGAGCCGCTCGACCTGGTCGGGCATCGACCGGCCGGTCGGCCGGCGACCAGCCGGTCGAGCTGGGAGGCGCGCACCCGGTGGGCGACGGGCGCGACGTGGCGGTCGACGAACGTCGCGGCCTCGGGCGTGAGGCGGATCGCTCGCGGGCCACGAGGCGGCCCTTCCAGGCGGGCAGGTCACCGGTGGTGACGCGCCGCCACACCCGCGGCAAGCAGAAGCGCAGCTCGAGGGCCTCGCCGAGGTAGCGCTTGCCGGCCTCGGTGGGCAGACCGACCACCGCCGCGAACTCGGCCACGCAGAACTCGGCGACGCTCGGAGCACCCGGACCAGCCAGCGGAGGTCGGTATCCCCGAAGCCGCGCAACGTGTGAGTCGCCGCCTCGTCGATCGACTCCGGCGGGTGCATGACCGCCCACTCCACCGCCAGCTGCAGCAGGTCGGCCTCCGCCGCATCGGCGGCCCGGCGCCTGGCCTTGCGCCGCCGCCAGGACGCCGGCCGGCGCTCGGGTAGGAGCTCTGCGGTGGTGGTCATGGGACTACTCAAGCATCGAGCACCGACAACGCGGGGCCGAGAATGCCCTTTGTCCACAAGGGGATCTCGAGAACTTTCCGAGAGACGTCGTGACGGCGTCGTACTGGCTCTCCGCGTGGTTTCGAGACGGCGCTGGCGCGCCTCCTCAACCAGCGGAGGTGGCGCTGGCGCGTCCCCTCAACCAGCGGAGGTCCCCCCCAGCCTGGAGCATCTCACCTGGCCGCCCCTCAACCAGCGAGTCACCCCCCCCCAGACATCTCGAGACCCGCCCCCCCTCCCGCCATCCCCCCCCCCCCTCACACCCCCCCCCTCTCGCACGACGGATGAAGTCCACGTGGGCGACGGCCTTCGCGAGCACCGTCACCGGTCCGGCGTACGACGGGTCCTCGCAGCCAGCCGCACTCGCGGTAGAACGCCACCTCGTCGCCGTCGGCGGCGACCCACATCCGGTCGTGGCCGTACGCGCGGGCCAGGTCCTCCAGCGCCGTCACCATGAGCCGACCCACGCCGCAGCGCCGCTCCCCCGGCCGGACCACCATCCGCACCACCCAGGGGGCGAGCCCGGGACAGACGTCCGCCACCGACTCGTCGGCGGGCCCCAGGGTGACCGCTCCGATCGGCCTGGCCCTCGAGGTCCATCGCGACCAGGGTCAGCGGCAGCCCGTCCCGCCCGGCGTCGCGGGCGGTCGCCTCGATCCGCGGGCCGGGGGTGCCGGAGCCTCCGGAGGCGCGCCAGCGGAGGACGCCGACCTCGGCGACCAGTTCCGGTTGGTCCGCAAGCAGCCCGAGGAACAGCGCGGGACGATCCCCCACGCGGCACAAACTAGCCGCGCACCCCGTTCCTGCCCAGCCCCCCTTCCGCGCCGCGTGGCTAGGTTGGCCGGTGCCTCGGCTGATCCACCTCAACGGGCCCCCGGGGGTGGGCAAGTCGACGCTCGCGCGCCGGTACGCCGCGGAGCATCCCGGGGTGCTCGTCCTCGAGGTCGACACGCTGCGCACGATGGTCGCCGGCTGGCAGGACGACTTCTACGAGGCGGGAGCCAGGATCCGAACGGCCGCCTTGGCCGCGATCGAGGCCTACCTCGCGTCGGGACACGACGTGGTCCTGCCCCAGCTCGTCGGCCGCTCCGACGAGCTGGGGCGATTCCGTGCGGCCGGGACGCAGGAGCGGCGGGGAGTACGTCGGGGTGGTGCTCGTCGCCGACCCCGACGAGGTGATCGTCAGGTTCCGGGGGCGGGCGGTGGCGGAGGGCGACGACCCATGGGTGCGTGCCGTCACCACGATGGTCGGGGAGCTCGGCGGCGACGACGCCCTCCGCCGGTCCTCGCTCGACCTCGAGGCGCTGGCGGCCCGCGAGGGCCTGCTGCTGCTCCCCAGCACCGACCTCGAGCCGACGTACGCCGCCCTGCTGCTGGCACTCGGCGAGGAGTCGTGAAAGAAAAGGGTGAGGCCGTGTCGAAAACGCACCAGGCCGTACGACGTAGGGGCGACCACCCACTCGAACCGGAGGAGAATCCGATGCGTTACCTGTGCTTCGTGAAGATGGACGAGAACCTGGCCCACCCGCCGCAGTCGATCATGGACGCGATGGACAAGCACGTCGGCGAGGCCATCGCCAACGGCTCGTTCCTGGACGGCGGCGGGCTCTACGGCGCCAAGGAGGCGGTCGAGTTCCGCGTCCGTGGCGGCAACGTCACCGTCACCGACGGCCCGTACGCCGAGGCCAAGGAGGTCATCGGCGGCTGGGCGATCGTCAGGTTCGACAGCGAGGACGAGGCGCGGGAGGAGGGCCAGAAGATGGCCGACCTGCACCTCCAGCACTGGCCGGGCTGGGAAGGCGCGATCGAGATCCGCCGGATCGCCGAGCCCGACGAAGCGCCGACCGGCGCCTGAACCGCCCCTGGTTCGCCGGGTGGTCCTAGTCTCGCCGTGTGAGCGAGACCGGGACCGCCAGGACGTCGTCCAGCAGGTATGGCGTGACGAGTCGGCCCGGCTCGTCGGTGCGCTGACCCGGATGACGCGCGATCTCGGCCTGGCCGAGGACCTCGCCCAGGACGCCCTGGTCGCCGCCCTGCAGCAGTCGCAGGCCGTGGGTGTCCCCGACAACCCGGCGGCCTGGCTCATGCAGACCGCCAAGCGGCGCGCCGTCGACCACTTCCGGCGCGCCGACACCCTGCGACGTCGTACGACGAAGCGGCCATGCCCTGGAACAGGACCGGCAGCGGGAGGAGGCGGCGGGCCCGACCTCGACTCCTTCGTCGACCACATCGAGGACGACGTGCTCCGGCTGATCTTCCTCACCTGCCACCCGGCGCTCTCCCCCGAGAGCCGTGCCGCGCTCACGCTCCGGCTCGTCGGCGGCCTCACGGTGCCGGAGATCGCGCGCGCCTTCCTGACCAAGGAGGCGACCGTCGGCCAGCGCATCTCGCGGGCCAAGAGGACTCTCGAGGGCGAGTCGTTCGACCTGCCGGTGGGTCAGGAGCGTGAAGGACGCCTGGACGACGTGATGGGCGTGCTCTACCTGATCTTCAACGAGGGCTACACCGCCACCTCCGGCGACGACTGGATGCGGCCCGACCTGTGTCAGGAGGGCATCCGGCTGGCCCGGATGCTGGTCGGCCTCGCGCCGGAGGAGCCCGAGGTACACGGGCTCCTGGCCTGATGTCGCTCCAGGCCTCCCGTCTCCACGCCCGCACGGCGCCCGACGGATCGGCGGTGTTGCTCGACGACCAGAACCGCCGGCTCTGGGACCGGCTGATGATCCGGCGCGGGCTCGCGAGCCTCGACCTCGCGATGACCGTGGCCGCGGGCGGCCGGGCGATCGGCCCCTACGTCGTCCAGGCCCAGATCGCGGCCTGCCACGCGCGCGCCGAGCAGTCCGACGACACCGACTGGTCCGCCATCGCCTCGTGGTACGACGTGCTGGCCCAGCTCGGCGACAACCCCGTCGTCGAGGTCAACCGCGCCGTCGCCCACGGCCGCGCCTACGGGCCTGAGGAGGGCCTCGCCGTGCTCGACGACGTGGCGGACCACCGGACGCTGGCCGGGTCCCACCTGGTCCCGAGCGTGCGCGGCGACCTGCTCGAGCGCGCCGGCCGTGGCCACGAGGCCGCCGCCTCCTTCCGCGAGGCGGCCGGGCTGACCGAGAACGCCGTCGAGCGGGCGCTGCTCCTCGACCGGGCGGCGAGCGCCGAGCCGCCCAGCTGACCGCCTCAGGAGGTCGGCGCGACCAGAGGCCACGGACGGGCCCGCTCGAGCTGGGCGGCCAGGCTGAGCAGGATCTCCTCGCCGTCGGTCGGACCGACCAGCTGGCAGCCGATCGGCAGCCCGTCGGAGCCGGTGCCGGACGGCACCGAGCAGGCCGGGTTGCGGCGACGTTCCAGAGCGCGGCGTAGGCGATCGCCGGTACCGACCGCAGCGCCGAGCGCACGGTGCCGACGCCCTCGAGGACCCCGAGCCTCGGCGGGCGGTTGGCAGTGGTCGGGGTGAGCAGCACGTCGACCCGGTCGAAGACCCGGTTGGCCTTAGCAGACCTTCTCGGTCTGCTCCAGGGCGTACTCGATGACCTTCGGGCCGACCCACGAGCCGAGCCGGTAGGTCTCCGGGTCGGGGCTCGAGCGGCCGTAGTGCTCCATGGCGTCGGCCTCGGTCCGGATGCCGGCGAAGAACTGCGGCACGAACGCGAGGCTCGGGTCGGGGTAGCCCGGCTTGATCTCACCCTATGTCGTGGCCGAGGTCGGCGAGCACGCGAGCGGTCTCGCGGACGGCCGCGACGTTGTCCGGGTGCGGACGGACCTCCTTGGTGACCGGCTTGGTGCACCAGCCGATCCGCAGCCGGCCCGGCTCGCGGCGGGCCGCCTCGGTGAACGACCCGACCTCGCCGGCCCGCCACCTGGTCGCCCGGCAGCGAGCCGCGGATGACGTCGTAGACGATCGCGGAGTCGCGCACGGTCCGGGACAGGGGGCCGACGGCGCCGAGCGCCCCCACAGGTGCTCCATGGGAGAGGTGGTGACCCGGCCCCGTTGGGGCTTGAGCCCGAACAGCCCGCAGTACAACGCCGGCACCGGATCGAGCCACCGCCGTCGCCGCCCATCCCGATCGGCACCATCCCGGAGACGACCGCGGCGGCCGTCCCGCCGCTGCAGCCACCGGGCTGGACGTCGGTGTTCCAGGGGTTGCGGGTGTAGCCGTAGGCGTCGGACTCGGTGTAGGGGTAGGCGCCGAACTCCGGCATGTGGGTCTTGCCCACCACGATCGCCCCGGCCGCGCGCAGCCGCGCACGACCTCGCCGTCGTCGGTGACCGGCGTGCTGTTGCCGCGGCCACCGTAGGTGGTGACGCAGCCGGCAACGTCGATCTCCTCCTTGATCGCGACCGGTATGCCGTAGAGCGGGCCGTGAGCCTCGCCCTGGCCGAGCTCGAGGAACCGCGCCTGCTCGCGCGCCCGGTCGGCCAGGACGACGGAGAAGGCGTTGAGCTCGGCGTTGCGCGCCTCGATGCGGGCCAGGGAGTCTGCCACGACGGCGCCGGGAGACGTGCGGCCGGCAGCGATGGCCTCGACGGTCTCGGCCGCGCTCAGGGGGGTCTCGGTCACGCGCGCAGCCTAGAGGCGCCGGCCGGGAGCCGGCGTCCGTGTCCGCGCCGGCTCACGACCGTGAGGTCGTCGCTCGGAACCGGTCGGACAGCGCATAGCGCAGGAGGACGACGTCGCCGAGCTGCCGGGTCTCCGCGAGCCTGGCCCGGCGGCCGGGGTGCCACGGGAAGTGCGCCTCACCCACGAACCGGCGCGCGCCCGGCGCTCCGACGAAGAACGGCGCCACCACCAGCTGGAGCTCGTCGACGACGTCCTCGGCGAGGAACTGCGTGTGCACCGCACCCCCGCCCTCGACCATCAGCCGCTCGACCCCGCGCCCGTGGAGGTCCTCGGCCACCGTGGCCATGCGCACCGGGTCTCCCGCGTCGACGACCTCGCTGACCGTGCCGAGCCGGCCGCGCACCTGGTCGGCCACCGGAGTCCCGGCGTAGACCAGCTGGTGCAGCCGTCGTCATCGAAGAAGCGGGACGACGGGTCGAGGCGCCCGCGGCCGGTCAGTGTGACCCTGGCCGGGCTCGGCGGCAGGCCACGGGCGACCCGTTCCTCGCGCCGCTCGGGGTCGCGCACGAGCAGGCGGGGATCGTCGTTGCGGATCGTGGTAGCGCCGACCAGGATCGCGTCGACCCGGCGCGCACCCGGTCGACCCGGTCGAAGTCCAGATCGTTGGAGAGCAGCAGCCGGCTCTCGGAGGCACCGTCGATGAAGCCGTCGATCGACATGCTGCACGACAGCAGCGTGTAGGGGCGGTCAGCCACAGCCGACCCCTACCGGCTCCGACAGCCGCTGCGGCTCGGGCTCCGGCTGCGGCTCCGGCTCGGGGACCACGACGTGGAGACGCCGCCGGGCCACGACGTCGGCCACCAGGACCACGGCGGCGGGCAGGGTCGCGACCCGGCCAGCACGCCGTAGACGATGGCGACGGTAAGGCCGGCCGCTGCACCGAGCCCGACCACGCCGAACGCCCAGGCCGTGACGCCCTCGCGCGGACCCCAGCCGGCGACGCTGAGTGGGATCGACTCAGCCAGGGCACGACCAGCCCCGTCGTGAGGAGCACGGCGGGCGAGGTGTCGACCGCGACCGCGGCGGCGGCGACCGCGAACACGGCGAGGTGCCCGCCGGTCGAGGCGCAGGAGGCGACCACCAGCGCGCGAGCACGGCCGGGCGCACCAGCGCGCGCAGGTCGCGGGTCGCCCCCGTCGGTACGGCGGAGTACGACGAGAGGCGGCGCCCAGGACGCCGAGCAGGGCCACGGCGGCGACCGCGCCGACGCCCAAGCCGCGCCAGGGGGTCGGCAGCAGCACCACGGCCAGCATGGCGAGCGTCACCTGCACGACCTGGCCGGTGACCCGTTCCAGCCGGTGGCCCGGACGCGGGCGCCCAGGTCGCCGGCGGCGCGGCCGTGGCGCACCGCCCGGTCGGCGTCACCGAGGATGCCCCATGGAGCACGGCGTTGAGCAGCTGCGAGCGGTAGTAGGCCGCAACGGACTCCGCACTCCCAGCGGTACGCCGAGTGAGCGCGCGACCACGCGCCACCGCCAGGCCGAGGTCACGGTCGCGACGGCGGTGAGGACGAACGCAGCGAGCACGGCCTGCCAGGTGGTCACCCGCCAGGCGTCGGCCAACGGACCACCGCCGAAACGGTGGAGCAGGTACGCGAGCAGCGCCAGGCCGCGAACAGGCGGAGCAGGCCGACCCGCGGCTCATCGCCGTCCACCTGCACGGGCGTGGAGTCCGGGCCTTGGGCCGGTCTCGACGGCGGCGAGCACCCGGTCGAGGTCGGCGGCAACGGCGTCCCATCCTCGGGCCGAGGTGCGGCGTCGTTCGGCGAAGCGACCCAACCGTTCGCGCAGGGCTGGGTCGTCGAGCCAGGCCAGGAGCGCTGCCGTCAGGGCGGCCGGGTCGTCGGGCTGCACGAGCAGGCCGGGCATGGCGCCGGCCGGGGCACTGCCGAACGCCTCCACGACGCCACCGACCGCACTCGCGACCACCGGCAGCCCGTGGGCCAGAGCCTCGGCCACGACCATGCCGTAGCTCTCGAACCGGGAGGGCAGCACCACCAGGTCGGACCCGTCGTACGCCGCGTCGAGGTCGTGGCCGGTCAGCGGCCCGGTGAAGATCACCCGGCGTTCCCACGATCGTGCGTAGACCTGGGTCTGCAGGCCGGCGACGTGGTCGGGGTCGACCTCGAGAGACCCGACGCAGGTCAGGGTCCACGCGCGGTCGCCCAGGTGGGACAGGGCGTCGAGCAGGACGTCGTGGCCCTTGCCGGGGTGGACCGCGGCCACGCAGAGGAACGACGTACCGCCACCGACGCCGCTGCCGCGGACCGGCGGGGCGGGGTCGGTGCCGGGGCAGCAGACCTCGACCCGCGGAAGGCCGTAGGACTCGACCACCCGGGCCTGCGACCAGGCGCTGGTGGTCACGACCGCGACCGCCGCGTGCAGGGCCTCGGCCTCGCCGGGGTCGGGACCGACGGGCATGTGGAGGAGGACGACGACCCGCAGCCGCGCGCCGTGAGACGTGAGCACCGAGCCCGCACCGGTGGCGACGAGCCCATCGACGAGGACCAGGGAGTCGTCGGCGAGACGGGCTAGCGTGTCGTCCAGCCTGGCCAGGTCGCCGGCCCCGGGACGCGGCCAGGCTCCGGCGATCTCGTGCTCCACCACCGCTCGACCCCGCTGCCGGAGCCCGTCGAGTGCGCGTCGGTCGTAGCGGTTGCCGCCGCTGGGCCGCGCGGGGTCGTCGATGCCGGCCGGGAGCACGGCGTGCAGGAACCCGGGCCGCACGGCGTAGGTCATGGGGCACGCTCGTAGCTCGCCCATGCCGAGGGCGACTCGAGGAGGGTGACCCGGATCCGAGCCAGGTCACCGGGAGCGACCCCGAGCGAGCCGTCGTGCACGCGGGCGGCCAACCGGTCGGCGACGGCCCGGGCCAGCACCTCGGTGGTCGTGTTGACGCCGGCGAAGTCGGGGTGGTCGTCGAGGTTGGTGTAGGTGAGGTCGGCGAGGACCTCGCGGAGGGCCGTGCCGGCCCTTCCGATGTCGAGGACGATGCCGTCGGCGTCGAGGTCGGGCCGCGCGAACGCCGCGTCCACGACGTAGGTCGCGCCGTGCAGGCGAGCGGCCGGCCCGAACACGTCGCCGCGCAGGCTGTGGGCGATCATCATGTGGTCGCGCACGGCCACCTCGAACATCAGGCCTCGCTCTCGTCCGCGCCGGTGTCGGCACCCGTGTAGTCGATCGTGTGGCACAGCGCCGGCAGCGAGCCCGACGCCAGCTTCGCCATCACCTCGGGCAGCTCGGCGAACGACGACTCGCCCGTCAGCAGGGCGTCGTAGGCCGGGTCGGCGAGCAGGCGAAGGGCCAGCCGCATCCGGTCGGCACGCGTGCGCCGCGAGCGCCGGGCCGCGGCGACCTCGCCGACCTGGCTGGCCCGCACCCCGAGCCGCGCCGAGTGGAAGCGGCTGCCCAGGTCGAGCGCGACCGGGGTGTCGCCGTACCAGGACAGGTCGGTGACGACGCCGTCGGCGCCGAGGAGGTCGAGCGCGCACTGGAGCCCAGCGCCAGTGCCGCTGGTGTGCACGACCAGGTCGAGGTCGCCGGTGGCTTGGTGGGGCAGCGCGAAGCCGACCCCCAGCGCCGCCGCGGTGTCCGCGCGCTCGGCGACCGCATCGACCAGGGTCACCTCGACACCGGGGATGCCCGCGAGCAGCCGGGCCGTGCAGCAGCCGACCATGCCGGCGCCAACCACCGCGACCCGGTCGCCGACCAGCGGCCGGGCGTCCCAGAGCGCGTTGACGGCCGTCTCGACGGTGCCGGCGAGCACTGCGCGGCGCGCCGGCACGCCGTCCGGAACGACGAAGACGGCCTCGGCCGGCACGACGTAGGAGGTCTGGTGGGGATGGAGGCAGAAGACCGTGCGCCCGCACAGGTCGTCGGGGCCGGCCTCGACGACCCCGACGCTGAGGTAGCCGTACTTCACCGGCCCGGGCAGCTCGCCCTCCTGGAACGGCGCCCGCATCACGGCGTACTGGCTCTCCGGGACGCCGCCGCGGAAGACCAGTGACTCGCTGCCTCGGCTCACCCCCGAGACCACCGCACGCACGAGCACGTCTGCCGGACCCGGGTCCGGCAGCTCCGACCTCCGGAGCTCGCCGGACCCGGGCTCACGCAGCCAGTACGAGCGGGCCGTTCGCGTCACGTCGGCTCCCTCCATGTCCGGCATCGGCTGTGAACCGACGCTGACCCGTCCTCGTATGACCGGTATCCATTTCTACGGAGGGCATGTGCGCACGGTTCACCTCGGTCCGGTCACCGCGCTGCCGGTTGCCACCGTGGTGCTGGCGACGCTCGCGGCGACGGTCGGGCTGCACCCTGCCTCGATCCTGGCAGGATCTGCCGTCGCCGTCGCCACCTGGCTGCTGCTGGAGCACGGGATGCGGGCTACCGGGCTCGACCGGCTCGGGCCGGCCAACGCGGTCACTCTGGTCCGCGCGGCCACCGTCGCCGGGGTCTCCGCCCTCGTCGTCGAGTCCTGGTACGCCGACGTCCCGGTGCCGGTGCTCGTCACGCTCGCCTCGGTGGCGCTCGCCTTCGACCTGGTCGACGGCCGCCTGGCCCGCGCCCGGGGCTCGGTGACGGTGCTGGGCGCGGCGTTCGACATGGAGACCGACGCCTTCCTGATCCTGGTGCTGGGCGTCTACGTCGTGCCGCTCGTCGGCGCGTGGGTGCTGCTGATCGGCCTGGCCCGCTACCTCCTGCTGGTGGCGACCGCCCTCCGCCCGTGGCTGGGGGCCCCGGTCCCGCCCCGGCGCTGGGCCAAGGTGGTCGCGGCGGTGCAGGGCGTGGCGCTGGTGGTGGTCGCCTCCGGGGTGCTGCCGACGCGGACCGCGCAGGCCGTGCTCGGCGTAGCCCTCGTCCTCCTCGCAGAGTCGTTCGCCCACCAGGTCCGCACGGTGCGTCGGCACCGGCACGAGTCGTCGACGCCTCGCCCCTCGTGGGCCGCGCCGACCGCCGACGTCCTCGCTGTCTCCGTGCTCTGGCTGGTGCTCGCGCTGCCGTCGCGGCCCGGGCTGCTCTCGTTGCGGGCCCTGGTCGCGATCCCGGTGGAGCTCCTCGTCTTCGTCGTCCTCGCGATGCTCCTGCCCCGCCGGTGGGGACGCCTGGTGGCGGTGCTGTGCGGGGTGACGCTGGCGACGACGTTCGTGATCACCCTGCTCGATCTGGCCTTCTTCGCGGCCTTCGACCGGCCGTTCGACCTGTTGAGCGACCCGGGTTACGCCGTCTCGGGGCTCGACCTCCTACAGGTCGCCCTCGGCGGGCTCGGCCGCGCCGCCGTGCTCGCCGTGCTGGCGCTCGTCGTGGTCGGGTCGTTCACGCTGTGCGTGTGGGCGACGCTGCGCACCCGCCGTAGCGCGCGGCACGCGCCGGCCCTGTGGACGCGGCTGGTGGTCGCACTCGGCCTGGTCTGGGCGGCCGCCGGTCTGGGTGGCGCGCAGGTGGGCGGCGTACCGGTCGCCGCGGCACCCGAGGCCTCGCTGATCACCGGGCAGGTCGAGCAGGTGCGCGCCGACCTGAGCGATGAGGCGCTCTTCGAGCACCGGCTCACCCACGACCCCTACGCCGCGACACCGGGCAGCCGGCTCCTGCCCGACCTGCGTGGCAAGGACGTGCTCGTCGTCTTCGTGGAGAGCTATGGCCAGGTCGCGGTGCAGCACACGTGGTTCTCACCTCCGGTGGACCGCCGGTTGCCGGCCCTCGACGGTCAGCTGGCCGGTCTCGGCTTCCACTCCCGGAGTGCCTGGCTAGGGTCGCCGACGTTCGGAGGCCTCAGCTGGCTGGCGCACTCCACGCTCCAGACCGGCCTGTGGATCGACCAGCAGCAACGCTACGAGCAGGTGCTGGGCTCCGACCGGCTGTCGCTCGCGGGAGCGTTCCGCCGGGCCGGGTGGCAGACCGTCGGCGACATCCCCTCAGATGCCGGCCCGTGGCCCGAGGGCCAGGCGTTCTACCACTACGAGCGGATGCTGAACGCCGCCGACGTCGGTTACGTCGGCCCGCGCTACAGCTACGCCCGCGTCCCCGACCAGTACACGTTCGCCGCGTTCGACCGCCTGGTGCTGGCCCGGGAGCACCGGCGACCGGTGATGGCCGAGATCGACCTCGACTCGAGCCACACGCCCTGGAGCGTCATCCCCCGCGTCGTCCCGTGGAACCAGATCGGCGACGGCTCCCTCTACCGACAGCTGAAGGCACCGACCTCCTCGACGTTGCGAGTCCTCAGCGACTCCCACCTCCAGCAGGGCAGCTATGCGAGGTCGATCCGCTACTCGCTGTCCTCGCTGGTCTCGTTCGTCCGGCACGCCCACGACCCGAACCTGGTGATGGTCGTGCTCGGCGACCACCAGCCCAACTCCCTGG
Organism: uncultured Actinomycetota bacterium; assembly: GCA_963761085.1. Taxonomy (GTDB): domain Bacteria; phylum Actinomycetota; class Actinomycetes; order Propionibacteriales; family Nocardioidaceae; genus Nocardioides. The sequence goes on from CAVXFQ010000015.1 coordinate 33,000, forward strand.
TCAGCGGCACCGGCGTCTCGCACGCCGTCCCGATCTCCCTGATCGCCCACGACCCGCGCGTGCTGCACCAGATCGACGGCTGGCGCTGGACGGCCGGCCTGCGACCGCCCGCGAACGGCGTGCAGTGGCCGATGGACGCGTTCCGCGACCGATTCCTGCGCGCCTTCGGCTCGACGCCGTCCGGCCCGCTGGACACCGGTCCCGCCACCACGATCGCGGCCCCCTGATCGAACCGGACCGGTCCCCGATCCGTGTCTCCTGGTGTGGGCCGCCGGCCCGGATCGGAGAAACCGCATGACCCGCCGCCTCATCGCCGCCGCTGCGGTCCTGGTCTCGGCCTACGTGCACCTGCACCTGTGGCTGGACGGGATGCGCCACCTGAACGTGGTCGGCCCCGCCTTCATGGTCAACACCGTGGCCGGCGTCGTGATCGCCGCCCTGCTCGTCACCTGGAGGAGCTGGATCGCGCCGCTCCTGGCCGTCGGCTTCGGGGCGTCCACCCTCGGCGCCTTCACGATCGCGACCACCAGCCTGGGCCTGTTCGGCGACCACGAGAAGTGGCAGGGCAACTACGTCTGGATCGCCACCGCTGCAGAGCTCGTCGCGCTGGTCGTCGGCCTGAGCGCCGTCGTCGCCGAGCGTCGCACCGCGCCTCAGCCCACCGCGCGGGCCACCGTCGACTCCCACACCGCCTGAGGCGGCGTACCCCGGACGGGCTCTCTCGTTGTCGGAGAGCCCGTCCGGGGTTCTCCTTGCCGGTCGGTCAGAGCCCGAGCGCGGCGACGGGGGTCCCGTCGGCCCGGGTGAGCACGACCGAGCTGATCTGGTCGAGGGGCGAAGCCGTCGCCGCGGTGAGCTGCATCGTCTTGCCGGGCAGGCCATTCCACGACGCGACCTTCTGAGTCCGGCCGTCGCGGGTGTGCACGACGAGGGCGTAGGAGCCGGTGACGTAGTCGCCCGAGGCGGTGGGATAGCTGCACTCCAGGTAGAGCTGCGTCCCCCAGGCCACTGTGGTCAGGGCCACGCTGGCGCTCATCGGGTCGGCACTGACCGAGCGCATGGGCTCGAACGCCGGCCGGCCCGGGCTGCTGGAGTGGGTCGCGGTCGGCGTACCGCTCGTGGAGTGGTCGAGCACGACCGTGCCGCCGACCGTGACGACGGCTGCGGCGGCGGCCGCCACCCCCGCGGTCAGCCAGGTACGGCGACGGTCGCGGCGACGGGTCTCGCGGACAAGCCGGGGCATGAGGGTCTCGGGCACCGGCTCCTCGACGGCGCTCTCGAACACCTCAGGCCCGATCCGGCCGAGCAGACCGGGCAGGCCGGCGAGGTCGCGGACCGCGCGCGAGCAGCGGACGCACCCGTCGAGGTGCGACTCGTACTCGCGGCGCTCGGCCGGCGAGAGCGCACCGATGACGTAGGAGCCGTCCCAGAGCTCGTAGGGGCAGGGCGAGATGTCGGTCGGCTGGTTGCTCATGCCACGACCCCCATCTCCTCGAGGGCGAGCCGGAGGGCGCGCAGGGCGTAGTGGGTGCGGGACTTCACGGTACCTTCGGGAATGCCGAGGCGCCGGGCAGCCTCGGCGACCGGCCGGCCGTTGAAGTAGGTCTCCTGGAGCACCGCCCGGTGCTCCGGCGACAGCCGGGTCACCGCGTCGGCGACCAGCCAGGTGGTGAGCAGCTCGTCGCTGCTGTCGTCACGACCGCGCTCGGGGACCTCGCCCATGGGGATCTCGGAACGGGCGCGCTTGGTGCGGGACTCGTCGATCACGATGTTGCGGGCGACGGTGAACAGCCACGCGCGGACCGACCCCTGCGACTCGTCGAGGATGGCCGCGTTGCGCCAGGCGCGCAGCAGCGTCTCCTGACAGACGTCCTCGGCCCGGGCCCGGTCGTGGTTGGTCAGGCGCAGGCAGTGGCCCCAGAGCGCGCCGGCGTGCTCGTCGTGCAGGCGCTGCATCACGGCGTCGGGGCTCTGGGTGGCCATCGGCCCCACTCCCCTTCCGCCCACCTCGCGCGTCGTCGTACTCACAGGTCCCTCCGCACAGTCATACGTCGCCGCACGGCGTTCGGTTCGATTCTCCCGCGCCGGGGTTCGGCCGTGAGGCCGCCGTGGAGTCGCCGGTGAGTCGCCGGTTCACCGGTGACTCGCGCGCTTCTCGGCCGGTGCAACGCCCGGGAAGCGATGAAACCGCGGGTGGCCGGGGGCTGGTGTGGCCAGTGGTACGACGCGCCGGTCGCCGGGGCGGGGGTCTCGGGCGCCCGGTCAGCATCCCCGGCTGACCGGGGATCCCGCCACTTGTCGGCCGATGCAATGACCGACAAGTGGACCGGAGTGCCTCCGGTCGGTGACGGCTGGGGCCAGTGGTGCGACGGGTCTGCACCGGGCCGCCGTCCGGCTCCGCCGGGTCGCTGCGACCCGA
>CAVXFQ010000016.1:0-85000 GCA_963761085.1 uncultured Actinomycetota bacterium
ATCCTCGAGGGCGCCGCGAGCCCGGCCCAGATCGCCGGCCTCGCGGTGGCACTGCGAGCCAAGGGCGAGACGATCGACGAGGTCACCGGCCTCCTCGACGCCATGTATGCCGTCGCGACGCCGCTGACGATCCCCGGCCGGGCCCTCGACGTCGTCGGCACCGGCGGCGACCGCTCGATGAGCGTCAACATCTCCACGATGGCCGCGATCGTGGCCGCCGGCGGAGGTGCGCGCGTCGTCAAGCACGGCAACCGCTCCGCCTCGAGCGCCGCCGGCTCGGCCGACGTGCTCGAGGCGCTCGGCATCCGGCTCGACCTCCCGCCCGACCGGGTGGCGCGGCTGGCCGAGCAGGTCGGCATCACGTTCTGCTTCGCGGCCGCGTTCCACCCCGCGCTGCGGCACGCCGCCGTCCCACGCCGGGAGCTGGGCATCGCCACGACGTTCAACTTCCTCGGCCCGCTCGCCAACCCGGTGCGCCCGGCTGCCCAGGCGATCGGCTGCGCCGACCCGCGGATGGCGCCGATCATGGCCGGTGTCCTCGCCCGACGTGGCGTCGACGCCTGGGTCTTCCGCGGCGACGACGGCCTCGACGAGCTCACCACGACGACCACGTCGCAGGTCTGGCTGGTCCACGACGGCATCGTCACCCCGACCACGATCGACCCGGCGGCGCTCGGACTGGGCGCGGCCCGTCCCGATGACCTGCGTGGCGGCGACGTCCGGCACAACGCCGACGTCGTACGCCGGGTGCTGGCGGGCGAGGGCGGCCCGGTGCGCGACGCCGTGCTGCTCAACGCGGCGGCCGCGCTCGCGGTCTACGCCGAGCCGGCCGCACCAGCCGAGGAGGCGCTGCCCGCGGCCCTGGCCCGCGCGACCGAGGCCGTCGACTCCGGCCAGGCCCAGGCCGTGCTCGACCGCTGGGTCGCCGCCTCAGCCGGCTGAGCCGAACCCCGGGGCCACCGGCGGCGACGACGCCGACCAGTCCGCCGGCGCCCGGAGCATCACCAGGTCGGGCGACGAGTGCTCGACGACCCAGTGCTCACGGTCGGCGAGCACCTCGGACAGCGCCGACGGGCGCAGCACCGCGACGCGGGCGCCGCTCTCGCGCAGGTCGTTCTCCCAGCCGGGCGCCAGGGCCAGCAGCCGCTGGTTGCGGTCGAGCTCTGCGGTGGTGAACGTGTCGCCGTAGCCGTGCATCATCAGGTCGAGCTGGGGGTATCGCCACATCAGGTAGCCGCCGAAAGCCCAGTCGTCGAGCACCTTGGTGCCGGCCGGCAGGGCCGAGAGCGCGGGATCGGCCCAGCTCGGCTGCGCCGGCGGGTCCGCCGACGTGAACGGCACCGCGACGGCGAGCACCCCGGCGGCCGGGCCACGGCGACGGCGACCGTCCTGCGCTCCCGCCGGTCGCCCGGCGTACGCCGCCCGGCCAGGCCCTGCAGCGCGCCGGCGGCGAGAGGCGTGAGCATCGCGGCCGCGACGGGGACCGTACGCCGCGACCAGACCGCCAGCGCAACGGCGAGGACGAGCAGCATCCCCTCGGTCCAGGTCAGGCTTCCTCTGCGCCACCAGCCGACGAGCGTGGCCACCACCAGCACCGCGAGACCGAGCGCCTCCCACGACACCAGCGTCGGCTGCTCCCACTCGACGAAGTAGGAGCGTCGCGAGCCGACCGCGGCGATCGCGCCGTAGAGCGCGGGCCCGATCGGCGTGAAGGCGGCCGCGACGGCCGAGGCGAGGGTGACGCCTGCGGAGCGGGCGACGACCGGGAGCGGGGCGCGGTCGAGGGCCAGACCGACGGCTGCAACCCCGCTGATCGCGAGACCCACCGGCCACATGCCGTGCAGCATCGCCCACAGCCACACCAGCGGCACCAGCCACCAGCGCACCTTGCGGTCGTCGGAGGTCTGCAGCCAGGCGCCGGTCACGACTGCGACCAGGAGGTAGCTGACGACCTGGGGCCGCATCGAGAGGCCGTACTGCATCGTCCACAGCGCGACGGCGGTGACCGGCATGGCCGACCAGGCATCCGCGCGCCGGCGGGCGACGACGTAGAGCGCGACGAGCAGCGCGATCTCCAGCAGCCCGGACAAGAAGGCCAGCCCGGCCAGCCCGAACCACTGCTCGGTGCGAGCCATCACGATCTCCGAGAGCCACTGGGTGGGCACCCAGGGCCGGGTCGCGAAGGTGCTGACGCTGCCCGGGTGACGCAGCGACCACGGGCCGAGGAACTCCTCGCCGAAGCGGAGGTGGAAGTAGGTGTCGGTGTTGGTGAGCGGGCGTGCGGTGTTGACCACGAGCGCCACCAGGGTCCCGACGAGCACGAGGAGCGGGACGACCAGGCGGGCGCGAGCCATCGCTCAGGCCGCGGTGACGAAGTCGATGAGCTCCTCGACGCGCCCGAGCAGGGCCGGTTCGCAGTCGGCGTAGGACGTCACCCGGCCCAGGATCTGCTTCCAGGCACGCGCGATGTCCGCCTGGTCGGTGTGCGGCCAGCCGAGGGCCTCGCAGACGCCGTGCTTCCACTCGACGTCGCGTGGGACGTCGGGCCACGCGGCGAGCCCGAGCCGTTCGGGCTTGACCCCGGCCCACACGTCGACGAACGGGTGGCCGACGACGAGCACGTGCGCCCCGACGGGGGAGCGGCGTACGTCGTCGGCGATCCGGCTCTCCTTGGAGCCGGGGACGAGGTGGTCGACGAGCACGCCGACGCGGCGTCCTTCGCCGGGCCCGAAGTCACGCAGGGCGCTGAGTAGGTCGTCGACCCCGCCCAGGTGCTCCACGACGACACCCTCGACCCGGAGGTCGTCACCCCAGACCTTCTCGACCAGCTCGGCGTCGTGCCGACCCTCGACGAAGATCCGGCTCTCTCGTGCGACCCGTGCGCGCTGACCGGTCACCGCCACCGAGCCCGACGCCGTACGACGCGGGGGAGCCGGGGCGGGCCGGGTCACCGGGGCGGACAGCACGACCGGACGGCCCTCGAGCAGGAAGCCGGGACCGAGCGGGAAGGTGCGCCGCTTGCCGCGCCGGTCCTCGAGGGTGAGCACCCCGAGGTCGCGGTCGACCGAGACGATCTCGCCACACCAGTCGGTCATCACCTCTTCGACCACCAGCCCCGGGGTCGCCTCGGCGGGCGTCGCCCGCCCGCGGGCCGGGGCGCGCCAGTCGGAGGACAGGGCGTCAGGGCCGTAGCGATCCGAGCTCACCGGCCCACGCTAGGGAAGATCGGGCCAGGGGTGGGTCGAGGCTCGCCGGAGCCGGACTGGGTCAGTCGCGCGACCCGGACCCGGAGGACGCCTCGTCCGGCGACGTGGCCGACGTGTCGTCGTCCCCCACCACGTCACCGTTCCCCGATGCCGAGTCGTCCCCCGGGCTCCCTCCCGAGCCGCCGTGCCCGACCCCCTGCGTGAGGATGTGGTCGGGCACGTCGTCGTCAGCCGGCTGGGCGAGCGGGTTGTCCTCGGCCGGCTGCAAGTCTGCGGGCAGGTCCTCGTCGGGAACGCTGGACGGGCCGTCGGCGCCGTCCGTGGCGTCCTTGTCCCGAGAGTCCTGAGTCATGGACAGGTTTGTAAACAATGAAGGGGGTCCGGCGTCACACCCCGACGGGTGTGAAATGAGCGCGGCGGGCTCGCGGAGCGTCAGGCGAGGGGCAGAGCGCGGCCGCCGGGAGGCAGCTGGGCATAGCCGCGCGCGACCGCGTTGACGAGGTGATCGCGGGCGAAGGGCCACTCGCCCTCGGCGAGCGCGCGCTCGGGCCGGATGCCGGCCGCGGCGAGGTCACGGACCGTCTGGGCGGTCATCGCGACGTCCTGGCGCTGCTGCTCGACGAAGTCGCGGTCGACCAGCGCGCCGTGCCCGGGCACCACGACCGTCGACGACCCGACCAGGTTCAGCACGACGTCGAGCGTCCCCGGCCACTCGAGCGGGTGGCAGTCGAGGCCGTACGCCGGGGGCCCGCTCTCCTCGACCAGGTCGCCGGCCAGCACCACGTCTGCGTCCGGCACGCGCAGCACGGCGTCGCCGGCGGTGTGGCCGCGACCGGGGTGCGCCAGCTCGACCTGCCGGTCGCCGAGGTCGAGCACCCGGACCGAGGAGAAGGTGTGGTCGGCGACGACGATGTCGGTCTTCAGCACGTCGTCGCGGTGGGGGTCGTCGTGCTCGTCGGCGAAGCGCTCCTTGATCCGCTCGCCCGCCTCGACGGTGCGCTCGGCGGCGACCTCGTGGGCATGGATCGGGATGGCGCCGTAAGCCTCACGGAAGGCCCCGTTCCCGAAGGTGTGGTCGAAGTGCTCGTGGGTGTTGAAGACCGCCGTCACCGCACCGATGCCGAGCGCCCGCACGTCGTCGACGATGGCCCGGGCGGCCCGCGCAGAGGCCTGGGTGTCGACCACCAGCAGACCCTCGGAGCCGCGGACCAGGCAGACGTTGAGGTCGTACCACTCCTGTCGGGCGACCCAGACCCGGTCGGCGACCTCCACGAAGTCCGTCATGCGCTCGACCCTAGTAGGCTTGGCACTCAGGGCAAGCGAGTGCCAGTGTCGAGTGCCAGAGCGGCGGCCGAGGAGGTGGCGATGCAGGACGAACGCCGCCTCGCCGTGCTCCGCGCCATCGTCGAGGACTACGTCTCCACCCAGGAGCCCGTCGGCTCCAAGGCGCTCGTGGAGCGCCACGGCCTCGGTGTCTCGCCGGCGACGGTGCGCAACGACATGGCCGCACTGGAGGAGGAGGGGCTGATCACCCAGCCCCACACCAGCGCCGGCCGCATCCCGACCGACAAGGGCTACCGGCTCTTCGTCGACCGGCTGACCACGATCAAGCCGATGAGCAGTGCCGAGAAGCGTGCCATCGCCACGATCCTCGATGGCGCGGTCGACGTCGACGACGTCGTGCAACGGTCCGTGCGCCTGCTGGCCCAGCTGACCCACCAGGTCGCGCTCGTGCAGTACCCCACGCTTTCCCGCTCGACGGTCCGCCACGTCGACCTCGTGCCGCTGACCGACACCCGGCTCCTCGTCGTGGTGATCCTCAGCACCGGCCGGGTGGAGCAGCGGCTGGTCGAGCTGCCCGCGTCGCTCGGTGAGGACGACCTGGCCGCCCTGCGTGTGCGCATAGCGGGGGCGGTCACCGGCTCGGTGATCGCCGACGCGTCGCAGGCCCTGACCGAGCTGGCGCCCTCTCCGGGCGCCGGCGAGGTCGACCGGGCCGTCCAGGACCGCGTCGTCGACACCCTGGTCGAGGCGATGTCCGACCATCGTTCGTCCTCACGGTTGGCGGTCGGGGGGGCCGCCAACCTGGCCCGGTTCGGCGACAGCTTCGAGGTGTCGGTGCGCCCGCTCCTCGAGGCCCTCGAGGAGCACGTCGTCCTGCTCAAGCTGCTCGGCGAGGCCCACACCGGAGGCATGGTGACCGTCCGGATCGGCCACGAGGGCCCCTACCAGGAGTTCGCCAGCACGAGTGTCGTCGCGACCGGCTACGGGCCCGACGACGAGACGCTCGGCAACCTCGGTGTCGTCGGCCCGACCCGCATGGACTATCCCGGGACCATGGCGGCGGTCCGTGCAGTCGCCCGCTACGTGTCCCGGATCCTCGACGAGGCATAGCCCCAGACAAGGACCCCTACCGATACTCATGAGCGACCCAGATCTCTACGAGCTGCTCGGCGTCCAGCGCGACGCCGACGCCGACGCCATCAAGAAGGCCTACCGCCGGCTGGCGCGTCAGCTCCACCCCGACGTCAACCCCGACCCGCAGGCGCAGGAGACCTTCAAGGAGATCTCCCGCGCCTACGAGATCCTCAGCGACCCGCAGAAGCGGGCAGCCTACGACCGCGGCGGCGACGTCTTCGGCAACGCCGCCGGCTTCGGCGCGGGGTTCTCCTTCACCGACATCATGGACGCGTTCTTCGGTGGCCAGGCGGGAGCCCAGGGCCGGGGCCCGCGTCCGCGCGTCCACCGCGGCCAGGACGCCCTGATCCGGATGGAGGTGACCCTCGCGGAGGCGGCGTTCGGGGTCACCCGCGACCTCAAGGTCGACACCGCCGTCGTCTGTACGACGTGCCACGGCGAGGGCGCGGCCCCCGGCACCCACCCGGTGCCTTGTGAGACCTGCCGGGGCACCGGCGAGGTCGCCCACGTGCAGCGCTCGTTCCTCGGAGAGATCCGCACCCTGCGGCCCTGCTCGGCCTGCCGTGGCTACGGCACCCTGATCCCCGACCCCTGCCGCGAGTGCTCCGGCGACGGCCGGGTGCGCGCCCGCCGCTCGCTGACGGTGAAGATCCCGCCCGGCGTCGACACCGGCACCCGGGTCCAGCTGGCCGGCCAGGGCGAGGTCGGCGCGGGCGGAGGCCCGGCCGGAGACCTCTACGTCGAGGTGCGCGTGGCACCCCACCCGGTCTTCACCCGTGAGGGCACCGACCTCCACTGCACGGTGACGGTGCCGATGACCGCGGCCGCCCTGGGCACGACGCTCACCCTGCCCACCCTCGAGGCCGACGTGGAGCAGACCGGTGAGTCCGGGCTCGAGACGTCGTTCCAGTTGGACGTGAAGGCCGGCACCCAGTCCGGCCACGAGCACACCCTGCGCGCTCGTGGAGTGCCCGGCCTGCGCGGGGGCCGCGGCGACCTCGTCGTGACCGTCGTCGTCGAGACGCCGACCCGCCTCGACGCTCGTCAGGAGGAGCTGGTCCGGGAGCTGGCCGCGATCCGGGGCGAGGAGAAGCCCGACGGCCGGATCTCGCCCGGCGGTCAGAAGTCGTTCTTCGGCCGCATCCGCGACGCGTTCAACCCCGACTGAGCCTCCTGGTGTCCCGCTCATGACGCTGCCGGTCCACTGGGTCGAGTCGCTGGCCGGGGTGAGGCCGGGCGACCCGGTCGAGGTCGAGGGCGACGAGGCCCATCACGCGGTCGCCGTACGCCGGCTCCGCGTCGGCGAGCAGCTCGTGCTGACCGACGGCCGAGGCACCACCGTCACCGCGACCGTGACCGAGACCGGCAAGCGCCGGCTCGTGGCCTCCGCCGACCTCGTCGACACCCTGCCCGAGCCGGCTCCGTCGTTCACGGTCGTGCAGGCGCTGCCCAAGGGCGACCGCGGCGAGCTCGCGGTGGAGCTGCTCACCGAGGTCGGCGTGAGCGTGGTGGTGCCCTGGGCGGCCGCGCGTTCGGTGGCGGTATGGCGCGGCGACCGGGTCGCCAAGGGGCTCGCCCGCTGGCGGGCGACCGCCCGCGAGGCGGCCAAGCAGGCGCGTCGCCCGTGGTTCCCGGAGGTGGCCGACCTGGCGTCGACCGACGAGGTGGTCGCGCTGGTGGCCGCGGCCGACCTCGCCCTCGTGCTTCACGAGGAGGCGGCCACGCCGCTGGCTGCTCTTCCGGTGCCCGCGGCGGGGTCGGTCGTGGTCGTGGTCGGCCCCGAGGGTGGCCTGACCGACGACGAGGTCGCGGCGTTCCATGCGGCCGGAGGTCACGCCGTACGGCTGGGCAGCGAGGTGCTGCGCACCTCCACGGCCGGAGTGGTGGCGACAGCGGCCCTGCTGGCGCGCACCTCCCGGTGGGCCTGAGAGGTCGCTACCGCAGGTGGATCACCTTGGTGTCGCTGTAGACCCGTCCTCGGCCGGAGGCGTCGTCGGTGGTGGCGACGAGCGTGTAGTCGCCGGGCGCGAGCTTGGTGGTGTCGAGGGTGATCTTCCACGGGTAGAGACGGTCGGGCCCGAATCCGCCGATCCCGGCCTTCTTCCGCACGACCTGCTTGCCCTGCTTCAGCTCGAGCACGACGTTGCCCTCGAAGCTGTTGTTCACGCCGTCCACCACGAGCGTGCCTCGTGGCACGACAGCGCCGTCCGTGGGGTTTGAGATGTTGACCAGCGACAGGGTCGTCAGCACGTTCCCCTGGGCGAGCGGGTGGGACGTGTCGACGCCGAAGACCCGCGCTGCCGGCTTGCCGGTGCGCAGGAACTGCACCTTCGCCCGGCTCTGGACAGCGGCCTGGAGGGTGTAGATCGCCTGCTGGATCGTCTCCCGCGCCTCGCGCGGGCTGAGCGAGTCCGGCCGGGCGGGGGTCGCCGACGGCCCGACCGTCACCTCGATCACGCCGTCACGGACCCGGGCGGCGGTCAGCGATCCCGCCGGCCACGAGGTGCGGTAGTCCCCGTCCGTGGGCTCGGTCAAGAGCCCGTGGACGGCGGCATCGAGGGGCTTGGTCGCCGCCGGCGCGGGTGTGAACTCACGGAACAACACCGCGCCCTGGGGTCCTTGGCCGACGTAGTAGACGGCAGCGACCCTGGTCGCCGGAGCACCGGTCGCCGACGTGCTGGGCGACGTCGTCGCCGACGAGGGTGCCGCGCTGGAGGGTGCGACCGACGGAGTGTGGGAGGCGCTCGGCTGGCCGGCCGGCGTGACGTTGTCGGCCTGGTCGAACCCGGGCACCGCACCGGTCGCGAAGGCGACGACGCCGATCACGGCCGCGGTCGCGACGATGCCGCCGGCGTAGGTCCAGAAGCGGGAGCGGGCCATGGGCACCACTTTCGGGTCGGAGCGGACGGAGGCACGGATGTCGTCGAGCCGGTCTTCGGGCTCCACGTCGGAGACGGCGTCGGACAGCAGCCGGCGCAGGCGCTCGTCGTTCATCGGGTCTCCTCCAGCTGGTCGGCGAGGAGACCGCGCAGGGCCGCTGCTCCCCGCGAGGCGTGGCTCTTGACCGCGCCCCGGCTGATCCCGAGCGTCTCGGCGATCTCCGACTCGGAGAGGTCGAGGTAGTAACGCAGCGTCAGCACCTCGCGCTGGCGCCGAGGCAGACGACGGAGCGCGTCGAGGACCGCTGACCGCTGCGCGCCGACGTGGGTGGTGTCGTCGGCGCCGGAGCCGGGTCGAGGCGGCAGCTCCCGCGCCGCGTGCCGTCGTACGACGCCCTGGTGGCGCAGGTGCGAACGCGACCGGTTGACCACGCTCTGGCGCAGGTAGGCCAGGGCCCGGTCGGGCTCGCGGAGGCGACCCCAGTGGCTGTGCATGGCCACGAAGCAGTCCTGCACGACCTCCTCGGCCACGCCCTGGTCGTGCACGAGCAGGTAGGACAGCCGGACCAGCCGCCGCCAGTGGGCGGCGTAGAGCAGCTCGAGCGCCTCGTCGGCGCTCCAGCCACCGGGGGCCATCAGCCGCACCTCTGCATGTGCGATCACGGTAGTGGCACGCGCGGCCGGCACCGTCGGTTTACGTGCGGGCGGCGCGGCGTTTCGTGCGACGATGTCGCCCGTGTCCGACGCCTGCCTCTTCTGCCGCATCATCGCCGCCGAGATTCCGGCCGAGGTCGTCGCCACCACCGACGACGCGATCGCGTTCCGCGACGTCAACCCCCAGGCTCCGCTCCACGTGCTCGTCGTACCGCGGACGCACGTGCCCGACGTGGCCGCACTCGCCGACGCCGAGCCGGACACGGTGGCCGGGCTGGTCTCCCTCGCGCGTCGGGTGGCGACCGACGAGGGCCACGACAGCTATCGCCTGGTGCTCAACACCGGAGGCGACGCGGGCCAGACCGTCTTCCACGCCCACCTGCACCTGCTCGCCGGGAGAGCCCTGACGTGGCCACCGGGCTGAGCCTGCGCGGCGCACTCGCGGCTGCCTGCCTGGTGCTCGTCGCCGGCTGTGGCAACGCCCCGACCTCGCCCGACGCGGGGCCGGCCACCGCCGACGCGTCCTCGCCGTCGGAGGCTGCCAAGCCCTCGGCCGAGCCCGCCGACCCGGTCGAGGCGGTCAAGCCCGAGCCGCTGCGTCGCGGCGAGACCCGGATGGCGCTCCGGATCCCGAAGTCCTACACCCCGTCGGCGCCCCACAAGGTCGGCACCGACGACTACCGCTGCTTCCTGCTCGACCCCCACCTCACCGGGCCGACGTACCTGACCGGCACCTACGTCAAGCCTGACAACCGCAACGTCGTGCACCACGTGATCCTCTACCGCGCCGATCCCGGCCAGATCGCTGCGGCGAAGGCCCTCGACGCGCGCGACCCGGGGGAGGGCTGGACCTGCTTCGGCGACAGCGGTCTGCCCAACAGCGGTGACCTCGACAACGCGCCGTGGCTCGGGGCCTGGGCACCCGGCGCAACGGAGGCCGTCGACCCGAAGGGGTACGGCGTGCTGCTGGCGCCCGGCACGCAGATCGTGATGCAGGTGCACTACAACCTGCTCGGCGGACCCGGACCCGACCGATCGGCGACCCTGCTCCGGCTCGCGTCCGGCGCCCGACACCTCAGGCCGCTCCAGACGATGCTGCTGCCGGCGCCGGTCGAGCTGCCGTGCCGACCGACCCACCTCGACAACCCGCTGTGCGACCGGCAGAAGTCGATCGCCGACGTGGTCCGCCGCTTCGGGCCGGTCGGCAACACCGACAACTACCTCTACCTGCTCTGTGGCGGACATCCGCGCGAGTCCGAGGTGTCGTCGTGCACCCGCACGATCACGCAGCCGACCACGATCCGCGCCGTCGCGGGCCACATGCACCTGCTGGGCCGGTCGATCAGGATCGTGGTCGACCCCGGCACCCCGCACGCGCACACGGTGCTCGACATCCCGCTGTGGAACTTCGACAACCAGGGCGCCAAGCCGATCAAGCCGGTCCGGCTCGAGCCCGGCCAGAAGGTCCAGGTGACCTGCCGGCACGTGCAGTGGCTCCGCGACCAGCTGCCGGCCTTCAAGGGCCAGCCGGACCGCTACGTCGTCTGGGGCGAGGGCACCACCGACGAGATGTGCCTGGGCATCCTCACCGTCACCCACCCCTGAGGGTGCGACTCGGGGCGGTCGGAGCGCCGTGAGGCCAAAGCGTTGGTCCGGGCACCCGCCGCGCCCCTAGCATGGGTCGCAAGATGACAGAGAGCCAACAGACTCCGGGCACCCGCCACGTCGTGGTCGTGCCCGGTTCCATCGACATGGTGCAGCTCCTCGGGCCCGGTGACGACCACCTGACCCTGATCGAGCGCTCCTTCGACCTCCGCCTCCACGTCCGCGGCAACCGGATCACGCTCGAGGGCGAGCCCGGAGAGGTCGCGCTGGCCGAGCGGCTGCTCGACGAGCTGGTGACGCTGATCCGCACCGGCCAGGGGATCAGCGCCGAGACGGTCGAGCGGGTGCTCGCGATGCTCCGCGCCGAGACCACCGAGCGCCCGGCCGACGTGCTCTCCCTCAACATCCTGTCCAACCGCGGACGCTCGATCCGGCCCAAGACGCTCAACCAGAAGCGCTACGTCGACTCGATCGACAAGCACACCATCACCTTCGGGATCGGCCCGGCCGGCACCGGCAAGACCTACCTCGCCATGGCCAAGGCCGTCCAGGCGCTCCAGGCCAAGCAGGTCAACCGGATCATCCTGACCCGCCCCGCCGTCGAGGCGGGGGAGCGGCTCGGCTTCCTGCCCGGCACCCTGTCGGAGAAGATCGACCCCTACCTGCGGCCGCTCTACGACGCCCTGCACGACATGATCGACCCCGACTCGATCCCCAAGCTGCTGGCCGCCGGCACCATCGAGGTGGCCCCCCTGGCCTTCATGCGCGGCCGGTCGCTCAACGACTCCTTCATCATCCTCGACGAGGCGCAGAACACCTCGCCGGAGCAGATGAAGATGTTCCTGACCCGGCTGGGCTTCGGCTCCAAGATCGTGGTCACCGGTGACGTCACGCAGGTGGACCTCCCGGGTGGGGTGAAGTCGGGCCTCCGCGTCGTCGAGGGGATCCTCGGCGAGATCGACGACGTGTCCTTCCAGCGGCTCACGGCCCACGACGTGGTCCGGCACAAGCTGGTCGGCGAGATCGTCGCGGCCTACGACGAGTTCGACGCCCGCCAGCCGCGGGTGTCGGGTCGTTCCGCCGACGACGCCCGGTAAGGGCCCCATGAGCATCGAGGTCCTCAACGAGTCAGGTCACGAGCTCGACGTCACCCGGCTGGCTGCGTTGAGCCGGTTCGTGTTGGACCGGATGCGCGTCCACCCCCTGGCCGAGCTGTGCGTCAAGGCCGTCGACGAGCCCACCATCGCCGCCCTCAACGAGCAGTGGATGGAGAAGGAGGGCCCGACCGACGTGCTGGCTTTCCCGATGGACGAGCTGCGGCCCGGTCTGGTCAACGAGGAGCCCGAGGAGGGCGTGCTCGGCGACCTGGTGCTGTGTCCGGCCGTCGCCGAGCGGCAGGGCGCTGCCGCTGGCCACGGCACCGAGGCCGAGGTCGACCTGCTGACCGTGCACGGCATCCTCCACCTCCTGGGCTACGACCACGCCGAGCCGGAGGAGCACCGGGAGATGTTCGGGCTGCAGGACGAGCTGCTCGCCGCCTGGCGCGCCGAACAGTGAGCGATCCCCTCGCCGGGCCCACCGGACTCGTGGCGGCCGGCGTCCTCGTCGTGCTGGCCGGCGTCTTCTCCGCCGCCGACGCCGCGCTCTCGACGTACTCCCGGGCTCGTGCCGAGGAGCTCGTCGACGAGGGACGAGCCGGTGCCCCGGCGCTGGTGCACCTGCTCGACGACCGGGCGCGCTACCTCAACACCGCGCTGCTGCTGCGGCTGCTGTGCGAGACCGCCGCTGCGGTCCTGCTCACGCTGGTGGTGCTGAGCTGGTACGACGGCAACCGGTGGCCGGCGTTCCTGACCGCGGTCGTGGCGATGCTCGTGGTGTCGTTCGTCGTGATCGGCGTCGCACCCCGCACCCTCGGCCGCCAGCACGCCGACCGGGTGGCGCCGACGGCCGCGGTGCTGCTCACCGGCGCGACCCGCGTCCTCGGGCCGATCCCGCAGGTGCTGATCCGGATCGGCAACGCGATCACACCGGGCCGCGGTTTCCGGACCGGCCCGTTCACCACCGAGACCGAGCTGCGTGAGCTGGTCGACTACGCCGAGGCGTCGGCGGTGATCGAGTCGGGCGAGCGGGCGATGATCCACTCGGTCTTCGAGTTCGGCGACACCATCGCGCGCGAGGTGATGGTGCCGCGGGGCGAGGTCGTCTACATCGAGCGGTACAAGAACCTCCGCCAGACCATGTCTCTCTTCCTGCGCTCGGGCTTCTCCCGGGTGCCCGTCATCGACGACAACCTCGACCACATCGTCGGCTTCTCCTACCTCAAGGACGTCGTACGCCGCGACTTCGAGGACCCCGACGTGGAGCTCACCCAGCGGGTCGAGGAGGTGATGCGGCCGGCGCTCTACGTCCCCGAGTCCAAGCAGGTCGACGCCCTGCTCTCCGAGATGCAGGCATCGCGGCAGCACATCGCCGTCGTCGTCGACGAGTACGGCGGCACCGCGGGCCTGGTCACCATCGAGGACCTCCTGGAGGAGATCGTCGGCGAGATCACCGACGAGTACGACGCCGAACAGGTCGAGGCGGCAGCGCTGCCCGACGGCTCCTTCCGGGTGCCGTCCCGCTACCCGATCGACGACCTCGACGACCTGGTCGGGGTCGAGGTCGAGGACGACGACGTCGACAGCGTCGGGGGGCTGATGGCCAAGCTCCTCGGCCGGGTGCCGATCCCCGGTTCGCACGCCGAGGCCCACGGCCTGCGGTTCGTCGCCGAGGCCGCGGCGGGTCGGCGTAACAAGATCGAGAGCGTGCTGATCACCCGCCTGCCCGACGACGCGGACTCGAGCACCCCTTCCTGACCACAACCTCTACGCTCGTGCCCGTGAGCGAGGCAGCCAACGAGAGGCGCTACGCACCTGTCAGAGAGCGCCTGGCCCCGCTGACGGCGCTCACGTTCGCGATCTTCTCCCAGGTGCTGATGCGCGACCGGATCGTGCCCGGCCCGCTGCTCCTGGCGCCCGTCGTCGAGGTCTCGCTGGGCGTCGTCCTCATCCTCGGCGACGGCGTCACCCGGTCGCAGCGGCATCGGATGGGCTACGTGAGGTACGCCCTGGCGCTGGTCCTGGTGTGCTCCGCCACGTCGTCGGCGGCGCTCCTGATCCACGACGTGATCCTCGCGCGTCCGGTCAGCGTGCAACAGCTCCTCGCCGAAGGCGTGCAGATCCTCGTGGTCCTGGCAGTCGGCTTCGCCGTGCTCTTCTGGCAGCTGGACCGAGGCGGGCCGGACGGTCGCGTGCAACCGGACGTGGAGCGGATGGCCTTCTGGTTCACCCAGGACGCGATCCGGGAGTACTCCGACGAGTTCGACAACTGGCGGCCCCGGTTCCTCGACTACCTCTACCTCGCGATCACCAACACCATGGCGTTCTCACCCACCGACACGATGCCACTGAGCCGGACGGCGAAGATGCTGATGGTCTGGGAGTCGCTCGTCTCGTTCGCCACCATGGCCGTCCTGCTCGCTCGCGCGGTCAACATCTTGAAGTGAGGCCGCTCCGGGCTGATCGCCGTACTCGTAAGGTGGCGCCATGAACGACGAGTCGCACCCGATCGCCTACACCGCCCTCCTGCCCGGCACGCCCGTCCAGTGCAGCGAGGGCCACGAGGTCGGCAGGGTGGAGCGGGTCCTGGTCGACGAGAAGGTCGACGTCTTCGACGGGATCGTGGTCAAGACCGCGGACGGCAGCCGGTTCGTCGACGCCGACCAGGTGGGCCAGATCTTCACCTCCCACGTCTGCACGACGGTGCCGGCCGCGGACGTCCCGCACCTGCCCGTCACCGACCACGACCCCGCACGCCGAGGAGACTCCGGGTCGTCGTCGTCGCTCGGTGACCGCATCGGCCGGCTGTTCGGGCGCGACCGCACGTAACGGACCCGCGGGCCTCTTACCGAGCCTGACTGCACTGTGGAGTCCGGGTGGTGACCGGGTCGGTCACGATCACGTCACGATGGCGTGAGGCCCTGTGGATCACGCCCGAACGGCGGTGGGAGTGTCGGTGGTCGCGTCTAGCGTCGTGGACATGAGGCAGGGCTCGGGAGTGGCACACAGCGGGGGAGGGCGCGCGTCGTTCGACACGGCCGAGGTCACGACCTCGCTCGCCGAGCTCGATCCCGAAGACTTCGACGAGCCCGAGGCGCTCGAGGCGATCACGTCCCTGGAGCGGATGAAGCGCGCGGCGTGCGCAGCCCCGGCCAGGCTGCCGTCCGGGTCGACGAGCTCGCTCGACGACGCCAGCGTGCGGCAGGGCGGCCCGTCGACCAGCTCGGTGCGGGTGTGGGGGCGCAGATCGCCCTGGCCCGGAGGGAGAGCCCTCACCGCGGGGGCCGTCGCCTCGGTCTCGCGAAGACCGTTCACTCCGAGCTGCCGCAGACGCTGCGTCGACTGGGTCGAGGTGACGTGAGCGAGTGGCAGGTCACGTTGGTTGCCGCGAGACGGCGTGCCTCGACCCCGACCTCCGGCGCGCGATCGACGAGCGCATTGCCGACCTCCTGGCCACGTGGGGCGACGCGCAGACCGTGCGCGAGGTCCGCAGGCTGGCTCAGGCTGCCGACCCTGGCGCGGCGGTCGCCCGACAGCGGCGAGCGGCCTCCGAGCGCTGCGTCACGCTCCGTCCCGCCCCCCGACACGATGTGCTACCTGACGACCAACGTGTCGGCGGTCCAGGGGTGGACTACGCCGCGCTGGTCCGCGAGGCCGATCGTGCGCGCGGGTCGGGCGACTCACGAGGCAAGGGCCAGGTCTTGGCCGACACGCTCATCGAGCGGGTCACCGGCCAGGGCGCGGCCGCCGACGTGCCGGTCGCGGTCGAGATCGGGATGCCGGCCGAGACCCTGCTGGGTGAGGCCGACACACCCGCCCACCTCGTGGGCTGCGGACCGCTCCCGGCAGCCCACGTCCGCCGCTTCCTCCGCGACTCCGAGGCAGCGGCCTGGGTACGCCGACTCTTCGTGCGGCCCGACTCCGGTCAGCTCGTGGCGATGGACTCGCGCCGACGGCTGTTCGGAGGTCAGCTCCGTCACTTCGTGGTGCTGCGCGACGAGTTCTGCCGGATGCCGTGGTGCGACGCCCCGATCCGACACGTCGACCATCCGGTTCCTCACCGATCCGACGGCTCGACCCGCGGAGACAACGCACAAGGGCTCTGCGAGGCCTGCAACTACGCCAAGGAGGCCGACGGCTGGCACGTCCAAGCGGGAGTGCAGGAGGGCCGCCACCTGCTGACGGTCACCACGCCGACGAGACATCGCTTCACCAGCGCCGCCCCTGACCCACCCGGCGCCTCACCAGGTCCCGCCCGCGCCATGGCGGCTGCAGGAGCCCGGGGTGTGGTCGGTCCAGCCCCGAGCCGGCTGAGTCGGCGTGACTAGGCTCGGTGATCATGAGCGACCTCTCCGCCGAGGACCTGAAGCTGGTGACCCTGGCCCGCGCGACCATGGCGCGCACCCGGGCTGCGGAGGGTGCCGCGGTGCGTGATCTCGACGGGCGCACCTACGCCGCGGGTTCGGTGGCGCTCGAGAGCCTGCGTCTCAGCGCCCTCGAGGTCTGTGTGGCCATGGCCCTGTCCTCGGGGGCCCGGGGCCTCGAGGCGGCCGTGCGACTCGGAGGCGACGGCGAGCCCGACCTGAGCGCCGTGCGCGAGCTCGGCAGGCGACGGCGTGGTCGTCCACGTCGGCGACGCGCGGGGGAAGATCACCGAGTGAGCGTCCCGGCTGCCGCAGCCGGGAGCTGGCGTCTCGGCGACCGCACCGTCCAGCGGCTCGGCTTCGGCGCGATGCGCCTGACCGGCACCGGCGGGATGGGCCGCGGTGACGATCGCGACCCCGAGCAGTCATCGGCCGTCGTGCGACGGGCGGTCGAGCTGGGGGTGAACCACATCGACACCGCCGGCTTCTACTTCTCGCCCACGGCGCGCGCCCACGAGATCATCCGCGCCGCGCTCGCGCCGTACGACGACGACCTCACGATCGTCACCAAGGTCGGACCCGGCCGCGACCGGGCCACAGGGGAGTGGGGGGAGTGGGTGGATCCCGACGGCCTGCGGGCCGACGTGGAGGACGACCTCGCGCGGCTCGGCCTCGACCGGCTCGCGGTGGTCAACTACCGCAGCAACGGTCGCGACGACGTGCCCGCCGCTGTCGCAGCACTGGCCGCCCTCGGCGACGAGGGGCTGCTCGACCACATCGGCCTGTCCAACGTCGGCGCCGACCAGCTCCGGCGGGCGCGTCAGGTCGCGGAGATCGTCTGTGTCCAGAACCGGCACGCTGCCGGCTACGAGCGCTCGGACTCCGCAGAGGTGATGGACCTCTGTCGCGAGCACGCGGTCGCCTTCGTCCCGTTCTTCACGATCGCCGGCCGGGCGCGCGAGGGCTCCGCCGCGGAGAACGACGACGCCGTGCGCGAGGTGGCGGACGCGCACGGCGCGATCCCGGCCCAGGTCCGGATCGCCTGGACGCTGGCGCTGGGCGAGCACGTGCTCGCGATCCCCGGCACCGGTGACCTCGGCCACCTCGAGCAGAACGTCGCAGCGGCAGCGCTGCGCCTGACCGGCGCCGACCTGGCCAGGCTCTCGGCGTTGACCTGACCCACCCGGGCCACGGGTCAACCGGACCCCCTCTCCGTTCCGTCCGCGAGCGGAGTAAGTTGCGGTTTCGTGCTCACCGGAAAGGTCGCCCATGAGGCTGCGGTCGCGCGGCTGAAGGCGTCCTACGACGCCGTCCCGGCCGGCCAGACGGTCCGGCTGGCGAAGAAGACCTCCAACCTCTTCCGGCCTCGCTCGGCCGCCGACGCCCCGGGCCTCGACGTCTCGGGGCTGACCGGCGTGATCTCGATCGACGCCGAGGCGCGGACCGCCGACGTGCAGGGCATGTGCACCTATGAAGCCCTCGTCGACGAGACCCTCCCGCGCGGCTACATCCCCTACGTGGTGCCCCAGCTGCGCACGATCACCCTCGGCGGGGCCGTCAGCGGGCTGGGCATCGAGTCCACGAGCTTCCGCAACGGCCTGCCCCACGAGTCGGTCGTCGAGATGGACATCTTCACCGGCGCCGGCGAGGTCGTCACCACCAGGCCCGGCGACGACCTGTTCGAGACGTTCCCCAACTCCTACGGCTCGCTGGGCTACGCGACGCGGCTGCGGATCAAGCTCGAGCAGGTGCCGGCCTTCGCCACCTTGCGCCACGTGCGCTTCGACGACGCCGGGCTGATGTCGAAGACCATCGCGGACATCGTGCACCACCGGGAGTACGACGGGGTGCGCGTCGACGGGCTCGACGGGGTCGCGTTCCAGCCCGGGGAGTACTACCTGACGCTCGCCACCTGGAGCGAGGGGCCGCCGGGCGGGCAGCCCAGCGACTACACCGGCCAGGACATCTACTACCGCTCGATCCAGCAGCGCGAGAGCGACCTGCTCACGATGTACGACTACCTGTGGCGCTGGGACACCGACTGGTTCTGGTGCTCGCGTGCCTTCGGCGCCCAGCATCCCGTCGTACGCCGGGTGTGGCCGCGCCGCTGGAAGCGCAGCGACGTCTACTACCGGATGGTCCGCCTCGACCAGCGCTTCCACGTCGGCGCGTGGCTCGACCGCCGCAAGGGCAACCCCGAGGGCGAGCGCGTCGTCCAGGACGTCGAGATCCCAGTCGACCGGCTGCCCGAGTTCCTCGACTGGTTCGACGCCGAGGTCGGCATGCGGCCGGTGTGGCTCTGCCCCCTCGTCGCGAGCCAGAAGTGGCCGACCTACCCGCTGGCGCCCCACGAGACCTACGTCAACGTCGGTTTCTGGGGCAACGTCGCCGTCGGCCCCCACGCGCCCCACGCCCCTCGCAACCGCGCCATCGAGTCCGCGGTGCACGAGCTCGGTGGCCACAAGTCGCTCTACTCCGAGGCGTTCTACGACCGCGAGACCTTCGACCAGCTCTACGACGGCGCCCACCTCGCGCAGGTCAAGGAGCGTTATGACCCCGACCAGCGCTTGACCAGCCTCTACGACAAGGCCGTGAGGAGACGATGACCATGAAGATCGCCGACGCATTCGAGCAGCTCATCCAGGGCCCCCTGCCGCTGCGCTTCACGGCGTACGACGGCAGTGCCAGCGGTCCCGAGGACGCGCCGTTCGGCATGGAGCTGAAGAACGAGCGCGGCCTGGCCTACCTGATGACCGCGCCCGGCGACCTCGGTCTCGGCCGGGCCTACGTGTCGGGCGACCTGGTCGTGACCGGCGTCCACCCGGGTGACCCCTACGACGGCCTCAAGGCACTCCAGAAGGGCCTGAAGCCGCGGGTCCCGTCGCCGTCGGAGCTGGTCAAGATCGTCTCCGGCCTCGGGATCTCCCACCTCAAGCCGCCGCCGCCCCCACCGCAGGAGCACCTGCCCCGGTGGCGCCGCCTGGCCGAGGGCCTCCGGCACTCGCGCAAGCGCGACTCCGAGGTCATCCATCATCACTACGACGTGTCCAACACGTTCTACGAGTACGTCCTCGGCCCGTCGATGACCTACACCTGCGCGGTCTACCCGACCGACGACGCGACGCTCGAGCAGGCGCAGTACTACAAGTACGACCTGGTCGCCCGCAAGCTCGGACTCGAGCCCGGGATGACCCTCCTCGACGTCGGCTGCGGGTGGGGCGGGATGGTCCGCCACGCGGCCCAGCACTACGGCGTCAAGGCCATCGGCGTGACCCTGTCGCGCAACCAGGCCACCTGGGCGCAGGAGAAGATCAAGGAGATGGGGCTCGACCACCTCGCAGAGGTGCGCCACAG
Organism: uncultured Actinomycetota bacterium; assembly: GCA_963761085.1. Lineage (GTDB taxonomy): Bacteria > Actinomycetota > Actinomycetes > Propionibacteriales > Nocardioidaceae > Nocardioides. The sequence goes on from CAVXFQ010000016.1 coordinate 19,578, forward strand.
CGACTACCGCGAAGTAGCGGAGTCGGGCTTCGACGCGGTGTCGTCGATCGGGCTGACCGAGCACATCGGGATCAAGAACTACCCGGCGTACTTCGGCTCCCTCCGCGACCGGCTGCGCCCTCAGGGCCGGCTGCTCAACCACTGCATCACCCGTTCGCACAACCACCACCAGGACACCGGGGCGTTCATCGACCGCTACGTCTTCCCCGACGGCGAGCTGACCGGCTCGGGCAAGATCATCACCGAGGTGCAGAACACCGGCCTCGAGGTGATGCACGAGGAGAACTTCCGGCTCCACTACGCCCGCACGCTGGCCGGTTGGTGCGCCAACCTCGAGGAGAACTGGGACGCCTGCGTCGAGGAGGTCGGCGAGGGCACCGCGCGGGTCTGGGGCCTCTACATGGCCGGGTCCCGGCTGGCCTTCGAGCGCAACGAGATCCAGCTCCACCACGTGCTGGCGGTCAAGACCGACGACCAGGGCCACGACGACTTCCCGCTGCGGCCCGGCTTCCCGATGGAGGCGACCTACCCGGTCTGAGCGGACCGTGCTTCCTCGGCGGAGGCAATCGAGACGCTCGCCTCCCGTCGGATCCGGCGCGCGCGCAGCAGGCGCCAGCCGGCGATGACCGCGAGGGCGTACGCCGCGCCCGCGAGCTCGTCGACGACGTAGTGCTCGCCACCGTAGAGCAGGGTGAAGCCCATCGCGATCGGGTAGCAGGCGAGCAGGATCTTCTGCCACCACTTCGCCCCGAACCAGAAGAAGCCCGCGGCCAGGGTCGCGTAGGCGGTGTGCAGCGAGGGCATGGCCGCCACCGGGTTGACGAGGTACTGGCCCTGGCTGACCAGGCCACCGACCATGTGCAGCCCGATCAGGTCGAAGCCCTCCGAGGTGTAGCGCCCGACCGCGGGCCCCGGGAAGACACCGCCGTCGTCGGCCAGCCACGGGGGCGCCATCGGGAACACGGCGTAGGTGACGACGCCCGCGACGGCGAGCACGATCACCATCCGCATCCAGACCAGGAAACGCGGACGGTTACGGATCCAGAGGATCACCGCGACGGTCGGCATCACCAGGAAGTGGCTGCAGTAGACCAGGCTGACCAGCACGCCGTACCACGGGACGGCGGTGGTCGGGTGGAACGTCTCCTGGACCCAGGTCGTGGGCATCCCGCCCATGCCGAGGTGCCGGCCGATCCACGCATCGAAGTGGATCGGGAACCTCACGTGCAGCGGCAGCCCCAGGTCATTGGTCACGCCCTGCACCGGGAAGATGTGGTGGATCGTCTGCCAGTCGCTGTAGGGCGAGGCGTAGCCGCGGCTGTAGTCATAGGCGAGCAGCACCAGCTGGAAGGGCAGCCAGTCGATGACCATCTGCCACCAGGCGGCCCACCCGCGACCCATCACCACGATGGTCAGGAAGACCAGGATGCCGCTGTAGATGCCGAGTCGGTCGGTCGGGACGCCCTGAAAGGCGATGAAGAGCAGCAGCCCCACGGTGTAGGCCGCGAATGCCGTCCAGCGCACGTAGCGCCACCGCCACCCGGTCGAGCGCATGCGCTCCGGACCGCGGATCCGGTGCCCGGTGTCGGTGGCGAGCTCGGTCAGAGTCACCTGGCGATGCTAGCGGGGGAAACCCCCAAGACTAGCCTTGACGACGATGAGTACGCGCGCCGATCGGTACGACGCGGTCGTCTCCGGGCGCCGTGTCTTGTCGCCGCACCTCCTGCGGCTGACCCTGGACGTGCCCGGTCTCGAGTCCTCGGGCATCGCCGACGAGTGGGTCGGGCTGGTCGTGCCCGGCCAGTACCAGGTGCGCTACTACACCGTGCGGGCGCTGGACGGCGACCGGCTGCACCTCGACGTGGTCGTGCACGACGCGGGCCTGGTCACCGACTGGGCGACCGGCGAGTGCGTGGGCGACCGCGTGGTGGTCACCGGTGCGCAGGGCTCCTTCGAGCCTCCGGAGGGCGCTGCCTGGCTGATGCTGGTCGGTGACCTGACCGCGATGCCCGCGATGGCGCGGATCGCGGAGGCCACCGACCTGCCGACGCGGGTCTGGGCCGAGGTGCCCGACGACCTGACCGGCTATCTCCCGGGCTCCGCGGACGTGACCTGGCTCACGCCGCCGGCCGAGGGCAAGTCGCGCCTCGCCGAGGTGGTCGAGGGCATCGACTGGCCCGCGGGCGACGGCTACTTCTGGATGGCCGGCGAGTCGGCCCAGATGCGGGCGATACGCAAGCACCTCATGCGCGAGCGACGCCTGCCGAGCACGGCCTACGACGTGATGGGCTACTGGCGCGCCGTGGCGGCCCGCCGGCCGCGCGCGGTCGACCCGGGCCCGATCTGGCGCGCCGGCCGGGCCGCGGGCAGGTCCGACGAGGAGATCTGGGCACAGTACGACCAAGCCCAGTACGACGGGGCCCAAAATGACGAGGCCCAGTACGACGAGGCGCGCGATGGCTGACCGGGAAGCGACCTACCGCAGCGGCTTCGCCTGCTTCGTGGGCCGGCCCAACGCCGGGAAGTCGACCCTGACCAACGCGGTGGTCGGGCAGAAGATCGTGATCACCTCCGACAAGCCGCAGACGACCCGCACCGTCGTGCGCGGCATCGTCACCCGCGACGACGCCCAGCTGATCCTGGTCGACACCCCCGGGCTGCACCGGCCGCGGACGCTGCTCGGCGAGCGGCTCAACGACCTGGTCCGGACCACGTGGGCCGAGGTCGACGTGGTGGCGGTGTGCTTCCCGGCGAACGAGAAGATCGGGCCGGGCGACCGCTACCTGGTGAGCGAGCTGGCCAAGGTGCGCCGTAGGCCGAAGATCGCGGTGGCCACCAAGACCGACCTCGCGTCGGGCGAGCAGATCGGCCGCCACCTCCTCGACATCGCCGAGCTCGGCCGCGAGACCGGCACCGAGTGGCAGGAGATCGTGCCGGTGTCGGCGGTCTCCGGTGACCAGGTGCAGCTGCTCGCCGACCTACTGGTCGGGCTGATGCCCGAGGGGCCGCAGCTCTACCCCGACGACGACCTCACCGACGCGCCCGAGGAGATCTTGGCGGCCGAGCTGATCCGCGAGGCCGCGCTCGACGGCGTGCGCGACGAGCTGCCGCACTCGATCGCGGTCGTGGTCGAGGAGATGGGGATGCGCCCGGACCGTCCCGACGACAAGCCGCTGCTCGACATCAGCGCCAGCCTCTACGTCGAGCGCTCGTCGCAGAAAGGCATCGTGATCGGCCACCAGGGCGCCCGGTTGCGTCAGGTCGGGACCGTGGCCCGCAAGCAGATCGAGTCGCTGTTCGGCACCCCGGTCTACCTCGACCTGCACGTGAAGATCGCCAAGGACTGGCAGCGCGACCCCAAGCAGCTGCGCAAGCTCGGCTTCTGAGTGCTACGAGATCAGGCCGGCGCCCAGCACACGCCGTAGGTCTGGCCGGCCTTCCACTGCGCCTTCGTGGGCCAGGCGTAGGCCCACTGGTAGTTCAGCGGGTCGGTGGCGACCGCGCGGGCGGCGTCCTGGCATGGGGTCTGGCCGGCCGCCTTCACCGTGTCGATGCCCGGGTAGCCCCCGGCACGAAAGCCGACCGTGCGCAGCGACCGCCAGGAGTGGGGCCGCGAGCAGATGCGCTGCTCGAAGTCGGGAGCTCCGGGCTGGTCGGTGGCGCACAGGCCGTAGTGACCACGGCCGGCGTCGGTGTCGAGCGCGCCCTGTACCGGGACGTCGAGGAGCGCGAGGTGCTGGTCACCGCGCAGGGCGATCGCCACGCACTGGAACCACCGGGCCCCGAGGGCGGCCTGCTCGACGGTCGGGCTGAACCACACGGTCCGCAGGAGGCTCAGCCTGCGGTCCTCGAGGCTGCCGCCGACGAACGACGCGAACCGGCGCGGGCAGGCCCGCGACTCGGTCCGGTGCACCTGAGGGCCGTCGACGGGCACCCCCTTCGCGAAGTGGCCCACGAAGAAGGTGATCGCCGAGTGGGTGCCGGAGCAGTGCACCGGCTCGAGGGTGTTCGTCGGGGCCAGGGCGGCGTCGTACCCGAGGCGGTAGCACGCGTGGGCGGGAGGCGGTGGGTCCGGTTGCGGCGTGGGAGTGGGCGTGGTGCTGCTCGCGGGCGACGAGCTCAGGGATGGTGTCGGGTCGGCCGCCGGGGCCGAGCTGCCGCGTCCAGAGCAGGCGGTCAGAGCCATCGCGGGGACGACGAGCCCGATGAGCACGGCGAGCGGGCGCCTCATCGGTCCGTTCTCGCCCAGCACACGGAGCGGCGGTTGCCCGCGTCCCACTCGGGACGCTGGAACCAGGAGTACCCGAAGTTGTAGTCGACCGGGTAGTCGAGCCAGGCCCCGACCGACTTGGAGCAGAAGTCCTTGGTCCGCTGCTGCACCTCGGTGTCGCCCGGATAGGTGTCGGTGGCGCTGCCCAGGACGATCGTGGTCACGGCCCGCCAGGTGTGCTTCGCCGAGCACGGCACCTTCACCGAGCCGGCCACGGTCGCGCCGTCCGCGCACACCATCCAGCGGTCGGCGGGGCGTCCGAGGAGCAGCCCCTTCGCGTCGGTGGGGAGGTCGACGTAGCTCTTGGCCTGGTCGCCGCCCCCGATCACGTCGCAGCGGAACCAGCGGGCGCCGGAGTCCCAGGCGGCCTTGCTGGGGCGGAACCACGCCCAGCTCAGGATCGTGCGCATGGCCAGGCTCTCGTCGGCTCCGGTGTAGTCGATGAAGTGGTCGGTGCAGTAGCGGTAGGCGTAGGCGGCCACCCGGCTGTCGTCGTAGGAGGCGTCGGTGAGGTCCGAGGGCACGGTGCCGACCGCGAAGGTCTGGGCGGTGTGCGGCTCCGTGCAGTCGACGGTGGCCGTGGAGCTGCTGGGGAGTGCGACGTCGCCGGGGGTCAGCATCCGGCAGGCCCCGAGGTCGGGCACCGCCGCATCGGCGGCCGAGACACCGCCGTGGGAGAGGCCGAGGCAGCCGGTGAGAAGGGTGAGCGCGGCCAGGGACACGAAGAACGGCGCGACGGCTCGCCGGACGATCGGCATGATCTCCAGGACTCTACCCAGGGCTAGCATCGCCGCGTGCTCGAGGTGCGGCAGGCGACCGCCGACGACCGTCCCGACGTCGTGAGGGTGATGGCGGCGGCCTTCGACGACGACCCCGTCACCCGGTGGCTGCTGCCCGCGGGCCGGTCGCTCGAGCCCCTCTTCGCCGCCCACGCCCGCTTCGCCCACGCGGCGCCCGGAGGCACCGACCTGGCCGTCCTCGACGGCGTGGCGGTCGGGGCGGCGTTCTGGGACCCGCCCGGCTACCGGCCGTCCGCCGCCCGCCAGCTGGCCTCGCTCCCGGCGTATGCCTGGGCGCTGCGCACCCACCTCGCGCGGGGTGCCGCGATCGAGAGCCTCATGCAGCGGGCCCGCCCGCAGGAGGAGTTCTGGTACCTCGCGGGCGTCGGCGCCGTACGCCGCGGCGAGGGCATCGGCTCCGCGCTCCTGCGACATCGGCTCGAGCGGGTGCGGGGGCCGGCGTACCTCGAGAGCAGCAAGCAGGACAACATTCCCCTGTACGAGCGCTTCGGCTTCGAGCTCTGCGACCCGATCCGGGTCCCGGACGGTCCCGAGCTGTGGCCGATGTGGCGGAAGGGCTGAACGCAGCGTGAAGACTCTCGACCTGGAGACGGTGCGGCTGTTCCTGCACGTGCTGGCGGCGACGGTGTGGGTGGGTGGCCAGATCACCCTGGCCGCACTGGTGTCGGCCCTGCGTGGCACCGCCGAGGGGGTGACCAAGGTCGCGGCGCGGGCCTTCAACCGCATCGCCTGGCCGGCGTTCGCCGTGCTGGTGGTCACCGGCATCTGGAACGTCATGGCCATGGACGACGACAGCCAGGCCTTCCACCGCACGCTGATGCTCAAGTACGCGCTGGTCCTGGCCTCCGGCGTGACGGCGTACGTCCACCAGAAGGCCACCACGCCCCGGATGATGGCGGTCTTCGGCGCCCTCACCGGCCTGACCGCCCTGGGCGCCCTGTTCGTGGGCGTCTGGCTGGCCGAGTAGGTCTGCCGTGGCCACCACGCTCTACCGCGCCGGCTGGGTCGTCGCGTTCCAGGACGGCGAGCACCGGATCCTGCGCGAGGGCTGCGTGGTCGTCGAGGACGACCGGGTCACCCACGTCGGGCCGTCGTACGACGGGCCGGTCGACCGCGACCGTCGACGTCCCCGACCGGATCATCACGCCGGGCTTCATCAACACCCACTCCCACCTCGACGAGTCGCCCATCGACAAGTCGGTGCAGGAGGACGTCGGCAACCGGCAGTTCTGGCTGACCGGGCTGATCGAGATCCTCCCGACCGAGATGGCCGGTCTCGACGACGAGGGTGCTCGGGCGTGCATCGACTACTCCCTCATCGAGCTGGCGCGCACCGGCACCACGACCGTCGTGCAGATGGGCGGCCACGAGGACTACGCCGCGGACGCGATCGAGGCGAGCGGGCTGCGCGGCTACGTCGCGCCGATGTATCGCTCCGGCCGGTGGTTCACCCCGGACGGGCGACGGGTCGACTACGACTGGGCGCCGGATGACGGTCGGGCGGGCTTCGAGCGGGCCGTCGACTTCGTCGAGCGGATCCGCGGGCGGGCCGACGGCCGGCTGCGGCGGCCTGCTGGCCCCGGCCCAGGTCGACACCTGCAGCGAGGCCCTGCTGCGCGACTCGCGCGCGGCGGCCGACGACCTCGGCGTGCCGATCTCGCTGCACGCCTCGCAGGGCGTCTGGGAGTTCCAGGAGATGACCCGGCGGCACGGCCGCACGCCGGTCGAGTGGCTCTCCGACCTCGGCTTCCTCGGGCCGCGCACCCTGCTCGGCCATGCGGTGTTCGTGAGCGGGAACTCGTGGGTGAACTTCGCCGGCGAGGACCTGGCGCTGCTCGCGGCCTCGCGGGACGTCGGTCTCCTACAACGCGTGGTGCTTCATCCGGCGCGGGCTGGTGATGGAGTCGTTCCCCGACTACGTCGAGGCGGGCATCAACATGTGCCTCGGCACGGACACCGCCCCGCAGTCGATGATCGAGTCACTGCGCTGGACCGCCATCGCCGGCAAGGTCGCGGCGCGCCGGACGGACGTGTCGACCGCACGGCAGGTCTTCGACGCAGCCACGGTCAACGCGGCGCGGGTGCTCGGCCGGCCGGACCTGGGACGGATCGCTCCGGGAGCCAAGGCAGACCTGCTGTTCTGGCGGGCCGACGGGTTCACGATGACGCCGATGCGGGACCCGATCCGCAACCTCGTCTACTACGCCCAGCCCTCCGACCTCGCCGACGTGCTCGTCGACGGCCGGACGGTCGTCGAGGACGGCGTGATGGTGGGTGCCGACGTGGCCGCCGCCACGCGGGGCGTGCAGGAGGCGGCCGAGCGGATGTGGGCGCGGTGGCCGCAGGCGACTGGGCCGGTCGCACGCTCGAGGAGGTCGCGCCCCAGACCTACGCCGACTTCGAGGTCGAGGTCAGCGCCCCGGAACGTACGCCGGTAGGCCGCGGGGGAGACACCCGCGTGCGGACCGCAGGTGGGTCCGGAGCGAGGCTGCCGTGCCCATGCCGGCCCGCACGGCCACCACGTCCACCGGCAGGTCGGTCTCCTCGAGCAGGTGCTGGGCGTGGCGTACCCGCTGCCGGATCAGCCAGGCGCCCGGTGACTCGCCGGTCTCCTCTCGGAAGCGGCGGGCGAAGGTGCGCTCGCTCATCCCGGCCCGTCGTGCCAGCGACGGCACGTCGGCGTCGAGGTGCTCGAGGGCCCAGTGCCGCGCGGGTGCGGTCGACTGGTCGGGCACGCTCGGGCACGTGCCGCTCGATGTACTGCGCCTGGCCGCCATCGCGCCACGGCGGTACGACACAGTGCCGCGCGACCCGGTTGGCGACCTCGGAGCCGTGGTCGCGCCGGATCAGGTGCAGGCAGAGGTCGACGCCTGCGCTCAGGCCGGCGCTGGTGAGCACGTCGCCGTCGTCGGTGAACAGCACGCCGGCGTCCATCCGGACCCGCGGGTAGAGCTCGGTGAGCCGGTCGGCGTACTCCCAGTGGGTCGTCACGGGCCGGTCGTCGAGCAGCCCGGCCGCGGCGAGCACGAACGCCCCGGTGCAGATCGAGACCATCCGGGTGCCGCGGCGCACGGACCGGAGGGCGGCGAGCACGTCGTCGGGGATGGTGCCGTCGCGCCGCGGGCCCCTGATCTGGGTGCCGGGCACGATCACCGTGTCCGCCGTGCGCAGGGCGCTCGACGTCGTGCTGGGGGACCACGGCATATCCGGAGGGAGTGCGCACCGGGCCGCCGTCGAGGCTCGCCATGGTCACGTCGTAGAGGTGTCGCCCGGCGTCGTCGACGGCTTCGCCGAGCAGCTGGGCGGGGATCACCGCGTCGTAGCCGATCAGGGGCTCGAGCAGCAGGACCACCACGCGGTGGGGGCGATGTCGGGTCATGGCAGAATTCTTGCACAGAATGGCAATTCTGCCACTAGTCCGGACGATGGCTCCCACCGGAGCATGGACCCATGACGGCTCTGGACACCGACCGCCCCGCGGGCGGCCCCCACTGGGCGTGGGTGGTCGCGGCGGTCAGCTTCGTGACCCTGGTCGGAGCGGCGGCGTTCCGCAGCGTGCCCGGCGTGCTGATGGACCCGCTGCACATGGAGTACGGCTGGTCGCACGGCACCATCGGCCTCGCGGTGTCGGTGAACATGGTGCTGTTCGGCCTGATCTCGCCGTTCGCGGCCGCGCTGATGGACCGCTTCGGGATCCGACCGGTGGTGACGTTCGCCCTGGTGATGGTCGCGCTCGGCAGCGCGCTGACGGTCTTCATGACCGCGGCCTGGCAGCTGGTGCTCTGCTGGGGCGTGCTGGTCGGGGTCGGGGCAGGCTCGATGTCGATGGCGTTCGTCGCGACCGTCGTCAACCGCTGGTTCGTCGCCCGGCGGGGGCTGGTCAGCGGCATCCTGACCGCGGGCAACGCGACGGGTCAGCTGGTGTTCCTGCCGCTGGTCGCGTGGATCACCACTCACCACGGCTGGCGGGCAGCGGCCCTGACCACCGCCGTGGCCGCGCTGGCCGTCGTACCGCTGGTGGTGCTGCTACTACGCGATCACCCCGCCGACATGGGGCTCCACGCCTACGGCGCCACCGTCGAGGACCCCGGTCCGCCACCCCACCAGCGGGTCGGCTCGTCCGCGGGGCGGGCGCTGGCGGTGCTCCGGGACGCGGCCCGGAGCCGGACCTTCTGGCTGCTCGCGGGTGGGTTCGCGATCTGCGGCGCCACCACCAACGGGCTGATCGCCACCCACTTCATCCCGGCGGCGATGGACCATGGGATGCCGCCCACGACGGCGGCGAGCCTGCTGGCGGTCGTCGGCATCTTCGACGTGGCCGGCACCATCGCGTCGGGGTGGTTCACCGACCGGGTGGACCCACGACTCCTGCTGCTGGCCTACTACGTCCTGCGCGGCGTCGGGCTGGCGGTGCTGCCGTCGCTGCTGTCGCCGCACACGACGCCCAGCACCTGGGTGTTCATCATCTTCTACGGCCTGGACTGGGTCGCCACGGTGCCGCCGACGGTGATGCTGTGCCGTGAATGGTTCGGAGCCGAGGACGGGCCGATCGTGTTCGGCTGGGTGTTCGCCTCCCACCAGATCGGTGCGTCGGCGATGGCGTTCGGTGCGGGCGTCGTCCGCGACCACACCGACTCCTACGACCCGGCCTTCTACGCCGGCGCCCTGCTCTGCCTCATCGCCGCGGGGCTGTCGGTGAGCATCGGGCGGCGCACGTCAACGGTGCTTGCGGAAGGCGATCGTCTCGGCGACCTGGCGGAAGCCGAGGGCGTCGTTGATCGCGATCATCGGGCGGTTGCCGGGGACGTTCCAGGTGTCGACGGCCTCGACGTCGGGACGCTCGCACCGCAGCCAGTCCAGCATGGCGAGCTTCATCCGTAGCCCCAGCCGGTGGCCACGGTGCCCGGCGACCACGGACGTGTCCTCCTGCGCGGCGATCGCCGGGGTCAGATCGCGGACGCAGACGATCGTCAGGCCCGCGGCCTCGCCGGTCGCCCGATGGCGCGCCACGATCGTGTACGGCGTCTGCCGCTGGCCGGCCAGCCAGGCGTCGTAGCGACGGATCCGCGACGGCGGGTAGGCCTCGAACTCACCGTCCTCGGGGGCGTCGTTGATGGTCTCGCGGAGCACCTGCATGTCGGGGAGGAGGTCGTCGGGACACGGGCCGGTGAACCGATCGAGGTCGTAGTCGGCGCTCGCCACCTCGGCGGCCGCTTCGAGGTCGGGTGGCTGGGGCTGCCGCAGCGAGATCCGGCGTACCTGGTGCGAGCCCCGGGCGGCGTAGCCCAGGTGCGGCAGAGCGCGCTCGCCCCCGGTGCCCGCCCACGCGGGGGCGCGCAGCCGGGGCCGGTCGGTGGCCGACTCCGCGGCGGTGATCAGGGCGCGGCCGAGGCCCTGCCGCCGGTGGTCGGGCAGCACCCCACCGAGGATCTTCGCCCCGTCGAGGTTCTCGACGGCGTTGAGGTGCAGGGCGGCATAGCCGACCACTCGTCCGTCCAGGCGGGCCAGCCACAGGGCCTGGAACGGGCCTTCGGCGCTGTGGTCGCGGGCATCCATCAGGAAGGTCTCGGCCACCTGGTGACGCAGCGGTACGCCGTCCAGCGCCGCGTTCTGGATCGCGGCCAGCTCCCCGGCCAGACCGAGGTCGAGCTCGTCGACGTCGAGCCGCTCGATCCGGGAGGTCACAGGGCGACCAGCTCCAGGTAGGCCAGCCCGAGGACACCGCGGTAGCCGCCGTAGTAGGCCGCGTGCTGGCGCCCCGCCATCTGCCGCACCTCGTCCGCGCCGGGGTCGTCGGGCTCGTGCTCGGCCAGCCAGCGCCCGTAGCCGGCGGTGAACCCGGACTCGAAGACGTCCCACTCGTCGAGCGAGGCCTCGTGGGCGGCCATCACCGCGAAGCCGTGGGTCTCCGCCAGCTCGACGAACCGTCCGAGCGGCACGTACTCGTCGTCGCGTCCCGACAGCGAGGCGGTCGCCTCGGGAGTCGGCTTGGAGGACCAGATCCCCTCGCCGTAGACCAGGCGCCCACCGCGGGGGAGAAGCTCGCGAAGGGCGGTGAGGGCGGCGACGTAGTCGAGCGGCTGGTTGTCCTCGACCGCCGCGCCCCAGATCTGCGAGGCGCCGATGCAGGTGACCGCGTCGAAGGTGCCGTGGAGCTCGCGGGCGTCGCGCGCCTCGAAGGTGATCCGGTGTGCGACGCTCCGTCGCTCCGCCACCTCACGCGCCGTGGCCAGGGCGTGCTGGTCGAGGTCGATCCCGGTGCCGGTGGCCCCCGGAGTCGCCTCGAGCACCCGCAGCAGCAGCTCGGCCCAGCCGCAGCCGAGGTCGAGCACCGACGACGGGTGACCGCCGGCCAGGAACGACACCAGTCGCCCGGCGCGCTCCTCCGACAGCGGGGCGAGGAAGGTCAGGTCGTCGTGGAGCGGCGTGAAGGTCGGCATCGCCGCCCAGTCTCGCGGTACGACGCCACTCGTGGCGAGCACATTCGCTCCTGCTACCGTGGGCGGGTCATGACGCGCAGCCTCCTTCTTCGCTGCCGCAGCGGGGCCTGAAACAGCCGGTCCTCCTCGCTGCGGAGTGAACGCGTGCGCCGGCACCGCCACCAGCGAGCAGGGACCCGACCATGACTCTCCAGCACTCAGGCTTCGTCAACACCCAGCAGCCCAGCCCGATGCCGTTCGGGCGCTACCACGCGTTCGAGCCGATCGACCTGCCCGACCGCACCTGGCCGAGCCGCCAGATCACGCACGCGCCACGGTGGCTGTCCACCGACCTCCGCGACGGCAACCAGGCGCTGATCGACCCGATGAGCCCCGCGCGCAAGTTGCGGATGTTCGAGCTCCTCGTGCGCATGGGCTACAAGGAGATCGAGGTCGGCTTCCCCAGCGCGAGCGAGACCGACTTCGCCTTCGTCCGTCAGCTGATCGAGCAGGACCGGGTGCCCGAGGACGTCACGATCTCGGTGCTGACCCAGGCCCGGGAGGACCTGATCGAGCGCACCGTGCACTCGCTGGTCGGCGTGCACCACGCCAACATCCATCTCTACAACGCGCTGGCGCCGCTGTTCCGCAGGGTCGTCTTCCGGGCCAGCAAGGACGAGATCAAGGACATCGCCGTACGTGGCACGGAGATGGTGATGAAGCACTCCGAGAACGTCCTGGGCCAGACGATCATCGGCTACGAGTACAGCCCGGAGATCTTCACCGGGACCGAGCTGCCCTTCAGTGTCGAGGTGTGCGAGGCGGTCAGCGACGTCTGGCAGCCCGACGACGGCCGCGAGATCATCCTCAACCTTCCGGCGACCGTCGAGATGGCGACCCCCAACGTGTACGCCGACCAGATCGAGTGGTTCTCCCGCCAGCTCAGCCGGCGCGAGTTCACCACCATCTCGCTGCACCCGCACAACGACCGCGGTACGGCGGTCGCGGCCACCGAGCTGGCCGTGATGGCCGGCGCCGACCGGGTCGAGGGATGCCTGTTCGGGCACGGCGAGCGCACCGGCAACGTCTGCCTGGTGACACTGGGCATGAACCTGTTCAGCCAGGGCATCGACCCGCAGATCGACTTCGCGATCGACGGCGGCATCGACGAGATCCGCCGGACGGTCGAGTGGTGCACCCAGCTGCCGGTGCACCCGCGCCATCCCTACGCCGGTGACCTCGTCTACACGGCGTTCTCCGGGTCCCACCAGGACGCGATCAAGAAGGGGCTGGAGGACCTCGACCGGCAGGCCGCCGAGACCGGCGTCCCCGTGTCGCAGCTGCCCTGGGAGGCGCCCTACCTGCCGATCGACCCGAAGGACGTCGGCCGCACCTACGAGGCCGTGATCCGGGTCAACAGCCAGTCGGGCAAGGGCGGCGTCGCCTACGTGCTCAAGGCCGAGCACAAGCTCGACCTCCCGCGACGGGCGCAGATCGAGTTCAGCCGGGTCATCCAGGAGCACACCGACGCCGAGGGCGGCGAGATCAGCCCGGCGGCGATCTGGGAGGTGTTCCAGGGCGAGTACCTGACCCGCGAGACCCCGCTGAAGCTCAACTCCGTGCACACGTCATCGGCGGCGGGGGAGAAGGACCGGCTCACCGTCAACGTCTACGTCGACGGCGAGCTGCGCGAGCTGTCGGGGGAGGGCAACGGCCCGATTGCGGCGTTCGTGGACGCGATCAACGCCGTGGAGCGTCCCGGCGGGAGCTTCGACGTGCGGGTCCTCGACTACGCCGAGCACGCGCTGAGCGCGGGTGGCGACGCCATCGCGGCGGCGTACGTCGAGTGCGCGATCACCGGCGCGGACGGCGAGACCGAGGTCCTCTGGGGAGTCGGGCTCGATGCCAACATCGTCACCGCCTCCCTCAAGGCGGTGATCAGCGCGGTCAACCGGGTGGGGTGACCCCACGCCGCCCCGGCATCCTGCTGAGCCGTCGTGGGGCGCTGATCGTCGCCTCAGGCGGCCTGACCCGGCCGGAGGCGACGCACGACGACGTAGCCCACGGCGACCAGGAAGACCAGTGCAGTCAGCAGGAAGGCGAACCAGCCGATGGCGCCGAGCCAGCCGGGACCGTTCTGCCAGAAGCTGTCGGACTGGCCAGCGGCGCTGAGCATGAAGAAGCAGAACGCGACCGCGAGCAGCGAGGCGAGGCTTCGGATCGGGTGGGTGGTGAGCTGTCGGACCATGACGTCCCCTTCGTGAGCTGCGGCCCGCTGCCGCGATCGGGAACAGGCTGGCCCGGCGCTCGACGCGGACCGGCAGGGACCGGTGTCCCGGTCGACACCGGGACGCTCTCCCGGCCGACCTGGGCCCCCGAGCCGATGCGCTCGCGGTCGGCTGCGCCCAGAATGTCTCCATGCACCAGCGTCCGGGCCGCACTCGCGGGCATCGCCCTGGCCGGCGTGGGCGCGGTGCTGTCGACTCGTCGGGTTCTGGCTCGCCTGGGGCCCCGGCGGCCGTTCCCTGGGCGGGCTCGTCGACGACAATGTTCTCAACAACGCCGCGAACGGCGTCACGCTCGCCGTCCTCGCCGCGATCCTGCTCTGGCTGCGTCCGGACAACCGCCTGGGCTGGCTCGTGCTGCTGATCGCCCTCGCCAACAGCATCACCATGTTCGGGACCGGGTGGGTGATGGCGTCCTACCACGTGAGCCTCCCGGCCCGCGCGTGGTTCGCCTGGTGGGGATCCTGGCCGTGGGCGCCGGCGTTCCTGCTCGGCTCCTCGCTGGTCCTCCTCCTCTATCCGTCCGGTCGCACGGTGTCGCGCTTCGGGCACCGCCTGGCCGTGGCCTCCGTCTGGGCTTCGGCGGGCCTCGTGCTCGGGAGTCGGGCTGCTGGACGCGCCGTACGACGCGGGTCGCGACGGGCCACAGCCTGGGGGACAACCCGATCAGCCGTGGCCATCTACAGGGACCGCTGCTCGCGGTCACGATCGCCTCCGTCCTCGCGGGGCTCGCCATCGCCGTCCTGACCTGGGTGCACACGGCCCGTCGGCTCTGGCGGGCCGCCACCCCCGAGCGTGAGCAACTGGCCTGGCTGGTCGTCGCGGTGGTCCCCACGATCTTGGTCGCGCCCCTGCCCTCGGCCTGGCCCGAGTTCGTGGTCAACCTCCTGGCCACCGGCGCGCTCGCGATCGGGATCGTGCGCTACCAGCTCTTCGACATCAAGGTGGTCCTGCGCAGCGGCCTGCTCTACACGACGCTGACGGCGCTCTCGGTCGGGGCCTACTTCGGCGTGGTCGGGATCATCACGTTCTTCACACCCAGCGGGCCCGTGCCGACGCTCTTCGCCGTCGCCGCCGTCGGTCTTCTCGTGGTTCCTGCCCACCGGCTGCTGCAGCGCTTCTTCGGTCGGCTCGTGTACGGCGACCGGGCGGACCCGATCCGAGCGCTGGACCGCGTCGGGCGCGGCATCCGCACGGCCACCGGACCCGGTCTGGAGCCGATGCTGGCCGGGGTCGCCGCGGCGCTGGGGAGCCCGCGGGTAGCGGTCGTGGACGGCGACGGTGTCGTCGCCGAGGTGGGACGTGGCGGGTCGGCGCATCCTGAGCACCGCGTGCCACTCGAGTACGCCGGCACGGCCGTCGGCGAGCTGGTGGTGTGGGCAAGGACCGAGCGCGACCGGTTGAGCCGGGCGGACCGGCGGCTGGTGGGGGCGCTCAGCGGCCCGGTCGCGGCGGCAGTCCATGCGCGACCGCAGCTGCTCGCGAGCTGGCGACGTCGAGGGCCCGGGTGATCGCCGTGCGCGAGACCGAGCGGACCCGGCTCCGCGCGGACCTGCACGACGGCGTCGGGCCGTCGCTGTCCGGGATCTCACTCGGTCTCGAGGCCGCGATCGGGGCAGCGGGGAGCGGCCCGCACCGAGTGCCCGAGATCCTGGACGTCCTGCATCGGGAGGTCGGCTCGCTGGTGGCGGAGGTACGGGCGATCATCGACGATCTCGGACCGGCCGACGTCGACCTGCTCGGCTCGCTGCGTGACCAGGTGGAAGCGGTGTCGGCCTCGGGGGTCGACCATCCGGCTACGCCACGGAGACCGCGCGGTCACCGCGCCCCCGCCGGTGGTGGTGGCCGCCCAGCGGATCGCCCGCGAGGCGATCAGCCAACGCCGTCCGTCACGCCGGTGCCAGCGCCATCGAGGTGCGCGTGGAGGACACGCCGGAGCAGCTGGTCGTCGTGGTCGGCCGACGACGGCTGCGGCCTCGTCGAACCGCGTCGCGGTGGCCTCGGGATCTGCGTCGATGCGTGAGCGGGCCGAGGCCGTCGGGGGTTCGTTGGTCCTCGAGCCGGTCCTCGGCCGCGGCACCACGGTGCGGGCCGTCCTGCCCCTGGTGACGTCATGACGACGCCGGTGCGGGTCGTCCTCGCCGACGACCACCCGATGTACCGCTACGGCGTGGCCGCCGTCCTCGCCGACGTCCCCGAGATCGACCTGGTCGCTCAGGCGACCTGCGGTCAGGAGCTGTTGTCGCTCGTCGAGAGCGCCCGACCGGACGTGGTGCTGACGGATCTGCGGATGCCCGACCTCTCGGGGATCGAGGTGACCCGACGGCTGGTCGCCACGCATCCGGACCTGCCGGTGCTGGTCCTCACCATGCACGACGACGACGAGAGCGTGTACGGCGCCATGCGCGCGGGCGCGCGCGGCTATCTGTTGAAGGGTGCCGACGGGGGCGAGCTGGTCTCGACGATCCGGACTCTTGCTGCAGGAGGGACCGTCTTCGGGCCCTCCGTCGCACGCAGGATCGTGGGGTTCTTCCTCGAGGCGACCCAGCAGCAGCGCAGCGGGGCGTTCCCGGACCTCACCCGGCGGGAGCGGGAGGTGCTGGACCTGGTCGCCGCCGGGCATCGCAACTCGGTGGTCGCGGGGCGGCTCGGTCTGTCGGAGAAGACGGTGCGCAACCACCTGTCGGCCATCCTGCTCAAGCTGCAGGTCGAGGACCGCTCGGCCGCGATCGTGCGGGCGCGCGAGGCCGGCCTGGGCCGCTCCGAGACCACGTGAGCCGGGTCAGGAGCCCGGGCTGAGCACCATCAGCTCGATGCGCTGCTCCGAGCCCGGGCGGAGCGGCTCCACCTCGCCGGTGCCGACGAACCCGTAGCGCTCGTAGACCGCCGCGGGCATCGCCAGTTGGTCACGTTCACGTCGAGCTGCGGCAGTCGTCCCGGGCGGGATCAACGCGTCGAGGATCGCGTGGGCGTGGCCCCGGCCGCGAGGGCCGGGTTCGGTCCACATGCCCCAGACATGGGGCGCGCCGTCGCTGTCGAAGATCCCCCCGATCGCGACCGGGGCCGGGTCGTCGACGACGTACACCGGACCGGTCGAGCCGCCGCCTCCAGTCGGCCTCGGTGAACTCCTGCTCGCGGGCCAGGGTCGAGCCGAAGGCGTCGGGGGAGTCGGCGAGGGAGCGCAGCCGGATGTCGCGGAAGTCCTCCCAGTCGTCGGGGTGCAGACGTCGGACCTCACTCACTGCCGACCCCGAGGATGCAGGCGGTGCCGATGTCGCGGAACCCGACGCGGCGGTAGATCCCGGCAGCCGCGTCGTCGGCGGCGCTGAGGAACACCGTCGTCACCCCGGCGTCCCGGCAGGCCCTGACCAGGGCCCGGGTGACGGACGTGCCGACGCCGGAGCCTCGGGACGCAGGCGGGACGCCGATGCCCATCAGCTCGGCCGTGTCGCCGCGGGGGGCTGCCGAGCCGCCGCCGAGGATGCGGCCGTCGTCGCCGTAGGCCGCCACCTCGATCAGGTGTCCGGAGGCGATCAGCCGTGGGCGGGTCCCCACCGGGCGCTCGGTGACCTCGTCGGTGCCCTCGAACGCGGCAGACACCGCGCCCACCAGCCAGCCGAGATCGGCGTCGTCGGAGTCGAGGCGTCGGGTGTGTCCGGGGTCGGGCACCTCGGCGTCGGCCGGGAGGGCCAGCAACGGGTAGCGACCGGGCTGGTGACCGGCGGCGACGGCGGCCGGGAAGAGCGAGGGCGTGCTCTCGTCCACCCACTCGATCGCCGGCGGACGGCCGAGCTCGACCTGGCGCGCCAGCACCCGGCGTACGTCGTCGGGGGTGAAGGTCGCCTCGTCGCCGAGGCGCGGCCGGGCGTAGGACTGCCACCCGGTGCCCTCTTCGGCGAGAAACAGCGTGAACGGCCCGACCTCCTCCGTGGTCGCGGCCGCGCGCGGCACCGTGTCGTAGTAGGTCTCGATCGCGTCCAGTCTCACCAGGCCAGCGTCCCAAGGCCGGCAGCGGACAGCGACTAGATTTCGGTTCATGTTGGTCTCCGAGCGCGTCGGACAGCTCTTCTTCGACAGCGGTGCGGGCAGCGAGAGACTGGAGTACACCGAGTACGGCGCCGGCACCCGCTGGGTGGTCCTCCTCCACGGGCAGCTGATGCCGAGGCGGATGCACCAGCCGCTGGCCCGGGCGCTGGCCTCGGAGGGGCTCCATGTGGTGACCCTCGACCTCCTCGGGCACGGTCGCTCCGACCGTCCCGCCGACCCGCTGGTCTACTCGATGACCGCGTTCGCCCAGCAGGTCGTGGCCCTGCTCGACCACCTCGGAGCCGACCAAGCCGTGATCGGCGGGACGTCGTTGGGAGCCAACGTCTCGCTCGAGGTGGCGGTCGAGGCGCCCGAGCGGGTGCGCGGCCTGATCATCGAGATGCCCGTGCTCGACAACGCCCTCGAGGCTGCGCTGGCGATCTTCGTGCCGGTGCTGTTCGCCGCGCGCTTCGCGCCGTTCACGGTGAACGGGCTGCGCCTGCTCACCCGGCCCATCCCGCGCGGGCTGGTGCCGTTCTGGACCGGGATCGCGCTCGATTCGATGGACCAGCACGCCGACTCCGTGGCGGCCGTCCTGCACGGGGTCGTCTTCGGCCGGGTCGCGCCGTCGTCGCGGCAGCGGCGCAGGATCGCCGCCCCGACCCTCGTGGTCGGCCACTCCTCCGACCCGCTCCACCCGTTCGCTGACTCGCGGATGCTGGCCGACGAGCTGGCGAGCTGCGAGGTCGAGCAGGCCTCTAGCCCGCTGGAGTGGCGGGTGAGGCCCGAACGGCTGACGCGGCGCGCGACCGACTTCGCCCTCGCGTGCTGGCAGACCCCGCGCCGCAAACGCCGGACCGGTTCCTAGGTCCGGCTCCGGCTGCCCGGCAGAATGGTCCGGTGCCCCTCTACCGTGACGAGGCGATCGTCCTGCGCACCCACAAGCTGGGTGAGGCAGACCGCATCATCACGCTGCTGACCCGTCAGCACGGTCGGGTGCGCGCGGTGGCCAAGGGGGTGCGCAAGACGACCTCGCGGTGGGGCTCGCGGCTCGAGCCCTTCACCCACGTCGACCTCCAGCTGGCCGAGGGGCGCAACCTCGACGTCGTCACCCAGGCCGACACCCTCGACGCGTTCCCGGCCCGGCTGGGTGGTCACTACGACCGCTACACCGCGGGCACCGTCATGCTCGAGACCGCCGACCGGCTGGTGACCGAGGAGAAGCAGCCGTCGCTCCAGCAGTTCCTGCTGCTGGTCGGCGGGCTCCGGGCGATGACGTCGGGGGACCGGGCCCCTGCTCAGGTCCTCGACTCCTACCTCCTGCGGTCGCTGGCCGTCGCCGGCTACGCACCGTCGTTCACCCACTGCGCCAGATGCGGCGACCCCGGACCACACGGCTGGTTCTCCCCGGCTGCGGGCGGCGCGCTGTGCAGCGACTGCCGGGTGCCGGGCTCGGCCTCGCCTGCGGCCGCGACGCTCGAGGTGATGGGTGCCCTGCTGGCCGGCGACTGGCCGGTCGTCGGGGCCGCCGACCCGCGCCACCTGCGCGAGTCGTCGGGGCTGGTGGCGGCGTTCCTGCACTGGCACCTCGAGCGGGGGCTCCGGTCCCTCGAGTACGTCGAGCGGTGAGGGCCGGATGAGCCGGCGCAGCACCCGGCGCGACGTACGCCCGCCGAACCCGCACCCCTCGGGCACTCGGCCTCCCGCCATCCCGCCCGAGCTGGTCCCGCGCCATGTGGCCATCACGATGGACGGCAACGGCCGCTGGGCCAAGGCGCGGGGGCTGCCGCGGACCAAGGGCCACGAGATGGGCGAGTCGGCGCTGTTCGACGTGGTCGAGGGTGCGATCGAGATCGGGGTGGAGGCGATCTCCGCCTACGCGTTCTCCACCGAGAACTGGAACCGCTCTCCCGACGAGGTCCGGTTCCTGATGGGCTTCAACCGCGACGTGATCCGCCGGCGCCGCGACGAGATGAACGAGCTGGGCGTCCGGGTGACCTGGTCGGGCCGGGCGCCGAGGCTGTGGCGGTCGGTGATCAAGGAGCTCCAGGTCGCCGAGCAGCTCACCCGCGGCAACGACGTGCTCACCCTCAACATGTGCGTCAACTACGGCGGTCGCGCCGAGCTCGCCGACACCGCCCGGTCCATCGCGCGCCAGGTCGCCGCCGGACGGCTCGACCCCGAGAAGGTCGACGCGAAGGTCTTCGCCCGGCACCTCTACGTCCCCGACCTCGCCGAGGCGGACATGCTCTGGCGCACCTCGGGCGAGCAGCGACTGTCCAACTACATGCTCTGGCAGGCGGCCTACGCCGAGCTGGTCTTCACCGACATCCTGTGGCCCGACGTCGACCGGCTGGCCCTGTGGAAGGCGATCGAGATCTACGCCCGCCGCGACCGGAGGTTCGGGAAGGCCTGAGCCACCCGCTCGGCCGCGGCGACGACGTCGTCCGGCACGTCGACGTGGTCGAGGAACCCCGCTCCGCGCGGACCGTACCCGTGCTCGTCGTCGCGGAGTCGCCGCACCTCGCCGATGGCGAGGGCCACGAAGCGGTCGAGCGTCCACGCCGGCGCTCCCGTCATGTCGCCGACCCCGTCCGGTCGGACCACCGGGACGAACGGCGCCTGGCTGACCACCTCGAAGGCGGTGCCGAGCACGTGCTGATGGTGGTCGAGGCTCGCGTGGGTCCGCCGCTGCATGGTGGGGTCCTGAACCAGCAGGACGCTCCCCACGCCCGGCCCGGCGGCGAGGATCCGCAGGCTCAGCTCGGCGTTCTCGCCGCAGTTCGTGGCCTGCTCCTCGGTGACGACCGCCGCCGGAGGTACCCCGAGGTGCCGATGCAGGATCTCGACGATCACCGCCGCCTCGGGCCGGCCGGCGGTCGGGACGTCGTGCCAGACCGGGTGCGCGGACACCGCGTCGGCCAGGTAGGGCGTCGAGTGCCCCACGCCACCGGTCACCAGGACCGTGGGCGCGATCCCCTCGTGGAAAGCTCGCGCGGCGAGCTCGACCGTGGCTGGCACGCCGCTGCCGCAGAGGACCAGCACGTCGAACGAGCGGCGTACGTCCGCGGGGTCGAGGGACGCCAGGTCGCGGCGGGCCAGGTAGCGGCCGATCACCTCGAGGTCCGCCGTCGCGTCCGCCCGCCTTCCCACGGGCCCACGGTAGGCGGGCCGTCCGGGACTTGTAGGGGTAGATCGGCACTAGTGGGGGGAGATTGAGGCCACTCAGCGACGAATTCCCCGCTCGAGCGGGAAATTCGCGCGGACCCTACCTCCGGCAGTCGGGGCAGGTGCCGACGATCTCGAGGGTGTGGGAGAGGTCGGCGAAGCCGTGCTCGGCCGCGATCGCCGACGTCCACCGCTCGACGGCCGGGCCTTCGACCTCGACGGTCGCGCCACAGGACCGGCACACCAGGTGATGGTGGTGGGTGTCGGAGCACCGCCGGTAGATCGCCTCGCCGTCCTCGCGCCGGAGCACGTCGACCAGGCCGTGGTCGGCGTAGAGGGCGAGGGTGCGGTAGACCGTGGCCAGCCCGATGCCCGACCCGCGTGAGGCCAGCAGCTCGTGCACCTCCTGCGCCGACCGGAAGTCCTCGACCTCGGCCAGCGCGTCGACGACCGCCTGACGCTGGGGGGTCGGCCGTGGTGCTCCCGTGCTCAGTGCTCGTCATAGTGGCGCCCCTCCCCGGTGACGTGGACGGCGTGGCGGTGGCCGTCGTGGACGTAGTCGACGTGGTCGCCGTGCTCAACCGCGAGGTGACCACAGTTGGGCCCGTGCTCGTGGCCGTGCGACTCGGCGATCTCGGTGTGCAGGGTGAGCGTCGCGTCGAACGGCGCCTGGGCGCGGCGGCGGCGCTGGAGCACGAGTCCCACGGGCGCCGTGGCGGCGAAGCCGGCCAGCGAGACGAGCACGATCGTGGGTCCGGGCGGCAGGTTCAGGAACGCCGACACGATCACGCCGGCGAGCGACGCCACGAGCCCGCCGACCATCGCCGCGAGCGCCGTACCGCGGAAGCTGCGGGTGAACTGCTGCGACGTGGCTACCGGGATGATCATCAGCGCGCTTACCAGCAGCAGCCCCACCGTGCGCATGGCCACGCTGACGGTGACCGCGGCCAGCACCGAGATGAGCATGTTGTAGAACCACACCGGCAGCCCGCTGGCGTGGGCGAAGTCCTCGTCCTCGGTCACCGCGAACAGCTGCGGCATCAGCGCGAGCCCGACCACGATCACGATCCCGGCCAGGATCACCGAGACGACCACGTCGTCGTGGGAGATGGTCGTGATCGAGCCGAAGAGATAGCCCTGCAGCGCGAACGCGCCGTTGCCGGCGAGCTGCACCAGCACGAGCCCACCGGCGATACCGCCGTAGAACAGCAGCGCGAGGGCCAGGTCGCCCGACGCGCGGCCGGAGGTCCGGATCAGCTCGATCAGCACGGCGCCGAGGACGGCGACCACGACGGCGGTGTACGTCGGCGAGGTGCCGGTGAGCAGACCGAGCGCGACCCCGGTCACGGTGATGTGGCCGATGCCGTCACCGAGCAGCGACAGCCGTCGCTGGACGAGGTAGGTGCCGATGCCGGGCGCGGCGAGCCCGGTCACGCCGGCGGCGATGACGGCGCGGATCATGAACGGTGCGAGCAGCAGGTCCCACATCAGCGCTCACCTTCCAACGGAGCCTTCATCGGGGGTACGGCGACGGGTGGGTCCTCGCGGTGGTGGTGGACGTGCACGTGCCCGTCGACCAGCTGGTCGGGAGGTCCCTCGAACACCACGCGCCCGTCCTGGAGCGCGATGACCCGGTCGATGAGGGGAGCGAACGGCCCGAGCTCGTGCAGCACCACCACGACGGTGGCGCCCTGGGCGGCGCGGTCGCCGAGGGTGTGCGCGATCGCGTCCTGGCTCTGGAAGTCGACGCCCGCGTTGGGCTCGTCCAGCAGCAGGAGCTCGCCCTCACCGGCGAGCGCGCGGGCCACCAGCACCCGCTGCCGCTGACCACCGGAGAGGGTGGCGACCGGGCTCCCGACGCGATCGGCCATGTCGACGGCGGCCAGCGCCGAGGTGACCGCCGCCCGGTCGGCACGGGTCAGCGGGCGGAACGGCGTACGCCGTCCGATGCGACCACTGGTGACGACCTCGCGGACGGTGGCCGGTACGCCGGCGCCGGCGAGGTCGGTGCGCTGCGGGACGTAGCCGACGCGCTCCCAGTGGCGGAACCGGGGGAGCGGGGTGCCGAAGAGGTGCACCGAGCCGCGGCTGATCTGGTTGAGCCCGACCAGCGACTTGACCAGCGTCGACTTCCCGGACCCGTTGGCGCCCAGGATCGCCACGACCTGGCCGCGCCCCACCTCGAAGGAGACGTCGCGGACGATGGGGCGACCGCCGAGCGCGATGCCGACGTCGTGGAGGGAGACGACAGGAGTGGTCATGAGCACTCGTTGGCCTTCGTGAGGGCGGCGAGGTTCTGCCGCATCAGGGTGAGGTAGGTGGCGTCCGGGTCGGCCGACGAGAGCCCCTCGATCGGATCGAGCACCGCGGTCGTCACCCCGGTGTCGGCCGCGAGCGACCGGGCCAGGTCGGGCGTGGCGAGCGTCTCGAAGAAGATCGTGGTCACTCCTCGCTCCTGCACCAGCGAGGCCAGGTCGTGGAGCCGCGACAAGGACGGCTCAGCGTCGGGCTCGAGGCCGGCGATGGGGACGACGTCGAGGTGGTAGCGGCGGGCGAGGTACTCGAACGCGTCGTGGCTGACCACCACGGTCCGGATCCGGCACGACGCCAGCTGGCGCGCGTAGTCGCGGTCGAGGGCATGCAGGTCGCCCACCAGGCGTCGCCCCTGTGCGCGGTAGTACGCCGCGTGGGCCGGGTCGGCGTCCGCCATCGTCGTCGCGAAGGCGGCCGCGACCTGGCCCAGCAGCACCGGGTCCTGCCAGAAGTGGGGGTCACGATCGTCGGAGGTCGACTCGACCCCGGACCCGGCGACCGGCGCCGCCAGTGGCACCACCGTCGACACCTCGAGCCGGTGGTCGGGGGAGTCGTTGGTCATCGCCTGGTCGATCGACGGCGCGATGCCCTTCAGGTAGAGCCCGACCCGCGCCCGGTCCACCTGCGCCACCTGGCGCACCGTCAGCTCGTACTCGTGGGGCTCGACGCCCGGCGGCGTGAGGTCGACCACGTCGTTGTAGCGGCCGGCGACCCGCTCGGCGACGAAGTAGAGCGGGTAGAAGCCGGCGACCACCGTCGGCCGTCCCGAGGACGACGCGGGCAGCCGGCAGGCCGTGAGGCCGGTGACGAGCGCGACGGCGGTCAGCAGCCCAGCCGCCCGCCTCCTCATCATGAGAATCATTCTCAGTCATGGTGAGAATGATTGTCAATCCGAGGTCAGCGCGGGATCAGCTCGAAGGGCTGCCCAGTGGCCCGCGAGTGAGCCGGTCCCTCAGCGATGCCCGGCCCAGGTGCTCGCTCGGGCCGCCTCGGCCACCACGTCGGCCAGTTCGTCGTACCCCTCGCGGATGGAGGAGGTGGTGAGCCGGATGTGGGCCACCTGCGGGGTCGAGATCCAGAACGGGTCGCCGCTGGCAGCCCGGACGCCGGACGACGCCAGGTGCAGCAGCGCGGCACCCTGCTCGGCGACCGGCACCCAGACGTTGATGCCGTCGCGGCCGGGCACGTGGACCCCGCGGTGGGCCAGGGCGTCACTCATGGCGCAGGTGCGGGCCGCGTAGGTGCGCTGCGCCTGCGTCACCTGCTCGCGTGCCGCGGGGTCGGTGAGCAGGTCGAGCAGGATCGACTGCACGAGCCGGCTGCTCCACCCCTGGCCGAGGTAGCGGCGCTCGACGAGGGGGTCGACGACGGCGGCGGGTCCCCCGATGGCACCCAGGCGGAGGTCGGGACCGTGGGTCTTGGAGAAGCTGCGCACCAGAACCGTGTGCGCAGGGAGGAAGGTCCCGAGCGAGACCTGGTCGCGCGACGGCGCGCCTCCGGCCGAGTCGTCCTCGACGACGACCACGTCGCGACCGGCGAGTGCCGCAGCGAGCGCCTCGGCCCGGCTGCCGCTCAGCGACTGCCCGGACGGGTTCTGCCCCAGGGCTGGAAGAACAGCACCTTCGCGCCGGCGTCGAGAGCCGTGACCACGTCGGTGACCACGGGCCCCTCGGCGTCGTAGGCCACCCCGATCGGCACCGCGCCGGCCATCTCGAGCAGGTCGAGGAGCGGGGGGAAGCAGGGCTGCTCGACGGCGACGCGGTCGCCGAACCGCAGGTGGGCGGCGACGAACTGGCTGTGGGCGTCCATCGCCCCGTCGACCACGGTCAGCTGCTCGGCGGGGTACGGCCACGCGTCGACCAGGACCGACCGCAGCGCCGGTACGACGGGCTCCTCGAGGTAGGAGTGGGGCGTGTCGTCGCGCGGCACTCGCTGCATCGACGCATGCAGGTCGGGCAGCAGGTGCGGGTCGGGCAGGCCCGTGGACAGGTCGATCCGGTAGCCGGCCCGGGAGTCGAGCGCCCGCCGGTAGCGGCGGGGCCCGACCGACGCCTCGCGGACCCGGGTCCCGCGGCGCCCGTCGGTCTCGATCAGGCCGGCTCGCGCCAGCTGGGACCAGGCGGCACTGACGGTGGCCGGTGCGACCTGGAGGTCGCGTGCGGCCCGGCGGATCGGGGGCAGCTGCTCACCGGCGTGCAGCAGGCCCCGGTCGATGCCCCGGGACAGCGCCAGGGCGATCCCCTTGGCCGACCGGTCGTCGACGGAGTCGACCAGCTGCTGCCACATGGGTTTGTACCATAGCGAACTCACGATTGTGCTGCCCGGCGGAAGGTCATACCTGGCGGGTGTGTGAGCTCGACCACCGGCGCGGAGAGCACCACGCGCGACCGCTGACTAGGCTCGCCCTCGTGATCCTCTCGTGATCGTGGTGAACCGGTTCCGGGTCCCCGAGGCCGACGCGGCAGCGTTCCGCGACGATCTCGAGCGCGCCCGGGAGTCGCTCGGGGCCCAGCCGGGTTACCTGCGTGGCCGGATCGGGCGCAACGTCGACGACCCCACGCTCTGGCTGCTCACCACCGAGTGGGAGGGGCCGGGTGCCTACCGCCGCGCCCTCTCGTCGTACGACGTGAAGCTGAGCGCCGTGCCCACCCTGAGCCGGGCGATCGACGAGCCCAGCGCCTTCGAGCCGGTCGAGCCCGGAGCCGCCCTCAACGTGCCGGGGGCCAGGTCGTTAGGCTGACGACTCGTCCAGACCGACAGCCAGCCGGCCGACTCCAGGAGCCCAACCCGTGGCCAAGCCACCCCCCAGCACCCTCGACACCGTCGTCTCCCTCTGCAAGCGCCGCGGGTTCGTCTTCCCGTCCGGTGAGATCTACGGCGGCACCCGCTCCGCCTGGGACTACGGCCCGCTCGGCGTGGAGCTGAAGGAGAACGTCAAGAAGCAGTGGTGGCGGTCCAACGTCACGACCCGCGACGACGTGGTCGGGCTCGACTCCAGCATCATCCTGCCCACGAAGACCTGGGAGGCCAGCGGCCACCTGGCGACGTTCACCGACCCGCTGGTCGAGTGCCAGTCGTGCCACAAGAGGTTCCGCGAGGACCACCTCCAGGAGGACTACGCCGGCCGGCACGACGTCGCCGACCCCGATACCGTCGACATCAACGAGTCGGTGCCCTGCCCCAACTGCGGCAACCGGCACACCTGGACCGAGCCGCGGCTGTTCAACATGATGCTGAAGACCTACCTCGGGGTGGTCGAGGACGAGTCGGGGCTGCACTACCTGCGCCCCGAGACCGCCCAGGGCATCTTCCTCAACTTCGCCAACATCGTCACCAGCGCGCGGATGAAGCCGCCGTTCGGCATCGCCCAGATGGGCAAGTCGTTCCGCAACGAGATCACGCCGGGCAACTTCATCTTCCGCACCCGCGAGTTCGAGCAGATGGAGATGGAGTTCTTCGTCCGGCCCGGCGAGGACGAGGAGTGGCACCAGTACTGGATCGACGAGCGCACCCGCTGGTTCACCGACCTCGGGATCAGCCCCGATAACCTGCGCCACTACGAGCACCCGCAGGAGAAGCTCAGCCACTACGCCAAGCGCACGGTCGACATCGAATACCGCTTCGGCTTCTCGGGGCGCGAGTTCGAGGAGCTCGAGGGCATCGCCAACCGCACCGACTACGACCTCACCCAGCACTCGAAGGAGTCGGGGCAGGACCTGAGCTACTTCGACCAGGCCAGCGGCGAGCGCTACGTGCCCTACGTCGTGGAGCCGGCGCTCGGCCCCAACCGCGCCATGATGGCGTTCCTGCTCGACGCCTACACCGAGGACGAGGCGCCCAACACCAAGGGCGGCGTCGACAAGCGCGTCGTGCTCAAGCTCGACCCGCGGCTCGCGCCGGTCAAGGTCGCCGTGCTGCCGCTGAGCCGCAACGCCGACCTGTCGCCCAAGGCGCGCGACCTCGCCGCCGAGCTGCGCGGGCATGGCTGGAACGTCGACTTCGACGACTCCGGGGCCATCGGCCGCCGCTACCGGCGCCAGGACGAGATCGGCACGCCCTACTGCGTCACCGTCGACTTCGACACCCTCGACGACCATGCGGTGACCGATCCGTGAGCGCGACTCGATGAGCCAGGAGCGGATCTCGCTCGATCAGGTGAGCGGCTACTTCGCCCACCGCCTGCTCGGCTGCTGACCCGCCGTCCGACCCTCGGCGGGGCGGCCCGGATTTCTTGGTGGCTCGGGCACAATGTGCGCGTGATCCGGCCCTCCCTGCTGCCCGCTGCGTCTGTCCTGGCCGGGGCGGCGCTCGTCCTGACCGGGTGCGGCGGCTCCGGTTCCTCGAGCCCGGGCGCCGAGTCGGGCCCGAGCAGCGCAGGCGCCTCGGGTAGTTCGACGTCGGGCGGCGCGAAGGCCGTCGTCCAGGGCGTGAAGCTGACCCCCGACGGCTCGTCCCTCAAGGTCGGTGACACCGCTCACGTCTCGTGGCAGCCCGACCAGAAGAAGACCGGGGTCATCGCGGTGCGGGTCACCCGGCTCCAGAAGGTGCCGTTGTCGGCGTTCAAGGACTGGCGGCTCACCGGGTCGGTGCTGAAGTCGACGCCCTACTACGTCCACGCGACGGTGAAGAACCTCGGCACCAGCAACCTCTCCGGCATGCCGGTGCCGCTCTACGTGCTCGACGGCGGCAACACGCTGCTGGAGTCATCGACCTTCCGCGCTCGGTACGCCGCGTGCCCGAGCCGGCCCTTCCCCGCGAAGTTCACCCGGGGCAGGACGACCTCGGTCTGCCTGGTCTACTTCGCGCCCGACCACGGGAAGCTCGACGCGGTCAGCTTCCGCCCCACCCAGGACGTCGACGGCATCACCTGGCGGGGGCCGGTCACCGTGGTCAAGGCGACGCAGAAGTCGAAGCACTGACGCAGGTTTGGCCGGCGCCCGGCCTCGGCCGGACAATCGAGGCATGTCCACTGACCCTCGGCCCGCTGACCGTGCCCGTGCCGGTCGTGCTCGCGCCGATGGCCGGCATCACCAACGCCGCCTACCGCCGCCTGTGCGCCGAGCAGGGCGCCGGTCTCTACGTGTGCGAGATGATCACCAGCCGGGGGCTTGTCGAGGGCGACTCCACGACCCTGAAGATGCTCGTCTTCGACGACCTGGAGACGACCCGGTCGGTGCAGCTCTACGGCACCGACCCGTCGTACGTCGCGAAGGCGACCGAGATCCTCTGCGCGGACTACGGCGTCCACCACGTCGACCTGAACTTCGGCTGCCCGGTGCCCAAGGTGACCCGCAAGGGCGGCGGGGGAGCGCTGCCCTGGAAGCGGGGGCTGCTGGCCGACATCCTGCGCGCCTCGGTCGCCGCCGCCGCGCCGTACGACGTGCCGGTCACCATGAAGACCCGCAAGGGCCTCGACGACGACCACCTGACCTATCTCGACGCCGGCCGGATCGCGGAGGACTCCGGCGTCGCGGCGATCGCCCTCCACGGCCGCACGGTCGCCCAGTCCTACTCCGGCCGCGCCGACTGGGACGCCATCGCCCGTCTCGTCGACCACGTCGACATCCCAGTGCTCGGCAACGGCGACATCTGGGAGGCCGGGGACGCGCTCCGCATGGTCGAGGAGACCGGGGCCGCAGGGGTCGTCGTCGGTCGCGGGTGCCTGGGCCGGCCGTGGCTGTTCCGCGACCTGGCCGCCGCCTTCGCCGGCGACGAGGTGCGCACGCTGCCAACCCTGGGCGAGGTGCGCACGATGATGCGGCGCCACGCGGAGCTCCTCAGCGACCACATGGGCGAGGAGCGGGGCTGCAAGGAGTTCCGCAAGCACGTCTCGTGGTATCTCAAGGGGTTCCGCGCCGGTGGTGAGCTGCGCCACTCGCTGGCCCTGGTCGACTCGCTGGCAGCGCTCGACGCCCTGCTCGAGGCGCTCGATCCCGACGAGCCGTTCCCGGTCGGCGAGCTGGGCTCGCCCCGCGGGCGCCAGGGCTCGGCGCGGGAGCGCGTCGTGCTCCCCGAGGGCTGGCTCGACGACACCGACGGCTCGGCGCTGCGCCTCACCGAGGACGCCTCGGAGATCACCGGAGGCTGAGCCCGGGTCGTTGGTCCTCAGCTCAGGGACGAGTCTCCCGTTTGCTGGGGTGTCGATTGGGGCAGGCTCAGGGCCTGTGCTTGACTGCTTGACCATGTCCACCTGAGCCTCTCTCGGGCAGAGGACCCCGGACACGTCCCCCGACAACGACAGCTAGGAATCAGCGCTGTGGCACATCGTCGCCACAAGCGGGAAACCAATGCCCGCAGTTTCAAGGTCCTCACCGGGTCGCGAGCCGTCACGATCGCCGCCGCCATCGCCGTGGCTGCCACCGTCCCCGCCGTGGGGCTGGGGGTGCTGGCCGCCGATCCCGCAGCGGCGCCGGCCTCGATCACAGACGCCCAGCAGGCGCCCCCCGGGCTCGACCCCAGCCGCTACGACCCCAGCCGTTACGACCCCGGCCGCTACGACGCACCGCCGGTGTCGCGCACCTTCGACCGCGCCGCGTCGCGCGAGTTCCAGCGCGGGATGGCCACCCAGCGGGCCACCGCCCGTGCGGTCGAGCGGGCCCACGTCCAGAAGTGGACCACCGTCGACCTCAACCTCTGGTCGAGCCCCTCCCAGGCGGCCCACCAGGTCGGCCTGGTGCAAGGCCGCCCAGCACGTGCTCGTCACCGGCCGCGCACAGGACGGCCGCGTCGAGCTGGTCGTCCACGGCCAGTCGCGCTGGGTGACCGCGGGCTACCTCGCCGACACCAAGCCCGACACCTCCACCGGCGTCACCGCTGCGGCGGGACTGTCGATGTCACCGTGTCCCGACGGGTCGGTCGAGTACCGCCTGACCCCGGGCGCGGTCTACGTCTACCGTTCGGTGTGCCACGCCTTCCCGCAGATCACGTCCTACGGCGGGTGGGACGCCCACGGCGAGCACGCCGCCGGCAAGGCCTCGACATCATGACCAGCGACAAGGCCCTCGGCGACCAGATCGCCGCCTTCCTCCAGCCGCACGCCGCCGAGCTGAACCTCTACGACGTCATCTGGTGGGACCGGATCTGGACGCCCGTCCGCGCGTCCGAGGGCTGGCGCGCCTACGGCAACCACGGCTCGCCGACCGCCAACCACATGGACCACGTGCACGTCTCGGTGAACTGACGCCGACGCCTGCGACGCCCGGCGCCGCGCCACTAGTCTCGGCCCGATGCCCGACCTGACCACGCCGTACGACGACGCCGCGCGCGAGCGGTGGGTCGCCGAGCCACCCAAGCGGGTGCCCGCGCCCGAGCGCACGCCGTTCGAGCGCGACCGCGCGCGCGTCGTCCATGCCGCGGCGAGCCGGCGGCTGGCCGCCAAGACCCAGGTGGTCGGGCCGCAGAGCGACGACTTCGTCCGCAACCGGCTGACCCACAGCCTCGAGGTCGCCCAGCTCGCCCGCGACCTGGCCCGCGCCCTCGGCTGCGAGCCCGACGTCGCCGAGACCGCCGCCCTGGCCCACGACCTCGGGCACCCGCCGTTCGGGCACAACGGCGAGCGTGCGCTGGCCGAGCTCAGCCAGGACGCCGGTGGCTTCGAGGGCAACGCGCAGACCCTGCGGCTGCTGACCCGGCTCGAGGCCAAGACGTTCGCGCCCGACGGCCGGTCGGTCGGGCTCAACCTGACCCGGGCCACGCTCGACGCCTGCACCAAGTACCCCTGGCCCCGCACGGGCTCCGGCCCGGGCGAGAAGTTCGGGGTCTACGACGACGACCGCGAGGTCTTCGACTGGCTGCGCACCGGGGTCGACGGCCCGGCGCCCTGCTTCGAGGCCCAGGTGATGGACCTCGCCGACGACGTCGCCTACTGCGTCCACGACGTCGAGGACGGCATCGTCGCCCGGCGGCTGGACCTCAGCCGGCTCGACCTGCCGGCCGTGTGGGAGACCGTGCGCGACTGGTACCTCCCGGAGACGCCCGACGAGCGTCTCGCGGAGGCGCACGACCGGCTGCGGTCGGTGGCGGGCTGGCCGACCACGCCGTACGACGGCACGCGGCGGCAGCAGGCCGCACTGAAGAACCTCACCAGCGACCTGATCGGCCGGTTCTGCTCTGCCGCCCAGGAGGCGACGTTCCGCGACCAGGACGGCCCGTTCGTGCGCCACCTGGCCGCCGTGAGCGTCCCCCTCGACACGTCGGTCGAGATGGCCGTGCTGAAGGGGATCGCCGCCCACTACGTCATGCGCGCCGACGACCGGCTCAGCCTGATGGGGCGCCAGCGCGACGCTGCTGACCGAGCTGGTCGACGGTGGTCGCTCGACCGCGGGCCGGACGCGCTCGAACGACCGCTTCGCCGACGACTGGCGGGCCGCACCTGACGATGCGGCCCGTCTGCGGGTCGTGGTCGACCAGGTGGCCTCGCTCACCGATGCTAGCGCCGTGGCCTGGCACACGAGGCTCGCCCGGTGAGCGTGAGGGGCTCAGGGCAGGTTCTGCAGGGCCTGCAGCGCCCACGACATGTGGGTCGGCTGGCCGTTGTCCGACCCGTGCGTCCCGCCCACCTTCGCCGCGGCGGCGGAGGCGGCCGAGGTCGCGGCACTGGTGACCTTGTCGGCCACGAGGGGTGCCTGCTGCTTGGCGACGTCGACGGCCTGCTGGGTCTTCTCCTGCACCCGCGGGTCGTGGCGCACCTTGTCGACGGTGCCCATGATCTGGTGGTAGCGCTCCTGGCCGGCCCGGGCACCGAGCACGTAGCCCGCCGCGAACGCAGCCAGCATGGTCAGCTTCTTCATCAGTCGTTCTCCTTCGTCGGTCGTACGTCGATGGCTGCCGCTCGCGGACGCGGCGGCCTCCGCTGTCTCGTGCGTCTCGGTGCTCGGACTGGTGGTCGGACTGGTGACTCGGACTCGTGCTCGGCCAGCACCCTGATCCGGCGGCCGCGCGCGATGTCCTTCTGCTCCTTCTTGCGGGCCTTCTTGATGCCGCGGGTGTCGCGCGCCGGCAGCTGGAGCTCCTCCTCGGCCGCGATCCCCGCCTGCAGCTGACGCCCGCGCTCGAGCTCGGAGTCGAGCTCCGCCCCGAACAGGAGGGCGATGTTGGTGATCCACAGCCACAGCAGCCCCACGACGGCGCCGGCCAGCGAGCCGTAGGTCTTGTTGTAGCTGCCGAAGGTGGAGACGTAGAACGCGAAGGCGACCGAGGCCAGCACCCAGACCACGATCGCCACCACCGCCCCGACCGAGAGCCAGCGGAACTTCGGCTGCTTCACGTTGGGGGTCGCGTAGTAGAGGATCGCCACGATCATCACGACGAACAGCACGATGACCGGCCACTTGGCGATGTTCCACACGGTCACGGCCTGCGAGCTGAGGCCGATCACCGAGCCGATCGAGGCCGCCAGCGGGCCGGAGACGATCAGCATCACGAGCACGACGGCGACCAGGAGCACGGCGAGCAGGGTCACCACGAGCATCAGCGGGCGCAGCTTCCAGAACGGCCGGCCCTCGTCGATCTCGTAGACGGCGTTCATCGAGCGGCCGAAGGCGCTGACGTAGCCGGAGGCCGACCACAGAGCACCCACGAGACCGATCACGAGACCGAGGCCGGCCGACTGCGAGGAGGCGATCCGCTCCAGGGCGGGTTGGACGGTGTCCAGCGTGCTCGACGAGACGAGCGGCTTGAGCACCTCCACCACCTTGTCGACGCTCGTCTGGGCGTTCCCCACGACCCCGACCAGCGAGATCACCGCGATCGCGGCCGGGAACAGCGACAGGACGGCGTAGAAGGTCAGGGCCGCCGCGAGGTCGGTGCAGTGGTCGTCGCCGAACTCCCGCCAGGTCTTGCGAAGGACGTAGGAGGGGAGGTCGCGGCCCCTGCATGGCGTCGCCGGCGCCGGCGCCGGACCGCAGGATGCCGGTCCGAGCACCGAGCGCCACCGCGGCTGCGGCGGCGACCAGCTCGGGGCGCGGCTTGCCGTCGGCGGTCGTGGCCCGGTCGGCCACCAGCGCGGCGCGCTCCTTGGCCTGGGCCTTGACGTCGAGCTTGTGGGTGAGCTGGTCGACGGTCTCGGCGAGGTGGTCGCGCTGCGCCGCGATCTGCGCCTCGAGCTCGGCGGTCCTGGGGTCGGTCATCGGTGCTCTCCCTTCACCACGGCGATGTCCTCCTTGACGCCCTCGATGGCGTGCTCGGGCGCCGGCGGAGTCGCCTGCTGGACCTCCTTCTTGCCGACCAGCGCCATGACGCCGGCGACCAGCGAACAGCGCGACGCCCACGAGCAGGGCGGCGAGCCAGTCGGGCAGGGCATGGGCCAGCCCGAGGATCGCCGTGGCGATCACGCAGGCGAAGCCGAAGAAGGCGAGGAGGCCGGCGGCGCTGAACATGCCGATGCCGAGGCCGGCACGCTTGCCCTTCTCGGTCATCTCGGCCTGGGCGAGCCGGAGCTCGGAGCGGATCAGCTCCGGCACCTGCTGGGTGAGATCGTGCACCAGGGCACCGAGGGTGGGGTCCTCCTGAGCGGTATGAGCCGGGAGTCCCGGAGGTCGACGTACTCATGGGAGGGCCGTACCCCCCAACCCCGGTGATATCCGTCCGGTCCTGTCCGCACCCCGGCCGTAGACTCCCCGCGTGGCCGGCCGGATTCGTGATGAAGACATCGCGGAGGTGCGTGAGAAGGCCAAGATCGACGAGGTCGTCTCCGACTACGTCACCCTGCGCCCGGCCGGAGGCGGCTCGCTGAAGGGGCTGTGCCCCTTCCACGACGAGAAGTCCCCGTCGTTCAACGTCAACCCGGCCAGCGGCATTCTTCCACTGCTTCGGCTGTCGGGAGGGCGGCGACGTCATCTCCTTCCTGATGAAGATCGACGGGCTGACCTTCACCGACGCCGTCCAGCGCCTGGCCGACCGCTACGGCGTCACGCTGCGCCGCGAGGAGGGCGACGTCCGCGACGAGCGCACCGCGCGGGCCGCAGCGCAGCCGGCTGGTCGAGGCGCACAAGGTCGCCCAGGCGTTCTACGCCGACGCGCTCGCCACGCCCGACGCGGTCGCGGCCCGGCAGTTCCTCGGCGAGCGCGGGTTCGACCAGGAGGCGGCGGAGCGGTTCGGCGTCGGCTTCGCCCCGCGCGACGGCGACGCCCTGCTGCGCCACCTGCGACAGAAGCAGTTCACCGACGAGGAGACCGTCGCCGCCGGCCTGGTCGCGATCGGCCGCTCCGCCTACGACCGCTTCCGCGGACGCCTGCTCTGGCCGATCCGCGACTCCAGCGGCGACACGATCGGCTTCGGGGCCCGGCGGATCTTCGACGACGACCGGATCGAGGCGAAGTACCTCAACACCCCCGAGACCCCCATCTACAAGAAGAGCCAGGTGCTCTACGGCATCGACCTGGCCCGCCGCGAGATCGCGCGGAGCTCGCGGGCCGTGGTCGTCGAGGGCTACACCGACGTCATGGCCTGTCACCTGGCCGGCGTCGGCACCGCCGTCGCCACCTGCGGCACGGCGTTCGGCGACGACCACGCGCGGGTGCTGCGCCGCTTCCTCAACGACCACGAGGAGTTCCGCGGCGAGGTGATCTTCACCTTCGACGGCGACGCCGCCGGCCAGAAGGCCGCCCTGCGCGCGTTCGGCGGCGACCAGAACTTCGTGTCCCAGACCTACGTCGCCGTCGAGCCGACCGGCCTCGACCCGTGCGACCTGCGCATCCAGGAGGGCGACGCCGCCGTCCGCGAGCTGATCGCGCGCCGGCGCCCGCTCTACCGCTTCGTCCTGGAGAACGTCGTCTCCAAGTACGACCTCGACCGCGCCGACGGCCGGGTCGACGCCACCCGCGAGGCCGCGCGGCTGGTGTCCTCGATCCGCGACCGCTCCAAGGTCGAGGCCTTCGCCCGCGAGATCGCGAGCATGGTCGGGGTCGACGTCGAGCAGGCGCGCACCGAGGTACGACGCGCGGCCGGGGCGCAGCCCGGCGCCGGCGACGACGCCGCCCGCGCGGGGCGCGGCTGCTCCGACCGCGCCGACGGCTCCCGCGGCGCCCCCGCTGCCCGACCTGCGTGACCCGCGGTTCGCCCTCGAGCGCGAAACCCTCAAGCTGGTCGTCCAGGAGCCGGCTGCCGTGGCCCGCACCAGTCGCGACCTCGGGGCCAACGACTTCACCCACCCCACCTACCGCACCGTCTGGGAGCTGGTCGAGCAGCTCGGCGGCCCGGGTGCCGCCGACGCCTCCTGGGCCTCGCGCCTGCGTGACCGTGCCACCGACCCCGCCGTCAGCGGTGCCCTCTCCGCGCTGGCGGTCGAGCCCCTGCTCAGCCGCAAGGGCGCCGACGACGCCTTCGTCGCCAACACCGTCTACCGGCTCCAGGAGCTGACCGCCCAGCGCCGGATCGCCGACGTGAAGTCGCGCCTGCAGCGCACCAACCCGGTCGACCACGCGACGGAGTACAACCGGATGTTCGGCGAGCTCACCGCCCTCGAGCAGCACCGCCGCCAGCTCCGCGATCTCGCTCTGGGAGTCTCCTGAGATGAAGATCGCCCGCCGCGAGCGGCCACAGGTCGAGCTCGCTCCCGGCGAGCGCGCGCTCGCGTGGGCCGCCGTCGACGGCGGCGGCTGGGTGGTCGGCACGCGCGACGCCCTCTACGTCCCCGCCGGACGCGTCCCCTGGGAGCAGGTCGAGGCCGCCGACTGGGACGACGAGCTCGAGCGGCTGCGGGTGACCGAGATCGGCACGTGGGGCGAGCCGCGCCCCCTGCATCTCCTCACCTTGAGCACCAACGGGGTCGACACTCACCGCCTGCTCCAGCTGGTCCGCGAGCGGGTGACCGCCAGCGTGCTGCTGGTGCGTCACGTCCCCGTCACCGGCCGCCTGGGCGTCCGGGTCGTGGCTCGGCGCGCGCCTGCCGGCAGGTCGCCGGTGCTCTGGTTCTTCGAGTACGACGCCGGTATCGACCCCGACGACCCCCTCGTGCGGGCCGCCGCCGAGACCGCCCTCGACGCCGCCCGCGCCGACATCGGGCAAACCTGAGTCGACGTTCGACGCGCGGTCCGCCCGATTCGCAGGCCACCGAGACCCCTTGCTAACCTGTGCGGGCTCCGAACGATCCCCTGTAGCTCAACTGGCAGAGCATTCGGCTGTTAACCGAAGGGTTGTTGGTTCGAGTCCAACCGGGGGAGCCAATGCAGCCTTCTGACCTGGGCAAACGTTCACTGCAGGTCTGTGCTGAGATACGAATCTGACGCCCGAAGTGTCCACAAACTGTCCATAAACAGGGACGCATGGGGGCATGGTTGCGCGGTCGCCGCAGGCGTCGACCAGGTCTTCGAGTACCCCTCGGAGGCGTGACAGGCGCGGGGCGTGCGTCAGGCCTTGGGCCGGAACTTCTCGAGGTACAGGGTCAGGTCCGGCGCCACCGAAGCCTTGTGAACGTAGAAGTCCCTGGTGATGTCGCTGTCGTCGTGACCGAGCTGCGCCTGCGCGGCCTCGATGCCCACCTCTCGGTCGATGAGGGTGGCGACGGACCTGCGGAACGTGTGGAAGGTGACCCAGGCGTAGGCCGTGTCGTCGACCACCTGGTTCCACATCCGCTCCCAGTTCGAGACCTGTCGCCAGCTCCCTCGGCGGGTCGGAAACACCGCGCCATGCGGGTTGGCGCGGTTCTCGACCTGACGACGAAGCAGGATCTCGACCGCGAACGGCGGCACGTACAGGGTGCGGTAGCCGGCAGTGGACTTCGTCCACGGCTGCCGGAAGGTTCCGACCCCCGTCTCGGTGATGATCGTGCCGGAGACGGTCAGTGTCGGGTTCGCTGCACCGAGGTCGATCTCCGAGTAGGTGAGCGCGCCGGTTTCGCCGATGCGACAGCCGGTGCCGAGGATGAGATCGACGGCGTCCCTGAGGTCGGTCGTGGGCCGCGGGCCGGGACGCGCCTTCCGGATGGACGCATCGATGAGGCCGCGGACTTCCTGGATCTGAGTCAGGTCGAGGTACTCGATCTCCCTTCGAGGCCGCGAGATGCGGGCGACTTCTCTGACCGGGTTCGAGGCCA
This sequence comes from uncultured Actinomycetota bacterium, assembly GCA_963761085.1. GTDB lineage: Bacteria > Actinomycetota > Actinomycetes > Propionibacteriales > Nocardioidaceae > Nocardioides. Next base: position 56,892 of record CAVXFQ010000016.1, read on the forward strand.
TCACGTCGTGCCGAACGGCGACGGCGAACATCCCATGGAGGACCTTGCGGAGCATGGTGGGGTCATAGCCGAGCGCCGCCCGGTCCTAGATGATGCGGTCCAGGCTGCTCGTCCGGCAGTCACGTAGGCGCCGCTCGCCGATCACCGGCACGATCTGGTTTCTGACCGTGCTGCTGTATGCCTTGATCGAGTTCGAACTGATCTGCTGCACCCGCTTCTCCCGCAGCCAGAAGGCAGAGAGCTCAGCCACCGTGTGAGCCGTCCCGGCGAGTCCGGAGACTCGTTTCGTTGAGTCACCCGGCTTCTGGCAGGGATCGTTTGCGATCGTAGTGGAGCCTCTCGGCGGCTTCGGGGGTGAAGTCGTCGAGGTGCTCGTGTGGGCGCTCGGTGTTGAACCAGACGACCCATTCGGCGGTGGCGAGCTCGACGTGGTCGACATCGCGCCAGGGGCCTTGGCGGCGGATCAGTTCGTTCTTGAACGACCCGACTGTGGTCTCTGCCATGGCGTTGTCGTATGCGTCGCCGACCGAGCCCACGGAGGGGTCGATGCCCTCGTCGACCAGGCGTTGGGTCAGCGCCACGGAGGTGTATTGACTGCCCGCGTCGCTGTGACTGATCAAGCCGGTGAAGTCGGTAACGCCTTCTTGGCCTCGGGTGAAGAAAGCATGCTCAAGTGCATCCAAGACCAGCGGAGTGGTCATCGACCTGGCCGCCCGCCAGCCCACGATCCGGCGGCTGAAGGCGTCGACGACAAAGGCGACGTAGACGACCCCCGTCCAGGTCGGCACGTAGGTGAAGTCGGCGACCCAGAGCCGGTTCGGCGCCGGCGCGTGAAAGTTGCGGTCCACCAGATCGGGGTAGCGGACATGGGTCGGGTCTTGGATCGTGGTGCGGTGCGGTGACCCGTAGCGGGCACCCTCCCAACCATGCTCGGTCATGATGCGTTCCACGGTGCACCGGGCGACCTCATGGCCCTGGCTGCGCAGCCGGATCCACAGCTTGCGGCTGCCCAGGGTGCGTACGAACCTGCCCGTCTTCTTGTCCTCACGCTGCGCGGTGATCAGCGCGACCAGCTCGGCATCCGCGACCTGCCGGCGGGTGGGCTGCCTGTCGACCCACTCGTAGTAGGTCGACGGGCTGATCTTGATCCCGTGCTGGGAGAGCACCTGGCACATGGGCTCGACACCCCAGCGCAGCCCGACCCCGCCGGTGGCTGGGTCGGGCACCTGGTGGTCCTTGTGCTCGGTGATGAACCTGATCACCGCTTCGCGGGCCGGTCGAGCTCGGCCGCGAAGAAAGCCGAAGCCGCCTTCAAGATCTCGTTCGCGCGGCGCAGCTCGGCGACCTCCTTGCGCAGCGCCTTGTTCTCCGCCGCGATCTCGCTGGTCACACCCGGACGCTTACCCGCGTCGACCTCGTCACGCCGGATCCAGGTCCGCAGCGTCTCCGGCGTTCCGATGCCCAACATCCCCGCGACCGCGGTGATCGCCGCCCACTGCGACTCATACTCCGGCCGGACCTCCGCAACCATCCGCACCGCCCGCGCCCGAAGCTCCTCGGGGTACTTGCTCGGTCGTCCCATAACTCCAATCCTTCCAAGGCTTGGAGTCTCCGGACTCGCCGGGACGGCTCAGTGGTCAACGGCGTGAGTTCACCTTCGCTGGCCGCGGCTCCGTTGAGTTCCTGGAGCTTTCTGACGAGCGCGACCCGGGCAGTCTGCGTGCTTTGCCCACGGACACGGATTCGTGTGACTCGTCCGCTGAAGTGAACAAATCGCGCGGAGGCCTCATGGGTGCCCGAACCGGTCTTGCTCACTTTGATCTTCCCCCACGCGCCCGGCGGCATCGGCGGCCGAGACATCAGACTGTGAGCTTCGATGTTGTCGGGTGGTTTGACCCGCCGGACGCCGCGTGACTGCCGGTCATTGCGGTACTCCCGAGTGCTGGAGGGCAGGGGATGTGGGACGCGCCGCGCCAGTCTAGGCGCTCGCGTCGACATTGACCGGCGCAGTGTCGATCCGATTTGCCGCACCCGCGTTCTCGTCGACGACTGCAGTTGATCGCCAACGACTGTAGGGCTGCCCGCAGACTCGCGGTGTGAAGTCTGCCCTCCGGTCGAGGAATTGGGCGGTTCCCTTGAGTCGCACCCGGCTCAGCACGTCGCCAGCTTGTTCGGCTCGATCGGCGATGGCGCCCGGGGGGTGATTTTCTGGCCGAGCCGATCACGTTCGTCTCTACGGCCATGCGCTGATCACCTGTCTTACGACAGGTCGCTAGTGCCCTCCGGAGCACTCCTTCCCTCTGCGGTCGCGGATCGTCGCGCTCTTCGGTCATGCAAGCCAGCAGACTTGACCTCGCGACTGATCCGCACCGGGTCCGGGTTGTCTTCGAGTGCCGTTCGCCGTCCTCAGGCTTGGGTCGCTATGGGGGCTTACGTCTAGCCTCCTATCCACGTGCGCCGGTAGCAAGCCTCGTCTGCACGGCAGTATCAACTTGCGAACTTGGAGTCCGAGCCACGGAGTCCCGCCACGAAGGGATGCCGCCGGGACGACTCGGCCGCCGGTCCGCGGCTCCGGTTCCTCACCTCGGGCGTGGTTCGTCGGAGCCCGCCTTGTCGAGGTTCGACAGGCGATGGCCCGATATCGCCAAGACATTCGCAGCGGATTGGGAGTGTCCTTCCGACATTGCGCCCTGCCCACTCGGTGGGGGATGCAGCGTGGCTGTCGTAGGTGAGCGGCTTTGTGGCCTATGCGATGGGAACCTCCCGGTGAGCTCAGGATCTGCCGGCGCGCGAGGCGGCGACCTGGGGCGGTGCGGTCTGAGTCTGGGGGTGGGGGTGGGGCGGGTCTAGGGTGGTGGGGGTGGTCGGCGAGTTGATCCGGGTCGTGGTGGTCGATGATCACCCCTTCTTTCGTGACGGGTTGTCGCGTGGTCTGAACCACAGCGGGTATCTGCGGGTGGTGGCCGAGGCCGGCACCGGTCGTGAGGGGCTGGAGGCGATCCGGGCGCACGTGCCGGAGGTGGCGGTGGTGGACTACCAGATGCCGGATCTTGACGGGCTCGATCTGGCTCACGCGGTGAGCCGGGATGGACTGGCAACCAGGTTGTTGTTCTTGTCCGCGATCACCGAGAGCAGCGTGGTGTTCCGAGCGTTGCAGCAGGGTGCGGCCGGGTACCTGTCGAAGGATTCACGTCGTTCCGAGATCGTGGACGCGGTGCGGCGGGTGGGGCGGGGTGAGACGGTCGTGCCGGCTGAGCTGTCCGCGGGGTTGGTGAGCCAGATCCGGCGGCACGCGGGCCAGCCTGAGGTGGCGTTGAGCGAGCGGGAGACGCAGGTGCTGAGCGGGTTTGCCCGCGGTCTGTCGATCCCGGCCCTGGCCGCGGAGCTGTTCATCGGGGCGAGCACGGTCAAGACGCACACGCAGCGGCTCTACGAGAAGCTCGGGGTCTGTGATCGTGCCGCCGCGGTGGCCGAGGGCATGCGACGTGGCTTGCTGGAGTGACCGCCGCCCTGCGGCGCCACTCCCGGGGATCGACGTTCGGAGGTGTCGATGAGGTCCTCGCTCGCCCCGGTCCGGGCGCTGATGGTCGACGAGGAGCTGGCCGACGTGCTGGTCGTCCAGGCCTATCGGGGCGCACGTGTGCAGCGGCTGGCTCGATTCTTCCTGTTGGGCTACGGGGCACTGGTGCTGGCGCTTGTGCCTCCCAGCGGCGGGCGTGTCGCGTGTTGGGTCGTCCTGGGTTGCTACGCGGTAGTGGCCGCTGGGTTGGGGTGGCTGATTCGGACCGGCCAGCCTCGGGACTTGTTGTGGATCAGGTTCACGCCGTTCGTCGACATCCTTGCGCTGGCCGCCCTCAGCGTGGTCGTGGACGCGTCGTCGGACCGGGTGTGGACGACGTACCTCCTGGTCCAAGCGCTGCTCCTGGTCCCCCTGCTCGGTGCGACCCAGCTGAGCCCCACCGTCTGCGGCCTGCTCGCCGTGCCGACGGTGGTGGTGTATCTGACCGTCTCCGTTCTGACACGGCGGCTGGACGGTGAGCCGTTCTGGGCTGTGCTCCTGAGCGTGCTCCTACTGCTCGGGATCTCCGGGGTGGCGGTGGCGTTGTCCGGCATCCAGCTCAAGCGGGTGGTGACGATCGGTGGTCTGGTGTCCGAACGGAGCAAGCTGCTGGCGCAGATGGTGAGCGTCGAGGAGCGCGAGCGGCAGCAGCTGTCGGAGACGGTCCACGACGGTGCCTTGCAGTACCTTTTGTCTGCCCGTCAGGACCTGGAAGACCTGGGCGTGGACCGGGCGTCCTGGGAGAGGATCGACTACGCGCTCGCCGAGGCGAGTCGGCTGCTGAGGTCGATCATGCGGCAGCTCCACCCCGCCGTGCTCGAGGCCGCGGGCCTGCCGCCGGTGCTCGGCGACGCGGTCGAGGCCGCCGCGTCCCGTGGAGCGCTACGGGCCGAGCTGGACGACGAGGGCTGGCCTCAGGGGCTACGCACCACCGCGGACGCCCTGCTGGTCACGACCGCCCAGGAACTGCTGACCAACGTGGTGAAGCACGCGCGGGCGAGAACCGTGCGAGTCACCTTGACCTGGCAGGACGGCGTCGCGCGGCTCCAGGTGCGCGACGACGGCCGGGGACTGCGTCCCACCGACCTGGACAAGCGCCTGGAGGAGGGCCACGTCGGCCTCGCCTCCCGCCGGCTACGGGTGGCGGCCCTCGGCGGACACCTCAGCATCCACCCCGTAGAGCCCTCCGGTACGCAGGTGAGCGTCGAGGTCCCGGCCCAGAGGATCGGCCCCGTCTCCCGTTGACCGTCTCGGCCCAGGCACCGCCGCACTGCCCGCCGCCCGCTGTTCGATGCACGACAGCACCGGAACCCGCACAGCGAGCTTCCGGTGCTGCCCTGATGGTGATCACTTGCCGGGGAAGGCTGCCTTCTCGACGCGCTTGGTGTCGAAGTCGGCCGCCCAGCCGGCGGCGTTGTTCTGAACCTCCTTGACGAACAGCCACGAGCTGGCCTTGTACGTGTCGGTCCAGTACCTGTCCATGGTCCTCGCTCGCTGCTTCCAGCCGGCCTCCACTGCGGCGTACCAGGCGTCGCCCTCCTTCTGGGAGTTCTTGTCGGTGCTCCAACCACCCCATGGGGTCCAGTCCTGGCGGACGGCCCGTTCGTTCTTGGTGATGGAGAGGGTCCCCACGTGGTAGTCGTTGCCCCGGATCTCGCCGGTGTTGGCGCGGAGCTCGTAGCTGATGTAGCGGGTGAGGGTGCCGCCCCCGGTCTTCTTGTAGTTGTGGAAGGAGTCGTAGTAGACGAACGAGGTCGGGATCTTGCGGTCCTCGAGGTACTTCTGCAGGCTCACGCCACCGTGCTGGGCCGGGTTGTAGTTCTCTGCCATGCTGCGCAGGATCGGCTCCAGGTGCTGTCTGTATTGGGTGTTGGTGAAGTTCCAGCCGTTGCCGTTGACGGCGTCAGGTGTCCAGGCCGAGATCAGCCGGTCGCCATTGCGAACCTGGACAACCGGCGCCTTGGTTGGGGTGGCGACGTTGAGCTCGATCCCATGCTCGTAGGCCCTCTTGGTGGCGGCGACGGCGTCGCTGACAAGCCGGGCCCGCGTGGTCGAGACCGTGCCGTCCCGGTCCCAGGCCAGGAGCATGTCCATGGTGGCGAGACCCTGGGCGTAGGTCGCACGGTAGCTGTCGCGGACCTCGTCGATCTTCTCGTAGAAGCTCCAGTTGAAGTCGGTGACGTTGGAGGCCTCGGCGGCCTTCATCATCAACGGGATCGTGCCCGTCACCGGGTTGGTGGTGATGAAGGCCAGCTCGCCCATCGCGACGTTGACGACCAGGGCCATGTCGGAGACGTTCTTCTCCGACGGCTGGAGGTCGTGCTTGACCCAGTCCGCGACGGACCGCATCGCCGTGTCGATGCGGCTGGCTGCCAGACCTGCCCCGGTGTAGGAGCTGTAGAAGTTGCTCTTGTCCTGGCCGTGCAGCACCTGGTGCATCATCTCCATCATCCGGGTGACGTCGGCCTGGAGCGCCGTGATCGACAGGCCCACCTTGCCGAGGGCGGCGGCCAGGTCCGCGTCGGCGTTGAGACCGAGCCGGGTGAGCACCTCGTCCAATGCCCACGTGGAACCGTAGGTGAAGGCCTCGCTGAGCAGCCTGCCGCCGAAGTCCTTGGCCAGGCCGGTGGAGGCCGCGTTCTCGGCGTAGCTGCCGGGGGTCTCGTCGGCCCACATCCCGGCCGCGCGCAGACGCTCGACCGCCGCGTCCACCTCCGTCTTGTCTACCCGGGACTCGTCCGGCTCGTCGGCCCACATAGCGGCAGCCGCTGACACCGGTGGTCGATCCGCGGCGGTGGCGGGCGACATGGTCAGCAGGGTGAGCGCTAGGGGGGCCGCGGCGAGGACCGCCGCCGCTCGCTTCGCCTTAGCACGGTTCTGGGTCTGGGTTCTGTTCATGATGATGTCTCCTTGTCATCGATCGGGGCTCATCCCCTTGTGTCCAGACTCCGACCGGGAGGCCCTCCGGTCTGTCCCACAGCAAGGTGATGCAAGAGGGGAGTTCGAGGTCCCCCGATCGACGGACAAGCCCGGCGGGGTCCGAGGCCGCGGGCGGCGGCACGGAGCGGAATGCTGTGCGGCGAGACCGGCAGCGTCTCTGTGGACTCGATCAACATCCTCGGGCCGGCGGACGGGTACTCCGGGGACGCCCCGGCGATGGTCTCCTCCGACCGTAGACCTGCGGGCGGCGAGGTCGGGAGCGGGTGACCGTTGAGCCCTGGGCGCCGTACGCCGTGGTCGCGTAGGCGAGCTCGGCGTGGTCGTGGACGAATGTCGGCGGGAGGACTCGCTGCCCGCTGTCGCCCTTCACGTGCAGTCCGGCAGCTGAGGAGCCGTTCACGGTCCACAGTTCGCGGTTGGCGATGCCGACCACGGCGTCGTTCTGGCCGGTGGCGATGGTGTCCCCGGGTGCCGATCTGTTCGCCGGCGGCGGTGATGACGGAGTCGGCGGCCAGCTGGTCGAGACCCATGTTGAGCTGCTGGGCGCCCTGGTCCGCCGAGGTCGCCCTGGAGCTCAGTGACGCGCTGCCGGAGGTGAGCTGGCTGCCGCCCTGGGCCGACGAGGCGGCCCCGGACGCGGGTCGATCCGCTGCTTGGTTGGTCTCGGACACGCCCCGCGCGAGAGTGGAGCGTCGCTGCGCCCCGATCGGTCGCTGGCCCGAGTCACGGGGTTGCAGAACTGCTGGGACGCGTCCGAGCCCGTGGCACAGGCGGGCCAGCGCCCTGAGGTTCACAGCGGTCCCCCGGGCTGCCCAGCGACAGCTTCTTGGCGGCATCGCTGACCCGGGCCGACCAGGCCGCCACGGCGCGGGCGGCCCGGGCGCAGCCTCCCTCCTTGCCCGACAGGGAGTGTGCGCCTGCCGCCAGCCGGCGCCGCGGTGTTCCTCGCGGACGCACCGCGGCGAGGGCGGCGGTGGAGCCATGGTGCTGGGCTGGGGCGGCTCCGGCGACTCTCTGGGCCGATCGAGGCCCCCCGGGTCTCGGGGTCGCCGCGGCGAGGCAGGCAAGCGCGGCAGAGAGGGTTGCCCCGGTGGTGTACTTCCCTTGTGACCGTCGACCGTCCGCCGGCACCCGGCCCGGCGGGACAGCAGCCGTCGCCGCGTCTCGCGCTGCGCGAGGCGTTGGTCGACGAGCGCGACGGGCCACTGCCGGCGATGCTGCTGGCGCTGACTGTTCTCGCCGGCGTTGTCGACGCCACGAGCATCCTTGCTCTGGATCACGTCTTCGTGGCGGCCATGACCGGCAACATCGTCTTCATCGGCCTGGGACTCTCCGGAGCTCCGGGGTTCTCAGTGTCGCGGTCGGGGCTGGCGCTGCTCAGCTTCGCCCTCGGCGTCCTGCTGGGGGCTCGCGCGTGCGGGCACTCGGGGGGGCATCGTGGCCTGGCGCTGCGCAACATCACGATCGTCAAGGGCGTGCTCGCCGTGCCCGTCCTGGCCATCGCTCTGGCTGCGGGCGACCACCTCGGCACCTGGGCCCGCATCGTCATCACAATGCTGCTTGCTGTGTCGATGGGCGGCCAACTGGCCCTGATCCGGTACCTCAAGGTGCCCGACCTGCTCACCGCGGTGCTCACCCTCACGATGACCGGGGCGCTGACCGAGCGGGGTGGCCGCAGCGATCCTGCGATGCTGCGTCGCGGGCTCGCGTTGCTGGCCTTCGTCGTCGGCGTCGTCGCCGGTGGTCTGCTCACTCGCCTGGTCTCCGTGGGCGCCGCGCTCGCGCTCGGCTTGGCCATCATCCTCGCGGTTGGCGTCGCCACGCATCGCGCGTGCCGCACCCCGGGCGCGTGGTCGGCCCTGCGGTAGGTCTCCTGGCGCGCTCGACCGGCTGTGTCCCTGCGTAACCTGACCGGCACGGCGGGTCCGGGTGGAGCCGGCCGATGGCCATCGGCCCCGACGCCATCAGCCCACTTCGGTGTCGGCCGTGGTCGCGACTCGGGAGCAGTTGAATGCGAACCCCGCGTAGCCCCGCGTCCTGCTCTGCAGGCGATCCCGCCGCTGGAGTTCCCGCTCCCAAGATCTTCGAGAACCGCGCCTCCCGCGGGGTCGAACCACTTCTTCGTCGGATGGGGGCTGCGGCTGGTCTGCTCGCGTTCTTCGGCCCTCCGGGTCTCGACCTGGGCCCGGACGCGGGACACCTCGATGCATGGCAGGCGGTGGGTCACTTGACCTCTCCGACATCGCTGGAGGACTGTGGGCGCGAATCTCTGGCAACGTCGCCGCATTGCATTGCCGGAGCCCGCGGCGCGGGCTCCGGTGTGGGGTGGTGGTCGAGCGTCGGGAGCGAGGTGGATTGAGCGAGGGGATCCCTGCTCCTTCAGGATGGGTTCATGGGAGCCAGGGTTCTGTCGCGAAGTGGTCGGTTTGATCAGCCCGGACCCATTTCATTGTTGCCGTTGGCCAGCATCTGGTTGAGCGCCGCGCGCGTCGCGGCGTTCATCTGGCCGGTCTGCGGCAGCCCGGCGTCGCGCTGTAGGTAGGTGATGGCCTGCGTGGTCTGGGTGTTCGAGATCCCGTCGATCGGGCCTTGGTAGTAGTTGAGTTGGGCGAGGTCCTCCTGAAGGGTTCTCATCGAGGCTGAAGCCGAACTCGATGACGCGGCTGTCGTCGAGTGCCCCGCGGTCGTCGCGGAGCGCTGGGCGTCATGCGTTGCTGTGGCGTAGGCGGCTGTCCCCACGAGGCCCGCCCCCGCCGACAGACACAGGACGATGGCGGCGAGGGTTCGACCGGAGTAGCCGTTCTGGTGGCAGCTCCGGCGGTTGGTGGTCGTGGACATGTCGGTCTCCTTGTTCTGGTCGGCTCGGCTGGCCCGTGCCGTTGATCCCCACGCTGCCGCCGGTTCCCGCAGTGGTCTGTCCACTATCGGGCTGGTCCGGCGGGTGATGGCCACGTCCCCCGATTGGTGGACGGGCGAGCCCACCCATGAACCGTCCGGTCAGCGGACACCGCGCGGCGGATGGGCCGGTGGGAATCGGAGACGTCGACACGAGGTCGACTCCATCAACCGAAAGAAGTGATCAGCAATGACTGCCCTGCTCCCCGCCGTCCAGGAGCCCCGCACTGAGGTGGCGCCTGGATCGCCCTACGACGTCGACATCGACCGCCTCCGGTTCTGGGTCGGCGCCGCGTTGACAGCCACGATCGCCGCACTGACAGCGCTGGTCGGCCTGACCCTGCTGAACGGAGTCCTGGGTCTGGCGCTCGGCCAAGGGACGATTGACCCGGCGGCCTACGCGCTCGCTGCCGTGGCTGCCGCGCTAGCGGCCGCCACGTTGTTCTACGCCATGCTGCACGTGGCTCCCAGGCCGGGTGTCTACTACGGCTGGCTGGCCGTGATCAGCACCTTGCTGGCGGTGACCCTTCCCTTCGCAGGATCGGCGGCACTCGCGTCTGAAGTCGGACTGGCCGGGTTGAACCTCGCGGTCGGTCTCGTCATCGCCACTCTCGTCCCCATCGCCGCCGTGCAGGCTCGCCGATGAACGCTCCCCGCCGTCGACGCGCGGCCGGTTGCGGACCCGGTCCCGACGCGGGGACCGGTAGGCCTGCATGCATGGGCTAAAGCGACGCCACGGCGGGCGCGTCGCGCCAAAGATCCTCGCCGTCCGGGCGGCGAACACCGGTCCAGCCCCGCCGGCGCGGCGCGGTCGGCCGGCTCGCCGCGTGGGACGACGCCGCGCGCCGCATGTGCCGGCTGGACATACGGACAGCGGCGGAAGGCCACCGACCTGGTCACGATGCGTCCTTCAGGGCGAGCGACCCGCGTAGCCACGGGCCTCGGCGCCTCCCGAACTGCTCGGGGGGGTGACGCGGCCCGAATGGTTCACCCAGGCGAGACCGAGTCCCTGCCAGAGCAGCCATCCCGGCTCGCGATGGCCCAGGATCAGAGGCGGTGTCACACTCGGGCTATCCGAAGACGACGGTCGCCGGTCCACCGACCGATGCCCCGGAGAACGCGGCGACCCCGTCCTTGGCCACGGGCGCGGTGCGTTGTCCAGATGCGTGTCGACCCGGAGCTTCTCGTCGCGCTCAGCTGCCCCGGCAGATGCCCCGCCGGGCTCGGCTGCAGGTGGCAACAAGATCCTGCCGAGACACGATTGCCCGTTCTGGGTCACCCAGCTGCACGGCAAGCGGCGGGCTGTGAACACCAGCAGCGCACCGAAACCTCGCCCTTGGCCGGGCATGGGATCAGGGCGGCCCATATGGCGGACGGCCAGGCAGCCCCGGGGCTTCGGCCGCGACCTGGACACGGAATCGGTGGCTAGAGTAGAGCGACGTCGATCGCTGGTGGAAGCGGAGGGTCGCGGTGCCTGGTCGAAGAGGTTCGGTCCGGAGTGTGGCCGTGGGTCTTACGGTGGCGGGCGTGTGCGGGGCCATGAGTTTGTCGGCGAGTTCGTCGGCGTCCTCGAGCGCCGCACCCGAGCCTGGCCAGCGGCGGGCTGGGACCGTAGCGGCGTTTCCGCAGGGGATCGCCCCGCTGACGGGTAGCGGGTTGTTGAGCGAAGGACGCCACATCTACTACGAGATGCTGGATCAGAACGGGAACACGACGATCGGGCGGATCGCGCCGAGCGGGAGAACCCGGATGGTGGCCACTTCGGGTGCGGGTTACAGCTATGCCCCTCCGAGGCGGACCACGGACGGGGGCGTGTGGTTCGCCGTCGACACCGGCGGTGGCGGCGCCCGGGCGGATGCGCCGAACCTCGGTCTCGCCGGTCTGAACCCGGCTGCGACGCGCCTCAAGGTGAAACCGACGCCCGGATACACCTTGGACGGGTGGCCGACCGTCGCAGATCGACACGGCCGGTTCTGGGCCCAAGGCAACACGCCTGGAGTCGGGATCATCGCGGTCGCCGCTGGGCTCCGGGCGCCGCTCGTCTCCGTGCAGACTCAGCTGGGGCCGGTGTCGTCGCAGTCCGACATCACGGTCAACAACCCCATGATCCTGGGTCCTCGTGGGCGGGTCTGGATGCTGGGCGGGGATGGCTTCGGGGCCGGCCTACGCATCACGTCTGTGGGGCCGGGTGGCGTCGGCGCCGATGTCGCCCCTACCGGCCTGGAGGTCGGAGCCCTCGCGCTGACACGTGCACACGGGAGGGTGTGGACGGTCGCCGCCGACAGCACTGCGGCGCTTTCCGCGTTCGGAGTCACCGGATCCGGTGCGACGACCACGGTGCCGACACCTCTGTTCGCCGAGTGCAAGCTCGATGCGGTCCAGCCCGTCCGCGGTCGACACGCCCGACTCTGGTTCACCGGCGCTACGGCGAACTGCGCACGCTCGGCACGGCTCCTGCTCGCCGAGGTCCACCTCTCGACGCAGACCGTTGATGCTCACCGCACACGCCTCAGGGTGCTCAGAGGCCTGGTGTCCACGGTCGTGCCGACCCAGAACGCCGCAATCGTGGCCGGCCGTAGTCGCGCCGGACGCCTCGCGTTCGCCCGGGTGGGACGCCACACCTGGGTGCTACGGACCAACCTGCGCCCCTTCGTGGCCGCCTCGCAGGATCGCTATCCGCTGATCGGCGACCGTCGCAACGGCGCTTGGGCGCAGGCGGTCCAGCACCACCATCTCGTTGTCGTGCACGTCACCCGCCGAGCTGCTGTCGCGATCCCAACCGGGCTGACTCCGATCGCGCGCGAGATCAGCCTGGGGCCGCATGGTGACGTGTGGACGCAGGGCACCGCGAACGGCCGCCTGGTCCTGGTGAGAGTCACGCCCCGCGGCAGGGTCACGACCTTCGTAACCTCTCTGGCGCCCACACGGGTCGTGCTCGCCCCGGCTGCGGACCATCACGGTCACCTGTGGTTCCGGGCGCTGGACCCGGACACCGGTGCGCTCGTCCTCGTACGGGTCAGGACCGCCGCCGGCCACCGGTAACAGGCACGGCGCGCCTACTGACCAGAACCAGCCTCCCCGCACTGCGGACCAGAAGGGGGACAGGTCGAGTTGGCTGATGCCTGTGTTCTCGGCGCCTGACCGATGTCGCCGACGTTGGACTTGGCTTGCTGCCACGCCTCTGCGACGTGTTCGGCGAGCATGAACTTCCCGGCCGCTTCGCGCGCTCGCCGTAGATGCCGGCGGCGATAGCCAGGGCTCCGAAGTCCGGGTTCTTCAAGCGTCCGGCGCGCCGTCCACCTTGATAGGGGACCATCTGAGACCGGAGCCTGGGGCCGACCGCTGGGTCAATGAGAAAGAGGCCCTGCCCACACCCGGAAAACGGCCCGTTCTTGGTGTCCATTCGTGGATATGGTGCGGACGCTGCTCCCAACTTACGCCAAAGGCCGCTTCCGGATCTCTCCGAAAACGGCCGCTGACCTGGCACTTCACGTGGTAGCGGGGGCGGGATTCGAACCCGCGACCTCTGGGTTATGAGTGCCTACCAGCGAGCCGCGGGATTGCCGGTTGTCGGATGCTGTGGAGAGCGCCGCTCACGGCCGCGTGCGCTGTCAGCACGCCACTGTCGCCACCCCGAACAGGCGTTCCCCATGGGGCAGCGTTCGCCATTGTCGATACCAGTCCCGACGACACTGCGGTCTACCCTGCCTGTCGCCAGGCCCAAGGATCCCAACCGTCAGTCGAGCTTGGGGAGTTGGTTTTCGAGCCAGTGCTTGTAGTCCTGTCCGCACATGGTGGGGACGCCGCCGGGGTTGAGCGCCTGTGTCGCTGGCTTGCCGTTCAACGACGAAGTGAGGGCGTCGGTGCATGTCAAGCTGGTCCACGGCAGCACCGGCCAGTGGTAGCCGAGCGGTGTCGTACTGGTGTCCGAGACCCACTTGTACCGGGGTGCAGACGCGTTGTTCCACCGAATGTACTTCTCGCCGTCGTCAACAGTGTTGGGCTTCCCCCTCGTAGTAGCAAACGTATCCGTAGTAGTAGCCGCCGCCGCTGACCGGGCCGGTGGTCGAGGTCCATGACTGATTCGGGAGCACGGCATTGAGCTCGAAGTCTTTCTTGGGCCCGTTGCAGTTGGTGTGACCCGTCTGGTTCGTCGATGACGTGTCGATGAGGGCTGCGTAGGAGTTGCCGCCGCTGCAGAACACGTTCGAGGCGTGGTTGCGGGCGATCGAGCCGTCGAAGAAGCACCACACCTGGAGTCCTGCCCCAACGCCGCTGAAGCCGAACGTCGTCTTGAACGACGAAGGGAAGAAGATGATTTTGTTGGCGTCCTCCAGTCCCGCAGCACCATCGGTCACCGGGTCCGAGGTGGATCGGGTGCAGTCTGTGGTCGCTGTGCTCCACGACTCCGGGTTGCACAGAGCCGTGGGGCGCGGCGGAGTGCTCGACCTGGCTGTTCGCTACGGCCATGACCGGATCCTCACTATGGACGGAGTGCGGCGCTTCGCCGACCCGGCCTACGCCGACCTCTCGCTGCGGATGCGGCACGCCACCGGTCCCGGCGAAGTGTTCGACGAGCTGGTCCGGCGTCGCCAGGTCGTGGTCCATGCCAGCGAGGTCGAACGCCAGCAGGTCCTCACCGTCCGAGCCAGCCGGGGAGAGCTGGTGGTGGCCGACACCCGTGAGCAAGTCGGCCGGATCAACGGCCTGACCCACCGGCTCCGGGTGATCACCGGCGAAGCCGGCGACGCCGTGGTGACCAGGGCAGGGGAGCGGATCGGGATCGGTGACCAGATCGCAACCAGGCGCAACGACACCACAACCGACGTAGCCAACCGCGAGACCTCGACCGTCACCGCCACCGACCCACGCGGAAGCCTCACCGTGGTCGGTGCGGCAGGGCGACGCACCCTGCCCGCCGACTATGTGCGCAAGCATCTCGAGCTTGCCTACGCCACCACCGCCTACGGCGCCCAAGGGGCCACCGTCCCGATCGCGCATGTGTCGGTCGGCGAGCACACTGGCGCCTCCTCGGCGTACGTCGGGATGCCCCGCGGTCAGGAGAACAACACCGCCCACCTTGTCGCCGAATCCCTCGAGCAGGCGCGCCGCCAATGGATCGACGTCTTCGGCCGCGACCGCGCCGACCTCGGACCCACCCACGCAGCCCGACTCGCGGCGGACGCCGTCGACCGCTATGGACCAAACGCGCCACGGCGTCGCCGACGGGCCGAAGCACCTCGGGTCAGGCCGCCCGAGCCTGCCCCGTCGCGACCCCCAGCGCTGCCAGCTCGGGGGATCGGGCTCTGATCGGCCTCATCGGAGTTCGATGAGGCTTTGTCCGTTGCTCACCATTTCCACGATGTCGTCGATCAACGGTTCGAACCACCGCAGGAGCACCGTACTGCGGGTATTGCCGACTCTGATCCACGCCACCGGTGGTCCTTTGGCGCCGATGGCCACCATGTCCGCGAAGTCCTCGTCCTTGGTGACGATGACAGCGTCGTGGTCCAGTGCGTACCGCCACAGGACGCGGTCGGTTGTGTTCGCCGGGCCGATCTCCGTGACGTGTTCGCCCTGGTGCCCGTGCTGATCGAGGAGGCGAGCCAGCGCCGGTGGTAGCTGGGCGTCGATCAGGAACCGCATTGGCTCAGGAGGCGACGACGATGGCGTGGTCCGCCTGCGCCGCGGCGTAGGCGAGACAGGCCCTGATGTCCTCCGGGGTCAGGTACGGGTAGTCCTTGAGGATCTCGGCCTCGTCCGCGCCGGCGGCGAGCAGCGAGAGCACGTCGGAGACCCGCACGCGCGTGCCCCGAACCGCAGGTCGTCCATGGACGACCTCAGGATCGATGGAGATGCGGTCCAGCAAGGACATGGTGTCGAGGGTACCGAACCCCGGCGGTCAGGGTCGTGGGTCGAAGCGAGTGCGCCGTTGTCGACGCGGGCGTGGGGGAGGCGGTTTGGGCAGGAACTCCATCCAAGTGATCCGGGCCAGGTCGGTGGTCTCGGGGTCCTCGTCGTAGTGCCAGGAGAAGATGCCGCGGCCACGGGTCCGGGTCGCTGCCTCGAACGCGGGCTCCCACGCCTCGCGCACCGGGTCGGCCAGGTTCCACTCGTCCTGTTCGGTGTGGGCGAGCAAGTCGGGGACGGTCAGCGTGGCGAAGCAGTCCGGGGTCGGCACCCGCCACAGCCGGTTCGGCGCCCAGAACGCCACGATCCCCGTCGGATGGTGCTCGACGAACTCCACCCGGGACCGCAAAGTGAGCTCCCACCCCAACACCCCCAAGAGGCGGGTCGCGACCTTCATCGACCGCGTCTTCAACCCGCGTTCATAGGCCGAGACCGTCGCTTGCGAGGTGCCGGCCCGGCGCGCCAGCTCAGCCTGGGTCACCCCGGACACCCTCCGAGCCACCTCGAGCAGGTAGAAGTCGTCGTCGATCCGCCCACGACACCCGCCTGCGATATCCGATCGAGTGTATTTGGTGCCCCGATTGGTGAGCCCTGTGCACCTAGCTCATGGACGCGGTTGTCCACAGATTGTTGGGGACGAGTGTCCATTCCACCCCCGGATCGCGCTTGATGGGGGTGGATCGACCACAACCACACAGAAACCACCGAGAAACGAGGCGAAACACCATGAGCACCATCACCCACCAGGTCCCGTTCCCCGAGCGCGACGCCGAGGAGCTGCTGACCCTGTCCGAGGCCGCAGAGATCCTCCGCGTGCCGATCAACTAGGCGTCTGACCTGGGCAAACGCGAAGTCTCACTGATTGGCAGTCATGATCGTTGACGACCGCCTGCGGGAGTTTAAGGCCTGTTTTTGGACACCTTCGAGTGCACACCCAGAGCCCCTGGGCTCGTCCCTGCGTCGTCCCTTCCGACCTATCCGACTTCCCGGCCTGGGCGGGACCGTTGGTTGTCCGGTGTGACTCGTCGTCACGTCAGGACCCGCGGTTGCCGCGTCGCTGTTCGCGGATGTAGCGGCGGAGGTCGCCGACGGTCGTGACCAGGTGGCGGCCGATCTTGAAGAACTCGGGCCCCTTGCCGGTCTGGCGCCACCAGCGCAGGGTGGACGTACTCGGCGACGGCCCGGTGCACCGCGGCCTCGAGGACCGACGGCGGGACCGCCAAGCGGAGGTTCGCAGTGACGTAGGTCGGGTCGACAGGCAGCCCCGAGAGACTGCTCCGGATGGCGTCCTGCACGGCAGGGGCGGGCAGCAGCTGGGTGTAGACCCGGTGATACCCGTCGATCTCGCCCACAGCTCGCGCGTCGAACCCCGCGTCGAGCAAGGTCAGCCGCGCTGTCGTGGTCAACACGACCAGAGCAAGCCCCGCGGCCCCTAACACTCTCCAGCACCAGTCCCGCAACGCCTGCCTACCACGCCTTTCCGGGTCGACTCCACACCGAGAGCGCATGCCTGGCACGGGCGGCTCGACCGGACCTGGACTTGCCACACTGCCGCCACGCGAGGGCCCTCGTGCGGAGTCCCGCGCTTCGCGACGGTCGCCACGACGGCCCATCGGTCCATTCCGCATCGACACCTCGCATGACTCGACCGCGGCCGTGAGGAAGCGGCCGAGACTGCTACCTCGACGGCCGATCGGCGTCGCGCGTTCGGAGCAGGCTGAACTGGAGGCGCCCCTGAGCGTCCTTCTTCACGTCCAAGTCTCTTCCCATTCAAGGAACGAGAGGCGACAGGGCCGAGGAAGACCCGCGCCTCGCCGTCGGTGACGATCGTGTCGCCAGGCTCTGGCCGGTCGGCCGCCCGAACCTGCAGCCCGTCGCCACCGCGTGCGGCGAGTGCGATCCTCAGCCCGGCTCGGAACGAGCGACCAGGCTGGAACGGAATCTTGCGGATCACGTCGGGGGCCGACTCTGTCAGCGTGACCATGAAGGTTGTCCCCCTTCGATCGGTTCCCCTGGAGATACCCATTCCTTGGTGTGTGCAAACGTTGTCCTGGGTGACGAGTTCTGCTCGCGGAGAGGTTTGCAGAATACAAACGTTGCATAGAGACTATTGGCGTCGGCGAGGGTCCATGCCGGTGCGCGATCACGGCATGGACCCCCGACGAGGCCTTGTCGGAGACCGACGCACTGTGCAACGTTGGACTGTGGTGACCCGCAAGGTTCGAGGTACAGCTGCCACCGTCACCGGGCGCGCTCCGCGCGAGAGGTCGGGCGCTGAGGAGGGGACCGAGGCGTTCGTGACCGCGCTGCTCACTGCGTCGCGGGTCTTGGTCGGGGTGTCTGCTCGGTCGCTGTCCGAGGTGGAGAAGGCAGTGACGGTCACGCAGTTCCGCACCTTGGTGGTCCTCGAAAGCCACGGTGAGACAAACCTCAGTGGCTTGGCCGGCAGTCTTGGGGTCAACGCGTCCACGGCGCTTCGGATGATCGACCGGCTGCTGGTGGCGGGCCTCGTGACCCGCAAGGACAACCCGGACACGCGCCGTGAGGTACTGCTGGGGCTGAGCCCAGCAGGGCGGCGGCTGGTGCGGAAGGTCACAAGCCGCCGCCGGGCTGAGCTGGCCCGCGTCGTGGCGGCCATGCCGGCCGAACGGCGCTCTGAGCTGTTGGCTGCCCTCCGCGCGTTCGCGGAGGCGGCCGGCGAGCCCGAGCCGAGCCCCGACGAGGTGCAGCTCGCTGGCCTGGTACGTCGACCCCGGACCTGTCCGGGATGCTCAGGCGGGCCAGGGTTGAGAGACTGAGGCCCGGCGAGCGGCGAACGTAGGTGGTGGCCCGGTCCGTTGGCCCGTCAGAACACGCTGGGGGCAGGAGGCTTGGGCATCGTGGCGTCGAGTAGTGCCAGTTGCGCGGTGAGGTGGCGACGCAACTCGCTGCCGTAGTCGCTCTGGATCTGGCGGAGCCTGGCGATCTGACGCTCGATTGCCGCCCGCTCGTCGGCCAGCCCGGCGAGTGCGGCGGCCCGTTCCCGGTCGAGCTCGGCAGCCTGCTCGCGCCGGCTGCGGGACAACTCGGCCGCGACCTGGTTCGCCTGGTTGCGACTGGCTCCCAGGATCGCGTCAGCCTCGGCCCGCGCGGTGGTGACCAGCGATTCGGCCTCTGTCTCCGCGCTGGTGACGAGCTGGTCGGCGGTCATGGCGGCCAGTTCGAGGATCCGCGCCGCGGGGTCCGCTGACCTGCCGTCCTGGGTGATCGGCGCAGTCGGACCGGATTCCAGGTCGTCGGTCCCGCCGCGTCCGTCCTCGGCTGGGGTTGCCGTGATGCTCTGGTCGAGTGCGTCTTCACCCAGCATGATTCCCCCCACGTTGGTGTGCTTCCCCTTGCGCGACAGTGTGCTCGTCGTGCGGGAGAATTGTTGTCGAATGCACAAATGCCAGGGCAGCTGACCGCCTCGGCCGTGGAGAGCGGCTGAGTCCAACCGGGGGAGCAACTCTGGTCCCTTCATCGGGTGACCTCTGACCGTGGTCAGGCCGCCACCACGCCGGAACAGTCGGTTCCGGAGGTGGTCCGCGATGGAGCGTCTGACTCCGCTCGCAGCAGCGTTCCTCGATGCCGAGGACGCCGACCCCACGGCTGCGCTGGCGATCGGCTCGTTCGCCGTCTTCGAGGGCCCGGCGCCGTCGTACGACGAGTTCGTCGAGCTCATCGCCGGGCGGCTGCCACTGATCCCGCGCTACCGGCAGAAGCTCGCCTTCGCCCCCTTCGACCTCGCTCCGCCCGCCTGGGTCGACGACCCCGACTTCGACCTGCGCTGGCACATCCGCAACACCGCGTTGCCCGCCCCGGGCGGCCCCGACGAGGTCGGCCGGCTGATGAGCCGGGTGATGACCCGTCGGATGGACCGTGGCCGACCGATGTGGGAGTACTGGTTCTGCGAGGGGCTCGAGGGCGGCCGCTGGGCGCTGCTGTCGAAGCTCCACCACTGCCTGGTCGACGGCGTCTCGGGCACCGACATCTACCAGCTGGTGCTCGACCCGACCCCGGAGCAGCGCCCCGGCGTGGCCGACGAGTGGACGCCCGCGACCCCGCACCCCCTGCTGCTGACCGTCGACGCGCTGGGTCACCTGGTGACCTCGCCGGTGGCCGCCGGCCGGGCCCTGGCCCGGTCGCTGGCGGCGCCGCGCGTGCTGCTGCGGAACACCCTCGACTCGGCCCGGGGCGCCCTCGCGCTGACCGGAGCGCTCCGCCCGGTCCATCCCACCACCCTCACCGGCGACCTGTCGGGGAGCCGTCGCTACGCCTGGACCGAGATCTCGCTCGACGACGTCAAGCGGGTGGGCAAGGCCCACGGCGCCACGGTGAACGACGTCGCGCTGGCCGCGGTCTCCGGCGGCTTCCGGCAGCTTCTCCTGTCCCGCGGCGAGGACCCCGACGAGCACGCCCTGCGCTCGCTGGTGCCGGTCTCGACGCGCGAGCCGGGGGAGGAGTCCATCCCCGACAACCGGGTGTCGCTGATGCTGCCGTTCCTCCCCGTCGACCTGGAGTCGCCGACCGACCGTCTCGCGGCGGTGCGGCAGCGGATCAGGGCCCTGCGCGGCGTGCACGAGCCCGTTGCGGGCGGCAGCCTCACCTCGCTGGCCGAGCTGGGGGTCTTCCCGCCGGTGTCGCTCGGGATGCGGCTCGCCCTGCACCTGCCGCAGCGCTCGATCGCGGCGGTGACCACGAACGTCCCCGGCCCGCGGCAGGA
This sequence comes from uncultured Actinomycetota bacterium, assembly GCA_963761085.1. Lineage (GTDB taxonomy): Bacteria > Actinomycetota > Actinomycetes > Propionibacteriales > Nocardioidaceae > Nocardioides. The sequence goes on from CAVXFQ010000016.1 coordinate 76,937, forward strand.
GCTCTACGCGCTCGGCCGCCCGTGCGTCGCGATGCTGCCCTACGTGCCGATCGCCGACCGGGTGCGGATCGGGATCGCGATGTTCTCCTACGACGGCACCCTCTACTTCGGGATCACCGGCGACTACCACGCCGCCGCCGACCTCCAGGTGCTCGCCGACGGCATCACCTCGTCGATGGCCGAGCTGCTCGAGGCGGCAGGCCTCGGCTGAGCGGGCTCAGCCCTCCCACTGGATCGGGTAGACCTCGAACGCCGCCGCGAACGCGACGCCCATCCGCTGCCCGATCTGCCGGCCGAACCCCTCGAGGAACTCCCGCGGGTCCCAGTTCTCCCAGCCGAGGCCGTCGATGTACGCCGCGTGCGCGGCCAGCGACGCGACCCCGGCGTCGAAGGTGTCGGTGGTGTCGACACCGTGCGCGGCCTGGGGCGAGGCGCCCTCCCAGACCTGGCGGACGCCGCCCCACGGCTCCAGCCCGTCGACGAGCTGCTCGGGGAAGACCCACCGGTTGCCGGCGTCGCGCACGGCGTCGAGCACGGCCCTGCCGGTGGCGATGTGGTCGGCCTGGTTGAGCATCCCCATCCCGAACCTGTCCTGGAAGTTGCCGGTGATCACGATCTCCGGGCGGTGCTTGCGGATCACGGCCGTGATCTCGCGCCGCAACGGCACGCCGTACTCGAGGATGCCGTCGGGCTGGCGCAGGAACTCCACGGTCGAGACGCCGACGATCCGCGCCGACTCGATCTCCTCGGCCTCCCGGGTGGTCCGGCACTCGTCGGGGTGCATCCCGTCGATGCCCGGCCTCGCCGGAGGTCACCATGCAGTAGACGACCTCCTTGCCCTGGCCGGTCCAGCGGGCCACGGCCGCGGCCGAGCCGAACTCCATGTCGTCGGGGTGGGCGACGATCGCGAGCGCGCGGGTCCAGTCCTCGGGCAGGGCTTCGAGCGGTGGTGGCATGTCCATGGGCCAGAGCATGCCGTCAAATGCGCTGGCCCGACAGGCCTCGGGTCGGCTTGAGTGAGCAGATGGCGTGGTACGACGCGCTCCCACCGCGGGACACCGCGCGATCGGAGCTCTGGCAGACCGAGGAGTTCCGCGACGAGCTCCGCGCCTGGTGCGAGGGCATCATCGGGCCGGTCACCGCGATGAGCCAGCAGAAGCTCCGCGGCTGGGCCACGGTCTGGCGCGTCGAGACCGCCGACGGGGTCTGGTTCGCCAAGCAGAACTGCCCCGGCCAGCAGCTCGAGGTCGCGCTGATGGCCACCCTGGCCGAGGTCGTGCCCGAGCGGGTCGTCCCGGTCACCGCCGCTCGCGACGGCTTCCTGCTGACCCCCGACCAGGGCGAGGTCTTCTACGAGACCGCCGGGGGAGACCTGGCCAACTGGGTGCGCCTCGCCCGCGAGGCCGCCGAGCTCCAGCGGGCACTGCTGCCCCATCACGACGCCCTGCTGGCGGCCGACCCGGGCGAGCTCCGGCCCGACCAGGCCTGCGACTACGTCGCGGCCCGCATCGAGCAGTACGCCGCGCTGGCCCCCGGTGACGGACGCCGGCTGGACCCCGAGACCGCCGGCCGGCTGCGTGCGCACCTGCCCGTCGTACGCCGGTGGGCCGAGCAGGTCGCCGCACTCGGGCTCCCGCTCACCCTCAACCACAACGACCTCCACGAGAACAACGTCTTCGACGTCGACGGGCGGCTGCGGTTCTTCGACTTCGGCGACGCGCTGGTCACCGAGCCGCTCGGGGTGCTCCTGGTCCCGCTCAACGTGCTCGGCGAGAAGCTCGTCCGCCGGCGGTGACGACCCGCGGCTGTGGCAGGTCGCCGATGCCGCGCTGGAGGTCTGGAGCGACCTCGCGCCGATGGCCGAGCTCCGGGCGGCCCTGCCGGCGGCGCTCCAGCTCGGTCGGCTCGGCCGGGTCGAGTCGTGGGTGCGCTGCCAGCCGTCTCTGTCCGACGGGGAGCTGGCCCAGTGGGGGCCGGTCGCGGCGACCTGGCTCGGCACCCTGGTGCTGGACCCGCCCCTGCGCAGCGTGGGCGGCGCGGCTCAGCAGTAGGCGGTGGGATGGACGCCGATGTAGTTGATCGGGCCGGCGACCACGGTGAGCGAAGCGCTGCCGACCGTGGCGCAGGTGCGCGGGTAGCCGGACTGGAAGAAGCCGCGATCGTTCGCCGCGCTCACCCCGACCACGAACCAGATGAGCACGCAGAGCATGAGAAAGGTCTTCATCGCAGGCCTCCCGTGGTGACCGACCCGTCGGAGTGCTCGGATTCTAGGGGTTCGCGGGGCCGCGCGAGGTGGAACCGCGACGACCGAGCACGGTCAGTTTCCCGAGCTGCACCGACACCCACGCGATCGCGACGCCGGCGACGTCGTCGACGGCGAAGTGCCAGCCGAGGTAGACCGTGGCCACCAGGGTGCAGCACAGGAACGCGAAGGCGACCCACGACAGCACGCGCAGCCCGTAGTAGCGGGCCATCAGCCAGATCAGGCAGGTCAGCGCACAGTGCAGGCTGGCGAACGCCGAGATCTGGGCGAAGGCGTCACCCGGCCTGGGGATGGGCCAGCATGTGCGCGCGCTGCGCGACGTAGAGCTCCTGGGTGTGCTGCACCGACGTCCGGGTGAGCCGGGCGAACTCCTCCGGTGCCTCGTGGAAGGGGCCGAGCGACGGGATCAGGTAGTAGGAGCCGACCCCGATGATCCAGGCCCACATCGCCGAGACGACGAAGACGTACGACGAGCGCACGGTGGGCGCGAACGCCAGGGCGGCGACCAGCGCCAACGTCACGATCGTGGCGAACGACTCGTAGAGCGCGGTGAGCACCTGGGCCGCGACGTCGCGTCCGAGCAGGTCGTGCAGCAGCACGGCCGGGCTGTGGCCGAGGAAGAGCCAGCGGTCCCAGCGCAGCAGCATGGCGTCGCGGGGCGTCAGGAAGACGTCCCAGCTCTTCAGGTTGCGGTAGCAGACGTAGACCACGAAGTAGGCGACCAGGCCGGCCGCGATCATCCCGATCCGGTACGGCGTCCAGCGGGTGCGGGCGACGTCCCACAGCGACCGGCCGTCTCGGCGCGAGCGCCACCAGCGCGCGGCGATGTCGACCGCCACGAAGATCAGCAGGATCAGCGCCGTGCTGGTCAGCTTGCCGCGGAAGAGTTTGCCGTGGGGGTCGCGGAACGGCACGTCGACCTGCCGCGACCGCAGGACCGCGATCAGGGCGAACACGACGACCAGCGCGGCGACCCGCCAGATCCAAGCGCGGTCGGCCGACTCGCGACGCTCCTCCTCGGCGGGCTCGACCCGAGACCCTGCCGCCGTGGTGTCCATCCGGACATTCAACCTGCTCGTGGTGAGCGGGGCGAACTCGCGGGCGTGCACAATGTGCCGCGGGGCGGTAGCTCAGTCGGTCAGAGCAGGGGACTCATAATCCCTGGGTCGTGGGTTCGAGCCCCACCCGCCCCACGCGGCGTCATTTCGAGGGGCTCGGGACCTTGCAGTGCACCTTGGGGTTGACGCCGACGTAGTTGAGCGGGCCCGCGACGATCGTCAGGACGGTGTCGCCGAGGGAGTGGCAGCTGACGCTCTGCTTGCCGGTCAGGTAGCCGCGCTGCAGGGCGGCTGCCAGCCCGATCACGAGCCAGACGACGACGATGATCCCGATGAGCTTGCGCATGGCGGGACTGTTCCCCGTCGACGAGGCCCTCAATCGTCGTTCAGGACAGCTGGTCGTTGATCAGGTACGACGAACCGTCGTGCACGAGCTGGAGCGTGTGGTGCTCGGTGGTCCGGGTGCCCTTGTGCTTCTCGTAGGCCACGTCGTAGGTGACCGTCATCGCCGCCGGGTCGGCGGTGACGTTGCTCGGTGTGGCCGAGGCGATCGTGCCCCAGAAACCGCTGTAGCTCCCGAAGCCCCCACTCGCGTCCTGGTAGGCGGGCGTGAGCATCGCCCAGGCGGCGGGCCGGTCGCTGGTCACGGTCGCCAGGTAGGTGGTGAGGAAGTCCTCCATGGCCTGGGCCTGCCCGGCGCCGGCCGGGGCGGAGGAGTGTGACGACCTCTGGGTCGGGGAGGACGGCGGGTGTGAGGCGCCGGTGCCCGCGGTCCCGCTGCCGCTGTCGCCCGCGGTCAGCAGGGCATACCCGATCGCCAGCAGCGCGACGACGACCACGGCCGCGGCCAGCCAGGGCCAGGGAGATCGGCGCCGCCGCCCGGCGGGTGCCGACACGGGTGCCGACAAGGGCGGAGCGGGTGTCACCGGCGGCACCGCCTGCACCGCCTGTACCGCTTGCCCAGCGACCCGCGCCGGGTGGAGCACCCGGGTGCCGTCGTCGCCGACCCCGCTGACGGGGGCCGGGTGGATCCGGACGTCCTTGCCCTGGGCGAGGAAGTCGCGCACCTGCGGCCATCGTCCAGCGGCCCGCAGGGTCGCGCGCCATCGTGTGCTCGAGCACGGGAGTCAGCCAGCCGGCGTCGGCCAGTCGTGGGGGCTCCTCGTGCACGATCCGGTAGAGCGCGCCCATCAGGTTGTCGCCCACGTCGTACGGCGTGTGGCCGGCGAGCGTGTGGAACAACGTGGCTCCGAGCGACCAGACGTCCGACGCCTCGGTCGCGCCGGCGCCGGAGGCGACCTCGGGCGCCAGGTAGGCAGGGGAGCCGGTCACCAGCCCGGTCTGCGTGAGCGAGGCGTCCGCCTCCGCCCGGGCGATCCCGAAGTCGGTGATCTTCACGTCGCCGGTCGGCGTCACGAGCATGTTCGAGGGCTTGACGTCGCGGTGGATGATGCCGGCCTGGTGGGCGGCGGCCAGGGCGTCGGCGGCCTGGCGGACCAGCCCGGCGGCCTCGTCGGCGTCCATCGCCCCGTCGTTCTTGATCAGGGCGGCGAGGGTGACCCCCTCGATGTACTCCATGACCAGCCAGTTCGCGTCGTCCTCGGCGACCAGGTCGTAGACGGCCACCACGTGCGGATGGTTGAGCCGTGCGGCGAGCCGCGCCTCGCGCTCCGCGCGCTCGAGGTCGGTGGCGCTGGCGCCCGGAAGGAGGCCGATCCGCTTGAGGGCGACGTCGCGACCGAGGACGGTGTCGCGGGCGAGCCACACCGCACCCATCCCGCCGCGGCCGATCTCGTGGCCGACGTCGTACCTGCCTGCGAGCACGCCTCTCCTTCCGGTCGCGGCCAGCCTAGGGTGATCCCGGCAACCGGGTGGAGCCGGCGACGTCGCATGCGGCAGGCTTGGCATCCGTGACCGCCCGACATCGACGCCACCTTGCTGGACGACCTCGTGTGGCGCGGCCTCGTCGCCCACTCGACCGACCTCGCCGAGCTGCGCGAGGCCCTCACGTCCGGGAGCGTGCGGTTCTACGTCGGCTTCGACCCGACCGCGCCCAGCCTCCACATGGGCAACCTCGTCCAGCTGGTCACCGCGCGGCGCCTGCAGGACGCCGGCCACACGCCCTACATCCTCGTGGGCGGCGCCACCGGCATGATCGGTGACCCGAAGGAGAGCTCGGAGCGCACCCTGAACTCCCTCGACACGGTCAAGGACTGGAGCGAGCGCGTACGCCGCCAGGTCGCGCCGTTCGTGAGCTTCGAGGGTCCCAACGCCGCCACCATCGTCAACAACTACGACTGGACGGCCAGCCTGTCGACCATCGACTTCCTCCGCGACGTCGGCAAGCACTTCCCGGTCAACCGGATGCTGGCCCGCGACGTGGTCTCCCGGCGCCTGGAGTCGGGGATCAGCTACACCGAGTTCAGCTACGTCCTCCTGCAGTCGATGGACTTCCTCAACCTCTACCGCGACCACGGCGTGACGCTGCAGTTCGGCGGCGAGTGACCAGTGGGGCAACATCACCGGCGGCGCCGAGCTGATCCGGCGAGCGGCGGCTGGCAAGGCGCACGCCTTCGCCACCCCACTGATCACCAAGCCCGACGGCACGAAGTACGGCAAGACCGAGGGCGACGCCCTCTGGCTCGACCCGGAGATGATGTCGCCCTACGCCTTCCACCAGTGGTGGCTCAACGTCGACGACTCCCAGGTCGATGAGCTGCTCCGGATCTTCACCTTCCTGCGCCGCGACGAGATCGAGACGCTCGAGGCCGAGACCGCCGAGAAGCCCTGGCTGCGGCTCGGGCCAGAAGCGCCTGGCAGACGAGGTGACGACGTTCGTCCACGGTGCGGAGGAGACCGAGCACGCCAAGGCCGCCGCGTCCGCGCTCTTCGGCGGGGGCGACCTCCACGGCCTGAGCCCGACCACGCTCGCCGCCGCCCTCCGCGAGGCGGGCTCGACCTCGGTGACGTCGCTGCTGCCGGTCGTCGACCTGCTGGTGGAGACAGGGCTGGCCAAGAGCAGGGGCGAGGCGCGGCGCACGATCACCGAGGGCGGCGCCTACCTCAACAACGTCCGGGTCGACGACCCCGATGCCGAGCCGGCGCCCTCCGACCTGATCGGCGGGTCGTGGCTCGTGCTCCGCAGGGGCAAGAAGCACTTCGCAGGCGTCGAGGTCGGCTGACGTGGAGCCCGACCCGCGTCCTGCGCCGCCGCGCTGGCTGGACGGTGTCGAGGACGCCGCCCTGCGAGCCATGCCGCCGCCGGTGTGCGGTCTACGTGCGGAGCGGCTCCTACGGCGAGGAGTCGGTGCGCGAGGCCGAGCAGGCCTGGCGGTCGGTCCGCTTCCGCACCCGGGTGCTCCGGGGCGGGGGGGTGCCCGACCTGACCACGACGTTGCTCGGCACCCAGGTGTCCTCGCCGCTGGCCGTGGCTCCGACCGCGATGCAGCGGGCCGTGCACCCCGGCGGGGAGGCGGCGATGGCGGCCGGCGTCGAGGCCGCCGGCACGCTGCAGGTCGTCTCCTCCAACGCCGGCACGCTGTTCGCCGACCTCGGGTCCGGGCCCTGGTGGCTCCAGGCCTATCTGCCGACCGATCGCGAGGCGATGGTGCCGGTGCTCGAGGCGGCCGTGGCAGCCGGTGCCTCCGCCGTCGTGCTGACCTCGGACACGCCGTTCCCCGGCCCGAAGTACGCCGCCGACGCTGAGGACTGGACCGGCGTCGACCTCGACTGGTGGCGGGCTGAACTTCGCCGACCCCAAGCCCGACCGCTGGGCACGCGACCTGACCCCGGCCGACGTGACCTGGCTGCGCGAGCGGGCCGGCGTGCCCGTCGTGGTCAAGGGCGTGCTCCGCGGAGACGACGCCCTGCGCTGCCTGCACGCCGGGGCGGACGCCGTCTACGTGTCCAACCACGGCGGCCGCCAGCTCGACCGGGCGGTGCCGACCGCCCATGCCCTGCGTCGAGGTGGTCGCGGCCGTGGGAGACCGCGCCGACGTCTACGTCGACGGCGGGATCCGGAGCGGCCTGGACGCGCTGGCGGCTCTCGCGTTCGGCGCCCGTGGCGTGTTCGTCGGGCGTCCCGCGCTCTACGGCCTGGCCGTCGACGGGGCACGCGGGGTCACCCGGGTGCTGCGCGACCTCGAGACCGAGCTCCGCGAGGCGCTGGAGCTGGCCGGGTGCGCGACGCTCGGACGAGGCCCGCGACCTGCTGGTCGCGCCACCCTCGACAGGCCTCTGACCTGCGACGATGCGTGGCCGGTGAGGCCCGGGGCACCCCGATTTGCATGCGTTTGAGCCGACCCGTAGTGTTCCTCCTTGTCGCCAGGGAGCGGCGGGGAGCAAGGTCTGAAGACCGGGCTCCCGGCACCGGCGGCCACCAGCTCTCAACCTCCACCCTTCACCGGGTCGAGTTGTTGCGCGTCTGATTTTTGAGAACTCAACAGTGTGTTTGTCGATGAATTGGTTTGTATGAAACTCCGTTCATCTGGTTCTGGCCTCTTGTTTGGGGTTGGGGTTGGGTGGTTGGGTTTTTTTGAGTTGACGAACGATGATTCTGGCGATTGTTTGCTAGTTGATCGTTTTTTGGCTTGGATGAGTTTTCTGTTGAGGTTTTCGATGGAGAGTTTGATCCTGGCTCAGGACGAACGCTGGCGGCGTGCTTAACACATGCAAGTCGAGCGGAAAGGCCTCCTTCGGGGGGTACTCGAGCGGCGAACGGGTGAGTAACACGTGAGTAATCTG
>CAVXFQ010000017.1:0-15232 GCA_963761085.1 uncultured Actinomycetota bacterium
CGGGGTGTCCAAGCATCTGGACCCCATGCCTGGAAAGTGCGCCTGATCATCGTGACGGCCGTCGTGACCACACGCGACACGGCGGCCCTCCGACCCGAGCTACTACTACGGCTGCTGAGCGTCCCCTGCGTCAGGCTTCGAGCCGGGCCAGCTCGTCGTCGACCACCGACGGGTCGAGCTTGGTGAACACCGGCGTCGGCTTGTCGACCGCTGCCCGACCACGACCGGACGCGACTCCCAGTGCGGCGTCGCGGAGTAGTCGCCGGTGATGATCGGGTAGACGTGGAGGCCTGCTCCGTCGCCGGGGTCGAGGTCCTCGACGTGCTCGGTGTGCGGCATCGGCATGAACTCGCCCTCGCCCCCGAAGACCTGCCACACGGCGTTCGCGGAGAACGGCAGGAACGGCGCGAGGATCGTGTTGCAGTCGAGACGCACTGGGCGGCGACGTGGAGCACGGTGCCGAGCCGCTCTCGCTGCGACTCGTCCTTCATCTTGTAGGGCTCGGTGATGGTGAGGTACTTGTTCACCTCGCCCACGACCCGCATCGCCTCGGCGATGCCGGAGCGCAGCCGCTGCCGGCCGACCAGGTTGCCGACGGAGTCGAACCCCGCGCGTACGGCGGCCAGCACGGCCTCGTCGACCGGCTCGAGCGGCCCGGCGGCCGGGATCTCGCCGAAGCTCTTGGCGATCATCGTGGCCGTGCGGTTGACCAGGTTGCCCCAGCCGGCGACCAGCTCGGAGTTGGTGCGCAGGACGAAGTCGGCCCACGTGAAGTCGGCGTCGGAGGTCTCCGGCCCGGCTGCGCAGATGAAGTAGCGCAGCGCGTCCGGCTGGTAGCGGGCCAGCATGTCGCCGACCAGGATCACGTGGCCACGGCTGGTGGAGAGCTGCTTGCTCTCCATGGTCATGAACTCGCTGGAGACGATCTCCGTCGGCAGCTGGAGGTCACCGAACGGCCCCGGCTCGCCGCCCAGCGCACCCTTGCCGTCGTAGGCCAGCAGCTCGGCCGGCCAGATGACCGAGTGGAAGACGATGTTGTCCTTGCCCATGAAGTAGTAGGACAAGGCCTCCGGGTCGTTCCACCACTCGCGCCAGCGCTCGGGGTCCCCGAGCCGGCGAGCCCACTCGATGGAGGCCGAGAGGTAGCCGATCACGGCGTCGAACCAGACGTAGAGCCGCTTGTTCGGGTTGTCCCGCCAGCCGTCGACGGGCACCGGGATGCCCCAGTCGATGTCGCGGGTCATCGCGCGTGGCTTGAGGTCCTCGATCAGGTTGAGGGAGAACTTGATGACGTTGGGCCGCCAGGTGCCACCGGCCTCGCGCCCTTTCACGTACGCCGTCAGCGCGTCGGCGAGTGCGGGCAGGTCGAGGAAGAAGTGCTCGGTCTCGACGAAGTCCGGGGTCTCACCGTTGATCTTGCTGCGGGGGTTGATCAGGTCGGTGGGGTCGAGCTGGTTGCCACAGTTGTCGCACTGGTCACCACGCGCCTCGTGGTAGCCGCAGATCGGGCAGGTGCCCTCGATGTAGCGGTCGGGCAGGGTGCGTCCGGTCGAGGGGCTGACCGCGCCCCGGGTCGTGCGCTCGACCATGTAGCCGTTGCGGTGGACGGTCGTGAACAGCTCCTGGACCACGCGGTAGTGGTTGCCGGTCGTGGTCCGGGTGAAGAGGTCGTAGGACAGGCCTAGGTCGACGAGGTCCTGCACGATGATGCCGTTGTTCTTGTCGGCGAGGTCCTTCGCGCTCACCCCGGCGGCGTCGGCGGCCACCAGGATCGGCGTGCCGTGCTCGTCGGTGCCGGAGACCATCAGCACGTCGTGGCCGGCCATCCGCATGTACCTGCTGAAGACGTCGGACGGCACGCCGAAACCGGCCACGTGGCCGATGTGGCGAGGGCCGTTGGCATAGGGCCAGGCGACGGCGGACAGGACATGACTCATGGACGGAAGCCTAGTGAGGCGACGCCACGGGTTTTCCGGCCGGGGCGGGTCAGGTCGAGGTCGGCGCCTGCCAGACCAACGAGTGCTTGAAGTCGGGCTGCGGGCGCTCGACGCCGTTGTTGTGCCTGGGGCGGGCGGCTCTCCCCCAGGCGTCGTCACCGAGGAAGTCCGGTACGCCGAACGGCAGGTCGCCGCGCGGGATCGGGGCGTAGTCGACCTCCTTGAGGGTCGGCCCGTAGTTCGGGCCCGTCACGTCGCCGTCGGAGTCCGGGGTCACGATCCCCCTCAGCTGGGTCACCCCGGCCCGCCAGGCGGTGGCCAGCGCGGTGGCGCTCCGGCTCGACGGGTGCGGCAGGGGTACGACGGGCAGCCCGTGCGGGTTGTCCCAGTCGGCGACGGCTGCCTGGGCCTGGGCGCCGAACGCGACCACGGCCTGGAGCTGCGGCCCGGTGGTCAGCGAGATCAGGGTGTTCCGCCAGGTCTTGTGCTCCTCCTCGTGCAGCATCGCGGTCGCGCTGCCCGCCGCCGACGGGAAGAGCGCGTAGGCGAAGGCGTTGATGCACAGGTAGCTCCGGGTGAGGCCGAGTTTGCTCAGGAAGCCCTGCACCCGCTGACCGGCGTCGCCGACCAGCGTCCGCCCGGCGACCCGCTCGGTCGGGCCGGGGTCGGAGGCGATGCAGAGCAGCCGGGCCGAGCGGTCGAGCCGGCCCCGGTAGAAGACCGGTCCCCAGTCGTACCAGAACAGGCTCTTGCGGGCCTCGTAGCTGGGCAGCGCCGCGAAGTGGTCGAAGACCGGGATCGGACGGTCCTTTGTCGAAGGTGGGCACGGTGTCTCCTCAGGTGGGTCGGATGAGCTGACGCGCGCAGAACGCGAGCAGGTCCTTGTTGCCGTCGAGCAGGTCACGTCTCGTCATGGCGTAGGGCAGGCCGGGGATGCCGAGGTCCTCGATCGGCAGGCCGTCACCGAGGCCGGACCGGACGGCGCGGCGCAGGGCCAGCGTGAAGCCGGTCCCCTCTGGCATCGTCGGGAGCGGGGTCGAGGTGCCCGACAGGGCGTCGCGGACCTGCCGCGCGGTCCACACGTTGGCGCCCCCGGCACCGGTCGCCCGGCCGACCGTGACCAGCGGTCCCACCGCGTGGTCGACCCACCCGGCGCAGAAGAGGTCGCCCGAGGAGTAGGTGTTGGCGTCCGCGACCGCGACCACGGGTCCCGGGTAGACCCGACCGCGGTCGTTGCACCACTGCGGATCGGTGAGCGGTAGTGGCTGCGACCACGGGTCGCCGGTGGTGACCGCCTGGTCGAGCGAGCCGGCCCACGCCCCGAGCTCCAGCCGGTTGAACGGGCTGGCTGCCATCGCCCGGGTCAGCGGCGTGGCCGGCAGCGAGAAGCGGGTCGGCGCGATCCGCTGGTCGCTGAACAGCTGCAGGGTCCGCTCGGCCGCCCACACCAGGCCGCCGGGGTTGCCGCGGACGTCGACCACCAGCCCGTGCTGCGGGAGCAGCCCCACCAGCCGGGCGACCTCGTCGACGAAGGCCTGGTCGTCGTCGACGTCGAAGGTCCAGATCCGCAGGATGGCGGGCCTCCCGTGCGGTGCCCGCGCGGTCAGCTGGTCCGGCATCGAGGTCGGGACGACGTCCGGCCCGGTCCGCGCGACGGCCGGGTCGTGCTCGGCCGCCCACGCGTCGTAGGCGAACTGGAGCTTCTTGGCCCGCCGTACCGCCTCGGCGGCGGGGTCGCGGGCGACCCGGAGCGCTCCGCGCACGCCCTCCCCCGCGCCACGGGTGGTCGGGCCCGGCGCGACCACGCGCCAGGGCAGCCGGATCTCACGTCGGGCGCCGTGCCGGGTGCGGTAGCCGACGACGACCCAGTCCTCGTCCGGCGGCGGGGCGTACTGGAGGGCCCGGAACGTCAGCGACTCCAGCGCCCGGGCTCGCCGGGCGTCCGGGCGACCGCCGGTCTCGCGGTCGGCGTGCACCTCGACCGCGCGCGCGAACGCCACGCCGTTCCAGGACTCCAGGCGACAGCCGACGGTGAAGTCGGGGTCACCGACCGCCTCGTCGTTGACCTTGCTGACCAGGAACCTGGGCGCGGCCTCGTCGCCGTACTGCTCGACGAGGAACGGCAGCACCGCCACGCACCCGGCCATCGCGGTCGGACCGACGTAGCGCGTGTGCGCGTCGCGAAGGCCGGTGACGATGCCGGTCAGCTGCAGGTGGAACTCCGCGTCCGACAGCTCGGCCGTCCGGCGGCCGAGGAGGGTCAGCGCCTGCACGGGGTCGGAGGCGTATGCCGCGCGCTTGGCCGGCAGGTGGGCGTAGCAGCCGGCCAGGACCAGGGACAGCGCCTCGACGACCTGGAGCCGCTCGCCACCGTCGAGGTGGCCGGACGCGGTCGGCCCGGCAGCCCCGGCCCGGACCCGGGCCAGCTCTCGGCCGAGGCGCGGCCGAGCCGGGGTCGCGGTGCCGGCGGTGGTCGAGGCGGCGGAGATCCTCATCGGTAGTACCTCCGCAGGTCGTCCAGCAGCCCGCCGTGGAAGCCGCGACCGACAACCGAGTCGAGCCAGGGCTGGTCGTGGGTGAGTGACTCGAGCTCCGGGATCACCACGTCGCCGAGGTCGTGCGGCAGCCCGCCGACCGGCCCCAGCCCGGTGGGCATGTCGAGGGCGAGGCGCAACGGCGGCGGTGCGCCGGGCGTGCTGTCCGCGAGGTCGGCGGCGTCGGCCATCGCGGCCTGGGCGTCCTCGATGGCCTGCCGTGGGTCGGCCCGGACCTCCTCCATCCGGCCCACCACGTCGTCCCAGTGCCACGCGGCACCGGCGTCGTCGGGACGAGCCAGGGAGAGCCGCATCGAGCGGCCGTGGACGGTCAGCGAGGTGGTCGTCGGCGCCAGGGCCATCAGCGAAGGGGTGCCGTAGCGCGGGATCCCGCCGACCACCACCAGCTGCACGTCGTCCTCGGTCGAGGTCACGACCCGGTGGAAGGGCTCGGTGCTGCGACTGGCCCGGATCACGACCAGGTCGGCCAGCGCACCAGCCTGGATCCGGCCGAGCCGCCGGCCGTAGGCGCGTGCGAGGACGTCGCCGGGGTTGCTGGTGACCATGCGCACCAGGTCCTCGTCGGTGAGCCCGAGCCCCTGCGCGTCCGAGACCAGCCGCGCCGACTTCAGCTCGCCCTGCACGTTCTTGGTGCCCGAGGGCGCCCAGTCGGAGCCGAGGCACACCGCGATCCCCTGCTCGCGCGCGGCCGTGACGTCGGTGGTCTCGCCATACAGCCAGAGGTTGGAGAACGGCGACCAGGCGATGGCGCCGGTGTCGCGCCAGGCGGCGTAGGCGCTCGGGTCGACGGCGTTGGTGTGCACGGCCACGAACGTCGGCTGCAGACAGCCGGCTGCGGTGGCGTCGGCGAACTCCCGGGCGACCAGGCTGCCGCGCTGCCCCTCGGCACAGTGGTAGACGAACGCCGAGCCGGCGCGCATCTTGTTGGCCGACGAGGCCAGCGCTCCCGCGTCCTCGGTGAGGACCGAGGCGTAGACCAGGTTGGTGTCATGCGTGCCGAAGGTCTCGTCCTCGACGTTGCGGACGAGCATCCCGTCCGGCGGGCGGTTCTTCGGCGGCGAGCCCTGCACCGACGTCGTGCCGCCCACGATGGCCTTGGTCTCGACGTAGGCCAGCAGCTCGTGCGGGCACGCGGTGATGAGCCCGTAGGCCGGCCACGTCGTCGAGGCGGCGTACGTCGCGGCGCGGGGCCAGGAGTCGTGGTGCGGCCAGGGCGCGGTGCGGCTCGGCTCGGTCCACAACGGCAGCGTGTTGTAGGCGAGGTGGTTGTGCAGGTCGATCAGTCCCGGCAGCACCAGGTCGGTGCCGACGTCGACGACCGGAGCGTGCTCGAATCCCGCCGGCGCACGCGACGTCCCCCGGGTGACGGCGGCGATCGTGCCGTCGTCGGCGACCCAGACGCGTCCGGTGAACACGGTCGCACCGCTGAGGTCCGGGTCGTCCGACATCGGGACGATCCGGCCGTGGATGGCCCACATCAGTGCCGCCCTCTCCCCCGAGAAGTGCCGGCGCTCTGTGACCACCAGGGCACAGGTGGTCGGGGTGAGGAGGGAGTTAGGCCCTGCTGAGATACGTCAGCTGAAGTCGAGCTCGCCGGTGCGGGTGCGCTTGATCTCGAAGAAGTAGTCGAAGTCCGCGAGCGCGATCGTGCCGTCCCAGATCCGGCCGGCGTCCTCGCCGCGCGGGATCCTGCTCAGCACGGGCCCGAAGAACGCCGAGCCGTTGAAGGCGATGGTCGGCGTGCCCACGTCGTCCCCCACCCGGTCGATCGCCTCCTGGTGCGAGGCCAGCAGGGCGTCGTCGTATGACGGGTCGTCCATCGCCTCGACCAGCTCGGCCGGCAGCCCGGCAGCCGCGAGCGACGACTCCACCAGCGCACGGCCGAGCTCCACCTTGTCGTGGTGGATCCGCTCGCCGAGCGCGGTGTAGAGCGGGCCCAGCGCGTCCGCGCCGAGCTTCTGCTCGGTCGCGACCAGCACCCGCCCGACCGGCAGCCCGCGCGAGACCTTCTTCTGGTACTCCGGGTCGAGGTCGCGGTCCTTGTTGAGGAAGTAGAGGCTCATCGGGTGCCAGCGCACCTGGATGTCGCGCACCTGCTCGACCTCGAGGATCCACCGGGAGGTGATCCAGGCGAACGGGCACAGCGGGTCGAACCAGAAGTCGGCGACGTCCTCGGTGTGGCGGCGGGGGTCCTGGTCGAGCTCTTCCGAGAGGAGGGTCATGTCAGGCACAACCCGTGGCCGACGATGACCATTCCCGCCCGGGGGCCGACAGCCCGGTCAGGGGCCGGAGGGAACCGTGACCGAGTCGTGACCAACGGCGAGTTGTGGCGACCGTCACGCCTGGTGGCAGGATCGACGCCATGCCTGGAACCAACCTCACTCGGGAAGAGGCCGCCACACGTGCCGCCCTCCTCGACGTCACGTCGTACTCCATCGACCTGGACCTCACGACGGGCGAGAAGACCTTCGCCTCCACCACCACCGTGCGCTTCACCTGCTCCGAGCCCGGAGCCGAGACGTTCGCGGACCTGGTCGGCGCGATCATCCACGAGATCACCCTGAACGGCGAGCGGGTCGACGAGGCCTCGTCGTACCAGGACAGCCGGATCCGGCTGACCGGCCTGCAGGCCGACAACGAGCTGGTCGTGCGCGCCGACTGCGCCTACTCCCACTCTGGCGAGGGTCTCCACCGCTTCGTGGACCCCGTCGACGGCCGGGTCTACCTCTACACGCAGTTCGAGGTGCCCGACGCCCGGCGGGTGTACACCACCTTCGAGCAGCCCGACCTCAAGTCCGTCTTCACCTGGACCGTGGTCGCCCCCAGCGACTGGAAGGTCGTCTCCAACGCCCCCACGCCGGAGCCGGAGGAGCTCGACGGGGGCAGGGCCCGCTGGAGCTTCCCCGAGTCCAAGCGGATGTCGACCTACATCACGGCCCTGATCGCCGGCGAGTACCACGAGCACCAGGACTCCTACGAGGGCCCGCACGGCACGATCCCGCTCGGCCACTACTGCCGGCAGTCGGTGGTCGACCACCTCGACGTCGACGAGCTGCTGACGGTCACCAAGCAGGGCTTCGAGTTCTTCGAGGACGCCTTCGCCTTCCCCTACCCGTTCGTGAAGTACGACCAGCTCTACGTCCCGGAGTACAACGCCGGCGCCATGGAGAACGCCGGCGCGGTGACGATCCGCGACGAGTACCTCCCGCGCAGCCGCCAGGACGGCGCGTTCTACGAGTTCCGCGCCTCGTGCATCCTGCACGAGATGGCCCACATGTGGTTCGGCGACCTGGTCACCATGAAGTGGTGGGACGACCTGTGGCTCAACGAGTCGTTCGCGGAGTGGGCGTGCTACCACGCGGCCGTGGAGAACACGGAGTTCGCCGAGGCCTGGACCGGCTTCACCAACGCCCGGAAGAACTGGGCGCTGCGCCAGGACCAGCTGCCCTCGACCCACCCGATCGCGGCCGACAACTACGACCTGCACGCGGTCGAGACCAACTTCGACGGCATCACCTACGCCAAGGGCGCCTCGGTGCTCAAGCAGCTGGTGGCCTGGGTCGGCATCGAGCCGTTCCTGGTCGGCCTGCGGCAGTACTTCCAGGACCACGCCTTCGCGAACTCCGAGTTCGTCGACCTGCTGACCGCGCTGGAGAAGTCCTCCGGCCGTGAGCTCGACTCGTGGGCCAAGGAGTGGCTGCAGACGTCGGGCGTGAACACGCTCAGCCCGCAGTTCGAGCTGGCTGACGACGGCAGCTACGCGTCGTTCGCCGTCCAGCAGACGGCGGCCGACGACCACCCGCAGCTGCGCCGCCACCGCCTCGGCATCGGGCTGTACGACGAGCAGGCAGGCCGGCTCGTGCTGCGCCGCTCGGTCGAGGTCGACGTCGAGGGCGAGCTGACCCGGATCCCCGAGCTGGTCGGGCAGCGACAGCCCGACCTGCTGCTGCTCAACGACCGCGACCTCACCTACGCCAAGATCCGGCTCGACGAGCGCTCGCTGACCACCGCCGTGGCCGACCTGCGCCTGCTCGATGACTCGCTGGCCCGGGCCCTGTGCTGGGGTGCGGCGTGGGACATGGCCCGGGACGCCGAGCTGGCCGCCTCCGACTACGTCCGGCTGGTGCTGCGCAACATCGGCAGCGAGACCGACTCGTTCGGCATCCGGGCCATCCCGGCCTATGCCTCGCTGGCGGTCAACTTCTACTCCGACCCGGCGCGGCGTGACGCCCTGCGCCTCGAGTGGGAGGGCGGGCTCCGCGACCTGCTGCACGCCGCCGAGCCCGGCAGCAACGCGCAGCTGATCTTCGCGCGCGCCTACGGCGCCTCGGTCGTCTCCGACGAGGGGGCGGCCGAGGTGCGTGGCCTGCTCGACGGCTCGGCCGCGATCGACGGCCTCGTCATCGACACCGACCTGCGCTGGGCGCTGGTCACCGGTCTGGCCAAGGCCGGCGCCGCCGACGACGCCTCGATCGAGGCCGAGCTCGAGCGGGACGCGACCATCGCGGGCCAGGAGCACGCCGCGGCCGCCCGCGCCTCGCGACCCGACGCAGCCGCCAAGGCCGTGGCCTGGAGCGACCTGGTCGACAACCCCGAGATCCCCAACGGGACCTACAGCGCGATCGCGCTCGCCTTCATGCGGCACGGCCAGGAGGACCTCCTCGAGCCCTACCTCGAGCAGTACCTTGCGGCCGCTGACGACGTCTGGGAGCGGCTCGGCACGCACATGGCCTCCGACTTCCTGGAGGGTGCGTTCCCGGCTCCGCTCTGCAGCCAGGAGACGGTCGCCCGGCTGGACCAGTGGCTCGAGGAGTCGCCGGCCAACCCCGCGGCCAAGCGCTACGTGCGGGAGGGTCGAGCCGACCTGGTGCGCGCCCTCGCTTCCCAGGCCAAGGACGCCCAGGGGTAGCCCGGCTGCCGGTCAGGTGGCGGCGTGCAGCGTGCGCGGGGCGCGCGCGGCCAGGGCGAGCATGCTCAACCCGCGCTTGATGCCGACGGCCAGGTCGCCGTTGGCGAACTCGCCGCGCATCTGGAGCACGGCCAGGCCGGCCTCGTGGTCGGTGAGGTGACGGCGTACCTCGCTGCCGGTGACGACCTCGACCAGCCGTGCGACGGGGTCGACCATCACCAGCACGGTGCGCTCAGGGGTGGCCAGCGACGCGTGCAGGTGCTCGGCGAAGGCGCGTGGCTCGCCCTCGACGGCGCCGACGAAGACGGAGAACTCGAAGCGGGAGACCTGCTCGGCCGCCCGGATGGCCTGGTCGAGGGCGACCCGCTGAGTGTTGCTGAACTCGCGCACCGTCGTCACCAGGTGCCACCGGCGCCGCCGGTGTCGCGGTCGGCGTCGGCGTCGGCGTCGGATGAGGCATGGCCCGCGGGCTCCAGCTCGGCGGTCTTGCGACGCCCACCGAACCACTGGTCGTCGGCACGCGCACCGGCCGGGGCCACCGACTCGCCCCGGATCACCGGGGGCAGGTAGAGGAACGCCAGGATCACCAGCGTGATCAGGAGCGGGATGCCGAGGAAGATCGTGATCTCGCGCAGCGCGTTGACGGGCGGTGGGTGGCTCCAGCCCACGGGGATGTCGGCGGAGGCGGGCCCGGCGTAGGCCAGGAGCAGGATCGTGGCGCAGCCCACGACGAGCGCGGCTCGGCGCGGGGCCTGGGACTTCGTGGTCACGGGGTGAGGATACTGGTCCGCATGCTCGATGCCTTCATGGGAATCGACCAGGAGAACTGGTCCGCCCTCGGCCTCTTCACCGCCAAGAGGGCGGCGGCCATCGCGACCATCCTCGTCATCGCCCTGGTGACGCGCTGGCTCGTCGACCGGCTCATCGACCGGTTGGTGAAGAAGGCCGAGGTGGGCGTCCTTCCCGACCGGCTGACCAACGGCAAGCTCGGCCGCAGCACCACCGAGCCACCGCCGGGGTCGACGCGGCGCGTGCAGCGGGCCAAGACGATGGGCACCCTCCTGAAGAGCATCGCCGCGGGAGTGATCTTCGCCATCGCGATCACGATGATCCTGGCCGAGCTGGGCCTGGACATCGGGCCGATCGTCGCCAGCGCCGGCATCATCGGCGTCGCCCTCGGCTTCGGCTCCCAGACGCTGGTCAAGGACTTCCTGTCCGGGGTGTTCATGATCTTCGAGGACCAGTACGGCGTGGGAGACGTCGTCGACCTCGGTGGCGGGCTCACCGGCACGGTCGAGGCGGTCAGCCTGCGGGTGACCCGGCTCCGCGACACCAACGGCACCGTCTGGTACGCCCGCAACGGCGAGCTGCTCCGGGTCGGCAACATGAGCCAGAACTGGGCCCGCACCGTCCTCGACATCCAGGTCAGCGCCCGGGAGGACCTGCCGCGGGTCAAGAGCGTGCTCGGCGACGTGCTGCGCGACCTGTGGCAGGACGACGACTTCGACGGCGTGATCATCGAGGAGCCCGAGATCTGGGGCATCGAGGCGGTGACCCAGGACGCGATCACCCTGCGGGTGACGCTCAAGACCGCGCCGATGGAGCAGTGGCGGGTCGCTCGGGTGGTGCGGGAGCGGATCAAGAGCCGCTTCGACCACGAGGGCATCCAGGCGCCCTTCCCCACGTCGTACGTCATGAACCGGACGCCGGGCGACGGCGACGAGCCCGTGACTGCCGACGCAGGTGCCCCGACCGACGCCTGACCGGACCCACCGGCGAGAATGAGGCCGTGAGCAGCACCTTCTACGACGAGATCGGCGGCGAGGAGACGATCACCCGCGTCGTCGCCGCCTTCTACCGGGGCGTGGCCGACGACGAGGTGCTGCGGCCGCTGTACCCCGAGGAGGACCTCGGGCCGGCCGAGGAGAGGTTCCGGCTGTTCCTCATGCAGTACTGGGGCGGGCCCACGACGTACTCCGACCAGCGCGGCCACCCGCGGCTCCGGATGCGGCACGCGCCGTTCGCCGTGACCCCCGTCGCCAAGGACCACTGGCTGGCCTGCTTCCGCGCCGCCCTCGACGAGGTGGCGCTGCCGCCCGAACAGGACGCCCAGTTCTGGGACTACGTCACGCACGCTGCGCAGTTCATGGTCAACAGCTTCGAGTGAACCCCCGCGACCTGCCTTTTCGGGCAGGTTCTGGAACGGCATGTAACGCAGCACCCTCCTCGTGACAGGTGCAGGTCGTCAGGACCGAGCACCCATCCCCCCGAGGAGTGTCATGACCAGCGTCCACCTCCGCCGCGCGATCGCGATCGGCGGGTCCCTCGCCGTGATCGCCGTGGGCGGCAGCTACGCCGCGGGCGCGTTCGCCAAGGGTGGCCACGCGGCCGCACCCACGGTGCGCGTCGCGCACAGCAGCCAGGGCCATCAGCACGCGACCGCCCACGCGCTGCACCACGCCCAGCACCACGCCGCGGCTGCCGCGGCCCCGGCGAGCGACCCCAGCGAAGACCCGACCGAGGACCCGACCGAGGGCCCGACCGACGTCCCGACCGACAACCCGAGCGACACCCCGTCCGAGGACCCCAGCGACGAACCGACCGACAGCCCCACCCAGGACTCCAGCGACGAGCCGTCCGAGGACCCCACTGAGGACCAGGGCGACGGCCAGGGCGACGGGCAAGGTGACGGACAGGGTGACGGACAGGGTGACGAGCAGGGTGACGGCCAGGGCCAGAGTGACGGCCCGGGCGACGACCAGGGCTCGGGTGACGGCTCGGGTGACAGCTCGGGCGACTGACGCCCTCTGATCTCGGAGCCCTCGCCCACACTCCCCCGGGTGGGTGAGGGCTCCGGCCCGGATGCGGCCCGGATGCGGTAGGAAAGGACCCCATGACCCAGACGCTCCTGCGGGAGATCCCGACGCTCGAGCCCGACGACGACTTCGTCCGACGGCTGGCCGAGCTCGCGGCTGCATCGGAGCCGACGGGCGGCATCGTCCTACCGGCCGCGCTCAGCGGCCCCGCTGTGCGAGCGACCGCGATCGCCGCCGCGGTCGCGGCGATCACTGCCGGTGCCGCAGCCGCAGCCACCCAGCTGCCCCACACCCACCCGGAGCCACTGCCGCCGGTGACGTCGGTCGGCACCCCGGCCCCGAGCGACGACGACACGCGAGGGTCCGACGACCCCACCCGGACCACCCAGCACCCGAACCGCATCCCGAGCGGGGCAACCACCGTCGCCGCAGCCCCGCAGATCGCCACCCCGCCCGACCAGAGCACCGGACCCGTGCCGGACCCGGGACCGACGGACTCACCGAGCCGCCACGCGAGCACGGATGGCGACCACGGCGACGGCGGCGACGACGGCGACGGCAACTCACCGGCCCGGGCGAGCCGGCGACGATCCCAGCGGCAGCCCCAGCGACGACGCCAGCGACGGCCCGAGCGACAGTCCGAGCGACAGTCCCAGTGACAGTCCGAGCGACAGTCCCAGCGACAGTCCCAGCGACGCTCAGTCCACCTCAGGGGACGGCGCAGCGCTCCATGAGCACGATCGTCGCGGCCGACGACGAGACGATCGCGCGGGCCAAGGAAGGCGATCCCGGCGCTTGGCGCGCCCTCTACACCGCCCACGCCGGGCGACTCCTGGTCTGGCTGCGCTCACTGCCCACCGGCGACCCCGGCGTCTCGGCGGACGACCTGGCGGCCGAGACCTGGCTGACGGCGGCCTCCCGGATCGCCGACTTCTGCGGCTCGGAGAGCGACTTCGCGGGCTGGCTGTTCGGCATCGGCCGCCATCAGGCCCGCAACGTCGAACGACGCAGCCGTCGCCGGATGACGTCACCGGCGTCCACGGAGACCCTCGACTGCTCCGCGGCCGCGACTCCGTCGGCCGCCCAGCAGCCGGAGTCCGACGGCTGGGTGACCTGGGTGCTGTCCCACCTGCCCGTGCGCGAGCGCCAAGTGGTGGCCTGTCTCGACGTCGTCGGACTGGACGTGGCGTCCACGGCGGCTGCCCTGGGGATGAGCGCGACGGCGGTACGGGTGGCCCACCACCGGGCCCTCAAGCGGCTCCGGGGGTTGGGAGTCGCGGTCGGCTGAGGGTCAGCCGTCCGCGCCGTCGCGCAGGCGTCCCTCGAACAGCTCGCGGTGCTGGGGGTGCCACACCACGGGGTGCTCGTCCTCGTCGATGTTCACCTCGACCATCCGGCTGCGCGCCATGACCCGCTCGCCGTCCCGGACCTCCTGCTCGAAGGTCACCGACGTGTCACCGATCCCCACGACCCGGCTTCGCACGGCGTACGGCTCGGGGCGCAGGTTCATCTGGCCGACGTAGTCGATCTCGCTGCGGGCGATGACGGTCGTCACCGAGCCGTTGATGCGGGCCTCCTGCAGGACGCCGACGAGGAGGTCGACCTGGGCGATCTGGGCGTACTCGAGGTACTGCAGGTTGTTCACGTGCCCGAGCAGGTCGATGTCGGAGAACCGCACGTGCACGGGGCGCTCGACCACCGCCTGCCCCCAGATGGGGCTGCCGCCGGCGAGCGTCCGGTCGGAGACCGGCGACGGCTCGAGGGCGGGGATGAGCCGGTCGCGCTCCTCGGCGCTCATCCGGCGCGGGCGTCCGGAGGTGAAGACGTAGGGCGTGAGCACCGTCGTGGCGTGCCCGTGCACGACCCGGTCGTCGTCCCGGCCGGTGAACAGCTCGTAGCCCAAGGTGAACCACGCCGCCCGGACCGCGGTGGGCCAGACGGCGACGAAGAGCGGCGCCTGTGAGAGGCGGAGCGGGGAAACGTACTCCACGACCGTGTTCACCACGACCGAGCCCCTCGCCGGGGTTGGGTGCGGGAGACGTGTGGTGGTGGCGCAGGAGGTCGAGCCGCGCCTCCTGCAGGTAGTCCACGAAGGCGACGTTGCTGACGGTGTCGCCATGCTGGTCGGCCCGACGCATCTGGCACTCGTAGACGTGGCGCACGGCTCGATCCTGCCAGCCGTGCGTCAGCGGCAGGGTCAGCGGTGCAGCGCGAGCCGCGGGGCGTAGTAGGCCCGCGGCGACTCGTGCCGGGTCAGCCGGACGCGGCGGCTGCGCACGACGACATCGGCGGCCGTGCCGAGTGCGGCCATGCTGGCGACCAGGGCGACCGCGAGGAAGACGGTGAGGTAGACGGCGAGCAGGGTGCTGTAGGGGGTCATGGTCGAGTCCTTTCTACTTCTGTAGAATCTCTACGTATGTAGAAGATACGCCGAGCCTCCCCCTGCCCGATCAAAATCGGCGGGTAGTCTCGCGCGTCACACCGTCCCGAGTCGGAGGCCGTCCCCGTGACCGAGTCGCCCGCGCGCTCCCCGCGCATGGAGCTGCTGCTCGGCGCCGCGCTGCGCGTCGTCGCCGAGCAGGGCCTCAAGGGGCTCACCCACCAAGCCGTCGACCGCGCGGCCGGGCTCCCCGAGGGCAGCTGCTCGGCCTACCTCCGCACGCGCCAGGCCCTCGTCGCGGCGCTCACGTCGTACGTCGCGGAGGGTGTCACCGGCGACTGCGAGAACCTCGCCCGCGACCTGGCCACCTGCCAGCTCGAGGACGACCAGGCGATCGAGTCCGTGACCAGCTTCTTCATGCGACGGCTCGACGAGCGCGAGCGCCTGCTGACCTGGATGGAGCTGTCGCTGGCCTCGGCGCGTGACCCCGAGCTCGCCGAGATCCTCGCCGACAACGAGCTGCGGCTCATCGAGCGGCTGGCGTCGATCCTGGGGGCGCGCGGGAAGGACCACAGCGAGGCCCGGGCGGCCACGCTGGTCGCGTCGTTCGACGGCGTCCTGCTCCGGGTGCTGCC
>CAVXFQ010000018.1:0-10881 GCA_963761085.1 uncultured Actinomycetota bacterium
CGACCATTGCTTCGCCTCCTCAGCCGCCGGCGAAGGCGGCAGGAACTCCACTGTCTCGCCGGGCTCGACCACGACCGACTCCGGAGCCCGGGAGGCACCGGCCGGTCGCCGACCAGGACCGAGCACACCTCGAGCACCCCGGGCAGCCGGGAGCCGGGGTGCAGCGCCACGGCGCGGCGTACGACGTCGGTGAGGGTGAGTGGACCGGTCACGGGCAGCGCGTCGGACTCCACACCAGCCGCGGAGCGCGCGGACGCCCAGTAGCGCACCGTGATCGGAGCGGTCTCATCACGGGCGCTCGGGTCGGTGGAGAGTCACGATGGATATCCTGACGCATCGGCTGTCGGCGACCCGCGACGGGAGGTGGGCCATGAGCACGCTGCTGCTGCTGACGAGCGCGCTCCAGCCCAGCGCCGAGGTCCTGCCCGGCCTGGCCCTGCTCGGACACCAGGTGAAGATCCTGCCGGCCGAGGGCAGTGCGCTCCTCGACGCACCCGACGTCGACCTGATCCTCGTCGACGGACGCCAGGCTCGCCCACGCGCGCGACCTGTGCCGCCTGCTGCGCACGACCGGCACCGACTGCCCCTCCTCCTCGTGGTCACCGAAGGCGGGCTCGCCGTCGTCGCCCACGACTGGGGCATGGACGACGTCGTCCTCCACACGTGCGGACCGGCCGAGCTCGAGGCCCGCATCCGGCTCTCGGTCGCCCGCCTCCACGCCGCCCGTGAGGACGACGGCGACGACCACGTGATCCGGTCGGGGAGGTCGTCGTGGACGACGCGACGTACACCGCCTCCATCGGCTCGCGCACGCTCGACCTGACCTTCAAGGAGTTCGAGCTCCTCAAGTACCTCGCCCAGCACCCCGGCCGGGTCTTCACCCGCGACCAGCTGCTGCAGGAGGTGTGGGGCTACGACTACTTCGGTGGCACCCGCACCGTCGACGTCCACGTACGACGCCTCCGCGCCAAGCTGGGGCCCGAGCACGAGACGCTGATCGGCACGGTGCGCAACGTCGGCTACCGGTTCGTGCTGCCCTCGAAGGAGAGCCCGCAGACCCAGCCGCCGAGCAGTCCGCGGAGACCCGGCGCTGAGCATGGAGCGCGTCGGCGCGCACGACCTGGGCCGAGCCCGCGAGGTGGTCGACGGGGTCGTGGCCGCGAGCCGGGCCGCCGACGGGCAGTCACCGTTGGACGAGGCGGGACAGCTCGCACTCCGGCACGGGGCGAGGCCTGTGGATCGACGACGCCGGGTTCGCACTGCTGCGCGGCACCGACCTCGACCTCGCGGTCGCACCCGACACTCGTGGCCACGGCGTCGGTGCGTCGCCGCCCGGGCCGCCCTCGCCGAGGCGCCGGCGGCGTGACGGCGTGGTCGCACGCCGACCATCCCGCCGCTGCCGCCCTGGCGCGCCGGCTGGGCTTCGGGCGGCCCGGGCGTTGTGGGTGATGCAGCGCGTGGCGAGCCCCGTGGAGGTGCCCGCCGTGGCGGGGGTGACGATCCGCGGCTACCGCGAGACCGACGCCGACGAGGTGCTCCGGGTCAACGCGACCGCCTTCGCCCACCACCCCGAACAGGGGTCGATGGATGCCGCCGACCTCGCCGAGCGGATGGCGGAGCCGTGGTTCGACCCGGCCGGGCTGCTGGTGGCCGACAGCGGTGACGGACTGCTCGGCTTCCACTGGACCAAGCAGCATTCCGACGTCGTCGGCGAGGTCTACGTCGTGGCGGTGGACCCGGCCGCGCAGGGGCGAGGGCTCGGCAAGGCACTGACCGCGGCCGGGCTCGCCCATCTCGCCTCGCTCGGCGTACGCCGGATCATCCTCTACGTCGAGTCCGGCAACACGCCGGCGATCGCGACGTACGCCGGCCTCGGCTTCGCCACGCGTCCACCCACGTGCAGTACGCCGGGGGTGAAAATTTCCCTCATCAACGGTTAACAGAACCGCAACACCACGCGTGAATCATCCACGAAACTCGTGAAGCATTCGCTACGGTTGACCGGTTGCTCGGGCGGCTCCCTCTCCAGGCCCCGGGACCACAGGAGTGTCGATGCCCCGACACCTGCCCACCCCACAGCCGCGCGCCCAACTGGGCCGTCGGTCGCTCGTGCGCACCGGCGTCACCGCCGCCGCGGGGTCGCTCCGCCGTCTCGGTCGCCGTCTGACCCTGCCCGGTAGTCCGTGACGTTCGTCAGGCCGGGGTCGGCGTGTCGGGCTGACGATCGTCACGGACTACCGCGGGGGCGCCGAGCGAGGGAAGGTGAGAGGTCAGCGGAGGTCGGGGCGCACGTGGAGCCCGACCTCGGGGTCGACCACGACCTCTTGGGCCGCGGGCATGCCGTCGGCCGACAGCTGGAGATCGAGCGGGACGTTGCGCTTGACCAGCGCCAGCGCGATCGGGCCGAGCTCGTGGTGGCGGGCGGAGGTGCCGACGACGCCGACGGCGCGGTCGCCGTCGAGCAGCGGCGAGCCGACGGCGGGCAGCCGGTTCTCCGAGCCGTCGAGGTGCAGCAGCGTCAGCCGGCGCGGCGGGCGCCCGAGGTTGTGGACCCGGGCCACCGTCTCCTGGCCGCGGTAGCAGCCCTTGTCCATGTGCACGGCCGTGCCGGTCCAGCCGACCTCGTTGGGGATCGTGCGCTGGTCGGTGTCGAGCCCCCAGCGCGGCTCCCCGCGGGCGATCCGCAGTGCCTCGTAGGCCCACAGCCCGCAGGCCGGCCCTGCCGCCTCGGCGTACGTCGTGAGCTGGGCGCGCGGGACCAGCTCGTGCCCGGCGGCGGGCCGCCAGCGCCAGTGCGAGCTCGGGGGTGACCTCGGCGACCTCGACCCGGCTCAGGAACCGCATCCGGTCGAGGAACTCCACCAGCGCGGCCGCGGCCCCCGGCTCGGTGGCAGCCGTGAACGACTCTCCGTCGTCCACGCCCGGCGAAGTAGTGCTCGACGTGGCCCTGCGGGCTCAGCACCAGCGCCTCGGTCCACTGCTTGGCGGGCAGGTCGAGGAAGTACTGCGTGGTCAGGTAGTGCAGCCACCGCAGCCGGTCGGGCCCCGAGATCCGCACGACGTCGTGGTGGGAGAGGTCGACGAACCCCTCGCCCGCCTCGAGCGTCGTCTGCTCGCCGTAGAACGAGCCGTAGTGGGCCGCGACGGGCGCGTCGATGCCGGCACCGGCGACCGCACCGGGCAGGGAGAGCAGGGGCGAGGTCATGCGGCGTGGTCTCCGCAGGTGCCGAACACGGTCAGGTGGCCGACGTCGACGGTGAAGCCGTGGTCGGCGGCGAGGCGTTCGGCGACAGGAGTGAGCACGTCAGGGTCAACCGAGATCACCTTGTGACAATTCCGGCAGACCAGGTGGAAGTGCTCGTGCTCGCTGGTCGCGTGGTACGTCGGGGCCCGGTCGCTGAGGTGGGCGTGCCGGACCAGGCCGAGCTCCTCGAGCACCTCGAGCGTGCGGTAGACCGTCGAGGCGTTGACCGCGGTGGAGTGCGTGCGGACCTCCGCGAGCACCTCGTCAGGCGTCGCGTGGCCCAGCCGCTCGACGGCGCTGAGGATCAGCTCGCGCTGGGGCGTGAGCCGGTAGCCCTTCTCGCGCAGCCGCTCGCGCCAGTCGCGCATCTCGTCGCCGGTCATCGGCTACTGCCTGGTCAGGTGGGCGTGGGTGTGGGGCTGGAGCTCGTGACCCCCCGCGGCCATGTCGTAGGCGTAGAGGAGGCTGCCGTCGACGTAGCCGTAGAGACGCTTGCCGGCCGAGTAGCTCTTCGCCGTGGCGGTGCGCACGACCGCGTCGGTGGTGATCTCGAAGCGCGGCTGCTCGGGATGGAGCTGGCCGTACCAGACCTCGACGTAGCCGAGGTTGTGGGCCAGCACCACCTCGAGCGAGCCGTCCTCCTGCGCCCGGATGAAGCCGGTCTCCTGCGCGGCCTCGCGCACCTTCGCGCCGTTGTCGTCGACGATCCACGACCGGCTGAAGTAGTGGATGAACGGCCGGCCGTCCTGCTGGAAGACGACCTCCTGCCCGAACTGGAACCGCTCGATGCCGGGGTACTCGCCGTGGCCGTTGCCCGCCCAGCGACCGATCAGCCACGCCAGCCGCGCGGTCTGCGGGTGGATGTTCTCCGGGATCTCGAACGGCATGCTCAGAGTCTAGGGTTCAGGCGTGCCGCGAGGACTGGTCGTGAAGGTGACCGCCGGCGCGGACGACGCCGAGCGCTGCAACCAGGGCTTCACCGTGGCCGCGACAGCGGTGGCCGCCGGCGCCGACGTCTCGCTGTGGCTGACCGGCGAGGCGACCTGGTACGCCGTCCCCGGGCGTGCCGAGGAGTTCGCGCTGGCAGGCGCGACGCCGCTCGCGGACCTGCTGCAGGCGGTGCTGGCCGGCGGCGCGGTCACGGTGTGCACCCAGTGCGCCGGTCGCCGCGGGCTGGGCCAGGAAGACCTGCTCGCGGGGGTCCGACTCGCCGGCTCCCCGTCGTACGTCGAGGAGGTGCTGGCCGAGGGCGTGCAGGCGCTCGTCTACTAGCCGCCGGCGCCGGGCGGTCAGGTGCCGAGCGCCGCGCCGAGCCGGGCGGCGACCTCGGCACTGGCCGCCTTGGCCGAGCGACCGACGCCGACCACGCTGAGGAACCCGTGGATCTGGTCGGCGAAGCGGCGCAGCTCGACCTCCACGCCGGCGTCGGCGAGCTTGCGCGCATAGGCCTCGCCCTCGTCGCGCAGGGGGTCGAAGCCCGCGGTCGCGACGTACGCCGGAGCAAGGCCGGGCGGGATCGTCGTCGAGCAGCGGGCTCACCCGCGGGTCGGCCCGGTCGGCGCGGTCGGGGACGTACCAGTCCATCACCTGGTCCATGAAGTCCTCGGTCAGGTAGAGGTCGCGGCCGAACAGGCGCTTGGACTCGTAGCGCTGCGACGCGTCGGTGCCGGGGTAGACCAGCAGCTGGAAGGCGAGCGGCAGCCCCTCGTGCGGCGGCCGCCAGCGCGACCAGGGCGGCCAGGTTGCCGCCGGCGGAGTCGCCGCCGACCGCCAGCCGCGTCGGGTCGCCGCCGAAGTCGGCGACGTGCTCGACGACCCAGCGGTAGGCCGCCACGCGCGTCGTCGTACGCCGCCGGGAAGGGGTGCTCGGGCGCGAGCCGGTAGTCGACCGACAGCACCCTGACACCGCTGCGCTCGGCCAGGAACCGACAGGTCGGGTCGTGGGAGTCGAGGTCGCCGTAGACCCAGCCGCCACCGTGGAAGTAGACCAGCAGCGGCCCGGTCACCGGCGCCCGCGTCGGGACGAACAGCCGGCCGCGCCGCTCCCCGACCGGCAGGCCACGCACCGCCCCGATCGGCTGGTCGCGGCCCGCCATCGCGGTGTGCTTCACCAGGAGGCGCCGCCCCTGCTCGACCGGCAGCGACTCGGTCCGGGGCTCGCGGGCCAGCTTCTCCACCCGCAGCATCAGCTGGGTGTCGGTGGCCAGCGTCTGCCCGTCGAGCGTGATCCGCCGTCCGGCCAGGGCTCGCTGGACTCCTTCCGGGAGCCCGAGGGCGGCGCGCAGCACGCCACCCTTCACCTTCTGGTCCAGCGCGGCGAGGAACGTCGATCCCTGTGGCACGCGGCCAACCTAGCGGCCGGAGCGGGCCAGGAAACCAGACAGCCGCAGGCCGAGAGGATGCCCGCCGTTCGCCGGTGAGTGCCACACTGACCCCCATGGTCCAGCTCGCCTCCGTCGATCCCTCCCGTGAGGGCGAGACCTCCTCCGACGAGCCGTTCGACGTCGAGCCGCCCTACGTCCCCGACAGCGAGGCGCTCGCCGGGGTCACGGCCTACGACGATCGGTTCCTCGATCGCGAGCTGTCCTGGCTCCGCTTCAACCAGCGGGTCCTCGAGCTGGCCGAGGACCCGACGCTGCCGCTGCTCGAGCGGGTGCGCTTCGCGGCGATCTTCTCCAGCAACCTCGACGAGTTCTTCATGGTCCGGGTGGCCGGCCTCAAGCGCCGGATCGCCGCCGACGTCGCCGTCCGTGCGGCGAGCGGTCTGATGCCGCGCGACGTCCTCGAGCGGATCTGGGCCGCGACCCGCGAGCCTCACCGAGCGGCACGCCCGCCTGTTCCGGGCGGAGCTCGTGCCCCACCTCGCCGACGAGGGCATCGACCTGGTCCGGTGGTCCGACCTCGACCGTGAGGAGCAGCGGCTGTGCAAGCGGCTGTTCAAGGAGCGGGTCTTCCCGGTCCTGACGCCGCTGGCGGTCGACCCGGCCCACCCGTTCCCCTACATCTCCGGGCTCTCGCTCAACCTGGCGGTCGTGGTGCGCAACCCCAAGACCGGCAAGGAGCACTTCGCGCGGGTCAAGGTGCCGCCGATCTTCAGCCGGTTCGTGCCCCTGGGCAACCAGCGCTTCGTGCCGCTCGAGGACGTCATCCGCGAGCACCTCAAGCGGCTCTTCCCCGGCATGGACGTGCTCGAGGTGCACAGCTTCCGGGTCACCCGCAACGAGGACCTCGAGGTCGAGGAGGACGACGCGGAGAACCTCCTCAAGGCGCTGGAGAAGGAGCTCCTGCGCCGGCGCTTCGGGCCGCCGGTGCGGCTCGAGGTGGAGGAGTCGATCGCCCCGCAGGTGCTCGAGCTGCTGGTCTCCGAGCTCGGTATCTCCGAGGACGAGGTCTTCCGGGTCGACGGGCTGCTCGACCTGGTCGGGCTGCACAGCATCGCCGACCTGCCGCGCGAGGACCTCAAGTTCCCGGCGTTCGTCCCGACCACCCACCCGCAGCTGGCCGAGGTCGAGTCGGCCGCGCCGGTCGACGTGTTCAAGGCGACGTCGCGCTACGACGTACTGCTGCACCACCCTTACGACTCGTTCGCCACGTCCGTGCAGCGGTTCCTCGAGCAGGCCGCGGCCGACCCGCACGTGCTGGCGATCAAGCAGACCCTCTACCGCACCTCCGGCGACTCCCCGATCATCGACGCCCTCGTCGACGCGGCCGAGGCCGGCAAGCAGGTGCTGGTGATCGTCGAGATCAAGGCGCGGTTCGACGAGGAGGCCAACATTCGCTGGGCGCGCAAGCTCGAGCAGGCCGGCTGCCACGTCGTCTACGGCCTGGTCGGCCTGAAGACGCACTGCAAGCTGGCGATGGTCGTGCGCGACGAGCCCGAGGGCATCCGCCGCTACACCCACATCGGCACCGGCAACTACAACGGCAAGACCGCCCGACTGTATGAGGACTTCGGGCTGATCACGACCAACGAGGTGCTCGGCGAGGACGTCGCCCACCTGTTCAACAACCTCAGTGGCTACTCCCGCAACGCCGTCTACGACCGGCTCCTCGTCGCGCCCGACTCGGCCCGCACCGGGCTCGTGGAGCGGATCCACCGCGAGATCGACCACCACCTCAGCGGCCGGCCGGCGCGGATCCGGTTCAAGGCCAACTCCATCGTCGACGAGGCCGTCATCGACGCCCTCTACCTCGCCTCGCAGGCGGGCGTGCCGGTGCAGATGCTGGTGCGCGGCATCTGCGCGCTGCGGCCCGGCGTGCCGGGGCTGTCGGAGAACATCGAGGTGCGCTCGATCCTCGGACGCTTCCTGGAGCACAGCCGGATCTACTGGTTCGAGAACGGCGGCGCCCCGAGCGTGTGGATCGGCTCGGCCGACCTCATGCACCGCAACCTCGACCGGCGCGTCGAGGTGCTCGTGCAGGTGCCGGGTGACGACAACGTCCGCCAGCTCGGCGGGGTGCTCGACCTGGCGTTCGCACCCACGACGTATGCCTGGCTACTCGACCAGGACGGGGAGTGGAAGCAGAACGGCGCCCCGGAGCACCTCCAGGAGATCCTGGTCGAGCAGCAGCGGCGACCCGCGCGCCTCGTGCCCTGACCCGGGTGCCCTGACCTGGGTGCCCTGACCCGGGGTGCCCTTGCGCGGCGCGCGCTCGACGCCCGTAGCATGAGCGCGGTTCTCGCCACCTCAAGAGGAGTCTCCGTGCGGCTGCGCCTGCGTCCGACCGACACCGCGTTCTACGACCTCTTCACGACCTCGGCGCACCACCTCGTCACCGGAGCCGGGCTGCTGGCCGAGATGATCAGCGACGGCGCCGACCGCGAGGACGTCGCCAAGCGGATGCGCGAGGCCGAGCACATCTGCGACGAGAACACCCACGCGATCGTGCGCCGGGTCAACAGCAGCTTCGTGACGCCGTTCGACCGAGAGGACATCTACGCGCTGGCCGGGGCGCTGGACGACGTGATGGACGACATGGACGAGGTCGTCGACCTGATCCTGCTCTACGAGGTCATCGACTTCCCCGCGGAGGTGCTGCAGGCCGTCGAGATCATCCAGCGGTGCGCGGACATCACGGCCGAGGCGATGCCCGGCCTGCGGGCGATGACCGGGCTCGACGAGTACTGGATCGAGATCAACCGGCTCGAGAACGCCGGCGACAAGAGCTATCGCCGTACTCTCGCCAAACTCTTCAGCGGCGACTTCAAGGCGCTGCAGGTGCTCAAGCTCAAGGACATCGTGACCTCGCTCGAAGGGGCCATCGACGCCTTCGAGCGGGTCGCCAACATCGTCGAGCAGATCACCGTCAAGGAAAGCTGAGGCCCGGCCGACAGTGGACCTCGCGATCATGATCACGGTCGTGGTCGTGGCCCTTGCCTTCGACTACACCAACGGCTTCCACGACGCTGCCAACGCGATCGCTACGTCGGTCTCGACGCGGGCCCTCACCCCGCGCGTGGCCCTGATCCTGGCCGCGGCGATGAACTTCGTCGGCGCGCTCCTGGGTCAGAAGGTCGCCCAGACGGTCTCCGAGGTGATCGTCCCTCCCAGTGGCCGCGAGGGCCTGATCGTGATCCTCGCCGCGCTCTTCGGGGCCATCACGTGGAATCTGCTCACCTGGTACTTCGGCTTCCCCTCCTCGTCGTCCCACTCCCTGATCGGTGGTCTCGTCGGCGCCGCGCTGGCCGCCGGGACCACGGTGCACTGGCAGACCGTCGTCGACAAGGTGCTGATCCCGATGGTGCTCTCGCCGATGGTCGGCTTCGCCCTCGCCTTCTTGGTGATGCTGGCGATCATGTGGATCTTCCGGCGTCGCAACGCACATCGTGTCACCCGCGGGTTTCGCCTCGCGCAGACCGTCTCCGCCTCGGCGATGGCGCTGGGTCACGGTCTGCAAGACGCCCAGAAGACGATGGGCGTGATCTTCCTGGCCCTGATCACCGCCGGCTACCTGGCGCCCGACACCACCCAGCTGCCGATCTGGGTGGTGATCTCGTGCGCGGGCGCGATCTCGCTCGGCACCTACTCCGGCGGCTGGCGGATCATGCGCACGCTCGGTCGCCGGATCATCCACCTCGACCCGCCCCATGCCTTCGCGGCCGAGTCCGTCGGCGCGAGCGTGCTCTACGCGACCGCCTTCATCTGGCAGGCTCCCGTCTCGACCACCCACGTGATCACCTCCGCGATCATGGGCTCCGGCGCCACCCGACGGTTCTCCTCCGTGCGGTGGGGCATGGCCCGCAACATCGTCACGGCCTGGGTGCTCACCTTCCCGGCCGCGGGCCTGACCGCCGCCCTCTGCTACGCCGCACTCGACCGCCTCCTCACCTGACCGCCCCCTCCCCCTCGACCTCCCCCCTCCAGGCCCTGACCGGTAGTCCGTGACGTTCGTCAGTCGACACGCCGGGCGGGTGGCTGATCCTTGTCACGGACTACGCCGACGGTCGCGCCCGCGGGGCCGGGCGCGCCCCCGATCAGCTGATGCGATAGGCCAGGAACCGCCTGCGTTGATCGTCGTCCAAGGCCCGGCGGGCCGCGACGGTGTCGGTGGGGGTCCACCAGGGCGGGGCTCTATGGTCCAACCCCTCGTGCTCGGTGCCGCGAAGCGGGCTCGACTACGTGCCTCGGCCATCCGGCGTACGACGTCTTCGCGGTGGCCTGCATCAGCAGCAGTCACGACGAAGGTCTCCAGACCGACCGCGCGGAATCCCGCCTCCCGCCGGACATCCACCCCACGACGATGTCCCGCCAGGTGGACCGGCCCGTCGTACTCCCCGACGACGCCGGCTTCTTCGTCGAGCAGGTCGGGCGTGCCGATGTGCCTGCCCTCCAGGTCGAACACGGGACGGTTGCAGAGCGGTCGCGGGAACTCCGCGTCCAGCACCCAGGGCAGTCGCACCGAGAGTGTCTCCTGGGGTGACCAGCTGTTCTCCTCGGCCAACCCGGCCGCCTCGAGCATCTGGGGATTGCCGGTGTAGGCGCGATGTACCAGTAGTGCCCGACCAACTCCTCGACCGTGAACAGGTCGGCGTACATGGCCATGTCGGCGACACGACCGCCGCCCGAACGCCGGAGGCATACCCCATCGCGAAAGTCGCCGATCGCAGCGGAAGGGTGAGCGGAGACCGTCGACAAAGAGTGAGCTCGGTCGGATCGGCCTCTCCTCGTGACCCGGATCCCAGCCTGCGACCGGATGTCGCAGCCCATGGTCGCCAGTACAACGGGCAGGACGAGCCATCCGCAGCCTCGCCCGCCGAACCAGAGCCACCCAGCCAGCGCAGGCCGCCCAGCCGGTCACGCCCCCGAACCACGGGAGGACCGCGCCCCGCCTCGACGATCCGCTGCTCGACCTCGCCGGCTCCTCATCGGCGGGGACAACATGCTCGGCTGGACGGCGCCACGCCGGTCCGTAGGCCTGCCCACGCGTCGGCCCGGAGATCCCTCCCGCGATCGATGGGGCCGGTACGGCGTGACCCTCGGATCCGCCGTACGCCGAGCCTGGGTCGACGGACGACGCTCCTGGGGCCCACACCCAGCCTGCGCGCTCGGCCGGCCCTCCGCTGTCTGCTCCTCCACAGGCCCCACAGTAGTCCGTGACGAAGACGTGGGCCGGAGCCCGGCGTGTGGACTGACGAA
>CAVXFQ010000019.1:0-608896 GCA_963761085.1 uncultured Actinomycetota bacterium
TCTCCGACGCGGCCCAGTTCCACCAGCGGCTGACGAACCTCCCGCCCGACCGGACCTTCCTGGTCAGCTACTGGCTCGGCGCCGACCTGACGACTCCGAGCGACGGGATCGGTGTCAGATCGAGAACAACACCGTGCACGGCACGCCCGACATCCGGGAGGTGGCGCTGAGTGTGAGCCGGCAGGCCTCGCTGGTGACCAGCGCGGCGTCCGGAGTGGTATCCACCCACAACCGCAGCGTCGTCCTGGGCTGCTACACCGACTCGGGCAACGCAACCATCCAGCGATGCCCAGCGGCGCGGTCACCCTCGTGCCCGTCGGACGTGCCGTCCAGCGCACCGCCTCGCTCAGCCGTAGCCGTAGCCGTAGCCGAGCCGTACGGTACGTTCGTCAGGCCGCCGGATCCCGCACGGGACGGCCGCCCCGACCTTCGAACATCGCGCCGTCAGCGGGCTCGCTTCTCGATCACCCTGCGCCCTCGGGCCGCGAAGAGCGGCGCGGCGCGCTTGGCCACCGACGGCGCGAGCGTGGTCGTCCGAACGAGCGCACCGCGCCACGTCGGCACCGTCCGGACGACGCGCCGGGTGCCCACCAGGGCCACGGCCGCGTCGGCGGTCTCGTCGACGGTGAGGATGCGGCCGCCGGAATGGGTCAGCGCGGGCCCCACGCCGACTCGTCCATGCCGTCGAGGAGCGCGGTGCGCACGCCGTCCGGGCAGATGGCGTGCACCCGCACGTTCTTGGCGACCTCGGCGGACACCGACATCGTGATCGAGACGACCGCGGCCTTGGTGGCGGCGTACACCGAGAGCCCGGCACCGGTCCGAGCCCCGAGAGCGAGGCGATGTTGACGATGTCGCCGCCCCGGCCCTCGAACGGCGCGAGGGCGGCACGCATCCCCCACAGGTAGCCGAGCAGGTTGACCTCGACCAGACGTCGTACCTGCTCGTCGGTGAGGTCGGCCAGCCGGCCGTCGTCGCCCACGCCCGCGTTGTTGACCCACACCGCGAGCCGGCCGTGGTCGGCGGCGCGTGGTCGCGACGAAGCGGTGCGACGCCGGGTCGCGGACGTCCTGCTCGAGCCCGACCGCTGCGCCGATCTCCTCCGCGGTACGACGCGCGCCCTCGCCGTCGAGGTCGGTGACCACCACGGCGTACCCCGCGCCACCATCCGCTCGGCGATCCCGCGCCCGATCCCCGCGCCCCGCCGGTCACCACACAGCTCTCCATGGACCGGAGTCAAGCAGACCCTGCGCACCTGGGTCATGAGGCGAAGGTCAGGACCACGGCCGACACGCCGTTCGAACAGGTGTTTGATTCCGGGGCGGCGGCCGCCGTACGGTTCGGTCCATGACCCCCGCTACGAGCAAGAGCACCCGCAAGGTCAGCGAGCTGCCCGACGGCCCGCCCGACGCCACCGGGCTCACGCCGCGCCAGACCAAGGTGCTGGTCTCGATCAAGGACTCCATCGAGAAGCGCGGCTACCCGCCCAGCATGCGCGAGATCGGCCAGGCGGTCGGTCTGACCAGCAGCTCGAGCGTCGCCCACCAGCTGCGGGTGCTGGAGGAGAAGGGGTTCCTCAAGCGCGACCCCAACCGACCGCGCGCTCTCGAGGTGTTCCTGCCCGAGGTGCTGGCGGCCCGGCGCTCGATGGGGTCGACCGCCGACCCCGAGCCGTCGTACGACGAGACCGGCGTGGGCGACGCCATGCCGGCCGCGACCTACGTGCCGATGGTCGGGCGGATCGCCGCCGGTGGGCCGATCCTGGCCGAGGAGACGCTCGAGGACGTGTTCCCGCTGCCCAAGCAGCTGGTCGGCGAGGGCACGCTGTTCCTGCTCGAGGTGCGCGGCGACTCGATGATCGAGGCCGCGATCTGCGACGGCGACTACGTCGTGGTCCGCCAGGAGCAGACGGCCGAGAACGGCGAGATCGTCGCCGCGCTGATCGACGGCGAGGCGACGGTGAAGACGTTCCAGCGCAAGGACGGCCACGTGTGGCTGCTGCCGCACAACCCGTCGTACAGCCCGATCGACGGCACCC
Source organism: uncultured Actinomycetota bacterium (assembly GCA_963761085.1). Lineage (GTDB taxonomy): Bacteria > Actinomycetota > Actinomycetes > Propionibacteriales > Nocardioidaceae > Nocardioides. The sequence continues at coordinate 2,039 of CAVXFQ010000019.1, forward strand.
ACGCCACGATCCTCGGCAAGGTCACCGCGGTCCTGCGTCGCCTCTGAGGGCCGGGCCTCCACGACGGCCTGGTTTCGAGACGGGCGCCAGGGCGCCCTCCTCAACCAACGGCCTCTCCCCCTCGACCCCGGCCTCCTCGCCAGCCGGCCTGGTTTCGAGACGGGCGCCAGGGCGCCCTCCTCAACCAACGGCCACCGCCTGGCGCGCCCTCCTCAACCAACGGTTTTGCCCTTCAAACGACGGCCTCCGCGCGGCGCGCTCCTCGACCAACGGACGCTGCGGGTCAAGGGAATCCCAGGGGTCGGCCAGGGGTTGATCCATCGTCAGGACGATGGAAACCCTTTGCGTCCGCTGAGAAGATGTTGTGAATGAGCCTGCGATCCGAGACCACCACTCACGCCTGGGGAAAGCTCCCCAGGCGTCGTGGTGCGCGTGAGATCGCCCTGATCGGAGCGCTCTACCTCTTCTACTGCGTCACCCGCACCTTCGCCGAGGACGACCTCGGTCCGGCTCAGGACCGCGCGCTCGACCTGCACCACCTCGAGCGGGTGCTGCAGCTGAACTGGGAGCACGCGATCAACGACTGGTTCGTGGCCCATGCCTGGGCTGCCGTGCCCGCCTGCTACTGGTATGCCGCGGCGCACTACGTGGTGACGCTGGTGGTGCTGGTCTGGCTCTACCGACGCGGCCCCGCCCACTACACACCCGCGCGCTGGGCGCTGGTGGTCGCGTCGCTGATCGCGCTCGCCTGCTACCTGCTGCTGCCGACCGCGCCGCCGCGGATGACCGGCGGGTACGTCGACGTGCTCAGCCTGCACTCCGGTGCGGGTTGGTGGGGCGCCGAGGCCTCCGCGCCCAAGGGGATGGGGGGCCTGACCAACCAGTTGGCCGCCTTCCCGAGCCTGCACGCCGGCTGGGCGCTGTGGGTGGCCCTGGTCGTCCGCCGCAACAGCAGCAACCTGTGGCTGCGCGGGCTGGCCTGGGTCTACGCCGTGACCACCGCGCTGGTCGTGGTCGGCACCGGCAACCACTGGATCCTCGACGTCCTCGTCGGCTGGGCCCTGGTGATCTTGGCGATGTGGCTGGTCGACCCGTGGTTCGCCGACCAGCGGGCCGTCACGCGGGTGCGGATCCGCTTCCGCGACCAGCTGATGCTGGCGCCGGACCATCGCTCGGGCGCGAAGTCCGTGGTGGAGATCCCCGGTGACGACCGCATCCCGACCTCGCGGGAGGCCGCGGCCCTGCGGGCGGCCCGGCGATCGTCGGCCGACGAGCGAGACGACCCCGACGCCTGATCAGGCGTCGGCGGGAGCAGCGAGCCGGGCCAGCGCCTCACGCACGAGTGCGCCGTCGTAGGTCGTCCACATCGGCGGCAGGCTGGCCCGCAGGAAGCCGCCGTAGCGGGCCGTGGCCAGCCGCGGGTCGAGGACGGCGACCACCCCGCGGTCGGTGGTGGTGCGGATCAGGCGACCGGAGCCCTGGGCCAGCAGGAGCGCGGCGTGGGTGGCGGCGACCTGCATGAAGCCGTTGCCGCCCTCGCGGTCGGCCGCGCGCTGGCGGGCGCTCATCAGCGGGTCGTCGGGCCGGGGGAACGGGATGCGGTCGATCAGCACCAGCTGGCAGGTCTCACCCGGGACGTCGAGGCCCTGCCAGAGGCTGAGGGTGCCGAACAGGCAGGTGTGGGGGTCGCCCACGAACTGCCGGGCCAGCTCGGGCAGCTGGGCGTCACCCTGCGCCAGCGTGGTCAGGTGGGGCAGGCGCTCGCGCACCGCCTCGGCCGCGGTCTCCGCCGCGCGCCGCGAGCTGAACAGCCCCAGCGTGCGGCCCTGCGCCGCATCGACCAGGCCGACGATCTCGTCGAGCTGGGCCGCCCCGAGCCCGTCGCGTCCGGGGGGCGGGAGGTGGCGGGCGACGTAGAGGATCGCCTGCCGGCCGTAGTCGAACGGCGACCCGACGTCCAGCCCGACCCAGGGCAGCTCGCCGTCAGCGGGCCGGGCCGCGGGCGCGCCGGCCTCGACCCGCTCGGCCGGCTTGAGCCCCACCGACGTGGCGACGGTGTCGAAGTCGCCGCCGAGCCGCAGGGTCGCCGAGGTCATCACCACGGTCTTGTCGGAGAGCAGCTTGTCGCGCATCGGGCCCCAGACCTGGAGCGGCGCGACGCACAGCCGCGGCGGGATCCGGCTCTGCCCGCCGCTGACCGGCTCGGTCAGCCACAGCACGTCGGCCTCGGAGCCGGCCGCCATCCGCTCGGCGGTCGCGAAGACCTCCTGCACCGACCCGCGCGCCTGGGTGCGCCCCGCGTCGCCCTCGCCGCCGGACCCCGCCTCGGCCTCCTTGGGGAAGGCCGAGAGGCAGGCGCGCGCCGCGTCACGCACCAGGACCAGCGCGTCGGCGAGCGCCTCGGGCACCGTGTCGAAGCGGCCGGGCTCGCACTCGGCCATGGCGGCGCTCAACGCGTCGCCTGCGTCGGCCAGGTCGTCGGCGGCCGAGCTGTCGGCGTCCTTGCCCTCGACGAAGCGGCGCGACCGCCGCGCGGCCCGGTCGATCTCGGCGGCGAACAGCTCGTCGGTGGCGGCCTGGGTCACCCGCGCGACGACCTCGTGGGCCTCGTCGATCACCACCACGTCGTAGTCGGGGATCATCGGCACCCCCTCGATCGCGTCGATCGCGAGCAGGGAGTGGTTGGTGACGATCAGGTGGGAGCGGTGAGCCTCCTCGCGAGCCCGCTCCACGAAGCACTCCTCGCCGAACGGGCACCGCGCAGCGCCCAGGCAGTCGCGGTGGCTGACGCTGACCTGCCGCCACTCGCGGTCGGTGTGGCGCGGCGCGTGGTCACGCTCGCCACTCCCCTTGTCACCGGCCTGCTCGTCGGCCCAGGCGCGCAGCTCGAGGACCTTCTTGCCGAGCGTCGACTGGGGTACGTCGACCAGCGTGCCCTGGTCGTCGTCGGGGACGCCCTCGCGGACGCGGTGCAGGCAGGCGTAGTTGCTGCGGCCCTTCAGCACGGCGTACGACGCGTCGACGCCCTCGAGGGCACCGACCGCATCGACCAGGCGCGGGAGGTCGCGCTCGACCAGCTGGTGCTGGAGCGCGAGCGTCGCGGTCGCGACCACGACCCGCTCGTCGTGGAGGAGCGCGGGCACCAGGTAGGCCAGCGACTTGCCGGTGCCGGTGCCGGCCTGGACGAGCAGGTGACGCCCGCCGGACAGTGAGGAGGCGACCGCCTCGGCCATCGCGACCTGCCCCGGCCGCTCCTGACCGCCCAGCGCCTCGACCGCGGCCGCCAGGACATCGCGGACCGGTGAGCTCCCCGACTCGGGGGCAGCATCGGCGTCGGGCACCGACGCACCTTATCCCCGGGCGCGGACACCGGCCCGGGCCGTCCCCAAGCTAGGTCGGCCTCAGTCGTCGCCCGGCTGGACGGTCGACGTCGCGAAGCGGGGTGCCCCGCCGATGCACCGCGCAGCCACGGTCACGAAACGGTCCTCCCCGAGTCGCTGGAAGCGCACCAGCACCTGCCCGGGCCCGCGGTCGAGGATCGTGTAGCGCCACCCCGTGCCCGGGAACGTGCTGACCAGCCCCACGGACGGCCCCTGGCACTCTGCGACGACATGTCCGGCCGCACCGCTCCAGGAGAGGCGCTGCCGGGTCGGCTGCGGGGGCGGGGGCGCGACCGTCGCCGGCGAGCTGGACGTGGAGCCGGCCGGGGAGGACGACGAGGGAGCCGGCGCCGTCGTACGACGTGACGGGCGCGGGGAGATGGTCGCTCCGGGGCTGGTGTGCTGGACCGGACCGCCGTTGCCCGGCACCGGCAGCGACCCGGTGACGTCGGCCTGCGGCTGCGCCTCGGGGACGACGCCCTGACCGGCCCGGTCGATCACCACCCAGACCAGGGTCGCCACGCCGGCGACGACCGCGCACCACACCGCGACCCCCACCACCGCGGTCCGCAGCCGGCTCATGGCCGCATCCTCCACCCAGGAGCACAGGAGCGTCGCAGCGGATCCACAGGCGCCGCCGCTACCTTGCCCTCGTGAGCAGCGTGCTGGTAGTCGAGGACGACCCGGCGATCCGCTCGGCCGTACAGCGGGCGATGACCGACCGGGGGCATGCGGTCGCGGTCGCCCAGACCGGGATGGCCGGGCTCGAGACCGTGCTCCAGGGCAGCCACGACGTCGTCCTGCTCGACCTCGGGCTGCCCGACATCGACGGGATGACGCTGATCTCGATGATCCGCGCCGCCAGCGACGTGCCGATCGTGGTCGTCACCGCCCGCGACGACGACGCCAGCATCGTCCAGGCCCTCGATGCCGGGGCCGACGACTACGTCGTGAAGCCGTTCGGGGCCGACCAGGTCTCGGCCCGCGTCCGCGCCGTGCTGCGCAGGGGCGGTGCCCAGGCGTCGTACGAGCCGATCTGCATGGGCGACCTGGTCATCGACGAGCGCTCGCGCACCGTCACCCTGGCCGGCGAGCCGGTGGAGCTGGCCCGCAAGGAGTTCGACCTGCTGCTCGCACTGGCGCAGCGGCCGGGTGAGGTGGTGACCAAGCGCGAGCTGCTCGCCGACGTGTGGCGTCAGGCGTACGGCGGCTCCGACCGCACCGTCGACGTCCACCTGTCGTGGCTGCGCCGCAAGCTCGGGGAGACGGCGGCCGAGCCTCGCTACCTGGTCAGCGTGCGCGGCGTCGGGGTCCGCCTGGTGGACCCGGGCCGGTCCTGATGCGCAGTCGCATCTCATGGCTGGTCCTCGCGACCACGTCGGCGGTGGTGATGGCTTTCGTCATCCCGCTGTGCCTGCTGGTGCGCACCCTCGCGGCCGACCGGGCGATGAGCGCCGCCGACCAGGCCGCCCGCAACGTCGCCCTGGTGCTGGCCGGGACGACCAGCCGGACGCAGCTCGAGGCCTACCTCGACGACCTCAACCGCAGCATCGTCCCCCAGGTCGCGGTGCTGACCCCGGGCGGTCGCACGCTCGGCGCCGCCCAGGACCTGAGCCGCGACCCGGAGGTGCTGCGGGCGCTCGACGGCGAGAGCGTGCGGATCCAGACCGGCGAGGGCGGCGCGGTGCTGCTGCCGGTGGCCGGCGAGCGCGGGACGGCGGTGGTGCGCGCCACCGTCACCGAGGCCGACCTGGGTCGCGGGGTCACCGCTGCGTGGACCGCGATCGCGCTGCTGGGACTCGTGCTGCTGGGGCTGGGCTGGCTCATCGCCCGCCAGCTCGGACGGCGGATCAGCGAGCCGCTGCGCGAAGTCGCCCAGACCGCCCACCAGCTCCGTGAGGGCGACCTGACCGCCCGCGCCGACGTGCGTGGCACCCCCGAGACCGTCGAGCTCGCCCGGGCCCTGAACGGGCTGGCCGAGCGCACCGGCGAGCTGCTGGCCGCCGAGCGGGCCACCGTCGGAGACCTCTCCCACCGGCTCCGTACGCCGGTCACCGCCCTCCGCCTCGATGCCGAGTCCGTCGACGATGCCGCGGTGGCGGCCCGGCTCCAGGAGCACATCACGACGCTCCAGCTGACCGTCGACCAGATCGTCAAGGAGGCCCGGCGGCCGGTGCAGGACACGCTGTCGGCGCGCTGCGACCTGGCGACCGTGATCGCCGAGCGCGTCGCCTTCTGGTCGCCGCTCGCCGAGGACGACGGCCGGTTGCTCGAGGTCGACCTCGAGCGCGGCCCGATGCCGGTCCCGGTGTCCGCGGCCGACGTGGCCGACCTGCTCGACGTCCTCATCGACAATGTCTTCGCGCACACCCCCGACGGCACCAGCTTCGCGGTGACGCTCCGGGGGTCCGCCGCCGAGGGTGGTACGGCGCGGCTCACGGTCGCCGACGACGGTCCGGGCTGGTCGGCGGAGCCTCGGGCCGGGCCCGGCCGAACCGGGCTCGGCCTCGACATCGCCCGCCGTACCGCCCAGGACTGCGGCGGCCACCTGGTCACCGGCACGACCCGCTCGGGCGGCGCGCGGGTCGAGGTCGCGCTGCCCCTGGTCGACCCGGCGGAGTGAGCCCGGCCGGCGTCGCTCAGTCGTCGCCGCCTCCGTTGCCGCCTCCGTTGCCGCCTCCGCCGTGGCCACCGTCCTCGCCTCCACCGCTGGGCCGCGGCGCGCTCGTGGAGTGGTGCGGCGCGGGCCGGGTGGCGGGCCGGGAGGTGTTCGCGGCCGGGACCGCGGCGGCGGGGGGCGCCGCCGCGGCCGGGGCCGGGAGGGTGACGGTCCGCGTCACGTGGGTGACGCATGCCTTGCCCTGCCGGTGGGCCGGCGGGCGGCACGGGGCGTAGCGGAACACCACGCCCGGCCGGACCGGCTGCGCCTTCGGGTAGTGCGGCGCCGAGACCGGTCGGACCGGGGCCGGACCGGCTTCGGCGGAGACGGAGTAGGCACGCATGCCGCCGGAGAACCCGGCCACCAGGGCCAGCGCACCGAGGAGGATCGCGAAGAGCTTCATGCCGCACACCGTGCCTCGCCCCGGCCTATGTGCGCCTCGCGTCCGTATCAAGTCGCCGTCAAGACCGCCGGCCACTTCATGACGTGAACTTGAAGGACACATGAGACGTCCTTGCCGCGCGCTCCAGCACGCTCGACCCATGACTCCCTCCCCACGCAGCCGGGACATCTCCCGTCTCGGCGTCTCGACCCTCACCGCCGTCGCCGGCGCGATCAGCCTGACCGCGGTCGGCTGGTTCGCCGGCGCGGCGGCCCGCCAGCACGAGGCCCAGCAGGCCCGCGACGACGCCGCCCAGGCCACCGCTCAGGCCAAGGCAGCCCGTGCCCAGGCCAAGTACGAGGCTGCGGTCGCGAAGCAGAAGTCCGCGTCGTTCCCGAAGCGCGTCGTGCTCCGCAACCGGCCGACGCGCACGGTGGTGCACACCCAGTACGTGCAGTCCGCGACGGCGCCGGTGACCGTCGGGGGTGGCACCTTCACCTCGCCCGCAGCACCCGCTGCCCCGTCCGCGCCGCGGCCGGGCCCGGTCGCGCAGCCCGCTCCCCCGCCGCCGCCCCCGCCGCCCCCGCCGGCGCCGAGCTCCGGGTCGCACCATGGCTGAGACGTTCAGCGCCCTCGGCACCTACGTCTTCCTGGCCACCCGCGACCCCGACGAGGCGGCCGCCGCGCGCCGGCTGACCGACAGCGTCCTCACCGAGGTCGACCGCACCTGCAGCCGGTTTCGCGCCGACTCCGACCTGGTGCGCGCGAACGCTGCAGCCGGGCACTGGGTCGAGGTCGACCCGGTGCTCGTCGCCGCCGTGACCGTGGCCGTGGACGCCGCCCGCGCGACCGACGGGCTGGTGCACCCGCTGCTCGGACGCCACCTGGTCTCCGTGGGGTACGACCGCGACTTCGGCAGCCTCGCCGACACCGGCCGGGTCACGCCCGCCACGGCTCCCAATCCCGGCTCGTGGGAGCAGATCGGCATCGCCGAAGACGCGCTCCGCGTGCCCGCCGGTACGGCGCTCGACCTCGGGGCCACCGGCAAGGCCTTCGCCGCCGACCTGGTCGTGGCGACCCTCGCCGGCGAGCTGGCCTCCTCCGCCATCGTCAGCGTCGGCGGCGACCTGGCCGTCGCTCGGCCCGACGAGCACCCGTGGGCGGTCTCGGTGTGCGAGCGACCGGACGAGCCGGGCGTCCTGGTCTGGCTCGCCGAGGGCGGCGTGGCCACGTCGAGCCCCGGCGCACGTCGCTGGACACGCGGTGGTACGGCGTACCACCACCTGCTCGACCCGCGCACCGGCGCGCCCGCCCCCGAGACCTGGTCGTCGGTGACCTGCCTGGGCGCCACGGCGGTGGCCGCGAACACGGCGAGCACGGCCGCGATCGTGCTCGGGCCCGACGCGGCCGCGTGGCTGTCGCGCCACGAGGTCGCGGCTCGACTGGTGGCCGCCGACGGCTCGGTGCTCCGCACCGGCGGCTGGCCCGCCGACGTGGAGGAGGAGGCGGCATGAGCACCCTGCTCCACGGCCCGCTGCTGTGGTACCTCAACCGCTCGACCGGCCTGGTCGTGCTCGTCCTGCTCACCGCGACCGTGGTGCTCGGCGTCCTCGCGACCGGGCGCGGTGGCCGGGTGCTGCCCCGCTTCGTCGGGCTGGCCGTGCACCGCAACCTCGCCCTCTGGTCGGTGGTCCTGCTGGGCGTGCACATCACCACCGCCGTCGTCGACAGTTACGTCGACATCCGCTGGTGGCAGGCGATCGTGCCCTGGGTCGGCGCGACGTACCTCCCGCTCTGGCTCGGCTTCGGCACCCTCGCCTTCGACCTCTTCGTGCTGGTCGCCGTGACCTCGCTGCTGCGCGCGCGGATGACGTTCCGCTCCTGGCGGCTCACCCACCTCCTCGCCTACGCCGCCTGGGGGATCGCCGTCGGGCACGGGCTCGGGATCGGGACCGACCTGCGGACCCCCGGCTGGGAGCGGTCGGCGGTGTGGGCCTCGGTGGCGGTCGTCGCCGGCCTCGCCGTGATCCGGCTGCTGCAGGTCAGTGCCCGCCGCGCGCTCGGGGAGGCGTCATGAGCGCCACACCGGTCGCGATCTGCGAGGACCCCGAGGTCCAGGAGGGTCCGGCCCTGCTGGCCGGCATCGGTGCCGGCCCGTCGCTGGCCGCCCACCGCACGACGTACGGCGAGCTGCCGGCGCCCGCGCTCGGCGACCTGCTCGCGGCGCTCGACGACGTCGGGCTGAGGGGGCGTGGGGGCGCGGCGTTCCCCTTCGCCACCAAGCTGCGCGCGGCCGCGACCCAGCCCGGCCACCCGGTCGTGGTGGTCAACCTCAGCGAGGGCGAGCCGGCCAGCAGCAAGGACTGTGCGTTGGCACGCACCCGACCACACCTCGTGCTCGACGGTGCCGTCGCGACGGCGCGGGCGCTCGGCGCCCGCCAGGTGCACGTCGTCCTGCCGGGCGACCGGCCGCTCACCGTCGCGGCGATGCGGTCCGCCATGGCCGAGCGCCACGACAAGAAGGTGCGGCTGGTGCGGCACGAGGCCGCGCCGCGGTTCGTCGCCGGGCAGGCCCGCGCGGTGCTCGAGCTGATGGCCGGCCGGCCCAACCTCCCGGTCACGTCCTGGGCCCCCGAGGCCGTCTCCGGGCACAAGCGCCAGCCGACGCTGCTCTCGAACGCCGAGACCTGGGCGCACGTCGGGCACCTGCTGCTCACCGGGCCCCCGCAGGGGCTCGGCACCGAGGACGAGCCCGGCACCACACTGCTCACCCTCCGGCTGCCCGGGGAGCGGGTGGTGGTGCGGGAGGTGGAGTACGGCACGCCGCTCGCCGACCTGCTCCCCGACGGCGACTCGCCGGTGCTGCTCGGCGGCTTCCACGGCACCTGGACGACGGCTCGTACGGCGCGCCGGCTGCGGGTCAGCGTGCCGGGGATGCGCGAGGCCGGGTGTGCCCTTGGCGCCGGGCTGGTGCTCGCCGTCGACGACTGCCCCGTGGTGTGGACCCAGCGGCTGACGACCTACCTCGCCGGCCAGAGTGCCGGGCGGTGCGGGCCGTGCCGCAACGGTCTGCCGGCGCTGGCCGAGGCCCTCGACGCACTCGACGACGGCGGCGGAGTCGGCCGGGTGCAGCAGCTGTCCGGGCTGGTCGAGCGCCGCGGCGCCTGCGCCCACCCCGACGGCACGGTGCGGCTGGTGCGGTCGCTGCTCGCGGCGTACCCCGACGAGGTCGACCGGCACGGCGCCGGGCACTGCGCGTGGGCCCGGCCGCACGCCGTACGACCGTGGCGGAGCGTGGCGTCGTGAGCAGCCGGACGCTGCGGGTCGACTGGCCCGCCTGCCACGCGCGCGGACTGTGCGCGGAGTTGCTGCCGGAGGTGGTGGAGCTCGACGAGTGGGGGTACCCGATCGTGGGCGGCGAGGTCACCCTCGAGCTGCTCGGTGCGGCCCGGGAGGCGGTCCGGATGTGCCCGCGGCTGGCGCTGCGCCTGGTCTGAGAGGGGTCTGGTACTACGACCTCCGGGCAGCCGAGGCGGCCCTCCGGTACGACGCGGCGTGGCCGGGAGCGTCCCTACGCTCCTGCCACCTGCCGCAGTCAGCGGCTCCCACCCCGGAGGAACCGATGACCCTCACCACCACCGCCCGACGCGGCACCGCGATCGCCGGCTCGCTCGCCGCGGCCGCCCTGCTCACCCTCGGCACCGCCTCCGCCGGCTCGGCCTCAGGCGCACGCGACTCCGACCACGACGGCATGCCCAACCGCTGGGAGGTCGCCCACCACCTCGACCCGCACCGCGCCAACGCCATGGGCGACCCCGACCACGACGGGCTGCGCAACATCGGCGAGTTCCGTCACCACACCCGCCCCCACGCCGACGACACCGACTCCGACGGCGTCGAGGACGGCCCCGAGGTCCACGACGGCTGCCTCGTGACCGACCCGACCGACGCGGACACCGACGACGACGGGGTCCAGGACGCCCAGGAGGACACCGACGGCGACGGCATCGACGACGCCCAGGACCAGGTCGAGGACAACTGCCAGGGCGACGACGACCTCTCCGGCAGCCACGGCAGCGACGGCAGCGACGGCGCCCGCGCGCCGGTGCTCTACGCCGTCCGCTGTGCCGGCCCCTCCACTAACTGGCTAAGACCCGATCGGCGAGGGCCGATCAGGGCGGTCTTATGCCAGTTATGGACGCGCCCCCTCCACGTTCTGGCCCAGAGCCGACGCGGTACGTGCTCCCGGATCGGTCGTCTGTGGGCAGAAAAGTGCCCAGGCCCGCCGTACCGCGTGCGGGGCGGCGGCTCAGACCGGGTAAGCCGACAGCTCGCCGGCCAGGTCGGCGTGCGCGCGGCCGCGCACGACCGTGCCGTCGCCGGTGTGCTCCAGCGACTCGATCTCGCCGTGCTGGTGGAGCTTGTCGAGCAGGTCGCCCCGCGCGTAGGGCACCAGCGCCGCGAACTCGACGCCCGGGCGCGGCAGGTCGCCCTCGACCACGGCCAGCGCCTCGTCGATGCCCTCGCCGGTCTTCGCGCTGACCACGACGCAGTGGGGCTCGCGCTGCTGCAGGCGCGCGAGCACCAGCGGGTCGGCCGCGTCGGCCTTGTTGACGATGATGATCTCGGGCACCTTGTCGGCGTGGATCTCCGCGAACACCTCGCGCACCGCGCTGATCTGCCCCTCGGGGTCGGGGTGGCTGCCGTCGACGACGTGGAGGATCAGGTCTGAGTCGGCGACCTCCTCGAGCGTCGACCGGAACGCCTCCACCAGCTGGTGGGGCAGATGGCGGACGAAGCCGACGGTGTCGCTCATCGTGTACACCCGCCCGTCACTGGTCGTCGTACGACGCGTGGTCGGGTCGAGGGTGGCGAACAGCGCGTCCTCGACCAGCACGCCCGCACCGGTCAGCCTGTTGAGGAGGCTGGACTTGCCCGCGTTGGTGTAGCCGGCGATCGCGACGCTGGGGATGTGGTGGCGCCGGCGCTCCTGGCGCTTGGTGTCGCGGGTGCCCTTCATGTGGGCGAGCTCGCGGCGGAGCTTGGCGATCTTGGTGTTGATCCGGCGGCGGTCGGTCTCGATCTTGGTCTCACCGGGGCCGCGGCCACCGATGCCCTCGCCGCCGGCCGCCCGGCCACCGGCCTGGCGTGAAAGGTTGCCGCCCCAGCCGCGCAGCCGCTGCTTCATGTAGGTGAGCTGGGCCAGCTCGACCTGCGCCTGGCCCTCCCTGCTCTTGGCGTGCTGGGCGAAGATGTCGAGGATCAGCGCCGTTCGGTCGACGGTCTTGACCTTGAGCTTGTCCTCGAGGTTGCGCAGCTGGCTCGGCGCCAGCTCGCCGTCGAAGATCACGGTGTCGGCGCCGGTGGCGCGCACGATCTCGCCGAGGCCCTCGACCTTGCCGCGGCCGATGTACGTCGCCGGGTCGGGCTTGTCGCGTCGCTGATAGATCGCGTCGAGCACCTCCGAGCCGGCCGTCTCGGCCAGCGCGGCGAGCTCGGCCATGGAGTTCTCGGCGTCCTCGACCGAGCCTTCGGTCCAGACGCCCACCAGGACGACCCGCTCCAGCCGGAGCTGGCGGTACTCGACCTCGGAGATGTCCTCGAGCTCGGTCGACAGCCCGGCGACCCGGCGCAGGGCATACCGTTCGGCGAGGTCCTGCTCACCCACCGTCGGATCGCTGAGCGTCAGCTCGGGGTCGTCGCCGTCGTCGGCGTACCCCGACTCCCACTCGGCGTCGTCGTCGGCGTCGTCGATCTCGAGGTCGTCCTCGTCCCAGCCCGTGGTCTCGCCGAGCTCGGCGTCGAGGGAGAAGTCTTCGCGTGCGTTCGTCATACGTCGTCCAGGGTAGGTCGGCGGGCTCGCCTGTGCGAACTCGTTTGCCGACGGCGTACGGCGGGCTGGTCGCGGGCCACCCCAAGAAACCGCTGCGCAGATCGAGTTCCGAGTCGGGGGGATGCCGATTTTCGCAGCGGTTTCCCAGCAACCCGGAGCCCGGCCCACCCCCGACTCGCCCGCTAGGTTGTGCCGGTGACTGTGCCTGAGCTGCCGGACCGGGCCCGTGTCGTCGTCATCGGGGGCGGCGTGATCGGGTGCTCGGTCGCCTACCACCTCGCCCACGAGGGCTGGACCGATGTCGTGGTGCTCGAGCGCGACCGGCTCACCAGCGGTACGACGTGGCACGCGGCCGGGCTGATGACCTGCTTCGGCTCGACCTCGGAGACCTCGACCGGGATCCGGCTGTACTCCCGCGACCTCTACGCCCGGCTCGAGGCCGAGACCGGGGTGGCGACGGGGTTCAAGCCGGTCGGGCTGATCGAGGCCGCGGCGGACGCCGACCGGCTCCACGAGTACCGCCGCGTGGCGGCGTTCCAGCGTCACCTCGGCCTCGAGGTCGAGGAGATCGGCCCCCGGGAGATGAAGGACCTCTTCCCCTGGGCCGAGACCGACGACCTGCTGGCCGGCTTCCACGTCCCCGGCGACGGCCGGGTCAACCCGGTCGACCTCACCCAGTCGCTGGCCCGTGGCGCGAAGAACCTCGGCGTCCGCATCATCGAGGGCGTCCGGGTCGAGGACGTGCTGGTCGAGGGGGGCGAGGTGCGCGGAGTGCGGGTCGGTGGTTTCGAGACAGGCGCCAGGGCGCCTTCCTCAACCAGCGACCCGGGGGACCTTCGGGCCGGCGACCCGGGGGCAGCGCAGACCGGCGGCGTTCGGACCGGCGACTCGGGCGACACGCAGGTCATCGAGTGCGAGTACGTCGTGAACTGCACCGGCATGTGGGCCCGCGAGCTCGGCGAGCGGAGCGGCGTGGTGATCCCCAACCAGGCAGCCGAGCACTACTACCTGATCACCGACACCATCGAGGGCATCGACCCAAACGCGCCGATCTTCGAGGACCCCGCGTCGTACGGCTACTACCGCGAGGAGGGCGGCGGCATGATGGTCGGCCTCTTCGAGCCGCACGCCGCGGCCTGGTCGATCGACGGCATCCCGCGGTCGGCGTCGTTCACGACCTTGAAGCCGGACTGGGACCGGATGAGCCCGTTCCTGGAGAAGGCGATGGCGCGGGTGCCGGTGACCCTCGAGGTCGGCGTGCGGACCTTCTTCTGCGGGCCGGAGTCGTTCACCCCCGACCTCGCGCCGGCGGTGGGCGAGGCGCCCGGCATCCACCACTACTTCGTCGCCGCGGGCATGAACTCCGTCGGCGTGCTGTCGGCCGGCGGCCTCGGCCGGGTGCTCGCGCGCTGGATCATCTCGGGCCTGCCCGACGTCGACGTCACCGCGTGGGACGTCGCGCGCTTCCGCGCCGACCAGCTCGACCCGGCGTACCGCCGCGAGCGCACGACCGAGATCCTCGGCACGGTGTACGCCGCGCACACCCCGGGCAAGCAGCTGCTCACCATGCGCAACCGACTGCTCTCCCCCGTGCACAGCCGGCTCGTCGAGAACGGCGGCCTGCTGCGCGAGGTGTCCGGCTGGGAGGGCGCCGACTGGTTCGCCGGCTACGGCATCGTGCCCGAGGCCGAGCCGACGTGGGGCCGGGCCCCGTGGTTCGAGGAGTGGCGCCAGGAACACCACGTCGTCCGCGAGGGCGTCGGGCTGATGGACATGTCGTTCATGGCGAAGTTCGCCGTCTCCGGCATCGACGCCGGCGCGATGCTCGACCACCTGTCGGCCGGCGACGTGAACGGCGAGCCCGGCTGGATCACCTACACCCAGTGGCTCAACGACGACGGCCGGATCGAGGCCGACCTGACCGTCTCCAAGCTCGCCGACCACCGGTTCCTCGTGATCGCCTCCGACACCGCGCACGGCCACGTGCGCGCCATGCTCGAGCGGGCGGCTCACGACCGCGCGGTGGTCGTCGAAGACGTGACCCGCGACTTCGCGCAGCTCAACCTCCAGGGCCCTCTGTCGCGCGATGCCCTCGCGACCCTCACCGACGCGGACCTCTCGACCGACGCGTGGCCGTTCCGCGGCGTACGCGAGATCTCGGTGGCCGGGGTGCCCGTCGTCTGCGCCCGGATCACCTACCTCGGCGAGCTGGGCTACGAGCTCTACGTCGCCGCCGACCGGGCTCTCGAGCTGTACGACGCGCTGGCCGCGGCCCCGGGGGTGCGGCCGGTCGGGCTCAACGCGCTGGCGTCGCTGCGGATGGAGAAGGCCTACCGCGACTACGGCCACGACATCGACAACACCGACTGCCCGCTCGATGTCGGCCTCGGCTTCGCGGTCGCGTGGGACACCGACTTCCGTGGCAAGGCGGCCCTGGCCGCCCGTCGCGAGGCCTTCCCCTCCACGCAGCGGCTGGTGCAGCTCCGGCTGCTCGATCCGGAGCCGCTGCTGTTCCACGCGGAGCCGGTGCTGCGCGACGGGGTGGTGGTCGGCTACGTCCGCGCCGCGTCGTACGGCTGGACGCTGGGCGCCGCCGTCGGGCTGGCCTTCGTGACCTCCGACCAGCCGGTCACCAAGGACTGGCTGGACGCGGGGTCGTGGGAGGTCGACATCGCCGGGGAGCGGTGGGCGGCCGAGGTGTCGCTGCGGCCGATGTACGACCCGACCAGCGCCCGGGTGCGCGGCTGAGGCCTCGCCCCTCGTCGTACCTCCAGCCACACCAGCCCCACGCCGGGGTCACTCCTGTCACTTCTCGGGCGCTGCAACGGCCGAGAAGTGCGCGAGTCGCCGGTGAGCCGGTGACTCGCACCCCACCCTCACTTCGGGGGCATCCGGATGCCGCCGTCGACCCGGACCACGGCGCCGTTCATGTAGGAGTTGCGCACGCACTCCAGGACCATCGACGCGAGCTCGTCGGGCCGGCCGAGCCGCCGGGGGAACAGCACCGACTCCCCCAGCCGCGCCTTGAACTCCTCGGCCTTCTCGCCCTCGCCGTAGATCGGGGTGTCGATCAGGCCGGGCGCGACTGTGTTGACCCGTACGCCGATCGCGGCCAGGTCGCGGGCCACGGGCAGGGTCATGCCGACGATGCCGCCCTTGGAGGAGGAGTACGCCGCCTGCCCGATCTGGCCGTCGAACGCCGCCACGCTGGCCATGTTGACGATCGCGCCGCGCTCGCCGGAGGGCAGCGGGTCGAGCCGGGACATCGCCGTCCCGGCGATCCGGGTCGTGTCGAAGGTGCCGACCAGGTTGATCGCGATCACCAACTTGTACAGCTCGAGGTCGTGGGCAGCTTCGTAGGTGCCGTCGCGCCCGACCGTGCGCGCGGCCGGGCCGATGCCGGCGGAGTTGACCAGGATCCGCAGGTCACCGAGCCCCGCTGCCTGCTCGACGGCCGCAACGATGTCGTCGGTGTTCGTCACGTCGACATGGGCGAACTCCCCGCCGATCTCCTCGGCCAGCGCCTTGCCCTTGTCGTCCTGCACGTCGGCGACGACGACGGTCGCGCCAGCAGCGGCCAGGTGGCGGGCGACGGCGGCGCCGATGCCCGAGGCGGCACCGGTGACGAGGGCTACGGAACCTGCGATCTCCATGTCGCGGAGCCTAGCGAGCGGGTCGCGTGGTCTCTCACAGCGAGGTCTCGCCGCGCGCGACGATCACCGCGGGGCCGCTGAGGAAGACCCGGCCCGCCTCGTCGAGGGTGACCCCGAGCGTCCCGCCCGGTACGTCGACCCGGCAGCGACCCGGGCGCCCTCCGGCTGCGGCGACGGCCGCCGCGCAGGCACCGGTGCCGCACGACCGGGTCTCACCCGAGCCGCGCTCGTGCACCCGCATGGCGATGTGCTCGCGCCCGCGACGCACCACGAACTCGACGTTCACGCCCTCGGGGTAAAGCTCCGCGTCGTACGCCGGCTCGTCCCACAGCCGCCCGACCTCGGCGAGGTCGTCGACCATCACCACCGCGTGCGGGTTGCCCACGTCGACGTGCAGGGCAGACCACGACCGACCGTCGACCGACACCTTGGTCTCACCGAGGATCGTCGCGACCCCGAGGCCGGCGGTGAAGGTGTCGCCGTTGCGGGTCACCTCCTTCACGCCGGCCCGGGTGGCGATCCGCACCGGCCGGTGTGCGGGCACCAGCCCCTCGTCGGAGAGGTGCAGCGCGAAGACCCGGATCCCGTTGCCGCACATCTCGGCCACCGACCCGTCGGCGTTGCGGTAGTCCATGAACCACTCAGGCAGATCGAAGTTTCGAGACGGGCGCAGAGCGCCCTCCTCAACCACCGGCGCAGCGCTCGTCCGGATCACGCGGAGGACGCCGTCGCCACCGATCCCCGCACGACGGTCGCACAGGGCGCGGACCCGCTCGGCCGGGAGGGCTCCGTGGACCGTGCCGTCATGGTCGGGCAGCAGCACGAAGTCGTTCTCCGTGCCGTGACCCTTGAGGAACGGGTAGCTCACGCTCCTAGTCTGGCAGCCGAGTGCCCGTCACCTCGCCAGGTGTCGGACCTCAGTCGCCGTTGGCGCGGACCGCCTCGGCTGCCCGCTCGACGCGCTCGGGGTCGTCCCACTGCACCCAGACCACCCGCGGGTCCTTGCGGAACCAGCTGTCCTGCCGCCGCGAGAAGCGCCTCGTCGCGCGCACCGTCGCCTCGATCGCCTCGTCGAGGGCCGTCTCTCCGGCGAGGTACGCCGCCACCTCGCGGTAGCCGATCGCGGTCGAGGCGGTGCGGCCCTGCGAAAGACCGGCGTCGAGGAGCCGGCCTACCTCGTCGACGAAGCCCGCCTCGAACATCTCGCGCACCCGCTGCTCGATCCTCACGTCGAGGGTGGGCCGGTCGATGTCGATGCCGATCTGCACGGAGGCGGGATCGAGGTAGGCGTGCTCGGGCAGCGACGCGCTGTAGGGCCGCCCGGTGATGATGACGACCTCCAGCGCGCGGACGATGCGCCGGCCGTTGTCGGGCAGGATCCGGGCGGCTGCCTCGGCGTCGACCTCGGCCAGGCGGAGGTGCAGGGCCGCCGGGCCGACCTCCGCCAGCTCGGCCTCGAGGGCGCGCCGTACGTCGGGGTCGGTGCCAGGGAAGTCGAACCGGTCGAGGACGGCGCGGGTGTAGAGCGCCGACCCACCCACCAGCACCGGGGTCCGGCCGCGGGCGCGGATGTCGGCGATCGTTGTCCGGGCCAGGCCCTGGAACTCCGCGACCGTCAGCGGCTCGGTGACCTCGAGCAGGTCGAGCAGGTGGTGTGGGATGCCGCGTCGCTGGTGCTCGGGCAGCTTGGCGGTGCCGATGTCCATGCCGCGGTAGACCTGCATCGCATCGGTGTTCACGACCTCCCCGTCGACGCGCTCCGCGAGGTCGAGCGAGAGCCCGGACTTGCCGGCCGCGGTCGCGCCCACCAGCGCGACGATCGGCGACAGCGGCTCGGCGGACATGCGTGGAGTCTGGCCTACTCTGGGGGCATGCCGGAGGTGCGGGAGGACGAGTTCGACGAGGACTACGGTCCCGACGACGACGCCCCGCCCTACTGGTACGCGGGCCAGACGATGCCCGCCGAGGCCCGGCGGATCGGCCTGAGCCACCACGTGCCCGACGGCGCGCTGCTCGACTTCGCCGGCCGCCTCGACTCGACCAGGCCCTTCCACCGCGCCGTGGCCTGGGTCCTGCTCGTCGTCTTCGCCATGCCGGTGGTCCTTTACGTCGTCCGCCTCGTCGAGGCCGTCCACACCTGACCCCCGCAGCCGCCGCTCGAGGAGGTCGCGCCTGCTGCCGCCCATGAGATGCCGGGGTTTCGAGACGGGCGTAGAACGCCCTCCTCAACCGCCGGCGCGGGCCGACCCTCCTTCAACCGCCGGCACGAGCCCAGCGACGCTGCCGCTGGTTGAGGAGGTCGCCCTGGCGACCTCCTCGAAACCACGCGGCCCATACCGCCGGCGACGAGCGCCCTCCAACCGCCGGCTCGGGGCGGGCAGTCTAGCCTCGGCGCATGGTCGATCGGTTCCGAGTGGTCCCGGCGTCCTACGTCTACCTCACTCGCGGGGGCGCGGACGCCGAGGTGCTGCTCCAGCTCCGTCGCAACACCGGCTACATGGACGGCCACTGGGCAGCGGCCGCGGCCGGGCACGTCGAGCGCGGCGAGACGGCGTACGACGCGGCGCGGCGCGAGGCTCGCGAGGAGATCGGCGTCGCGGACCTCGACCTGGAGTTCGTGACCTCGATGCAGCGCACCCAGCACGCCGACCCGATCGACGAGCGCGTCGACTTCTTCTTCACCGCCCACTCGTGGACCGGCGAGCCGCGGATCGTTGAGCCGGTGAAGTGCGAGGCCCTCTCCTGGTTCGCCCTCGACGCTCTCCCGGACCCGGTGGTCCCGCACGAGCGGTTCGTGCTCGAACGCCTGGCCGAAGGGCTCCCGGCGTACACCACCTTCGGGTTCTGAACAGCCGCCACGCCTGCCCGGGAGAGGAGGCGGCTCCACTAGCCTCGTGTCGTGCCCGAGTCCCCCGCTGCCATCCCCGAGGGCGCCCTGCTGCTCCACATCGGCCCTCACAAGACCGGTACGACGGCCATCCAGGGGCTGCTGGCGGCGGCCCGGGACGACCTGGCCGCCCACGGCGTGATCTACCCGGGCCGGACCAGCGCCCACCACGACGCGGCGCGCGTCCTGATCGACCGACCGGCCGGCTGGCTGCACGACAGCGCCCCGCTTCCCGGCGAAGGGGTGTGGAAGGACCTGGTGCACACCGTTCACACCACACCCGGGCGGGTCGTGGTGAGCAGCGAGTTCTTCGCGCTCGCCGACGCCGAGCAGCGCGCCCGGGCGGTCGACGCCCTGGGGCGCGACCGGCTCCACCTGCTCGTCGCCGCGCGCAACCCCGGCTCGATCGCCCTGTCCACCTGGCAGCAGGTGCTCCGCGACGGCAAGACGGGGAGTCTCGACGGATGGCTCGAGGAACGCTTCCGCAGGCCCGAGCCCCACCTCGCCACCCAGGGCTTCTGGTCCTGGGCCGACACCGCGACCCTCGTGGACGGCTGGTCGAAGGTCGTCGACCTCGACCGGATCAGCGTCGTGGTCATCGACGAGACCGACCGTGCCCTGCTCCCCACCACCTTCGAGCAGCTGCTCGGGCTTCCGGCCGGCCTGCTCTCGGGCCACACGCCACCGAACCAGAACCGCAGCCTCACCGCCCCCGAGGCCGAGCTGCTACGCCGCGCGATCGCCCTCACCAAGCCGCAGCTCAGCTGGGACGAGTTCTCGCTGTTCTTCCGGATGGGCTACGCCCGCCGGCTGCACGACGTCCGGATCCCCCCGAAGGACGAGCCGCGCCCGACGCTTCCGCGCTGGGCCGCGGAGCAGGCCGCCGTCGAGGCCACCGCCAGCATCGACCGGCTGAGGGCCAGCGGGGTCAGCGTCATCGGCGACCTCGAGCACCTCCACCGGATCCCGCCCGCCGCCGATGCCGAGCCCATCGACCAGGTGCCGATCGACCTCGCGGCCGAGGCCCTCGCCGGAGTGATCACGGCCGGCCAGCGCCGGATCCGCCGTTCCGCGGCCCGGGCCGACAAGCTCGCCGCCACGCAGCGGCGCCTGCGCAGGGCGGAGCGCCGGATCGCAGAGCTCACGACCGACGGCTCCGCAGCCCTGGACGGCGTCCCGGCCCGTCAGCTCGCGGCCGCTCTGCGAGCGCGGGTCCGCGCCCGGCTCACCCGAGGCCCCCGGGTTCCCCCGGCCGAGCAGTGAACAGCCCGGCCCGGCCCCGCTTCAGCCTGGTCGGCGCGGCCTCCGACGTCGGTCGCTACCTGCCGGACTTCATCGGCTCGCTCGAGGCCCAGACCCACGGCCTCGACGACGTCGAGATCATCATGGTCGACGACGGCTCCACCGACGACTCCGCCGAGATCCTCGACGCCTGGGCCACCCGCAGCCCCGACACCGTCCGCGTACTCCACCAGGCCGACGCCGGCGAGGGCGCCGGAACAGGTGCCGCCCGCAACGCCGGCATCGCCGTGGCCACCGGCGAGTGGATCTCCTTCCCCGACCCCGACGACACCCTCGACCCCACCTACCTCGCCGAGGTCGCCGACTTCCTCGACACCCACCCCGACGCCGACCTCGTCGCCTGCCGCCGCCTGATGTGGAACGAGGAGACCGACCGCACGCGCGACGAGCACCCCCTGCGGTCGATGTACCGCGGCAACCCCTACGTCGACCTCGCCCAGACCCCCGAACGCTTCCACGGCCACTCCCCCACCAGCTTCTTCCACCTCGACCGCGTCCGCGACCTCGACCTCACCTTCGACACCCGGATCCGCCCCAACTTCGAAGACGGCCACTTCAACTGCCGCTACCTCCTCGACCACCCCCACCCCAAGGTCGGCTTCCTCGAGACCGCGACCTACCACGAGCGCATCGACGGCCGCCCCGGTCGAAGGGCGGGCGCGGCCCATCCCGACCGCTACACGCTGATCCTCGAGGGCTACCTCGACCTGACGCGCCGCGCCGTCGCGCAGTCCGGCGCGGTGCCAGGCTGGCTCGCGACCTTCCTGCTCCACGAGCTGTACTGGTACGTCGCCGCACCCGACCCGAAGGCACCGGCGGGACGTCCGGTCGCCGGCCCGGCGGCCGCACACGTCCACGAGATCGCTGCCGAGATCCTCGGCCTGATCGACGTCGACACCGCACTGCCCTTCGTGCCCCCCGTGGTCACCCCTTTGGCCCGCCTCGTGCTCGCCCACGGCTACGCCGACGAACCGTGGCACGACTCGTCCGTGCAGCTCGGTCACCTCGACGTCACCCAGGAGCTGGTCCGGGCCTCCTACTTCTTCAC
Source organism: uncultured Actinomycetota bacterium (assembly GCA_963761085.1). Lineage (GTDB taxonomy): Bacteria > Actinomycetota > Actinomycetes > Propionibacteriales > Nocardioidaceae > Nocardioides. The sequence continues at coordinate 23,183 of CAVXFQ010000019.1, forward strand.
CGGCGAGCAGCCCGAGGAGACGTGGTGGGCCAACGGCGAGGCGATCACCCCGCTGCACGCCAAGATCCGCGACCACGCCTACTACGGCCGTGCGCTCCTGCACGAGCGTCTCGTGTGGCTGCCCGCCGACCGCACCCTGACCGCCGACCTCGACGGCAGCCCGATGACCCTCACCTACGAGCCGCCGCCGGGCTCGGTCAAGGTGGCCCCGCCGGGCCAGATCCGCTGGTGGCTCGGCTCCGACTCGGCGCGGGTCCGCGCGACGATCCCGGAGGAGCTGCGGGCCCGCCGTCCGGCGAGCAAGCAAGGTCGCCTCGCCCAGAAGCTCATGCACCTCCCGACGACCCGCCGGAAGTACGCCGACGCCTGGGTACTGATGGACCGGATCCACGACGCCGCCGACAGCGGCGAGATCCTGTTCCGCTACCTGCGCGAGCACCACCCCGAGATCAACGCGTGGTTCGTCCTGGAGAAGGACGGCTCGGAGTGGACCCGGTTCAGGGCCGCCGGTCATGGTGACCGGTTGGTCGCCCACGGCTCGATGCAGTGGCGGCTGCTGATGGCCCACGCCGCCCATTTGTTGTCCTCCCACGCCGAGGACGCGCTGATCGCACCGGCCGCCATCCGCGAGTTCACGGCGCCGAGGTGGCGCTTCCACTTCCTCCAGCACGGCGTGATCAAGGACGACCTGTCGTCATGGCTGGACCCGAAGAAGATCGAGACCTTCGTGGTCAGCACCCCTCAGGAGCTGGCCTCGGTCGCCGGCGACCACACGTCGTACGTCTTCACCACCCGCGAGGTCGCCCTCACCGGCCTGCCCCGCTTCGACCGGCTCCGTGAGATCGGGCTCCGCTACCCGCCCGACCGGCGCGACCTCCTGCTGGTCGCACCCACCTGGCGCAACGAGCTCACACCCCCCTTCATCCCCGGCACCCAGCGTCGTCCGCTCGACCGGTCGTTGCTCGAGACCGACTTCATGCGGAGGTGGCTCGCCTACCTCACCGAACCGAGGCTGGCGGCCGCCGTGCGCGACGAGGGGGTCACGCTGGGGTTCCTGCCGCACCCGATCCTGCAGCCGCTGCTGCCCTTCATGGACCTGCCGTCCCACGTCCGGCCGCTGTCCTACGAGGGCCACGACCCGCAGGAGCTCTTCGCCCGCACCCGGCTGCTGGTCACCGACTTCTCCTCGATCGCCTTCAACGCCGCCTACCTCGAGCGCCCGGTCGTCTACTACCAGTTCGACGCCGACTCGGTCTTCACCGGCGGACACGTCGGTCGACGCGGCTACTTCGACTACGCCCGCGACGGGTTCGGCCCGGTCATCGAGACCCATGACGCCGTCGTAGAGGCCACCATCGAGGCGCTCGCCCACGGGCCTGCCCCGCTGCCGGCGTACCAGGCGCGCATCGACGCGACCTTCACCCTCCGCGACGGACGTTGCTGCGAGCGCGTCGTGGCCCGGGTGCTCGAGACCGGGGCCCGTCGTTCCGGCCTCCCACCGACGCCGACTCCCACCTCTACACCCGCACGGGTGTGACCCGCGAGGTGATTGGACCTGCCCCACCGAGCCTGGTTATGGTTCCGAGGCCGTGGAGAGAGGTGAGGCGTTGCCCGGGAGTCGCCCCCGTTTCAGCCTGGTGAGTGCCGTCTACCACGTCGGTCGCTACCTGCCGGACTTCATCGGCTCGCTCGAGGCCCAGACCCACGGCCTCGACGACGTCGAGATCATCATGGTCGACGACGGCTCCACCGACGACTCCGCCGAGATCCTCGACGCCTGGGCCACCCGCAGCCCCGACACCGTCCGCGTACTCCACCAGGCCAACGCCGGACAAGGCGCCGCCCGCAACGCCGGCATCGCCGTGGCCACCGGCGAGTGGATCTCCTTCCCCGACCCCGACGACACCCTCGACCCCACCTACCTCGCCGAGGTCGCCGACTTCCTCGACACCCACCCCGACGCCGACCTCGTCGCCTGCCGCCGCCTGATGTGGAACGAGGAGACCGACCGCACGACGCGACGAGCACCCCCTGCGGTCGATGTACCGCGGCAACCCCTACGTCGACCTCGCCCAGACCCCCGAACGCTTCCACGGCCACTCCCCCACCAGCTTCTTCCACCTCGACCGCGTCCGCGACCTCGACCTCACCTTCGACACCCGGATCCGCCCCAACTTCGAAGACGGCCACTTCAACTGCCGCTACCTCCTCGACCACCCCCACCCCAAGGTCGGCTTCCTCGAGACCGCGACCTACCACTACCGCCTCCGCGCCGACGGCAGCTCCACCGTGCAGACCTCGCGGGCCGACGTGCGCCGCTACACCACCGTCCCCGAGCACGGCTTCGTCGACCTCGTCCGTACGGCGACCGCCCGCTACGGCAGGGTCCCGGGCTGGCTCGCGAGCTGCCTGATCTACGAGCTGCTCTGGTACTTCAACACTCCCGACGCTGCCGCCGGTGAGGGCCGCCCGATCGACGGCCCGCTGGCCGACCGCTTCCACGAGCTGATCGGGGAGGTCCTCGGCTCGATCGACGTCGAGGAGGCGCTCCCCTACGCGTCGCCGTTCGTGCCCCTCGCCGCGAAGCTGACCATGGCCCACGGCTACGAGCCCGAGTCGTGGCACGACCCCTTCGTGCAGCTCGGTCACCTCGACGTCACCCAGGAGCTGGTCCGGGCCTCCTACTTCTTCACCGGCGAGCAGCCCGAGGAGACGTGGTGGGCCAACGGCGAGGCGATCACCCCGCTGCACGCCAAGATCCGCGACCACGCCTACTACGGCCGTGCGCTCCTGCACGAGCGCTCGTGTGGCTGCCCGCCGACCGCACCCTGACCGCCGACCTCGACGGCAGCCCGACCGACATCGTCTACGAGCGCCCCCACGGGCCCGTGCGCGTGGCCCCGGCCGGGCAGATCCGCTGGTGGCTCAACCCCGAGTCGGCCCGCAACCGGAGCCGGGTGCCGCAGCACCTCCGGATCCGCATCCCGAAGTCTCGGCACGGCAAACTGGCGCAGCGGCTCATGCACCGCTCCTCGGTCCGCCGGAAGTACGCCGACGCCTGGGTGCTGATGGACCGGATCCACGACGCCGCCGACAGCGGCGAGATCCTGTTCCGCTACCTGCGCGAGCACCACCCCGAGATCAATGCCTGGTTCGTCCTGGAGAAGGGCGGACCGGAGTGGACCCGGTTCAAGGCCGCTGGCCACGGCGACCGGCTGGTCGCCCACGGCTCGATGCAGTGGCGGCTGCTGATGGCCCACGCCGCCCACCTGCTCTCCTCCCACGCCGACGCCCCGATCGTGGCGCCCAAGGAGATCCTCGAGTTCACGCCCGCGAACTGGCGCTTCCACTTCCTCCAACACGGCGTCAGCAAGGACGACATCTCCCCCTGGCTCAACCCGAAGAAGATCGAGACCTTCGTGGTCAGCACCCCTCAGGAGCTGGCCTCGGTCGCCGGCGACCACACGTCGTACGTCTTCACCACCCGCGAGGTCGCCCTCACCGGCCTGCCCCGCTTCGACCGGCTCCGCGAGGTCGGGCTCCGCTACCCGCCCGACCGACGCGACCTCCTGCTGGTCACCCCCACCTGGCGCAACAACCTGCTCCCGAAGCGGATCCCCGGAACCCAGAAGCACGTCGCCGACCCGGCCCTGCTCGAGACCGAGTTCATGCGCAGCTGGCTGAGCTTCCTGCGCGACGAGAAGCTGGCCGCCGCGTGTGCCGAGCACAGCGTGGGCCTGGCCTTCCTGCCGCACCCCATCCTCCAGCCCTGGCTGCCGCTGATCGACCTGCCGCCCCACGTGCAGACGCTGTCCTACGAGGGCCAGGACCCCCAGGAGCTCTTCGCCCGCACCCGGCTGCTGGTCACCGACTTCTCCTCGATCGCCTTCAACGCCGCCTACCTCGAGCGTCCGGTCGTCTACTACCAGTTCGACGCCGAGTCGGTGCTCGGTGGCGGCCACACGGGCCGGCAGTCCTACTTCGAGTACTCCCGCGACGCCTTCGGCCCAGTCGTCGAGACGCGGGAGGCCGCGGTGGACGCCGCTGTCGAGGCGCTCGCCCACGGTCCCTCGCCCCAGCCGGTGTACCAGGCGCGCATCGACGCGACGTTCACCCTCCGCGACGGACGGTGCTGCGAGCGCGTCGTCGCACGGGTCCTCGAGACCGAAAGCCTTCGCTCGGGCCTCCCGGCGGTCCCGACGCCATGAGCGTCGAGCCCCGCACTGTGTCGGTCGTCGGGAGCTGCATCACCCGCGACAACTTCAACCGACGCTTCAACCCGGAGTACAAGAGCTGGTACGCCGTCGGGCCGACGACCAACCAGAGCTCGATGATCGCCTTGATGTCGCCCCCGGTGGACGAGCCGTGGGAGCCGGTCGAGGAGATGAAGCCGTACGGGCTGTGGAACGTCGAGTCCGACCTCTCCCGCGAGATCCTGGAGCTCCTCCCCGCGGAGCAGCCGGATTTCGTCATCCTCGACTTCTTCGGTGACATCCACTTCGGGGTGCTCCGGCTCGGCGACGGCCGCTTCGTGACCGACAACCGGTGGCGGCTGCGGAAGACCGACCTCTACCAGCGCCTCCGCGCCGACCCGGGGACCGTCGCCTTGCGCTGGCAGGACGACCCGGACGGCTACTTCGCCCTGTGGGTCGACGCGATGGACCGGTTCGCGGCCTACGTCGCCGAGCACTGCCCTCAGACCCGGGTGGTCGTGCACTGCGGCTTCAACGCGGTCCACGTGCGTGCGCACCGGCGACAGCGTGCCCCGACAGCTCGCCCCGTCCGGCCCGGAGGGCAAGTCGGCCCGGGTGATGGGGCGGCGAGGCAACGCCTTCTGGACCCGGCTCAACGAGCACGCCAAGACGGCGTACGGCTGGGAGCACATCGACCTCTCGCACGAGTACTACGCGACCTTCGTCGACCACCCGTGGGGTGCCTTCGACGTCCACTACACGCTGGACTACTACCGCCGGTTCCAGGCCGAGCTCCACCGGCTGGCCCTCCACGACGAGCTGCCGCCCGAGCTCTCGGCGCGGGTGGACGCCGTCGCCGACGCCGCCGCGCAGCGGATCCACGACGAGCTGGCCTGGTGGCGGGCGGCCGACCGCGCCGAGGCCCGCGCCGCCGAGGAGGCGCAGCGGCCGCGCTGGCGACGGATCCTGAAGCCGGGCCTGGCGGTGAGCGCCCCACCTCGACCCAGTGGCCCCGGCGCCGACCGCGTCCTGCTCGACGGGCTCCGCGGAGACCTCGACGACGAGACGTGGGCCCGGGTCGCGGAGCTCTCCCAGTCGGCCGACGACCACGTGGCGTGGATCCGAGAGGTGCGCGAAGCGCGGGCCGCCCGGCGACGCTCGAAGGCCGCCACCGGCTGAGGCTCAGCGACTGCGCAGCCGCGCCATCCGGGAGCGCAGACCGCCGTCGCCCTTCGCCTCCGACTTCGGGGACTGGGCGAGCTCCTGCTCCAGCTCCTCGATCCGCTTACGGGCCGACGCGTAGCTGCTCCGCTGGCGACGGGCCATGGTGTGGAGCTCGGCGATCCGGAGGCTGAGCAGCGCCTCGTTCTCGCACGCGGCGAGGGCGGCGTCGGTCCAGGGCTCTGCGCTCTCGGTGCGGCTGAAGTCCCAGAGGTGGCCGAAACGGTCGAAGTCGGCGGCGTAGATCTCCTCGATCCGCTCCCGCACGCCGTTCTCGTAGAGGGCGCCGATCGCCCGCAGTGGCGTGGGGTTGGCCTTGGGGAGGTGGAGCTCACCGGAGTGGCCGCGGGCCACGAGGTGGGCACTGAGGTCGGCGAGCAGCTGCTTGGTCTCGCTGATCTCGTAGATGCGGGTGTAGGGGACGGCGTGCTCGACGAGCAGCTCGACCTGGTCACGGAAGTGGGGGTCCTTGGTGCGGAGCTTGTGGTCGGGCTGCTTCTGGAGGAGGTCGACGAACTTCGCGAAGTCCTCGATCACCGACTCGCGGGTCAGCGGGTGCCGCGGGTACCACCACTCGTCCTCGTACTGCTGGGCGATGGGGATGCGCATCAGGAGCCGGTTCTGCCAGGCCGAGAACAGTCGCAGCCGGGGGTCGCGGACCACCGCGAAGATGAACCAGCCGTCCTCGGGCCTGATCGTGGCCCGCTCCTCCGGCGACAGGTCGGTCAGGCGGGGCGACACCTTCCACAGGTCGCGGTTGTGCACGGCCTCGGAGTCGGCGATGAACGGCTGCCAGCCGGCGTGGAAGGTGCTCAGGTCCTCACCCGCCAGGTCGGCCATCATCCACTTCAGGCTGGTGCAGGCGTTCTTGTTCAGCGACTCGAACATCACCTTGACCTCGGGCGCGAGGTAGGTCCGGATGATGGCCCCGGGCACCTGCTGCAGCCCTTCCAGCATCGAGTCGCCGCTGCCTTCGTGCTCGCCCATGGGCGCCAGCATAGGCAGGCGTCGTCCGGCGACCCATCTCGACCGTGCCGGGCGACGGTTCGTTCTCCAGCGGCTGGGTACAGGACCGGGAGCAACACCACGTCCGGTCTCTGAGGGAGGGGCCGGCCCGAGGCGTGGAGGAGAACAGGACTGGTGACCGAGGTGGCAGAGAAGCCGACGCCGCAGACCGAGCCCGCCGAGCCGCCACCGGGCGGCGTCGACGCGGTGGAAGAGATGGAGTATGACGAGCGGCCGGTCGTGCCGGACGTGTGGCCCATCGGCAACACCGCGGCGCGGGAGGCCGACGTACCGGACGAGATCACGGAGCCGGAGGACACCGACCGGGGTGCGACCTCCGACGGCGCCAGCCATCCCGACCAGGAGGCACCCGCATGAGCGAGCAGACGCCCGCGACCGACGACACGACCGATCTCGAGACCGGCAGCGGGAACGAGCAGCCGACCGAGCTGAGGGACTCCAACCCCCACGGCTCCGGCCCGGAGCGCGCTGCCGGCGGGATGGGCCTCAGCAGCGAGCGGGTCGCCCACACCGGCGGTGGTGGGGAGTCCACGGACGGGGAGAAGGACACCTCCGAACCTCCCCATCGCGACCACGCCCGCGACCTGATCGGGTCGGACGCGGAGTTCGAGCAGGGGGACGAGGACAACCCCGAGGGGCTCGAGCCCAAGGCGTACTACCCGGCCAAGGACCCGCGCAGCGAGGACCACCCCTCCCACGGCTGAGCGCGGGGTCCCCAGGACGGAAGACGCGGAAGAAATGCCGCCGGCGTGCCGCGGATTTCTTCCGCGTTTTCTCCGGGGTCAGCCGCAGCCGGTCGGGGCGAGTGGGGCCGGTACGCCGACCCCCGGCATCCCCAGCCCGACCGCGGGGTCGGGTGTCGTCGTACGCGCGGCCCAGGCGTCGCCGGACCGGGTACGACGATGCGCCAGGACGGGGCCGTCGGCGACCAGGTGGTGGGGCGCGGCGTAGGTGATCTCGACCTCGACCACGTCGCCCGGCCGGATCCCGTCGGCGCCTGAGAAGTGCACCAGCCGGTTGTCGCGGGCCCGGCCGGTGAGTCGCTGGGTGGCGGCGTCCTTGCGACCCTCACCTTCGGCGACGAGGAGCTCGAGCCGGGAGCCGAGGAGCCGTTGGTTCTCCTCCCAGGCGATCTGGTTGACCAGCTCGACGAGGCGCTCGTAGCGCTCGCGCACGACGGCCGGCGGCACCTGGTCGGGCATCGTCGCGGCGGGGGTGCCTGGGCGGATGGAGTACTGGAAGGTGAACGCCGCGGCGAACCTCGCCTCGCGGACCACGTCGAGGGTCGCGACGAAGTCATCCTCGGTCTCACCGGGGAAGCCGACGATGATGTCGGTCGACAGGGCGGCGTCGGGCATCGCGGCGCGGACCCGCTCGATGATCCCGAGGTACCTCTCGCGCCGGTAGGACCGGCGCATCGCGCGCAGCACCCGATCGGAGCCCGACTGCAACGGCATGTGGAGCTGGTGCATCACGTTGGGGGTCTCGGCCATCGCCGCGATCACGTCGTCGCTGAACTCTGCCGGGTGGGGCGAGGTGAACCGCACCCGCTCGAGCCCCTCGACCTCACCGCACGCCCGCAACAGCTGGGAGAATGCCAGCCGGTCGCCGAACTCCACGCCGTAGGCGTTGACGTTCTGCCCGAGCAGGGTCACCTCGCTGACGCCCTCGTCCACGAGTGCGCGGATCTCGGCCAGGATGTCGCCCGGTCGGCGGTCCTTCTCCTTGCCGCGCAGGCTGGGGACGATGCAGAACGTGCAGGTGTTGTTGCAGCCGACGGACACCGAGACCCACGCGGCGTACGCCGACTCGCGCCGCGTCGGCAGCGTCGACGGGAACACCTCGAGCGACTCGAGGATCTCGACCTGTGCCTCCTGCTGAACCCGCGCCCGCTCCAGCAGCACCGGTAGCGACCCGAGGTTGTGGGTGCCGAAGACGACGTCGACCCACGGCGCCTTCTTGGTGATCGTGGCACGGTCCTTCTGCGCCAGGCACCCGCCGACCGCGATCTGCATGCCGGGTCGCTTGGCCTTCACCGGGGCCAGGTGACCGAGGTTGCCGTAGAGCTTGTTGTCGGCGTTCTCCCGCACGGCGCAGGTGTTGAGCACGACGACATCGGCCTGCTCCCCGCCCGGCACCGCGACGTACCCGGCGTCCTCCAGCAGCCCGCTGAGCCGCTCGGAGTCGTGCACGTTCATCTGGCACCCGTAGGTGCGGACCTCGTACGTGCGCGCCGCTGCGGGTCGAGGTGAGGCAGCCGCCGCTGGTCGAGGAGCGCCCCCGGCAGCAGCCGCCGCTGGTTGAGGAGCGCGCTCTGCGCGCGTCTCGAAACCGAGGCGGGACGGATCAGTGCTCATGACAGTCGCCCAGCGTACGGCGCCGACCCGCGGCCGCCGAAACCTGCGGCGACCACGCGACGCCGTACGTCGTCGCCCGCCGCGCCGAGCCAGTGGCAGAGTGTGCGGCGATGAACGAGCACACCGGCCTCCCCGCCCTCCACCGTCGCTCCCTGCTGCTCGGCGGCGCCGGGCTCGGAGCCGGCGCGATCACCAGCTCCGCGCTGCTCGACATCCCGGCCGAGGCGGCCGGGACGCGGACCACGAAGCACTGGAGCGGCACGTTCAAGGACCCGCACACGGCGGACTGGCACTACCTGCCGTTCGTGCTCCCGAGGGGTGCCCGGGCGATCGAGGTGCGCTACACCTCCGAGCCCCACGACACCGGTCTCGGCTTCAGCACGAACGTGGTCGACATCGGGATCTTCGACCCCTCGGGCATCGGGCTCGGCAACGCCGCCGGCTTCCGCGGCTGGTCGGGCGGGGCGCGGCAACACTTCCGGATCACCCGACGTTGGGCGACCCCCGGCTACCTCGCCGGGCCGCTCACCCCCGGCCGGTGGCACGTCATCCTGGGGCCCTTCCTGATCGTGTCGCCGGGGGCGCCGTGGAAGGTGACGCTGACCGTCGTGCACGGCGACCCGGTGGAGCCGGCGTTCACCTCGAGCCACGCGCCGACGGCGGTCGCCGGCACCGGGGCCGGGTGGTACCGCGGCGACCTCCACCTCCACTCGGAGTTCTCCGACGGCCAGTGGACCCTCGACCAGCTCGTCGCCGAGGCGAAGACCCAGGGCCTGGACTTCCTCGGGACCTCCGAGCACAACACGAACGCGGCCACCCGGGTGTGGGGCCGTCACGTGCCCGACGACTTCCTGGTCGTCAGCGGCGAGGAGGTGACGACCCGCAACGGTCACTGGGTCGCGACCGGGATCAAGCCCGGTGCCTGGATCGACTGGCGCTACCGGGCCACCGACAACCAGATCGGGCGGTTCACCGACCTCACCCGCAGCCTCGGCGGGGCGGCGATCGCGGCCCACCCGTCGGTGCCGGTGAACGGCACCCGCTGGGACTTCGGCGCGTCGTACGCCGGCATGGACGCGGTCGAGGTCTGGAACGGTCCCTGGTCGGGCTTCAACCAGACGACCGTCTCCCACTGGCACCAGCTGCTCGTGGACGGCACGTACGTGCCCGCGGTCGGCAACTCCGACTCCCACCACTCGGGGCAGACGGTCGGGCTGGCGCAGACGGTCTACCGGCTGCCCACCCTCTCGACCAGGCAGGTGGTCGCCGCGGTCAAGGGCGGCCACGCCTGGATCGCCGAGTCGGCCGCGGTCGACATCGACCTCACCGCGACGGGTGCCGGACCGACCACGACGGTGGGCGGCCCGGGTGACACGGTCACGCTGAGCGCCGGCGAAGACCTGGCTGTCCACCTCGACGTGTCCGGCGTACCCGGCACGGTGGCTCAGCTGATCGGCTCCTCCGGGGTCCTCGCAGGGGCGGCGGCCGACGGCAGCGGCCATGCGGTGGTCGATGCCACCGTGCCGGCCACCGAACGATTCGTCCGGGCCGAGGTACGACGCCCCACGGCCGCCGTGGACCCGAGCGGCGACCTCACGTCGTACCCGATGGTCGCGCTCACCAACCCGGTCTTCGCCGTCGACAGCGGCACCTGACCCACCGCGAAGCGCTGCTAGCGCGGTCAGCGCCGGGGCGTCACCCAGAGCGTGATCACACCCTCGATCACGATCGTGCCGTCGGCGAGCTCTCCGCGGACGCGCACCGGCACCTCGCGGGCTTCGCCACCGGTCCAGTCGTCGGGCGAGGTCTCCGCGATGCAGGTGACGTCACCCGTCGCCTTGGCGGTGTAGGCGACCTGCATCCCCTTCGGGATCCAGCGCCGGTCGGGAGCGATCGTCGCCTCCGCCAGGGCGCCCATCGCCGCCTCGAGGCCGTTGCAGAGGGCGATCGCGTGCACGGTGCCGAGGTGGTTGTGCACCCGACGCCGGTCCGGGACCACCAGCTCCGCGCGGTGCCGCTCGAGCCGGGTGAAGCGCGGGCGCACCGACCGGAAGTACGGCGCCCGGACGCCGAACATCGTCGAGAACACCCGGTCGCCGAACGGAACTCGTCCGGCTCGGTGCCACAGGCTGAGGACGTCGACCATGAAGGAGAGTTACCACCCGGTAACGTGTGGGCTCACCGTCCGGCAGCACGCTGCCGAAGGTGAAGCCGTACAGCTGCGGTGCTCGCTCAGGCCAAGGAGAGGAAGAGCTTCTCCATGCGCGCGACGTCGAGGTGTGCCTCGCCGTCGGGGCCGGGGATCATGCACTGCCGCAGGCCGGAGGCGATGATCGCGAAGCCGGCCCGGTCGAGCGCCTTGGAGACCGCGGCGAGCTGGGTCACGACGTCCTCGCAGGACCGGCCCTCCTCGAGCATCCGGACGACGCCGTCGAGCTGGCCGCGAGCGCGCTTGATCCGGTTGATGACCGGGGCCATCTCGTCGACGGGGAGCTCCATCACGCCTCCTGGCCGGCCGCCGCGACCTCACGGCGTACGACGTCCATGTCGAGGCCGCGGACGGCCTCGATCAGCTGCTCGAGGGTCGGGGCAGGCAGGGCGCCGGCCTGGCGGAAGACCAGGATGCCGTCGCGGAAGGCCATCAGCGTCGGGATCGAGCTGATCTGGAGGGCACCGGCGATGCCACGCTCCGCCTCGGTGTCGACACTGGCGAAGGTGATGTCGGTGTGCGTCTCGGACGCCTTCTCGTAGATCGGCGCGAACATGCGGCAGGGGCCGCACCACGAGGCCCAGAAGTCGACGAGGACGATGCCGTCGGAGGTGATGGTCTGCTCGAATGCCTGCTCGGTGAGCGGAAGGGTGGACATGGGTACCTCTCTGTCGAAGTCGAATCATACCCCTGGGGGTGTTACAGTCGTAACCACCGATACCCCACCGGGTATTCCAGACTTCCGAGGAGCCTTGCATGTGTCACCCCGTCCGCTGCCGCGTCTGCGGTGGCACCACCTGGTCCGGTTGCGGCCAGCACGTCGCCCAGGTCAAGTCGATGGTGCCCCGCGAGATCTGGTGCGACAACTCCCACTCCGCCGAGGAGCGGGCCGAGGCCGGCGTCGGCACGGGGTTCTTCTCCAAGCTCTTCGGCCGCTGACCCACTCCTCGGCTGGAGCACCTCCACCCGGTTGCCGTGCGGGTCACGCACGTGGAAACGCCGGTGGCCCGGGAACGTGTCGCGCTCGCTCCAGTCGACGTCACCACCGGCGGCCACGACCGAGCCGGCCACCGCGTAGAGGTCGTCGACGACGAACGCCGGGTGGGCCTTGCGGGCGGGGACGAACGGGTCCTCCACGCCGACGTGGAGCTCCGCGCTCACCGCGCCCCGCACGTCGTACGCCCGGAACCAGGCGCCCCCGCGACCGCGCAGGTCCTCCGGCTTGTCGACCTCGGTGAGGCCGAGGCCGTCGGCGTAGAAACGCCGGCAGTCGTCCTCGCCGCCGGGCGGGCAGGCGACCTGGACGTGGTGGAGCGCGATCATGCGACCCTCGCCACCACGAAGACCCGCCGGAACGGCAGCAGGACGCGGCCGTCGCGCTCGGGGTACGCCGCCCGCAGCCGGCGCTTGAACTCCGCCTCGAAGCCCGGCCGGAGGTCATCGGGCAGCGCCTGGAGGGTCGGCCGCGCGCCGGTGCCGGAGACCCAGGCGAAGACGGGGTCGGGTCCGGTCAGGACATGGAGGTACGTCGTCTCCCAGGCGTCGACCTCGCAGCCGAGCACCGAGAGCCGCTCGAGGTAGACCGCCGGGTCGTGGCTGCTCGGGACCGCAACGCCCTGCGTGTGCGCGTCGTACGGCGCCTCGGCGGCGAGCTCGGTACGGATCGTGTGGCTCGGCGCGTCGAAGTTGCCCGGCACCTGGAACGCGAACCAGCCGCCGCCGTTCACCCGCGACACGAGCGCCGGCAACAGGTCGAGGTGGCCCGGCACCCACTGGAGCGTGGCGTTGGAGACCAGGACGTCGACCGGGTCGGCGTCGGTGGCCCAGGCGCGGAGGTCGGCGACCTCCCAGGTGGCCGTGTCGTCGGCGGCGCGCGCCTTCGCGATCATCTCCGGGCTCGAGTCGAGGCCGAGGACCGTCGCCGCGGGCCACCGATGCCGCAGGAGCGCGGTCAGGTTGCCCGGGCCGCAGCCGAGGTCGACGACGGTCGCCGGCGCCTCGGCGCCGACCCGGGCGAGCATCTCGACGAAGGGGCGGCCGCGCTCGTCGGCGTAGGTCAGGTAGCGGTCGGGGTCCCACACGTGGGCCATGGATCATCCTCCGAGTTATCTTGACGTCAAGATATCTATCGTGGAACCTGACACCTCTCGATGTCAAGATTCTCGACGGCTCGTACCATGGTCGGGTGCGCGACGAGGTGGACGAGCTGCTCGAGGCCTGGGGCCGCGAGCGTGACGACCTCGATCTTGCCCCGGTCTCGGTGTTCAGCCGGATCAGCCGCCTCGCCCGGCGCCTCGAGCTGGCCCGCCGGGACGCGTTCGCGGCCCACGGCATGGAGCAGTGGGAGTTCGACGTCCTGGCCGCACTGCGCCGGGCCGGCGAGCCCTACGAGCTCTCCCCCGGCCGCCTGCTGCGAGAGACCCTCGTGACCAGCGGCACCATGACCAACCGGATCGACCGGCTCAGCGCCCGCGGTCTCGTCGAGCGCTACCCCGACCCCGACGACCGCCGCGGCGTGATCGTGCGGCTCACCCCCGAGGGCAGGTCCGCCGTCGACGGCGCGTTCACCGCCCTCCTCGACGCCGAGCATCGGCTGCTCGAGGTGCTCCCCGACCGCGACCGCACCAGGCTCGCCGCCCTGCTCCGCTCGCTCCTGGCGCCGTTCGCCGAGTCGGCGAAGACGGACACCTGAGACACGCCGGGTCGGCACGTGCCGTCGCGGCGCCCGGGAGGGAAGCCCTGGACGACCACCACTACCTGATCCGCGGCGGGCTGGAAGGGCTCGAGCGCCTCCGTGCTCGGTCGCGCCATGGCGCCGACCACCCTCGCCCTGCTCGAGCGAGCGGGCGTCGGCCCGGGCCTGCACTGCCTCGACGTCGGGTGCGGCGGCGGTGACGTCAGCCGCGACGTCGCCCGTCTCGTGGGCCCCAGCGGCTCCGTGGTCGGCATCGACGTCGACCCGACCAAGGTCGACCTGGCCCGCGCCGAGTCCGGTGAGGTCGCCAAACTGGAGTTCCGGGTGGCCGACATCACCGGCGGCCTCGGCGACTCGGCGTACGACGTCGTCTACGCGCGGTTCGTCCTCACGCACCTGCGCGACCCGGCTGCCGCCGTGGCCCACATGTACGACGCGCTGCGGCCGGCCGGCCGGCTGATCGTCGAGGACGTCGACTTCCGCGGGTCGTTCTGCGAGCCGGAGGTCGCGGCGTTCGAGCGCTACGAGGAGGTCTACTCCGAGACCGCCCGGCGCAACGGCGGCGACCCCGACATCGGTCTGCGGATCCCCCGGATGCTGGTCGCCGCCGGTTTCGCGCACGTCAGGACGGACGTAGCCCAGCCGGCGGGGCTCGAGGGCGACGTCAAGCTCCTCCCGGCCCTCACGCTGGAGAACATCAAGGCGATGGCGATCCAGCACGTGGTCTCGACCGAGGGCGAGGGTCGACCGCCTCGTCACCGCGCTCTACGACGTGGCGCGCGACCCCGCGACGTCCGTCGGCAACCCGCGGATCGTCCAGGTCTGGGGCGACCGCCCCTGAGCCCTACTCGAGGCCCTCGGCGGCCTCGAGCCACTCCGCCTCGAGCGCCGCACGCTCCGCGGCGACGGCGGAGAGCTCCGTCGAGATGGCCGTGAGCCGCTCGTGGTCGGAGGCGTGCGCCAGCACCTCGTCGTTCAGCTCGGCCTCGCGCGCCGCGACCTGCTCGAGGCGTTTCTCGACGCGGGCGAGCACCTTGCGTGCCGTCCGTTCCTCCGAGCTGCCGGCGCGCGCCGCCTGCCGGGTCGGCTGATGACGACCGGGCGCGGTCTCGGCTTCCTTCTGCGCCGACTCGGCGCGCTCGGCGCGCTCCTGCGCGGCGACCCGACGCGCGAGGTAGTCGTCGACGCCGCCGGGGAGCAGCGGAGATCCGGCCGTCGTCGAGCAGGCCGTGGACGACGTCGGTGACCCGCTCGAGGAAGTAGCGGTCGTGGGAGACCACGACCAGCGTCCCGGGCCACGAGTCGAGATAGTCCTCGATCACCGTGAGCGTCTCGATGTCGAGGTCGTTGGTGGGCTCGTCGAGGAGCAGCACGTTCGGCTCGGTGAGCAGGATCCGCAGCAGCTGGAAGCGCCGGCGCTCACCGCCGGACAGGTCGCCCAGGCGGGCCGTCAGCCGGTCGCCGGTGAAGCCGAACCGCTCCAGCATCGAGGACGCCGTCACCTCGCCGGTCGTCGTCCTGGTCACCCGCCGGATCGACTCCACGGTGTCGAGCACGCGGGCCTCGGGATCGAGGTCGTCGAGAGCCTGGGTCAGGTGCTGCAGGGCGACGGTCCGGCCGCGCTTCACCCGGCCCGCGGTGGGCGCCAGCGACCCGTCGAGCAGCGCCAGCACCGATGACTTGCCGGCGCCGTTGACGCCCACGATCCCGACCCGGTCACCGGGCCCGAGCCGCCAGGTCGCGTGCGAGAGCAGCGTCCGGTCGCCGCGCACCAGGTCGACGTCCTCGACGTCGAGCACGTCCTTGCCGAGCCGCTGGGTCGCGAACGACTGGAGCTCCAGCCGGTCGCGGGGCGGCGGCTCGTCGGCGATCAGGTCCTCGGCGGCCTCGATCCGGAACTTCGGCTTCGAGGTGCGCGCCGGGGCGCCACGCCGCAGCCACGCGAGCTCCTTGCGGGCCAGGTTGCGGCGGCGTACCTCCGAGGCGGCCGCCTGGCGCTGCCGCTCCGCCTTGGCCAGCACGTACGCCGCGTACCCGCCGTCGTAGCTGTCGACGACCCCGTCGTGCACCTCCCAGGTCTGCTCGACCACCGCGTCGAGGAACCACCGGTCGTGGGTGACCACGACCAGCGCCGACGACAGCGACGCCAGGTGGCCGGCCAGCCAGGCCACCGCCTCGACGTCGAGGTGGTTGGTCGGCTCGTCGAGGACCACGAGGTCGTGCTCGTGCAGCAGCAGGGCGGCGAGCGCGCACCGGCGTCGCTCGCCCCCGGAGAGCCCGATCACCGCGCGGTCGAGCTCGATGTCGACGAGCAGCTCGGTGACGAGCTCGCGGGTGCGCGGCTCTGCCGCCCACACGTGGTCGGCCCGCCCGGCCAGGACGGCGTCGCGCACCGAGTGCGTGTCGTCGAGGGTGTCTCCCTGGTGGAGGTAGCCGATCGCGAGGCCGCGCGACATCGAGACCCGACCGCTGTCGGGCGGCTCCTGGCCGGTCAGCACCTGCAGGAGCGTGGTCTTGCCGTCGCCGTTGCGGCCCGACGACCCCGACCCGCTCACCCGCCGAGACGCCGAGCGAGACCTCGGTCGAGCAGGGGGCGGATGCCGTAGGCCTTGGACACCCGCTCGAGGTTGACGAGGTTAGCCATGGGCGACCACGTGGGCGCCGGCGACCGGCCCGTGCGCCACGAGTACGACGCGCTGCTCGCTCGCCGCCGGACCCTGCCGTCGCGAGGGTGCCGGCAACCGTGCGCGCGTGGTCGGCCGACTCGCACAGGAACACGCAGGTCGGTCCCGACCCCGAGACCAGTCCGCGCAGCGCGCCGGCGTCGACGCCCTCGACGATCAGCCGGGCCAGGTCGGGGCGCAGGTCGCACGCCGCGGGCTCCAGGTCGTTGTGCAGGGCAGCAGCCAGCTCCCGGGGGTCGCCGGACGCCAGGGCGGCCGAGATCGCGTCGGGCGGGCCCGGCACCTCCGGGGCATCGGGACGCAGCTCGTCGTAGTGCCGGTAGACCGCGGGCGTCGACATCCCGTCCGTCGACGGCACCACGACCCACCACCAGGAGCCCTCGTCGGCCACCGTGGTGACCAGCTCGCCGTGCCCCTCGCCGAGCGCCGTGCCACCCACCAGCGCGAACGGCACGTCACTCCCCAGGTGCGCCGCCATCGCGAGCAGCTCCTCGTCGGAGCTGCCGAGGTCGTGGAGCCGGTCGAGCGCGAGCAGGGCAGCAGCCCCGTCGGCCGACCCGCCCGCGAGCCCGCCCGCGATCGGGATGGACTTGTCCACCCTCACCCGCGCGCCGACCGGGCGGCCGTGGTGCTCGGCGAGGAGCGCCCCCGCCCGGTCGATGATGTTGAGGCCCGGCCCGGGGAGCTGGGCGGCGTCGATGTAGGAGGCCACGTCGGTGGTCACGGTGACCTCGTCGGCGGAGGCGACCGTGACGTCGTCGTACAGGCTCACGGCCTGGTAGACGGTCACCAGCGTGTGGAAGCCGTCGGGTCGCGGCGCCCCGACGCCGAGCAGCAGGTTGATCTTGGCCGCCGCGCGCACGGTCAGGCTCACCGGA
Organism: uncultured Actinomycetota bacterium; assembly: GCA_963761085.1. Lineage (GTDB taxonomy): Bacteria > Actinomycetota > Actinomycetes > Propionibacteriales > Nocardioidaceae > Nocardioides. The sequence goes on from CAVXFQ010000019.1 coordinate 40,446, forward strand.
GAGCCTCCGCCAGCCGGGCGAACTGCTCGACGGTGAGCGACTCACCGCGCGCCAGCGGGTCGACGCCGGCCTCGGCCAGCGCCGCCGCGGCCGCCTCCGACGAACCCGCCAGCTCGCGCAGAGCACCCCGCAGCGCCTTGCGACGGTGGGCGAACGCCGCGTCCACCACCGCGAAGACCTGCTCCCTGGTCGCCGTGGTCGTCGGCGGCTCGCGCCGGGTCCATGCGACGAGCCCGGAGTCGACGTTGGGCGCCGGCCAGAAGACGTTGCGGCCGATCGCGCCGGCGCGACGTACGTCGGCATACCAGGCGGCCTTCACGCTCGGGATGCCGTAGACCTTCGACCCCGGCGCGGCGGCCAGCCGGTCGGCCACCTCGGACTGCACCATCACCAGACCCTTCTCCAGCGACGGGAGCAGCGCCGAGCAGGTGCAGCAGCACCGGCACGGAGACGTTGTAGGGCAGGTTCGCAACCAGGGCCGTCGGCGGCGGGCCGGGGACCGCCTCGATGCGCAGGGCGTCGGCCGCGAGCACCTCGCAGCGCGCCGCCTGCTCGGGGGCGTACGACGCCAGCGTGGCGGGCAGCGCGGCCGGCCAGGGCGGGGTCGACCTCGATCGCCACCACCCGGGACACCTCGGCCAGCAGCGCCAGGGTCAGCGACCCGAGCCCTGGCCCGACCTCGACGACGACGTCGTGCGGGCCGACCCCGGCCTCCCGCACGATCCGGCGGACGGTGTTGGGGTCGATCACGAAGTTCTGCCCGCGCTGCTTGGTCGGCCGCAGGTCCAGACCGGCCGCCAACGCACGAACGTCCGCCGACCCGAGCAGAGTCGGGCCGGCGGACGTCATGCGCGTCAGCCTAGGGGGGTCGGACCTCCCCGGACCGAGAGGTGTCAGCGGGGCAGCCCCAGCGACGCGGCACAGGCCGGCCAGGCGCCGTACCCACCGCTGGCGTTGCGGATCTTGGTCGCGATGGCGATCTGGGTGGCTCGCGAGGCGTTGCTCGGGAGACCCGAGCCGCCGTTGGCCTGCCAGGTGCCGAGCGAGAACTGCAGCCCGCCGTAGTAGCCGTTGCCGGTGTTGGTCGCCCAGTTGCCGCCGGACTCGCAGCGCGCGAGAGCGTCCCAGACGGTCGAGCCGCCGGCGAAGTTCGCGGTGGCGACCACCTTGGTGCCGATGCGCTCGATCTGCGGGACCGGTGCCCGCAGGACGTCCTGCTGCAGGACGGTGCGGACGGCCAGGTGACCGTTCTCGAACACGAGGCGGTAGGTCACGTCACGCAGGCCGGTGTGGCCGGCGCGGACGATCGTGCTCTGGCCCTTGGTCATCGAGGAGTCGTCGCGGGTCACGGTGCTGTAAGGCATCGCCTCGGCGCTCACGTGCTTGCTGACCACGCGGACGCGGGTGAGGACGACGCGGTCGCCGTCGTGCAGCACGTGCTGGAGCCCGGGGCGGACCCGGTCGTGGCGGTGCAGGTTCACGCCGTACCGAGCGAGCGCCTCGCCGGCCGTCGTGGCGGCGATGGTCCGGTGGACGGCGTGGTGCCTGCCGATGACGAGCACCAGGTGCTTGGGGGTGGCGACGTCGATCGCGCAGCCCGTCTCGGGTGATCCCGGCGCCACGGCTCACCGACAGGTGGGCCCGGTCGAAGCTGCGGTCGATCTCGACCAGCGCGTCGCGGACGTCGGTCGAGGTGACCCAGTACTTCGTGGTCGTGCCGTCCACGTCGAGGGTGAGGGGCTTTCCGTAGCGGACCGCGATGGTGGTGCCGTCGTTCACGGACTCGCCGACCGCGGGGGCCACCTCGTCGTGCGACCCGAGCGAGATCCCCTGGTCCTTCAGGACGGCGCCGACCGTGTCACCACTCGCGGTGACGTGCTCGATGTGGCCGTCAACGTTGAGGGTCACGGACTTGCCCATCGACGCATAGCCGACGGTGGTGCCGATCACGGCCGCTGCTGCGACCGATGCCGCAGCGACCAGGGCTGCCTTGCTCTTGCTGATACGGGTGAACGTGCGGCGCACAGCTCTCCAGACGTCGTACTCCCCGGGCCTCGGGTTCGGCGCCGCCCCATTCCCGTCCTCGGTCCTCATACGACCCAGGCACTCGAAGCTTCGTGCTGCTCACTTCGCAGGAAAGGCCGCGAGTGCGGCCCCGGCGCCGGTCGAGATTCTTACCCGATCCCGGCCAACAGTCACAAGACGATAACGGGGTCGGGACGGTCTCCCAACTCCCCACCCTGTTTCTTTACCTGACGTGATGAGCGTCTCCATGTCCGAAACCCGCCGATCCGGGGTCTCACCACGGGCCGCCGAACGCCCTCTCGGTGTTCGCCTCGACGGCCGCGCAGAGGTCACCGAGGTCCTCGCCGCGGACCTCGGCCATCGCCCGCATCGTCACCGGCACGAGGTACGACGCGTTGGGACGCCCTCGGTAGGGAGTGGGCGTCAGGAACGGCGCGTCGGTCTCGACCAGCACCCGGTCCTGGGGTGTGACCGCGAGCGCGTCGCGCACGGGCTGGGCGTTCTTGAACGTGACCGTGCCGGCGAAGGAGAGGTAGGCGCCCCGGTCGAGACAGGCCCGCGCGAAGCGCGGGTTGCCGGAGAAGCAGTGCATCACCCAGCGCTCGGGGGCCCCCTCGGCGTCGATCACCTCGAGCACCTCGTCGTGCGCGTCGCGGTCGTGGATCACGAGCGTCTTGTCGAGCCGCTTCGCCAGATCGAGGTGACGGACGAACGACTCGACCTGGACGCCCCAGCCCTCGGTGCCGTGCGGAAGTGGTCCAGCCCGGTCTCGCCGACCGCCCGCACCTTGTCGTGCGCCTGCGCGAGACGCTCGATCTCGGCCAGCGCCTCGTCGAGCCGCCCCTCGGCGGCCAGCCGCGGGGCCTCGTTGGGGTGCAGGGCCACGCCGGCCACGAGCGCGTCGTGCTCGCGGGCCGCGTCGACGGCCCACTGGGCACCGGGCAGGTCGCAGCCGATCTGCACGATCCGGGGTACGCCGACCGCCGCAGCGCGGGCGACAGCGCGTCGCGGTGTCGAGCCAGTCGCCGTCGGCCATGTCGAGGTGGCAGTGGTTGTCGACGACGGGGTGCGGGAGCGGCTCCGGCGCAGGTGGCCGCTCGCGGCCGCGCTGCTCGGCGCCGCCCGGTGACGCATCGGGCCGTCGGTCACCGGTCTGCTCCGTGCTCGATGCCGTGCTCGACACCGTGTCCTACGCCGTGGACCGCGTCGTACACCTCGCGCTTGGGGACGCCGGCCCGGGCCGCCACCGCCCGGATCGCGTCCTTGCGGCTCGTCCCGGCCTGCTCCTCGGCCGCGACCGCCGCTCGGAGCGAGTCGGCGTCGCCGGCCACGGAGGCGGTCGCGACGGCGCCGGAGACCACGAGGGTCACCTCTCCGCGCACGCCGGCCGCCGCCCAGACGGCCAGGTCGGCGAGCCCACCACGGCGTACCTCCTCGTGGGTCTTGGTCAGCTCCCGGCAGACCGCCGCGGGCCGGTCGCCGCCGAACGCGTCCGCCATGGCGGCCAGCGCGGCGGCGGTGCGGTGCGGCGCCTCGAAGAAGACCAGCGTGCGCTCCTCGCCGGCCAGCGCAGCGAGCCGGCGGGCCCGCTCCCCCTGCTTGCGCGGCAGGAAGCCCTCGAAGCAGAACCGGTCGACCGGCAGGCCGCTGACCGCCAGCGCCGTCAGCACCGCCGACGGCCCGGGTACGGCGGTCACAGTCACGCCCGCCTCGACCGCGGCAGCCACCAGGCGGTAGCCCGGGTCGCTCACGCTCGGCATCCCGGCGTCGGTGACCAGCACGACGCGGTCGCCGGCGACCAGCCGCTCCACCAGCCCGGGGGTGCGGGCGCTCTCGTTGCCCTCGAAGTACGAGCGTGACCCGGCCCTTGACGTCCACGCCCAGCTCGGCGGCCAGCCGGCCGAGGCGGCGAGTGTCCTCGGCGGCGATCAGGTCGGCGTCTGCCAGCTCGGTGGCCAGCCGCGGCGGCGCGTCGGCCGCCTGCCCGATCGGGGTGGCCGCGAGCACGAGCACGCCGGTCGGGGAAGCCACGGGTCGATCATGGCACCCACGTACAGTTTCCCCCCGTGACGTCCCCAGCCGCCGCCCCGCACGTGGAGCGCCGGATGGTCGGTCTCGCCACCGACGACGAGGGTCGCCCCGTCCCCCTGGCCGCCGAGCGGGCCCGGGGCCTGCGCCGGCTGGAGGACCCGCTGATCGGCTGGGCCGCGAGCCTGTCGATCACGGTGGTCGCCCTCTTCCTTCGGCTGTGGAAGCTGGGCACCCCGCATTCCTTCGAGTTCGACGAGACCTACTACGCCAAGGACGCGTGGTCGCTGTGGCACTTCGGCTACGCCCGCGACTACCTGAACAACGACGGCGGCGTCGCCAACAAGCACATCCTGGCCGGGCAGACGACCGACCTGTGGAAGCCCAACGCCTCGATGGTCGTGCACCCCGAGGTCGGCAAGTGGCTGATCGGGATCGGCGAGAAGCTCTTCGGGTTCACGCCGCTGGGCTGGCGCGTCGTACCGGCTGTGGTCGGGGCGCTGATGATCCTGGTGATGATCCGGTTCGCCCGCCGGCTCACCGGGTCGACGCTGCTCGGCTGCATCGCGGGCGTGCTGCTGGCGTTCGACGGCCTGGAGTTCGTGCTGTCGAGGCTGGCGCTGCTCGACATCTTCGTGGCCTTCTTCCTGCTCTGTGCCGTGCACTGCATGGTGCTGGACCGCGACTGGTACCGCGCCCGGATGGCCGCCCACGTGCCGGGGCAGATCTCCGACCCGAAGGCATGGGGCCCGGTGCGCGCCCTGCTGTTCCGGCCGTGGCTCCTGGTCTCGGGCATCTGCTGGGGGCTGGCGGTCGGCAGCAAGTGGGAGGCGCTCTACCCGCTCGCCGCGTTCGGCCTGCTCGCGGTGGCTTGGTGCGCCGGCGCCCGACGCTCGTTCGGCGTGCGGCTCGCGCCGCTCAAGGCTCTGGTCGCCGACGGCATCCCGGCGTTCCTTCACCTGGTCGTGGTCGCGTTCGTCGTCTACGTCGCCACCTGGACCGGCTGGCTCATGCACTCCAGCCAGTACGCGCAGTACCTCGGCGACACGCAGTACACCCACTACGTCTCCGGCGGCGACAAATGCGGGCGCGACATCACCTACGACAACGACAAGCACTGGCCGGCCCATGGCGCACCGGTCGAGCACGGGCTGGCGGGGCTCCTGCAGGGGCTGAACTCGCTGGCGCACTACCACCGTGACGTGCTGATGTTCCACACGCACTTCCTCAACGGCTGCACCCACACCTACGCCTCGCAGCCACGCGGCTGGCTCCTGCTCAACCGGCCGGTGGGCGTCGACGCGCAGACCGGGATCAAGCCCGGCACGCAGGGCTGCGACGCCCCGGCCAACAGCGACTGCCTGCGCCAGGTGCTGCTGCTCGGCACCCCGGCCGTGTGGTGGGCGGGCATCCTCGCGCTGCTCTATGCAGTGGTGATGTGGGTCGGCAGACGCGACTGGCGGTTCGGGATCGCCGTGGTCGGCGTTGCGTCGACGTGGCTGCCGTGGTTCCTCTACGACGGACGCCCGATCTTCTCCTTCTACTCCGTGATCACCCTGCCGTTCCTCGTGCTCGCCCTCACGCTGGCGATCGGCAGGATCCTCGGGCCGTCCACCGACCCGACCCCGCGCCGTACGGTCGGAGTCGTCGTGGCCGGTTCCTACGTCGTCCTGGTGCTGATCAACTTCGCGTGGTTCTGGCCGATCTACACCGACGGCCTGCTCACCCACGCCGAGTGGCTCCAGCGCATCTGGTTCTCCCGCTGGATCTGACGGCCCTTCGCCCGAGCTCGCTCGGGCGAAGACCCAAGCCGGCAGGTTGAGGAGCGTCGACGCGGATCGGAGCGCAGCGTCGAGCCGCGTGACGCGTCTCGAAAACACGCCCTCCGCTGGGACCCGGGGACCAAAGGCAGATGCCCCGAGAGCCCGCGATCCCTAGGCTCGAGGCATGACCGCTGCCGATGTCGTCGCCCGTCAGGTCGACGCCTACAACGCCCACGACCTCGAGGGGTTCCTCGCCTGCTACGCCGACGACGTCGTGGTCACGTCAGGCAACGGCGACGTCCTGTTGGAGGGCACCGAGGCCGTGCGAGCCCAGTACGCCGTGCTGTTCGAGCGGCTTCCCGACGTCAAGGCCGTGGTCCGTCAGCGCATCCAGCTGCGGAGGGTGGGTGGTCGACGAGGAGCACGTGACCGCTACCGGCTTCGAGATCGAGGCGCTGGTCGCCTACCACGTGCCGGGCGACCGCATCGACCGAGTGGTCCTGATGACCGCTGAGCCCGAGGAGTAGCCGCGCGCTACTGGTGGCCGGCGACGGCGTGCGGCACGTAGTCGTCGCCGAGCTCGGCCACCTCGTCGTCGGTGAGTGAGAGGTCGACGGCCGCCACGGCGTCGGTGAGGTGCTCGGGCTTGGTGATCCCGACGATCGGCGAGGTCACCGCGGGCTGGGCCAGCAGCCAGGCCAGCGCGACCTGGGCGGGCGCGACCCCGCGTCGTTCGGCGATCGCGAGCACCGTGTCGACCACGGCCTTGTCCTCGTCGCGGTAGAGGGTGCGGCCGAACTCGTCGGTGTCCGAGCGCGCCGTCCGCGCGTCCCAGGCCCGTGTGAGGCGGCCGCGGGCCAGCGGGCTCCACGGGATGACCCCGACGCCCTGGTCCTGGCAGAGCGGCAGCATCTCCCGCTCCTCCTCGCGGTAGATGAGGTTGTAGTGGTTCTGCATGGAGACGAACGGCGTCCAGCCGTGGCTGCGTGCGGCGTGCTGCATCTTGGCGAACTGCCAGGCATACATCGACGACGCCCCGAGGTAGCGCGCCTTGCCGGCCTTCACGACGTCGTGCAGCGCCTCCATCGTCTCCTCGACCGGGGTCATCGGGTCGAAGCGGTGGATCTGGTAGAGGTCGACGTAGTCGGTGCCGAGCCGCGACAGGCTGGCGTCGATCTCCTGGATGATCGCCTTGCGGGACAGCCCGCGGCCGTTGGGTCCGGGGCGCATCGGCATGAACACCTTGGTGGCCAGCACGACGTCCTCACGGTCGACGTGCTTCCACAGGGAGCGACCGGTGTACTCCTCACTGGTGCCGCCGGAGTAGACGTTGGCGGTGTCGAAGAAGTTGACCCCTGCGTCGAGGGCGGACCTGACGGTCTGCTCGGCGAAGGACTCGTCCCTCGTCCACGGCCGGCCGATGCCGCCGTCGCCCCAGCTCATGCAGCCGACGGTGATCCGCGAGACCTCCAGGCCACTGCTCCCGAGCCGCGTGTACTCCATGTCTCTCCTCCTCCGACGGTGGTACGCCGCCCGGTGGCGGCGCGCCGCATCCACCCTGCCACGCGCCCGGTGGGCGCGCGGAGCCGCAGGCCGGCAGGCCCGGAGACGGAGAAGAGGAGGGGCCGACTGAGCGGCTCGACGAGGATGGCCGGCCCCGGAAACACGTCACGCGAGAGTCGCAATGACCCTCGCGTGACGCCTAGCCCCCCGGCCAAACATGAGCATTCTATGGCACCAGATTGACCCTGCCGACCCCTCCGGACCTATCCTTTCGGATGACTGGGACTAGTCCTTTCGGGCCAGTTCTCCCCGATTTGCCTACGAATCCCGTCGAGTTGTCAGATTTCTTGCGCAAGTGGTCGGCGAGGTCGGTCACAATCGCGAACATGGACTCACGGGACGCTGACCTCCTGAAGGAGATCGACCCGACACAACTGGGACACCGGATCCGCGCTGCCCGCGTGGCGAAGGGCTGGACCCAGACCGAGCTCGCCGGTGGCGACATCTCGGTCGGCTACGTGTCTCGGATCGAGTCGGGGCAACGCCGTCCCAACAGCGCGGTCCTGACCGACCTGGCCGTGCGCCTCGAGGTGCCGGTCGACCACCTGCTGCGTGGCGTCACCGCCCGTGAGTACGACGAGATCAAGCTGACCCTCGACTTCGCCGAGCTCTCCCTGGAGTCCGGCGAGCACCTCGAGGCAGAAGCACAGGCTCGCGCAGCCGTGGACCGGGCCACTCTCGGCTCCCAGCAGGAGCTGGCCTACCGCGGCCGGTTCATCATCGCCCGCGCCCTGGAGGGTCAGGGCAACCTGGACGACGCGATCCTCGAGCTCGAGCCGCTGGTCGACGCCAAGAGCGGCGGCGTGCTGCGGATCCGGGCCGCCATCGCGATGTGTCGTTGCCTGCGCGAGTCCGGCGACCTGAACGCCGCCATCGAGGTCGGCGAGCGGGTCGTCCACGACCTCGAGGGCTCGGCCCTCGACAGCTGCGACGAAGCTGTCCAGCTCGCGGTGACGCTCGCCGCCGCCTACTTCTACCGCGGCGACACCGGCCACGCAGTCCGCATCTGTCGCAAGGCCATCGTGAAGGCCGAAGCGATGGCCTCCCCGACCGCGCGCGCCGCGGCGTACTGGAACGCGAGCCTGTTCGAGTCCGAGCAAGGCTGCGTCGCGGACGCCGTTCCGTTGGCGGAGCGCGCCCTCGCCCTGCTCGCCGAGGGCCAGGACAGCCGCAACGTGGCTCGCCTTCGCAACCTGCTCGGCACCATGCAGCTCCAGCTCGACCCCCCTGATGTCCGCGAGGCCCAGCAGCACCTCGAGCGCGCTGCCGAGGAGCTCGTCTGGTCGAGCGCCAGCACCATCGACCTCGCACGCAACGCGATGGAGCGCGCCCGCGCCCACTACCTCGACGGCAGCTTCAACCGTGCCGCGGACATGTGTGCAGAGATCCTCGAGACCGTCCGCGACGAGGCTCCACTGCTCGCGGCTGATGCCCAGTCTTTGGCCGGCCAGGTCGCAGCGACGCGCGGAGACATCGACGGCGCGAAGGCGTCTTACCGGCACGCAGTTCTGCTTCTCACAGGTGCTGGCGCAGACCGCGACGCAGCTCAACTGTGGTTCGAACTCGCCGACCTGCTCGAGGACGTCGGCGACGTAGAAGCGGCTCGCGAGGCATACCGCAGCGCCGCAGCCTCCACCGGACTGCGGTCGCGCGCGAAAGTCCGCGCGAACGTGATGCAACTGTAGTTCGTCATCGAACTACAGCCGGCGGACTCAGCAGCAGGCGTCGCCGCGCATGTGCATCGTCGCCTTGCCGGCGTCGGCACCTGAAGCCGGGGCGACAGCCACGACGCCGAGAGCGGCGACGAGGGTAGTGGCCAGTGCAGCCAGCTTCATCTTGGTGTTGCGGTTCATGTCAGTGATCTCCCTGTGTGATGCCTGGTCCCCGAGCTCCGAGAGAAGTCTGGTGGATGCCTAGGCAAATTTGGAAGTCTTGACAACCCCCCGTGTGTCGTGTGTTACCTCTGGGACTGCCCGCCGCCGGCCCCCCATCACCCCGATCTGAGCGTGAAATGAGCGCGAAAAGAGCCCCATGACGAAGCGCTTCGTAAAATCCCCAGGTTTTTCCCGATTCCCACATACGTCAGTTCCCGATGTGTAAACTTGAGTCAACATCAGGTGGCAACCCCCCAGCCACCGGATGGAGAGCTCGCAGGCGCCAGCCCCCCAGGCCACCGGCGAGGTCCGCGCCCGGTTTTTTACCGGACGCGCTCAGACCCCCCGCATTCGTGCGGGGGGTCGCTGCATTTCCGGGTAACAGCGGTCGGCCCGTAGAGCTCGTGACCGACTCGCGCCAGCTGTGCCTGGGGTCACAGGAGGCTGGCAAACGACGCAGGCGCCTGGACTAGACCAGTTGGGCAAGGTTCGCGCGATTTCGAGACAGGTTCCGGAGGGTGTGCGCGTCTTCGGCGACTGATCCGTGACCGGATGCGGCCGTCGGCAACGGATCGCGACAGCCGGCCGGAGCCGCCGCGACGACCCGGTCGGGGCGGAGATGTCGGGACCGGAATCGATCCCGCGAGATGTCTGGGTGGAGCTGAGGGGACTCGAACCCCTGACCCTCTCATTGCGAACGAGATGCGCTACCAGCTGCGCCACAGCCCCATGCGTCGTGCCGGTGTCGGACGGCGCGAAGCGCAAGGCTAGCAAAGGGGCCGGGGCCTCCCCGAATCGCCCGGCCCGGGCCCTCGGTCACGCTGCGGCATGCCCTCGGACCCTGGCCCGCGCGGCTCGCGGCGGCTGCACTGGGCGCATGTCGACGCCGCGCGTCTCGCCTCCGTCCGGTGGTTGCTCGGACCACTCGCCGTCCTCGTCGTCGGGCTGCTGCTGAGCGGCTGCGCGATCACCACGAGTGGGATGCACGCCGGACCCGGTGGGGTGTCCGGCCGGATGAGCCGGATGCACCACACGTCCGGTTCCGGCATGCAGGGCGTGCAGGGCATGCGTGGCGTGCACGGGATGTATGCCATGCACCTGTCGCGGTGTCAGAGCCGGCCCGACGTGCGCGGGGACGGTGGTCCGCGTGCACCTGATGGACATGGGTGGCGGCGCGATGATGGGCGGCCGTGGGGTGTTGCGACTGATGGCGTTCCCCCGGGTGGTGCCTGCCGGCTCGGTCACGTTCGTCGCGACGTCCATGGGACGGCGTACGCACGAGCTGGTCGTGCTCCCGCTGGGTGACCGGAGCGTCGATGTCGAGGGTCGCATCTCGGAGCAAGGAGCGCTCGGCGAGGCCTCGAAGCCCTGCGGTGCCGGCGCGGGCGACGGCCTGAAGCCCGGTACGACGGGCTGGGTGACCTTGCAGCTGAAGCCGGGTCGCTACGAGCTGGTCTGCAACGAGCCGCACCACTACGCGCGCGGGATGCACGCTGTCCTGGTCGTGCGCTGACGCACGGACCCGACCGGCCGCTCGGCTCAGGAGCCGACGGCCTCCTCGCCGGACTCGCCCTTGCCGGCCGTGTGGCGCCGGACCCGGTCGGCCGCCTCTGCCTCGCGGGCCAGCGCCGAGTCGGCCTCGGTGCGGCCGGAGGTCCAGACCCCGGTGGAGTCGAGGTCGATGGTGCGCACGGACCGGCGGGCGGCCGGCTTGGAGACGTAGGTCGGCAACGTCACCGGCACCGGGTCCCAGAGGGCGGGGTCGGCCGGCTCGGGCGCCTCGGCGGCGGGTGTCGCCACCTCGATGAGAGGGATGGAGGCCGAGGTCTCGTCGGCGGCACCGTGGTCGTCGACGACGACCGGTGGCCGGCGACGCTCGTGCTTGACCATCAGCCGGCACGCGACGAGCCAGGCGACCAGCAGCCCGGCGGGGATCGCGACGTAGGGCCAGGCGAGGTAGGTGGTGGCGCAGGCGACGACGACCCCGACCAGGGCGAGGATGAGGACGGCGAGCACGCGCCGGCGACGACGGGTGGCGCGCGCGGAGGCGGCCCGGCGTACGGCGGAGGGCGCGGCGAGCGGCCGGGCCGCCGCCGTCTGCTCGTCGGAGACCGGGGTGGTCACCTCGGCCGATGCGGTGGCGCCCCGGGGCTCGACCACGAGCCGGGCGGCGCGCGCACTGACCGGCTCACGACGCGCGAGGACGCGCATGCTGTCGGAGAAGCGGTCGACGCTGCGGCTCCGGTCGACGTCGTCGTGGTGTCGCAGCGCCTTGGGGATCAGGTAGGCGGCCCAGGCGATGGCGAGGGCCACGAAGATGAGTCCGCTCAAGGGCACGGACCGACCCTAGGGAGATAGCCCCTGGCGCCCGGGGATGTCAACAGGTGTGTCGCGAAATCACTCCTGTGACTGGTGTGGTTCGACGGACGTCAACCGGGCCAGCATCCCTTCCGGGCACTCCTCGACGGTGATCGCGTAGATGCGGTGGTCGCGCCACCCGCCGTCGATGTGGAGGAACTTGGGGGCGTAGCCGATCTCGCGGATCCCGAGCTTCTCCACGACCCGGAGCGAGTTGGAGTTCTCCGGCCGGATCGCGATCTCGATCCGGTGCAGGCCGGCGGAGCGGAAGCAGTGGTCGATGACCAGCGCCACCGCCGTCGGCATCACGCCACGGCCGGCGACGTCGCGGTCGAGCCAGTAGCCGACGGAGGCGAACTGCGCCGAGCCGCGCACGATGTTGTTGACCGTCACCTGTCCGGCGAAGCGGCCGTCCACCTCCACGACGAACGGCATCCCGAGACCCTCGCGGGCGTGCCGGTTGAGCCGGGCCACCAGCGTGCGGAACGTCGCGGGGCGTTCGCTGCCGCCGGGTGGGACGGTGGCGTCCCAGGGCTGGAGCCAGGCCGCGTTGCGACGGCGTACGGCGCGCCAGGCCCGCGCGTCGCGGTAGCGCAGCGGTCGGAGCGTGACCTCGCCGTGTTGCAGGGTCACCGGCCAGCCGGGTGCCCTCATGCGGGACTCTCGAGGCGTCGGCTCAATGGTCGCTCCCGACGATCTGCTCGACCGCGTGGGCGAGCAGGGGCTCGAGGACGGCGATCGCGTCCTTCACCCCACCGCGCGACCCGGGCAGGTTGACCACGAGGCAGTCGCCCACGACCCCGGCCAGGCCCCGCGACAGGGCGGCCGTCGGCACCCCCTTCGCGACGCCGTAGGCCCGGATCGCCTCGGCGATGCCCGGCACCTCTCGGTCAAGCAGGGGACGGGTCACGTCGGGGGTGAGGTCGGTCGGGGTCAGGCCCGTGCCGCCGGTGGTCAGCACGACGCGGGCACCCCCCTCGGCCTCGGCGGCGATGGCGTCGCCGACCGGCGCGCCATCGGGCACGACGACCGGCTGGCCGCAGGCGAAGCCCAAGGAGACAAGGAGATCCACGAGCAGGGGGCCGGTGGTGTCGTCGTACACGCCGGCGGCTGCCCGGTTGGACGCGACTACCACGGCGCCCCTCAAAGCCATGTCGGGGCCATGTCAGCGGGTCCAGTCGCCGGACTTGCCACCGGACTTGCTCAGCACCCGGACGTCGGTGATCACCGCGCGCTTGTCGACGGCCTTGACCATGTCGATGACGGTCAGGCCCGCGACCGCGACCGCGGTGAGAGCCTCCATCTCGACGCCCGTCCGGTCGTTGGTGCGCACCGTCGCGGTGATCTCGACCGCGTCGTCGGCGACGTCGAGGTCGACGGTGACCGCGGAGAGCGCGAGCGGGTGGCAGAGGGGGATGAGGGACGGCGTCTGCTTGGCCCCCATGATCCCGGCCAGCCGGGCGACCGCGAGGGTGTCGCCCTTGGGGACGCCGGCGCCGCGGAGCAGGCCGACGACCTCGGGCGAGACCAGCACCCGACCGGCGGCGACCGCCTGGCGGGCGCTGACCTGCTTGCCGGAGACATCGACCATCCGGGCCGCGCCCGACTCGTCGACGTGGGTGAGACCTTGCTCGGTCATGGGCTAGAAGTCCTCGTCCAGCGGCACGACGCTCACTGTCTCACCCGCGTCGAGCGAGGTCACGGACTCCGGCACCATGACGAGCGCGTCGGACTCGGCCAGGTCACCGATCATGTGGGAGCCCTGCGGCCCGACCGGCGTGACGGCGAGCCGGCCGTCGACGACCGAGAGCGTGCCGCGGGCGTACTGACGGCGACCTTCGGGAGAGCGCAGGCCGCGGGTGAGGACGGCGTCGGCGGTGGGCCGGGTGAACGTCGTGCGCCCCATCAGCTTGCGGATGGCCGGGAGCACGAACATCTCGAAGGAGATGTAGGACGACACCGGGTTGCCCGGGAGGGTGATGATCGGGATGTCGTCCTCGCCGACCGTGCCGAAGCCCTGCGGCTTCCCGGGCTGCATGGCCACTCCGCCGAACCAGACCGTGCCGAGCGGGGAGAGCGCCTCCTTGACCACGTCGTAGTCGCCCATCGACACCCCGCCGCTGGTGACGACGAGGTCGGCGCGGACCAGCTGGTCCTGGAGCGCGGTCAGGAAGGCGCGCGGGTCGTCGGGGACGATCCCGACGCGGTAGGCGATCGCCCCGGCCTGCCGGGCCGCGGCGGCGAGCAGGAAGGAGTTGCCGTCGTAGATCGAGTCCCGACCCAGAGCCGTGCCGGGCTCGCGCAGCTCCGAGCCGGTCGACAGGACGACGACGCGCGGGCGGGGGCGCGACCGCACTGACGCCCGGCCGACCGCCGCCAGCAGCCCGATCTGGCGGGGTCCGAGGACCGTGCCCTCGGTGACGACCAGGTCGCCGACGGCGACGTCCTCGCCGGCCGGTCGCACGTGCTGACCGGGCTCGGGGGCCTGGGTGATCACGACCTGCGCGACGCCACGGTCGGTCCACTCGTAGGGGACGATCGCGTCGGCGCCCGCGGGCACGGGAGCACCGGTCATGATCTTCACCGCCGTGCCGGGCGACATCGCCAGGAGCGTCGCCTGGCCCGCGCCGATCTCCCCCACCACCGGGAGGTGGATCGGCGAGTCGAGGGAGGCATGGGCGACGTCCGCCTCACGCACGGCGTAGCCGTCCATCGCGGAGTTGTCGAAGCTCGGCAGCGCCACCGACGCTCGCACCTCCTCGGCCGCTGCCAGGCCGAAGGCCTCCATCAGCGGCTGGTCGAAGGCCGGCAGCGGCGAGATCGCCGAGAGGATCCGGTCGCGGTGCTCCTCGACGGAGACAGGCGCGTCAGTCATGCTCCAAGACGCTACCGGTCTCCACCCGAGCCGCTGCGGCGGTCTCCAGGGAGACGTCGCCCTTGACCTTGACCTCACGTCCGAACGTCCAGTCGCCCTGCACCTTCAGCGACGTCGCCTCGCGCAGCGAGGGGGCACCCTCGGGGAAGCGCCGCTCGAACTCCGGCACCAGCTTGTAGAAGTCGCCGTCGAGGTCGACGAACGGAAGCTGGTCGGAGACCGGGCTGAGCACGAAGTCCTTGCCCACGTCGTAGACGTCGGAGCGGAGCACGAACAGGTCGTTGGTGGTCTTGACCGGCACGAACCGGTCGCGGCCGACCTCGATCGTGGTGGCGCCCTCGAAGACCTCGATCGCCGCACCCATGGCGGTCTCGATCTGGATCACCTCGGGGCTGCTCGGGTCGCCGGGGTCGACGGTCTTGGTGTTGCGGATCAGCGGCAGCCCGAGGATGCCGTGGCGCGCCTCGATCGCCTCGGTCATCGCCCTCAGGTCGAACCAGAGGTTGTTGGTCGAGCAGAACCGGTGGCGGTCGAGATCGGCCAGCGCGGCCCGGTCCTCCTTCGAGGTCTGCGCGGTCTCGCGCAGCACGATGCGGTCGTCGGACTTCCGGCGGGCGAAGTGGCCGCCCTTCACGTCCGACGGCGTACGGCGTACGGCCTCGATCGCGAACGGCGCTCCCGAGCGGGCGAACCAGCCCGCGACCCGGGGGTCGGGGGTCGCGCCGAGGTTGTCGGAGTTGGAGACGAAGACCCGCTCGTAGCCCTGCTCGACCAGCGTGGTGAGCAGGCCGGTGCCGCGCAGGGCGGTGTAGAGGTCGCCGTGGCCCGGGGGGCACCACTCGAGGTCGGGGTCCTTGGCCCAGGTCACCGGCGTCAGGTCGTCGGCGCGGAGCTTGGGCTCGCGGTTCTGCAGGAACTCCAGGGGCAGGCCCTCGACCGGCAGGTCGGCGTAGCGCGCGAGGGCGGCCATGGTGTCGCGCGAGGTGCGGAAGCTGTTCATGAACAGCAGCGGCAACGGCGCGTCGTGAGTGCGCCGGAGGTGGAGCACCTGGCGGGCGATGACGTCGAGGAAGGACCAGCCCTTGCGGACGCAGAGCAGGCTCTTGGCGCGGTCCATGCCCATCGAGGTGCCGAGGCCGCCGTTGAGCTTGATCACCGCCGTGGTGCGCATCGCGGCGGAGGCCGTCTCGTCGTCGACCTCGACGTCGGCGAGCGACTCCATGTCGAGCGGCTCGATCGACGACTCGGGGATCAGGCCCGTCTCGCCGTGCTCGAGGAGGCGGTAGTAGTGGGCGAACGTCTC
This sequence comes from uncultured Actinomycetota bacterium, assembly GCA_963761085.1. GTDB lineage: Bacteria > Actinomycetota > Actinomycetes > Propionibacteriales > Nocardioidaceae > Nocardioides. Next base: position 56,235 of record CAVXFQ010000019.1, read on the forward strand.
GATCGCGACCGGGTCCACCCCCGCCTCGGACATCTTGGTGCGGGCGAGGTCGAGGCCGGTACTGCTCATGCTTCGATCGTAGGCTGGCCGGGTGCCCCCGCCGCAATCCCAAAAGGGTGACCTCCCCGACTCTCCGGCCGCTGTGGCGAAGGTCGCCGTCCGAGACCGGATCCTCACGGCTCGGCACCGCCGACGACCGGCCGAGATGGTCGACGCTGGTCGCCGGCTGGCCGAGGTGGTGCTCGCCCGTCCCGAGGTACGACGCGCGGCCACCGTCGCGGCGTACGTCTCGATCGGGCCGGAGCCCGGCACCGGCGCGCTGCTCGACGGGCTGAGCGGCTGCCGGCAAGCGGGTGATCCTCCCGATCGTGCTGCCCGGCCTCGACCTGGACTGGGGCACCTGGCGCGGGCCGACGTCGCTGGCGCCGGCGCGCTTCGGCCTGCTCGAGCCCGTCGACAGCCTCGGTGTCGACGCGATCGGGACCGCCGACGTCGTGCTCGTGCCCGGGCTGGCGGTCTCCGACCACGGTGCTCGGCTCGGTCAGGGCGGCGGCTGCTACGACCGGGCGCTGGCGCGGGTGCCGGTCGGCACCCCCGTCGTGTGCCTGCTCTACGACGACGAGACCGGGGTCGACGTACCGGTCGATGACCACGACCGGCCCGTCACCGCCGCCGCCACCCCCACCCGCTGGCTCCCCCTCCGCTGATCCCTCCCCTGGGCGCGGGGGGCGACGTCCGTGGGTAACCACCTCCCCGTGCTCGTCAGGGGGAGGTCCGCCGACCAGACGAGCACGCTGGGGTGGTTACTCAACGACGCGTGCCCGTGCCGGCGGGGCGGCGGAGAGGGCGGTCAGGGGCTGGGGGCAGGGCGGAGGGTGAGGGTGTGCTTCGCGGCGGCGTCGACGGCGTCCTTCGAGAACGCCCAGGGCAGGGTCTCGCCGCGCGCCCAGAGGTCGGCCTGGTCGGTGTAGTGGCGGTCGAAGGCGTGGCCGGACTCGCCGGTGAGGTTGACCCAGCGCGAGTCGTCGAGGTCGGCCAGCGAGACCACCATCCGCATCGAGGGCGCGGTGGTGACGTGGAAGCGGGTGTCGAGGTCGGCGGAGGCGGCGTCCCAGCCGGCGGCGTCGACGAGCGCGTCACCGCCGGCGACCTCGTAGCCGTTGCGGTTGAGCAGCCACTCGGCGGGCGCGACCCCCGACTCGCCCAGGGTCTGGTTGTGCAGGTCGAGCTCGTGGATCGCACCCCAGGTCCACGCGGTCGGGTAGCGCGACTCGAGCCTGGTCAGGTCGTCGCGCGCCTGCATCATGGCCTTGCGCAGGATGTCGTCGCGGGTCTCCCGCTCGGCCGTGGTGACGTCGTCCCACCACCGGTCGTGCGGACGCTGCAGCAGCCCGGTCATCACTGCCATCCACCGGTCGCCGCCGTCCGGCCACTGGCCGGAGGGGAGCTCGTCGTGGAAGGTGTCGGCGAGCAGGTCGCTCCACACCACGTTGTAGTACGCCGCCGCCGCGCTGTCGGCGGGCTGGGTGAAGTCCCACCGGCGCAGCAGGTTGCGACCGGCCGAGTAGTAGCCGTGGGGCAGGTCGGTGTCGAGCAGGCGAGGCACCAGCGCCGGCGCCATCGGGTTGCGCGTGTCGAGCTGCATCGCGGCCATGTCGGCCACCGAGATCTTCCCGTCGTCCTGCAGGTGTTGAGCGATCAGGTCGCGGATCCGGGTGGAGCGGTAGCCCTGGTCCCAGTCGTCGGTGAGGTGGAAGGGGTAGCCGGGCCCGATCACGGCCTGGTTGGCGGTGACGACGTAGCCCTCCGTCGGGTCGAGCACCGTCGGCAGCGACGCGAACGGCACGTAGCGCCGGGTCCAGTCGTTGCGTGGCTGCCAGCCGGCCGAGGGCCATCGGCCGTCGTTGCCGGGACCGCGGATCGGGATCCGGCCCGGGGCCTGGTAGCCGATGTGGCCGGCGGTGTCGGCGTAGACGAGGTTCTGGGCCGGGATGTCGAAGTGCTGCGCCGCCTGGCGGAACGACGACCAGTCGCGGGCCGTGTCGAAGCCGAGGACTGCGTCGAGGGTGCGGGAGGGCTGGTCACCGGTCCAGGCCAGCGAGACGGCGTAGGCACCGCCCACCCGGCTGCCCACCGGCGCCTGCTCGCCCACGTGCCGGAAGGTCGAGGACACGTCGGAGAGGATCGGTCCGTGCGCCGTCGACCGCACGTTGATCGTGACGTCGTCGCCCCCCTGCACGTGGATTGTCTCGCGCCGCTCGCGCAGCGGCAGCCACGTCCCGCCGTGGCGCCAGCGGTCGCCCCGCACCTGCTCCAGGTAGAGGTCGGAGACATCCGGCCCGAGGTTGGTGAAGCCCCACGCCACCTGGGCGTTGTGACCGATCACCACCCCGGGGACACCGGAGAAGGTGAAGCCCGAGACGTCGAGCGGGCAGCTCCGGCTCACCGTGGTGCAGTGCAGCCCGATCTGCATCCAGATGCCGGGCAGGCTGACCTCGAGGTGGGGGTCGTTGGCCAGCAACGGCTTGCCGGTCGTGGTGTGGTCCCCGGAGACGACCCAGCTGTTGCTGCCGAGCCCGTCGCCGTGTCCCACCAGCTCGGGCAGGTGGCGCAGTCCGCGCTGGAGGTTGCGCAGCACGGCCCGCTCCCCCGCGTCGTACGCCGGACGCTGGGGCGGGCGGACGGCCGCGGTGCTGCCCAGGTCGATGAAGCTCCCGTGGACCACGCCGCCGCCGCCGAGGATGGGCGGATGCGCACGGTAGTCGTAGCGCGGGTAGAGGCTCTCGACCTGGCGTCCGGTGTGGCCGGCGAGGTCGAGCACCCGGTTGATCTCGTCGTCCATGTTGCCGCGCAGGTCCCACGCCATCGCCTCGAGCCAGCTGAGGGAGTCGACCGGCGTCCACCGCTCGGGGGTGTGGTCGACCCCCTTGGCTGCCAGGAGCGTGTACTCCAGGGAGATCCGGCTCGGGCTGTGGCTCTCGAGATAGGCGTTGACCCCGTCGGCATAGTCCTGGAGGGCCGCCCGGGTGCGCGGCTCGAGCAGCGACAGCTCTCGGGCAGCCGTACGCCGCCAGCCGAGGGTGCGCACGAACTCGTCGGTCTCGAGGGTCGTGCTGCCGAACAGCTCGCTGAGCCGGCCGGCGGTGATGTGCCGCCGGACGTCCATCTCGAAGAACCGGTCCTGGGCGGCGACGTAGCCCTGCGCCCGCATCAGGTCGCCGAACCTGCGGCCGTAGAGCTGCGGGATGCCGTGGTCGTCGCGGACCACCGTCACCGGGGCGGAGAGGCCGGGCATGTCCACCGTGCCGTCGACCTGCGGGAACGGCCGGCGCACGAGCACCACCACTGCGATCGCGCCGACCACGAGGAGGAAGGCCAGGAAGAGCGCGAGGTAGGACGTCACCCGCAGGGGCCAGGGCAGCGAGCGGAAGGTGTCGAACCAGCTGTCCCCGCCGGTGTCCCCGTCGACCGCAGGGGCGTCGGTGGGTCCGGTCGTGGTCGAGCTCATCGCCCGGTCATTGTGCCGTACCATTGGCAGTCGCCGACGGCGAGTGCCAGCCCGCCGCCCGTCGGCCCTTGATCCGCATCAACCGAGCACCAATCCGAGGACCACCGCGTTGCCCACCTACCAGTACCGCTGCACCGACTGCGGTCACGAGTTCGAAGAGTTCCAGAGCTTCACCGACGAAGCGCTCACCGTCTGTCCGACCTGCGGCGGCCGGCTGCGCAAGGTGTTCAACGCCGTCGGCGTGGTCTTCAAGGGCTCCGGCTTCTACCGCAACGACAGCCGGAAGACGGAGTCGTCCGGGTCGGCCGGGTCATCGGCGCCCGCGGTGAAGTCGTCGGGCACCTCGGACTCCTCCGACTCCTCCTCGTCGGCCGGCTCCTCCGACTCCTCCTCATCGAGCTCCTCCGGCTCCTCGTCGTCGGGCTCCTCCGGCTCGTCCGCGACCTCGTCGCCCGCCTCCGCGGGCACCTCCGGCGGCTCGGCCGGCGGCTCCACGCCGGCCGGCTGAGCCCACCCCGGGCATGGACGGTGCGGCCACGGGCTGTGCCTGTGGAGAGCGTCCCCGCCACCGGCGTCCCCGCCTACGGTCGAGAGATGCTCGCCGCCCAGACCCCGGCCACGCCGGGCCGCCGCACCCGCGCGCGTCGCGCCGTACGCCGGGTGGTGCTGACCCGACGCCGGCCGTTGGCAGCGGCGTGCCTGGCTCTCGCTGTGGTGACCGGGGTGCATGCAGCCCGGCCCGCACCTCCCGCCACGGTGCGCGTCACGGTGGCGGCACGTGACCTGGTCTCCGGCACCGTGCTCGGGGCGGATGACCTGGTCGTCCGGCGCTATCCCGCCGCGGTCGCACCGGTCGGGTCGGCGATCGGCGCGGTCGGGCGCACCCTCGCGGGGCCGGTGCGAGCGGGCGAGCCGGTGACCGACGTCCGCCTGGTGTCACCGGCGTTGGCCGCGGGCTATCCCGGCCGGGTGCTGATGCCTGTGCGCATCGCCGATGCCGACGTGGTGGCGCTGGTCCGGGTCGGAGACCGGGTCGACGTGGTCGCAGCCGACCCGCGCCGGGGCGATGCCGTCGCCGTGGCGGTCGACGTGCCGATCGTCGCGATCCCGGCCGCGCAGGGTGAGGCGGGCACAGGGGCCGATCCCCTCTCGGGACGTCTCGTCGTCGTGGCGGTCTTCCCGCAGGACGTCGACCACATCGCGGGCGCATCCGCCACCGACCTGCTCGGCCTCGTCGTCAGGGGCTAGCGTCGGCGTCGTTCACAGACGCGGCCGCCTGCGGGACGGCCGAGAGGAGAGCACACATGACCGGGTTCAAGAACTTCATCCTCCGCGGCAACCTCGTCGAGCTGGCCGTCGCCTTCATCATGGCCACGGCGTTCGCCTCGGTCGTGACCGCGACCGTCGCGGTCATCATGGGCCTGATCGGCAAGGCGGGCGGTCAGCCCGACTTCAGCAAGTGGAAGCCCGGTGGCCTCCTGATCGGCGTGTGGATCACCGCGGTCGTCTCGTTCCTCATCCTCTCCGCGATCGTCTACTTCCTGATCGTGAAGCCCTACACGGCGGCCAAGGAGCGCTACTACCCGAGCCCGGAGCCCGGCACGCCCGAGGACGTCAAGCTCCTGCAGGAGATCCGCGACCTCCTGGTCGCCCAGCAGGGCGGCGGCGCAGCCTCCACCACGGTCACGCCACCGATCACCTGACCACCGACGCGGTCGCCGTACGACGGCTCAGCCGTGGTGCGGCGGCACCTGCGCGCGCAGCCAGCGCTCGCCGGCGGCCTCACTGTCTCCGCCATCGGGCTCGCGCTCGTCGGAGGTGGTGTCCGGCAGGACGTCGCCGAACACGGACGCGAGCCGCTTGCGGCGCTGCCACTCCGGCTCGGTGGGCGCGTCGGCCGTGTCCTGCGGCTCGGGCTGCTCGTCGGCCATGACCGGGCTCAGGCGCACAGGCCGTTGGCGAGGTTCTCCGCGGCCGCGGCCTGCTCCTGCTGGCTGTTGTGGGGGTGCTTGGTCACGCCGGGGATGTGCTTGGCGTTGAGCGAGCCCGACAGCATCGCCTTGCTGAGCACCTGGTCCTTGGCGATCGCCTTCCACAGCTGCTGCGCGCCGGGCGCCCAGATGACCCGGTTGGGGTCGGCGGGGTCGGCCTCCCAGGGCGTCGTGACGAACTGGATGTGGCTCAGCCCGATGTGCCGGAACTGGTAGGCCAGGCCGACCAGCTTGGAGATGCTGCCGATCTGGGGGTCGAGGGTCAGCGACTTGGTCGCCGCGTCGATGAACTTGGCCAGCCGGATCGGGTTGGCCAGAGTGTTGGCGCTGATCGCCTGGTGGGCCATCGAGGCGATGAACGCCTGCTGCCGCTTCATCCGGCCGATGTCGGAGCCGTTGCCGAGCGAGTGTCGCTCGCGGACGTAGTTGAGAGCGTCCTTGCCGCTGAACGTGTGGGTGCCGGCCGGCAGCGTGATGTGGCCGATCGTGTCGTTGACCGCGTGTGGCAGGCACACCTGGACTCCGCCGATGGCGTCGACCATCCCGCGGAACCCGTTGAAGTCGACGACGACGTAGTGGTCGACCGGGATGCCGGTCAGCTGCTCGAACTGGCGCACCGTGCAGCCCGGGCCGCCGATGTTGAAGGCGTCGTTCCACATCACGCCGGTGGCGGCCGGAGAGATCACCTTGCCCTTGCTGTTCAGGCAGGTGGGCCGGTCGACGATCGAGTCGCGCGGGATGCTGATGCCGTAGGCGTGCTGCCGGTCGGCCGACAGGTGCAGCAGGATCGTGGTGTCGGAGCGCTTGCCGATGCCGGTGAGGTTGTCGATGTGGTCGCCGGGGGCGTCGCGGTTGTCGGAGCCCATCACCAGGATGTTGATCGGGCCCGACGGGCCCGTCGGCACCTTCGGCGTGGGCCGGTCGGTGCCGAGCTCGGTGCCGATGTCCTGGACGTTGAGGTTGGCGTTGTAGTGGCGGTAGAGGAAGACCACCGTCAGCCCGGTCACGAGGGCGAGCACGACGACGGTCGCGCCGATCGCCTTGCCGACCGTGTGCCGGACCTTGACCTTGCCCTTGCGCTTGCCGGCCTCGGTGCCGTTGTCGTCCGGTGCCTCGTCGGGTGGGTCGACCGGTACGTCGCCCGCGTCGCCGGACGGGCCGGCACCAGGCGGCAGCTCAGACATGGACGATGACCTCGGGTAGACACAGGAAAGCACCGGCTGGGCAAGCCGGAATGCCCCGAACCTACGGGGCGTGTCCAAATTGTGACCGGCAGATGGCCGGGAGCCAACTCCGCGTCGTACGACGGCCCGCGACCGGGGCCCGAGCCCCTAGTGACGCGACCGGCGAGCGCAGGTGAGACTGGCCCCATGCGCCGGATGCTCGTGGTCCTGATCCCCCTCGCCTCCCTCCTGGCTGCCGCCTGCTCCTCTGCGGCGCCGGCCCCGGAGTCACAGGCCCAGCGGGCGGCCCAGCACGTCACCCCGAGGGCAGAGACGACGCTCACTCCCTGGCACACCTACCACCGCGTCCCCTCGCGGACCGGACGGCTGCCGCACTCCCCCGGTGGCCCGCTGCGGAGGGCCTGGTCGAAGAACCTCGGCCAGGTGTACGGCGAGCCGCTCGTGGTCGGTGACACCCTGATCGTCGCCACCGAGGGCAACGCCGTCTACGGCCTCAACGCCCGCACCGGGGTGCGCCGGTGGAGGACCCGTCTCGGCACACCCCAGTCGCTGAGCGGGCTGCCCTGCGGCAACATCGACCCGCTCGGGATCACCGGCACCCCGGCGTACGACCCCCGGAGCGGCTCGGTCTTCATGGTCGCCGAGACCGTCGGCGGCCACCACACCCTCTGGGCCCTGAACGCCGCCAACGGCAGCCGCCGCTGGCACGTCTCGCTCGACGTCCTGCCCAACCGCAACCGCAAGGCGGAGCAGCAGCGCTCGGCCGTGCTGGTCGAGCACGGCCGGGTCATCGTCAGCTTCGGCGGGCTGGCCGGAGACTGCGACAACTACGTCGGCTACGTGACCTCGACGTCGGTGACCGGCAAGGGCACGACGTACCACTACGCGGTGCCGACCGCCCGCGAGGCGGGGATGTGGGCGACGCCCGGACCGGTGCGCGGTCGCAACGGCCACGTCTACGTCGCCAGCGGAAACGGCGCGGAGCTCAGCGGGAAGTGGGACAAGAGCGACTCCGTCACCGAGCTCAGCCGCGTCGGGCTCCGTCGGCTGTCGATCTTCGCTCCCGGCTCCTGGAAGAGCGACAACATCCGCGACCTCGACCTCGGCTCTTCGTCTCCGACGATGCTGCCGGGCCTGAAGCGGATCGTGATCGCAGGCAAGCGCGGTGAGGTCTACCTGCTCAAGGAGACGCTCGGCGGCGTCGGCTCGGCGGTCAGCCGGCTCTCCGGCTGCGCTGCGTTCGGCGGGACGGCCGTCGTGGGCAACACGGTGGTCTACCCGTGCCTGTTCCAGAACCAGGTCCGGCTGCTCCACGTCGGCAGCACCAGCCTGCGCTGGGGCTGGACCGTCAACGGGCTCTACGGGTCACCGGTGATCGCCGGGTCGCGGGTCTACGTGGCCGACCGCGACAGCGGCGACCTGTTCGTCCTCCGGCTCTCCGACGGCAAGCAGGTCCAGCGCATCCACGCCGGCCCGACCACACACTTCCCGTCCGAGGCGGTGAGCGGCAACTACGTGTTCGTCCCGACTCTGAGCGGGGTCACCGCCTTCCGGGGCTGAGCGCCCTTCAGCTTCTCCGGGTGAGGATCAGGTGGGCGACCAGGGCCGTCCAGCCGGTCTGGTGCTCGGCGCCGAGCCCGGCTCCGGTGTCCCCGTGGAAATACTCGTGGAACGGCACGTTGTCCCGCCACCGGGGGTCGGTGGCCAGGAGGTCGTAGGTGCCGTGCACCGGGCGTCGTCCGTCGTCACCCCGGAGGAAGATCGCGACCAGCCGCCGGGAGAGGTCGTCCGCAATGTCACCGAGCCCGATCTGGCGCCCCGAGCCGGCGGGGTACTCCACGGTGATCTCCCCCGGGTCGAACGAGTCGTAGTCGCGCAAGGCCTCCACGAGCAAGGTGTTGAGCGGGAACCAGATCGGTCCGCGCCAGTTGGAGTTCCCGCCGAACATCCCCGTCGTCGACTCCGCCGGCTCATAGTCGGTGGTCGCAGTGCCCTGCGGAGTCGAGACCTCGAAGGGATGGTCGCGGTGCCAGGCCGACACCGAGCGGATCCCGTACCGCGACAACATCCCGGCCTCGTCGAAGACTCCGGCCAGCATCGCCTGCAGGCGCTCCGGCGGTACGACGCACAGGAGCCGGTGGGTGGTCGGGCCGCTGCCGCGCGAGTGCGTCGCCTCCGCCAGCCGGGGCTTGTTCCGCAGGTACCACTCCGCCCGCGCAGCGAAGTCCGGCAGCCGGCTGAGCAACCCGTAGTGGTACTCCGCGGCGGCGGTCACCGGGATCAGGCCGACCAGCGACTTCACCTTGATCGGGACCTCGCGACCGTCGTTGAGCCGGAGCACGTCGTAGTAGAAGGCGTCGGCCGGGTCCCACAGACCGGCGTTGTCCGCGGCGTACGCGATCGTATGGAAGTGCTCGAAGAACTTCGTCGCCGCGTCCTCGTAGGCGTTGTCGTGCAGCGCGAGGCGCAGAGCCATGTCGAGCAGGTCGAGCGCATACATCGCCATCCACGCCGTGGAGTCGGCCTGCTCGAGGTAGCCGAGGTCGGGCGGGAACGACGAGCGGTCGATCGGCGAGATGTTGTCCAGGCCCATGAAGCCGCCCTGGAACAGGTTGTTGTCGCCGTGGTCCTTGTTGTTGGTCCACCAGGTGAAGTTGAGCAGCAGCTTGTGGAACACCCGGGCCAGGAAGGTGTAGTCGCGGGAGCCGTCGAGCTCGAAGACGCGGAGCGCGGCCCAGGCATGGACCGGCGGGTTGACGTCGGAGAAGTTCCACTCGTACGCGGGGATCTGGCCGTTGGGGTGCATGTACCACTCGCGGAGGAGCAGCACGAGCTGTGCCTTCGCCAGCTCCGGGTCGACGTGCGCGATGGTGACGCAGTGGAACGCGAGGTCCCACGCCGCGAACCACGGGTACTCCCACGGGTCGGGCATCAGGAGGACCTCGTGGTTGTTGAGGTGGCGCCAGTCGCCGTTGCGGATCTCGCCGCGGCCGGGCGGCGGGGTCGGCTGCCCCGGGTCGCCGTCGAGCCAGCGCTCGACGTCGTAGTGGAAGAACTGCTTGGACCACAGCAGCCCCGCCATCGCCTGGCGCAGCACGGCCGCCTCGTCCGGTGAGGACGACACGGGGGTCAGCGCCGCGTAGAAGGCATCGGCCTCGCTCTCGCGGGTCGCCATCACGTCGTCGAACTGGCTGCCCACGTCGACCGGCATCGGGTCGGGCTCGTCGCCGCCGACCAGCCGCACCCGCACCACCCGGCGCTCGCCCGCCGGCACGGTGACGACGTGGTGCAGGGCCGCCTTGGTGCCGGTGTGTCCCGGGTCGACGGTGTCGAGGCCGTGGACGACGTGGTCGTTGACGCCGTCCTTGGGGTACGCCGTCGGGCCCGGCTCGCCGTACAGCCGCTGGGTGTTGGTCTCGTTCTCGCAGAACAGCAGGTCGGGGTCGCCGTCGGAGACCAGGACCAGCCGCCCGGAGCGGCCGCTGCGCCCGACGACCCGGCTCTCATGCGACGACAGCCGCGGCGGCTCGTGGTCGGGGTAGCCCCACGACCAGGTGTTGCGATACCAGAGCTGAGGCAGCACGTGGAGCGTCGCCTCCTCCGGCCCCGCGTTCTCCACCGTGATCCGCATCAGGAGGTCGGTCGGGCCGGCCTTGGCGTAGTCGACCGTGACGACCCAGTAACGGTCGTCGTCGAAGATCCCGGTGTCGACCAGCTCGAACTCGGGCTCGGTCTTCGACCTCCCCGCGTTCTGCGCGACCAGCTCGTCGTACGGGAAGGGGCGCTGCGGGTAGTGGTAGCGCCAGGTGTTCCAGGAGTGGGTGGGGGTGCCGTCGAGGTACCACCAGTACTCCTTGACGTCCTCGCCGTGGTTGCCCTGTGGGCCGGTGAGGCCGAACATCCGCTCCTTGAGGATCGGGTCGACGCCGTTCCACAGCGCGAGCGAGAGGCACCAGTCCTGCTCCTCGTCGCAGAAGCCCGCCATGCCGTCCTCGTTCCAGCGGTAGACGCGGGAGCGGGCGTGGTCGTGAGGGAAGAAGTCCCAGGCCTTGCCGTCGGGGCTGTAGTCCTCCCGTACCGTTCCCCAGGCGCGCTCGGAGAGATAGGGGCCCCAGCTGCGCCAGGAGACCGTGCCGGTGTCGGCCTCGGCCAGTCGGAGCCGCTCGGCGTCTTCGGAGCTCGTGGGCATGCGCACATTGTGAGGCGCCGGGCCAGGCCCCGCTCCGGGTCCCCACGCCCTGGACGGTCGCCGGGTTGACGGCGTCGGTCGGATGCTGTTCGCGTGGCCGTGCTGATGCCGCTCGGGAACGTGCAGCCTCTGGGATCGTGAGCCTGAGCGGCTCGGCCCCGCCGCCGGATCCACGCCCTGCTGGGCAGGTGACCCTCCAGCTCGACGTTCTCCCGGGGAGGTGCGTCGTCGTCGGGGTGTCCGCCTCCGGATGTCCGGCCGGGGTCCGGGTGCCCGGGTCCGGGTGCCCGGGTCCGCGTGGCCGGCGGAGGTTCTCCTGATGGGCTCCCGCAGCGTGGGCCCGACTACGATGCCGATCCTCCGCCCCAGTAGCTCAGTGGATAGAGCAGCCGCCTCCTAAGCGAAAGGTCGCCAGTTCGACTCTGGCCTGGGGCACCACGCCTTACCCCGGGGCCCGGTGGGCCTCAACTAACTGGCATAGAGACCGCCGTTCTGGGCCTCCGGAAACTCCGGTCTGTATGCCAGTTAGTGGGAGGGACCCCGAGGAACCAGGAGCGGATCGGGCCGAACGCCGGACAGGGAGAGCGGGTCGGCGCACCATGGAGGAGGCGCGGTACGGCGCGTGCGGAGCGGGTGACTCCAAGGCAAAGAACCACACGCTTGTAGTTATCTCAACCCCCTCCCGCCACCTCTTTCCCACAGTTAACGTCAGTCCCATGCGCAACACAGGTCGCTCATTTCGGCGTGTCTCCTTGACACGTCGGCTCGGGATCGCGGCCCTGTTGGGCGCCCTGTTGGCAATGTCTCCGGTGCTCCACCCGGAGTCGGTGAGTGCCGCCTCGGGCGTCGACGACTACCCCTCACGCCTGAAGAACGCCCGGCAGGACTCGCTGGTCGACCCGTGGCTGTTCTACAACCGCGAATGCACCTCGTGGGTGGCCTGGCGGCTCAACTCCGAGAACGGCGTCTCCTTCGACAACTACTGGCAGAACGTGCACTGGGGCAACGCCTCCAACTGGAAGAGCGCGGCCAAGTCCGCAGGCGTCCCGGTGGACAACAACCCGACCCGCGGCTCGGTGGCGTGGTGGGCGGCCGGCTCGGCCGGCTCCTCGCGCGGGCACGTCGCGTGGGTCCAGGTGGTCGGCGACGGCGCGATCACGATCGAGGAGTACAACTACCTGCGCGAGGGCTACTACGACACCCGCACCATCTCCAGCTCGAGCTCGTTGTGGCCCTCGGGGTTCATCCACATCAAGGACACCCAGCTCCGCAACACGGTGGCCCCCGCCGTCTCCGGCACCGCCCAGGTCGGGAAGCGGCTGACCACCACGGTCGGCAAGTGGTCCGCCACCCACCTCACCTACCACTACCAGTGGCTGGCCAACGGCGCCCCGATCTCCGGCGCGACCCGCAAGTCGTTCACGCCTGCCGCCGACCAGGTCGGTGCCCGGATCCGGGTCAAGGTCACCGCGACCAAGGCGGGCTCCCACTCCGGTACGGCGACCTCGCCCACCACCGACCCAGTCGCCAAGGGCGTGTTCACCACCAGCGTGGCCCCCTCGGTCTCCGGTACGCCGCAGGTCGGGGTGCAGCTCAGCGCCTCGGCCGGCACGTGGTCGCCGGTCGGCACCTACACCTACCAGTGGATCGCCGGTGGGGCCCTCGTCCCGGGCGCCACGGACTCGACGTTCACCCCGACGGCCGCCCAGCTCCACCAGCACGTCAAGGTCAAGGTGACCGTGACGGCGCCCGGCTACGCGACCGTCGCCCTGAAGACCGAGCCGACCGCGCTGGTGGCCGCAGGACAGTTCCGCGTCGACGCCCCACCGACCATCGCCGGCACCCCCCAGGTCGACCACCCGCTGACCGTCTCGCCGGGTGTGTGGAACCCCGCCGGAGCGGTCACGGTCCAGTGGCTCGCCGACGGCAGCCCGATCTCCGGCGCCACCAGCACGTCGTACACCCCGACGCCGGAGATGCTGCACAAGAAGCTCTCGGTGCAGGTGCGGGTCACCCAGACCGGCTACACGACCGCGGTCGCGACCACGGCCACGACCGACCCGGTCGCCCCGGGCACCTTCCTCAACACCCGCGCACCAGCCGTGCTCGGCGTCCCCCAGGTCGGGGTCACGCTGACCGCCGACCACGGCTCGTGGAGCCCCCGGGCGAGCTACGCCTACCAGTGGCAGGTCAACGGCGTCGACGTTCCCAAGGCCACTGACCCCACCTTCGTCCCGCGTCCGAAGGACCTCGGGAAGACCATCACTCTTCAGGTGCAGGTCTCGCGCCCCGGCTACCTGACGGCAGTCCTGCCCAGCCCGAAGACCGCCTCGGTGCTGCCGGGCGTGATCCACAACAGCGCGGTGCCCACCGTCACCGGCGACCCGATCGTGGGCCACACCCTCACCGCCTCGAACGGCGAGTGGTCGCTGACGCCGACGTCGTACAGCTACCGGTGGTACGCCGGCGGCCACGCCATCAAGGGCGCCACCGGCACGAGCTATCAGCCGACCGCTGCCGACGCCGGCCACCGCCTCCACGTGGTGGTGACGGCCCACAGCGCCGGCTACACCCCGCAGGCCGCGTCGTCGGCGCCGACCGACCGGGCGAAGCTGGGCACGATCCGCATCGCCAAGCCCACGATCGGCGGCCAGGCGACCCTCGGCCACACGCTGACCGCCCGGGTCAAGGGCGCTGCCCCGACCACCGCGACCGCTCACTACCAGTGGTTCCGCGGTCCGCTGGCGATCCGCGGCGCGCACGACTCGACGTACGTCCTGACCACCGCTGACGTCAGGCACCGCATCTGGGTGCAGGTCACCATGCGCGCGCAGAACTGGATTCCGGTGACGCGCCGCTCGGCGCCGGTGGACCGCGTGCGCACGGTGCCGGTGCTCCACGCGCACGTGCGGGTCCGCGCGAACGGGCGCCTGGTGATGAAGCTGAGCGTCGAGGCTCCCGGCCTGTCCGCCCCGGGCGGAGCCGCCAACGTCTGGCTCGGCAGCCAGCTCGTCAGCCACCTCGAGGTGACCCAGGGCATCGGCGAACGACGGCTCCGGTCGATGCGGTCCGGCACGCACACCCTGACGGTGGTGTTCCGCGGCGACGCCAACCGGATGACGATCGGTCGCACCACCGTCACCGTGGTGGTGCCCTGACCGAGCCCGCCGGCCGGCTGGCTGGCGGGCCCGCGGGCTAGAGGACCTCGAAGCGGATCCCGGCAGCCTGGAGACGCTCGGTCAGGTGGTCGCCCATCGCCTGGGCGGTGGTGACCTGGCCGGAGGTCTCCGGGTTGTCGTCGAACGCCAGACACAGCGCGGACTCCGCCAGCATCTTCGCGGTCTCGTCGTAGCCGGGGTCGCCCCCGGACACCCGGGTGTGGACAGTCAGCCCACCGCCCTCCCCGACGAAGTCGACGGTGAACCACGAGCGCTCTCGGCGGGCCGCGTCCGGACCGTCGCCCTGCTTGATGTGGGCGAGCATCGAGTTGCGGACCGGCTTGACCTGGGCGGCCAGCCCGAGCGCCGCGACGCCCACGGCACCGCCGACGGCGTAGCGCAGGGTCTTGGTGCCGGCGTAGTGGGAGTAGCGGAACTCCGGGCCGTACGACGCGAGCGCGGCGCCGCTGTGGGCCACGATCCGCGGGTCGATCGTCGGCAGCGGGAGCAGCCAGCGGCCGAGCACCGAGTCTCGATGGGGCTTGCCCGCGACCGCGCGCGAGGAGCGGCCGTGCGGGCGCGGCTCGGCCTTGCGGCGGGCAGCCGAGGCCCGCTTCATCTGCTTGCTCCGCGACATCTGGGTCATCGCCGAGTGGAAGGTGCCGCCGGAGAAGGTGCCGCGTGAGCGGACCACGCCCCGCAGGGTGATCGGGACGTCGTCGGGCAGCTGCTGGACGGTGAAGTAGGCGCCGAGGTCGTGCGGGATCGAGTCGAAGCCGCAGGCGTGCACGAGGCGGGCGCCGGTCTGCTGGGCGGTCGCGTGGTGGGCGACGTACATCCGGTCGACGAACTCGGGCTCGCCCGTCAGGTCGACGTAGTCGGTGCCGGCCTCGGCGCACGCGCCCACCAGCGGCTCGCCGTAGGTGAGGTAGGGGCCGACGGTGGTGATCACAACCCGGGCACGCGTCGCGACGTCCTTGAGCGAGACGTCGTCCTCGACGTCGGCTCGGAGCAGCGGCAGCTGCGCGAGCGCGGGGTCGATCGTCGAGAGGTGCTCGCGCACGCCCTCGAGCTTGGACTGGTTGCGCCCGGCCAGCCCCCAGCGGAGGCCGTCGGGGGCGTGTCGGGCGAGGTACTCCGCGGTGAGCCGGCCGGTGAACCCGGTGGCACCGAACAGGACGAGGTCGAGCTCCCGTGCTGTGTGGTCGGACGCGTCGGTCATCTCCCCATCGTGGCAGCGGTCGGAACCGCCACGCCAGGTCGCCCGTCAGATGACCATGTCGATGCCTCCGAGCCTTCCCGCCACCCTCGTCCGTCGTACTGCCGGCGCCACCGCGCTGGTGCTCGCCCTCGGCGGCGCGTTCGCCGCCGGTCACGGTCTCGCCGGGCCGGGCCACCCGGCCGACCCGAGGCTGCAGCTGACCGCGCAGGGGCTCGGGACCGGGCGGTCGTGCACCGACCTGCGCCAGTGGTATGTCGACCATGGCATCGACCAGGTGACGGCCTGGGGCTGGCAGGGGCCTCGCATGTACCCCGAGGACCTCGGCGGCGCCGTGGCGCCCGGCTCGGCGACCCGCTCGGCGGCCGGCTCGGCGAAGGGCGACGCACCGCTCGAGAGTCCGGCAAGCCCCGTGACGGGCAGCGCGACAGGGACCAACGTGCAGGTCGCCGGGGTCGACGAGCCGGACGTCGCGAAGGCGAGCGGGTCGCTGCTGGTGCGGGTCGTGGACGACCTGCTCACGGTGTACGACGTCTCGGGCAGCCGCCCGCGCGAGGTCGGGGCCGCTCCCCTGCTCGGGATGACCGGCACCAGGCTGCTCCTGGTCGTCGACCGGGTGGTGGCGATCGGCGACGACTCCGTGCCGCAGACCCGGACCCTCGGCTACGCCGCGCCCGGCACGCGGGTGCGCACGTTCGACCTCTCGGACCCCAGCCACCCCACCGAGGTCGACAACCGCAGCTATGACGCCTCGCTGGTCGCCGCCCGGCAGACCGGCGACGTGGTCCGGCTGGTGCTCTCGACCCCGCCGCCACCGCTGGCGTTCGTGACTCCCCAGCGGGGCCGGACCGAGGCGGAGGCCCTGCGAGCCAACCGCGACGTCCTGCGCGCCTCCAGCATGTCCGACTGGTTGCCGACGGTCAGCGTCGAGGGCGGCACCCCCCACACCGTGGTCGCCTGCGGCGACGTCGCGGTGCCCACCGCGTTCGGCGGGCTCGGCACGATGGCGGTCATCGGCTTCGACGCGACCTCGCCGGCGAGCGCCGACACGACCGCCGTCGCCACCGGCTCGGACGTCGCGATGATGTCCACCGGCCACCTCTACGTCGCCGCCTCGCCCCAGGTGTCCTACGGCGCCGTGCCGCTGGGCGGCGCGGTCGCGCCCGACACCCCCGTGGTCGGCCCGACCTCGCCGGCCGGGGCCGGCCGGACCACGATCTACGCCTTCGACCTGGCCGGGACCGGTGCGTCGTACGTCGGGATGGGGAGCGTCGACGGCCAGGTCTCGAGCAGCTGGTCGATGGACGAGTGGCAGGGCGTGCTCCGGGTCGCGGCCCAGTCGGCGTACGGCGGGAGCGCGACGTCGGTGGTCCTGTTCCGGCCCGCCGACGGCGCCCTGACCCGGGTCGCCGCGATCGACGGGCTCGGGGCCGGGCAGCAGCTGAAGGCGGTCCGGTGGCTGGACGGGCTCGCCGTGGTGGTGACCTACCAGCAGGTCGACCCGTTCTACGCGCTCGATCTCGCCGACCCGACCCACCCCCGCGTGCTCGGGGTGCTGCACCTGCCCGGCTGGTCGTCGTACCTCCACCCGGTCGGCGCCCACCTCGTGCTGGGTCTGGGCCAGACCGTGCCCCAGGTCGTCGTCGCGCCCGAGGTCCGGGTGACGCCCGTGCCCGGGAAGCCGACCTTGTCGACCGAGCCCCAGCCCGTGGACCCGCGCGTGCTCAGGTCTCGTGCCTTGCCGCACGCGAAGGCCACGGTGTTCGACCTGCGCGACCTGACCCGTCCTCGGGTCACCGGCACCGTCGACTACCCCGCCTACAGCACCGCGCTCGCGGGGATCGAGCCGCACCAGGTCTCCTGGCTGGCGGAGCGACACCTGCTGCTGACGATCGTCGGCGACGGGTACGACGGTCGCGGGTGGCTGTCGGTCCTCACCGTCGGGCCGGGGTCGCTGCACAACCGGATGGTGCGGCTGGCGCCGACGACCGACCTGAGCAGCGTGCGGACCGTCCCGCTGGCCGACGGCCGGGTGGTGCTGGTCAACGGCGACGAGGTCAGGTTCGTGCACGTGTGAGCGGGGGCCGGTGCGACGTAGGCTCGGGGCCATGTGTCGCAACATCCGCCCGTTGAACAACTTCGAGCCGCCCGCGTCCTCCCGCGAGGTCCACGAGGCCGCGCTCCAGTTCGTGCGCAAGGTGAGTGGCTCCACGCACCCGTCGGCCGCCAACCAGGAGGCCTTCGACCGAGCCGTCCACGAGATCGCCCACATCACCCAGCACCTGCTCGACGACCTGGTGACCTCGGCTCCGCCGAAGAACCGCGAGATCGAGGCCGAGAAGCGTCGCGCCAAGGCGCGGGCGCGCTACGCGAGCTGAGCTCTCCTGTGCTGGACCGCGTGCTGACCGCCGAGCCCCAACAGGTCGTCGTCCCGGACCTGCTCCGCGACGGCCGGCTGGTCGTGCTCACCGGAGCCGGGCTCTCGACCGACTCCGGCATCCCCGACTACCGCGGCCCGGGCTCTCCCGCGCGGCAGCCGATGTCCTACCAGGAGTTCGTGAGCGGACCGGCCGCGCTCCAGCGCTACTGGGCGCGCAGCCACCTGGGCTACCGCCGGATGGGCCGGGCCGAGCCCAACCCCGGCCACCGCGCACTCGCCACGGTCGACCCTGACCTGCTGATCACCCAGAACGTCGACGGTCTGCACGAGGCAGCCGGCACTCGTCGTCTGGTGGCCCTGCACGGCCGCATCGCCGAGGTCGTCTGCCTCTCGTGCCGTCGTACGACGAGCCGGGCGCGGCTCGAGGAACGCCTCGAGGCCGCCAACCCCGGCTTCGCCCAGACCCACGCCACCGCCGCGACCCGGCCCGACGGCGACGTCGACCTCGACGACACCGCCGGGTTCGTCGTACCGGACTGTGACGCGTGCGGCGGGGTGCTCAAGCCCGACGTCGTGTTCTTCGGGGAGAACGTCCCGCCCGCCCGGGTCCAGCAGTGCTACGACGCCGTCGACGCCCTCACCCCCGACGACACCCTCCTGGTCGTCGGCTCGTCGCTGACGGTGATGAGCGGGTTCCGCTTCGTGCGCCGGGCGGCCAAGGCCGGCACGCCCGTGGTCATCGTCAACCGCGGCGACACCCGGGGCGACGACCTCGCGACGGTGAAGCTCCACGTCGGCTGCAGCGAGTTCCTGACCGCCCTCGCCGCGGTCCGGGTGGGCTCCTCGCACTAACTGGCCTCGCACTAACTGGCCCCGCACCAACTGGCATAGAGACCGCAGATCGCCGAGCGGTCAGATGCGGGTCTGTATGCCAGTTGGTGGTGAAGCCCAGCAGCAGGCGGGCCTCAGACCCGCGAGACGAAGATGTGGCCGGCCGCCTCGAGGTCGAGCTCGGCGGTCTCACCGCCGGAGCCGACCAGGACCCCGGCCTCGGTGGCGGTGATGCCGACGACCTTGTCGGGCAGGACGCCGATCCGGCGCAGCGTGCCCATCAGGGGCTCGTCCTTCTGCAGCTCCTCGGAGATACGGCGGACCCGGACCGTCGACCTCTCGACGGAGGCCAGGTCGGCCAGCAGCTCCATGCCGTCGAGGACCTGCCCCGCCGACGCGGAGGGCGACGCCTCGCCGAGCTCGTCGAGCCCGGGGATCGGGTTGCCGTAGGGCGACTCGGTCGGGTGGTCGAGCAGGTCGACCAGGCGACGCTCGACCGTCTCGGACATCACGTGCTCCCACCGGCACGCCTCGGCGTGCACCAGCTCCCAGTCGAGACCGATCACGTCGGTGAGGAGTCGCTCGGCCAGCCGGTGCTTGCGCATCACACGGGTGGCCAGCCGCGTCCCCTCGTCGGTGAGCTCCAGGTGGCGGTCACCCTCGACGGTCACCAGCCCGTCGCGCTCCATCCGGGCCACGGTCTGCGAGACCGTCGGGCCCGACTGGTGGAGTCGCTCGGCGATCCGCGCACGGAGCGGGACGATGCCCTCCTCGACCAGCTCGTAGATGGTCCGGAGGTACATCTCCGTGGTGTCGATCAGATCGCTCACCGGCTCATTGTGACCCATCGACCCGTCGCCGGCAGAGGCTGGCAGACGGGGTGGCAGAGTGGAGCCACGGCCGCCACCTCGACGACCACGCCCGCGCCGCGGGCCGAGGAGACCCCATGACCGACCTGCCCCCTGTCATCGTCCCCGCGCGGTTCTGCGGGCCGCCGTCGTCGGCCAACGGCGGCTGGAGCGCCGGCGCGATCGCCGCCCTCGCCGGCGCGGAATGCCCGGACGACCACGCCCGCCCGTGGCCCACCGTGACCGTCTCGCTGCTCGCCCCACCGCCCCTCGACACCCCGATGGCCGTGAGCCCGGGCGAAACGGGCCCCGCGGGCGAGGATGCCGGCGTCGTCGCGTCGTACGACGGGCGGCCGGTGCTGCGGGCCCGGTGCAGCCACGACCACCTCGTCGACGTCGAGCCGGTCTCCCCGGCCGACGCCCGGGCCGCCATGGCGACCTACCACGGCCTGGGCAGCCACCCCTTCCCTACGTGCTTCGCCTGCGGCACCGGCCGGGCCGACGGCGACGGCCTGCGGATCTTCCCCGGCCGGGTCACCGACCAGGAGGGCCTCGCCCGGGTCGCCGCGACCTGGACCCCCGGGCCGAGCGTCGCCGAGGACTTCCACTCCTACGGCGACGATCGCCCGCGCGCGAGCCTCCCGGTCACCTGGGCCGCGCTCGACTGTGTGGGCGGCTGGGCCGGCGACCTGGAGGAGCGGCACATGGTGCTGGCCCGGATGTCGGCCAGGATCGACTCGCTGCCCGAGATCGGCGAGGAGCACGTCGTGGTCGGGCTCGGCCGCGGCCGCGAGGGCCGCAAGGCGTGGACGTCCGCCACGCTCTACGACGCCGACGGACGCGTCGTGGGCACGGCCGAGCACCTCTGGGTCGAGGTCGACCCCGCGGACTTCGCGTGACGGACCCGGCGCCGTGGTGGCGGGGGGCCGTCGTCTACCAGGTCTACGTCCGCAGCTTCGCCGACTCCGACGGCGACGGTCTCGGCGACCTCCCCGGGATCACCGCCCACCTGCCCTACCTGCGTGACCTCGGCGTGGACGCAGTCTGGCTGACGCCGTTCTACCCCTCGCCCCAGCATGACGCCGGCTACGACGTCTCCGACTACCGCGACGTCGACCCGCGCTTCGGTCGGCTGACGGACGCCGAGGCCTTGCTGCGCGGCGCCCGCGAGCTGGGCCTGAAGGTGATCATCGACCTGGTGCCCAACCACACCTCCTCCGACCACGAGTGGTTCCGCCTGGCACTGGAGCGCGGCCCCGGCAGCCCGGAGCGGGCGCGCTACCTGTTCCGCGAGGGCCGGGGGCGGCGCGGCGAGCGGCCGCCGAACAACTGGCAGTCCGTCTTCGGCGGCCCGGCGTGGACCCGGGTGGCCGACGGCGAGTGGTACCTCCACCTCTTCGACACCTCCCAGCCCGACCTCGACTGGCGCAACCCCGAGGTCGCGGCGATGTTCGAGGACGTCCTGCGGTTCTGGCTCGACCGGGGTGTCGACGGGTTCCGCGTCGACGTGGCCCACGGGTTGCTCAAGGAGGCGAGCCTGCGCGACCAGCGCGGCGAGAGCCGGCACCCCGGACCCGGCCGGGCGGCGGCCGAGCGCGGCCTGCTCGAGCCGCCCGAGCACGACGACCCGATGTGGGACCAGCCCGAGGTGCACGACGTCTACCGTGCCTGGCACCGCGTCCTCGCGTCGTACGACGGCGACCGGATGGCGGTGGCCGAGGCCTGGGCCCCCACCGCCGAGGCGATGGCCCGCTACGTGCGGCCCGACGAGCTGCAGCAGACGTTCAACTTCGCCTGGCTCCTGGCTCCCTGGTCGGCGGCCGCCTTCGCCGACGTCGTCCAGGAGACGCTCGAGGCGTTCTCGGCGACGCACGCGGCGCCCACCTGGGTGCTGTCCAACCACGACGCCGCAAGGCACCCGACCCGGTACGGCGGCGGCGCGGTCGGGCTCGCCCGCGCGCGGGCCGCGACGCTGACGATGCTGGCACTGCCGGGCTCGGCCTACCTCTATCAAGGCGAGGAGCTGGGCCTGGAGCAGGTCGACGTACCTCCCGAGCAGCGGCAGGATCCGCTGTGGTTGCGCACCGGCCGGGTCGGCCGCGACGGCTGCCGGGTGCCCATCCCGTGGCGCGGCACCCGCCCGCCGTACGGCTTCAGTCCGGCCGGCACTCACACCTGGCTGGAGATGCCCGACGACTGGGCGGGCCTCACCGTCGCTGCCCAGCGGAAGGACCCTGGTTCGACGTGGGCGTTCTACCGGGACGCCCTCCGGGCCCGGCGCGGGCTGCACGGCCTGCCCGACCACGTCGTGGTGAGCCGTCGCAGGTCCACCGTGCTGGAGCTGCGACGCGGACCGCTCACGGTCGTGTGCAACTGCGGGCACCGACCGGTGCGGCTGCCGCCCGGTGACGTCGTACTGACGAGCGGGCCGCTCGACGGTGGCCTGCTCCCACCGGACACCGCCGCCTGGGTGTGCGGGCCCGGGTGACGCGGACCGCCCACGACGTAGGACGAAGGACTGTTGCGCAACGGCGCCGGGCACGGTTCCCTCGGACCGTGAAGCACGTCGACCGGATCCCCGACCCTGCGATGCACCAGATGGGGCTGCGCGAGTTCATCGATGCCCTCGCCCGCGAGGGCTACACGGTGCGCGACGACCATGGTGACGACCCGATGCTGATCACGCCCGACGGCAAGGCCGTGGAGACATGGCGCGAGGACTACCCCTACGACCGGCTGATGAGCCGCAACGACTACGAGGTGGAGAAGTACCTCCTCCAGATCGAGCTGCTCAAGTTCCAGTACTACGCCCAGGACACCGGAGGCCGGCACGTGGTCGTCTTCGAGGGCCGGGACGCGGCCGGCAAGGGCGGCACGATCAAGAGGTTCATGGAGCACCTCAACCCGCGCTCGGCGCGGGTCGTCGCGCTGACCAAGCCGACGACCACGGAGACGGGTCAGTGGTACTTCCAGCGGTACACATCCCACCTGCCCACCCGCGGCGACATCGTGATGTTCGACCGCTCCTGGTACAACCGGGCCGGCGTCGAACGGGTGATGGGCTTCTGTGAGGAGGACGAGTACCAGACCTTCATGACCCAGGCGCCGCTCTTCGAGGAGATGCTGGTCGACTCCGGGATCCAGCTGACCAAGCTGTGGTTCTCGGTGACCCAGCAGGAGCAGCGCACCCGCTTCGCGATCCGCCAGATCGACCCGGTCCGGCGCTGGAAGCTCTCGCCGATGGACCTGGAGAGCCTCGACAAGTGGGACGCCTACACCGAGGCCAAGGAGGAGATGTTCCTCCGCACCGACACCGACCACGCGCCCTGGCACACGATCAAGAGCAACGACAAGAAGCGCGCCCGGATCAACGCCCTGCGCCTCTTCCTCAGCCTGGTCGACTACGAGGGCAAGGACGAGCAGGTCGTGCTGAAGCCGGACGACAAGCTGGTCCAGCGCGGCCGCGACGCCGCGGGCGACTGAGCGACGGCCGCTGTAACGCTCCGTTATCCGCGCAGGGGCGCCCGTGTGCGGGCGCACCGGAGTTGATAAGGGAGCGTTACAGCCGAGGGCGCGGTCAGTCCAGCGCGGAGTTGTAGCGGGCGAGGCCGGTGACGAACTCGCGGAGGTCGTCCTCGGACCACTCCGAGAGCTGCTCGTCGAGCCACCGGCGGCGGTCGCGGTTGATCGACTCCAGCCGGTGGACGGCGTCGGCGCTGGCCGAGACCAGCGTCGCGCGGCCGTCCTCGGGGTCCGGGGTGCGCTCGAGCAGGCCGAGGTCGCACAGGTGCTGCACCTGGCGGCTGATCGCACCCTTGTCGACGCCGAACCGCTCCGAGAGCACCGACGAGCGCTGCGGCCCGGAGGTCGCCAGATAGCTGAGCATCAGGTACGACGCGGGCTGGAGGTCGGGGTGGACGGCACGGGCGCGCTCACCGATGACGCGCTTGACCCGTCGGATCAGCACGCCGACCTCCTCCTCGAGGCGGCCGAGCTCGTCAGCCCTCGACACGACTTCCCACTCTCTCGTAGCTCCTGTCCGACGGCTCGAGCACCTCGACCTCGTCGGCCCGGTGGATCGTGGTGCGCAATGGGACCTCCTTGATGAAGACCACGCACACCAGCGCCAGTGCGGCGAACGGTAGCGCGACCAGGAACACGTGTCCCGTAGCCGTCCCGAATGCCTGCTCGAACAGCGTCCGCACCGGCGCCGGGAGGGTCGCCAGGTCGGGGATCTGGTGGCTCTGGCCGGCCGACGCCGTCTGGCCCATCGCGGCCAGGCCGGCGGTCACCTTCGCCGCGACCTGGTGGCTGAGCACCGCGCCGAGCGCGGCCACGCCGATCGAGCCGCCGAGACTGCGGGAGAAGGCGACCAGCGAGCTGGCCGCACCCATGTCGGCCTGGGCGGCGTTGTTCTGGACCGACAGCACCAGGTTCTGCATCGTGGCCCCGAGGCCGAGGCCGAGCACGGCCATGTCGACGGCCAGGACCCAGAGCGGGGTGACCGCGTCGATCTGCGACAGGAGCGCCACACCGACCACGACGGCGACCATGCCGCCGACCAGGTAGCGCTTCCAGGTGCCGGTGCGGGTGATGATCCGGCCGGTCACCATGCTCGAGATCACCAGGCCGCCGACCATGAAGACCGTCATCAGGCCGGCGCGCGTGGGGCTCATGCCGCGGGCGATCTGGAAGTACTGGCTGAGGTAGACCGTGGCCCCGAACATCGCGATGCCGACCATCATCGACGCACCGGTGGCCAGCGCCGTCGTCCGGTCGCGGAAGAGGCGCAGCGGGATGATCGGGTCGACCGCGACGCGCGCCTCGACGTAGACCGCGGCGGCGATCACGGCGAGCCCGCCGACCACGAGCGCCCCGCTCACGGCCGAGGTCCAGCCGAACTGGTTGCCGGCGAGGGTGACCCAGATCAGCAGGATGCTGACGCCACCCATCAGCAGCGTGGCGCCGAGGTAGTCGATGGTGGCCTTCCCCGAGTCACGCCGTACGACGGGCAGGTGCAGTGTCTTCTGCAGGAGCACGAACGCCGCCACGGCGATGGGGATGCCGACGTAGAAGCACCAGCGCCAGCCCAGGCCGGGCGTGTCGACGATGACACCGCCGATGAGCGGGCCGCTGAGGGTGGCGGTGGCGAAGACGGCGCCGATGTAGCCGCTGTAGCGGCCCCGCTCGCGCGGGGTGACCATGCTCGCGATCACGACCTGGACGAGCGCAGTCAGGCCGCCGACGCCGAGGCCTTGGATCGCCCGGGCGCCGATCAGGATGCCCATGTTGGCGGCGGTCCCGGCGATCAGCGAACCGATCACGTAGATGACCAGCGCGGTCTGCACCAGCGTCTTCTTGGAGAACTGGTCGGACAGCTTCCCCCAGATCGGCGTCGTCGCGGTCATCGTGAGCAGGGTGGCGACGACGACCCAGGTGTACTCGGTCTGGCTCCCGTGCAGGCTCTCGACGATGCGCGGCAGGGCGTTGGAGACGACGGTGCTCGACAGCATGGCGACGAACATCGCGAGCAGGAGGCCGGACATGGCCTCCAGCACCTCGCGGTGGGTCATCGCGCCGGAGCGCTCGATCGGGCTCTCGTGGCTGGTGGCGGCGGCAGCCCCGCCGGACAGAGCTGGGTCAGTGGTGGTGGTCGACACGGGGGTCCTCATGCAGGGGGTAACAGTTGACTGGGTCAACTATATTCCGCAACTGCGGCTGAGGCGACATCGGGGGACCCCCGGACAGCAGACGACCCGCAGGTGTGACCTCGGAAGGTTCCGGGTCCCTCCGGCCGGACGTGGGCCGAATCACCTGCGGGTCGGGTGTCTGCGTTGTAGTGCCAGCAACACTTCGGGCTGGCCGGTTGCTGCTAGACCGCAGCCACCTCACGCGTCCAATAGGTACTCAACTCTGGACCACCTCCTTCCTCGTGTGAGCACGACGCTAACCCGGCGGGTCAAACCCGCTCAAGGGATTTCACATCGTGTCGTGCCCCTTCTGCAGAAGCGGAGTCAGGTGACGGCGACGATCGGGAGCTCCCGGTGCGCGGGCCGGGTGAGGCTGCCGGCCTCGGCGTCCGCGGCGTACTCCTCGACCTGGCGGCGGTGGGTGAGCCGGAAGGTCGAGCACTTCGAGTCGCCGGGCTCGGCCATCTGGTTGTGCGCGCACCCGCCCATGCAGGTCGGCAGGGCGATGCAGGAGCGGCAGTCCTCGTCGGCGAACGGGTCGTAGCGCAGCCACTTCAGCGCCCGGTCGTTCGGGTCCTGCCAGGAGCGCAGGTGCCCGATCACCTCCCGGGCGTCGCCGACGTTGTCGTAGCACTTGTAGAGCTCGCCGCGGGCGCCGACCACCAGCTCGTTCTTGCGGACGGCCGTGCAGGGCGTGCCGACCGGCTTCGGGAGCGAAGGCTCGGCGAGGCCGCGCTGGTACGCCGCGGCCAGGAACTCCTGCTCGACCTCGGCGAACTCCGGCAGGGTGAAGCAGTGCGGGCGGTAGGTCTCGCTGGGCGCACCGGCCTGGTCCGGGTAGGCCACGATGCGGCCCGGGTAGACGCTCACCTTGCCCGCCAGACCGCGCTCGACCAGCTGGTCGAGCAGGCGGAGGTACGCCCCGGCGTTCGACGCGTCGAGGTTGACCCGGACCGAGATCGGGATCAGGTCGGCGCAGGCGACGATGTTGTCGAGGACGACGTGGCGAACCGGGCGGCGCCCTCCAGCGCGTCCACGCCCCCGGCATCCTCGACGGCCGGGCCGAGCAGCCGACGCAGCGCCTCGAACGGCGCCGCCGACGCCAGGTGCCGGGCGCGAGCACCGAGCGTGCGGGCACCCTGCCCGCGCGCGCGGTCCACCGCGTACTCCACCAGGGTGCTCTTGCCGCGTCCGGCCCTGGCCTCGAGGAGCAGGGAGCTGCCGCGGCCTTCGTCGAGGCGGGCGAGGGCGGAGTCGATCGCGGCGATCTCCGCCGTCCGCTCGTAGAGCCGCGTGGTCACGGCTTCCCCCCGTCGTACTCCCTGATGTGGCACCCCGAGAGCACTGAGGGCCTCAGGGTATCCAGCCGGGCTCCCAAACCTCAGGGTGCCGACCCTGACGACTCGCGGGCAAGACTCCACGAGGCTCCATTGCATGACCACCAGCACCCCTTCCACCGCTCCGATCTCGGGCCTGCTGTCCCTCGTCGCCGGAGCCGTCGAGCCGGCGTACGCCGGTGCCTCGGCCCAGACGCCCGACCTGGCCGCCGTGCTCGGGCAGCTCGCGGGGGGCTGGATGGCGCTCAAGGAGGACGGCGAGGGCTGGGTGCTGCTGCAGTTCGCCCCCCACGCCGGGACTGGCCCCGACGATGCGACCGAGACCGTCCCGACGGAGGTTGCCCCGGCGCGTCCGGTGCCGGCTCGACCTGACTTCGGCGCCCGCGCCCAGCGGGTGCACACTGCGCTCACCGACCGCGAGCGCGAGGTGCTCTGCCTGGTGGCCGGCGGCGCGACTAACCGTCAGGTCGCCGCTCGCCTGTTCATCTCCCCGAAGACCGCCAGCGTGCACGTGTCGCGGATCCTGACCAAGCTCGACGCCACCACCCGCACCGAGGCCGCCGCACTGGCGCACGCATCGGGACTGGTGGCCCCGTGGGGGGCCGTGGCTTCGTGAAGCCCTCCGGCCAGGTGGCTCAGGCGACGGCGCTCTCCTCGGGCGCCACGAACTGGGCGTTGTAGAGCCGCGCGTAGGCACCTTCGTCGGCGAGCAGCGAGTCGTGGGTGCCCTGCTCGACGATCGCGCCGTCCTCCATCACCAGGATCAGGTCGGCGTCGCGGATCGTGGACAGACGGTGGGCGATCACGAACGACGTCCGGTCGGTGCGCAGCGCGGCCATCGCGTGCTGCAGCAGCAGCTCGGTGCGGGTGTCGACCGACGAGGTGGCCTCGTCGAGGATCAGCAGCTCCGGGTCGGACAGGAACGCCCGCGCGATCGTGATCAGCTGGCGCTCGCCGGCCGACAGGTTGCTGCCCTCCTCGTCGATCTGGGTGTCGTAGCCGTCGGGCAGCGAGTGCACGAAGCGGTCGACGTACGTCGCCTGCGCGGCCTCGAGGATGTCCTCCTCGGTGGCGCCCGGGCGGCCGTAGGCGATGTTCTCGCGGATCGTCCCGGCGAACAGCCAGGTGTCCTGGAGCACCATCCCGATCTGGTTGCGCAGGTCGGCCCGAGGCATGGCCGCGATGTCGACGCCGTCGAGCGTGATCCGGCCGTGGTCGACGTCGTAGAACCGCATCACCAGGTTGACCAGCGTGGTCTTGCCGGCGCCGGTCGGGCCCACGATGGCCACGGTGTGGCCCGGCCGGGCGACCAGGGAGAGGTCCTCGATCAGCGGGGTGTCGTGGCTGTAGGTGAACGAGACGTGCTCGAAGCGGACCTCGCCGTGCCGCTCGCCCTCGGGGGCCGGTGTACCCGCGGCGTCCGCCTCCTGCTCGGGCGCGTCGAGGAGCTCGAAGACGCGCTCGGCACTGGCCACGCCCGACTGGAGCAGGTTGGCCATGGAGGCGACCTGGGTGAGCGGCTGGGTGAACTGGCGGGAGTACTGGATGAAGGCCTGCACGTCGCCGAGCGAGATCGACCCGTTGGCGACCTTGAGGCCACCGAGGACCGCGATCACGACGTAGTTGAGGTTGCCGATGAACATCATCGTGGGCATGATCAGGCCGCTCACGAACTGCGCGCCGAACGACGCCTCGTAGAGCTTCTCGTTCTCCTCGGCGAAGGTCTGCTCGACCTCGGCCTGACGGCCGAACACCTTGACCAGGGCGTGGCCGGAGAAGGTCTCCTCGATGTGGGAGTTCAGCCGGCCGGTGCGGCGCCACTGGTCGATGAACATGCCCTGGCTGCGCTTCATCACCTGCTGGGCGACCACCATCGTCACCGGCACCGTGACCAGCGCGACCAGCGCGAGCTCCCACGAGATCGAGAACATCATGACGACCACGAAGACCACGGTCAGCAGCGACGTCATCAGCTGGCTCATGGTCTGCTGGAGGGTCTGGCTGATGTTGTCGATGTCGTTGGTGACCCGGCTGAGCAGCTCGCCGCGCGGCTGCCGGTCGAAGTAGCTCAGGGGCAGGGTGTTGACCTTGTCCTCGACATCGGCCCGCATCCGGTAGATCGTGCGCTGCACCACGTCGTTGAGCAGGTAGCCCTGGAGCCAGGCCAGCAGCGAGGCCGCGACGTAGACCGCGAGCACCAGCATCAGCACGTGGCTGACGGCGGTGAAGTCGACGCCCTGACCGACCACGAAGTGCTTCATCGAGGCGATCATCGAGGCCTGCTTGTCGTCGCCCTTGGCCTGGAGGCCGGCGACGACCTGGGCCTGCGAGGTGCCGGCCGGCACGCCCTTGTCGCCGAGCTGCTTGCCCATCACCCCGGCGAAGATCAGGTCGGTGGCCCGGCCGAGGATGCGCGGGCCGAGAGTCATCAGACCGACGCTGGCCACGGCGAGGACGACGACCAGGAACGCCTTGGTCTTCTCCGGCGCCATCCGGGCGACCAGCCGCTTGGCGTTGGGCTTGAAGTCGTTGGCCTTCTGGCCGACCATGCCGCCGCCGAACGGGCCGCGGCCGGGACCACCCGGTCCGGCCTCGACGCGCTCGGTCTCCTTCAGCTGGGTGTGGCCGTCCTTCGAGGCGGCCGGGGGCGTCTGCGTCTGCTCGCTCATGCGGCTGCCTCCTCCGCACTCAGCTGGGACGCGACGATCTCCTGGTAGGTCGCACAGGTGTCGAGCAGCTCGGCGTGGGTGCCGCGCCCGACCAGCACGCCGTCCTCGAGCACGAGGATCAGGTCGGCGTCGCGGATCGTGGAGATCCGCTGGGCGACGATCAGCACCGTGGCCTCACGCGTGACCGGGCGCAGCGCCGCGCGGAGCCTGGCGTCGGTGGCCAGGTCGAGCGCGGAGAACGAGTCGTCGAACAGGTAGATGTCGGGACGGCGTACGACGGCGCGCGCGATGGCGAGCCGCTGACGCTGCCCACCGCTCACGTTGGTGCCGCCCTGGACGATCGGGGCGTCGAGACCCTCGGGCATCTCGCGGACGAAGTCGTCGGCCTGCGCGATCTCGAGGGCCCGCCAGAGCTCCTCGTCGCTGGCGTCCGGCTTGCCGTGCAGGAGGTTGGAGCGGACCGTCCCGCTGAAGAGGAACGCCCGCTGCGGGACCAACCCGATCACCGACCACAGCTGCTCGGGCGCGAGCCGGCGTACGTCGACGCCGGCGACCCGCACCTCTCCCGCGGTCACGTCGAAGAGGCGGGGCACCAGGTTGACCAGGGTGCTCTTCCCGGCGCCGGTGGAGCCGACGACGGCCACGGTCTGACCGGGCTCCACCCGGAACGAGAGGTCGTGGAGGACGGGAGCCTCGGCGCCCGGATAGCTGAACGCGACCTCGTCGAGCTCGAGCACGCCGCGCTCGGGCAGGTGGAGGACGGCGTCGTCCGGCGACGGCGCCGGGACCGACGTGTCGGTGCCGAGGACCTCCATGATCCGGTCGCCGCACACGGCCGCTCGCGGGATCATCATCATCATGAACGTCGCCATCATCACCGACATCACGATCTGCATCAGGTAGGCGAGGTAGGCCGACAGCGCGCCGACCTGCATGTTCCCCGACTCGACCAGGTGTCCGCCGAACCAGAGCACCGCCACCGAGGCGACGTTGGCGACCAGCATCACCGTCGGGAACATGGTGGCGAGCCAGCGGCCGGCGCGGGTCGCGACGGCGGTCAGGTCGCGGTTGGCGACGGCGAAGCGCTCGGTCTCCAACGGCTCCCGCACGAAGGCACGGACCACGCGGACGCCGGTGATCTGCTCGCGCAGCAGCCGGTTGACCTCGTCGATCCGGGACTGCATGAGCCGGAAGCTCGGCACCATCCGGGAGATGATGAAGCTCAGCGCGATGGCGAGCACCGGCACGGTCACGGCGATCACCCAGGACAGGTGGAGGTCCTGACGGATCGCCATGAAGATGCCGCCGACCATCATGATCGGTGCCATCACCATCAGGGTGCACGACAGCAGGACAAGCATCTGCACCTGCTGGACGTCGTTGGTCTCGCGGGTGATCAGGCTGGGGGCACCGAAGTGCTGCACCTCCCGCTGGGAGAACGTGCCGACCCGGTGGAAGATCGCGCCGCGTACGTCGCGGCCGAAGCTCATCGCCGTACGCGCACCGAACCAGACCGCGCCGATCGAGCACGCGATCTGGACGAACGCGACGCCGAGCATCAGGGCGCCGATGCGGAGGATGTAGCCGGTGTCGCCGGTGACCACGCCGTTGTCGATGATGTCGGCGTTGAGGCTCGGCAGGTAGAGAGCCATCACGGTGCCGATGAACTGCAGCACCACGACGTAGGCGAGAGGTCGCTTGTAGTCCGCGAGGAACCTGCGGACGAGCTTGAGCAACATGTCAGCTGACTCCCGATGTCTTGGTCTTGTTCTGGGTCGAAGCCCTGGACGTGACCCCCTGCAGGAGGAGGTCGGCGATCTGCTCCGCGTCGAGCGCGGGCACCATGCCCAGCTCGGGCCGGCTGGCCCCGAAGACCAGGCTGCGCAGGGCGACGGCGGCCACCTCGGGCTCGACCGAGAGCTCGTCGCGGTGCGGCTCGAAGAGGCCGGTCAGCCGGCGGTGGAGCTCGGCCTGGGCGTCGAGCACGAACTGCGGCGGACCGAAGTGCTTGTCACCCTCGTGGTGCTTGCGATGTGCCTCGTCGTCCCAGAGGTGGGAGCGGACGGCCATCATCACCGCCATCGTCATCCGCATCCGGTCGAGGATCCGCTGCGCGGCGGCGACGACCTGGGCCCGGAGGTCGGGGTCGGCGGCCATCGCCGTGTCGAACGCCGCCTGCCCGTCGGCCGGGTTGATGGCCTCCTCCGCCGCGGCCAGCAACAAGCTCTTCTTGTCGGGGAAGACCCGGAAGATCGTGCCCTCCGCGATCCCGGCCGCCTGGGCGATCTCGCGGGTGCTCACCTCGCCCCCGCGCTCGACCAGCAGCGGCACGAGCGCGCGCACGATCGCCCTGCGCCGATCGTCGGGGGCCATGGCAGAAGCACGCGGAGTCACTCCCCCACCCTAACTGAGTGAGCGCTCACTCACAAACCCTTTCCGGTAGTCCGTGACGTACGTCAGGCGACCCGCCGAGGAACGGGCTGACGATCGTCACGGACTACCGGTCAGGGCAGAAGGAGGGTCGCGCGGACGGCGTGACGGGAGGGGACGTCGAGCTTGGCCAGTACGGCGGCGACGTGGTGCTCCACGGTCCGCTGCGAGAGGACCAGCCGCTCGGCGATGGCGGCGTTCGAGAGCCCCTCGGCCAGGAGGCCGGCCACCTCGGCCTCGCGGCGGGTCAGGCCTTGCGGGTGTTGCCGGGTCTCGGTACGACGTCGCCGGGGCGTCGACCAGCCCCGACCCCGCGCCAGGGCTCGGGCACGGGCGGCAGCCCCCTCCGCACCGAGGTCGTCGAACCGTACAGCGGCAGTGGCCAGCCCCTCCTCCGAGCCCGAGCGAGCCAGCGCCAGGGCGGCGGCGTAGGGACTGTCGACCGCGTCCCAGGCGGCCGCCGCCTCCTCCCACCGCCGCAGCGCCTCCGCCCGCAGCGGCCCGTCCAACACGTCTGCCTCCGCAGCGGCCACCGCGTCGGGCAGCCACGGGACGAGGAGCCCGCGCATCCTGGTGGCCGGCGTCATCCCGACAGCCGGCCAGGCCTCCGCCAGCACCTGCTCCAGCCGGGCCTCGTCGCCCTCGAGCCAGGCGATCTCACAGGCCGCGAAGGCGGCCGGGGCGATCCGCTGGGCCTCCCCGATCCGGAACGCCGACTCGTAGACCTCGCGCAACGGCTCGGCGTAGCCGTCGCGCCCGGCCCGGGCCCTGGCGAGGGCCAGCACGCACAGCGGGATGACCCTGCTCACCAAGGCCGTGCGCGGGTGCCGGAGCACGGCCTCGGCCGCCGTCGCGGCACCCGCGAGGTCTCCCCGGTGGAGGTGGTCGAGGGCCAGCCAGCCGCGCATGTAGGTGACCCACGCGTCGAGGTCCCGCTCGGTGCAGTAGGACAGGCCGGCGGTCAGGAACGCCCCCGCCCGCAGGTGGTCGTGCCGACCGACCGCCTCCGCCCCGAGGTTGGTGAACGCCCGGGCGGCGTCCGCATGGAGGTCTGCCACCTGGGACCGGTGCAGGCTCTCCTCCAGCAGGGCCCAGCCGCGCTCCTCGTCCCCGCCGTCGAGCTCAGCCGTGCCGAGGTTGTTGAGTGCGTGGACGCGCACCTCCTCGGCCGCGCGATCCTCGCGGTCGCGGACCAGGTCGAGCGCGCGGGTGGCCCACTCGCGGGTGCCCTCCAGGTCGAGGGCCAGCATCCGCAGGTGGCCGAGGTTGCTCGCGGCCATGGCCTCGGCGGTCCCCCCCGTGCCTTCGAGGACGGCGTACGCCGACGCGGCGTACTCCTCGGCCACATCGCTCTCGCCCAGGAACCACACCAGGCGTGACAGCCACCGTCGACTGTCCCCCATCTGCTCGACGTCCCCCAGCTCCGACCAGACCTCCAATGCCTGGGCCCGCGCGGCACGTGCCTCCTCGATCCGGCCGGTCACGTAGTGCTCGACCGAGAGCCGGCCCAGCAGCTCGGCGCGGGCCCGGTCGCGGGCGGCGGGAGCGTGGCGCAAGGCACGCTCGTACTGCTCCGCCGCCTCGCGGTGCGACCCCAGCCGGGCGGCCCGGACCGCGGCGACCAGGGCGTGCTCGTGAGCCGCGTCGTTCTCGCCGGCGGCCTCCGCGTGGTAGGCCATCCGGGCCGGGTCGCCGTCGTGGGTCTCCAGCCACTGCAGGACCTGCCGGTGGCCCGTCCGTCGCCGGAGCAGGGGGATCTCGTCGCGGACCGTGAGCCGGGCCAGCTCGTGGCGGAACATCAGCAGGTCACCGTTGAGGAGCAGCACCCCGCGGTCGAGGGCCTCATCCAGCGACAGGGCCAGCTCGGGCGCCACCGCCTCCACCAGCCCCACCTCGCACCGCGGACCGGCCAGCGCCACCAGGTCCAGCCCGTCACGCGTGGGGTCGGAGAGCCGGGAGACGCGCGCGAGCACGGCCTCCCGCACGCTGCGCGGTACGGCGTCCGCGGCGCTGGCGATCACCTCGGTGACGAAGAACGGGTTGCCGCCCGTGGTCCGGTGGAGCTCCTCGGCGTCCCGGACCGAGGCCGACCCGGGCTCTCCGGCCGCCTCGTCCAGCAGGACCCGGACACCCTCCACACTCAGCGGGTTGAGGTCGATCCGGCGTACGCCGGCGGCCCCGCCCACGTCGCCGAAGAGCAGCCGCAGCGGATGGCTGCCGGCCGCCTCCTCGGCACGGTAGGTCACCAGCACGAGAGCCCGGAGGTGGTGCACCCGTCGGGCCAGGTGGCGCAGCAGGTCGAGGGTCGCGTCGTCGGCCCAGTGGGCGTCCTCGACGACGACGAGCGTCGGCGTGCCGGGCCGACCGAGCGCCTCGGAGAGCCGGGTGAAGACCTCGGCGCGCTCGGCGTCGTCCGGCCAGATGCCACCCGGCAGCGCCGGCAGCATCTCGCGGAGCGGCCCGAGGGGGGACGGCGTGCTCGAGCCGTCGCAGGCGCCGCGGGCGACCCGCACGGTCGAGGCGGCGTCGGCGACCACGCGTTCGACCAGCGTCGTCTTGCCGACGCCGGCCTCGCCGCCGATGAACACCAGTCGTCCATGACCGCTCGCTGCGGCGGCGAGGTAGTCGGTCACGCTCCCGAGCGCTGGTGTGCGCTCGAGCAGCACCATCCGGTCATCGTAGGTGCGACGGGGTCGCGGGCAGAAGGGAGTTCTCCGACCGTCAGCGGATGACGGAGTGGCTGACGTCGATCGGGCCGTGGCCCAGGTAGTAGATGCCGGGCCGGGTCTCGAAGCGCTCGCTGACGTTGTCCTCGAGGGTCGACCACCGGAGGTGGAGGGTGCCGGTGCGGTCGTTGCTGACGTAGAAGATCGCGCCGCCGCCCTCGTTGGCGTGGTTGTGGCGCATCAGCGTGCCGCCGACCCGGACGACGTACCGGTTGCCGTCGGTGTAGATCGCCCCGCCGGAGCCGCCGCCCTTGGTGCCAGGCCGCTGGGGGTTGGCGCCGTGCCCGATCGCCCGGTTGCCGGTGAACACGCTGTTGAGCACCGTCCACGAGACGCCGATGCTCGAGAGCCCCGAGCCGTTGCTGCAGCGACCGCCCCGGAAGGTGCTGCCGACCACGTAGACCGGCCGGGCGTCGTACTGCGAGAGGGCGCGCACCGCGGCCCCACCGAGGTCGGGGCCGGTCGGGTCGCAGCGGTTGCCGACGAAGTGGCTGCCGACGATCTTCAGCGTCCCGCCCCGGGCGAAGATGGCGCCGCCGCCCCCGCCGTCGAAGAGCCGGCCGGTGGAGTTGCCGTGGGCGAGGGTGAGGTGCTGGACGACGAGGTGCGGGCGCGCCTGGTTGTCGCAGTGGTCGGTGGTCCAGACCTGTCGCTGGTCGCAGGTGTCCTGGTAGAGGATCCGGCGCTTGCCCAGCCCATCGAGGGTCACCCGGCCGCCGCCGTCGAGGATGACGCGAGGGCTGGTGTTGACCACCTTCGCGGTCGCGGACATCCGGATCACGACCGGTGCAGGGCCGCAGTCGAAGGTGATCACGCCGCCCTCGGCCACCGCCCTGACGACCTTGGCGGACGTGCAGCTCGCGGCGGTGCCGTTGCCGATGACGTGGTCGGGGTGGCTGACGTCCACCGCACGGCCGGCCGGCGGCACGCCGACGTGCCGGACGCCGCGGGCACGTTCCACGGCCGCCGCCCGTCCGTCGTACGACGTGGTGGCGTGCGCCGCGACCGGCCCGGCGAGGACGGTGGCGAGGGCGAGGACCGGCAGGACCGAGTGCTTCACCGGCACCACGATAGGGAGGGCTCGGCCTCAGCGGGCGAGGTCGGCGTCGGCGGCTGCCAGGGCCGCCTCCATCCGCGCGCGCTCGGCGGGGTCCCACGGGCCGGTCCAGGTGAGGGGGAGGTCGAACATGTGGCGGCGGGCGTGGGCCGGGATCGCGCGCGCGACCAGGCTCGCGTCGGTGGTCAGGGAGCCGTAGAGGTGGGGCCCGTCGGCGTAGAACGGGTCGGTGAGCACGAGCGAGCCGTCGCATCGGGCCATCACGTTCGACGGGTTGGGGTCGAGCGGCCCGCACCAGGGCAGCTCGGCGCGGGCGCGAGCGAGCACCCGGTCGATCACCACGGCCAGGTCCACGAGCTCGGGGTCGCGCGCCTCGAGGCCGCGGAAGAAGGCTGCTGCCCGCTCCTCCTCGACTGGGCCGAGGAGCTCCATCACCGTGCACACCGCTCCCCCGTCGAGCTCGACGTAGCCATGCAGCACAGGGACCTGCCGGGTCGGCGCGGCCTCGCGGAACAGCTGCGCGGTGTACGGCGCCACCGGGTCGAACGGCGCGATCCGGGCGGCCAGGGTCGCCGACGGCGACCGGAGCACGACCGCCCAGTCGCCCAGGCCGCAGCGGGTCCAGCCGTGCCGGGTGAGCACCTCCTCGGCCCTCACGTGGTCGTCCCCGCCGGACAGCGAGGCGACCATGGCCAGGTCGGGCTCCATCGCCTCAGGGAGCGAGCCGCTGGGTCGTCCAGCCCTCGCCCGACCGGGAGTAGACCAGTCGGTCGTGAAGGCGCCCGGGCCGACCCTGCCAGAACTCCACAGCGTCGGGCACGATGCGGAAGCCACCCCAGTTGTCGGGCACCGGCACTTCGTCGGGGTACGCCGCCTCGGCCGCGGCCACGGCGTCCTGCAGCTCCTCGCGGGATTCGACGGGGTGGGACTGACGGCTGGCGTGAGCGCCGAGCTGGGCACCACGGGGCCGCGTGGCGAAGTACGCGTCCACGTCGGCCCGCGGCAGCAGCGTGGCGCGGCCGTCGACCCGCACCTGCCGCTCGAGCAGGTGCCACGGGAAGAGCAGTGCACACTCCTGGTGGTGCCGCAGCTCGGTGCCCTTGCGGGAGCCGAGGTTGGTGAAGAACACCCAGCCCTCGGTCGAGAAGCCCTTGAGCAGCACCAACCGTGACGACGGCCGGCCTTCGTCGGACACGGAGGCGACGACCATCGCGTTCGGCTCGTAGAGGCCGGCGGCGACGGCGTCGTGGTACCACCGCTGGAACATCGTGAACGGGTCGGGGGCGAGGTCGTCCTCGACCAGGCCGCCGTCGGCGTACTCGCGACGCAGGGTGGCATAGGGATCGCTCACGCCCCGATCCAACCATCCCCTCCCGGGGCGAGCCCCGGGGCGGGGGACCCTGCGGGTGTGCGAGCGGGGCGCTCCGGGCAGAATCGGTGGGTACGTCAGCCGGCGCCGTCCGAGCCCCCTCCGAGCAAGGAGTCGCATGTCCGAGCAGAGCAGCGGGACCGTCCCCGCTCCCGAGGTCCACGAGGGCCTCGAGGGTGTGGTCGCGTTCGCGACCGAGATCGCCGAGCCCGACAAGGAGGGGTCAGCGCTCCGCTACCGCGGCGTCGACATCGAGGAGCTGGCCGGGCGGGTGCCGTTCGAGAAGGTCTGGGGGCTGCTCGTCGACGGCACCTACGAGCCGGGACTGCCCCCTGCCGAGCCCTACAACATCGCGATCCACACCGGCGACGTGCGGGCCGACGTCCAGGCGTCGGTGGCGATGCTCGCGCCGATGCTGGGCATGGGCCAGACCTACGACATCTCCGACGAGCAGGCCCGCCTCGACCTCTCGCGGGTCGCGGTGATGATCTTGTCGTACGCCGCGCAGTCGGCGCGCGGCCTCGGCCAGCCGATCGTGCCGCAGCGCGTCGTCGACGAGGGGTCGACCCTGGCCGAGAAGTTCCTGATCCGCTGGCGCGGTGAGGCCGACCCGCGTCACGTCAGCGCGATCGACGCCTACTGGAGCTCCGCGGCCGAGCACGGCATGAACGCCTCCACCTTCACCGCGCGGGTCATCACCTCGACCGGCGCGGACGTCGCGGCGGCGTTCTCCGGGGCGATCGGGGCGATGAGCGGCCCGCTCCACGGCGGCGCCCCGTCGCGCGTCCTCGGCATGATCGAGGAGGTCGAGCAGCGCGGCGACGCCTCGTCGTACGTCAAGGAGCTGCTCGACAACGGCGAGCGGCTGATGGGCTTCGGCCACCGCGTCTACCGGGCCGAGGACCCGCGGGCCCGGGTGCTCCGGCGTACGGCGCGCGAGCTCGGCGCCCCGCGCTACGAGGTCGCCGAGGCGCTCGAGAAGGCCGCGCTGGCCGAGCTGCGCGCCCGCCGCCCCGACCGGGTGCTCGAGACCAACGTGGAGTTCTGGGCCGCGATCGTGCTCGACTTCGCCGACGTGCCGGCGCCGATGTTCACCTCGATGTTCACCTGTGCCCGTACGGCGGGCTGGTCGGCGCACATCCTCGAGCAGAAGCGCACCGGCCGGCTGGTCCGCCCGAGCGCGGTCTACACCGGCCCCTCGTCGCGGCCGGCGGAGTCGGTCGAGGGCTGGGATCCCTCCTGGACCGGATGAGGCCCACGCTCCACACCGACCGGCTGACGCTCCGGCCGCTGAGCGAGGCTGACCTGCCCGACCTGGTCGCGCTGAACGCCGACCCCGAGGTGATGGCCTTCATCGGCCCGCCGATGTCGGCCGGCGCGGTGGCCGCCGAGCTGCCGGGCTGGGTGGCCGGCGAGGGCGACTTCGGGCTGTGGGCCGGGCTCGCGAACGGCGTGTTCAGCGGCGTCTGGTTCCTCAGCGGCGACCCCGACGACGACCACGCGGGCGAGATCGGCTGGCGGCTGCCGCGGGCAGCGTGGGGACACGGGTACGCCGTCGAGGGCGCCGAGGCGCTGCTCACGCACGCCTTCGAGACCCTGGGGCTGGACCGGGTCTGGGCCGAGACGATGGCCGTCAACGACCGGTCGCGGCGGGTGATGGACCGCCTCGGCATGCACCACCTCCGTACGGAGGTCCGCGACTGGGAGGACCCGATCCCAGGCTGGGAGCAGGGCGAGGCTGTCTACGAGGTGACGCGCGCGGACCGCGTCCGCGCGCTGTGGGACGACGAGGCGCAGACCTTCGACGAGGCGGCCGACCACGGGCTGCGCGACCCGGCGGTGCGCGCCGCCTGGCGCGAGCTCCTGCGTGACCTGCTGCCGCCGCCCCCCGCCCGGGTCGCCGACCTCGGCTGCGGCACCGGCACGCTCGCCCTGCTGCTGACCGAAGAGGGCTACGACGTCACCGGCGTCGACGTCTCCCCGGAGATGGTCCGACGGGCGCGGGCCAAGGCGCCCGCGGTCGAGTTCGTCGTGGCCGACGCCTCCGCGCCTCCGCTCGACCCCGCGTCGTACGACGTGGTGCTCAGCCGCCACGTCCTGTGGGCGATGCCCGACCCGGGCGCCGCCCTGGAGCGCTGGGCGCGGTTGTTACGTGAGGGTGGTCGGCTGGTGCTCGTCGAGGGCAGCTGGTCGACCGGGGCCGGGCTGACCGGCACCGAGACCGTGGCCCTGGTCGAGGCCGTGGGTCGCACCGCGACCCTGCGACCCCTGCCCGAGGCGAAATACTGGGGTCGGGAGATCAGCGACGAGCGGTACGCCGTCACCGGCTGACGGCCGCGCGGGTGCCCGCTCACCAGCTCTCGACGAGGTCCTTGGCGGCCCTGAGGCTCATCCCGCTCCGGTCGCGGACGACCTTGATCGCCTGGATCTTGTTGCCTTCCGCGGCCAACGCCCGGGCGTCGGGATAGAGGTCGGCAGCCGGGGCGGCCGGCGCCTCCGAGCCGGGCGGGGCCGCGGGCTGCGCAGCGAGGGCGGCGGTCAGCCGGGCCACCTGTTCCTCGAGGCGAGCCACCCGCGCCTCGAGCTCGAGCAGCTCACCGCGGTCCGTCGTACCACCGCCGAAGAGACCCATGTCGCGGAGCGTAGCGCCGTGCGGGCTCCCTCAGACGGTCCGCTCGGCCACCAGCAGGCCGGTGGACAGCGCGGTGGTCACCACCCCGGCCACCGTCGCCGCGAACACCCAGGTGAGGCCGTGGAGCGAGTTGGCGGCCAGCGCGGTGCCCCCGATGAGGAGCAGGATCACGGGAAGGAGGACGGCCGCGAGCGTGACCGGCCGACCGTGACGG
Source organism: uncultured Actinomycetota bacterium (assembly GCA_963761085.1). Lineage (GTDB taxonomy): Bacteria > Actinomycetota > Actinomycetes > Propionibacteriales > Nocardioidaceae > Nocardioides. Next base: position 95,667 of record CAVXFQ010000019.1, read on the forward strand.
GGCTCGTCGGGACTCGGCGTGGTCGTCCCGAACCAGATGACCGTCGCCAGCCCCAGTACCGTGGCGACCACGATCACCTCCGCGCCGAAGGTGGTCGCGGTCTGGGCGGGCACCAGCAGGCAGAGGGCGACCACCGCCAGGGCCAGCGGCACGGCGAGGGTCAGCGAGGCTCGCCACGTTCGCGGACCGCCCAGCAGCGGCGCGAGTTGGGAGATGCCGGCCGCCAGGACCAGCGCCGCGACCACGGCTGCGCCGAGCGCGAAGCCGGACCAGTCCGGCGATGGGTACTCGTTCACGGCCGGAGTCTCCCACTACGCCAGGCGGCGGGCGTAGCAGCGGTTGCTGGGGAAGCCGCGGTAGTGGCCGAACCCGTCGATGCGCTCGTAGCCCGACGACTCGTAGAGCGAGATCCCCTCGGGCTGCTCGAGTCCGGTCTCCAGGATCACGACGTCGGCCCCGGCCTCGCGCGCGGTCGCCTCGAGATGGGCCAGCATCAGCCGCGCGAGCCCGCTCCGCCGCGCCGCCGGGACGACGTACATCCGCTTGATCTCCACCGGACGCGGCGACCCCAGCCGGCTCACGTCGTCGCGGAAGCGCCAGCCGCCCATCGTCACCGGGAGCCCGTCGCGGTAGCCGACGTAGAACGCGCCGGTCGGCGGGTCGAACTCCGTCGCGTCGTACGGCGTCTCGTCGCGGTTGCCGTAGCGGACGACGTACTCCTCCTGCACCTCCTCGGTCAGCAGTCGGGCGTCGGGATGGGCCATGGAGACCCGCTCGATGCGCAGGTCAGCCGTGCGCTGGGTGCCCACGTGGGCTCCTCCCCTCCGACCGTCCGGACCGGCCTGACACAATAACCGTGCCGACAGCGTCGTCAGGCGGTCCACTTCACGCAGGCAACGGAAGGTTGCTCCATGACCGACGCGATCTCGATCCCCGACGACCTCAAGCCGGCCGACGGCCGCTTCGGGGCGGGACCCTCCAAGATCCAGCCCAGCCATCTCGACGCCCTCGCCGCGACCGGTACGTCGCTGATGGGCACCTCCCACCGACAGGCGCCGGTGCGCGGTCTCGTGCGCCGGGTGCAGGAGGGGCTGGCGACGTTCTTCGACCTGCCCGAGGGCTACGAGGTGGTGCTCGGCAACGGCGGCGCCACGGCGTTCTGGGACGTCGCGACCTACGGCCTGATCCGGGAGAAGAGCCAGCACCTGTCGTTCGGGGAGTTCTCCTCGAAGTTCGCGGCCGCGGCCGCGGCCGCTCCCTGGCTGGCGGCGCCCTCGGTCGTGAAGAGCGAGCCGGGGTCGCGGCCCTCGCCGGTGGCCGAGGCCGGGGTCGACGTCTACGCCTGGGCGCACAACGAGACCTCGACCGCCGTGATGGCGCCCGTACGCCGCGTGGACGGCGCCGACGACGACGCGCTGGTGCTGGTCGACGCCACCTCCGGCGCCGGCGGGCTGCCGGTCGACCTGACCCAGGTCGACGCCTACTACTTCGCGCCGCAGAAGTGCTTCGCCTCCGACGGCGGGCTCTTCGTCGCGCTGATGTCACCGGCCGCGCTCGCCCGCGCCACCTCGATCAAGGAGAGCGGGCGGCACATCCCGGCGTTCCTCGACCTGGTCACCGCGATCGACAACTCCCGGCTCAACCAGACCTACAACACCCCGTCGATCGCCACGTTCTTCCTGATGGCCGAGCAGCTGGACTGGATGAACGCCCACGGCTCGCTGACGGGGATGGTCGAGCGGACCACCGCGTCCTCCGACGCGCTCTACGGGTGGGCGGAGAAAACGCCCTACACCACGCCGTACGTCGTCGACCCCGACCACCGCTCACTGGTGATCGGCACCATCGACTTCGACGACGCGATCGACGCCACAGTGGTGGCCAAGACGCTGCGGGCCAACGGGATCGTCGACACCGAGCCCTACCGCAAGCTCGGGCGCAACCAGCTCCGGGTCGCGATGTACCCCGCCATCGATCCCTCCGACGTCGAGGCCCTCACCGCCTGCATCGACTACGTCGTCGACCACCTCTGAGGGGCGGCCCGGCGAGTCGCCGGTGAGCCGGTGACTCGTGCACTTCTCGGCCGTTGCAACGCCTTGGAAGTGCAAACGTCGCCGGTGAACCGGCGACTCTGACGGCCGGCTCACCGCGACCTCAGGGCTGGCCCTTCACCAGGTGGAGGAGCCAGTCGGGGCCGGTGTCGATGAGGGCGTAGCGGTGGGCGCCGGCGCGGCCGTGCAGCACGAACACGAAGCGCCGGTCGTTGCGGTCCTCCAGCTCCCACCAGCCGGTGTCGGCGATCGACTTCGTCGCGTCCGTGTACGTCGCGTGGTCCAGGTCGTGGTCGCCCACGGCCACCGCGAGCCGGTCGTGCCGGGTGTCGGTGGGCAGCCCCTTCGGCACTGCCCACGAGCGCAGCACGCCGCCCTCCTCCAGCCGGAGGTCGAAGTGCGGCTGCGGCTTGCGGTGGTCGTGCAGCACGAACACCGGTCGGTCAGCCACCGGCCACCGCCACCAGCGCGTCGTACACCTCGGAGCCGAAGGCGACCAGACGGGCCTCCTCGACCTGCGTCGACGTCGACCGCAGGGTCGTGACGGCCGCGTCGATCGCGTCGTCGCGCGGCCAGCCGTAGATCCCGGCGCTGACGAGGGGGAACGCCACCGACCGGGCGCCCAGCTCGTCGGCGACGGCCAACGCGCGCGCGTAGCAGGAGGTGAGCAGCGACCGGTCGCGCTCTCCGGCCCGGAAGTTCGGCCCGACGACATGGATCACCCAGCGCGCCTTCATCGAGCCCGCCGTCGTCCAGCCGGCCTCGCCGGTGGCCAGCCCGTGCGGGAAGCGCGCGATGCAGTCGGCGAGGACGGCTGGCCCGCCCGCGCGGTGGATGGCGCCGTCCACTCCTCCGCCGCCCCGCATCGCGCGGTTGGCGGCGTTGACCACCGCGTCGACGTCCTGCTCGGTGATGTCGCCCTGCACCACGGTCAGCTCCATGGGCCCATCGTCCCCCAGGTCGATGGCGGTCATGCGTGCCGTGCGAGAGGCTGCCGTCCATGAGTGCGAACCGCGAGTGGTCCGACCTGGCCGAGCGCACCGAGGCGGCCGCGATGCGCCGGATCGTCGACGACCAGTCACCGGAGGTCCAGGAGCGGCTCGCCATGAGCAGCCACCGGGCGGGCGACGGCGTCCACGTCGTCGTGGTCCGCGACCCGATGTGGGGCTACTGGAACAAGGCGCTGGGCTTCTGCGAGCCGGTGACCGAGGGCCTCGTCGCCGAGGTCGTGGGTCGCGGACGCGAGCAGGGCGTCGGCGCCCTGGCTCTCCAGCTGCAGCCCCGCGTGACCCCCGACGACTGGCCCGGGATCGTCGAGCGGCAGGCGCTCACCGAGGGCACGATGTTCGTCAAGTGCTTCGGCCCGGCCGAGCCGCGGGCCGCCGAGACCGACCTGCGCCTCACCCGCCTCGGCCCCGAGCACGCCGCCGACTTCGTCCGCATCATGGCCGCCGGGTTCGGCTTCGAGCCGACCGACGACGCCGACGCGATGTTCGACGGCGCCCAGTTCTTCGACGGCGACTGGGCGACGTACGGCGCCTGGGACGACGACACCCTGGTCGCCGTGGCCCGCATGCTCGCGGTCGCCGAGACCGAGGCCGTGGCGCTGTTCGGGGCGGCCACCCTGCCCGAGGGCCGCAACCGCGGCGCCCAGGGGGCACTGCTCGATGCCCGGATCCGCGAGGCGCGAGACCGCGGTCTGCGCTGGGCCTCGGCCGAGACCTGGCTGGAGAGCGCGGACAACCCGAACCCCTCGCAGCACAACCTGCGCCGGGCCGGCCTCTCCGAGGTGCACACCCGCCCCAGCTGGGTGTGGCGCCTTCCGGGGTGACTCAGGAGTCCGTGAGCAGCTTCAGCACCGCCCGTTCGAGGATGGTCTGCCGCTCGGCCGGAGTCGCCGCCTTGCGCCGCAGTGCGTGCGCGATGGTGTGGCCCTCCTCGTAGGCGTCGACGACGCGCGGGTCGACGTACGACGAGCGCGCCAGCCCCGGGGTGTTCCCGAGGAACTCCGCGACCTCCTTCATCGCCGCCACCTCAGCCCGCTTGCGCGAGGCCTTGGTGACGCCGGGCTCCTCACTCGCCGCCAGCGCCGCGGCGGCGATGACGGTCGCGTGCCAGGTGCGGAAGTCCTTCGCGGTGGCGTCCATCCCCGTCGTACGACGGACGTAGTCGTTGACGTGGGACGAGTCGAGGTCGTGCCAGCGGCCACGCTCCTTCCACGCCAGCAGCTCCTCGTCGGCCGGGCCTCGGCGCTTGCGCATCACCTCGAGCGCCACGACGGTCGCCGGGTCGTCGATGGTGATGCAGTGCTCGACGCCGGACTTGCCGATGAAGCAGGACACCATCGTCGAGCCCTGCTTGCGCACGTGCCGCCGCTGAAACGTGGTCAGCCCGAAGCTGCCGTTCTCCTCGGCGTAGACGTCGTTGCCGATCCGGAAGTAGCCGAGGTCGAGCAGTCGGACCGCCACGGCGCAGGCCCGGTCCAGCGACATGCCCTCGGCGCCGAGGTCGACCAGCACCTGCTCGCGCGCCTTCGACAGCACCCGGCCGAACTCCAGCACCCGCGCGTGCTTGAGGGCGTCGCGCTGGAGTCGCAGGCGGGGTGGTAGAGGTGCTGCCGCCGCCCTGCCTCGTCGGTGCCGACCGCCTGGAGGTGGCCGTGGGGCCACGGGCAGATCCAGACGCCCTTCCAGGCCGGCGGGATGACCAGTCCCTTGACCCGCTTTACGTCCTCGACCGGGAGCCGGACCCCGCTCTGGTCGAGGTAGACGAACCCCTTGCCGGCACGACGCCGGGTCCAGCCCGGGTCGTCGGGTGAGCTCCGCCGCAGCCGCGCGATGGGCCGAGGCTAGGTCACGCCGGCGGGCGGTTCCTCACCCGTTGGAAGGTCATCGCGGGCGCAGCGATCGGAGCAGCACGAGGATCGCGCCCACGATCACGACTCCGCCGACGGCCCAGGGCCAGATGTCGGTGGAGGTGCTGGCCGGCTCCACGGCGGGCGGGGCTGCCGGGTCGGCGCTCGCGGAGGACGGCGCGCTCGAGGGCGACGGTGACTGTGACGACGACGTGGGGCTCATCGCGCGTCGTACGGCGCCCGGCAGGGCGAACCGGAGCACGGGCGACCGAGCGCCCTCCGAGGAGAGGTAGAGCGACCCGTCGGGCGTCACCGCGATCCCCTCGCCCTGCCGCTGCGCGGGCAGGTCGAAGGTCGCGACGGGCTGCAGGGAGGGCCAGTCATAGACGGTCGCAGAGCCGTAGCCGCGCACGATCAGGTGCTTCCCGTCGGGGAAGAACGCCCCGTCGGTGGCCATCGGCAGCACCCGGCCGATGCGGGTGAGCGGGTTGACGCGGTCGGCCCGCAGGTGGCGCGGGACGGCGTAGAAGGCTCCGCCGAAGACGTTCTTGCTGGCGATGTAGAGCCGGCCGGTGCGGGGGTTGCGGACCAGGGTCTCGGCGTCCCGCGCGCCGCCGGCATAGGAGAGGCGGTAGGAGGTGGGCCGGACCGTGCGGTGGCCCCGGCCGACCGGCACCCGGGTGATCGTGACGTCGGGCCGGTGGCCCAGGTTGTCGCCGATGTCGCCCACCCAGACCGCGCCCGGGCCGGCCGGGGCGAGCGCCTCGACATCGGTGGGTGCGTCGGACCAGTGGGTCACTCCGACCGTCCGCCCCTGCCGGTCGACGACGAACACCCGCCCGGTGTCGCCGGAGTCGTTGGTGGTCACGAACAGCCCGTCGCGGACCACGAGGTCACTGGCCTCGACGATCGCGGGGTCCTCGAAGCGCATCACCTGCGAGCCGTGCGGCGCCCCCGGCGTCACCGCCAGACCGACGACGAACGGCGCGACGACGGCGAGTCCGATCACCGAACCCCGCATCAGCGCTCGCCGAGAAGGGTCGCCAGCCGCGGGGTGACGCCCCAGGCGGTGACCAGCTCGTCGTACTCCTGACGGGCGGAGCCGTCGGTCACCGGCTTCCGGGTGCGCACCGCGCGGAGCAGGGTGTTGCGCGGGGTGTGCTGGCTGCCGACGAACTGCATGACGTCGACGCGGTAGCCCGCGAGCCGCAGCAGCGAGGCGCGGAGACCGTCGGTGAGGGTGTCGGCGAACCGCTCGCGCAGGATCCCGTGCCGGGTGAGCATCGCGTAGGGCGCCGGGGTCGGCGTACGGCGCAGCTGGGCCGCGATGTCGTGGTGGCAGCAGGGCGCGGCGAGGACCAACGGCGTCTCACAGGCGATCGCCCGAGCGAGCGCGTCGTCGGTGGCGGTGTCGCACGCGTGCAGCGCCAGGACGACGTCCGGCGGCCGGGCGGGCGACGCCTCCGCGATCGAGGAGGCGAGAAAGCTCGCCTCGACGCCGAGCTCGCGGGCGATCCGCTCGTTGTGCTCGCGCGACTGCTCACGCTGGTCGATGCCGGTCAGGTGCACGGGGAGCCCGCGGACGTGGGTGAGGTAGCGCTCGGTGACGAACGTCAGGTAGGCGTTGCCACAGCCGAGGTCGACGATCTCGAGCGGCTGGTCGGTGGTCGGGGTGCGCAGGTGACCCTTGTCGAGGGCGTCGGTGATCGAGGCGTCGAGGATCCGGAGGAACTCCTCGACCTGGCGGTACTTGCGCTGCCGGCTCGGCTTCATCCGCCCCTGGTGGTCGGTGAGCCCGAGCGCGCGGAACACCGGGTCGTCCTCCGCGAGGAGCCGGTGCTTGTCGCGGTCGTGGTCGCGGGCGAGCTCGGCCGGGTCGGCCTCACGAGCGCGGGTGTGCACGAGGGCCTCCCCCTTCTTGGTCACCCGGAGCTGATGGGACTCGGTCGTGGTGTCGACGTGCCAGTTGCCGAACGGCAGGTCGAGCAGGTCGTCGACCGCGGCCCCGGCCGCCTGGCCGGTGGCGTGGTTGGCCGTGTGCGCCTGCGCATCGTCGTACGCCGTGACCTGGAGGTGGGGGCCGGCCTTGAGGTCGACGTAGCGCACCTCCACGCGCCGCCAGGGCGGCTGTGCGCCGCGCCGGCGACCGGAGGCGACCGCTCGGACGAGCGTGACGTCGTCGAGGACCAGCGCGCGGATCCGGGCCAGGGCGGGCAGAAGCGGTTCGCTCATCGTCTGACCACGGCGGCGATCACGACGATCAGGAGCAGGGCCCCGAGGGCGACGGGGATGACGAGTCGCCGGTGTCGAGGGTGCACGCCGTCGAGTCTAGGTGGGGGTGTCTGCGCGGCACCTCTTCAGCCGTGTCGGCGGCGAGGGCGGCGCGGACGACGTCGAGGACCGGTCGCTGCCCCGCCTCGATCTCGCCGACCGGCACCCACGCGACAGCGTCGGTGGTGCCGCCGGTCTCCACGACCCGGGGGTCGGACGCCCTCAGGGACGTCGGCACGGAAGACCAGGTGGACGCCGTGGAAGTCCTCGTGTCGACCCGACGGCGCCGTGCCGTCGAAGTGGACGTCGTGGACGTCGAGCAGGTCGCCCACCGACGCCTCGAGCCCGGTCTCCTCGGCCAGCTCACGCGCCAGCGCGTCGCGCGGCGCCTCGCCGTGGTCGAGCCCGCCACCCGGGAGGGTCCACGAGCCCGGGTGCGCCCCGAACGAGGAGATGCGGGTGAGCAGGACGGCGTCGCCGCGCCGGACCAGGGCGTAGACCCCGATCCGCTGCAGCCGGAACGGCCGGTGCTCGGCGAGCGCCTCGGTGACGATGTCGGTCACCGGCAGCTCGCCGGAGAGGACGTCGGCTACGGGGTGCCAGGCCACGTCGACTGTCGAGCCGTCGACCTCGACGACCCGTGGCTCCGGGGCGTCGGCGGGCACCCACGCGTCGTACACGATGCGAAGCGCCTGGTAGTCCCAGCGCCGACCCTTGCGCCACATCGAGGGCAGGTGGGCGGAGTAGACACGAGCGGTGTCGCCGACCTCGGCCTCGAGCCCGGTCTCCTCGAGGATCTCGCGCACCAGGGCGTCGCGGGGGTTCTCACCGTGGTCGACGCCGCCGCCGGGCAGGTGCCACTTCTCGTCGACCGAGATCCGGCTCGCCAGGCGGGTCAGGAGGATCCGGTCGTCCCGCAGCACGAGGGCATACGCCGCGACCCGCTGCAGCTTGGGCAGGGGCTTGGGCAACGGTCAACCTCCCGACGTGGTCGAACCATCCTGTCAGGCCGGTCAGGCGAACGGCGGACGGGCGTCGCGAGCGTGGGAGTGTCGACCGGCCCACCGCCAGACGCGGGCGGCCCGGTCGCGGTCGTCTTCGGTGACCAGGTTGCCCATCCAGCGCAAGGCCAGGGTCATCAGCCAGTCGGAGCGCATGCCGGCCGGGCCGAGCGTGGCCAGCAGGCGCGGGACGGTGACCAGCCCCGCCAGGCGGCGGGCGATCGAGAACGACTCGCCGTAGTGCTCGGTCAGGGTGGCCGGCCAGGCGATGGCCAGGTCGGCGTCCTCTGCGATCAGCTCGGCAACGAGGCGGCCGCCCTCGAGACCGTAGTCGATGCCCTCGCCGTTGAGCGGGTTGACGCAGGCGGCGGCGTCGCCGACCAGCGCCCAGTTGGGGCCGGCGACGCCGGAGACGGCGCCGCCCATCGGGAGCAGCGCGCTGGTGGATGCGCGGAGCTCGTCGCCGAGTCCGAACGGCTGCCGCTGCAGGTCGGCGTACGACGACATCAGCGTGCGGACCTTGAGGTCGGCGGGGCGCTTGGCGGTGGCGAGGGTGCCGACGCCGAGGTTCACCTCTCCGGTGCCGAGGGGGAAGATCCAGCCGTAGCCGGACAGAACCTCGCCCTGCTCGCCGCGCAGCTCGAGGTGGGAGCTGATCCACGGGTCGTCGGACATCGTCGAGGTGACGTAGGAGCGGCCGGCGACGCCGTAGACCGTGTCGCGGTGCCACTCGCGGCCGAGCAGCTTGCCCAGCGGAGACCGGACACCGTCGGCCACGACGAGCCGCCGGCAGTCGACCTCGAGGGTCTCCTCACCGCGGCTGAACACGACGGTGCTCACCCGGCCGGCGTCGCGTCGTACGTCGACCGCGCGGACGCCGTCGATCGCGCGGGCACCGGCCTTGATCGCCGCGGTGCGCAGGTGGTCGTCGAGCTCGGTGCGGGCGACCGCGCTCCCCCAGCCGGGCAAAGTGCCGCCGGGCCACGGCAGGAGCAGGGTCTGCCCGAAGCCGTGGGCGCGCAGCCCGTGGTTGACGGTGTGGGCGCGGAGCCAGTCACCGAGGCCGAGCCGCTCGAGCTCGCCGATCGCGCGCGGGGTGAGGCCGTCGCCGCAGGTCTTGTCGCGCGGGAACACCGCTGCGTCGGTGAGCAGCACCTCGACGCCGTGGCGGGCCAGCCAGGCCGCCGTGGCCGAGCCCGCGGGGCCGGCACCGACGACGAGGACGTCGGTCTGCTCGCGGGCGGTCATGCCCCCGATTCTCCCAGGTCACCCTGGCGCCCTCCCAATCTCGGTAGTCCGTTCAGACCCAGATGGCGGCGGGGAGGCCGTCGGAGAACACCTCGGGTGGGTCCGGGAGGGAGTACGCCGCGCCCGCGGCGTAGCGCTGGGCCGTCCAGGCGACGGCGCAGGCATCGAGCAGGTCGTCAGCGGCGTACCCCTCACCGGAGCGGTACGACGGCGGCTCGAGGCCGGCACCGCGGAGGGCTGCCCCGCGATCCGCGCGGCCCTCCGCCGTCGCCTTGGACCTCACCACGCATGCCGGGTCGATCTCGGCGAAGCTCACCTCCGGGTGCACCTCCAGCACGCTCACCCCCGGCCGCCCGCGCACGAACGCGTCGACGTCGAGGATCTTCGGCACCAGGTGGAAGGCCTGGATGCTCAGCCCGACCCCGAGCGCCTCGCGGTTGGCCGCGGACGCCTCGGGCTGGGTCGTGTGCGCGACCGCCGCCCTGGCCGGGGTGGGGAACACCGACGACTTCCGTCCGGCCGGCAGCCGCGTCCGGGCCAGCCGGTCGGTCAGCCGCGGCCGGTCGTCGGGGAGCCCGATCGGGATGTCGACGGCGACGATGCCGAGGGTCGGCTCGCGGCGGCGCGCCTCGGTGACCAGGGCGGCGATGCCGGCCGCCGCCAGCACGTGGTACGTCGTGCCTTCGAGGAGCGCCCCGACCCACCCGGCCCGGCACCCGTCCACCCCCAGCACCGGCACCCCGCCACCCTAGGACGCATGCCGAAAGGGCCGGGTCCGCTGGTGTGCAGACCCGGCCCTTCGTGCTGGTGTTCTGGGAGATCGACTGGGTTTCGAGACGCGTCACACGTCCCGCGCTGGCGCGCGGTCCGTGTCGACGCTCCTCAACCCGGTCTTCCACCAGACCTGAGCGCTTCGCGCTCAGTTCTGGTACGAACCGAAGTCGAAGTCGTCCAGGGCCACGGCCTGGGTCGACCCGGTGCTGCCGAACTCGTAGTCGTAGGAGTCGTAGCCGGTGACGGCGTACGCCGCGGCGCGCGCCTCCTCGGTGGGCTCCACCCGGATGTTGCGGTAGCGCTCGAGGCCGGTGCCCGCCGGGATCAGCTTGCCGATGATCACGTTCTCCTTCAGGCCACGCAGGCTGTCGGAGCGGGCGTGGATCGCCGCGTCGGTGAGCACCCGGGTCGTCTCCTGGAAGGAGGCGGCCGAGAGCCACGACTCGGTGGCCAGCGACGCCTTGGTGATGCCCATGAGCACCGGGCGACCCGAGGCCGGCTTGCCGCCCTCGGAGACCACGCGACGGTTCTCCTCCTCGAAGCGAGCCCGGTCGACCAGGTCGGAGGGCAGCAGGTTGGTGTCACCCGACTCGATCACCGTGACCCGGCGCAGCATCTGCCGCACGATGATCTCGATGTGCTTGTCGTGGATCGACACGCCCTGGCTGCGGTAGACCGCCTGGACCTCGTCCACCAGGTGCTCCTGCGCCTTGCGGACACCGAGGATGCGCAGCACCTCGTGGGGCTCGGGCGTCCCGACCGTCAGCATCTGCCCGACCTCGATGTGGTCGCCGTCGGCGACCAGCAGGCGGGAGCGCTTGGAGACGGGGTACTCGAGCACCTCGGAGCCGTCGTCGGGAGTGACCACGACCTTGCGGGTCTTGTCGGTCTCCTCGATCTCGACCCGACCGGCGGCCTCGGAGATCGGCGAGCGTCCCTTGGGGATGCGCGCCTCGAAGATCTCCTGGACACGTGGCAGACCCTGCGTGATGTCGTCGGCCGTGGCCACACCACCGGTGTGGAACGTCCGCATCGTCAGCTGGGTGCCGGGCTCACCGATCGACTGCGCCGCGATGATGCCGACGGCCTCGCCGATGTCGACCATCTTGCCGGTGGCCAGCGAGCGGCCGTAGCACTTGGCGCACGAGCCGGTGGTGGCCTCGCAGGTCAGGACCGAGCGGACCCGGACCGTCTCGATGCCGGCCGCGACCAGCTCACCGATCTTGACGTCGCCGAGGTCGTCGCCCGCGGCGGCCAGCACCTCGCCCGTCTCCGGGTGGGTGATGTCGATCGCCGTGGTGCGGGCGTACGCCGAGGTCTCGACGTTGTCGTCCTTGCGGACCTGGCCGTCGTCGCCGCGGACACCGATGCGCTTGTCCATGCCGCGCTCGGTGCCGCAGTCCTCCTCACGGATGATCACGTCCTGGGAGACGTCGACCAGACGACGGGTCAGGTAGCCGGAGTCCGCCGTACGGAGCGCGGTGTCGGCCAGACCCTTGCGGGCACCGTGGGTGGAGATGAAGTACTCCAGCACCGAGAGGCCCTCCCGGAAGTTGGCCTTGATCGGCCGCGGGATGATGTCGCCTCGCGGGTTGGCCACGAGACCACGCATGGCCGCGACCTGCCGGATCTGCATCATGTTTCCGGAGGCACCCGAGTCGACCATCATGAAGATCGGGTTGGTCCGGGAGAAGGACTTCTCCATCGACTTCGCGACGTCGTTGGACGCCTGGGTCCAGATCTCGACCAGCTCCTGGCGGCGCTCCTCGTCGGTGACGAGGCCGCGCTCGAACTGCTTCTGCACCTTGGTGGCCTGGCCTTCGTACTCGGCCAGGATCTCGGCCTTGTCGCCGGGCGTGGTGACGTCGTCGATCGACACCGTCACCCCGGAGCGCGTGGCCCAGTGGAAGCCGGTGTCCTTCAGCGCGTCCAGGGACGCCGCGACCTCGACCTTGGTGTAGCGCTCGGCGAGGTCGTTGATGATCGCGCCCATTGCCTTCTTGCCCACCTCGTAGTTCACGAAGGGGTAGTCAGCCGGCAGGGTGTCGTTGAAGATCGAGCGACCGAGGGTGGTGTCGAGGATGATCGACTGGCCCTCTTCCCAGTCCTCGCCGAGCTCGAGCTCGAGCGGCGGGACGATGTCGTTGAAGCGGATCTTCACCTTGCTCTGCATGCTGATCTCGCCGCGGTCGTAGGCCATCACGGCCTCCGCCGGCGTCGAGAACGCACGACCCTCGCCGGGCTCGCCGTCACGATCGGTGGTCAGGAAGAACAGACCGATGATCATGTCGAGCGTCGGCATGGTGACCGGACGGCCGTCGGACGGCTTGAGGATGTTGTTGGTCGACAGCATCAGGATCCGCGCCTCGGCCTGGGCCTCGGCCGACAGCGGCAGGTGCACCGCCATCTGGTCACCGTCGAAGTCGGCGTTGAACGCCGAGCACACGAGCGGGTGGATCTGGATCGCCTTGCCCTCGATCAACTGGGGCTCGAAGGCCTGGATGCCGAGTCGGTGGAGCGTGGGCGCCCGGTTGAGCAGCACCGGGTGCTCGGTGATGACCTCTTCGAGGACGTCCCAGACCACGGCGTAGCGGGACAGCCCGGACGTCGCACGCTCGACCATCCGCTTGGCGGACTTGATGTTCTGGCTGTGCGACAGGTCGACCAGCCGCTTCATCACGAACGGCTTGAACAGCTCCAGCGCCATCTGCTTGGGCAGACCACACTGGTGGAGCTTCAGCTGCGGGCCGGACACGATGACCGAACGACCGGAGTAGTCGACGCGCTTGCCGAGGAGGTTCTGGCGGAAGCGCCCCTGCTTGCCCTTGAGCATGTCGGACAGCGACTTCAACGGACGGTTGCCCGGCCCGGTGACGGGACGGCCGCGGCGGCCGTTGTCGAACAGCGAGTCGACGGCCTCCTGGAGCATCCGCTTCTCGTTGTTGACGATGATCTCCGGCGCACCGAGGTCGAGCAGTCGCTTCAACCGGTTGTTGCGGTTGATGACCCGGCGGTAGAGGTCGTTGAGGTCGGAGGTCGCGAACCGGCCACCGTCGAGCTGCACCATCGGGCGCAGGTCGGGCGGGATGACCGGTACGGCGTCGAGGACCATGCCCAGCGGGCTGTTGTTGGTCTTGCGGAACGCGTCGACGACCTTGAGCCGCTTGAGCGCCCGGACCTTGCGCTGGCCCTTGCCGGTGGCGATGGTCTCGCGCAGGTTGCCGACCTCGGCCTCGATGTCGAAGCTCTCGAGGCGCTTCTGGATCGCCGTGGCGCCCATGTAGCCCTCGAAGTACTTGCCGAACCAGTTCTTCATCTCGCGGTAGAGCATCTCGTCGCCCATGAGGTCCTGGACCTGCAGCGACTTGAAGGTGCTCCAGACCTCCTCGAGCCGGTCGAGCTCGCGCTGCGCCCGGTCGCGGATCTGCTTCATCTCCCGCTCGGCGCCGTCGCGCACCTTGCGCTTGGCGTCGGCCTTCGCACCCTCGGCCTCGAGGGAGCCGAGGTCCTCCTCGAGCTTCTTGGAGCGGTCGTCGAGGGCGCCGTCACGGCGCTTCTCGAGACGCTCGCGCTCGAGGCCGACCTTGTTCTCCAGGGTGGCCAGGTCGCGGTGGCGGGCGTCCTCGTCGACGTGGGTGATCATGTAGGCGGCGAAGTAGATGACCTTCTCGAGGTCCTTCGGAGCCAGGTCGAGCAGGTAGCCGAGCCGGCTGGGCACACCCTTGAAGTACCAGATGTGGGTCACCGGGGCGGCGAGCTCGATGTGGCCCATCCGCTCGCGGCGTACCTTGCTCCGGGTCACCTCGACGCCGCAGCGCTCGCAGATGATGCCCTTGAAGCGCACGCGCTTGTACTTGCCGCAGTAGCACTCCCAGTCCCGGGTGGGACCGAAGATCTTCTCGCAGAAGAGGCCGTCACGCTCGGGCTTGAGCGTGCGGTAGTTGATCGTCTCCGGCTTCTTGACCTCGCCGTGGCTCCACGCGCGGATGTCCTCCGCGGTGGCCAGGCCGATCCGAAGCTGGTCGAAGAAGTTCACGTCGAGCACGGTGGCTGTTGTCCTTCGTTAGTTCGTACGTTCAAGCTGGGGACTGGGGCTTCCCATCCCTGGGTGAGTCACCCGAGGGGCGGGGTCCAAACGACGTTCTTCGCGAGCGAAGCGAGCGAGAAGAACGTCGTGGGGTGCCTCAGACTTCTTCGACGCTGAGCTGGGCTCGCGGCGGGACAGGTCGATGCCGAGCTCCTCGGCTGCCCGGAAGACGTCTTCCTCGGCGTCCTTGAGCTCGATCTGCGACCCGTCCTGGGAGAGCACCTCGACGTTGAGGCAGAGCGACTGCATCTCCTTGACGAGCACCTTGAACGACTCCGGGATGCCGGAGTCGGGGATGTTCTCGCCCTTGACGATCGCCTCGTACACCTTGACCCGGCCCGGCACGTCGTCGGACTTGATGGTCAGGAGCTCCTGGAGGGCGTACGCCGCTCCGTAGGCCTCCATAGCCCACACCTCCATCTCGCCGAACCGCTGGCCGCCGAACTGAGCCTTACCGCCCAGGGGCTGCTGCGTGATCATCGAGTAGGGGCCGGTCGACCGTGCGTGGATCTTGTCGTCGACCAGGTGGTGGAGCTTGAGGATGTACATGTAGCCCACCGACACCGGCTCCGGGAAAGGCTCTCCCGACCGGCCGTCGAACAGCGACGCCTTGCCGTCCTTGCCGACGACGCGGTTGCCGTCGCGGTTGGGCAGCGTGGCGCCGAGCAGACCGGTGATCTCGTCCTCGCGGGCGCCGTCGAACACCGGTGTCGCCAGGTTGGTGTCGGGGTCGGCCTTGTCCGCGTGGATCTTGATCAGCCGCTGCTTCCAATCGGAGCCGGCGGGGTCGTCGGACAGGTTGAGGTCCCAGCCCTGCTTGGCCAGCCAGCCGAGGTGCAGCTCGAGGACCTGGCCGATGTTCATCCGTCGCGGCACACCCAGCGGGTTGAGCACGACGTCGACCGGCGTGCCGTCCTCCATGAACGGCATGTCCTCGATCGGCAGGATCTTGGCGATGACGCCCTTGTTGCCGTGGCGCCCGGCGAGCTTGTCGCCGACCGAGATCTTGCGCTTCTGCGCGACGTAGACGCGCACCAGCTGGTTGACACCCGGGGGGAGCTCGTCGCCCTCCTCGCGGTCGAAGACGCGGACGCCGATGACCGTTCCGGACTCGCCGTGCGGCACCTTCATCGAGGTGTCGCGCACCTCGCGCGCCTTCTCACCGAAGATCGCCCGCAGCAGCCGCTCCTCCGGGGTCAGCTCGGTCTCGCCCTTGGGCGTGACCTTGCCGACCAGGATGTCGCCGTTGGTCACCTCGGCGCCGATGCGGATGATGCCGCGCTCGTCGAGGTCGGCCAGCATCTCGTCGGAGACGTTGGGAATGTCGCGGGTGATCTCCTCCGGACCCAGCTTGGTGTCGCGGGCGTCGACCTCGTGCTCCTCGATGTGGATCGAGGTGAGGTAGTCCTCCTGCACCAGCCGCTGGCTGAGGATGATCGCGTCCTCGTAGTTGTGACCCTGCCAGGGCATGAAGGCGACGAGCAGGTTGGTGCCCAGCGCCATCTCGGCCTCGTCGGTGCAGGGGCCGTCGGCGATAGGCGTACCGGTCGTGGTGTCCGTCGGACCCGTGACCTTGTCACCCTCGGCGACCAGCGGACGCTGGTTGATGCAGGTGCCCTGGTTGGACCGGCGGAACTTCGCGAGCTTGTACGTCGTGTAGGTGCCGTCGTCGTTCATCACCTCGATGGCGTCGGCGGACACCTCCTTGACCACACCGCTCTTCTCGGCCACCAGCACGTCGCCGGCGTCGACCGCGGCCCGGAACTCCATCCCGGTGCCGACCAGCGGGGCGTCGCTCTTGATCAGCGGCACCGCCTGGCGCTGCATGTTGGCGCCCATGAGCGCGCGGTTGGCGTCGTCGTGCTCGAGGAACGGGATCAGGGCCGTCGCGACCGACACCATCTGGCGCGGCGAGACGTCCATGTAGTCGACCTCGTCGGCCAGGACCTCGGAGACGTCACCGTGACGCTGGCGGACCAGCACCCGCTCCTCGGTGTAGCGGCCCTTGTCGTCGAGCGGGGCGTTCGCCTGGGCGATGACGTACTTGTCCTCGTCGTCAGCGGTGAGGTAGTCGATCTGGTCGGTGACCTTGCCCTTGACGACCTTGCGGTAGGGCGTCTCCACGAAGCCGAACGGGTTGATCCGGCCGAAGGTGGCCAGCGACCCGATCAGACCGATGTTGGGACCCTCAGGGGTCTCGATCGGGCACATCCGGCCGTAGTGGCTGTGGTGGACGTCGCGGACCTCCATGCCGGCCCGGTCACGGGACAGACCGCCGGGGCCCAGCGCCGAGAGACGACGCTTGTGGGTCAGGCCCGAGATCGGGTTGGTCTGGTCCATGAACTGGCTGAGCTGCGAGGTGCCGAAGAACTCCTTCAGCGCCGCGACCACGGGGCGGATGTTGATCAGGGACTGCGGCGTGATCGCCTCGACGTCCTGGGTCGTCATCCGCTCGCGGACCACCCGCTCCATGCGGGCCAGGCCGGTTCGGAGCTGGTTCTGGATCAGCTCGCCGACCGTGCGCATCCGGCGGTTGCCGAAGTGATCGATGTCGTCGGGCTGGACCTCGATCGGCTTGCCGTCGGCATCGAGGTAGGTCGTCCCGGCTTTGTCGACCAGGTCGAGATCACCGTTGTGCAGACGGACGATGTAGCGGATCGCGGCCACGATGTCGTCGACGGTCAGCGTCTGCTGGTCGAAGGCCTCGTGGAGCCCGAGCTTCTTGTTGATCTTGTAGCGGCCGACCTTGGCGAGGTCGTAGCGCTTGGGGTTGAAGTAGTAGTTGTTCAGCAGCGTCTGCGCGGCCTCACGCGTCGGCGGCTCGCCCGGGCGCAGCTTGCGGTAGATGTCGAGCAGCGCGTCGTCCTGGGTCTCGGTGTGGTCCTTCTCCAGGGTGAGGCGGATCGACTCGTAGTCGCCGAACTCCTCGAGGATCTGCTCGTTGGTCCACCCGAGGGCCTTGAGCAGCACCGTGACGTTCTGCTTGCGCTTGCGATCGAGGCGGACGCCGACCATGTCGCGCTTGTCGATCTCGAACTCGAGCCAGGCACCGCGGCTGGGGATCACCTTGGCGGTGTAGATGTCCTTGTCGGACGTCTTGTCGGCGGTCTTCTCGAAGTAGACGCCGGGAGAGCGGACCAGCTGGCTGACCACGACCCGCTCGGTGCCGTTGATGATGAAGGTGCCGCGAGGGGTCATCAGGGGGAAGTCGCCCATGAAGACCGTCTGGCCCTTGATCTCGCCGGTCTCGTTGTTGGTGAACTCGGCGGAGACGTAGAGCGGCGCGGAGTAGGTGAAGTCCTTCTCCTTGCACTCCTCGACGGTGTACTTGGGGTCGTAGAAGACCGGGTTCTCGAAGGACAGGCTCATCGTCTCCGAGAAGTCCTCGATCGGGGAGATCTCCTCGAAGATCTCCTGCAGACCGGACTTGTGGGAGACGTCCTCACCGTTGGCCTCGCGGGCCTCGACCTGGGCCTGCCAGGCGTCATTGCCGATCAGCCAGTTGAAGCTGTCGGTCTGGAGAGAGAGGAGCTTGGGAACCTCGAGAGGCTCGGTGATCTTTGCGAACGAGATGCGCTGCGGGGTGGTGGAGGCGATGGCGGTGGAACGCGCGGCCAAGAGATGTCCTTCGACAGACGCGGGCGAGGCGCCGGCCAACCACACAATCGCCACCGGGCAGGCGATCTGCATTTGAGAGCGGGCGCAAAGACGAAGAGTACCGCACTGGCGCGCACACCACAAATGACGTCCGACCTTGCGACCGAACGATGCACCGATGATGAACCCGGCTGACCCGCAGGTCAAGCACTTCTCCACAACCCGCCCCCGCTCGTACGGCGTTCCCGCAGGTCAGCGCGCTGCGAGCCCCATCCCGCGGCGCGCCGTCCTAGCCCTCCCGGTCTCGGGAGGGTGGTCAGCTCCGGGTGGTGGTGAGGCCGTCGACCAGCCACGGTGCCGCCGACCTTGGCCATCGACACGGTCGCCGGGTTCTTGAAGACCACCGGGGTCCTGTGGCGGCCTGGTTCGTGGTGACCGGGTCGACGAAGACCAGGACGTCGACCCGGTCGGTGCCGGACCGGACGATCCGCGGAGGAGACGTCAGCGGGCCCTGATCACGGTGCCGAGACGCGGGGCGTTCTGCTTGACGAGCCGTCGAAGAGCTTCGTCGTACGTGCTTGCTGCTACGCTCGGGGTCAGGTACTGCATCGCGCTGCGCTCGGCTGGCGTCGAGGTGGTGGGAGTCGTAGGAGAGCGACCGCCGCGGTCGCCCGCTCGCGCCGCGGTCTGGGCACGCCGCGGTGTCGGTGGCGACGCCGCGGTGCGGTGCTGGACCTGCGTGGTCAGCGAGCCACCCGCGACCGCCGACGCAGGGCAGCCAGCGGGCGACCACGCCGCGCGACCACCGGCTCGCGCGAGCACCGCCAGGCTGCGAGGCCCAGCGAGCGGCCAGCGGCGCTCGGCGCGGCGGACGGGTCGGCCGGCGCCGAGGTCCGCGGGCGCGCTGGCGTCCGGCCTGGCCACCGGCGAGCGTCGGATCGTCGAGATCGGTCAGTCGGCACGCGCTCGGATCGGCATCGGCGGTCGGCGGCCAAGCCGGCTGGCGTCGTACGCGGCGCGCTCGGTCGGGGTCCAGCAGCACCTCGGCGGCCTCGTTGAACAGCTGGTAGCGGCGGCTCGGTCGGATCGAGATCGGCGATCGCGGCGCGCCAGGCGTCGCGGATCTGCGCTGGTCGTGGCGTCGGCGTCGACGTCGAGGACGTCGTACCAGGACGGCGGTCATGAGCGTCACCGCTCCGGTCACGGTCGGGTCGGTGCCGACTGGTCGACCAGCCAGCGAGCGTCGATCACGGCTCGAGCGCTGACCCGTCGAGCCGTGACCAGGCCGCACGAGCGCCTGGCGCTGGGCCGACCTGCGCCGCCGTTCGTGGCCGGGTCGGGTCTCGCTGATGGATCCGGCGACGAGCACGATCGCGGAGTCGGCGTCGAGCGTGCTGAGACGCCGGTCGCCGGACCGTCGCACGGTGCAGCGACGACCTGGACCTGGGCACCGTCGCTCTGGGCGACGGCACGCTCTGCTCGAAGTCGTTGGCGAACTTGGGGGTGATCACCGCGTCGACACGGACGTGGTACGTCGGCATCGTTGCCCTGGGGGTCGAGCGTCGAGGGTCCGTAGGTGTTGATCCGCAGCACGAACTGCTCGGTCTGGGCCCCGCTGCCTCGCGCTGACCTCTGGTAGGGCTCGGCGACGAGCCCGAGGTCGTCAACGGAACGGTGGCGGTGACCGATCGTGCCGACGAGAGCCGACGACGAGCACGCTGAGCAGGACCGCCAGCAGCACGAGCGACGACGCGGGTCCGGCCTGCTGACGCCCGGGGCTCGGCCGGGTCCGGTGTCGTCCGGTGGGCGGCTTCGCTCGTCACTCACCTGATCACCGGGCGGGTCAAGGGCTGCAGGAGCAACCACTTCCACGACTCCTCGCCGAGGCGCGTCGGCGGCAGCGCTGCCGGGTCGGCAAGGCGGGCGGCACGCCGGCGCCCCAGGTCGGTTGCCGTCGCGGGATCGTACAGCGACCACCGGTGCAGCGGTAGGACGCGCCGGTGCGGCCCGGCAGCGTTCTGCGGCACCGCGGGGGTTGACTCTGGGTCGCCGGCTCGGTGCAGCGGGCGCGTCTCGTTCATCGGCCGGTTGCTGCCGTCCAGCGGCGAGCCGGGTGTCGGTGCTCTGGTAGCCGCTGTGGCACAGACTGGGGTCGTGGTCAGGACCAACCCGAAGTGGGCGTCGTAAGCCCGTCTCGGGCGACTTGGAGACCACGGTGAACCCCGCCCTCGACGACGTAGGGGTAGAGCGACGAGCACCTGGCGCACGCCGGGGAGGTTCGGATGACGACGTCGCCGGTGGTGACCAGGTTGTTGATCAGCGAGCCGAGGTCGACCTGGTTCTGCTCGAGGAACGTCCCTCAGCTCGGTCGCGGTCGCCGAGCCGTTGTCGATCGACGCTCGCAGGTCGCGGTCGTGGCCGGCCAGCGTGCCGCTGAACAGCGTCAGGTCGCGGGCGAAGACCGCGGAGGCTCGGCGGAGGCGATCTGGCCGTCGCAGCACTGTGTTGCCGTCGCTGATCAGCGCGGTGGTGATGTCGAAGTTGTCGTTGGCGGTGTGGATGAACGAGGTGCAGGTGTCGATGATCTGGTGCAGGTCGTGGCCGGTGCCGGCGAAGGCGAGCCCGAGCTGGTCGACGACGGTGTTCAGGGACTCACGATGCACCGAGTCGACGGTGTTCGACGATGTCGCCGAGCAGCTACTGCGTCGAGCAGCGGCGATCGCGGTGTCGTCGGTCGCGATCTCCGAGCCGTTGTGGAGGTAGGGCCCGCTGCTCGATCTGCGGCTGGCAGGTCGACGTACTGCTCCCCGACAGCCGAGCGGTTGCCGACCACGCGCGAGGGTGTCGGCGGGGATCGCGTCTCGGCCCTTGTCGATGGACAGGTACGACGTCGACGCCGTGCTTGGTGAGCTGCGAGCTGCTGGACCTCGCCGATCCGGAACGCCGCGGTAGGAGACCAGCGCCCCCGGCGAAGATGCCGCCGGAGTGCGGGGAAGTGCGCTGTCACGTTGTACGACGTGTCGTGGACCAGCCGGTCCAGCCGCGCGTAGCGGGCGCCGACGAAGCTGACGCCGAGCAGCGTGATGAGCGCGAAGACGAGCAGCTGCACCTTGGTGCGACGAGGTGATCACCGGACCAGCCACCATCCCGGGATGAGCAGGCTGAGCCGAGGCCGGGGTCGTAGATCCGGTGGCAGCTGGCCGCGTCGGTCGGGCCGCCCGCGGGCCGAACGCCGGGCCGGCCGAGGCCGTCGCAGTCCGGCCGGCAGCCGGGGGCAGCTCGCTCGGGCGAGGATCGAGGGCTGCGGCAGGCCGCGTGCCGGCGGTCGGCACCGGCTGGTGCGGGCGTCGAGCACCTCGGCGGACCGGGTTCGGCAGCCGGCTGCTTGCTCCTGCCGGCACTTGGCGAGCAGCTGCGAGCAGCGTCCTGGAAGTCGGCGCAGCACTTTCTGGCACAGCCTGGCAGTGTCGATGTAGCAGCTCGCTGGAACTGCGCGAGCCGCGAGGATCCTGGGTGCTGAGCAGGTTGGCAGCAGGTCGGCGACTGCTGGCCGGGTCGGCAGCGCCGGCCAGGAGACCGACGGGATGTCGGCAGGCTGCCGTGGTCGCCGAGCGACAGGTCGAGCTTGACGTCCAGGTTGGTGTAGTCACCGAGGTGCAGGTTGCGAGCGACCTGCGGGTCACGGCCGACGACCTGCGTCGACGAAGGGGTAGGTAAGCGGCACTGGAGTGACGTTAGGGGAAGTCGTCGCCTGAGTCGTTGCGAGCTGGTTGAGCACCGGGCTGCAGCTGCGTTGAGGTCTGCGATCGGTGGAGTCCTTCGACGGGCTGGATGACGGTCGATGCCGACGTCGCTGAGCTGGTCAGGGCCTTGAGCATCTGTGACCAGGTCGTGCGCGCTGGGCGTTGATCGATGGTCAGGGCGCTGGGCAGCTCGTCGAGCGCGCTTGTGGATGGATCGAGCGCTGGCGCTGCGCAGCTAGCGGAGAGCCGGTTGAGCGCTCTCGATCGCAGAGACGATCTCGGTCTTGCTGGGCGTCGAGCTGGCCGGTGAAGATGTCGAGCCTGGTCGAGGATCGAGCGCGCAGAGTGTCTCGCGGCCTCGAGGGCGCTTGTTGAGCTCCTGCGGCGATCGTCTTGAGCTGGGCGACACCGCCGCCGTTGAGGACCAGGCGTGAGCGCGCCGAAGACCTCCTCGATCTCCGGGTTGCGCCGGTGCGCGAGCGGGATGGTGTCCCGTCGCCAGCGGGTCTCAGCTGGGCTGGTCCGGGCGGGGCCGAGAGCGGGACGAACTTCTCGCCGAGCAGGCTGGTCTGACGGATCGTCGGCGGCGGTGTTGTCGGGCAGATGCGGTGTCCTTGCGCAGCTGCACGGTGACGTCGGCGGTGTAGCCCTGGAGCTCGATCGTCTGGTGACCTTGCCGACGGTGACGTCGTTGACCTTGACCGTCGACTTCGGGCACCAGGTCGAGGACGTCGCGGAACCTCGCGGTCACGTGATCGGGTGGCTTGCCGACGTCGGCGCCGACCGGCAGCGGGATGCTCGTAGACGTCGAAGCAGCAGCCGGACAGCGCCAGCGCCGACGAGCGGCGAGGGCGAGCACGCGCGCCGGCGACAGGCGCGTCAGCGATCGACGGAGGCCGGTGTCATCGCGGTCACCTCCACAGTCCGCCGAGGCGTAGGTCGGTGCGGCTCCCCGACGTACGGCGCGGACCGGGGTACGGCCGCCGGCTGAGCGCGCCGGGCCGGCCGATGCCGAGGATCGCTCGAGCACGGGAGCTGCAGGCGCTGGCCGCTCGGCCGCCGGGACGAGGAGCGCAGAGGACCGTGGCTGGGTCGGAGGTGAGCTGGTGAGCGAGCTCGCCGAGGTTGGCGCGGGTGTCGAGCGTGCCGGCCTGGGGGTTGTAGGTCAGGGCCAGGTTGTTCAGCGCCAGCGGCGCGTTGCGCAGCGTCTCGTCGAGCGCGCCGCGCTGCTTGACAGCACCTGGGTGACCCGGTTGAGCCCGGAGATGTCGTGCTCGAGCACCGCCGGTTGTCGCTGCACGAAGCTGGGCCACCTCGGCGCATGCGCGATGGCCGAGGTTGTGCAGAGATGCCGCGAGGTCTCCGCGCTCGCCCCGAGCATGTGGGACACCTGCGCCAGCGAGGCGTTGAAGGTGCGCACGGTCCGGTCGTTGTGGGCGAGCGTGCGCGACGAAGCCCTCGAGCTCGCGGACGATGCCGAAGAGCTGGTCCTTGTTGTCGGCCAGGGTGCCGGCTGAGCCGGCTGAAGCTCTCGATCGTCCGGTGGAACTTCTGGCCCTGTCCCCCGAAGTTGCGGGCGGTGGTGTCGAGCAGGTTGGTCAGCGCACCCTTCTGCGTTGGCGCCGTTGCGGACCGAGGGCCACGGTCAGGTCGTCGAGGCTGGAGTAGATGTGGTCGAGCTCCAGCGGTACGGCGGTCTGCTGCTCGGTCAGCCGAGCGCCGTCGGCGAGGATCGGGCCCCCAGTGAAGGCGGGGGTGAGCTGGACGAAGCGGTCGCCCACGATCGACGGGGAGATGATCACCGCCTTGGCGTCGCGCCGGGACCTGGACGTCGGAGTCGTAGTGCATGGTCACCACGACCTGGGTGCCCGACGGGGTCACCGAGTCGACCTTGCCGACCGGCACACCGAGCACCCGCACGTCGCTGCCCTCGTAGAGCGAGACGGTCCGCGGGAACTCCGCGGTGAACGTCTTCGGCGGGCTGCCGCCGAGGAGGAACGACGCGAGCCCGGCCGCGACCACGAGCGCGGCGACGATCAGGCGGGGCGACCACTCTGGTCCAGGCGCGGCATCTCGACCACCCACCTGGGGGACGGGCGGGAGGTTCTGGATGTAGGTGTCGAACCACGGTCCGTTGCCCAGCGTGTTGGCGAAGACGCGGTAGAAGGGCGCCATCAGCCGGATGCTCTGGTCGAGTCTGGTCGGAGTCCTTGTCGAGCACGTCGACCACGTCGGCGAGGTGGGTCAGCGCCGGCTTCAGGTCGGCGCGGCTCTGGGTGACCAGCGCCGGTGAGCTGGACCGAGAGCTGGGAGGTGGAGCGGAGCAGGTCGTGGATCGCCTGCCGGCGATGGTCGAGAGCCTGGAAGAGGACCGCGGAGTCGCGCATCAGGCCGACGATGTCGTGGTCGCGGGCGTGGAGGGTGCCGGAGACGCTCCGCAGGTTCTGCAGCAGGGTGCCGATCTGCTCGTCGCGGGCCGCCAGGTTGGCGGACAGGGCCGAGACCCCGGCGAGCGCCCGGCGGAACGACTGCGGGGTGTTGCGGGTCAGGTCTGCCAGGGTGGTCAGGCTGCCGTGCGAGCTGGTCGGTGTCGATCCGCTCGCGTGGTGCGGGCGAGACCGGAGAACGCCTGCACGACGTCGTACGGCGAGGTGGTGCGGTCAGCTGGGGATCTCGCTGCCCGCCGTCAGCTGGCCGGCCCGGCCGGCTCGAGGGCGAGGTACATCGCGCCGAGCAGCGTCTTGACCTTGATCGCGGCGCGGGTGCTCGGTGCCGAAGTCGGCGTGGTCCTGTGATCCGGAAGGCGACCTTGACGTGGCCGCCGTCGAGGCGACGACCGCGTCGACCTTGCCGACGCGCACCCCGGCGATGCGGACCTCGTCGTCGACCTTGAGACCCCGGCCTCGGTGAAGTCGGCGTAGTACGTGGCGCCGCCGCCGATGATCGGCAGCTTGTCGGCGTTGAAGCGCCAGCAGGATCAGGGCCAGCGACGACGGCGAGGCTGACCGCCCCGACGACGACGCGGGTTGCGCTCTCGGAACGGGCATGCTGCATTTCCGAGGTGCAGCGACCTGTCGGGAGTCTGGTGTCGTGACCGGTCGATCCGGGACGCGCGGTCGTGCCGATCCGCACCTGGCCGGTGAAGTTGCAGAGGTAGAAGTTGAACCACGACCCGTAGATGGCGGTGCGGCCTGACTTTGGTCAGCTTGATCGGCAGCACCTGGAGCGAGCGGTCGATCTCGGCGCTTGCCGCGGTCGAGGTTGGCCGCGAAGCCGGCGCAGGTGGTGGATGTCGGAGACGAACGGCGCCGCGGATGCCGGAGACCAGGTCGGCGGTCTGGGTGGACAGGCGCGAGATCTGGTCGAGCGAGCCGAGGATCGCGCTCGCGGTCGTGCTTCGAGGCCGCCGACGAACTGCCGGAACGTGCGTGATCAGCTGGTTGAGCTGGCTGGTTGCGCCGGCCGACGTGGGCGAGGACCGAGTTGAGGTTGGTGATCAGCTGCGCCGATCACCTGGTCGCGGTCGGCGAGGGTCTGGGTGATCGACGCGGTGTGTGCCAGCAGCCCGTTGAGGGTGCCGCCCTCGCCCTGGAAGACCTGGATGATCTCGTAGGACAGCTCGTTGACGTCGGCCGGGGACAGGGCCTGGAACAACGGCTTGAAGCCGTTGAACAGCACCGTCAGGTCGAGCGCCGGGCGAGGTGCGCGCGAGCGGGATCGTGCTCGCCGGGCGGCAGCGGCGTCGGTGCTGCCGATGCTCGTGCGGTGAGCGCGACGTAGCGCTGCCCGACCAGGTTGCGGTAGCGGATGGTCGGCGTGCGTGGCGCTGGGTCAGCGACGTGCGGTCGCCGACGTTGAACGTGCACCAGCGCGCCGGGTGCGGTCGGACGATCGAGATGTCCTGCACCGAGCCGACCTTGACGCCGGCGATCCGCACGTCGTCGCCCGTTGACCAGGCCGGTGGCGTCGGTGAACTCCGCGCGAGTAGGTGTGCCGTCGGCCCGAACGAGAGGTTGCCGATCACGATCGCGAGCACGCCGGTGGCGAGCGCCGTGACGACCATGAAGATCACCAGCTTGACCAGCGCCGGACGAGCGGTCTTGGCATCGAGACGGCGTCATCGGCACGCGACACCTTCGCGCCGCGGGCCATCGGGCCCGACCAGCGAGCACCGCCGAGGTCGGGTACGTCGCGGCGCCGGCTCGCCCAGCGGCGGGCCGAGCAGCCTCTTGAGCGAGCGATCGACTCGGCGGCGCTGCCGGCGTACGCGGCGCCGCGAGGCGAACGCCGTACGAGCGGCGCCACCCGGTCGGTGCCCTTGCCGGTCGGGCTGTTCACCCCGTCGTTGAAGTCCGGCTGGTGCCGCACCGGGTGGGCCTGGCTCCACGGCGGGTTCGGGCAGGTGCAGGCAGTTGGGGCCGCGGTCGTCGCCGTACACCGGCTGGTCGGCCGGCGGTGTAGCCGCGCGGCTGGTTCGGCAGCGTCTCGAGCACGATGTGGAGCGTGAAGCCGCGGAACGCCTGGGCCTCGACGCTTGCCGCTCCGGACGAGTCCGCGGAGCGAGGCACGGGTACTCCGGGGCGTAGCGCGGCGAGCATCCGGGCCGTCGGCGCGCTGACCTGCCCGAGCCGGATGATGTTGTCGCCGTTGTCACGAGGAAGTCGTGGGCGGTGTCGGAGAACGACGTGACGTCGGTGAAGAGCGTCTGCGAGCTGCTGGCGGCGGTCCTGGAGCGTGCCGGTCGTCTTGATCGTGTTCCGCAGGATCTGGGCGAGCTCGGGGTCACGTCGGCGTAGGTGTTCGACGACCTGCGTGGTCAGCCTGAGGTCCTGGAGGATCGCGGGATCTGCGGGTTGACCCGCGTCAGGTAGTGGTCGACGGTGCACGAGGTCCTGGCCGAGCTGGTCGCCGCGGCCCTCGAGCGCGGTGGAGATCGCGTTGAGCGTGATGTTCGAGGTCGGCGGGCTGCACCGTCCGGAGCAGGGGGTAGAGGTCGGCGAGGACCTTCTGCACCTCGGTCGGCGATCGTCGGTGCTGCGTGGATCGTGGCACCGGCGCGGAGCGGCTGCGGCGACGGGTGCGTCGGGCACGACGAGGGACGACGTACTTCTCGCCGAACAGCGTCTTCGGCACGATCGCCCCGGTGACGTTGGCCGGGATCGTGTGCAGCTGGCTGGGGAAGATGCCGAGCCGTGACCGTGCGCGCCCTCGGGCGGTCGGCGTCGAAGCCGAGCACCTCGCCGACGATGACGCCGCGGATCTTCACGTCGGCTCGCTCGGGCATCTGCAGCCCGATCGGTCGAGGCCTCGAGGGTGACCTCGTCGAAGTGGGTGAACTTCTGGCGTGAAGACGCCGTAGGTGAGCCAGACCCCGGCGAGGACGCAGGCAGAGGAAGGCCACTCCGAGGACGCTTGAACCGGATGCCGCAGCGAGCCATCGTCAGCCGGCCAGCCTGCACGGTCGTGGTCGCGCCCCAGATCGCCATCGAGAGGAAGAGGTCGATGACGTTGATCGCGACGATGCTGGTGCGGACGGCCTTGCCGACGGCCACCCCGACGCCGGCCGGCCCGCCCGAGGCGTTGTAGCCGTAGTAGCAGTGGATCAGGATCACGATCGACCGCGAAGACCAGCACCTTGCCGAAGGACCAGAGGACGTCGCCGGGTGGCAGGAACGGTGTGGAAGTAGTAGTCGTAGGTGCCGGTGCTCTGCCCGAAGAACCGGGTGACCGTCAGCCGGCGTCGCGAAGTACGACGACAGCAGCCCCACGACGTACAGCGGGACGATCGGCGATCAGGCCGCCGACGATGCGGGTGCTGACGAGGAACGGCAGCGACGGGACGGCCATCACCTCGAGGGCGTCGACCTCCTCGGAGATCCGCATCGCGCCGAGCTGGGCGGTGAAGCCGCAGCCGACGGTCGCGGCCAGGGCGATGCCCGGCCACCAGGGGGGCGATCTCGCGGGTGTTGAAGTAGGCCGAGACGAAGCCCGAGAAGGCCGCGGTGCCGATCTGGTTGAGGGCGGCGTAGCCCTGGAGGCCGACCTCGGTGCCGGTGAAGAAGCACATCGCGGTGATCACGCCGACGGTGCCGCCGATCACCGCGAGGGCGCCGGAGCCGAGCGTGACCTCGGCGAGGATCCGCAGGATCTCCTTCTGGTAGCGGACCACGGTCTTGCGGGGTCCAGGCGAGCGCGCGCAGGTAGAACGCCAGCTGCGCGCCCAGGTCGTCGAGGGCGCCCAGTGGCCTGCTCGGTAGACCGGCGCGGAGGTCGGTCACCGCTCGTCACCCACCGTCTTCGGCGGGACGAGCTGGAAGTAGATCGCGCTCATCACGAAGTTGACGACGAACAGGAGCATGAACGTCATGACGACCGACTCGTTGACCGCGTCGCCGACGCCCTTCGGGCCCCGCCGGCGTTCATGCCCTTGTACGACGCGACGATCGCCGCGATCAGCCCGAAGACGAGGGCCTTGGCCATGCCTTGGTAGAGGTCGGGCAGCTGGGCCAGGGCGGTGAAGCTCGCGATGTAGGCGCCCGGCGTACCGCCTTGCAGGACGACGTTGAAGACGTAGCCGCCGGCGACCCCGACGACGCTGACCAGACCGTTGAGGAAGACCGCCACCAGCATGCAGGCGAGCACGCGCGGGACGACGAGGCGCTGGATCGGGTCGATCCCGAGCACCATCATCGCGTCGAGCTCCTCGCGGATCTTGCGGGCGCCGAGGTCGGCCGCGATCGCCGAGCCACCGGCGCCCGCGATGAGCAGGGAGGTCGCGATCGGGCCGGCCTCGCGGACGACGGCGAGCACCGACGCCGAGCCGGTGAACGACTGGGCCCCGAACTGCTTGATCAGGCCGCCGACCTGGAGGGCGATCACGGCGCCGAACGGGATCGCGACCAGGGCGGTCGGGACGATCGTCACCGAGGCGATGAACCACGCCTGCTGGATGAACTCGCGCAGCTGGAACGGGCGCCGGAACATCCCGCGGCCGACGTCGAGGCCGAAGGCGAAGAGCTTGCCGGCGGTCCCGATCGGGGCCAGGCACGCTTGGCCGAGGTCGAGGGACGCCACGCTCAGGCCGCCCGGACGCGCATCGACATGTTCTCCTCGAAGGAGCCAGGCGGCGGCGTGACGCCGTGCCCGCGGCACCACTCGCCGGGAGGCCGCTGGCTGCGCCGCGGGGATGCCGTTGGAAGGCTCGAGCTGGAGCGGGATCGGCGGCAGCGGCGGGAGCTCCTGGCCCTTCTCCGCCTCGAGCTCGTCGGCGTCCTTCTCCTCGGACATGCCGATCGGGCCGATGGTCTGGGCGTTGAGGAACTGGCGGACGACCGGCTCCTCGGACGACAGCAGCATCTCCCGCGGGCCGAACATCGCGAGGTGACGGTGGTAGAGCAGCCCGATGTTGTCGGGCACCGTGCGGGCGGTGTTGATGTCGTGGGTGACGATCAGGAACGTCGCGTCGATCTGGGCGTTGAGGTCGACGATCAGCTGGTTGAGGAACGACGTACGGACCGGGTCGAGCCCGGAGTCGGGCTCGTCGAAGAGCACGATCTCCGGCTCGAGAACCAGGGCCCGGGCGAGACCTGCGCGCTTGCGCATCCCCCCGGAGATCTCGCCCGGCAGCTTGTCCTCGGCGCCGAGGAGTCCGACCAGGTCCATCTTCTCCATCACGATGGAGCGGACCTCGGACTCCGACTTGCGGGTGTGCTCGCGCAGAGGGAAGGCGACGTTGTCGTAGAGGTTCATCGAGCCGAACATCGCGCCGTCCTGGAACAGCACGCCGAACAGCTTGCGGATCTCGTAGAGCTGCTTCTCGGGGCAGGCGGTGATGTCGACGCCCTCGATCACGACGCTGCCCCGGTCGGGCTTGAGCAGGCCGATCAGGGTCTTGAGCAGCACCGACTTGCCCGTGCCCGGACGGGCCGAGCATCACGCAGATCTCACCGGCGGGGACGGTCAGCGTGACGTCCCCCCAGATGAGCTGGTTGCCGAAGGACTTGGTCAGACCCTCGATCTGGATCTCCACGCCCATGGGTCTGCTGCCCTCCCAGAGTCGCCGACCACGCGGGGCTCGCGGCCGTGCTGGAGGGTTCAACGGACGAGTGCCGGGGAGGTTACGCAGCAGGTGACGGCCCGCGAGGGCTCGTCACCATCGAGCCCCACCAGTCACATCGGACTGGCGCTCCCGTCACTTTCGGCCGTTGCAACGCCTGAGAAGTGAGCGGGATCCCCGGTGAGCCGGGGATCCCCGACCGGCGCCCGGACGCGCAGAAGGGCGGGTGCCCCCGTGGGGACACCCGCCCTTCGGGCGAGCTGTGACCGGTCCTGCCAGGGCAGGTCCGGCTAGGCGGTCGTCAGACCGACGTCACTTGAGGGTGACGCTGGCGCCGGCGCCCTCGAGGGCCTCCTTGGCCTTCTCGGCGGCGTCCTTCGCGACGCGCTCGAGCACCGGCTTCGGGGCGGCCTCGACCAGGTCCTTGGCCTCCTTCAGGCCGAGGGAGGTCAGGGCGCGCACCTCCTTGATGACGTTGATCTTCTTGTCGCCGGCCGACTCGAGGATGACGTCGAACTCGTCCTGCTCGGCGGCGTCGTCGGCACCGCCGGCGGCGGCACCGCCGGCGGCGGGCGCAGCGGCCACGGCGACCGGAGCGGCCGCGGTGACGCCGAAGGTGTCCTCGAACTGCTTCACGAACTCGCTCAGCTCAATGAGGGTCATCTCCTTGAACGCGTCGAGCAGCTCGTCGGTGGTGAGCTTCGCCATGATGGCGTTTCCTTCCGATCTGTGGTCCGGTGCAGTCGCGTCGGACCGGGGTTTGCGGTGGGGTACGGCGGCCCGGCTTGCGGGTCAGGCCTCCGTGGTGTCGCTCTCGTCAGAGGCGGCGGTGGCCTCCGCGGCCGGGGCATCGGACTCGGCCGGGGCCGCGTCCTCTCCTGCCTCGTCGGCGGGGGCCTCGGTCACCTCGTCAGAGGGGGCGTCCACCGCGTCCGCGGCTTCTGCCTCCTCGGCGGCAGCCGGCGTGCCGGCCCCACCTGCGATGAGGTCGCGGGGTCCTGCCCTCTCGCGCCTTGGCCTGGAGCGCACCGGCGAGCCGGGCAGCCTGGGCGATCGGAGCGTTGAGCAGGTAGACGGCCTGGCTGAGCGACGCGAGCATCGCGCCGGCCAGCTTGCCCAGGAGCACCTCACGCGACTCGAGGTCGGCCAGCTTGGCGACCTCCGACGCGTCGAGGGGCTTGCCGTCGAGGACACCACCCTTGATCACCAGGGTGGGGTGTGCCTTGGCAAAGTCACGCAGACCCTTGGCCGCCTCGACCACGTCGCCCTTGATGAAGGCGATGGCGGTCGGACCGGAGAGGAGATCGTCGAAACCGTCGATCCCCGCGTCCTTGGCGGCCAGCTTGGCCAGCGTGTTCTTGACCACGGCGTAGTGGGCGTTCGCACCGAGGGAGCGCCGCAGGTCCTGCAGCTGCTTCACGGTGAGACCGCGGTACTCGGTCAGCACAGCGCCGGCGGCATCGTTGAACGAGTCGACGATCTCCGCGACGGCGGCCTGCTTCTCTGCCCGCGCCATGGGTCTCCTTCCGTTGGTCGAGCTCGGGACCGAGCTCTGGTCACTCTCACCTCGACCACCGGCAGCACCCTCGAAATGACGAACGCCCCGGGCGCAGGCCCAGGGCGTGGACTGGCCGTCCCCACAGGACGGTCGGTGCGTGCTCTGTCACCTGCGCGGGTCGCCCGCTCTCGCGGGACCTTCGATCACCACTGCGGTGCAGTCGCGACGACCAGCGGTCTCTGGTTACGAGTGAGGAGACTACGGCGTGGAGCCGAGCGGCGCCAAATCCGGGCCGCGATGCCGGGCCGGGGCGCCGAGCGCCGCGTCAAGATTTGACCATTCACCGGGGGATCGTCGACGGCGCGGACTGCTACCGTCTAACGACTAGAGACGTTCCTCGGATGCACCTATGACGCGGATGGCCCGATTCGGTCAGGTGGTCTGGTCCAGGCCTGTCCTGTTTTAGACGATCGTCACCCAACCGGCTCGATCCGTGCGTTAATCGTGTCATGGATTTCAAGCTGACCTCGATGTCTGCGGTGCTCGAGCGCGCCGACGGACGTCTGCGCAGCCCCCAGGGTGGGCGTGCGCTTGTGGCCGACCGGATTTCCTCTGCTCGACGACGCCATCGGGGGCGGCCTGAGGTCAGGGACCCTCAACCTGCTCGGTGGCCCCCAGGGCCAGGGCAAGACGATGTTCGCGCTCCAGGCAGCGCGCGCAGCGGTGAGGACCGGCCGGTCTGCAGTGTTCTTCTCCTACGAGCTCGAGGCCGACTCGCTCGTGCAGCGGCTCGTGGCGATGGAGGCCGGCGAGCTCGACCCGTTCGAGGCACCCAACCTGAGCCAGATCCGGACCATCTTCGAGGGCACCGACGGCGGCAGCGGCGGCCTCATCGAGCGGATGGCCACCACGACCACCGGCACCGAGGCCCTGCTCCGCGTGAGCGAGTACGCCGACCGCCTGGTCGTGCACCGTTCCACCGCCACGCACACCGACATCACCGAGATCAACGACACGGTCAAGAAGGTCATGGGGAACACCGGTGAGTCCCCCCTGATCATCGTCGACTACCTCCAGAAGGTCGCCATGCCCCTGGCCGACCTCGACGAGGAGGACCGCATCACGCGGATCACCGAGCAGCTCAAGGACGTCGCGATCGAGTTCGACTGCCCGGTCTTCGCCGTCGCGGCGATGGACCACGAGGGCCTCGAGCCCGGCGCCCGGATGCGGACCCGCCACATGCGGGGCTCCACGGCGCTGTCCTACGAGCCCGACGTCGTCCTGATCCTGGCCACCAAGTCCGACGTCGTCGCCCGCCACCACCTGATGTACGGCGGGGCCAACGCCGAGCACTTCAAGGAGTGGTCGGTCCTCACCGTCGAGAAGAACCGCTCCGGCAGCGGGGGCGCCGAGATCGAGTTCAAGAAGCGCTTCGACCAGGGCCGCTTCGACCCCGACGGCAGCGTCGTCACCGAGAAGCTGGTCGACGAGCGCGTCTACGTCGAGTAGCCGACCAGGGCCGGCGAGTCCGGCCCCACCCGAGGCTCGAACGGGTCCAGTCGTCCGCACGCCTTCCCCTCGGCATGCGAAAGGGCCGGTCACCTGCTGGTGACCGGCCCTCTTCACGTGGACGAAGGGCTCAGGCCTCGTCGGTCGCGGTGACGTTGCGCGTGCGGTTGGGGTCGACCTGGACGCCCGGGCCCATGGTCGTGGAGACCGTGACCTTGCGCAGGTAGCGGCCCTTGGAGCTGCTCGGCTTGAGCCGCAGCACCTCCTCGAGGGCGGCGGCGTAGTTCTCGGCCAGCTGCTGCTCGGAGAAGGACGCCTTGCCGATGATGAAGTGCAGGTTGGCGTGGCGGTCGACGCGGAACTCGATCTTGCCGCCCTTGATGTCGGAGACGGCCTTGGCGACGTCGGGCGTCACGGTGCCGGTCTTCGGGTTGGGCATCAGGCCACGGGGACCGAGCACCCGGCCGAGGCGGCCGACCTTGCCCATCATGTCGGGGGTCGCGACCACGGCGTCGAAGTCGAGCCAGCCACCGTTGACCTTCTCGATGAGCTCGTCGCCACCGACGACGTCGGCGCCGGCCTCACGAGCGGCGTCGGCCTTCTCGGCGTTGGCGAAGACCAGGACGCGGGCGGTCTTGCCGGTGCCGTGCGGCAGGTTGACGGTGCCGCGGACCATCTGGTCGGCCTTGCGGGGGTCGACGCCGAGGCGCATGACCACGTCGACGGTCTCGTCGAACTTCTTCTTGCTGCTGCCCTTGGCGATCGTGATCGCCTTCATCGGCGAGTAGACCTCGTCCTTGTCGAAGGTCTCCGCCGCGGCGCGGTAGCTCTTGCTGCGCTGCATGAACTTTCACTTCCTGTGAATGTGGTCAACGGGCCAGCGCGGCCCTGCCACGGGTGTGGTGTTACGAGTCCGCCGAGGCGGAGAGGGTCACTCGGTGGTGACACCCATCGACCGGGCGGTGCCCTCCACGATCTTCATCGCGGCGTCGATGTCGTTGGCGTTGAGGTCGGGCATCTTGGTCTGCGCGATCTCGCGGACCTGGTCCTTGGTCAGCCGACCGACCTTCTCCTTGTGCGGGACGCCCGAGCCCTTCTGCAGACCGGCGGCCTTCTTGATCAGCTCGGCGGCAGGCGGGGTCTTGGTGATGAAGGTGAAGGTGCGGTCCTCGTAGATCGTGATCTCGACCGGGATCACGTTGCCGCGCATGGACTCGGTCTGGGCGTTGTAGGCCTTGCAGAAGTCCATGATGTTCACGCCGTGCGGACCGAGAGCGGTACCGACCGGCGGCGCCGGCGTCGCGGCGCCCGCCTGCAGCTGGACCTTGACCAGTGCGGCGATCTTCTTCTTGGGAGGCATGGTGCGTATGTGTCCTTCTGGGTCGTACGTCGTGGTCATCGCGAGCCGGACCGGCCCTGCCACCTGGGGTGTTGCTGGGAGTTGTCCGTGCTGCTGGGCAACCGGACCATTCTGGTCCGTCGAAGCCCAGGATGCCTAATCGGCCCCCGCCCCCTGACCCAGCAGGCTCAGGGCACCGTCACCGGGTTTCGAGACGGCGCTGGCGCGTCTCCTCAACCGGCGCACATCGCGGCCGCCCGCTCGCGCTCCCGCTGGTTGAGGAGACAGGCCAGCCCCCGCCGTACGGGGACGGCGCCGCGCTCCTGCTCCCGCTGGTTGAGGAGGTCGCCCTGGCGACCGTCTCGAAACCACCGGGAGCCCGACCGCACGACCCCCAGGCACCGTCACCGAGTTCGAGACGGCGCTCACGCGCCTCCTCAAGCGCCAGCGACGGCCGTTGCGGCGGTGGGTCTCAGACCTTCTGGATCTGGCTGAAGCTCAGCTCGACCGGGGTCTCACGGCCGAAGATCTCGACCAGCGCCTTCACCCGCTGAGCCTCGGCGTTGATCTCGGTGATCGTCGCGTGGAGGGTGGCGAACGGGCCGTCGACCACCATCACCGAGTCGCCCTCGTCGAAGTCGGCGACCTCGACGGGCTTCTTGGTGGCGGTGGAGGTGCCACCGGCGCCAGCACCCGCGGCGGCAGCCGCGGTCTCGGCCTTGGCGACGACCGCCGGGGCCAGCATGTTCTCGACCTCGGACATCGACAGCGGCACCGGCTGGTGGGCCTGGCCCACGAACCCTGTGACCGAGGGGGTGTGGCGGACCGCGGCCCACGACTCGTCGGTGAGGTCCATCCGGACCAGCACGTAACCGGGGAGGACGGTGCGCTTGACCATCTTGCGCTGGCCGTTCTTGATCTCCGCGACCTCCTCGGTGGGGACCACGATCTCGTGGATGTAGTCCTCCATGTTGAGGGAGACGATGCGGTTCTCGAGGTTCTGCCGGACGCGGTTCTCCATACCGTAGTAGGTGTGGACGACGTACCAGTCGCCCGGCTTGGCCCACAGCTCGCGGCGGAACTCCTCCAGGGGGTCGTCCTCGGCGGGCTCGTCGGCGGCCTCGTCGGCCTCGAGCGCGTCGTCGGCCACCACCTCGGCGGCGTCGGCGAGCTCCTCGTCCTCGAGCGCGGCGACGGCGTCCTCGCCGGCCTCGTCACCGGTCTCGGCCGCGACCACGGGCTCGGCCGGCTCGCTCAGCTCGAGGTCCTCGTCGACCTCGGGGGTGGCCTCCGCCTCGACGGAGTCCACGAGCTCCTGGTCCACGAGCTCCTCGGTGGTCTCGGTGGGCTCGGCGGCACCCTCAGGGGTGTGCTCGACGTCGTACTGCGACACGTTGTGCTCCATGTGTTGGTGGGGGATCAGCCCTTGGACTGTCCGTTGAACATCCAGAAGACGAGCTTGCCGAAGCCGAGGTCGAGCCCGGAGACCAGCGCCATCATGAAGACGACGAAGACCATGACCACGAAGAAGTAGGTCACCAGCTGCTGCTGGGTCGGCCAGACCACCTTGCGGAGCTCGGCGACCACCTGGCGCACGAACAGCGGCGGGCTGGTGCGCTCGGACTTCCGGCCGTCACGCGAGCGGACGGCGTTGCCTCCCGACACGTGAGCCACCTTCTTCCCTCGTCTCGCGCGGCCGGCGCGGATGCCGACCACTCAGGGTGTTGCCTTGCAGGGCACGAGGGACTTGAACCCCCAACCTTCGGTTTTGGAGACCGATGCTCTGCCAGTTGAGCTAGTGCCCTTCGGTCCTCCCGCCTCCTGCCGAGCCGTGCTGTGGGCATGACAAAGCATCGGGGAGAACCACCAGGGGCCGAGTCTACGGGCACGAGCGAAGGCGAGTCCAAACCACCCCTGGCGGGGGCGCCGAGCCCGCCTTCCGAGGGCCGGGCAGGCGAATCGGCGCTCCCGACGGCCACGCCTACGATGGGTCCATGACCGCCGAGCCCGCCAGCAGCCCCGTCGAGCGCCGTATCTCCCGCCGGATCGGCGCCATCGCCGAGTCGGCCACGCTCAAGGTCGATGCCAAGGCGAAGGCGCTCAAGGCGGAGGGGCGGCCGGTCATCGGCTTCGGAGCGGGCGAGCCCGACTTCCCGACCCCGCCCTACATCGTCGAGGCGGCCGTAGAGGCCTGCCGCGACCCGAAGAACCACCGCTACACCCCGGCCGGGGGGCTGCCAGAGCTCAAGCAGGCGATCGCCGCCAAGACGCTGCGCGACAGCGGGTACGCCGTGCAGGCCGGCCAGATCGTGGTCACCAACGGCGGGAAGCAGGCCATCTACGAGGCCTTCGCCACGATGCTCGACCCCGGCGACGAGGTGATCGTCCCCACGCCGTACTGGACGACGTACCCCGAGGCGATCCAGCTCGCCGGCGGCGTCGCGGTCCCCGTGGTGGCTGACGAGACCCAGGACTACAAGGTCACCGTCGAGCAGCTCGAGGCCGCCCGCACCGGGCAGACCAAGGTGCTGCTCTTCGTCTCGCCGTCCAACCCGACCGGGGCGGTCTACACCGCCGACGAGATCCGGGCCATCGGCGCCTGGGTCGAGGAGCACCGCCTGTGGGTGCTGACCGACGAGATCTACGAGCACCTCGTCTACGACGGGACCGACACCGGCTCGCTGCCGGTGCTCTGCCCCGGCGTGGCCGAGCGGTGCGTCGTGGTCAACGGGGTCGCCAAGACCTATGCGATGACCGGCTGGCGGGTGGGCTGGCTGATCGCCCCGACCGACCTGGCCGCGGCCGCCACCAACCTCCAGTCGCACGCCACGTCCAACGTCGGCAACGTCGCCCAACGCGCAGCGCTCGCCGCCGTCGCGGGCGACCTGTCGGCGGTCGAGGAGATGAAGACCGCCTTCGACCGCCGCCGCCGGACCATCGTGTCGATGCTCGGCGAGATCGACGGGATCGTGTGCCCGATGCCGGAGGGCGCGTTCTACGCCTACCCGTCGGTGAAGGGGCTGCTCGGCCGCGACTACGACGGCCGGGCCATCGAGACCTCCGCCGACCTGGCCGAGTACATCCTCGAGCAGGCCGAGGTGGCGGTCGTGCCCGGCGAGGCGTTCGGGACGCCCGGCTACCTGCGGTTGTCCTACGCGCTCGGCGACGACGACCTCGTCGAGGGGATCACCCGGCTGCAGAAGCTCTTCGCCTGAGGTGGAGATCGGTCCGCGCCTTGGTTTCGAGACGGTTGCAGAGCGACCTCCTCAACCAGCGGCGGCAGGTCGGGGCCTTGGTTTCGAGACGGTCGCAGAGCGACCTCCTCAACCAGCGGCAGCCGGTAGTGCGCAGCGACCTCCTCAACCAGCGGCAGGCGGTGGCGCAGAGCGCCTTCCTCGACCGGCGGCGGGGGGTGAGGTGCCGCGGGACCTGCGTACCTTGCCCAAGGCGCACCTTCACCTGCACTTCACCGGCTCGATGCGGCACGCCACGCTGCTCGAGCTGGCCGAGCGCGACGGGATCCAGCTGCCCGACTCGCTGGTGAGCGAGTGGCCGCCGCAGCTCTCGGCGGCCGACGAGAAGGGCTGGTTCCGCTTCCAGCGGCTCTACGACGTCGCGCGGTCGGTGCTGCGCACGGAGGACGACGTACGCCGGCTGGTGCGCGAGGCGGCCGAGGACGACGTCCGCGACGGAGGCCGGTGGCTGGAGATCCAAGTCGACCCGTCGGGGTACGGCGCGCGGTTCGGCGGGATCACCGCCTTCACCGACCTGGTGCTCGACGCCGTCCACGAGGCCTCGGTCGCCACCGGGCTCGCGATCGCGGTGGTGATCGCGGCCAACCGCACCCGCCACCCGCTGGACGCGCGGACGCTGGCCCGGCTCGCCGGTCAGTACGCCGGCCGCGGCGTCGTCGGGTTCGGGCTCTCCAACGACGAGCGGCGCGGCGTGACCTCGGAGTTCGCCCCGG
Source organism: uncultured Actinomycetota bacterium (assembly GCA_963761085.1). Lineage (GTDB taxonomy): Bacteria > Actinomycetota > Actinomycetes > Propionibacteriales > Nocardioidaceae > Nocardioides. The sequence goes on from CAVXFQ010000019.1 coordinate 133,662, forward strand.
CGTTCCGGATCGCGGAGCGCGCCGGGCTGCTGCTGGTGCCCCACGGTGGCGAGCTGATGGGGCCGGAGTCGGTGCGCACCTGCGTCGACGAGCTCCACGCCGGCCGGCTGGGCCACGGCGTCCGCTCCGTCGAGGACCCCGACCTGCTGGCGCGACTGGTCGACGCCGGGATCGCCCTCGAGATCTGTCCGGTCTCCAACGTCGCCCTGGGCGTCTACTCCGACCTCACCTCGGTGCCGCTGCCGACCCTGCTCGAGGCGGGCGCCACGGTCGCGCTGGGCGCCGACGACCCGCTGCTCTTCGGGTCCCGGCTCGCGGCCCAGTACGCCACCATGCGCGCCGCCCACGAGCTCAGCGACGCCGACCTGGCCGGGCTGGCTGCGATGTCGGTCCGCGCGTCGTGCGCACCCGACGACGTGAAGGCGACGGTGCTGGCCGACGTGGATGCCTGGCTGTCAACCCCGCCGGCGTCTGCCACCATGTCGCCATGAGCGACGACGACCTCTGGTCCCGCACGCCGTCTCCGGAGGACGAGCCGCCACCCGACGAGCCGTCGCCGGAGGCCCGCCGGTGTCCGACGAGACGCAGCCGCTGAGCGGGCTCGGCGCCCAGCCCGAGGCCGCGGCGGAGGCCGAGCCGCCCCCGCCTCCCCCGTCGGGCCACGTCCCGCCCCCGGCGAACCCCTACGGCGCACCGAGCGAGCACACCGCTCCCCCCGCGCAGAACCCCTACGGACCGACGACGCCCTACCCCCTGTCGCCGCCTGCCTACGGCCAGCCCTACGGCCAGCAGCCCGACCCCGCGCAGCCTTACGGCGCGCCGTACGGACAGCCCGGCGGCGCCTACCCGCCCCCGCCGGTCAACCCCTACCCGCAGCCCGGCTCCTTCGACCAGCAGCCGCCGCCCAGCCCCTACGGGTCGCCCTACGCTCCGGCGTACGCCGGTGGGATGGTTTCGGACCACCCGTCCGCGACGACGGCGATGGTGTTCGGGATCATCGGCCTGGTCGGCATGTTCATCTGCCAGGTCCTGCTGTTCTTCTCGCCGGTCGCGTGGGTCATGGGCTCGCGCGCGGTCAAGGAGATCGACCGTGAACCCGGCCGCTACGCCGGCCGCGACAAGGCCGTGGCCGCCAAGGTGATGGGCATCATCGGCACCGTCGTGCTGGTGTTGGGCATCGCGGCACTCGTCGCCTTCTTCGCCTTCGCGGTCTCGTCGAGCTCGTCGAGCAACTACTGAGCGCCTCGCCTGCCCTGACCGGACGGTCAGAGCTCGCAGCCGACCAGCACCGGCTCGTTGACGAGCCGGATGTCGAACCGCTGCTCGACGCCGTCGCGGATCTCGCGGGCCAGGGCGAGCAGGTCGGCGGTGGTCGCGTGCTCCACGGTTGGTCAGGGCCAGGGTGTGCTTGGTCGACAGCCGCGCCGGTCCCGTCGCCGTACCCCTTGCCGAAGCCGGCGCGCTCGATCAGCCAGGCGGCGCTGGTCTTGACCAGGCCGTCGGCCTGGGGCCAGGCCGGGGCGCCCTCCGGCAGGGCACTCGGCGGACGACGACCGGGTTGGTGAAGAACGACCCGGCGCTCCAGGTGTCGTGGTCGGCCGGGTCGAGCACCATCCCCTTGGCGCGCCGGAGCCCGAGCACGGCCCCGCGGACCTCCGCCATCGGGGCCCGGGCGCCGGGCTCGACTCCGAGGGCGCGAGCCAGCTCGGCGTAGGCCACGGGGGCGCCCAGCTCGCCCTGCCGGAGCTGGAAGGTGACCTCGAGGACCACGTGTCGCCCTGGGTCGGCCTTGAACCGGCTGGTGCGGTAGCCGAAGCCGCAGTCGGCGGCGACGAAGGTGCGGAGGCCGCGCAGCTTCCGGTCCCAGACCCGGACCGACGCGAGGGTCTGGGAGACCTCCTGGCCGTAGGCGCCGACGTTCTGGATCGGGGTCGCCCCGACCGAGCCGGGGATGCCCGAGAGTGCCTCGAGCCCGACCCAGCCCCGCTCGACGGCGGTGGCGACGAAGGCGTCCCACGACTCCCCGGCGGCGACGGTCACGACCACGCCGCAGCAGGTCGGGTCCTCCCCTTCGTGGTCGGCCCGGATGCCCGACGTGGCGACCTCGACGACGGTGCCGGCGAACCCGTCGTCGGCGACGACCAGGTTGCTGCCGCCGGCGAGCACGAGGACCGGCTCACCCGCCTCGTCGGCGCGCCGTACGGCGTCGAGCAGGTCAGCCTCCGTGGTGGCACGTGACCAGGACCGGGCCGGCCCGCCGAGCCGCAGCGTGGTGTGGTCGCGCAGTCGCTCGGTCGGGACCTCAGCCACGCAGGACCACCGTCGGGTTGCCGAGGACGGCCTCGTCGCCGCAGGTGACGGTGAGGCGCAGGGTGCGCTCGTCGCGCCACTCCCCGGCGATCTGCACCTCGGTGCCGTCTGGTGGCACCACCACGGGTCGGGTGAACTTCGCACCGAGCTCGGCGATGCGGCCCGGCTCGCCGAGCTGCTCATCGACGTAGCGGGCGGCCAGCGCCAGGGTGAACATGCCGTGGGCGATCACGTCGGGAAGACCGACGCTGCGGGCCACCTCGGGGTCCTGGTGGATCGGGTTGTGGTCGCCGCTGGCCTCGGCATAGGCGACGAGGTCGGCCCTGGTGACGGCGTAGGTCGTCGGGGTCAGCTCCTGCATCAGGCACCCGCCTTGTGGACCAGGGTCGCCTCCGCGGTGCAGACCAGCGCGCCGGTCGTCGTCGGTGATCGCGCTGGAGGTGGTGATGATGTCGGCGCCGCCGATCTGGCGCAGGCCGCTGACGGTGAGGGTGGCGGTGAGCCGGTCGCCGACGGCGACCGGACGCTCGTGGACGAACTTCTGCTGGCCGTGCACGACATGGTGGAGCTCGATGCCGACGTCGGGGTCGACCATCAGCCGCTGCATCGCGTCGAAGGCGACCACGATCGGGTACGTCGCCGGCGCCGGGTCGCCCGCGGCGTACGGCGTGCCGGTCGCGGCGGCGAACGCGGCCACGCCCTGCTCGGTGACGTCGTAGGGCGGGGTCGGGGGGAAGGTGCGGCCGGCCAGGGACGCGTCGACTGCCATGCCGGGAACGCTAGCAGCGGGATCGGGTGGCCCCGAACGCGACGACGCCCGCCCGGGCAGAGCCGGACGGGCGTGGTGCGGATGACGAAGAGGTCAGCGGGTCTCGCGGTGCGGCGTGTGCTTGCGGCAGCGCGGGCAGAACTTCGACAGCTCCATGCGGTCGGGGTCGTTGCGCCGGTTCTTCTTGGTGATGTAGTTGCGCTCCTTGCACTCGGTGCAGGCGAGCGTGATCTTGGGGCGGATGTCGCTGGTCTTGCTGGCCACGGGAAGTCCTTCTGTCGTGTTGCTGTCGCGTCGAGGCGACCTGCTCGTGGGTAGTGGGGGCGGGATTCGAACCCGCGACACCACGATTATGAGCCGTGTGCTCTAACCACCTGAGCTACCCCACCAGGAGGGGCGGGACCCCACCTCAGAGCCCCTTTACGGAATCGAACCGTAGACCTACTCCTTACCATGGAGTCGCTCTGCCGTCTGAGCTAAAGGGGCAACGGTCGAGAAGGATACACAGCGCGCGAGGCGATCCCGAAATCGTCCCTCCGACGCCTGAGCGAGGCTCCGGCGCGGGCCGACAGGCCGGGTCAGTGGTCGACGTCGGCGATGTCGATCAGCACCTTGCCGACCGCGCCGTTCTCGACGGCGTCGTGGGCGGCCGCGGTCTCCTCGAGCGGGTAGCGGAGCAGCGGCAGGCCGTGCTCCTCGCCGACGTCCAGGGCACCGTCCTCGAGGGCGGCAGTGACGTCCTCGGCAGCAGCCTGCAGGGCGTCCTCGCCCACGGTGTAGAGCAGCACGAACTGCAACCGTGCGTTGAGCGCCATGAGGGCGCGGACCGGCAGGGTCACCTCGGTGCCGCCGGTGTTGGCGTAGCTCGCGACCACCCCTCGCGGCTTCAGCACCCGGGCGACGAGGTCGGTGTTCTGGATGATCGCGACGTCGACCACGAGGTCGACGCCGTCGGGGGCGAGGCGCGCGGATCTCTGCCGCGGCGTCGCCCTCGCGGTAGTTCACGACGTGGTGGGCGCCCGCGGCCTGCGCGAGGGCCGCCTTCTCCTCGCTGCTGACGGTGGTCACGACGGTCGCGCCGGCCCAGGCGGCGAGCTGGATCGCGGCATGACCGACCGCGCCGGCGCCGCCGGTGACCAGCACGATCCGGCCCTCCAGCGCGCCCGGGCGCGAGTCGGCTCGGGCCGTCCTCGTGCACGGTGAGGCAGCGGTGGGCCGTCATCGCCGGTACGCCGAGGCTCGGCGCCCACGTCGTACGACGTCCCGGCGGGCAGGCGGACCGCCCGCTCCGCCGGGACCACGACGTAGTCGGCAGCCGTGCCGTAGGGCCGCTCGTGCTGAGCGAGGAAGACCCAGACCCGGTCGCCGGCCTTCATGTCGTGACGCCGTTGCCGACCTCGTCGACCACGCCGGCGCCGTCCTGGCCCGGCACGACCTCGGGCGCCGGCATCTCTGCGGCGGTGGCGCCGGCCCGCGCCTTCCAGTCGGTCGGGTTCACCCCGGCGACCGCCAGCCGGACCCGGACCTGGCCCCAGTGGGGCGTGGGCAGGTCACGTTCGGCGAGCTCCAGGACGGAGGAGGAGCCGAGCTCGGAGTAGACGACAGCGCGCATGCCTTCGACGCTACCCCGCAGCGGCAGGCACTCATGCGTGGCTCAGGCGTCGCGCAGGAGCGGCCAGGGCCGGGCCTCCTCGAGCTCGTAGGCGAGCTCGAGGAGCAGGGCCTCGCGGCCGTGCCCGGCGGAGAGCATCATCCCCTGGGGCAGGCCCGAGGCCGTGGTCGCCAGCGGCAGCGAGACGGCCGGCACGCCCGCGGCGTTCTGGATCGGGCGTGTAGGCGACCCACTGCAGCAGCCGCTCGAGCACCACGTCGTACTCCTGCATCGGGTCGAGCCAGCCCACCTCGGGCGTCTCGCACGCCAGCGTCGGAGTCAGCAGGACGTCGTACTGCGTCGCGAGGTCGGCCATCAGGTCTGCCGAGCGGCGCAGCCGCCGGATCGCCCCGGGAAGGTGCACCAGGTTGCGGCGGCAGTGCCGGTCGAGCCCCAGGGTGAGGCGGTCGAGCTTGTCCTTGTCCCACGAGCGGCCGTGCTCGAGGCGGCCGGTGGCGACGATGCCGGAGGCGAGGAGGCCCCAGTAGAGCAGGAAGTCGTCGCGGAACGACTCGGGCACCGGCTGGTCGATCCACTCGACGTCGGTGGCCGAGCGACTCCAGGAGCTCGGCCGTCTGGCGGGTCAGCTCGGCGACCTCGGGGCTGGCGGCTGACACCGACGCCGTCGGTGACGACCGCGACCCGACGGCGAGCGCGGCCGGGCCGGGTGACGTCGCCGATCGGCGCCAGGCTGCAGGTCGCGGTAGACCTTCTCGGCCTCGCGCAGGAACGCCGCGGTGTCGCGGACCGAGCGGGTGACGACCCCGTCGGCCACTACCCGGACCGGCATCTTGCGCAGGACGGCGTCCTGGGCCAGGCGACCGCGGGTCGGCTTGAGGCCGACGAGGCCGTTCACGGCGGCCGGGATGCGGATCGAGCCGCCGCCGTCGTTGGCGTGGGCGAGGGTGACCGCACCCGCGGCCACCAGGGCGGCCGAGCCCGGACGACGAGGCGCCGGCCGTGCGGTCGGTGTCCCAGGGGTTGCGGACGGCGCCGAGCCGCGGGTGCTCGGCGACCGCGCTGAAGCCGTACTCGGAGAGCTGGGTCTTGCCCAGCGGCACCAGGCCGGTGGCCAGGAACATCCGGGCGAAGTCGCCGTCGCGCTTGGCCGGGCGCGGCGCGAACGCGTCGGAGCCCTGCATGGTCGGCAGACCGGCCAGGTCGGAGTTGTCCTTGACGAAGGTCGGCACGCCGGCGAAGTAGCCGCCGCGCGGGTGACGCGCCTCCGCCCGGGCTCGGTCGAAGCACTCGACCGCCAGGGCGTTGAGCGGACCGGCCACCTGCTCGGTACGGGCGATGGCCGCCTCGACCACCTCGGTGATCGAGACCTTGCCCAGGGCGAGGTGCTCGACCAGCCCGACGGTGTCGAGGTCGGCGAGGGCGTCGTCGGCGTAGGCGTGCACGCGGGACATGAGCGGAGGCTAGCGCCCGCAGACCTGACGACGGCCGCCGGTGTGGGCCGGCGGCCGTCGGGTGGTGACGCCGAGGCGCTCCCACAGGGATGCGGTGGACCCCCGTCGACCCGCCGCACCCCTCAGGAGCGCGCCGTGGGGCCGCAGATACATCGGATCTCACGTCAGGTCGGCGCGACCCGCGGCGGTGGCAGCCGACGAGGTGGTCGTCGACGATCCCGAGGGCCTCCATGAGCGCGTGCATCGTGGTCGGTCCGACGAAGGCGAACCCGGCCTTCTTCAGCGCCTTCGACAGGGCGATCGACTCGGCCGTCTTGGGGAGGAGGTCGCTGGTCGTGCGCGGCGCCGGGGGCGCGGGGTCGGGCCGGTGGCGCTCGATGAGGGCAGCGAGGCCCTCGCCGTCGCGCAGGGCGACGGTGGCGCGGGCGTTGACGATGGCCGCGTCGACCTTGGCGCGGTTGCGGACGATGCCGGCGTCGGCCATCAACCGCGCGCGGTCGACGTCGTCGTAGGCCGCGATCCGCTCGACGTCGAACCCGTCGAACGCCGCCCGGAACGCCGGCCGCTTGCGCAGGATCGTCCGCCAGGAGAGCCCGGACTGGAACGCCTCGAGCGTCAGGCGCTCGAAGTACGCCGCCTCCCCCTCGACCGGAACCCCCCACTCGGTGTCGTGGTAGTCGCGCATCTCCTCGTCGCCCGCCCCCCACGGGCAGCGGGCCAGACCGTCGTCCCCCACCACCACACCTGTCATGCCCCGGATCCTGGCAGACCCCACCGACGCCGAGTCGGCACCGTGACGACTCGCTTCAGCCGCGCGGCTTGAGGCGGGCGTTGGGGAGGGCGGGTGCGGGGATGGGGGGCAGGTGGTCGCGCGACGACGCCGAACCGACCGTCGTAGGCCTCCGCGCTGTCGGCGATCGGGCCGGTGTTGTCGGTGATCTGGGCCATCCAGTCCGCGCGGGCCTCGACGATCTCGTCATGGTCGCGACCCACGAAGTTCCACCACATCACGATCTCCTCGCCGAGCGGCCGGCCGCCGAGCAGGACGACGTGGGAGGTGTCGGCCGCCTCGAGGTCGAGCGGCTCGCCCGGGGCGACGTAGGCGAGCTGGTGCTCGGTCACCTCGACGCCGTTGACGTGGATGCTGCCGAAGTCGACCAGCACGCCGTACTCGAACTGCGGGTCGGCCTCGGGACTGAGCCGGGCGCCGCCGTCGAGGATCAGCTCGGCGCCGAGGAGCGGGCTGAAGGTCTCGACCGGCGAGGTGCTCCCGAGGAGGGAGCCGAGGAACACCAGGGCGTCCCAGCCCTCGCCGTGGATCACCGGCGGCGCGTAGTGGGCGAAGGCGGGATCGGTGCTCGCGGTGGGCCTCCGGCAGCGCCACCCAGAGCTGTACGCCGTGGAGCACGGTCGTGTCGTCGGTCGAGATCTCGGAGTGGGCGATGCCGCGCCCGGCAGTCATCAGGTTGAGCTCGCCCGGCTTGACCAGGGAGTGGGTGCCGATGCTGTCGCGGTGCTCGACCGTGCCGCCGAAGAGCCAGCTCACGGTCTGCAGCCCGATGTGGGGGTGGGGCGCGACCTCCATGCCACCGGTCTCGTCGACCCGGTCGGGGCCGTAGTGGTCGAGGAAGCACCACGCCCCGATCAGGGAGCGCTGCCGCTGCGGCAGGGTGCGCCGTACGGTCATGGCACGCAGCCCGCCGAGCGGTACGTCGCGTGGGGTGAGGATCTCGACCATCAGAGCCTCACGAGTTGGAGAACACCGCCGGGCCGCCGTCCTGGCCCGAGCCGCTCTCACCGGTGTGCCGCCCTGCCCAGGTCCAGGCGTAGGCCGGGTCCTCGGCGGCCAGACCCCCCTCGCCGAGCTCGAGGGGCTGGAACGTGTCGACCATGACGGCCGTCTCGTCGAACGTCTCCGCCCCGAGCGAGGCCTCGATCGCGCTCGGCTGGGGCCCGTGGGCGTAGCCGCCCGGGTGCACCGAGATCGACCCGAGCCCGATGCCCGAGCCCTTGCGCGCCTCGTAGTCGCCGCCGACGTAGAACATGATCTCGTCGCTGTCGACGTTGGAGTGGTAGTAGGGCACCGGGATCGAGAGCGGGTGGTAGTCGACCTTGCGGGGCAGGAAGTTGCAGACCACGAAGTTCCAGCCCTCGAAGACCTGGTGCACCGGCGGCGGCTGGTGGATCTTGCCGGTGATCGGCATGTAGTCGTCGAGGTTGAACGTGTAGGGATACATGCAGCCGTCCCAGCCGACCACGTCGAACGGGTGGGTGTCGTAGGTCATCCGGGTGCCGACGACCTGGCCGCCGACGCGATGCTTGACCAGCACCTCGACGTCGCTGCCCTCGACCACGAACGTCTCGCTCGGCCCGTGCAGGTCGCGCTCGGAGTACGGCGCGTGCTCGAGCAGCTGCCCGTAGCGCGAGAGGTAGCGCTTGGGCGGGGAGATGTGGGAGTTGGCCTCGATCGCGTAGAGCCGGCTCGGCTCGGCGGGCACCCAAAGGTGGTCCGTGGAGCGCGGGACCAGCACGTAGTCCTGGGCGCGGTAGGGGATCACGCCGAAGACGGTCTCGACGGTGCCCGACCCGGCCTCCACGTAGACGCACTCGTCGCCGATGGCATTGCGGTAGAGCGGAGAGGGCGTGGTGCCCGTGACGACGTAGGAGATGCGCACGTCGTTGTTGCCCAGCACCAGCCGGCGACCCTCGACCGGGCAGGCGCCGTCTCCCTCACCGGGAGCCGGGAAGAGGCCGTGGAGCTTGAGGTGGCGCGGCTTGAGCGGGTGGTTTGGGGTGCGCGACTGGTCGGGCAGCTCCCAGACCTGGGAGTCGACGATCGCCGACGGGACCCCCCGGTGGTAGAGCAGCGACGAGTCGGACGAGAAGCCCTCCTCCCCCATCAGCTCCTCGCGGTAGAGGCGGCCGTCGGGGTCGCGGTGCTGGATGTGTCGCTTGGGCGGGACCGACCCGACGCAGCGGTAGTAGGGCATGGCGCCAGACTAGGACGTTCGGCGGAAACCGAGTCGCTGGCCGGGGCCTGGGACCCGTACCCTCGAACCGCCATGCGCGACTTCCCACCGGAGATCTCGGTCTTCTACAGCGCGGCCGGGGAGGAGCTCGGTCCCGCGCCGGACACGCGCACCCCGGCGGCCCTGCTCCGCTGGTTCCTGAAGCTGCAGTGGCGCCTGATCCTGCTGACGACCGCGGTCGGGGTCCTGTGGCAGCTCCCGCTCACCGTCGGCCCGTGGATGTTCGGCAAGGCCATCGACGACGGGATCGTCCCCGGGTCGGTGGACGGCACCCTGACGTGGGCCGGGCTGCTGCTCCTGGTCACCCTGATCGGCGCCACCTTCGGCATCGTGATGCACACCCTGATCGTGCGCAGCTGGCTGATCGCCCTCTACGGGACGATGAAGATGGTGACCCGCAAGGTCGCCCAGATGGGCCACGTCCTGCCTCGCCGTACGCCGACGGGCGAGGTGCTGAGCGTCGCCTCCGCCGACTCCGACGAGTTCGGCGCGCTGACCGAGATCGTGTCCCGCGCAGGCTCCCAGCTGATCTCCTACCTGGTGATCGCCTTCATCGTGCTCAGCACGTCACCCGAGCTCGGCGCCCTGATGCTGATCGCCGCGCCGATCCTCGTCGGCGCCGCGCTCCCCCTGCTGCGTCCGCTGCACCGCCGCCAGCAGATCGAGCGTGGCCGCAACTCCGACCTCACCTCCATGGCCACCGACATCGTCGCCGGGCTGCGCATCCTGCGGGGCATCGGCGGGGAGCGGACCTTCGGCCGCAACTACGACCGCCAGTCGCAGATGGCCCGGCAGGCCGGTGTCAGCGCCGGCCTGTGGCAGGCCGCGATCGAGGCTGTCGGCGTGCTGTTCTCCGGCGTCTTCATCGTGCTGCTGGTGTGGCTCGGCACGCGCCAGGTGATCTCCGGCGACCTCGAGATCGGCCAGCTGATCAGCCTTCCTCGGCTACGCGCTGTTCATGATCTACCCGATCCAGACATTCTTCGAGCTCGCCCAGAAGGTCACCCGCGCGATGGTCTCCGCCCGCAAGGCGGTGGCGATCTTCGAGGAGCAGCCCCCGTGGCCCGACCGGTCCGAGAGCACGCCGCTCCCGCAGCACGCCGACCTCTACGACGAGCTGACCGGCTTCGTCGCCCGCGACGGTGAGCTGACCGTGGTGGTGTGCGCGGTGCCGGAGGAGACCGCAGCCCTCGCCGACCGTCTGGGCCGCTACCTGCCGGCCGACACCGAGCCGGTCAGCCAGGAGCTCGACGAGGGCATCAAGGGCCGCGCGGCCCGGCGGGCCCGGGCCCAGCGGCTCGCGGAGCGGGCACGCCTCGCCGCCCTCGACGAGGAGCTCGCCAACCGCGAGTGGGGCGTCCGGCTCGGCGGCGTCGACCTCGGCGCGGCCTCGCTCGACGACGTACGCCGCCAGATCCTGGTCAGCGACACCGGCAGCCAGCTCTTTGCCGGCACGCTCCAGGACGCCATCGACCCCCATCGGCGACTGACCCGGGCGCAGGCCGAGGAGGCCGTGCGCGTGGCCAACGCCGAGGATGTCTACGACGCGCTGCCCGGCGGCTGGCAGGGCGTGCTCGACGAGCGCGGTCGTGGTCTGTCCGGCGGCCAGCGCCAGCGGGTCGTGCTGGCGCGGGCTCTCGCCGCCGAAGCGCCGATCCTCGTGCTGGTCGAGCCCACCTCGGCGGTCGACGCGCACACCGAGGCCCGGATCGCCCGGCGCGTGGCGGCCGTCCGCCACGGCCGGACCACCGTGGTCAGCACCGTGTCGCCGTTGTGGCTGCACCACGCCGACCGCGTCGTGCTCTTCGAGAACGGCCGGGCGACCGACGACGGCAGGCACGAAGACCTGCTGCGCGACAGCCCTTCCTACCGCCGGGTCGTCACGCGCGCCGCGATGGACGCACCCGTGGAGGAGGTGGCCGGCCATGAGCACAGCACTGTCTGACCCGCTGGCGACCTCGGCGGAGACCTGGCGCGAGCAGCCCGACCCCGAGCCGGCGGTCCCGCCCGCGCTGGTGCCTGCGCAGGGCGTCTCGTGGCGCGAGCGGCTGTCGGCTCTCCACCGGCGTCACCTGCTGCGAGAGGAGCGTGCTCTCGACACCTACGCCGCCTCCCGCAACCCGGTACGCGGCTGGCCGGTGGCCGACAACCACGTGGTGATGGCGTTCTTCCGCGGCCTGCTGCGCGAGCGGAAGGGCATCTTCTTCTGGCTGATCGTGCTCAACGCGCTCGCGGCGGGCACGGCGCTGATCGTCCCGCGGCTGCTGGGCAACCTGGTCAACCGGACCGTCGACGGCGGCGGAGCGGCTGCTCAGCTGGCCAGCCTCGACCAGCTCGCCTGGGTGATCGTGGCCGTCGTGTGCACCCAGGCGGTGCTGACCTTCCTCGCCCAGGGCATCTCGACGATCTTCGGTCAGGACCTACTGTCGTCCGCGCGCGAGTTCATCGTCACCACCGTGCTCCGGCTGCCGCTGGGACGCGTCGAGGGGGCCAGCACCGGCGACCTGGTGACCCGGGTGACCCGCGACGTCGGGACGATGAGCCGCTCGGTGCAGTTCGGCGTGCCGCAGGCGATCATCTCCGGGCTGACCGTCGCGCTGTCGGTCGTGGCCATGCTGCTCAACTCCGTGCTGCTGGCCGTGCCGTCGCTGATGGTGATCGGCTCGTCGTGGTTCCAGGTACGCCGCTACCTGCAGCGCGCGCCGAAGGGCTACATCACCGAGGGCGCGACGTACTCCCGGATCAACACGACGCTGACCGAGACGACCGAGGGCGCCCGCACCGTCGAGGCGCTCGCCCTGTCCGACCTGCGGGTGCGGGCCGGCGACAACGACATGGCGGTGTCGGGCCAGGCCGAGCGCTACACGATGACGCTGCGCAACCTGCTCTTCTGCGTGATCGACGTCGCGTTCAACACCCCGCGGGTGATCACGCTGCTGGTCGGTGGCTACGGCTACCAGCAGGGCTGGGTCAGCCTCGGGCAGATCACGGCCGCCCTGCTCTACGTCGAGTCGCTGAGCGGGCCGCTCGACCGGCTGGTCGGCGAAATGGACCGGCTGCAGGTCGGGGTCGCCTCGACCAGCCGGCTGCTCGGCATCGCCGAGGTGCCGGAGGACCGGACGCCCGGAGAGGACCGGCCCGATGGGCCGCACCTGGTCGGTGAGGACCTGCGCTTCGCCTACCGCGAGGGGCACGACGTACTGCACGGCGTGACGCTCGACCTCGAGATCGGCGAGCGGCTGGCGATCGTCGGTCCGTCGGGTTCTGGGAAGTCGACGCTCGGGCCGACTGCTGTCCGGCATCAACGGACCCCGGACGGGGTCGGTCAAGGTCGGCGGCGTCGACCTGGTCGCGCTGCCGCTCGAGCAGCTGCGCACCGAGGTCGCCCTGGTCACCCAGGAGCACCACGTCTTCGTCGGCACCGTGCGCGACAACATCGTGCTGGCGCGCGAGGACTCGCCCGACGAAGCGGTGTGGTCCGCCCTGTCCGCGGTGGGGTCGCGCGACTGGGTCGAGCGGCTGCCGAAGGGTCTCGACACGGTCATCGGGTCGGGCAACCAGCCGCTGACCCCGGCCCAGGCCCAGCAGATCGCGCTGGCGCGGCTGATCATCGCCGACCCCCACACCCTGGTGCTGGACGAGGCGACCTCGCTGATCGACCCACGCACCGCGCGCACCCTGGAGGGCTCGATGAACGCCCTGCTCGACGGCCGCACCGTGGTCGCGATCGCCCACCGCCTCCACACCGCCCACGACGCCGACCGGATCGCGGTGGTGATCGATGGCGAGATCGTCGAGCTCGGCTCGCACCACGAGCTGGTCGAGCAGGACGGCGAGTACGCCGCCCTCTGGCACGCCTGGACCAGCTGACGCCCGCTCGCCCTCCCAGCTGTAACGCTCCGTTATCTACAGGGGTGCGCCCGTGCAGATAGCGGAGCGTTACAGCGGGAGAGTCAGCGACCCTGGTAGGCGCGGGCGAGGTGGGAGACGAAGTGGTAGACGCCGTCCTCGTCGGGGGCGAGGGGGCCGGCCTCGTAGTGCGGCGACTTCATGCCGCGCTGCACCGACTCGCATGCCGACCAGTCCTGGCGGTTGGTGAGGTCCCAGAAGTCGACGGCGTAGGCCGGGCTGAAGCCCTCCTTCTCCGCGACGTCCTTCGGGAAGGCCCACGAGCAGGTGATCCGGGTCTTGTCCGGCGAGATCGGCACCAGCATGTGCGTCATCACGTAGTCGGGGTGCAGCGAGATCAGCAGGTTGGGCAGCACGGCGACGTACATCACGGTCGAGAGCTCGTGCTCGTCGAGCCGGGCCATCGCGACCCCGCCGCTGCGACCGTCCAGCGACATCGTCTCGGCACCCTGCCGCAGCTCCATCCAGCCGCCGACCCAGTTGCCCTCACGCTCGAGGTTCTCACCACTGGTCGGCGGCGAGACCCGGCACAGCTCGGGGTGGATCATCGAGCAGTGATAGCACTCCTGGTAGTTCTCGACGATGACCTTCCAGTTGGCCTCGACGTCGTACTCGTGGGTCTCGCAGGTCACCAACGAGCCCGCGTCGTAGGGCGCGACGATGTCCTCGAGCTCGCCGATGTGCGCGGCGAAGTCCTGGTCGGTGCCGGAGCGGTCGACGAACACCCAGCCGTGCCACTCGGCGACCCGGACCGGCTTGAGCCCGAGCGTCGACTTGTCGAGCTGGTCGATCTCCTTGAAGTGCGGAGCGCCGATCAGGCTGCCGTCGTGCTGGTAGGACCAGGCATGGTAGGGGCAGACGATGGCGCGCCCCTGCGCCGCCCCACCGCAGGGCAGGAGCTCGTGGCCGCGGTGCCGGCAGGCGTTCTCGAACGCCCGCAGCACACCCTCGGCGTCACGCGTCAGGAGTACGCCGTAGTCCCCCACCGACTCGGCCCGGAGCCCGCGCGGCGGGATCTCGGAGGACCGACCCAGGCACATCCAGCCGTCGAAGAGGTAGCGGCGTTCCCACTCCAGGACCTCCGGCGACAGGTAGGAGTCACGCGGGAGCATCCGGCTCGAGCCGAACGGCGCCAGGGCGAGAGCAAGCTGGGCCGGGTCGAGCGGCGCTGCGGGGATCGAGGACATCTCGCCTCCTTCAAGGCAGTACCGAGAGGTTAGGTTGAACAGCCGTTCAAGGTGAAGTCTAGGTCTCGCCGGCGAAGACGTCGATAGCGCCGGCACCCTTCTCACCACGGGTGAACCAACGGTAGCCGAGATAGCCCACGGTGACCGCGACCAACGAGGTGGCCAGGAGGAGCGTCGTCAGTGCGTTCAGCGCCGGGGTCGGCGCCGCCCGCGCGGTGTTGTAGACCTTGATCGACACCGTCTCGGTGCTCGAGTCGCCCGACAGGTAGCGGACCAGGATGAAGTCGTCGATGACGTCGGCGAACACCAGCACGGCGCTGGCGAAGATCGCCGGCACCAGCATCTTCAGCAGCACGCGTCGTACGGCGCCGGCGGGCGAGGCGCCCAGGTCGACGGCCGCCTCCTCGTAGTCGTTGCCGATCGTGAGCAGGCGCGCACGGACGATCACGACCGGCCACGACAGCTGGTAGGTGACCAGGCCGATCACCTGGCCCCACGTGCCGAGCCGCACCGGCGTCACGAGCACGGTGGCCACGAACAGCAGGGAGACCGCCAACAGGATCTCGGGCAGGACGAACGACACGATGACCGCGAGGTTGGCACCCGACGGGATCCGGCCGCGCCAGCGGTCGAGCCCCAGCGCCATGGCCACGCCGAGCGGCACCGTGATCGCGGTGGCCAGGACGCCGAGCCAGAGGGTGTGGGTCAGGGCCGTGTGGAGGCTGGCGTCGTGCCACACCGAGCGCAGGGGGTCGCCGTAGTACCACCGCATCGAGAAGCCCTGCCAGGTCACCCGCGACCGGCCGGCGTTGAACGAGAAGAGGACGGCGACGAGCACCGGCAGCAGTGACCAGGCCAGGTAGCCGAAGGTCACTGCCGCCAGCCCCCACGGCCGCCGCCAGGGGTTGCGCCACCAGGAGATCGGGTTGGTCATGACGCGAAGTCCGTGCCGGAGCGGGTGCTGCGCAGGTAGAGGAACATCGGCACCACCGAGACCACCAGGATGATCAGCACGAACGCGCCGGCCTGGCCGGTCTGGCCCGGGGTGAGCACGGAGTTGTTGATGAGGTTGCCGATCATCGAGTTGGACGGTGACCCCGACAGCAGGTCGACGGTGAAGTAGTCGCCGAGCATCGGCAGGCTCGTCACCAGCAGGCTGACCACCACCGCGGTGCGGGTCAGCGGCCAGGTCACCCGGTAGAAGGTCTCGAACCGGCTGGCCCCGAGGTCACGAGCCGCCTCCAGCATCGCCGCCGGCGCGCGGTCCAGGCCGGCGTAGAGGGGCAGGATCATGTAGGGCACGTAGCCGTAGGCCAGCCCCAGGATCACGGTGCTGGCGTGGCCCTGCAGCCACGCGACGTGGACGTTGAAGATACCGATGCTGAGCGCCTTGTTCACCAGGCCGTCGGTCTGGAGCAGGTTGACCCAGGCCAGCATCCGCATCATGTAGCTGATCCAGAACGGCGCGATCAGGGCCGCCAGCAGGAGCCCCTTCCACCGGCCCGCGAACCGGGCGGTGAAGTAGGCCACCGGGTAGGCGATCATCAGGCACAGCAGGCTGGAGATCGTGACGTAGACGACCGTGCGGATCAGGGCCGGGCGGAAGAAGGGCTGCGGGCCGACGATGTGGTCCCACACGTAGAGGAACTGGGTGAAGTCCCAGTTGAGCGGGTTCCACACCGGGACCGGCTGCCGCAGGATCGGATCGACGCCGCCGAAGAGGATCGCCAGGACGACGTAGAGCGGCGCCACGAAGAGCAGGGCGATCCAGATGGTGCCGGGCAGAGCGAGGACGGGCCAGATCCGCCGCCCTCCGGGAGGGGGACGGCGCGACTCCGCGTCAGCCACCGGCCTTGAACTCCTGCCACACGTTGTGCCACGCCGCGTCCGTCTCGGGCGGCAGCTGCAGCAGCGGGAAGCCGACCTTGAAGTCCTCCTCGCGCACCACGGCCGTCGCCAGGTTCTTCGGCATGTAGCCGTCGGCGACGAGAGTGTCGGGGGTGAACTTCTTCAACGGCGGCTGGTAGCCGGTGAAGCCGAAGTTCTGCCCGGCGACCTTGGTGTCGAGGATCTCGTTCATGAAGAAGTGGGCGGCGACGGGGTTCTTCCCCTGGGCGAGCAGGACGACCAGGTCGTTGTCGACCTCGCCCTTGCCGTCAGGGGGGAACCAGTAGCGCATCACGCTTGGCGACACGTTCTTCGGCAGGTAGTAGGGCGTGTTGATCGCGTCGCCGGACCACATCTGGCACAGGCCGTACTGGCCGGCCGGCATCTCGGTGTACATCGCGATGGTGACCTTCGGGCTCATCGTCTTGCGCAGGTCGAGCAGCTGGGTGCGGATGAGGTCGAGGTCCTTCTGTGACGTGCTGTTGATGTCCTGGATCCCGTTGCGCAGCAGCACCATCGACATCGCGGTGTGCCAGTCGTCGAGGATCGCCATGTTGCCGGAGTACGTCGTGTCCCAGAGCACGTCGTAGGGGTTGTCCATCGCCGCGATGTCGGTCTTGACCATGTCGGTGCGCCAGCCGATCCCGGTGGAGTAGATCGTGTAGGGGATCGTGTAGCGCGCGCCGCGGTCGTACCAGGGGTCGTGGAAGCTGTTCCAGAGGTTGTCGTAGTTGGTCAGGTAGTCGTGGGTCAGCGGACGCACCAGGTCGGACTGGACGAGCTTGCCCAGCGAGTCGTAGCTGGGGAAGTAGAGGTCGAAGCCCAGCTCCTTGGAGGCGACCTTCGTCAGCGCCTCGTCGGCGTCGTTGAAGGTCGAGAGCCGGACGTCGACGTGGTACTTCTTCTCGAAGTCCTTGATCACCCGCGGCGAGAGGTAGTCGGCGTAGTTGTAGATGCGCAGCGTGCTGCCGGCCTTGGGCGTCTGTCCGGCCGGGATCGGCGGGTTGGCCGTGCTGATCGGCCAGGTCACCGGGTTGGTCGGCGACGGGATCTTCACCTCGCCCGACGCCGTCGGGCTCTTGGTGCCGCACGCGGTCAGGAACGCCGACATCGCAGGCCCCCCCAGGCCCGCGGCAAGCGCTCCCTTGACCACGGTGCGGCGACGCACTCCAGTCCGGTACCCCGACATCGAGCCGCCCTTCGCTCGTGACCAGTTCCTTGACTCCCCGCCGACACAGTCGCATAGACTGAACGATCAGTCAACGATCCCTCCCGGGGCCAGGAGCGCCATGACCGCGACCGAGACCGCACCCGAGCTGTCGACCCGGCTCGACAACCTGATCGCGGACGAGACCGACGCCTTCCTGGCGCGGCAACGCGGCAGCGAGGCCATGTCCGAGCGGGCGCACACCCTGGCCGGCGGCGCCACGTCCAACTGGCAGATCGCCGAGCCGCACGCGGTCTGGATCAGCCACGGGCTCGGCTCCAAGACCTACGACGTCGACGGCAACGAATACTCCGACTTCCACGGCGGCTACGGCGTCTCCCTCGCCGGGCACGCCCATCCGGCGATCGTCGAGGCGGTGCGGGCCAGGGTCGCGCGCGGCACCCACTTCGCCCAGCCCACCGAGGACTCGATCGTGGTCGCCGACAACCTCGCCGCGCGCTTCGGCCAGCCCCTGTGGCGCTTCTGCAACTCCGGCACCGAGTCGACGATGGACGCCGTCCACCTGATGCGCGCCGCCACCGGCCGCGACCGGATCCTCAAGGTCGAGGGCGGCTACCACGGCCACCACGACTCCGTGATGGTCTCGGTCCTGCCCGACGACTCCGCCGAGATCGGCCCCGACGACGCGCCCGCTCGGGGTCACCGACAACTCCGGCATCCCCGACGCGATCACCGCACTCACCACGATCGTGCCCTTCAACGACCTCGAGGCAGTGCAGCGAGTGCTCGAGGCCCACCCCGGCGAGGTCGCCGGGCATGATCGTCGAGCCGATCATGATGAACGCCGGGATCATCCACCCCGACGACGGCTACCTCGCCGCCCTCAAGGACCTCCTCCACGCCCACGGCGCGCTGCTGACCTTCGACGAGGTGAAGACCGGCCTCACGGTCGGCCCCGGTGGCGTCTCCGGGCTGCTCGGCGTCACGCCCGACCTGGTCTGCATCGCCAAGTCCGTCGGCGGCGGGGTATCCACCGCGGCCATCGGAGGCAGCGACGAGGTGATGGGCCTGATCGCCCGCGGGTGAGTACGAGCAGGTCGGCACGTTCAACGGCAACCCCCTCGCCATGGCCGCCGCTCGCGCGATGCTGACCGAGGTGCTCGACGACGCGGCGTACGCCCATCTCGACGCGCTGCGCGACCGCATGCGCGACGGGCTGCAGGGCGTCATCGACCGGCACGACGCCCCCTGGCGCGTGGTGACCGCCGGCGCCAAGGGCTGCGTGTCGTTCCTGCCCCACCGCATCCGCAACTTCCGCGACTTCCGCGAGCTCGACGACCGCTACGGCCACGGCCACTGGCTGGTCCAGCACAACCGCGGCGCGTTCCTCCCGCCGTGGGGCAAGGTCGAGCAGTGGCTGATCTCGGTGCAGCACACCGACGCCGACGTCGACCGCTTCGTCGCCAACTGTGACCACTTCGCCGGCCGCCTGCTCGGGGCCTCGGTCTGATGGCCGGTGCGCTGTCACTCCAGGGTCTGGTCAAGCACTTCGGCGAGGAGACCGCCGTCGACGGTCTCGACCTCGAGATCGGTGAGGGGGAGTTCTTCTCCCTACTCGGCTCGTCGGGGTGCGGCAAGACCACGACCCTGCGCATGGTCGCGGGCTTCGAGCGACCCGACGCCGGCAGCATCTCCCTCGACGGCCAGGACCTCGTCGACGTACCCCCGCACAAGCGGCCGGTCAACACCGTCTTCCAGTCCTACGCGCTCTTCCCGTTCCTGACCGTCCACGACAACGTCGCGTTCGGGCTGCGCTATCAGCGCGCCACCAAGGACGACGTACGACGACGCGTCGGCGCCGCGCTCGAGCTCGTGCAGATGGGCTCGATGTCGCAACGCAAGCCCCACCAGCTCTCCGGTGGCCAGCAGCAGCGGGTGGCGCTTGCTCGCGCGCTGGTGCTCGAACCCACGGTGCTCCTCCTCGACGAGCCGATGGGCGCCCTCGACGCCAAGCTCCGCAAGCAGCTCCAGCTCGAGCTGCGCTCCCTGCAGAAGGTCGTCGGGACGACGTTCGTCTACGTCACCCACGACCAGGACGAGGCGCTGACCATGAGTGACCGCCTCGCCGTGCTCGAGAAGGGCAAGGTGATGCAGATCGGCACACCGAGCGAGGTCTACAGCACCCCCGCCAACACCCATGTCGCCACCTTCCTCGGCACGGCCAACCTCTGGGAGGCGGAGGTGGTCGCGGCCGGCGACGGCACCGTCACCTGCAAGGTGGCGGACGTCGAGCTCGAGGTGGAGGACGACACCGCCAAGCCGGGCGACCAGGTGTCGGTGATGGTGAGACCCGAGCGGGTCGAGGTGACTCCCGGCCCCACCGGCGACGTCGCGGGCCGCAACGTGCTGCGCGGCCGGGTGAGCACGATGACCTTCCGCGGAGCCCACACCTACGTCGCCCTCGACTGCGGCGACCTGCCGATCGAGTCGCAGGTGGCCAACGCCGGCGGCGAGCCGCCCGACTGGCTCGCAGAGGGCCTCGAGGTCACCGTGCTCGTGTCGGCGCGGGCGCTGCGGGTGCTGGTCGACTGACCGTCACGCGCGGGCCAGCACCACCCACGCCCGCGCCTGCTGCTCGAAGGGCGCCTCCGGCAGCACCTCGCGGCAACGCTGCTCGATCGCCTGCCGGCGCTCCTCGTCCAGCGTCTCCATGTAGTCGCCGGTCGTGCCGACCCCGAGCAGGTAGGGCGCCCACCAGTCCTCGAAGGTCGCGAAGGCCACCCGCACCGTCAGCGACGTGGAGGTGACCTCGCCCAGGCCGGCCGACTCTGCGAGCTCTGCCAGGTGTCCCTCGCGGCTGCCTGCCAGGTCGGCCTCGCCGGGAGCTGACGGGTCGACGTCGCGCGCCGCGCCCCAGAACGGCGAGAGCGGCCCGGTGCCGGTGGTGTGGTCCCAGACCGACGCACCGACCGACGCGCCCGGCAGGGCGACCCTGGCCATCTCGCGCAGGCCCGCCACCGGGTCTGCCATGAAGTGCACGACCAGCTGGGCCAGGCACAGGTCGAACGAGTCGTCGGCGAAGGGCAGTGCCTCTGCCGTTGCCTGGTGGACCTCGACCCCGGGCAGCCGCTCGCGCACGGCGTCCACGAACGGCGCGGACGGGTCGACCGCGCAGACGCTCCCGGCGCCGCACCGGGCCGCGAGCCGGGCGGTGAGAGCGCCCGGCCCGCAGCCGACGTCGAGCGCCCGCTGCCCGCGTCGTACGCCGGCCAGCTCGACGAACTGGTCGGCCAGCGGCTCGGAGTAGCGGCCCATGAACCGCCCGTAGGCATCCCCGGGGACGTCGAAGCTCATGGGCCGGTCAGTCTCCCGTCAGGCCGACTCGAACCAGGGGTCGTGGAGGTCGTAGAACCTGGCGCCCACCATCATCGACTCGAGCTCCGAGGCGACCTCCGGAGGCGGCGGCGTCTTCTCGCCCTCGCGGGCGCTGTCCTCGTCGCGGAACGCGACCGTCTCGATGAAGCTGCCGTCAGCCTCGATCGCGAGCGTGCCGCCGATGATCTCGGGGCGCATCTCATGGAGCATCGTGGTGTCGGCGAGCATCGCCTTGATCCGGCTGGGGTCGTCGACCTTGCCCTCGATGACCTGGACGAAGCCGGCCTGGTCGGACCCGCCCTCCATGAAGAGCATCACGTCGTCGCAGTCGTGGAACTCGACCGGACCGTCCATCAGGCCCATCATCTTCTCGGCCCAGGCGGTCTGCTCGGGCCGTTCGGAGTTGGCCATCGCGGCCTCACGCGACTCGAAGCGGATCACGCCGATGAAGTCGTCGTCGTCGGTGATGCCGTAGGTGCCTCCGAGCCAGCCCACCGCACCACCGCCGAGCTCCTCGCGCCAACCGTCCGCCATCGCCCTCAGCTCGTCGTGGCGGGTGCACTTGCCCTGGATCACTTGGATGAACACAGCATGGCCTCCTGTCCTGCAGGCCATCTCGGAATGAGGTGGTCTTGTGTCCACCGACGACGGTAGGACGGGTGACGACGACGCGCCAGACCCCCGTCGAGCGGAGGGTCGGCTCAGGCTTTCTTCCTCGTCGTACGCCGCGCGGCCGGCTCGGCGTCGAGGCCGAGCTCATTGAAGGCGACGTCGACGGCGATCTTCCGGGCGAGCTTGCCGGTGACCACCGGGTCGTCGAGGGCGACCTGGACGACGAGTCCGTCGAGGAGCGAGCCCCACATGATCGCGAAGGTGTCGACGTCGATCTCGGCGATCTCGTCGGCCTCGATCGCCGACCGGATCACGCGGGCGATGAGGTCGCGCCACTGGGCGTCGAGCTCGGCACGGTCCTTCTTCACCTCGGGGTGGCGGAACGCCTGCGCCCACAGGTCGAACCACAGGCCCCAGTCACCGGTGAGCTCGGTCTGCTTGTCGGGCACGATCACCCAGTCGACCAGGGTCTCCAGACGCGAGCGCAGGCTCGTGGTGGAGCGGAGCATCTCCTCGGTCTCGGAGTAGAAGAAGCGCTCCGACCAGCGCAGTGCCTCGGTGAGGAGGTTGTCCTTGGTCTTGAAGTAGTAGATGACCAGGGCCGGGCTGGCGCCGACCCGCTCGGCGACGTCGGCGATCCGGGTCTCGCTGAATCCGCGCTCGGCGATCAGGGTGGCGGCCGCAGCGAGCATCTGGTCGCGTCGTACGTCGGCGACGGCATCACCGCTGTGGTCCCGCGTGGCCATCACCCGCATCGTCTCCCCGTACCGGCTGTCGCTCCTTGTGGCAAAACGCTAGCACGTCTTAGACTGAACAGTCAGTCAGGACCCTGGCCGCGAGGACCCCGACGCGGCCGCCGGACGCGACCGGTCGACCGATGCCGGCTCGGTGAGCTCGCCGCGCCCCGGCTGCGGGCGATGATGTCCGCCCGGTCGGTGGCCGTGGTGGGCGCGAGCGAGCGGCCGGACAGCTTCGGCTGGCGGGTGACCACCGAGGTCCTGCGCTCGCCGGGTCTCGAGCGGGTCCACCTGGTCAACCCCGGCCGCGCCACGGTGCTCGGACACCCGTGCGTGCCGTCGCTGGCCGACGTGCCCGAACCTGTGGACCTCGTGCTGCTCGGGGTGCCGGACGCGGCGCTGGTGCCGACCCTCTCGCTCGCGGCCTCGCGCGGTGACGCCGGCGCGGTCGTCTACGGGCCGGCGTACGGGATCCGCGACGAGGTGGTCGCCGCTGCCGGCGAGCTGGCGCTCGATCGGTGGAGGGTGCATGGGCTTCGTCGACACCACGACGGGCGTGCGGGCGATCGGCTACCTCGAGCGCGACCCGCTGCCGGCCGGACCGGTCGCGCTGGTCACCCACTCGGGCTCGGTCTTCTCGGCGCTGCTGCGGACCCGTCGAGCGCTGGGCTTCTCGGTCGCGGTGTCGTCGGGGCAGGAGCTGGTGACGACGACGGCCGACCATCTCGCCTACGCGCTGTCGCTGCCGTCGACGCGTGTGGTCGGGCTGGTGCTGGAGACGATGCGCGACGCACCGCGGCTCGCCGCGTGCCTGGCCGAGGCGGCCGCGCGCGACATCCCGGTGTGCGCGCTGACGGTCGGGACCTCGACCCGCGGCCAGTCCCTGGTCGACGCGCACTCGGGCGCGATCGCGGGGTCCGACGCCGGCTGGGAGGCGCTCTTCGCGGCGTACGGCGTCCACCGGTGTGGCGACCTGGCCGACCTCACCGACAGCCTCGAGCTGTTCGCGATCGGCCGCCGGGCCCTGCCGTCGGCGGGGCGCGGGCTCGCCACGGCGCACGACTCGGGGGCCGAGCGGGTGCTGGTCGCCGACGTCGCCGAGAGGCTCGGCGTCCCACTTGCGCCGCTCGCGCCGGCGACCGTCGACCGGCTCTCCGTCCGGCTCGATCCGGGCCTCGAGCCGACCAACCCGCTCGACGTGTGGGGAAGCGGCGCGGACACCGAGACGCTGTTCGGCGAATGCCTGGCGGCGCTGGCCGACGACCCGGGGGTCGGCGCCGTGGCGCTGGCGGTGGACCTGGTCGAGGAGTACGACGGCGACGAGAGCTTCCTGTCCGCGCTTCTCGCCCTGCTCGCCCGCACCGACAAGCCGGTCGCGGTGCTCTCCAACCTCGCGTCCGCCGTCGACCAGACCGGGGCGGCCCGGCTGCGAGCGGCCGGGATCCCGGTGCTCGAGGGGACGGCGTCCGGCCTGCGAGCCCTGGGGCACCTGCTGGCGCCTCCGCCTCCGGCTCGGGCGCGCGTCGAGGTGGACGCCGCCCGGCAGGCGCACTGGGCCAGGCGGCTCGACGGCTCGTGGGCCGACCTCCTCGGCGCCTACGGCATCCGGCCGGTGCCCGGGGGCGTGGTGACCGGTCGGTCCGAGGCGGTGGCGGCCGCGACGTCGTACGGCTTCCCGGTGGTGCTCAAGACCGCGGCCGCCGCGGTGCATCACAAGACCGAGGCGGACGGCGTACGGCTCGGGCTGGCGTCGGCCGAGGCCGTCGCCACGGCGTACGACGACCTGGCCGCGCGGCTGGGACCCGAGGTGCTCTTGCAGCGCCAGGTCTCCGGCGTCGAGGTGGCCCTCGGGATCGTGGCCGACCCCCTGCTCGGGCCGCTGGTGGTGGTGGCTGCCGGCGGCACTCTGGTCGAGCTGGTCGCCGACCGGGCAGTGGCGCTGCCGCCGGTCTCCCACGAGCAGGCGCTTGGAGATGATCCGCTCGCTCCGTCTGGCCACACTGCTCGACGGCTTCCGCGGGTCGGCGGCCGCTGACGTCTCCGCCCTCGCCGACGCCGTCGTGGCCCTGGGTCAGCTGGCGGTCGAGCTCGGCGACCACCTCGCCGGACTCGACCTCAACCCGGTCGTGGTCACCCCCGCCGGCTCGGGCCGGGGCGCCTTGGTCGTCGACGCCCTCGTCCTCCCCCGCTGACCCGCCTACCGCGAGCCGGCGAGGCGAGGCGGCCAGCTGTAACGCCCTGTTATCTCCACCTGCGCGCCCGTATATGGCCGCACAGGTGCAGGTAACGGAGCGTTACAGCGGCGAGGGCCCGGCCGCAGGGCGAGTCGGGGTGCTCAGTGGGTGGGGAACGGGAGGGCGATCGGGTCGGGGTCGAGGCGCGACCGGCCGTGCTCGTCGAAGCGGTCGAGCCCGAGGTCAGTGACGTCGACGACCTCGGTGGTGCCGGAGAGCGTGAGGTCGGCGGCGGCCTTGGCCACGCCGGGTCCCCACATCATCCCGTGGCCGCCGGCCGCCGCGACGACCGTGCCCTCGACAGCGCCATCGTTCCCGAGCGCCGGGCCGAGGATCGGCAGGTGGTCGGGGGTGAAGTCGATGGTGGCAGCCCACGTCTTGCGCAGCCCGACCTTCGCCGTCGTCGGCACCAGCTTCGCCATCCGCGCGGCCATCACGTCGTAGTACGCCGCGTCGAACTCCATGGCCTCCCCCGGTGCCTCCTCGGGGTTGCTCATCCCCCAGAGCACGCCGCCCTCGCACGGCCGCCAGTAGATCCCCGACGCCACGTCGAAGACCATCGGGAGCCGCTCGGCGGCGAAGTCCGGGTGCGCCTCGGTCACCACGACCTGGTGGCGGGCGCGCGCCCGCGGGGATCCGCACGCCGGCCGCCTCGCCCACCGCAGCCAGGGTGGGCCCGCCGGTGAGCACGACCCGGGGCGTGGCGATGTGGCCCGCCGAGGTGTGCACACCGGTCACGTGCCCGCCCGCGACGTCGAGACCGGTGAACGCCGTCCGCTCGCACACCCGGACACCCGAGGTGAACAGGGCCGCGGTGTAGGCGAGCACGTTGCGGGGCGGGTCGAGGTAGCCGTCCTCCGCGGCGTACGACGCCCCCAGCGTCTGCGCGGGCGCCATGGCCGGGTTCATCGCGTCCACCTCGTCGCTGCTCGACCCAGCGCACGTCGAGGCCGAGCCCCTGCTGCATCGCGATCCGCGCGCGAGCCTGCGACGACCTCGGCGTCGCTGAAGCAGGGCATGAAGTAGCCCTGGGCCACGAACCCCGAGTCGATCCCCAGCTGCTCGTGCTGCGCGGCGTAGAAGTCGCGGCTGAACATGCCCAGCCGGACCGCGGCCTCGGTGCCGCCCTGCGCCCGCACCATGCCGGCCGCCCGCGAGCTCGCGCCCTGGCCGAGGGTGTCCCGCTCGACGAGGACCACCTCACCGGCGCCCGACTCCTTCAGGAACCAGGCGGCCCAGGCCCCGATCGTCCCTCCGCCGACGACGACGACATCGGCTGTGCGCGGCACAGTGGTCATGCCCGCGAGCGTGACATAGACTGAACAGTCAGTCAACGACGGAGGAACCGTGTACGGACTCACCCCCGACGACCTCGAGCTGCAGGCCCGCGCCCGCGGCTTCGCCGACGAGCTGATCCCCCACGAGAAGTACGCCGAGGCGCACGAGGGCGAGCTCCCGCCCGACGTCTCCCATCGGCTCGAGGCCCGCGCCCTCGAGCTCGGCCTCACCGCCACGAACATCCCCACCGACGTCGGCGGCCGAGGCTGTACGACGCTCCAGCAGGTGCTGGTCCAGGAGCAGGGGGGCCGGGTCACCAACGCCCTCGCCTGGTGCCTGACGACGCCACCGGCGTGGTGGCCTGCGGTGGCCAACGAGCACCAGCGCGAGACCTTCTTGATCCCGACCGTCGAGGGCCGGCGCGAGGAGTGCTACGCCATCACCGAGGAGCACGCCGGCTCCGACGTCTCCGACCTCCAGGCCACGGCGGCCCGCGACGGGGACGACTACGTCCTCAACGGCGTGAAGTGGCACGTCACGTCGTACAACAAGGCCGACTACGTCTTCTTCCAAGCGGTGCTGACCACGGGCGACCACGCAGGCGAGCAGGCCCTCTTCGTCGCCGACAAGGACACGCCGGGCATCCGGGTGGTCCGCACCCCGGCGTACACCCACACGATCGCCCATCACCATCCGGTCGTCGCGTTCGAGGACGTGCGGGTGCCGGCGACCCAGCTGATCGGGTCGGAGGAGGCCGGGATGTCCTTCGTCTACGAGTGGTTCCGGTTCGAGCGGCTGATGATCGCGGCCCGCTGCCTCGGGGCGACCGAGCGCCTCCTCGACGAGATGACCGCCTTCGCCACCCAGCGGAGGATCGGTGCCGAGCGCCTGGCCGACAAGCAGCTGGTCCAGGGCATGCTCGCCGACAGCCTCACCGAGCTGTTCGCCGCCCGCTCGACGGTCTACGGCCTCGCTCGCAGCCTCGATGCCGGCCTCGACCTCAAGGTCGCCCACGCGCAGTGCTCCATGGTCAAGCTCCTCTGCAGCGAGATGGCCGGCCGGGTGGCCGACCGGGCGGTGCAGGTCTTCGGCGGCCGCGGCTACATGCGCGAGAACGTCGCCGAGCGATTCTTCCGCGAGCTCCGCGTCGAGAGGATCTGGGAGGGCGCGAGCGAGGTGCAGCGCGTGATCATCGCCGACCAGCTGCACAAGCGGGGGCGCGCCCGGCTCGTCTGAGCTGTGGAAGGGTGGGACTCGTGACCACCCCTCCAGCCATCCCCGAGGCCTGGTCCGGGCTCGTCGACGACGCAGCCGTCTTCCCGCCCGGCAACGCCTCTCTTGCCGATGCGCTCACGGCCTACGCAGCGCGCCGTGACGAGTGGTACACCGAGCTGGTCGGCCCCCTCGTCGTCCGGGACACCGACCTTCCCGACGTGCCCGCCGACGTACCGGTCTCCGTGGTGCTCACCGGCGGTGCCGGCGCGGTCGCGGGCGTCGCCCGGCTGGCGGCGACCCGGGGTCACCGGCTGGTCGGGCTCGAGGCGGCGGTGCGCGACCTCGACGACCTGGCCGGCAACGTCCGCCGGATCACCGCCGCCATCGACGCAGCCCGCGCCGACGGGTACCTCGCCGACACTTCCGTCCACGTCGAGCTCCCCCAGGCCGACCCGACTCCCGCCTGGCTCGCGGCGGCGGACGAGATCGCCGCCGCCGAGCACCACCTCAAGCTCCGCACCGGCGGGCTCGAGGCCCACCTGTTCCCCACCGCCGCCACGGTCGCGGCCTGGATCGACGCCGCCCTCGACCGAGAGACGTCCTTCAAGTGCACGGCCGGCCTGCACCACGCCGTCCGGCACCGCGACCACGACACCGGCTTCGAGCACCACGGCTTCCTCAACGTGCTGCTGGCCACCCGGCTCGCCTTCGACGGCGGTACGCCGGCCGAGGTCGCCCGGGTGCTCGACGACCACTACGCCAACGACCTGGTCGCCCTGGCCCGGCAGTCCGACCTGCCCGGCGCGCGGCGCTGGTTCACGTCGTACGGCTCGTGCAGCGTCTCCGAACCACTGGACGACCTGGTCGGGCTCGGCCTGCTGGAGGCACCGCATGCCTGAGCCCTCGCGCGGGTCGGGTTTCGGGCTCGACCACCTCCCCTACGGCGTCTACTCGACCGAGGGCACCGCGCCCCGCGTCGGCGTCCGCTACGGCGACACGGTCGTGGACGCCGCCACCGTGACGGGCCGCGCCGAGCTCGCCGAGCCGACCCTCAACTCCTTCATGGCGCTCGGCCCCACGGCCTGGGCCGAGACCCGGGCTGTCCTCACCGAGCGGGTGCCGGAGGCCGAGGCGGTCCCTCTCGACGCCGTCGCCCTCCACCTTCCGTTCCGGGTCGGCGACTACGTCGACTTCTACGCCTCGCTCGACCACGCCTCCAACGTCGGCCGGATCTTCCGACCCGACGCGGAGCCGCTGCTGCCCAACTGGCGGCACCTCCCGGTCGGCTACCACGGGCGCGGCGGCACCGTCGTGGTCAGCGCTACGCCGGTCGTCCGGCCGTGCGGGCAGCGCAAGGCGCCCACGGAGGACGCGCCGACGTACGGCCCGAGCAGCAGGCTCGACATCGAGGCCGAGCTCGGCTTCGTGGTCGGCGCCGGCTCCGGGCTGGGCGACCGCATCTCCGTCGACGCCTTCGCCGACCACGTCTTCGGCGTCGTCGGTCTCAACGACTGGAGCGCCCGCGACATCCAGGCCTGGGAGTACGTCCCGCTGGGGCCGTTCCTCGGCAAGTCCTTCGCGACCTCGATCAGCGCTTGGGTCACCCCGCTCGCCGCCCTCGAGGCGGCCTGGTGCGACCTGCCGCGGCAGGACCCGACGCCCCTGCCCTACCTACAGGGCGGCCGCGGGCTCGACATCGCCGTCGAGGTGGTGCTCGACGGCGAGGTCGTCAGCCGGCCGCCCTTCCGCTCGATGTACTGGTCTCCCGCCCAGATGCTCGCGCACCTGACCGTCAACGGCGCCAGCACCCGCCCCGGCGACCTCTTCGCCAGCGGCACTGTCAGCGGTCCCGAGCCCGAGACCCGCGGGTCGTTCCTCGAGCTGAGCTGGGGCGGGCGGGAGCCGTTCGCCGGCGGCCGCACGTTCCTCGACGACGGTGACGAGGTCACGCTGCGCTACTCCGCCCCTGGCACCGACGGTGGGCGGATCACCCTCGGCGAGGTGACCGGCCGGATCGACCCGGCCCGGCCGTAGCGCGCATGGCCACCCGGCGTACGACGTGGCTCGTGGTGGTCGCGGCGCTGGGCTGCGTGCTCCTGCCCCTCGGCGCGTGGCTGGTCTGGTCGGGTGTCGATGGTGATCACGGCGGCCGCACGGTCGGCGGCATCCTGCTCGGCCTCGCCGGGCTGATCTGCCTCCGGATCCTGTGGTGGGTCCGCCGGATCCGGCTGATGACGCAGGCGGGGATCGCCCAGCACGTCCCCACCGAGCGCGACCCCGAGTCGTGACGTGGTGGCGTCGCCGTGGTTTCGAGACGGGCGCAGAGCGCCCTCCTCAACCGACGGCGGCAGCAAGGCGCGTGCCGGTGTTGGTGGTTGAGGGAAGTCGGGTGCCGGTGGCCGGTGGTTGCGGAAAGCCGGCAGCGGGTGCCGGTGGTGGCCGGTTGTTGAGGAAGGCGCCCTGGCGCCTGTCTCGAAACCATCCCGCACCCGTGCAGGGCCTCGGCGGGCGCGCCGTACGCTCGCGTCGTGATCCAGTTCGGCCAGCTCGCTCCCCCGACACACGTCGTCGCCCACGTCAGCGACACTCATCTCCTGGCCGGTGAGGCACGGCAGTACGGCGCGATCGACACCGTCGACCGCTTCGGCGCGGCGCTCGAGCGGCTGGGGCGGCTCGACCCACCGCCCCAGGCGTTGGTGTTCACCGGCGACCTCGCCGACCTCGGCGAGCCCGACGCCTACCGGCAGCTGCGGGCGATGGTGGAGCCGCTGGCGGAGCGGATCAGCGCCCAGGTCGTGTGGTGCATGGGCAACCACGACGCGCGGGCGGCGTACTCGCGTGAGCTGTTCGGCGAGGAGTCCGAGCAGTCGCAGGACCGGGTGTACGACGTCGAGGGTCTGCAGATCGTCAGTCTCGACACCAGCGTGCCGGGCTGGCACCACGGCGAGCTCACCGACGAGCAGCTGACCTGGCTGCGCGACGTGCTGGCGACGCCGGCCCAGCACGGCACGATCCTGGCGCTGCACCATCCGCCGATCCCCTCGCCGC
This sequence comes from uncultured Actinomycetota bacterium, assembly GCA_963761085.1. Taxonomy (GTDB): domain Bacteria; phylum Actinomycetota; class Actinomycetes; order Propionibacteriales; family Nocardioidaceae; genus Nocardioides. The sequence goes on from CAVXFQ010000019.1 coordinate 163,483, forward strand.
TCGTGCCGGCCGCGGAGATCATCGAGCTGCTCGAGACCGAGCGGCTCGCCGACGTGGTCCGCGGCTCCGACGTGCGCGCCATCATCGGTGGGCACTACCACTTCACCTCCCACTCGACGTTCGCCGGCATCCCGGTCTCGGTGGCCGCCGCCACCTGCTACACCGTCGATACGGCGCCCCTCGACCGGCTGATCTCGGCGGTCGACGGGCACCAGGCGTTCAACGTCGTGCACGTGTACGCCGACCGGGTCGTCCACTCGGTGGTGCCGGCGCCGGCGGCGCCCGAGGTGGACGGCTTCGGCACCGACGTGGCGCCTCTGCTCGAGGCGATGAGCGTCGAGGAGCGGCGTGACATGGTGTCGCGCAAGGACTCACCCCTCAACACCGGCGAGCTCACCGGCGAGCTGCCGCCGCTCGGTGGCTGACCGCCGATTCTCCCGACCCACTGACTGCAAGTTAGGGTCGCCTTACTCCATCGGAAGGGAGTCTCCGTGCACGGACGAGTCGCGTCGACCGAGCGGCTGACGCCCGGCCTGGTCAGGGTCGTGCTCGAGGGCGGCGACCTCGCCGAGCTCGTCATGCCCGAGGGGACGGATGCCTACGTCAACCTCGCCTTCCGGCCGGCGCAGGCGTCGTACGACGAGGTGTTCGACCCCGTGACCCTGCGCGACACCGTGCCCCGTGAGGAGTGGCCGGCTCGGCGTCGCTACACAGTGCGCGCCTGGGGCCCCGACACCCACCGCCTGACCCTCGACTTCGTGGTGCACGGCGACAGCGGCGTCGCCGGCCCGTGGGCGGCCGGGGCACAGCCCGGCGACGTGCTGGTGTTCACCGGCCCGAGCGGGGGCTACCGGCCCGACCCCACCGCCGACTGGCACCTCCTGGTCGGCGACGAGTCGGCCCTGCCGGCGATCGCGGCGTCGCTCGAGACGCTGCCGGCCGGCGCTCGCGCCGTCGTCCGTCTGGTCTGCGAAGGCCCCGACCACGAGGTCCCACTCGAGAGCGCGGCCGACCTCGACCTGCGATGGCTCCACCGCCGCGGCGACGTCGGCGACATGGACCTCTTGGTCGACGCGGTGCGCGGGCTCGACTTCGGAACGGGCCGGCCGTTCGGCTTCGTGCACGGCGAGGCCGACGAGGTCCGCGCCGTACGCCGCCACCTGCTCGGCGACCGCGGCCTCACCCGCCAGGACCTCTCCTGCTCGCCGTACTGGCACCGCACCATGACCGACGAGGACTGGCGGATGATCAAGCGCGACTACGTCGCCGCCATGGAGTCGGAGCAGGCCTCCTCCTGACCCCGCTCGGTAGTCCGTGACAATCGTCAGCCAACCCCGCTCGGTAGTCCGTGACGATCGTCAGCCGACCAGGGCCGCCCTCCGACTGACGATGGTCACGGACTACCGGAAGGGGTCAGACGCCCTCGCGCTCGTGGAAGCCGAGGTGGGCGACGGCCTCGCCGCGCTTCATCTGGTCGACCGCGCCGGGGTGGAGGTGGTCGAGGTGCACCAGCGCCTTGCGGCGGTAGCGCAGGATCTGGGCGATCCCGAAGGCCCAGAAGAAGTACTGGACCGAGAGTGCGAACCGGAAGTCGCTCAGGTCGTACGACGCGCCGCCGCCCCCGCCGCTGTGCCAGTCCAGCAGGACGCCGATCAGTCCCATCGTCAAAAGGCTGGCGGTGAAGCCTCCGATGTTGACGAACCCGTTGGCCCGGCCCGAGGCCTCGACCGGGACGAAGGTGCGGGCCAGGTCGAAGCCGACCATCGAGGCCGGGCCGCCGGTCGCCATCAGGCAGACCAGCGCGACCAGCATCCAGGTCGGGGCCGGCGTCGACCGCAGCAGCACGGCGGTCCAGCCCAGCGTCATCGCGACGCAGATCCCGATCACCATGTAGGAGCGGTAGTAGGGGAACCGGGCGACCATCGAGCCGAGCACCAGCCCGCTGATCACGACCCAGACCGTCATCACCATGAGCAGCGTGCTCGCCGTACCGGACGAGAGGCCCTCGCCCCGCACCAGGAACGGGAAGCCCCACAGCAGTGCGAACACGGTGGCGCTGAACTGCGCGGTGAAGTGCGACCACATGCCGAGCCGGGTGCCGGGATTGCCCCACACCAGACGCAGGGAGCGGGTGAGGGCTCCCATCTTGATCCGGGCGACGGACTCGCGTCGGTAAGGCGAGTCCTTGACCATCAGGGCCACCGCGACCATCAGGACGACGCCGATCGAGGAGGCGAGCGCGAAGGTCTTGGTCCAGCCCAACTGTTGCAGGGCGTAGGCGAGCGGGGCGGCGGCGATGATCGCGCCCACCTGACCCACCTGCCCGGTCAGCTGGGTCACCAGCGGCGCCTGCCGGACCAGGAACCACAGGGCCACCAGTCGGATCACGCTGACGAAGATCGTCGCGTCCCCGGCCCCGAGGACCACGCGGGCGATCACCGCGACGTCGAAGGACTGCGCGAAGGCGAACATCGCCTGGCCCAACGTGAGCAGCACCAGGCCGACGAGCAGGAGGGCCCGGGAGCCGTAGCGGTCGAGGAGTACGCCGATCGGGATCTGCAGCCCGGCGTAGACCACCAGCTGGAGGACCACGAAGAAGGACAGCTGGGTGGCGTCGATGCCGAAGCGCTGGGTCGCCAACAGGCTGGCGACACCGAGCGAGCTGCGATCGAAGACCGCGAGCACGTAGACCGACAGGGCCACCAGCCAGATCACCCACGCCCGGCGCTTGCCGATGGCGTGGATCTGTTCTGGCACTGCCCCATCATCGCGGACGGGGGCAGGGGTCAGGTCAGCGGACGACGATCACCGAGCAGCGCGCCTGGTGGAGCACCTCGTGGCTGGTCGAGCCGAGGATCAGCCCGGTGAGGGCGTTGCGCCCGCGGGTGCCGACGACGACCACGCTCGCGTCGGCGGAGCCGTCGACCAGTGCCCGCCCGGCGGGCAGGGTCACGACCTCCTCGGTCATCGTGACGTCCGGGTGTGCCGCCCGGGCCTGAGCGGTCCAGAGGGACAGCTCGCGCTCACGCTCGAGGATGTGGGCGGACATCTTCTCCGGGACGTTGCCGCGCTTGTCGACCGGTACGTCGCGGGAGACCCGGAACCCGCTTACCGCCGCGACCTCCTCGCCGGTCTTCTCCGCGCGCCGGCACGCGACGTCGAGTGCCCGCGAGGCCGGCCCCGAGCCGTCCATGCCGACGAGGATCCGCGCCGAGTCGGGCCGGGACGCCGGACGGGCGACCACGACGGGGCATGCGGCATGGCCCGCGAGGTGCTGGCTCACCGAGCCGAGCATCATCTCGCCGACCCGTCCGTGCCCGCGGGAGCCGACCACGAGCATGGTGGCTTGAGGCGCGAGGTCGAGCAGGGCCTCGAGCGGACGCCCCTGCACGCGGTCGACCTCGGGGTCCGCGACCCCCAGGGACCGCAGCGTGGCGCGGGCCCGCTCCTCCACTCCGTCCCAGTACTCCTCGCTCCACAAGCCGGAGCCGTCGTTGACGCTGACGTCCTCGATGATGACGACCCGAAGCGGGTCATGGGTGTGCTCGGAGGTGGCCACGGCCCACTCGAGTGCGACGTCGCCGTCGCTCGCGCCGTCGTAGCCGACCAGGATCCCCTGCGGTGTGCTCACGCCCCCAGCGTGCACCAGCGGCGGGCCACCTGTCAGGGGCCAGTGTCCCGACGCGCCGGGCCCTCCGGCCAGGTCAGCTGATCGGGACCGTCCAGACGATCGTCGTGCCACCGAGGTCGGGGACCTCGGCGAGGACCATCGATCCCGCGCGGTCCTCGGCCCGTCGTCGCATGTTGTCCAGGCCGCTGATCCGCGAGACCGGGCCCATGCCGTGGCCGTCGTCGCTGATCGTCACGGTGAGCTGCGACGTCGTCGCGTGCAGCGACAGGTGGGCGGAGCGGGCCTCGGCGTGCTTGGCGACGTTGGTCAGCGCCTCACGCACCACCGCGGTGACATCGCTCGACAGGTCCTCACCGCACACGGAGTCGATCGGCCCGTCGAGATCGATCGTGGGGTCGAAACCGAGCCCGGGCCGCACCTCGGAGACCACGTCCATCACCGACGAGCGCAGCCCTGCGCTCGCGGGGGGCTGGAGCTGGAAGATCGAGACCCGGATCTGCTTGATCGCATCGTCGAGATGGCTGACGACGTCCTGGAGCACCGTGACGTCGGCCACGCCCTCGAGCCGCGACGCCGTCGCCTGTACGACGAGTCCTGCCGCGAAGATCTGCTGGATCACGTGGTCGTGGAGGTCGCGTGCGATCCGGGCGCGGTCCTCGAGCAGCAGCACCCGCTGCTGGTCACGCCGGGCCTCGACCAGCTCGAGGGCGACCGAGGCGTGGTTGGCGAACGTGGTCGCCATCTCCATGTCGAGCTCGGTGAAGGGGCGCCGGCCTCGGTCGCGCGCCGCCACCAGCGAGCCGCGGACCTGCTGGCGGCCGAGCAGCGGAAGGATCATGACCGGCCCGACCTGCAGCTGGCCGGTGAGGAAGATCGTGCGGCCCTCGACCTCGGTGGTGTCGGTGGCATCGGCGAGGCGGACCGGCCTGCCGGTCTCCAGCACCTGGTCGCTGAGCGTCTCCTCGCGGTCGTAGTAGCTGCCCTCGACGTCGCCGGCGCCGCGCCCGTCGGCCACGGCGACCCGCAGTCGGTCGCCGTCGGGGAGCACCAGGGTGATCAGGTCGCAGTCGGCCAGGCGGCGTACCTCCTGGGCGATCAGCCGCAGGGCACTGTCGTCACCGGTGAGCAGCCGCCGCCCCACGTCGGCGGAGGCAGCCAGCCACTCCTGCCGGTGCTCGGAGTTGGCGAACAGCCGGGCGTTCTCGATCGCCACCGCCGCTGTCGACGCGAGGGACTCGACGATCTCCTCGTCCTGGGCCGTGAAGCCCCCCTCGGTGCGGGTGAGGTAGAGGTTGCCGAACACCTCGTCGCGGATCCGGATCGGCACGCCCAGGAAGGCCTTCATCGGCGGATGTCCGGCCGGGAAGCCGACGGACCGCTCGTGGTCGGACAGGTCGTCGAGCCGGATCGGGGTCGGTTGCTCGATCACGAGACCGAGCAGTCCCTTGCCCTCGGGGAGGTGACCGATGACCGCCGAGGTCTCCTCGTCGATCCCGACGTGGATGAAGTCCTCGAGCCCCACGCCTTCGGCCGCGATCACGCCCAACGCGCCGTACTCCGCACCGACGAGGTCGACCGCCGCCTCAACGATGCGGTGGAGCACGTTGTGCAGGTCGAGGTCGCCGACGATGGTGCGGTTGGCCTCGAGCAGCGCTCGGAGGTGGCGCTCATCGGTGGAGGGAGCGACGTCGTCGCATGCAGGACCGCGTGCCCCCGCGTCAGCGTTGGGCAACGAACGCCCCGCGCCGCCGTCCACATCCTCAGGGTAGGCCAGAGCGCCACCCACGGGCGAACGCCGGGGTCACCTGACGACGGCGACCGGGCTCTCCGCCTGCACCAGGAGTGCGTGGCTGACCGAGCCGAGCCGCTCGGTCTCGGCGAGCCGGAGGCCGCGCGAGCCGACCACGACCAGGGCCGCACGGCGGGAGGCGTCGACCAGGGCCTCGACCGCGGACCCGGTCACGACCTCCTGAGCCAGGGGTACGCCGGGGTGGGCCCGCTCGGCAGCCGCGACCATGGCGACGATGCCCTCGGGCGCCGGGCCACCCGGCGAGCCGCCGTGCACCACCAGCACCTTCTGGTCGCTGAGCCCGGCGTGGACGCAGGCGAACTCGAGGGCCTTCCGGCTGGTCTCTGAGCCGTCGACACCGACCACGACCAGGTCGTCGGCGGGAGCCTCCCGCACCACGACCACCGGACACGGCGCCAGCCCGGCGGCGCCCGCCCCAGCCGACCCGACGAACACCTGGCCGGCACGGCCACGGCCCCTGCTGCCGAGGACCACCATCGTGGCCACCTCGGCGCGGGCGACCAAGGTCGGCACGAGCGCTCCGGTGTGCCGCTCGACCCGCGCCTCGACGACGCCGGCTTCGGCGAGTGCCTCCGTCGCCTGGTCGGCCACCTCCCGGTAGTGGCTCTCGGGCCACCACGCCAGCGTGCCGGCACCGGGTCCGGCGCCCGACCCGGCCGACTCGTCGGCGACGACGACGATCACCGGCTCCTCGCGGCGCAGGGCCGTGTCGGCGGCCCAGGCGAGGGCTCGCTCGGCGTCCTCGGAGCCGTCGTAGCCGACCAGGATTCCGTGCCGCTCGGTCATGTCTCCAGCGTGGGGGCGCGAAGCCGGTGGCGTCAGGGTCGAACGGCCTCGGCAGGGCGGTCAGGGGTCGTCTCGTGGGCGGGCCGACGGAGCTCGTGAACCACGATCGCGACCGCGGCGACCATCACCCCCGTGCTGGTGAGGGCAGCCGGCAGGCCGTCGGTCACGGCGGTCGCCGAGGTGAAGTTGTACGCCGTGTGCCACAGCGCGACGAGCAGCACGCTACGTCCACCGGCGGCGTAGAGCCAGGTGAGGACGATCGAGCCGGCGTACAGCCCGAGCAGCCAGCCCACCACCGCCACCCCGAGCCCGCGGAAGGAGTCGACGACCAGGAACAGCGGCCAGTGCCAGACCGCCCAGGCGGCCGCGACGTACGTCGCGGTCCGCAGCAGGCCGTGGCGTGGGAGGAGGCTGTCGGCCAGATAGCCGCGCCAGCCGGCCTCCTCGCCGAGTCCGTTCACGACGGCGATCAGCAGGAAGGTGAGGACGAACCCGGCGTCGGGCGCGCCGGTGTAGGACGAGACGCCGGGCGGGAAGGGCGACCCCTCGCGCATCCACACGGCCCCGAGCCCGAGCGCCAGGATGCCGACCACGCACGCCCACGCCCACCACGGGCAGCGCCATCGGACGATCCGCGCCGCCCAGGGACGCAACGCCGGGCGCCCACCGGTCAGAGCCAGGGTGACGGCTGCCGCGATCGCCGGTCCGGTCAGCCCGACCAGGTCCGTCGGCCAGGGGTCGCCCTGGTCGACGACCGAGCCGGTGACGACCAGGGGGAGCCAGCAGGCCCAGGAGATGGCCCACGCCAGGCCGACGTACGTCGCCACGGGGTGACGGCGAGCGAGGTCGCGCACGGCGCCCACCACGGGTGCTACGACGTGCGGGCGAGAGTGATCACGTCGGCCACGGTGTGACGACGACGCACCCGCTCGGGCTCCGGGACGACGACGACCGGGACCGGGGAGTGGCGGACGCAGTACTCGGAGACCGAGCCGAGCATCTTGTTGGCGGTGGCGCCGAGCGAGCCGGCACCGACGACGAGCGCGGTCGCGCCCTCGGCGCGCGCCACGAGCACCCGGCCGGCGTAGTCGTGGACGACGGTCTGGGTGACCTCGGGCATGGCGCCGAGCCGCTCCGCTGCCCGCGCCAGCACGCCGTCCTGGACGCGCTGCACCGCAGCCCGGCCCTCGACGAGCTCGTCGGTGGACTGGGCGTCGGAGGAGCCCACCCACAGCCAGCCGGTGACGACCTCCACGCGGCAGCCACGCTCGAGGCCTGCGGTGAGGGCATGGTCGAGAGCGGCGTCGGCGCCGGAGCTGCCGTCGACACCGACGACGATCACGTCGCGTGCACCCTGTGAAGCCATGTCCCCCACCGTGCCTGAGTCGTGTGCTGCACCACAGCGACCCTGGTCCTCCGTTGCCGGGACGTTGTGCCCCACCCGGAGTGGTCCCTCGCCGACCAACGCCCTGGTCCCGGATCCAGCCAGGTCGGGTCGGCCGCGCCAGAGGTCTTTGGTCCCGATTGGTCGTGGGCCAACGCCCCTGATCGCCGGTGCGGGGAGCGGGTGACCGTGGAGTATGAACCGCAGCCGCGCCCCGCACTCCTGGCACGACGTCGGCTGGCCCGTCCTGGCCGGCCTCGTCGCCGCTGTGGGCGTGGTCGCTGCCTACCGCAGCCTCGGCCTGTTCGCCGTGGTCGCCGCGTTCGTGCTCGTGGAGCTCACCGTGGCACCGACCGCCTGGAGCATCGTCACCGAGCTCGGCAAGCCCGGCGGCCCGGCGATCTTCGAGATCGGCCCCGCCTGCGCCCTGGCGACGGTCGTCCTGATGGGGCTGGTCAGCGCGCTCGGTGTCGGGTCCCTGGCGGTGGTCGCCCTCGTCATCCTGACCTCGCCCCTCACGCAGCGCCGTGGCCGGCAGCAGGTCGTCCGTCGCTACGGCTCCGACCGCGCCGAGACCCGCCGCGCGTTCGACGACATCGTCGCCCACGGCTGGGTCACGCCGCCCTCCGAGGACGACACCGACCACTGAGCCACGCGCTCGCCCTGCTCACGCGGCTCAGGCGTCGAGGCGCACCCGCTCGCCGTACCGCGGCACGACGGCGTTCCAGTGCAGGGTCTCGGTCACCAGGTGTGCCAGCGCAGAGGCCGAGCTGCGGCTCGCCGTGCACGACGTAGAGCGTGTGCGGCGGCTTCGGCGCGCGGCCGAGCCAGGCCACCAGCTCACCCGAGTCGGCGTGCACCGAGAAGTCGGGGACCTGCACCACCTCGGCGTGCACCTGCACGTAGCGGCCGTGCATCTTGACCTGGCGGGCGCCGTCGAGCAGCTGGCGACCCCGCGTCCCCTCTGCCTGGTAGCCGGTCAGCACGACGGTGTTGCGCGGGTCCGGCAGCTGGTGGCGGAGGTGGTGGACGACGCGACCGCCGGTGGCCATGCCCGAGGCCGACACCAGGATGCAGGGGTACGACGGCGCGTTGAGGCGGACGGACTCGGCGGCGTCGCGCACGGCGTGCACGTCGGTGATGCGCAGCAGGTCCTCGCTCGCGGTGCCCTTGCGGACCCGCCCGTCCGGGTGCCGGGCCGCCGCGCGGTAGACCTCGAGCGCCGCCAGGGCCATCGGGCTGTCGACGTAGACCGGCACCGTGGGGATCCGGCCGGCGCGGCGCAGCCGGTCGAGCTCGAGGAGGACCAGCTCGGTCCGGTCGACGGCGAAGGCCGGGATCAGCACGGTGCCACCTCGCTTGACGGTGCGCCGGATCGCGTCGGCGAGCAGCGTCGTCGTCGGGCTCGGGGTGGACGCGGTCGCCATAGGTGGACTCGACCACGATCACGTCGGCCCGCGGCGGGTCGGCCGGTGGCAGGAGCAGGGGGTGGTGCGGCCGGCCGAGGTCACCGCTGAAGAGCACCCGGCTGTCCGTCGACCTCGACCAGCGCGGTGGCCGAGCCCAGGATGTGACCGGCGGGGCGCAGGGTGACCGCGATCCCGGCCGCCAGGGTGACCCGCTCGTCGTACCTCGCCGGCTGCATCAGCGGAAGCGTCTTCTCCACGTCGGCGAGGTCGTAGAGAGGCAGGGCCGGGCGGTGCTTGGAGAAGCCCGCCGCGTTGGCGTAGTACGCGTCCTCCGCCTGGAGGTGTGCGCTGTCGCGGAGCACGATCGCCACCAGGGCGGCGGTCTCGGGCGTGCAGACGATGCGACCCGCGAAGCCGTCGCGCACCAGCCGGGGCAGGTAGCCCGAGTGGTCGAGGTGGGCATGGGTGACGACGACGGCGTCGAGCGCGGCCGGGTCGAGGTCGAGCGGCTCCCAGTTGCGCCGCCGAAGCTCGGTGAACCCCTGGTAGAGACCGGCATCGACCAGCACCCGGCCGCCGGCGCCCTCGACCAGGAACCGGCTGCCGGTCACGGTGCCCACGGCCCCCAGGAACCTCAGCGTCGGACCCGGCACGGCGCACCTCCTCCACGCGACGTCCTCCACGTCCCAGCCTGACGCCGGGAGGCTCTGACTCCCAGCGGCCCGGGTCATCCGCGGCCGGGACGTTCGGCCCCACCGCTGCTAGCGCGTGTGCGGGCCTCAGGCGAGCGTCAGGACGGCGGCGCCGGTGAGGCGGCCCTCCGCGAGGTCGTCGAGAGCGCGGTCGGCGTCGGCGAAGTCGTACGGCGTGACCGTCGCTCGCACGCCGAGCCGCTCGGCCAGCACCAGCAGCTCCTCCCCGTCGGCCCGGGTGTTGGCGGTGACGCTGGTCAGCGACCGCTCCCGGAACAGGTGGCGGTCGTAGTCAAGCACCGGCACGTCACTGAGGTGGATCCCGGCCACGGCCAGGGTGCCGCCCTGGTCGAGGGCGGCCAGCGCCACCGGGACCAGGTCGCCCACCGGCGCGAACAGGATGGCGGCGTCCAGCGGCACCAGCGGCTCGTCGTAGGCACCGCGGGCCGAGGCGGCGCCGAGCTCGAGGGCGAGGTGCTGCGCCTGCGGCTCGCGGGTGAGGACGTGGACCTCGAGACCCTCGGCGACCGCGAGCTGGGCGGTCAGGTGGGCGCTGGCGCCGAACCCGTAGATCCCGAGACGACCGCCCGGAGGGGCGGACGCCCTGCGCAGCGCGCGGTAGCCGATGATCCCGGAGCACAGCAGGGGTGCGGCCTGCCGGTCGTCGACGCCGTCAGGCAGCCGGTAGACGAACGCCTCGGGCGCCACCGCGTAGTCGGCGAAGCCCCCGTCGGCGTCCCAGCCGGTGAAGAGGGCGGACCGGCAGAGGTTCTCGTGGCCGCGCCGGCAGGCGTCGCACGACCCGCACGTGTGACGAAGCCAGGCGATGCCGACCCGCTCCCCGGTGGTGAACCGGGTCGCGGCAGCGCCGACGCCGACCACCTCGCCGACGACCTCGTGGCCGGGCACGCGCTGCGGTGCGCGCGGCGCGAGCTCCAGGTCGGCCAGGTGGAGGTCGGTCCGGCAGACACCGGAGACCCGGACCCGGACCAGCACCTCGTCGGGCCCTGGCTCGGGCACCGCGCGCTCGACCTGCTCGAGCCGGCCCGGGCCGCCCGGGCGACCGCTGACCACCCAGGCGCGCATCGTCGTCGTCATCGCCCCTCGCTCCCCGTCGCACCCAGCACGTCGGCGGTCTCACGGGCGACCTCGAGGTCCTCGGCCGCGGCCACCACGACCGTGTGGACCCGGGCGCCGTCGCGGGTCACGACGGTGTCGCCGTCGACCGCGACCTCGGGGTCGATCTCGACCCCGAGGTGGAACAGTCCGTCGGTCGTCGCCGCCCGCACTTCCGGCGAGTGCTCCCCCATCCCGCCGGTGAAGACCAGCAGGTCGAGGCCGCCGGCGCTCGCCACCATCGACCCGATCTCCCGCACGAGCCGATGGACGTAGACATCGAAGGCGAGGACCGCGTCGGTGTCGCCGGCGGCGCGGGCGGCTAGCACGTCGCGCAGGTCACCGGAGGTGCCCGACAGTCCCTTCAGCCCGGACTGGTGCTCGAGGACACCACCGAGCGTCTCGACGTCGACGCCACCGTGCTCGAGCAGCCAGAGCAGGATGCCCGGGTCGACCGAGCCGACCCGGGTCTGCATGACCAGCCCGGCCAAGGGTGTGAAACCCATCGTGGTGTCGACCGAACGGCCGTCGCGGACCGCGCACAGCGACGCCCCGGCGCCGAGGTGGCAGGAGACGATCCGGAGCTCGCCGGCCGGGCGTCCGACCAGCTCCGCCCCACGTCGTACGGCGTGCGCGTGGGAGAGACCGTGGAAGCCGTAGCGCCGCAGGCCGAAGCGGTGGTTCCACTCCCGCGGCAGGGCGTAGGTCGCCGCCGCTTCGGGGATCGTCGCGTGGAACGCCGTGTCGAACGCCCCCACCGCAGGCAGGTCGGGCAGCAGCTCCCCCATGGCACGGATCGCGGAGACGGCCCGCGGGTTGTGCAGCGGCGCCAGGTCGGAGATCGAGTCGAGGTAGTCGACCGCCTCGTCGTCGAGATGGACCGGCGCGCGGAACCGCGGACCTCCGTGCACCACCCGGTGGCCGATCGCGTCCAGGCCGGCCCCCTCCGAGAAGCCCGCATCAGACAGGAAGTCACGGAGCGGGTCGAGGTCACCGGCACCGTCCCACCGCTCGACGGTCTGCGCGTCCACGGTTCGCTCATCGTCGAGCACGCTCAGCTTGAGGCTGCTCGATCCGGTGTTGACGACCAGTACGCGCACGGGCGCTCAGGCCTCCGGGGTGTTGCGCGACGGATGGCTGGTGTGGACCTGCGGGCCCTCGCCGCGCCCCCACTGCCAGTCGCGGATGTCGGGCAGGTCCTCGCCGTGCTCGCGGATGTAGAGCGCGTGCTCGATCAGCCGGTTGCGCAGCCACTCGCGAGCCTCCCCGCCGCGCGCCTGCAGACCCGGGACGCGGTCGATGACGTCGATCGCAAGGTTGAACCGGTCGACCTGGTTGAGCACGGTCATGTCGAACGGCGTGGTGGTCGTGCCCTCCTCCTTGTAGCCGCGCACGTGGAAGTTCATGTGGTTGGTACGCCGGTAGGTCAGCCGGTGGATCAGCCACGGGTAGCCGTGGTAGGCGAACATCACCGGCTTGTCGCGGGTGAACAGGGCGTCGAAGTCCGCGTCGCTGAGCCCGTGCGGATGCTCGCTGTGGCCCTGGAGCCGCATCAGGTCGACCACGTTCACGACCCGGACCTTGAGGTCCGGGAAGAAGCCGCGCAGCAGGTCGACCGCGGCCAGCGTCTCCATGGTCGGGACGTCGCCCGCGCAGCCCATGACCACGTCGGGCTCCTCGTCACGGGACGTGCCGGCCCAGTCCCAGATGCCGATCCCTTTCGTGCAGTGCACGATCGCCTGGTCCATGTCGAGGTACTGCAGGGCCGGCTGCTTGCCGGCCACGATCACGTTGACGTACTGCTTGCTGCGCAGGCAGTGGTCGGCGACCGACAGCAGGGTGTTGGCGTCGGGCGGGAGGTAGACCCGGATGACGCCGGCCTTCTTGTTCACCACGTGGTCGATGAAGCCGGGGTCCTGGTGGGAGAACCCGTTGTGGTCCTGCCGCCACACGTGCGAGGTCAGCAGGTAGTTCAGCGACGAGACCGGACGGCGCCAGGGGATCCGGTTGCTGCTCTCCATCCACTTGGCGTGCTGGTTGAACATCGAGTCGACGACGTGGACGAATGCCTCGTAGCAGGAGAAGAAGCCGTGCCGGCCGGTCAGCAGGTAGCCCTCGAGCCAGCCCTGGCAGGTGTGCTCCGAGAGGATCTCCATCACCCGGCCGTCAGGGGCGAGGTGGTCGTCGTAGGGCAGGGTCTCGGCGTTCCAGGTCCGGTCGGTGACCTCGAGGACGTCCTGGAGGCGGTTGGAGTTGTTCTCGTCGGGCGAGAAGACCCGGAAGCGGTCGGAGTTGCGCGCCATCACGTCGCGCAAGAAGGTGCCGAGCACCTTGGTCGACTCGACCGCGCCGGTGCCCGGGTGCGCGACCGGCACGGCGTACTCGCGGAAGTCGGGGAGCCGCAGGTCCTTCCGCAGCAGGCCGCCGTTGGCGTGCGGGTTGGCACTCATCCGGCGCGGGCCCTCGGGGTGGAGATCGCGGATGTCGGGGACCGGAGCGCCGGTCGCGTCGAAGAGCTCCTCGGGGCGATAGCTGCGCATCCACTCCTCGAGGATCACCCGGTGGCGCTCGTTGCCGCGGGCGTCGGCGAACGGCACCTGGTGGGAGTGCCAGTAGCCCTCGATCTTCGCGCCGTCGACCTCCTTCGGCCCGGTCCAGCCCTTCGGGCTGCGCAGCACGATCATCGGCCAGGCGGGACGTCCGTCGAGCCGGCCGGCGCGGGCCTGTTCCTGGAGGTCGCGGATCTCGTCGAGGCAGCGGTCGAGGGTGGCGGCGAAGGCCTGGTGCATCGTCTCGGGGTCGGCACCGGAGACGACGTACGGCGTGTGGCCGTAGCCGCGCAGGAGGGCGTCGAGCTCGTCGTCGGGGATCCGTGCGAGCACCGTCGGGTTGGCGATCTTGTAGCCGTTGAGGTGGAGGATCGGCAGGACGGCGCCGTCGCGGGCCGGGTCGACGAACTTGGTGCTGTGCCAGCTCGTCGCGAGCGGACCGGTCTCGGCCTCACCGTCGCCGACCACGGCGGCCACCACGAGGTGGGGGTTGTCGAACGCGGCGCCGTAGGCGTGGGAGAGCGAGTAGCCGAGCTCGCCGCCCTCATGGATCGACCCCGGCGTCTCAGGCGCGACGTGGCTCGGGATGCCACCGGGGAAGGAGAACTGCTTGAAGAGCCGCTGCATCCCCTCCTCGTCGAGGGTGATGTCGGGATAGGTCTCGGTGTAGCTGCCCTCGAGGTAGGACGACGCCACCAGCCCCGGGCCGCCGTGCCCGGGGCCGATCACGTAGATCATGTCGAGGTCGCGCTCGGCGATCGCCCGGTTGAGGTGGGCGTAGACGAAGTTCAGCCCCGGGGTCGTGCCCCAGTGACCGAGGAGCCGCGGCTTCACGTGCTCGGGCTTCAGCGGCTCGCGCAGCAACGGGTTGTCCATGAGGTAGATCTGCCCCACGGACAGGTAGTTGGCCGCGCGCCACCAGGCGTCGATCCGGGCGAGCTCGTCGGCACTGAGGGGCGTGGTGGTCGGGTGGGTGACGGCGTGCGTGGTCATCGGGTGGCCTCCATGGAAGCGACGCTAGAGGGTCGTCACCGACCTTTCCACCGACGTTGGTCCCCTACCCCTGCCCGTCCGCGGGAACCGCGGGCCGCGTCACTTGATGCCGGTGCCCGCGATCGACTGCACGAAGTAGCGCTGCCCGGCGAGGAACAGCACGAACACCGGGATCTGGCTGATCAGCGTGGCCGCCATCAGGACCGGCCAGTTCGTGTAGTGCGCGCTCTGGAACGTCGCGAGACCGAGCTGGACGGTCATGTGGTCGGGCGTCGCGATCACGACCAGCGGCCACAGGAAGTCGTTCCAGACCGACAAGAAGGTGAGCACCGCGACGGTGCTCAGGGGCGGCCCCATCAGCGGCAGCAGGATGCTGCGCAGGATGCGGAGCCGGCCGGCACCGTCGATCAGGGCGGCCTCCTCGAGCTCGACGGGCAGGGAGACGAAGAACTGGCGCAGGAGGTAGATGCCGAACGGCGTCGCCAGGTTGGGCAGGATGAGCGCCGGCAGCGTGTCGACCAGGTGCAGGTACTTGACGATCAGCAGCGTCGGGATCATCACCACCTGGAACGGCACCATCAGCGTGGCCAGGATCGCGATGAACGCCACCTGGGAGCCGGGGAACCGGAGGCGGGCGAACGCGTAGCCGGCCAGGCTGCACAGCACGAGGTTGCTGACCACACAGGTGACCGAGACGATCGCGCTGTTGAGCATCCACTGGGCCATCGGCGAGTCGGTCCAGGCGGTCGCGTAGTTGGACCACTGCAACGAGCTCGGCAGCGAGGGTGGGAAGCGTCGGGTCTCCTGGAGAGTCGACAGGCTGGTGATCAGCATCCACACCAGGGGTGTGGCCATCACCAGCGCGACCGGCAGCAGGACCAGATGCCAGGGCGAGGGGGCACGGAGCCGTCGGCGCCGCGCGGGTCGGCGTACGTCGGTCACGGTCGTCATCGCGTGACTCCGCCGGGCGACGAGTCACGGGTCAGCCGCAGCTGGACCAGGGTGATCGCCGCGATCACCACGAACAGCACGACGGCGATGGCCGCGGCGTACCCGGCGTGGAAGAACTGGAACGCCTGGATGTAGAGGTAGTAGACGACCACGGTGGTGGCGTGGAGCGGCCCGCCCTTGGTGGTCACGTACACCTCGTCGAAGAGCTGCAAGGCATTGATGGTCAGCCAGACCAGGAGGAACGCCGAGACCGGGCGCAGCAGCGGCACCTCGATCCGCCAGAAGGCGCCCGCCCGCGAGCAGCCGTCGATCTGCGCGGCCTCGATCAGGTCCGCGGGGATCCCCTGCAGGCCGGCCAGGAAGATCAGCGCGCCGAAGCCGACCCAGCCCCAGACCGTCATGATCACGACGGAGAACAGGGCCTGGCTCGGCGAGGAGAAGAAGCCGAACGTCGGCAGCCCCAGCTTGCTCAGCACGGCGTTGATCAGCCCGAAGTCGGGGTCCATCAGCCACGTGAAGATCACGCCGGTGGCGACCGTGGAGGTCACGACCGGGATGAAGATCGCCAGGCGGTAGAACGTGATGCCGCGGATCCGGCGGTTCAGCGCGGCCGCAGCGAGCAGCGACAGCACCAGCGTGGTCGGGACGAAGAGCACCGTGTAGACCACCGTGCGGCGGACCGAGTCGGCGAACACGGGGTCGTGCAGGAGCAGCCGGTAGTTGTCGAGCCCGGCCCACTGCCCCGGGGTCTGCAGGTCGTTGTGCTCGAAGGAGAGCACGAAGACCCAGACGACCGGGAGCAGCCCGAACAGCCCGATCAGCAGAACGCTCGGGCTGACCATCGCCCAGCCCGAGACCGCGTCGCTGCGAGTGCGCCAGGACCGGGTCCTCCCGGGGCGCGGAGGCCGGACCGTCTCCACCCGGCGCGGCGGCAGGATCGTGGCCCGTCGACGAGCCTGGGTCACGACCCTGCCAGCGCCGCGTTGACCTGGTCCGTGGCGTCGCTCA
Organism: uncultured Actinomycetota bacterium; assembly: GCA_963761085.1. Lineage (GTDB taxonomy): Bacteria > Actinomycetota > Actinomycetes > Propionibacteriales > Nocardioidaceae > Nocardioides. Next base: position 179,812 of record CAVXFQ010000019.1, read on the forward strand.
GCGCCTGGTCGGGGCTGGCCTGGCCGAGCAGCACGGACTGGACCATCGTCCCGATGGCGGCCGACACCTCGGAGTACGACGGGATGTTGGGGCGCACGTGCTTGACGTTGTCGAGGTTGGCGACGAAGACCTTCTCGGCGGGGAACTTCTTGAGGAAGGTCTGGTAGCCCGGCAGCGTGGTCTCGGACTGACGCAGGGGGAGGTCACCGGTGGCGATCGCGAACTTCAGGTGCTGCTTCGCCGACGTCAGCCAGGTGACGAAGTCGAACGCCGACTTCGACCGCGCCGCCGAGTGGTCGAACAGCATGTAGAGGTCGGGGCCGGAGATCGTCTCGTGGTTGCCGTTGTACCCGGGCAGGTAGGTCACGCCGTACGGCACGTCGGAGTTGATGCTCGACAGGTCCCAGGGACCGGTCCAGAGCATGGCGATCTTGCCGTTGTTGAACAGGTTGAGGTACTGCCCGTTGCCCTGGTCGAGGTAGACCGACTTGTCGGTGACCGCCATGTCCTGCAGCTGCTGCAGGGCTGCCTTGCCGGCGGCGGAGTCGAACGCCGCCTTGGTGTTGTCGGAGTTCAGCAGCTCGCCCCCGGCCTGCCAGAGCATGGCGAGGTAGCGCCAGACCGTGTCCTCGCTGCCGTCGTTGACGTAGGCCCAGCCGAAGGTCTTGGTGCTCGGATCGGTGAGCTTCTTGGCCGCGTCGCGGAAGTCCTGCCAGGTCCAGTCGTTGGTGGGCGGGGCCACGTGGGCCCTGGCGAACAGCGCCTTGTTGTAGACCAGGCTGAGGTTGTCGATCAGGGCCGGTACGCCGACCACCTTGCCGCTGACGGTGGACGCCTCGCGGGCCGAGGGGTAGAAGTCGTTCCAGTCCACCGAGGGGGCCTTGACCTTGTCGGTGAGGTCGACCAGCTTGGGCTGCTTCGCGAGCTGGCTGGCCGAGGAGCCGTACTGGTAGGCGACGTCGGGGTAGTTGCCGGCCGCGAACCCGGCGACGGTCTTCTGCAGGGCACTGTCGTTGCCACCGTTGAACTGCAGGCTCACCTTCTCGTCGGGGTGCTGCTGGTTCCAGGTCGCGGCGGCGGCCTTGATCGCGGTGGCCTCGACGTCGGTGTAGCCGTGCGTCACCACGATCGACGCGCTGCCGCCCGAGCCGTTGCCGCCTCCGCACGCCGAGAGGACCCCGGCGACCAGGGCGACGGCCACCAGGGCGCGCAGTGGGCGGGTGGGCCGAGATGCGGGACCCGGGTTCGGTGACATCGAACTCTTCCCTTCGCTGACAAGGAGATCAAGCAGATTCGATCGGGAACTCTGTTCAGCCTTGCACGGTTGGCGGGGCCGGTCAAGGGACCCAACGCCCGAGCAGTTGCGCGAAATGAGCACGAACGGACGGCTACTGTGCACCTATGCGACAAGACGTCCGCCTCGGGCTGATCCTGCAGCAGCTCAACGAGAGCGGCTCGGTCGGCGTCACCGAGCTGGCCGAGCGGCTCGACGTGTCCGAGGCGTCCGTACGCCGCGACCTGCACCGGCTGGAGGAGCAGAACCTGCTTACCCGCACGCACGGAGGAGCGGTCGCTTCGGGGGTCCTCTACGAGCTGCCGATGCGTTACCGCGGCGGCCAGCATCACGACGCCAAGCGGACGATCGCCGCCGCGGCCGCGGAGCTGGTGACTACCGAGATCATGTCCGTGGGTCTCAACGGCGGGACGACGACGACCGAGGTGGCCCGGGCGCTGTCCGGGCGGCCAGGGTTGCGCGTGGTCACCAACGCGCTGAACATCGCCTCCGAGCTGGCGGTCCGCTCCAACATCGAGCTGGTGGTCTGCGGTGGCAGCGCGCGTGCCGAGTCCTACGAGCTGGTCGGCCCGCTGGCCGAGCTCACCCTCGCCAACCTCAACCTCGACCTGGCCTTCATCGGGGTCGACGGCATCGGTCCTGCGGCGGGCCTGACCACCCACCACGAGGTCGAGGCCCAGACCAACCGGGCCCTGGTCCGGGCCGCGGCCCGGGCCGTCGTCGTCGCCGACTCGAGCAAGCTGGGCCGCCGCGGGTTCGCCAAGATCGGCGACCTCGAGCTGGTCTCCGACCTGATCACCGACTCGGCGGCGCCGCCCGACGCGGTCGCGGCGCTGCGTCGGGCCGGGCTCGAGGTCCACCTCGTCGACGCGTCCTGAGCCGACAGGCCCGTCAGCTGCGGACCGGCACCCGCAACGCCTCGGGCAGCAGCGGCCCGTGGGCGGCCACCATCGCGTCGGCGAGCTCCCAGATCGCCTCGACCGACAGCGTCGCCGCGGTGTTCGGGTCGACCATCAGGGCGCGCCGTACCAGCTCGGGTCGCTCCTCGACCGCGGCCCGCACGGTCAGCTCGACGACGGACAGGAAGCTCCGGTTCAGCGCCGCACAGGCGGCCGGCAGCGCGTCGACCGCCAACGGGCGTACGGCGTTCGCGTCGAGGAGGCACGGCACCTCGACGCCCGCTCCGGCGGGCAGGTTCGGGATCAGCCCGTGGTTTGGCACCGTCACCTGGATCGTGCGCGGCGTCCCGGTGACCAGGCTGTGCACCACCTGGGGCGCGTACTCCGCCGCCTCCTCCTCGGGCTCGACGTACCGACCGGCGGCGACGTCCTTCTCGAGCGTCTCGATGTCGGCGACGTTCGCCGCGCTGATGCCGATGTAGTCGTCGACGGGGATGCGGAGGCGGGCGATCTCGGCATCGTCGTGGAGGTACCACGGCACGTACTCACTGGAGTGCTCGCTGGTCTCGGTGGGGTAGTAGCCCAGCCGGCGATACATGTCGACGCGCACCCGGCGCCGGAGCTCGGGGTCGGCAGCGATGCGCTCGTCGAGGAGCGGGTAGAGGCTCTCGCCGTCGCGCTCCCAGCGCAGCACCCACGCCTGGTGGTTGACCCCCGCACTGTGGAAGGTGACCTCCTCCAGCGGGACCCCGACCAGCTCGCTCAGGTCGTGCACCGTCCAGAACACGGAGTGGCACAGGCCCAACGCCTTGACGTCGGGATGGCGATCGCCGAGGTACTGGAGGTTCATCGCCATCGGGTTGGTGTAGTTGAGCAGCCACGCGTCGGGGCAGACCTCCCGGATGTCCTGGGCCAGGGCGTCGAGCACCGGGAAGGTGCGCAGCGCCCGGAAGACACCGCCGACCCCGAGGGTGTCCGCGATGGTCTGGCGGACGCCGAACGGCTTCGGCACCTCGAAGTCGGTGAGGGTCGCGGCGTGGCCGCCGACGTTCACGGTGTTGACCACGAAGTCGGCGCCGGCCAGCGCCGCCCGGCGGTCGGTCTCGGCCCGCACCTCGGCATGGCGCCCGTGCTGGGTGACCGTCAGCCGGGCCACGTCGTGGGCCAGCCGGAGGCGGCGTTCGTCGACGTCGTGCAGCACCAGCATGAGCGGGCCGAGGTCGTCGTAGGAGAGGAGGTCGCGGAGGAGCTGGCGGGTGAACTCGGCCGACCCGGCCCCGACGAAGCTGATCGTCGTCATCCACGGAGCATGGCACCTCCTGCGGAAACGATCAAGAAAGAGCAATCACACTGCTTGTTTCTGGACAGATGTGCACATGATCGGCCACGATAGGGCGGTGTCCCGCGCTCAGGAGCCCGTCGCTGGCGCCACCAGGGTGCTCGTGGTCGGCGATGCGAACCCCGACCTGGTGCTCAGCGGCGACGTCGTGCCCCGCTTCGGCCAGGCCGAGCAGCTCCTCGACGAGGCCGACCTGGTGGTCGGGGGCTCGGCCACGATCACCGCTCATGGCCTGGCCCGGCTCGGCCGGCCGGTGTCCCTGGTGGCGGCCGTGGGCGACGACCAGTTCGGCGCGTTCCTGACCGGGCGGCTCGCCGAGGCAGGGGTCGACGTACGTCGCGTCGCCATCCGTCCCGACCTCCCGACCGGCCTCACTGTGGTCCTCAGCCGCGGCGACGACCGCGCGATGCTCACTCTGACCGGGGCCCTCGACTCCCTGACCGCGCCCGAGCTCGACGAGGCGCTGCTGCCCGAGGGACTGCGGCACGTGCACGTCGGGTCGCTGTTCCTGCTGCCCTCCCTGGCCGGCCTGCTGCCGGAGTTCCTCGGCCGTGCCCGCGCGCGCGGCCTGACGACGTCGCTGGACACCAACGACGATCCGACCGGACAGTGGCAGGGCGTGGACGACCTGCTCCCCCACCTCGACGTCCTGCTGCCCAACCGAGCCGAGGCCGTCGCCCTCGGCGGCGAACCGGACCCACGCGCCGCGGCCGCCGCCCTCGCTGCGCGCGGGCCGCTGACCGTGGTCAAGGACGGAGCCGCGGGCGCCTTCGCGGTCGCGCGCGACGGCACGGTCACCGAGGTCGCCGGCCGGCCGGTGCTCGCTGTCGACACGACCGGAGCCGGTGACACCTTCGACGCCGCATTCCTCGACGCCTGGCTCGACGCCGTACCCCTTGCCGACGCCCTCACCCGGGCGGTGGCGGCCGGCGCGCGCAGCGTCGGCTTCGTCGGGGGTACGGCGGGCCAGCCGGACCGCGACCAGCTCGCCCACGACCTACGTGCACCCACACCCAAGGCAGGAGACGGCCATGAACACTGACCCCGCAGCCGACGCCCCTTACGTCCGCGAGGAGATTGCGCTCCAGCCGGAGGCGTGGACCCGGGCAGCCGCGCTGGCGCCGAGCCTGACCGGCATTCTCCCCCGACCCGGCGAGTCCGTGGCCGTCATCGGGTGCGGCACGTCGTGGTTCATGGCCGCGGCGTACGCCGCGCTGCGCGAGGCCTCCGGGCATGGGCCGACCGATGTCTTCCCGGCCAGCGAGCTGCCGCTGGGCCGGAGCTACGACCGCGTCGTCGCCATCTCGCGCTCCGGCACGACGACCGAGGTGGTCCGCGCGGTGGAGGCGGTGGGCTCGCCGGTGCTGGCGGTCACGGCCGTCGGGGGCACCCCGGTCCCCACCGCGGCGACGGACACCGTGCTGCTGGACTTCGCCGATGAGCGGTCGGTCGTGCAGACCGTGTTCGCGACCACGACACTGATGCTGTTGCGGGCCTCGCTCGGCGAGCCGGTCGAGCCGGTCGTCGCCCAGGCCCGCGAGGTGCTCGCCGGGCGGCACCGAGTCGACCCGGCCCTGACGACGGTCGAACAGATCTCCTTCCTCGGCCGGCACTGGGCCTACGGCATCGCCCAGGAGGCCGCGCTGAAGTGCCGTGAGGCGTGCCGGCTCTGGACCGAGTCCTACCCCCAGATGGAGTACCGCCACGGTCCTGTCGCCATCGCCCAGCCGGGCCGCGCCGTCTGGGTGTTCGGCCGGCCGGTCGCGGGTCTGGCCGACGAGGTACGCCGGACCGGCGCCCTCCTGGTGGACGACGACCTCGACCCCGTCGCCGACCTGGTCCGGGCCCAGCTGCTCGCGGTGGAGCGGGCCGAGGCGGCCGGTCTCGACCCCGACCGGCCGCGCAGCCTGACCCGTTCCGTCGTCCTCGCCGAGTCGTGATCCTCTGCGTCTGCCCGAGTCCGGCGGTCGACGTGACCTACCACGTCGACCACCTGCACCCGAGCGGCACGACCCGGGTCCGGGAGCTGACCGAGCGGCCGGGAGGCAAGGCGGTGAACGTCGCCCGCGTGCTGCACCGCCTCGGTGAGCCGACCCGGCTGGTGGCGCCGGCCGGGGGCGAGACCGGCGACCAGCTCCGACACGGTCTGGAGCTCGCGCGGCTGGAGGCGGTGCTGGTGCCCAGCGGCGCTGCCACGCGTCGTACGGTCACCGTGGTCGAGCGCGACGCTCCCGGCGTCACGACGCTGGTCGAGCCGGCCGTGATCGACTGCTGGCCCGCCTTCCACGACGCGGTGGAGGCGAACCTGGACGGCACCGACGTGCTCGTCCTCGGTGGCAGCGTGCCGGACGGGGTGCCGGACGACGGCCTGGCTGCGCTGGTTGCCGCCGGTCGCCGACGCGGCATCCCGGTGCTCGTCGACACCCACGGTCCGTGGCTGCTCTCGGCGCTCGCCGCCGGCGCCACCGTGGTCAAGCCCAACGCCCACGAGCTCGCCGCGGCCACCGGCGACGACGACCCCTTGCGGGCGGCTCGCATCCTGGCGCGGTCCTCGGAGGCGACCGTCGTGGCCTCGCTGGGTGCGGACGGCGTCATCGCCGCCACCGCGGCCGGCGTGTGGGAGGCCCGGCCGGCGTCCGTGCTGTCCGGGAACCCCACCGGCGCCGGGGATGCGCTCGTCGCCGGGCTGGCGCGCGGGCTGCTGCGCGACCCCGGCGCGGCCGGGCATCCCGAGCAGATACTGCACGACGCCGTCGCCCTGTCCGGGGCCGCGGTGCTCTCTCCCGAGGCGGGCGACGTCGACCCCGCCCACCAAGAGGAGCAGCTCGCCGGAGTCGTGGTACGCGCCCTGGACGCTGCGCGATGACCGTCGTCGGGACCGGCGTCCTGAGTCGCCGAGGCGCAGCGCGCCGGGCGGGCGCTGCCGGCGTTCAACGTGATCACCCTCGAGCACGCCGAGGCGATCGTCGCCGCCGCCACGCGGGCTGGTCGCGGGGTGGTGCTCGCGCTCAGTGAGAACGCCATCCGCTACCACGACGGCGTGGCCGAGCCGATCCTGGCGGCCATGCACGCGCTCGCCACGCGCGCGGAGACACCGCTGGCGATCCATCTCGACCACCTCACCGACGACGCCCTGGTCGAGCAGTGCGTGGCCGGGCCCCTACGGCCGTACCTCAGCTCTCTCATGTACGACGCCGGGGCCCTGCCCTACGCCGACAACCTCGCCCGGACCACCGAGATCGTTCGCGCCGGTCACGCCGCCGGGGTCTGGGTGGAGGCGGAGCTGGGCTATGTCGGCGGCAAGCCCGGGGCCGCGGAGAGCGCCCACGCACCGGGCGTCCGGACCGACCCGGTGGAGGCTGCGGCGTTCGTGGCCCGGACCGGAGTGGACGCGCTCGCGGTCGCGGTGGGCACCTCGCACGCGATGACGACCCGCACCGCCCGCCTTGACCACGAGCGGATCGCCGTCCTCGCCGCAGCGTTGCCGGTGCCTCTGGTGCTGCACGGCTCCTCCGGCGTACCCGACGACGAGCTCCGGCGGGCGGTCTCCGCCGGCATGGTGAAGATCAACATCGGCACCGCGCTCAACGTCGCGATGACCGTGAGCGTCCGGCACGGTCTCGAGGCCGACCCTGTGCTCACTGACCCGCGCCGCTACCTCGGCCCGGCCCGGGAGGCGATGTCCGCAGAGGTGGGCAGGCTCCTCGAGGTGCTCGCCTGACAGCAGAGATCCCTGGTCGCCAGACGTCTCAGCCGCTCCCCGCACCCCACGCCGGGGTGCACTGCGAGGAAGGGGTCACGTGACCCCTTCCTCCTAGCGCGCCACCGGGACCAGCGCGGAGCCAGCAGGTCCGCCGGGATCCGCCTCGGTCGCCCCAGCGGTCAGGGCTGGTCCTTGTGCCGCGTCGAGAGCGCGGTCCACGCGATCGTCACCAGCATCGCCCCCAGCAGCGAGCCGACGATGCCGCTCGGCTTCAGGTCGAGGCCGTCCCCGGAGATCAGGCTGATCAGCAGCCCGCCGATGAAGGACCCGATCAGGCCCGAGCCCAGGGCCATCACCCAGTTGACCTCGCGCATCGGGACCCCGAAGAGGAGCTGGGCGAGGCCGCCGGCCAGGAACCCGAGGACGATGATCGCGAGGATGAGCATGTCCTGATGGTAGGGGCGCAAGGCGCCCGCGCGGGAGGTCGACAGCCGACCTGTCGCATCGCTCGCCGAGCGGCACCTCGCAGAGCACGAGAGGCCGACCCGTCTCCGGGCCGGCCTCTCGAGGGTGGCAGATCCAGGATTCGAACCTGGGTAGGTATACACCGACGGATTTACAGTCCGCTCCCATTGGCCGCTCGGGCAATCTGCCGTGCTGTCGACCCGATGTTGGCGATGCGTCAGCAGGTCGGAACAATAGCAAGGCAGCACCGAGGAGCCGAAACCGCCAAGAGGGGACAACGCATGGCCGACAGCTCGTTCGACATCGTCAGCAAGATCGACCGTCAGGAGGTCGACAACGCGCTCGGCCAGACCGCCCGCGAGATCGCCACGCGGTTCGACTTCAAGGGCACGGGAGCGACGATCGAGTGGCAGGGTGAGCACGCCATCGAGATCACCGCCTCGGCCGACGACCGGGCGAGCGCCGTCCTCGACGTGTTCAAGGGCAAGCTGGTCAAGCGTGACCAGAGCCTGAAGATCCTCGACGCCTCCGAGCCCCGGCAGTCGGGCCAGCAGTCCAAGATCTCGATCACGCTCAAGGAGGGCATCACCTCCGAGGACGCCAAGAAGATCTCGAAGCTGATCCGCGACGAGGGCCCCAAGGGCGTGAAGGCCCAGATCCAGGGCGACGAGCTCCGGGTCTCGAGCAAGAAGCGCGACGACCTCCAGTCCGTCATCGCCCTGGTCAAGCAGCAGGACCTCGACTTCGCCGTCCAGTTCACCAACTACCGCTGATTCGCGCCTGAGAACTGGCCAAAGTCCGCACAGAGTCCGCAACTTCGGCGGTGGCGGCCACCCTCGTCATCAGCGACACCCGACCGATGTCCGGGGCCCCCCGCCCCTTGACACCACTCAGGTGGCGGCCCCCCGCACCGGCAACCGAACCGCCGCACCGCCGCACCACCGCTCCACCGCTCCCGGCACGCCGGAAGTAACTCTCATGCCGATGAGCGGTCACACGTCGCGCAACTCTGAGAGGCTCAGGTCGTGCCGTTTCTCTCCGGGTTGTCGCGGTCCTGGGTCACGTCTCCGCTTCCGGGCGCAAGGCAGCCTGACCGGCATGTCACCTACGCCTCCTACCCCCAGGACGACTGCCCGCCCGCACCGACCGATCTGGCGGACCTGTCCTGGCTAGAGGCTGCTCCTGCCCACTCTGAGGACTACTTGGCCTCGTGGTTCACGCCCTCCGCTCAGCGGGATCTGTCCTGGGCAGGGATTGGCGAGTTGTGGCCTGACATCAACTCGCTGCCCGATGACTTTCTGCGCTTCGTCGGAGTCCATCAGCCCGGTCTTCGTGATCGCCTTCGGAGCGCGACCGATTGCTACTTCGACCTCGGCGACGAGCTGGTCGAAGTCGATGGCGGACGTCTCATGCATCTGGTGTCCGACAGCCAGTGGGTCTACCACTGGTTGCTGTACGTCGGAGATGACGGCGACTCAGCAATGGTCGGATCCCAGTTCCCGGCGGGCTTCGCCCTTGGCCCGGAAGACCGGGAAAGCCACGGCGGAACCTCAGCCGCCTTCGTCGTGGTCGCGGACTCGTTCTCGGAGTTCGCATGGCGATGGTGGATGGACAATGAGATCTTCTACAAGGTGGCCGTAGACCACGTTCCCCTCACCGACGACGAGGTGCGGTACGTGCAGGGGTACGGGCCTCCTGTGCTCCTCTGAGAACCGACCGCTCATGCCGCTGACCGCTCGGGCTGACGCCGATGTGTGGGCGGACGGTGTGCGTTACGGAGCTGGACTTGCTTCATTACGCGGCACCCAGACTTGCACGACGGGGTAGTCAAGAACGCCCGGAATCGGCTCTCTGGAGATGTGGACAACCGTCGCGAAGAGCTCTCGACCTCCCTGGGTGTCTGGACGGAAGTTCCGCACGACCTGCGGGGCGAACTCGGTCGCCAAGGCTCCCCAGGCGGAGCCGACGTATCCCTCCACAGTGATGACTGCAAGCTGGACGGCGCTGTCAGTGACACTGGGTTCGGGGGCGAAGATCGCGGGGTAAGCGCGGCCGCCAGCCTTCGTCTCGAACATCGGCGGGCACTCAACGAGCCGCCGCGTTCGAGCGTCGTTCTCCGGGTATTGGTTCCCGGAACAGGGCGCGTGCGCGCCCCAAACTCCAAGCGCTGGGCGTATCCGGTGGGGCCGACACCTCTGTGGAACGTGTAAGACCCACGCGTCCGCTGCTGCCGAGAACACCTCGACTGGGAGCACAAAAGGGATGCCGTCGACCTCCCACGGAGGCGGCTGGTCGCTCATGTGGATTAGCCAACCACGTGCGCCCGCTCATGCCGCGACTAGTGCGCGCTTCTGCCGATGTGCGGATGCTCGCAGCCCTTGCCGCTAGCCTCGGTCCCTCGTGCTCTCCACCTTTGAGGCGCTCGTGGACGAAGGAACTGACGGCTCCATCGACGACGTGGTCGTCTGGTGGTCCCGGCCGCTCGAAAGAGGCGATCGGGTCGTCGTGCTCTTGCATGGTCTTGGCAGCGACGAAGGCGACTTGGCGGGACTCGTTCCCGAACTGCCCTCTCATCACGTGTATGCCTCCCTGCGAGGGACCAAGCGATACGGCAATGGGTGGGCGTGGCTCGAACGCGATATAGAGCCAGGGAAGCCGGAACTGCTGACGGCCTCCGCACGACTGGTAGAGCGTTGGATGGACCAGACCGCCAGGACGGCTAGGGTGGTGGGGGTCGTCGGCTTCTCTCAAGGCGCGGTGCTCGCCTTGCACCTCATGAGGCGCGCGCCTCGTCGGCTGTCGTGGGTAGGGCAGTTGTCGGGTGGCCCATTCCCGGGCCCAGTCGCAGGCGATGATGCTCTCCGCCTACTCAGACCGCCGGTGTTCTGGGGTCATGGTGACGCAGACCCAACGCTCGGACCGGAAGCGAAGTCGTGGGTCCGCACCTGGTTGGAAGTCCACACAACTCTTGAGGAGGTGGAGGCGACCGGGCTGGGTCACGACACCAATGAGGAAGTGATCAAGGCTCTCTCAGCCTTCATCGACAGGCAGGCAGACATGTAGCGCATGCGCCCTCTCATGCCGCTGAGTGCGCGCTGATCTGCCGATGAGCGGTCGCCGAAACCGTCGGGGGCGTGGATCCTGATGGCATGGAACCCGGGCGCGAAGGGCGGCGTCTCAAACGCATGAGGAAGTGCCTTGGCCCCGTGATCGCGCTGTTTGCCCTTGCTGTGGCTGGGTGTTCGTCGTCTGGGCAGGATTCAGGGGCAAGTCCGTCTCCATCCAACGGTCTGAGCAGCAAGGCCACTACCCCCAAAGGAACCAACGTCGGCACTGTGACCGGGAGGCTTCTGCTCGTCGGCGGCCCTGCACCCGGGTTCAGAACGACCTCGGGCACTGTGAGACTGCATGGGGGGACACCGACCCAGGGTCCCGTCGATGGACAAGGCCACTTCGTCGTCGCGGTTGACCCAGGTACCTATCCGAGTCACCGGAACCAGCCCTGACTACGGCAACGGTCGGTATATCTGCCGGGCCGCCCGGTCGGTCACAGTCGTGGCCGCCAAGACCGTCCATGTGAACGTCTTCTGCCAAGAGAGATAGCACGAGGGGTCGGTCGTGAGAAACGCCCTCATCTGCCGCTGTCCGCGCTCGGATCTGCCGATGTGAGGTCGGTCAGAATCCGCGGAGCATGCTCGCTACCGTGTTCGCCGTGACCCGCGAGGACCTGGACGAGGAGTCGCTGAGCGGAGGGAACGCGTCGGCCAGCGTTGTGCGCATCGGAGACACGGTGCGCAAACCGTGGCTGCCCTCGACGGAGCGCACTGTGGCCTACATGCTCTCGCTCCGAGAGCGGGGCATCGACGTTCCAGAGCCACGTGGCCGCGACGACGAGGGTCGCCTCGTTCTGGACTACGTCCCCGGCGAACTTGCGATGGACCGTGAGCCGCTCGACGCCCCGCTCCTCCGGCGTATCGGCTCGCTGGTGCGGTCGATCCACGACGCCAGCACGGGGATACCCATTCCCGACTCGTGGGACGTGCTGATACCCGCGCCTCACGCCGACCTGCTGTGCCACAACGACCTGGCGGCCTGGAACCTGATCATCGACGGTGACCGGCTCGTGTTCATCGACTGGGATGGTGCGGGACCGAGCACGCGTCTGTGGGACCTGGCGTACGCTGCAGTCTCCTTCGGGCGTCTCTTCCCGACCGACGAGCCCGCTCTGCCGGGCGAAAGGCTCGCTGCGTTCCTCCACGGCTACGACGCAGACTCGGCCCTCAGAGCGGCGTTGCCCACGACGATGGCCCGGCGTGCCCGAGCCATGTACGACCTCCTTCGTCGGTCCCACGCGACGGGCCACGAGCCGTGGGCGTCGATGTACCTGGAGGGCCACGGTAAGCACTGGAGCGAGACCGCCGACTACGTCGCTCGACACGCAGACGTTTGGGAACGCGCCATCAACCATTGACCGCTCATGCCGCTGTCCGCGCTCGCTCATGCCGATGAGCGGTCGCTACTTGGGCGATGCGTGACTTGATTAGCCCACGCGGGGCTTAGTGTGTCCGCATGATCGTCGGTGCCGGCGCGCTCGTCCTTTTCGGGATCGTCGGGGCAATCGTCTGGGGCGTGCAGGAACTCCTGGAAAGGCGCCGAGAACGACGCCGCTGAAGCCTGGACGCCCCTTGCTTGCCGCCCAGATCGCCATGTAGCGCGCTTCCGCTCATGCCGCTGACATGGACGGCATAGCGTTCCGCTCATGCCGCTGACATGGACGGCATAGCGTTCCGCTCATGCCGCTGACATGGACGGCATAGCGTTCCGCTCATGCCGCTGACATGGACGGCATAGCGTTCCGCTCATGCCGCTGACATGGACGGCATAGCGTTCCGCTCATGCCGCTGACATGGACGGCATAGCGTTCCGCTCATGCCGCTGACATGGACGGCATAGCGTTCCGCTCATGCCGCTGACATGGACGGCATAGCGTTCCGCTCATGCCGCTGACATGGACGGCATAGCGTTCCGCTCATGCCGCTGACATGGACGGCATAGCGTTCCGCTCATGCCGCTGACATGGACGGCATAGCGTTCCGCTCATGCCGCTGACATGCGCGTTTTCGAGGGGGCGGTCCGCGTGACCCCAGTCGCCGAGGCGTCAGCGACCGATGCTGTTGAGCCACAACTGCGAGACGTCGGTCGTTCGTGCAGCGTGGAGAGTCATGGAAGTCCCGAGGATGGATCCCTTGAGCACAGCATGGGCGACCGGAGCGTAGTCGCGCGTCGCGACGAACTCGACCAGCCCCCGCAACTTCTGGCTGCCGCTGGCGCTCATGTGGCCGACGATCACGCCGTCTAGGGAGACGTCGACCGTTTCACCAGTCATGGCGAGCACGACCGCGACATGCCGCTCGCCACGATCCAGTGAGTATGCCTCCAATAGTTGCTGCGGCTGGGTATCCGCCATCGTCACCTTGAGCGGCGCACCCTCCGGGAGGATGACGTGCGAGCCGTCGGGCAGGTCATTGAATGGCGCGATGCATCCAGCGGGAGGCAACTCAATCGACACGCTGGCTATTGGCGCGGAGCGGAATGTCCGCGACCCAAACTCTCGCCGACACCCGAAGGAACTTCCGCTCAGACTCGATGTCTGCGAGTGGGGCGGCGTCGTCCCCGTGGGTCATCGCAGCCGACCCGGCGCCGAGTTTTGCCAAACAGGGTCCAACGTCGGGGGCGCCGACCTAGGGTGATGCGTCCGGCGAGCAGTTTGACGCCCGCATAAACGTGAAACATTTCCGGGAGACGAACTTCCATGCGTAAGACCGTCAGCACCACCGTTGCCGCTATCGCCATCGCCCTTGGCGCTTCTGCGTGTACCACCGGGTCCAGCGACTACAAGCACGCCAACGGCAAGCAGGGGCACCACGCTACGAAGGACTCCAAGCCCAAGCCCAAGGGAACGACGTCCCAGGTGGCCGCGCTCCAGTCGGCACAGTCGTACCTGTCGATGGGCACCGGGTTCAGCCGGGTCGGACTCATCCAGCAGTTGAGCAGCAAGGCCGGTGAGGGCTTCCCGCTCAAGGATGCTGTCTGGGCCGTCAACCACACCAACGCAGACTGGAACGCGCAGGCGGTGGAGTCGGCCAAGTCGTACAAGCAGATGGGCGGATTCAGCAAGGCCGGGCTCATGCAGCAGTTGACGAGCAAGGCCGGTGAGGGCTACACCCCCGCGCAGGCCGCCTACGCCGTCAAGAAGGTCGGTTACTGACCGACATCACCCAAGACTCAGAGGCGGTCTATGGGCATCGGGACGTGCAGGTGGCCATAAGCGCCGCGCACGCTCATGCCGCTGTCCGTGGCGGTCACCCAGATAGGGAGCCTGCCAGATGGTTCTGCCGCTACGCTCCGCATCACGTCTCACATCGGAGGACAACATGCTCGTCTGGATCATCCTCGGGCTTGTCGCCCTGACGTTCGTAGTGTGGGTTGTGCGCACCCCTTCGTTCCGAGCGCGCCGCCGCGGCCATGGTCGCGATCCGGGTGAGTCAGCAAGCCATGGCGTGCCCACGTCAACTTCTCTAGCTGGAGATCTGGGCCAGCCTTTCAAGCGGCCAGACCAGCGGCCCTGACGTGGTCACCGAGCCTTAGGTAGCAGCGCACTAATCTGCTGTCCGCGCGCCCTCATGCCGATGAGCGGTAGCCACCTTCGAGCTCGGCGGCGGCGGCCGCCGATGGAGGTGGCAGGTGGGTCCAGTCGCTCTCTGCTGTGAAACCCGATGCCGAATCACTACGCAGGGTGTTCGGTCCGTCCTGCCTGCACTTACCTGCGGCTCGACCTCCATCAGCGGTCCGCCCGAGCCCCGTGGCGGGCGAATACTCGTCCGGCCAGGAGGCGACTTCGGGTGGCTTCGAAGATTGGCTTCTCCAGGTTCTAGCTCCCCCTGCACCGCAGCCAGGAGATCGATGTACTCGATGGTGGGTGGGGGTGCGCCGGGCGGCATGTTGGGAAGGATGACCTTCTCGACCCAGTCCTCGTGAGCGGCGCGTGACTCCCATACCTCGATGACGCGATACCCGCTGTCCGCCGCGCCACTGGCGTGACTGACGAACCCGGGGTACTTCGCGAGCGCGTCCACCACTCCTGCGGCGCGCATCGCGTCGATGAACGTGGCGTCAGCACCCGCAATCTCGGCGATCATGATGACCGACATGTGTCCTCCAGCTGATGTATCGGGGGTTGCCCGGTCCGCACCGCCCTGGCCGAGCACAGGCGATATCTCCTTGAGTTCGGACTGGGTGCCTTGAGCGTCACTCAGGCCAGCGCTGAGAATATCACTCGATCGAGCGATAGAGAGAATCGCGAGACGGGGCAGGCTGCGGCGTCGCCCGTGCCTCCCATCGGGCCGACCGCCACGTCACTCCGCCAGGCGTGCGCACCCTGAGGGAGAACGGGCAGTGGCTACTGGCTGGTCGCCCCCCCTCACATGCTGGTTCCGGTTCAAGTAGAAGCGCACTCACTATGCCGCTGTCCTGTACTCGCTCATGCCGATGAGAGTGCAACCAATCCGCACAGTGGCCAGCGCTCACTGACGTCAAGGTGACTGATGCGGTGGGCTCCGCTTGATGGGAGCATGGCGCAGGGACGCGCCGCCGGTTCCGCAGAGGAACCTGGGTGTCTCGGGGCGAGGAGGTGGCCATGGTCGGGATCTCGGAACTCGTGTTTCTGGCCGTCGTGGTACTCCTTGGGGTGCTTTGGTTTCTGCGAACGCCGATCCACCGTGCCCGCAAGAGATCAAGCCTGTCCCCAACTCATCACCCCATCGGGGGCCATCGGGGACCCTCCCTACCCGCTCCCCGGGCACTCCATGACTACCGCGTGCGTGGCGACGATGACTCGTAGGTGATCGTCCATGCGTGTCCTCTCATGCCGCTGTCCGCGCTCGCTCAGCCGATGTGCGGGCTCGTCCCACGGATGACCCGATGCCCCAGAGTCCGGCACGGCGCGACTGTTACTGCAGACGCGCCCCGAGTGCTCCCAATAGAGTCCACACGGCCTGGCGACCGCGCCCGGCATCCAGGAAAGGCCTCACTCCAGGGAGCACCAAATGTTTCATCGTCCATCTCTCCGGTCCACCGCCACTACCCTCGCCGCCGCCGCAGTTCTCGTCGGCGGCGCCGACCTGGCCTCATATGCCGCCACCGGCCAGCCGCTTACGCTGGGCCACAGCAACTCCGCCAACAGGACAACAGGCTTGACGAACACCGGTCGCGGGCCTGCTCTGAACCTGAAGAGCAGGACGAACTCTCCATCACTGCAGTTGAACAGCACCAAACGGGTGAAGCACCTCAACGCCGACCTGCTCGACGGGCTCGACAGCTCTCAGGTCAAGAACACCGCCTACCGCTACGCCATCCCCTCCACAGGCACGCTCACCACTGAGGCGGTGCTCGAACTTCCCCGGCCTGCCTCGCGGCAGGTGGATGGCCTCCTACTCCCTCGTTGTGTACCCCAGCCCCTCGGAACTGCAGTGCTTCTTCTGGCAAGCTGCGCCCACCACGGCAGAGGCCTTTTCACACAGTCCGGCCGGTGCGATCGCCGGCATGGACGCCAGCGCGGTCATTGATACGACTGGCAACCACGGACCCGTGACACTCCACTGCCAGGGAAGCTCCGTACGCGCTCTACTCAGTCGCCGGTGACGCCGAGGTCCACCGTCACCTTCACCAACCTCACTTCGGTTAGGAACAGCACGAGCACTGAGTCCCGCACGGCCGCCAAGTCCTCTGGGCGAGTCACCGGCACCCGGTAGCGTCACCGATGCCCCCGGCGCCCCAAGCGCCGGGGGCATTCTCATGCTCGGACGGAACGCCCTCACATCAGCGTAAGGCGGTTTGGGTCAAGGGTTTGGTCGGTGCCTCGCCCGTCGTCTGTCCCTGCATAGCTGAATGGGGTTGGTGCCCGGCAGCGTGTAATCGGGTTGGTCGACGACGGGCGGGGCTGCCCATGATGAGCGTCGAGATACTGGTGGTCCTCGATGCCGCGTGGGGCTCGCCCCGACCGTCAGCTTGGTGGCCGCCTTGCTGACTGTGTCGGTTCAGGCGGCGAGGGTGACCTGGCTCGTGCTTGGTGCCGCCGGCTGGCGATGTGGGGGTCCCAGGCTGGCCGGTGGTGATGACGGCGTGCAGCTGTCGCAGGATGGCGGCGGCGATGACGGTCTGGGCCTGGGTCGGCTTGAGCTTGTTGGTGTCTCGGGTGGTCAGGTGTCGGTACCGGCGGCGTAGACGGTGTTGGTCTGCTGGCTCCCCAGACCGCGCGCCAGGCCGCGACCCGCAGCCGGGGCCGGCCCTGGCCGGTGAGCTTGGTCCGCCGGTGAAGGTGCCGGACAGCTTCTCCCGCGGCGCCAGGCCGGCGTGCTTGACCAGGGCGCGGGCGGTGGCGAACCGGCGCGGGTCGCCGGTCTCGGCCAGGATCGCGGCGGCGCCGACCGGGGAGAGCCCGGCGATCGAGGTGGCCAGGTCGGTCAGGCCGAGCTCGTCGAGGACGGCGACCATCCGGTGCTCGGTCGGTCAGCCAGGCGCTGCTGGTCGGCCTCCCAGTCGGCCAGCACCAGCCGACCCGTTCCAACGCACCGGCCGGTGGGCGATCACGCCGGTCGGGTCGGCCAGCGCGGTGAACAGCTTGCGCACGATCCGCAGGCAGGGTTTCTGCCCGCCCCGGCGGGTGATCTCGCGGCGCACCGCGTGC
This sequence comes from uncultured Actinomycetota bacterium, assembly GCA_963761085.1. Classification (GTDB taxonomy): domain Bacteria; phylum Actinomycetota; class Actinomycetes; order Propionibacteriales; family Nocardioidaceae; genus Nocardioides. The sequence goes on from CAVXFQ010000019.1 coordinate 197,257, forward strand.
TCGAACCGGGCCGGCCCCAGTCGCCGGGTGCGGTCCAGGTCGCCGCCGTCGCGGTCGAGGACCACGGTCATCGCCGCGGCCCAGGTGCTGGACCGGAACGGCTGCGCCGCGGTGGTCAGGGCGGCCGGCCACACGCACTCGAGCAGGTCGCGGATCTGCTGGACCTGGGCGACGTTCTCGGTGATCAGCTGCTCGCGGCGGGCGCCCAGGTGCCGCAGCCGGGCCCAGGTCTCATCAACCGGTTCGGGGACGTAGCAGCGCAGCTGGGCGGTCAGCCGGGCGATCAGGACCGCGTCCTTCTCGTCGGTCTTGTCGAAGGTCAGGTCCTCGGTGCGCCGCGCCCACGCGGTCTGGATCGGCTGCACACACACGAACGGCATGCCGCGGTCCGCGGCGAGCTGGCCCAGCACCCGCCACCGGTGCCCGGTCGGCTCACACGACACCGTGACCCCGGCGAACCCCTTCGCGGCCGCCCGGTCGCGGCCCAGTCCAACGCCGCGCCCAGATCCCAGGCCTTGCACCGGAACGTGCGCCGGGCCAGCACCTTCGAGTCGTGGTCGCACACCACCACCATCTGCTTGACGTCGGCCAGGTCGATCCCCACGATCGCATTGCTCACCGGCACCAGCTCGCGCAGCCGAGCCAGCCGTGCGTTGCGGTTCCGGTCACCACGCGAGACACCATTACCGTTGGTCATGAACGTCCTCCTTCTGCGATGGGACACCAAGCCCTCAAAGCGCATCAGGAGGACGTTCCCTACGCCAGCAAGGACACGCAGAACGTCTTTCTATGCCGCTGTAGCGTGCGCACCCTCGGACGCAACTGTTCGGCAGCGTCGCCTCGGGTCAGAGGCTCGGGCGTCTGTCGCTTTCCCGAAGCCCTCTGGCTCAGTTTACTCGCAGCCCCACGCGCTGCGCCATAGAGTCGCTCACACGGCCTGCGACAGGCAGGGTCAGCAGGAGGGGCGCTGCATGGATCGACCGAGTGTCGTTCGGAAGGACGAGCTCCGTGGTGAACCAACGCCGACGCCGGGAGTGACACGCTTCGAAGCCTTCTCGCACGAGCACGTCTGGGTTGGGCGGATCCAGAACGACCCCGACCAGGACGCCTCCGACTGGCACGTACATCCCGGGCACGACACCTATGCGCACGTCATCAGCGGGCGATTCTTCGTGGAGTTCGGTGCGGGAGGCGCGGAGCGACTTGAGGTCGAGCCTGGCGACTTCGTGGTCATCCCCAAGGGCGTCGTCCATCGCGAGGGGAACGCGGGCTCGGAGCAGAACGACGGCATCATCGTCCGCGTGGGCGAGGGACCCGTGACGGTGAACCTCGCTGGACCCGAGCCCGTCTGAGCGCTGCCGGCTCTGATCTGGGCTCGAATCCGACCGAAATGACCTCACATGCCGCTGACAGGGTCGCTGTCATCCAGTGTTGGTCGCCTCCTCAGCAAGCTCGTGCTGAGCGTCTCGGGTGTGCGTCACGTGTCCGATGGGGAGGCTCTGGGTACCGTTTGTCGGTGTTGCAGGGCGTGTTAGATGCCACTTCGATCGGTTCCGCTCTGGCCTATCTGATCATCGGTCTGCTCGTGTTCGGGGAGGCCGCGGTCTTCATCGGTTTGTTCTGCCGGGTGAGGCCGCGGTGCTGTTGGGCGGGTTCCTGGCGAGTCAGGGACACCTCGACATCGCGACGCTGATTGTGCTGGTCGTGACTTGCGCGATCGTCGGTGACACCGTCGGTTACGAGGTCGGCAAGCACATGGGGCCGCGCGTCCTGCGGATGAGGGTGTTCGAAAAGACCAGTCGCGGCTCGGCAAAGCCCAGGACATGTTGCGTCGTGGAGGCCCGGCGGTCTTTCTAGGCCGATGGACGGCCTTCTTCCTTGCGGTGATGCCCGGAATCGCTGGCCTCAGCCAGATGCGCTATCGCACCTTCTTGTTCTGGAACGCCCTCGGCGGCCTAGCCTGGGGCATCACCTACAGCCTGGTCGGCTACTTTGCCGGCGCTTCCTATCAGAAGGTGGCCTCCTACCTCGGCGAGGGCACCGCCGTCGTGATCGGGGTGCTGGTGATTGTCGCATTCGTGGTCTGGCGCGTGCGTCGCAAGCGACGCGAGCAGGTCGAAGACCCCGACCACGTCTAGACCCCGCACGACGAAGCGTGACCGAACCCGGTTCTTCAACCTAGCCCTGGTGTTACGCACCACCCCAAGCCGCCGCCAATCTCCGCAACGCGGGAGCGCGGCCCCTGACAAGATGTTCCCATGTCGCATCTGAGCTACTTCGAAGCCATCGTCGTCGGGGCGTTCCAGGGGTTCTCAGAACTATTCCCTATCTCTAGCCTGGGCCACAGCATCCTGATCCCGGCCCTGGTCGGAGGGCAGTGGGCCAAGGACCTCAATGTTTCAGCGCCTGAGTCGCCTTATCTGGCGTTCATCGTGGGCCTGCACGTGGCCACCGCCTGCGCCCTCCTGCTGTTCTTCTGGCGCGACTGGGTCCGCATCATCACTGGTTTCTTCACCTCCATCGCACACCGCCGCATCGAGACCTCCTACGAACGGCTCGCCTGGCTGATCGTGATCGCCACCATCCCGGTGGGCATCTCGGGACTGCTGCTCGAGCATCTCTTCCGCACCACCCTGGGCAGGCCGATCCCCGCTGCAGTGTTCCTCCTGGTCAACGGTCTGATCCTGCTCGCCGGAGAGCGCATGCGTCGCCGCGAGCCCCTTCCGGGAGACGCCGCCTACGCAGCCGCGGGCGGCGGGGGCCTAACAATGGGCGACGTGGCTCGACGAGGGGCGACGCGCCTCGAGGTCACTGGCGAGGAGGGTCTCCTGGAGAATCAGGCTGTCGCTAAGGATTCGGATCTGCGGCTCGCAAAGTTGAGCTTCGTCTCCGCGACTCTGGTGGGTTCGGCTCAGATCCTCGCCCTCTTGCCCGGCATCAGCCGTTCCGGAGTCACCATGGTTGCCGGACTCATCAAGGGCCTCTCGCACGAGGACGCCGCGAGGTTCTCCTTCCTCCTGGCCACCCCGGTCATCTTCGCGGCAGGAGCCCTGAAGATCCCCGATCTTTTCGGACCGCTCGGCAACGGCATCCACGGCCAAGTCCTCGCTGGCAGCATCGCCTCCTTCATCACCGCCTATCTTTCCGTGAGGTTCCTGACCCGCTACTTCCAAACCAGGACCCTCATCCCGTTCGCCATCTACAGCATCGCGATCGGCGTGTTCGCAATCTTCTGGCTCACCCTGCACTAGAAAGCGCACGCTCATCCCTGCCGTTGCGCGTGTCTACCGATGAGCGACTAGGCACCTCATCGTGGTTTGGACGGACTAGGACATCTGGGGTGATCCGACTAGGCCCCGCGCACCTCGTGACCGTAGGCGGCCTGGGTTGAGTCGGCATACGCTGATGAGTACATGCCCCCCTCCCCCCGCCGTACCAATCAGCAGGCTCCCCGGTGACGTCCCAGCGCCACAACGGGGAGCCTGCTGCTCTTGCGGCGGGGTGACGTGCCAGCTCCTGGACTGGACTGAACTCGGATCGATCCTGGCTGGCGTTGTCCATGTTCAGCGTCATGAAGCCGGACCTTCCGCGTCTCTCATGGGGGACGGTCCGGTCATTCCGACCGCCGGGTGGCCCGTTGCGGGCTCGGCGCTAGGGGGAGCCGGGCCCGCAACCCCAGGGCAACCCGAGACGAGTCTCAACTGCACTCACTATGCCGCTTTCCGGGCTCAACATGACCCGGGACACAGCTCGGTGGCCAAGGGCCATTGAAACGTGCCGGAGTGGCCGTCGCTGGTGTACGAGATCGTCCAGCCAACAGTGGTGGCCGTGCCTGCCGCCGTCTTGGCGACCCGCACGGCGGGCTCATATCCCGATCCGGTCGCGAGATGACAGACGGCGTCCACCTTGCGCCCGTTGAATCCGAGGCTGGCCAGCGGCCTTCGGTCCATGCCGAGGAAAGCCCTGCCCAGGGGGAGGGAGTGGGCTTCCAGTTCTCATTCGGGCGCAGCGCAAAGCCGACCACCTGAATCGCCCCTTCGATGTGGCAGATCCCCACTGTCAAGATGACCCGTGCGGTGTTGACGTTCCGCCCTTGGTCGGGGATATCTCGAAAGGTCACGGTCTCGACATGGCCAGGGTGGGGTCTGCTCAACGGGAACGACCAGATCGTGTGTGGGTCCGTGGAGACTGAGGTCCTGGTGCCGCGGCTGGCGCCCATCAGGGTCGGGTGTGTCCACCAGTGATAGGCACGGAACCCAACGAAGACCACCGCCGCGGTCAGCGCAGTGACCCCGAGGACTTTGACCCAGGGGTGGACCGGAGCCCGTCGCGTCCCCCGCGCGGGTCAACCGAGACAGTTTCGGAGACCGACCCTGATCCATGGTTGCGCTCGCCTCCGACTCCAGACTGCTATCCGAGGGATTATGGACGGTCGCAGAAGCGGGGGCCAGCCGACCGGTGACACTGCCAGCACCGGTGAGCGCGTTCTCGAGACCGGGATCAACAGCGATGAATGGGGAGATGTCCATATCCTCGAGGAGCCGACGTGCGCGCAGCACCTGTCAAGACCGCTGACGCCCCGGCGCCCGAGGAGCCGGTGGGGGCTCAGCGCTCCTGCTGCGCCGCCCCTGACCACCAGTCGACGTGCCGGCGCTCCTCGATCAGAGATGCCGCGAGCTCCACGTCGGTGTAGTTGCAGAACTTCCACAGCTCCTTGGCTGCCCGGCTGTACTGGAACACCACGCGGTCGACCTCGAAGGCGTCGAGATCGCCAGCGCGGAACCGGTCTACGGCCGCGGCCACACATCCGACCAGCTGATGACGGAATGGACGCCCCGACGGAGTTGACCAACCGTCGACGGTCGACCAGCCGCCGTTCCGCAGCTGGTGTCATCAGAGGCGATGGTTGGGACCGCGCGGAGCGCCCCCTGAAACGTGAAAGGAACCCGGTGGGGTGCCTTCGCCGCCCCACTTTCCGCCGGACGCTTCGTGATTGAGCCCGCCAGGGTCGGCACCATGCCAGCGCCGGCGAAAGTGGCCGAACAGGTTCGTGCGTGTGACCCACCAGACGAAGGCAGCCACCAGAAGGACGAACCCTGCTAGTTCGTCCATCGCCATCGCCGCACCTCCTCCTTACGAGGTGCCCACCAACGCTACGCCGCTCTTCGAAGGCTCGCGACCCCCGACCATTCGCTCATCGGCATGAGCGCGCACCTTCCGGTGAACCTCTACCTGACGAGGCAGCCAACAACGACGTAGCTCGTGGTGGCCGGTGCGACGACGACGGCATGGGTGGTCCGGCACACGTATGTGCCGTTTCCGAACTTCGGACTCATGCCCGTCACCTGATAAGTGCCGGGGTCGACGCTTACCTGGAAGTGCCCTCGGGGGTCGACCGCAACTCTCTTGGCCGTCGCGCCGCGAAGGACGACAACGCCGGGACTCACCGGCCAGGCTCCGGGAGCCGGGCCACCCATGAAGATCATCCTGCCGCGGACCGTGCCGAGCCTGCTCTGCTCGGCCTGCGAGGAGAGCGACGCGCACCCGCTGAGAGTGATAAGGACGGTGCCAATCAGCACCCATGACCTCATGGCACTGAGACGAACGTCGACCGCACACGGTTCCTAGGGCGGCTCGGAAGCTCGATCTAGGGAGACCGGAGACGACCGCTACTCATCGGCTGATAGTTACTTTCCGGCGCGCTGCGGGCACGGTGTCGCCGGCCCGGTCTGGAGTCGATCAGTAGCCATCGGTGTTCGTAGTCCGGCTGCTCGGCGAGCCCACAGAGTCTCCGCCAAGGCTCGGACAGCCAGGGCTCAACAGTCGACGGTCAGGGCGAGACCGGCACCTCCCATCGCCCTCCCCTCCACCCCTCCTCACACCTCTTCCCTTCCATCTGCGTCCCCGAAGACACCCCTGCGGCAATGGCCCCTCGGCGCAGGACCCCGCAGCTACCAAGTCGGACGCCGCGTCAGCTACTGGCGCTCCGACCTCATCCTCTGGCTCACCGAACAGACCAACCACCCCCCAGAGCGCCCCTGAGCCGCGCGCAAGCCAGCCCGGAGTCCGCAGAAAGTCCGCAGAAAGTCCGCAAGCCTTCGACGACAGCCGTCCACGCTGGCTCGATTGGCCAACTACCGCTGACATCCCTCAGGACAGGTCGAGCTGGGCCATCACCCGGTCGGCTCTGGCCCGGCGACCCAGCCGCATCGCTCCAGCTGCCGCGGTCGTCGGACCCGCACGGTACGGCGACCGCTCCCGGCGCCGACGACGAGCAGGCCAGCGACAGCACCCGCGCGCTGACCACCGTCCGTCGTCTCGTGGAGCCGCGCCCCGGTCTCGACGTCCAGCGACGTGACCCTGGCCAGCGCACGACCGTCCGGGCCGGCCCGCTGGACGGCCCCCGAGATCTGGTAGCGCACGTAGACGCGGTGCGCCGCCGGGACCGGGTAGGTCACCAGGTCGGCACCCTGCGGCTGGCCGACCGACGGCGAGAGCAGGCCGTTCGCGCCGAGCACGACCTGGCCGACGTGCACCACCCCTGGGGCGAGACCGGGGACGCGCGGCGTACGGAGAGGTGGACCTCGTCGGCGTGGAGGCCGCTGGCCACGGCGCGCGACTGGTCGCCGGAGGCGCCGTACGACGTCGTGAAGCTGATGTCCTTGCCGGCGGGGGTCTTCTGGAAGGCCGCGATCACGGGCGCGTTGGCGGTCTTGAGGACCGAGAAGCCCACGATGCTCAGGGAGTTCTTGTCCGAGGACGAGCAGGAGGACGCGGAGCATCCACTCAGGACGGCCGGGATGAGGGTCGCCGCGACGCCGAGGGTCGCCAGGCGCATCCACTTGGTCATGTCTGTCTCTCTTCACTCTCGGGGTGATAGTCACTGTAAGTAATGTTGTTTAGTAGATATTATCAGGATAATAGACCTACTGTGTTATCCTGCGGACGTGACGTGTCGCACCCGGGATGGCTGGCCCCGATCGTGGTCGGCTGAGGGCACCGCGCGAACACCGAGGTGTACGTGTGAACTGTCCCCGCGGCGGGCCCCGCCCCCCGATGAGGAGCCTTCCCGCCCGGGGCGGCGGCCCTCCTTGCGGCCGTTCCGCCCCGATCAGGAGCCCTGCCCGCAATCGGGCCGCGGCGCTCCTTGCAGCCGTTCCGCCCCGGCTCCGCCGGGCTGGAACGTCCTCAGTCGGGGGTGACGATGGCGAAGGCGGGGTCGGGCTCGTCCAGCACGGCCATCAGCCGGCCGAGCGCCGAGACGTCGCCGACCAGCTCGACCCCAGCCGAGGCGAAGTCCTCCGGAGCGAGCAGCCCGAGGGCCACGGCCGGGAGTGCGGGCTCGGGGCAGGAGACCGTGAGGTCGGCCGCGTCGGACCGCTGCGCCGCGCTGTGGGTGAGAACGCCGTGGGCCAGCCGCAGGCGATGGAAGCCTCCGGTGTCGGTGAACCGCAGGTCGATCGTCAGCCGCAGGTCCCAGGCTCGCGGCCCGTCGACCCTGATCGCCAGCGCGTCGAAGAGCATCTCGGGGCTGAGCTGGGCGAGCACGTCGGGCGAGTCGGCCTGGGCCGGCGTCCCGAAGTTCCCGTGCCGCAGCTCGTGGGCGCCGGAGAGGTAGGCGTTGCGCCAGGTGCCGTTCTCGGCGCCGTAGCCGAGCTGCTCGTAGGTGTCGGCGAGGAGCTCCGTTGCGCCCTGGTGGCCCGGCTCGGCGAAGACCACGTGGTTGAGCACCTCGGCGACCCAGCGCAGGTCGCCGGCGGCGAAGGACTCACGCGCCCGCGCGACGACGGCGTCGGCCCCGCCCATGTAGTCGACGTAGCGGGTCGCGGCCTCGACCGGCGGATGGCCCCAGAGGTGGGCCGGGTTGCCGTCGTACCAGCCCATGTAGCGCTGGTAGATCGCCTTGACGTTGTGGCTCACCGAGCCGTAGTAGCCGTGCGTGTGCCACGCCCGCTCCAGGGCCGGCGGCAGCTGGAGCTGCTCGGCGATCTCGGCACCGACGAGGCCCTGGTTCATCAGCCGGAGCGTCTGGTCGTGCAGGTAGGCGTAGAGGTCGCGCTGGAGCGAGATCCACTCGACGATGCGCTCGTGGCCCCACGTCGGCCAGTGGTGGGAGGCGAACGCGACCTCGGCGTCGTCCCCGAAGAGGTCGAGGGCCTCGGTCAGGTAGCCGGCCCAGGCGTTGGGGTCGCGGACCAGGGCACCCCGCAAGGTGAGCAGGTTGTGCAGCGTGTGCGTGGTGTTCTCGGCCATGCAGAGCGCGCGCCGCTCGGGGAAGTAGAAGTGCATCTCGGCCGGGGCCTCGGTGCCGGGCGCCATCTGGAAGACGATGCGTACGCCGTCGACGGTCTCCTCCTGGCCGGTGGTGGTGATCGACAGCGTGGGGGCGATCAGGGTCACCGTCCCGACCGACGTGGTCTGGCCCAGCCCCGCGCCGACCTGGTCCCGGGGCCCGCGGTCGAGAGCCGCGCCGTACATGTAGCCGGCCCGCCTGCTCATCGCCGTCCCGGCGTAGACATTCTCGGCGACCGCGTGCTCGACGAACCCCGCCGGCGCGACGATCGCGACGCGGCCGGCGTCGACGTCCTCCTGGGTGGTGACGCCCTTGACGCCACCGAAGTGGTCGGCGTGGGAGTGGGTGTAGATGACCGCGGTCACGACGCGGTCGCCGCGGTGCTCACGGTAGAGAGCGAGGGCGGCCGCCGCGGTCTCGGTGGAGATCAGCGGGTCGATCACGATGACGCCGGTCTCGCCCTCGACGAACGTCACGTTGGACAGGTCGAGGCCGCGCACCTGGTAGATGCCCTCGGTCACCTCGAACAAGCCCTGCTTGGCGACCAGCTTCGACTGTCGCCACAGGCTCGGGTGGACCGTCGTCGGGGCCTCTCCCACCAGGAAGGCGTAGGAGTCGTTGTCCCAGACGACCCGTCCGTCGGCCGCGCGTACGACGCCCGACTCGCGCGCGCCGACGAAGCCGCGCTGGGCGTCCTCGAAGTCCTGCTCGTCCTCGAACGGGAACCCGTCACCCGGCGCTGCGTGCTGGTCGTGGATCTGCCCGATGGGGTCCTTGGCGGAGGTGTCCATGACGGGAAGTCAAGCACGCCCGAAGGCCGCCGGGTCCGGGTCGAAGGACCCTGGGCCGCCGGCGCCGACGTCGGCTCCACTCGATCGTGGGGCGACTCACTGTCCAGATGCACCGATCGGTTCGGTTGGCGACCGTCGCGGGACTATCGTGAGGGAGTTGCGCCGCGACCGGAACGGCTAACACCCAGGGCTCACAACGCCCGACGCGACTGAAGGAAGTGCACGCAGAGTGTCCAAGCAGGTCAAGCGGCTCGACCGCGTGATCATCCGGTTCGCAGGCGACTCGGGCGACGGCATGCAGCTCACCGGCGACCGGTTCACCCAGGAGTCCGCGACGTTCGGCAACGACCTGTCGACGCTGCCGAACTTCCCGGCCGAGATCCGGGCGCCCCAGGGCACGCTGCCCGGCGTCTCGTCGTTCCAGGTCCACTTCGCCGACCACGACATCCTCACGCCCGGTGACGCCCCCGACGTGCTGGTCGCGATGAACCCCGCCGCCCTGCGCGCCAACCTCGGCGACCTGCCCAAGGGCGCGACAATCGTGGTCGACAACCACGACTTCACCGCGCGCAACCTGACCAAGGCCGGCTACACCGGCAGCCCGCTGGACGACGAAAGCCTGGCCGAGTACGCCGTCCACGCGATCGACCTCACCGGCATGACCGTCGAGGCGGTCAAGGATTTCGGCCTCTCGCGCAAGGACGCCGCCCGCGCCAAGAACATGTTCGCGCTGGGCCTGCTGTCGTGGCTCTACGGCCGCCCGACCGAGTCGACGGTCGCGTTCCTGCAGAAGCGGTTCGCCAAGGTGCCCGACATCCGCGACGCCAACGTGCGGGCCTACCACGCGGGCTGGAACTTCGGCGAGACCACCGAGACCTTCGCGGTCTCCTACGAGATCAAGCCGGCGCCGATGCCGACCGGCACCTACCGCAACATCACCGGCAACCTCGCCCTCGCCTACGGCCTGATCGCCGGCGGCGTGCAGTCGGGGCTGCCGCTCTTCCTCGGGTCCTACCCGATCACGCCGGCCTCCGACATCCTCCACGAGCTCAGCAAGCACAAGGCGTTCGGCGTCACGACGTTCCAGGCCGAGGACGAGATCGCCGGCATCGGGGCGGCCCTGGGCGCGTCGTTCGCCGGCCGGCTCGGCGTCACCACGACGTCCGGCCCCGGCATCGCCTTGAAGTCGGAGACGATCGGTCTTGCGGTGATGACCGAGCTGCCCCTGCTCGTCATCGACGTGCAGCGCGGGGGGCCTTCGACCGGGCTGCCGACCAAGACCGAGCAGGCCGACCTGCTGCAGGCGATGTTCGGCCGCAACGGCGAGTCCCCGGTGCCGATCGTGGCGCCCCGCTCCCCCGGCGACTGCTTCGACGCGGCCCTGGAGGCGGTCCGGATCGCGGTCACCTACCGCACCCCGGTGATGCTGCTGTCCGACGGGATGCTGGCCAACGGCTCCGAGCCGTGGCGGATCCCCGAGCTGTCCGAGCTGCCCGAGATCGACCCGGCCTTCGCCACCACGACCAACCACGGGTCGGGTGAGCCCGGCGACCCGGCGGAGTTCTGGCCCTACCTGCGCGACGAGGAGACCCTGGCCCGGCCGTGGGCGATCCCCGGCACGTCCGACCTCGAGCACCGCATCGGAGGGCTGGAGAAGGGCGACGGCCACGGCAACATCTCCTACGACCCGGCCAACCACGACTTCATGGTGCGCACCCGTGCGGCCAAGGTGGAGCGGATCGCTGAGTCGCTGCCTCCCCTCGAGGTCGACGACCCCGGCGCCGAGGCGCGCGTGGTCGTCCTCGGCTGGGGCTCGACGTACGGCCCGATCGGCGCCGGCGTACGACGCGTCCGCAACGCCGGCTACCACGTCGCGCAGGTGCACCTTCGCCACCTCAACCCGTTCCCCCGCGACCTGGGAGAGATCCTCGAGCGCTACGACAAGGTGCTGATCCCCGAGATGAACCTCGGCCAGCTCGCCCTGCTGATCCGTGGTCGCTACCTGGTCGACGCCGTCGGCTACAACCAGGTCAACGGCATGCCCCTCAAGGCCGCCGATCTCGCCGAGGCGATCGGCAACCTGGTCGCCGACGCCGAGGGCATCGAGGTCGACCTGAGCGAGCCCGACGAGCACGAGAAGGCGCTGGGCGAAGGCCGCGCGGCGCCCGCGACCCGCGTCATCGACGTGAGGGTGGGAGGAGACCTTTCGTGAGCACCACCGACCTGCCCCTGCCCGTCCACCGCACCGGCGTCGAGCTCGTCCCGACCCTCGATGACGGCGCGGCCGCGCTGACCGGCAAGGACTTCACCAGCGACCAGGAGGTCCGCTGGTGCCCGGGCTGCGGTGACTACGCCGTACTGAAGGCCGTGCAGGGCTTCCTGCCCGACCTCGGCCTCCGGCGGGAGAACATCGTCTTCGTCTCCGGCATCGGCTGCTCCTCGAGGTTCCCCTACTACCTCGAGACCTACGGCATGCACTCGATCCACGGTCGGGCGCCGTCGATCGCCACCGGCATCGCCACCGCCCGCGAAGACCTCTCGGTGTGGGTCGTCACCGGCGACGGCGACGCCCTGTCGATCGGCGGCAACCACCTGATCCACGCGCTGCGCCGCAACGTGAACATGACGATCCTGCTGTTCAACAACCGGATCTACGGCCTCACCAAGGGGCAGTACTCCCCCACCTCCGAGTTCGGCAAGGTCACCAAGTCGACCCCGATGGGCTCCCTCGACTGGCCCTTCAACCCGGTCTCGCTCGCGCTCGGCGCCGAGGCGTCGTTCGTCGCCCGCACCATCGACTCCGATCGCCGCCACCTGACCGCCGTGCTGTCGGCCGCCGCGGCCCACCGCGGCACGTCGTTCGTCGAGATCTACCAGAACTGCCCGATCTTCAACGACGGTGCCTTCGACGCCGTGAAGTCGCCGGAGACGCGCGACGACGCGATAATCCCGCTCGTGCAGGGCGAGCCGATCCGTTTCGGCCACGAGGGCTCGCGCGGCCTGGTCCGCGACCAGGCCACCGGTGGCGTGAAGGTGGTCGAGGTCGGCGACGGTCACGAGCAGGTCAGCGCCGATGACCTGATCGTGCACGACGCCCATGCTGACGACCCGACGACGGCGTTCGCGATCTCGCGGCTCACCGACGCAGGGCGGCTGCACCAGGCACCGATCGGGATCTTCCGCCAGGTCACCCGTCCGACGTACGACGACCTCGCCCGCGACCAGATCGTCCAGGCCGCGGCCGGGGTGACCGGCTCGGCGGACGACCGGCTCGCCGCCCTCATCGGCGGCGGCGACACCTGGACCGTGGCCTGATCTCTTGACCGAGTCGCGCCGCGGGTTCCTCCTGGGGGTCGCGGCCTACGCGATGTGGGGCGCGTTCCCGCTCTACTGGCCGCTGCTCGAGCCCGCCGGGGCGTTCGAGATCCTGGGGCACCGGATCGTCTGGTCGATGGTGAGCATGGCTCTGCTCGTCCTCCTCCTCCGTCGTACGGCGGCCTTCCGGACGATGGTGCAGGACCGCCGCGTCGTCCGGCTGCTCGCGCTGGGGGCCGCCCTGGTCACGGTCAACTGGGCGACCTACATCTGGGGGGTCAACAACGGCCACGTCGTGGAGACCTCGCTCGGCTACTTCATCAACCCCCTTGTGACGGTGCTGATGGGCGTGTTCGTCCTCGGCGAGCGGCTGCGGCCCTGGCAGTGGACGGCGCTGGCGATCGGGGCGCTCGCGGTCGCGGTGCTCACGCTCGACTACGGCCGGCTGCCCTGGGTGGCGCTGGTGCTGGCCTTCTCCTTCGGCAGCTACGGGCTGTGCAAGAAACAGGCCGGGGCGCCCGCTGTCGAGTCGCTGACCCTGGAAACGATGCTGATGGCGCCACTTGCTCTGACCTATCTCACCTGGCTGAGCCTGCGGGGCCAGTCGGGCTTCACCCACCACGGGGCGGGCCACGTCCTGCTGTTCATGAGCACCGGCCTGGTCACCGCGCTCCCGCTGATCTGCTTCGGCGGGGCCGCGATCCGGGTGCCGCTGGTGACCCTGGGTCTGCTGCAGTACCTCGCGCCGATCCTGCAGTTCGCGCTCGGTGTGCTGTGGTTCCACGAGGCCATGCCGGCCGGCCGCTGGGTGGGCTTCTGCCTGGTGTGGGTGGCCCTCGCGATCTTCACGTTCGAGTCCCTCCGCCACCGACGGCGTTCCCTCCAGCTCACCGCCGAGGTCGGCGCCCCGGCTTGACCCTTGGGCAGGCAGGGAGCCTCATCGTCCACGGAAGGTCGGTGATCGGGGAACCGCTGCGAGATGCGACGCCCGACAGGCGACCATCTCGACTCTCGCCGCGGTTTCCTCAGACCGCCCGACGGCCGAGCCCGGAGCCGACCGTGGCAGTCACATGCGCCTCCGTCCGGGACGGATCCGTGTCCTCAGGCGAGCTCGACCAGCACCTGCCCACCGCTGACGGCGTCGCCCGCGGCGACCAGGACTGCCGAGATGGTGCCCTGCCGCGGTGCGGTGATCTCGGTCTCCATCTTCATCGCCTCGAGCACGACGACGACGTCGCCCTCGGCGATCTCCTGCCCCTCCTCGACCATCACCCGGGCGACGGTGCCGGACAGAGGCGCCTGGATGCCGTTGGTGGAGGCCCCGACCGTGTGCACGTGGGTGGGCGTGAAGCTGCCGCCGGTCATGAAGATCGCCCCCAGCGTCGGCTGCGACTCCTCCTCGACCTCGACCTCGACCTCGTACTCGACGCCGTTGACTGTGACTTTGAGCTGCATGGTCTGCTACCTCACGGAGTGGGTGTCGTGGCGGGCCTGCACGACCGCGCGCCCCTGCTGGGCGTACGCCGCGCCGGTGCGGTAGTGCATCTGCTTGATCTTCGCCCGGTGCCCGAGGTAGGCGGCCACCGCGGCCGAGATCGCGATCACGACCTCTTCGGGGATCCCGGCGGCTTCCTGCTCCTCCAGCGAGGCCTCGAGATAGGCGACCCGGTCCGCCAGGGCGCGGACCGTCTCGAGCAGCTCGGCGACCGTCGCCTCGACGGGCACGTCGATAGGCTTCTTCTTCTTGCTCACGTCGGGCCCAGCCCGTGCTTCTTGGCCGGCCGGATCGTGCGCTTGGTGATCTGCATCTCCAGCGCCCGCGACACGTGCTCGCGGGTGCGCGCCGGCTCGATGATGTCGTCGACGAGCCCGCGCGCCGCCGCGACGTACGGCGTGGAGAAGGTCGAGCGGTACTCCTCGACCAGCTCCTGGCGCCGCAGCACCGGGTCCTCCGCGTCGGCGATCTCGCGACGGAACACGATCTCGGCGGCACCCTCGGCGCCCATCACCGCGATCTCGGCCGTCGGCCAGGCGAGCACCTTGTCGGCACCGAGGTCCTTGGAGCACATGGCGACGTAGGCGCCGCCGTAGGCCTTGCGCAGCACAACCGTGATCTTCGGGACGGTCGCGGCGGAGTAGGCGTAGAGCAGCTTGGCGCCGTGCCGGATGATGCCGTCGTGCTCCTGCGCGACTCCCGGCAGGAACCCCGGTACGTCGACCAGGGTGAGCAGCGGGATGTTGAACGCGTTGCAGAAGCGGACGAACGACGACCCCTTGTCGGAGGCGTTGATGTCGAGCACTCCGGAGAACACCATCGGCTGGTTGGCCACGATGCCGACGGTCCGGCCGGTGATCCGCGCGAAGCCGACCACGATGTTGCCGGCGTAGCCCGCCTGCACCTCCAGGAAGTCCTGGTGGTCGACGAGGCGCAGGATCACCTCGCGGACGTCGTAGCCCTTCTTGTCCGACGCCGGGATGATCTCGGCCAGCTCGGGGTCGGGCTCCACGACGTAGTCGGGGTCGACGATCGGCGGGTCCTCGGAGTTGTTCTGCGGCAGGAAGCTCAGCAGCTTCTTGGCGATCAGGATCGCCTGCTCGTCGTCGTCGGCGACGAAGTGGGTCACCCCGGACAGCGCCATGTGCGCGTCGGCGCCGCCGAGCTCGTCGGAGGTCACCTGCTCGCCGGTGACCTGCGCGATCACGTTGGGGCCGGTGATGAACATGTGGGCCTGGCGGGTCTGGATGATGAAGTCCGTCAGCGCCGGTGAGTACGCCGCGCCGCCGGCGCACGGGCCGGCGATGATCGAGATCTGCGGGACGACGCCCGAGAGCAGGACGTTGGTGTAGAACACGCGTCCGTAGCCGGCCAGCGACCCGATCCCCTCCTGCACCCGCGCGCCGCCGGAGTCGTTGATGAAGACGAACGGCGTACCGGTGCCCAGGCTGGCGCGCAGCATGGCGGCCACCTTGTTGGAGTGGATCTCGCCGGCACTGCCACCGGCGACCGTGAAGTCCTGGCTCGCGACGTGCACCGGCCGGCCCAGGACGGCGCCCTCTCCGGTCACCACGCCGTCTGCGGGATAGTCGGCCGACTCGAGCCCGAAGTAGGTCGACGGTGCCGGGCGAACATCCGGTCTCCTCGAAGGTGCCGGGGTCGAGCAGCGCGAGCACCCGCTCGCGGGCGGTCAGCTTGCCCTGCGCATGCTGCTTCTCCTGGCGGGCCTCGCCGCCGCCCTTCTCGATCTCCGCCCGACGTTCGAGCAGCTGGGCGGTGCGCTCCTCCATCGAGAGGTGTGGTGCGTGCTTGTCCTTCGGGTCTTGCCGGTGCTGCGTGCCTTGCGTTCGTCGGAGTCCTCACGCTCTCTCGACGGAGACCGAGTGCTTGCGGCCGCCGAGGTTCACCGAGTAGTGGATCGGCCCCTTCACCGGGCCGCCCGACGACCTGGACAGCTCGTCGGCTCGCCACCTCGACGGGGTCCTTGCCGACGTTCTTCGGGCCCTCGGGCCGCTCGGTGAAGAACTTCGGGGCCACGCCCGGGAACATCGCGTAGGTCAGGACGTCCTCGTCCGTGCCGTCGTACCCCTCGAGCGCGCTGGCCTCGGAGACCAGCTTGTCCCACTCGGGCGGGATCAGGTCGGCCGGCCGGATGTCGATCGGTTCCTTGCCGGTCTGGGCCTGCGCCGCCTCGATGATCGCGGGGTCGCGCTCGCCGATGGTCTCTCCGTAGTAGCCGAGCATCAGGTCGGCGAACTCGGCGGTCAGCACCTTGTAGGGGCCCATCAGCACGTTGAACACGGCCTGGGTGCCGACGATCTGGCTGGACGGCGTGACCAGCGGCGGGTAGCCGGCGACGGCACGCACGCGCGGCACCTCGAGGAGCACCTCGCGGAGCCGGTCGCCCGCGCCCTGCTGCCGGAGCTGGCTCTCCATGTTGGAGATCATGCCGCCGGGGATCTGGCTCTTGAAGATCTCGGTCTCCACGCCGGTGATCGCCGACATGAACTGGGTGTAGCGGGGCCGGACCTTGGCGAAGTGGTCCTTGATCCGCACGAGCTTCTCGTCGTCGAGGTCGGTGCGTGTACGGCGTGCCGCGCAGCATCTCGACCAGCGACTCGGTCGGGTTGTGGCCCGGGCCCAGCGAGAGCGAGGAGATCGAGGTGTCGACGACGTCGGCGCCGGCCTCGATCGCCTTCATCAGGCTGACCAGGGTGACGCCGGTCGTGGCATGGCAGTGGACATGGATCGCGGGTCTCGTCACCGAGGTCGTCCTTGATCGCCTTGACGATGTCGTAGGCCGGCTGCGGCTTGAGCAGCGCCGCCATGTCCTTGATGCACAGGGAGTCGCAGCCGAGGTCCATCAGCTCGCGGGCCATCTGCACGTAGCCCTCGACCGTGTGCAGGGGGCTCTCGGTGTAGCAGATGGTGCCCTGCGCGTGCTTGTCCACGCGTCGTACGGCGGCGATCGCCTCGCGGACGTTGCGCACGTCGTTGAGGGCGTCGAAGACGCGGTAGACGTCCATGCCGTTCTCGGCCGACTTCTCGACGAAGCGGTCGACCACCCCGTCCTCGTAGTGGCGGTAGCCCAGCAGGTTCTGGCCCGCGCAGCAGCATCTGCAGGCGGCTGTTCGGCATCAGCTCGCGGAACGTCCGCAGCCGCTCCCACGGGTCCTCGTTGAGGAACCGGATGCACGCGTCGTACGTCGCGCCGCCCCAGCACTCGACGCGACCAGTAGCCGGCCGTGTCGATGTCGGCACAGGCGTCGACCATGTCCTCGAGCGCCATCCGGGTCGCCATCAGGCTCTGGTGAGCATCACGGAGGACGAGCTCGGTGACCCCGATCTCCCGCGTGGTCGTCTCTGTCATGGCCCTAGCCTCTCGTACCCCGGGCCCGATGCGGAGCGCGAAGGTCCCGGATCCGGGGACGAACGGCCCCCGTTGCCACCTCGCAGTCGGCGGGGACCGGTTCCGGCTGCCGACGTTAGGCTCGGGACGTGAGCCGGATCTTCACTGTCCCCTTCTCGTCGGTGTATCCGCACTATGTGGCCAAGGCCGAGAAGAAGGGCCGTAGCCAGGAGGAGGTCGACCACGTCATCTGCTGGCTCACCGGCTTCGACGAGCAGGCCCTGGCACGACACCTGGCCGAGGAGACGACGTTCGAGGACTTCTTCGCCCAGGCCCACCTCAACCCGAACGCCTCGCTCATCACCGGGGTCGTGTGCGGGGTGCGGGTCGAGTCGCTCGAGGATCCGCTGACGCAGAAGATCCGGTACCTCGACAAGCTGGTCGACGAGCTCGCCAAGGGCAACGCCATGGACCAGATCCTGCGCACCGCTCCGGCCACGTCACGCTGAAGCGCACGAAGACGATGGGGAGGCGCTGGTCGCGCGGTTCACTCCTGGATGTAGATGACCAGCGTCTCGCCGAGCACGCCGTCGTACTCCATCGCTGCCGCGCCCGCCTCGGACTGGAGCGCCGCCATCATCGCGTCCATGTCCGGCACGTCCATGCTGACGCTGACGTGCGTACGGTCCGTGGGGTTGACGTAGGTGCGGACGTTGGTGACTCCCAGGGGCCCGAAGAACTCGGCCCGCTTCGGCGAGGAGAGCCAGTGGTCGACGTCCTTGACGTCGTGGGTCGCGACGATGGTGGGCATGGTGCCTCCTGCCTCGGGTCGACGGCTTCGACCGCTGACCCACACTAGAGTCGCCCGCCAGCGTGGGGCATGACATCGCTGGGCCAGGGCTGCGAACCAGCCAGGCCTGCCCGAGGGTGGGCCGGTCGATCGTGTCGCCGGCCATCCGGTGGTCAACGAAGTCCCGAACGGGGCAGGGTCACCGGTTCGGCACCGCTCCGGCCGTCGCCTGGGCCACGATCCTCCCGCCGCCCGGATGGGACTCCCTCCGACACCGCCAGCCTCGTCGCCCGAATAGCCGATCGGCACGCGGCCATCCGCTGACGCGAGCCGGGCTCGGGGAGATCGCCGCGAATTCGGTTGGTGCCGAAGGGTGGAGCGGGCCAGCATGGGTGCGCGTGGGGGGTGGTCGGGGGCCGAGGTTGCCGCTGCAGGGTGGGCTGCCACCGATGGAGGGGATCTCCGGCTCCGTCGCGGAGATCGCCTGTGACGAGTCGGGGTTCTCCGGCACCGACCTGCTGGATGCGTCCAGCCGGGTGATGGCGCACGCGAGTGTCGACCTGAGCCCGGGCGAGGCGGAGGACCTGATGACGACCCTCCGGACGGGCCACCGGTTCTCCCTGACCGAGGTCAAGTCCGGCCGGTTCCTCCGAGGGCGCGGCGCGAGCGAGTCGCTCGAGTGGTTCCTGTCGGCCGTGAACGGCCGGGCTCACGTGCACCTGGTCGACAAGGAGTACTTCCTGGTCACCCGGATCGTCGACCTGTTCCTGACGGAGCCGTCCTATGCGGCAGGGACTCGCCTGACCCAGCAGCAGCGTCCGGCTGCCCGTGCCCTCTACCGGGCCGGTCGCACGGGTGGTCAGGAGTGGGGCGACTTCCTCGCAGCCTTTGTCGAGATGGTCCGGACCAAGCACCGGCGCGGGCCGGACCGCAGCCTCGTGGAGCACTTCCTGCAGGCGCGCGACGCGCTGGCGGCGAACGGGCTCGACCCTACGGCCGAGGGCGTCCTCGACGGGCTCACGCGTGATCGGGTCCGGACGATCGTGACGCGGCTGACCGACGACGACCGCTCGATCCCGCCACCCCTGGAGCCGATGCTGCCGGCCGTCGCCGAGACCGTCCTGTTCTGGAGCGGCGGGCAGCGTCAGGTGCTGGTGATCCACGACGAGCAGAGCGCACTCACCGCGGACCGGCTGCGGCGTCTCCAGCGGGTCCTGGCCGACGGCGCAGACCTGTCCCCGTTGGCCGGGGTGGTGACGGTCGACTCCCGGGACGACCCACGCGTGCAGGTCGCCGACCTCCTGGCCGGGATCGCCCGACGGTTCGCCGCGAACGGTGAAGGTGGGCCGGCCGAGCACTTCGTCTCGTCGACCTCACTGCACGATCCCCAGCAGTGAAGCGGCCCCCGGTGCGGGAGGATGATCGCGTGTCGAGCCGTCGTGTCGCCGTGGCCGCCACCGGCCCGCAGGCTCTCGCCGCCGGGCTGGGAGTGGTGGAGGACGGTGGCAACGCCGTCGACGCCGCCCTCGCGTCGGCGTTCGTCACGCTCGCCACCGAGCCTGGGATCGTCAGCCTCGCCGGCGGCGCCTACGTCGCGGTGTGGCCCGCCGGTGGCGACCCGGTCGTCGTCGACGGCAACGTCGAGATGCCCGGTCGCGGTGGCGACGAGGGCCGGGTCGGGAACGGCATCCGGGAGCTGGTCACCGACTACGGCGGCGGGGTGACGATGTTCGTCGGTGCCGGCTCGGTCGCCACCCCCGGCATCGTCCCGGCCTTCGCGGTCGCGGCCGAGCGCTACGCCCGGTTGCCCTGGGCGCGCCTGGTCGCCCCGGCTGTGGAGGCCGCCGGCAGCTATCCGCTGGGTGCCGCCGCCGGGCGCTACCTCAGCCACGTGGCCGACACCCTCTTCGCCGAGGACGAGGAGGCCCGGGCCCTGGTCACCGGGCCGGACGGCAGGGCTTTGCAGACCGGTCAGCCAGGGACGAACCAGGCGCTCGCGGACACCCTGGCACGACTGGCCGCAGAGGGTCCGGGGCTCTTCGCGGGCGGTGACGTCGGTCGCGCACTGGTGGCGGCCATGACCCAGCAGGGTGGCCTGATCACCGCCGACGACCTGGCCGCCTACGAGCCGGTCGTGCGGGCGGCGCACACGCTGACCGTGGGCAACTGGGAGGTCGCGACCAACCCACCGCCGTCCGTGGGCGGCCCGATGCTGGCGGTGATGCTCGGCGAGCTGGCCCGACGGGCGGACTGGACGTGGGACGACGCGATCGCGATCCAGCGCCGGGTGCTGGGCTACCGCGCCTCGGTCCACGACCTCTCCCCCGACCTCGAGGCCGACGGTTTCGACCTGCTGGCCAGGATCGGCGAGCGCGGACTCGACGCCCTGCACGGCTCTTCGTCCACGGCCCACGTCTCGGCGGTCGACTCCCACGGTAACGCCTGCGCGGTGACGATGAGCAGCGGCTACAGCGCAGGCCTGACGATCCCCGGCACGGGAGTTCTCCTCAACAACACCCTCGGCGAGGTCGAGCTCAACCGGCTCGGTCTGCACGCCCTGCGACCGGGCACCCGGCTGGCATCCAACATGGCACCCACCACGGCACGTGCCCGCCGGGCGTACGGCGAGGGTCGGCCGCTCGCCATCGGCTCCCCGGGAGCGGACCGGATCACCACGGCGCTGATGCTCGTCCTCGGCCAGGGCTGCCTCCACGGACGAGACCTCGGCGAGGCGATCGCGGCTCCACGCCTCCATCTTCGTCTGCGCGACGACGGCTTCGTGGTCGAGCACGAGCGTGACGAGGCGATCGCCGCCGCCGCCGCACGGTCGGGGTTGCCGAGTCACGAGTACCCGGAGCCGCACATGTACTTCGGCGGGGTCGGGGCCGCCCTCGAGACCCTGGACGGCGACCTGGTCGCCGCCGGAGACACCCGGCGTGAGGCGGCCACCGGCGTGTCCGGCGACGGCCGACCTTGACCCGGACTCGTGGGGGCTTCCTCAGAGAGCGGCCGCTGGATCCGGAGCCGGGTGGGGGATCTCGTGCCGCCGGCCTCGTCGTTCGGCGCCGACACCGGCGACCACGACCAAGGTGACACCTGCCAGCTGGGTCGGGCCCAGCGCCTGGTGCAGCACGACCGCTCCGATCACGACCGCGAGGCCCGGCTCCAGAGCCATGAGGGTCCCGAACGCGGTGGCGGTGAGCCGCCGCAACGCCGCCATCTCCAGCGCGAACGGGACCACCGGCATCAAGACGGCCAGGCCGAGGACCGCCATCACCAGGGTCGGAGTCAGGTGGCCGGCCGCCTGGGGCAGCCCCAGCGGGCGTGGTGACCAGCGCGGCCACCGGGATCGTCAGCGCGAGACCCTTGACGCCGGCCACTCGGTCGCCGACGTGCTGGGTGAGCAGGATGTAGGTCCCCCAGCCGGCAGCAGCGAGCGCCGCCAGCAGCATGCCCGTGACGTCGGCCCCGCCCTCCCAGGGGTGGGTGAGCAGAAGCACGCCGGCGAGGGCGAGGCCGGGCCACGCCAGCATCCGCCGGTCATGGGCGCGCAGGGCCGCGACGCTCAGGGGTCCGAGGAACTCGATGGCAACCGTCGTACCGAGCGGGATGCGGTCGAGGGCGGCGAGGAAGGCGACCGTGGTGGTGCCGGTGGCCACGCCCAGCGCCAGCACCGGTGCGACCACGGCGCGAGGCACGTCACGAGGCCGTGGGCGCGCGAGCAGGAGCAGGATGACCGCCCCGGCCACCAGGCGGAGCCAGCCCGTGCCGGACGCCCCCACGATCGGGAACAGGCCGACCGACAGCGCGGCACCGAGCTGGACCGACAGCATGGCCACGACCGCCAGCGACCAGGCCGGAGGTCGCGCCGCCAGCGGGGAGCCCAGGGACGAGAGGGAGGAACACGTGCCGGCCACGGCGGCCCTCCTCTCGCTGGTCGTGGTGCAGCATGACGAATCCGTAGTGCACTACTATGCACTATGTGAGTGCACCGACCGAGATCGCGTCCACCGAGCCGGCAGTGGCCGTCGCGCGGGCCATCGGCCTCCGGGTCCGAGGTGCCAGGCTGGCCCACGGCTGGACGCTCGACCAGCTCGCCGTGAGGTCTGGCGTCAGCCGGCGCATGGTGGTCAACGTGGAGCAGGGGTCGACCAACCCCAGCATCGCCACCCTGCTGCGCCTCTCCGATGCACTCGGCATCGGACTGCCGGCGCTCGTGGACACGGCTGACGACGGGGCCGAGCCGGTCACCGTCCACCGGGCCGGCGAGGTCAGCCCGATGTGGACCAGCCCGGCCGGCGGGGCGGCCGTGATGGTGGCCGGCACCAACCCACCGGACGTCAACGAGCTGTGGGACTGGCGACTCGGACCCGGCGACACCCACCCGAGCGAAGCTCATCGCGCCGGCACCCGCGAGCTGCTGCTCGTGCTTGTCGGGAGCCCTCGACCTGGTCGTCGACGGCACCGAGCATCGGCTGAAGGCCGGCGACTCAGCCAGCTTCGACGGCAGCCTCGACCACGGCTACACCAACGCCTCGACCACCCGCCCCGCTCGGTTCGCCCTCGCCGTCTACGAGCCGGTCTCTCCGGGCGAGCTCTCATGAGCCCGCGCACGGACGCTCCGGTGCCGGATGCACTCGCCCACGCCTTCGTCGACGAGAGCGTCCTCGAGCTGCGACCCGACTACCGAGCTCTCCTCATCGTCGCCACCGGCGTACGCGGCGGGCCCAGCGATGAAGCCGGCGACGCAGCGCTCCGTCGAGCCGAGGAGGGCGCCCGCTCCCGCCTGGCCGGGGCACCACCGGAGTCCCTGCCCGAAGTGGCGGTCTGGCGAGAGGCCTTCCTCGCGTTCGGCGTGAAGCACCGGCAGGCGCGCAGCAGCGTCGAGGCCCTGCTGCGTCGCGTCGAGGGCGGGCTGCCTCGCATCGACCGGCTCACCGACCTCTACAACGCGATCTCCGTCGAGCACCTGGTCCCCGTCGGCGGAGAGGACCTCGACCGGTACGTCGGTCCGCCACGGCTGGTCCGCGCCGCCGGGGACGAGCACTTCGAGACGATGGCTGGCGGGCGGCCGGCCGTCGTCGCCCCGGACCCGGGCGAGGTGATCTGGCGCGACGACGCCGGCGTCACCTGCCGGCGCTGGAACTGGCGGCAATGCCTGCGCACCCGCCTGGACGAGACGACCACCGATGCCCTGTTCATCCTCGACGGCCTCCACCCGCTCGGCGCCGACGGCCTCGAGGCCGCGGGGCGGCCCTGATCGAGGCCCTCTCCGCCGACACCCCCGAGTCGTCGTCACCTCACGCCTGCTGGGCCCGTCCCGAGCACCCGGAGCCGTCGGACCCGACGCCCCTTGACAGGTGCCGACCGTGGGGCGTCGGGCGCTGGGCCGGCGTCGGCTCTACCGCCTCGGGCCGGGCCGCTTCGACCCGTGCCGGACTGGATGGCCGACCACGCTAGGGCACGAGCGCGCGGCCGAAGTAGGTCAGGACCGCGAGCACGCGCCGATTCTCGTGTCGGTCCTCGTTGAGCCCGAGCTTGGTGAAGACGCGGCTGACGTGAGTCTCGACCGTCTTGAGCTCCACCGTGAGCTGCTCGCCGATGGCGAGGTTGGTCCGACCTTCGGCCATCAGCGTGAGCACCTCCAGCTCGCGGGGCGAGAGCCGGTGGAGCAGGTCGTCTCGACGCCTTCCACCGAACGCGGCGTCGGGCGCGCTCGTGGGGCGAACCAGGGTTGCGGTCATCGGCTTGGGTCACTCCCGGGTGTGCGTCGACTCCTTGTCACCCCTACGTCGATCGACGGACCACGAATTCGACAGCCGGCCCCGACCTCGCGCTAAGACGTCGGCTGTCGAGCAGCCAGCACGACTCCCGAGCGCCAACCCGGGGCCCGTCCCCCACGAGGAGGATCGATCGAGTCCATGTCGTGCCCCGTGCGCGCAAGAGCCCAGGCGATGGCGGAGTTGGAGTTCCACATCTCGCCCAGGCCGAGCTCGTCCCGCCCCCACGTCAGGGCCGGCAGGTCGCGGAGGACCTCGAGAACGGCGGCGACCCTTGCCCGGCCCTCGGTCGTCCGCACCGGGCTCTCGACCGCCTCGTCCAGGTCCGGGATGTAGCCACCGCGCCAGCACCGCATCTCGTACCGAAAGGCTCGGAACCGGCCGAGCCCCCTCACACCCACTGGTCCCTCGACGAGCACGCCACGCTCGGCGTCCGGCACGTTCCAGACCGGTCCCATCTCCACGGCGTACCGGATGTCGTCCAGCCGGAGCACCAGCGCGCAGTGGTAGAGGTCAACCGGAGCGCGGTGCTCACGTCGCGCCGACCACCACTCGTAGACCCGACCGTTCCACCGTACGACGTGCCCGCCGGCGCCCAGCGGAATCCAGAACAGGTCGACCGACGCGGTCACGACATCCCCGCCCACGCCACCAGCCTTGGCCAGCGACGAACAGGAGATCAGGGTCCAAAGTCACCTGCGTCGTCGGACTCCCGCTCAGCTGTACGCCTGGTGGAAGTGGACGAGGGTCCACAGCCGCGAGTGACGTGACTTCGGGATGACGGTGTGGGAGGTGGTTCGGTGAGCTTGAGCTGTTCCGCGACATCCCGCGTACGGCGACCGTCACCGCTGAGTCCGCCGTCAGCTTGTGGACGGTGGAGCGGGACGCGTTCCTCGCTGCGATCGGCGCAGCGACGCGGTCGCGCGAGGTCGCCGACGAGCACGCTCGCGGCTACCGCTGAGCCGGCCCGCTGCTGAGCCGAAGTGTTGCCGGGCCGGTGGGGTTGCCGCAGGAGTGACCGGTCGGTGAGAGTTCTGGTGTGGAGACCAAGATGAGCCTCGGAGTCGGGAAGTGCCCACGTCGGACCTGCGCGCGGGGTGACCGATGACCCCGACCTGGGCCCGGGTGGAGGACCTCGACGAGGCCGAGGCGATGCACCTGCTGGAGTCGTCGCGCTGGGGTCGCTGCGCGTGGAGTGCTCCCGAGGGGCCACGGATCCTGCCGGTCAACTGCGCCGTGGTGGACGGGAACGTGTACTTCCGCACCGGACTCTACGGAAGCCTCGCCGACGCCGCGACCGGCAACCTCGTGGCCCTCGAGGCGGACGAGCTGGACGATCGCCTGACCTCGGGGTGGAGCGTCGTGGTCGTGGGCCGCGCCGAGCAGGTCGAGGACCCGGCCGAGGTCGCGGCCCTGTTCCGGCGGATGCCCGACCCGTGGGCCCCTGGGCCCCGTCCGGTGCTGGTCCGGATCGTCCCCGCACAGGTGACGGGACGTCGGTTCACCAAGCAGTGACGAGCAGCCGGGGTCGGCGTCAGGCGGAGCGGGTGGCGACGACGTCGGCGAAGGCCTCGAGGGCTTCGCGGACCGGGCCGGCAGGGAGGGCGGGCAAGAGGGCCTTGGCCTCCGCGGCGCGAGCGACGACGTAGGCACGGGCTTCCGCCAACGCGGGGTGTGCGCGCAGCAGCGCCAGTGCCTCGCCGTGCAGGCCGTCGTCGGTGAGGTCGGAGTCGAGCAGCTGAAGCAGGCGGGCGTCCTCTGGCCGGGCCGAGGCGCGAGCCATCAGCACCGGCAGCGTCGGGACGCCCTCGCGGAGATCGGTGCCGGGCGTCTTGCCGGACTCCACGGAGTCGCTGGCGATGTCGAGGATGTCGTCGGAGAGCTGGAACGCCGTGCCGACGATGTCGCCGTAAGCCGCGAGCGCCTCCTCGACCTCGGACGAGCAGCCGCCGAAGCGCGCGCCGTAGCGAGCCGAGGTCGCGATCAGGGAGCCGGTCTTGCCTGCGACGACGTCGAGGTAGTGCTCGAGCGGGTCGTCGTCCGCCTCGGGCTTGACCGTCTCCAGGATCTGCCCCTCGACCAGGCGGGTGAAGGTGCGGGCCTGGATCCGTACGGCGTCCGCGCCCAGCTCGGCGGTGAGCTCGGAGGACTTCGAGAACAGGAAGTCGCCGGTCAGGATCGCGACGTGGTTGTCCCAGCGGGCGTTGGCGGACTCAGCGCCGCGGCGAAGCGCCGCCTCGTCCATGACGTCGTCGTGGTAGAGCGAGGCGAGATGGGTGAGCTCGACGACGCACGCGGCCGTGATCACCTCGTCGGAGTCGGGGTGGGGACCGGCCTCGGCGGCCAGCAGCACCAGCATCGGGCGGAAGCGCTTGCCGCCCGCCTCCATCAGGTGGGAGGCCGCGCTGGTGACGAACGGCGCCCGGCTGCGCACGTGACCGGCCAGCGCCTGCTCGACGAGCCCCAGCCGCTCGCCGATGCGGCGGGCGAGGGCCGCGTCGGTGACGGGCATCGCCAGTCTGGCGGCGCCGTCGTCGGCTGCAAGGTCGGTCACCTGATGAATTGTCCTGCGTTGTGCGCCAGGTCGAGCACCGGGCCCGGAACCAGGCCGAGGGCGATGGTCGCCGCGGCCGAGACGCCGATCGCGATGGCGGTCAGCGCAGACGGGTGGGCGACGTAGGCGCTCTCGGTTTCGGGCTCGTGGAAGTACATGAGCACGATCACCCGGACGTAGAAGAACGCCGCTGCCGCGCTGGCGATGATGGCCACGACGACCACCGGCCACGCGCCGGCGGAGAGCGCGACCTCGAAGACGGCCCACTTGGCGGTGAAGCCGGAGGTCAGCGGGATGCCGGCCATGCCCAGCAGGAACAGGGAGAACACCCCCGCCACGACCGGTGAGTGCTTGCCGAGGCCGGCCCAGCGGCTGATCGTCGACTGCTCGCCCGCCGAGTCGCGCACCAGGCTGACGACCGCGAAGGCACCGAGCGTGGTGAAGCCGTAGGTGACCAGGTAGAACAGCACCGCCTCGAGCGAGGTGATCTGGTCGGCGCCGAGCGTCACGGCACTCTGCAGCCCGAGCACGCCGGTCAGCAGGAAGCCGGTGTGCGCGACCGAGGAGTAGGCGAGCATCCGCTTCATGTCGGTCTGCACCAGCGCGAGGACCGTGCCGACGATCATCGTGAGGATCGCGATCACCCACATCATCGGCTGCCACGACCAGCGGGCGCTGCCGAAGGCGACGTAGAACAGCCGCAACATCGCGCCGAACGCCGCGACCTTCGTGGCCGCGGCCATGAACGCGGTGACCGCGGTGGGGGCGCCCTGGTAGACGTCGGGCACCCAGGCCTGGAACGGAGCGGCACCGACCTTGAACAGCAGGCCGACCGCGAGCATGCCCATGCCGAGCGCGAGCAGCGTGTGGTTGCCGTTGTTGGCGACTGCCTCGTTGATGGCACCGAAGTCCATCGAGCCGGCGTAGCCGTAGATCAGCGCCACGCCGTAGAGGAAGAAGCCGGAGGAGAAGGCGCCGAGCAGGAAGTACTTCATCGCCGCTTCCTGGCTGAGCAGCCGGCGCCGGCGTGCGAGCCCGCAGAGCAGGTAGAGCGGCAGCGACAGCACCTCGAGGGCGACGAACATCGTCAGCAGGTCACCGGAAGCGGGGAACAGCATCATGCCGCCGACGGCGAACAGCAGCAGGGGGTAGACCTCGGTGTGGTCGAGGCCTGCCGAGGCGCGCTCGGAGTCGGTGCCAGGCAGCGCGGCGGCCTGGCCGGCGAACACCGACACCCCGCCCTCGACCTTGCGCTCGGCGAACAGCAGGACACCACCGATGGCGAAGATCAGGACCAGGCCCCAGAGGAAGAGGGCCGGCCCGTCGAGGGAGACCGTGCCCTGCGAGCCGAAGAGCCCGCGCGCCGCACCCCCGCCCAGCGAGGGCAGGTTGGTCGCGACGACGCCGACCCCGAACAGCGCGAGGACCAGCGCCCCCAGGGTCACCGAGACCTGCACGATGTAGCGCCGCTCGCGGGGCAGGAACGCCTCGATGATCACGCCGATGCACGCGGCGCCGAACACCACCAGGATCGGCCACAGCGAGCTGTAGACGATGCTCGGCTTGGTGAACGTCGCGTCAGCGAGGGCGATCACTGCTGTCCTCCCTGGGCTGAGGCCTGGACCGGGACGGTCGGCGCGGGGTCCTGGACGCCGACGTGCTGCAAGGTGTCCTGGACGAACGGGTTGATGACGTTGAGCACCGGCATCGGGTAGAAGCCGAGGAGCACCAACGCGAGGAAGAGCGGCGCCAGCGTGCCGACCTCACGGCGGTCGAGGTCCTTGGTCTCGGCCTCGCGGCCGCCGATCAGCTCGGGGCCGGTCATGGTGCGCTGGTACATCTGCAGGACGTACCAGGCGGTGATCACGATCGCGGTGACGGCGATCGCACCGGTCCACCAGTGGTGCTGGAAGGCCGCGATCAGGACCAGGATCTCGGAGACGAACGGCGACAGGCCGGGCAGGCTGAGCGCTGCCAGCCCGAAGACCAGGAACAGCCCGGCCAGGACCGGCGCGACCTTCTCGATCCCGCCCATCGCCCGGATCGAGGCCGTGCCCCGCCGTTTGATCAGGTAGCCCGCCACCAGGAACAGGGCCGCGGTCGCCAGTCCGTGGTTGACCATGTAGAGCACGGCACCGGAGCCGCCCTGGGTGGTGAGCACGAAGATGCCGAGCACGATGAAGCCGAAGTGGCTGATCGACATGAAGCCGAACAGTCGCAGCATGTCGTCCTGGCCCAGCGCCACCAGCGCGCCGTACACGATGGAGACGAGCGCGAGCGTGATCACCACGGGGGTCGCCCAGCGCGAGGCGTCGGGCAGGATGCCCAGGCAGTAGCGCAGCATCGCGAACGCGCCGATCTTGTCGAGGATGCAGACCAGCAGCACGCTCGTCGCAGGCGTGGCCTGCTCGGTGGTGTCAGGCAGCCAGGTGTGCACCGGGAACAGCGGCGCCTTGACCGCGAACGCGATGAAGAAGCCGACGAACAGCCACTTCTGCGTGGTCGGGTCGATGCTGAGGCCCGACAGGTCGCTCAGCAGGTAGGACGGGCTGCCGTGGTGGGCGGAGACGACGTAGAGCCCGATCACCGAACCGAGCATGATCAGGCCGCCCGCGAGCTGGTAGATCAGGAACTTCACCGCGGCACGGCGGCGCTTGCTGCCACCGAACCCGCCGATCAGGAAGTAGGCCGGGATCAGGGTCGCCTCGAACACGACGTAGAACAAGAACACGTCGGTGGCCGCGAAGACCGCGATCGAGAACGCCTCGAGCGCGAGGGCCCATGCGAAGAACGCCTTGGTGTGGCGGGTCTCGGGGGGGTCGTCGTCGAGCCGGAACCTGGCGCCGGGGTCGGCGTCGTACCAGGCGGCGCCGATCACGATCGGCACCAGGACGACGGTCAGCAGCACCATGAGCAGCCCGAGCCCGTCGACGCCGACGGCGTAGTGGGCGCCGAACGCCTGGATCCAGGTGTGCTCCTCGGTGAACTGGAAACCGCCGTCGAGGTGGTAGCCGAACGACATCACCACGGCGAGCACCAGGGTCAGCAGCGAGGTGCCGAAGGCGACCTGCTTGGGCAGCCGGGCCTGGTGTCCCGCCGGGAGCGCCGCCGTGACCACCGCGCCGACGAGCGGCACGACGATCAGGAGCGTGAGCCAAGGGAAGCCGTTCATGCCGCGTTCACCGCCAGCAGGGCCACGACGACGATCAGGGCGCCGACGAGCAGGGAGAGGGCATAGGAGCGGACGAAGCCCGTCTGGAGCCGGCGCAGCACCATGCCGGTGCCGGCGACGCCGAGAGCACCGCCCTCGACCGCTCCGTCGATGCCGCGTTCGTCGATCACCGTGAGGGTGGAGACGAGGGCGCCGCCCGGCTTGACGACCAGGGTGTCGTTGATCTCGTTGCCGTAGAGCTCGTTGCGCGCAGCGCGGGTGACGAAGGAGACGTCGACTGGCGCGACGCGGGGTACGCCGGCCTGCTGGACGAACCTCCAGGCGAGGCCGGCGCCCACGATGACGACGGCCAGCGTGATCACCGATATCGACCAGCTCGGGATCGGTGGGCTCTCCTCGGGAGCCGTACCGGTGACCGGCTGGAGATAGTCGACGATCCAGTTGTTGATGATCATCACGCCGCCCAGGGCGGCCAGCGCCGCCAGCACCATCAGCGGGATCGTCATCACCTTCGGCGACTCGTGGGGGTGTGCCTCGTCGGCCCAGCGCTTGTTGGTGAAGAAGGTCATCAGCATCAGCCGGGTCATGTAGAAGCCGGTGACGCCGGCGCCGAGCATCGCGAGCACGCCGACGAACCAGTTCTGCGTCAGGGACGCCTCGATGATCTTGTCCTTGGACCAGAACCCGGAGAAGGGCGGGATGCCGATGATCGCGAGGTAGCCCAACGTGAACGTCAGGAACGTCACGGGCATCACCTTGCGCAGCACGCCGTAGTGGCGCATGTCGACGTCGTCGTCCATGCCGTGCATGACCGATCCGGCGCCGAGGAACATGTCGGCCTTGAAGAAGCCGTGGTTGAGCAGGTGGAAGATCGCGAGCGGGTAGCCCACGACCCCGAGGCCCGCGGCGAGCATCATGTAGCCGATCTGGCTCATCGTGGAGCCGGCCAGCACCTTCTTGATGTCGTCCTTCGCGCAACCGATGATCGCTCCCCAGAAGAGCGACAGCACGGCGACCACGACCACCGCCGTACGGGCGTCAGGTGCGTAGTCGAAGACGAAGTTGGAGCGGACGATCAGGTAGACACCGGCGGTCACCATCGTCGCTGCGTGGATGAGCGCCGACACGGGGGTCGGGCCCTCCATCGCGTCGAGCAGCCAGGACTGCAGCGGCACCTGGGCCGACTTTCCGCAGGCGGCCAGCAGGAGCAGGAACCCGAGTGCCGTCATGGTCGCCTCGGACGCCTTGGTCGCGTTGGCCGAGATGGTGGAGAAGTCGGTGGTGCCGAAGGTGACGAAGAACAGGCCGATGGCCAGCGAGAGGCCCATGTCGCCGACCCGGTTGATGACGAAGGCCTTCTTGGCCGCGGCTGCCGCCGAGTGCTTGTACTGCCAGAAGCCGATCAGCAGGTAGGACGCCAGGCCGACGCCCTCCCAGCCGAGGAAGACGACGAGGTAGTTGGCCGCGAGCACCAACGTGAGCATCGCCGCGACGAACAGGTTGAGGTAGCCGAAGAACCGGCGGCGTCGAGGGTCGTGCTCCATGTAGCCGATGGAGTAGACGTGGATCAGCGACCCGACCCCGGTGATCAGCAGCAGGAACAGCGACGACAACGGGTCGAGGAGCAGGTCTGCCCCGACGTGGAGGCTGCCGGCGTCGAACCAGGTCCAGAGGTGCTGGCCGACCTGGCGGTCGTTGCTGTTGCGGCCGAGCAGCGCGATGAACATGACCAAGCTGAGCACGAACGACACGATCGGGAGCGCGGCCCCGATCAGGTGGCCGTTCTTGTCGAGGCGGCCCTTGGCGAGCGGTCCGCCGACCAGCAGGATCAGGGCTCCGAGGGCCGGCAGCGCGATCACCAGCCAGAGCAGGGAGAAGACTCCGTCGGCCGGCGCAGGGTTCACGACCGGAGCCGTGCCGTCGGCGAGAACGAACATCAGTAGGTCTCCGTCTTCCGTTCAGTACTTCAGCAGGCTCGCGTCATCGACCGAGGCCGAACGACGAGTGCGGAAGATGGTCATGATGATGGCCAGCCCGACGACGACCTCGGCCGCGGCGACCACCATCACGAAGAACGCTGCGGTCTGTCCTTCGAGGTTGCCGTTCTGCTTGGCGAAGGCCACCAGCGCGAGGTTGGAGGCGTTGAGCATCAGCTCCACGCACATGAACACCACGATGGCGTTGCGGCGGGTGAGCACCCCGACACAGCCGATCGAGAACAAGATCGCGGAGAGCACGACGTAAGGCGTCATGTCGCGGGAGCCTCCTCGTCGGTGGTGGCAGAAGCAGCCTGGTCGCGGCCCGCGTGTGGGGCCCCGCCGAGCTGCTGCTCGATGGCGGTGATGTCACCGGCCATGGCCGGCGCCGAACGGACCGTGCCACGCGCTGCCAGGACCCGGGAGATCGAGGCCTCCGAGGCGGTGCCGTCGGGCAGCAGGGCCGGGGTGTCGACCGCGTTGTGCCGGGCGAACACACCGGGAGTCGGCAGCGGCCCGACGTGCAGGCCCTTGTCGGCGTAGTCCTGCATCCGCTGGGCAGCCAGGCTGGCCTGCGTCGGCTTCGGCTCGAGACGCTCGCGGTGGGCGAGCACCATCGCGCCGACCGCCGCCGTGATCAGCAGGGCGCTGGTGACCTCGAAGGCGAAGACGTAGCGGCTGAAGAGGATGTTGGCCAGCGCCGGGATGTTGCCCTCGGCGTTGGCCTTGTCGAGGCCGACGACCGGGCCCAGGGTGATCTGGCTCAGGCCGGTCACGAAGATCCCGCCCAGCAGCAGCCCGCCGAGAATCGCCAGGAAGCGCTGGCCCTTGATCGTCTCGACGACCGAGTCGGAGGCGTCGACGCCCACGAGCATGACCACGAAGAGGAAGAGCATCAAGATGGCGCCGGTGTAGACGATGATCTGGACGGCGAACAGGAACGGCGCGTCGAGCACCGCGTAGAGCACGGCCAAGCTCATCATCACGACCGCCAGCAGCAGAGCGGCATGGACCGCCTTGCGCACGAACAGGATGCCCAGCGCGGCCAGCACCATGATCGGGGCCAGGACCCAGAACGCGATCACGGAGCCACCTCCTCGGACGTCGCCGGTGCGGCAGGGGTGCTCTCCGGCGCCTTGAACGTGCCGCGGTAGTAGTCGCCCTCGTCGTCGCCGAGACGCATCGGGTGCGGCGGCTGCTCCATACCGGGCAGGAGGGGGGCCAGGAGATCCTGCTTCTCGTAGATCAGGTCGGCCCGGTTGTCGTCGGCCAGCTCGTACTCGTTGGTCATCGTGAGCGCGCGGGTCGGGCAGGCCTCGATGCACAGGCCGCACAGGATGCAGCGCAGGTAGTTGATCTGGTAGACGCGGCCGTAGCGCTCGCCGGGGCTGAACCGCTCCCCGTCGGGCCCGTCGGTGTTGGACGCGCCTTCGACGTAGATGGCGTCAGCCGGGCAGGCCCAGGCACACAGCTCGCAGCCGACGCACTTCTCGAGACCGTCGGGCCAGCGGTTGAGCTGATGCCGGCCGTGGAAACGGGGAGCCGTGGGCTGCTTCTCGAACGGGTACTGCTCGGTGACGACCTTCCTGAACATCGTCCGGAAGGTCACCCCGAACCCGGCGACCGGGTCCCAGAGCTGCTCCTTGAGGGACTTGCCCTCTTGCTGGGAGCTCATACTGTCTGGTCCTCCTCGACGGCCGCGACCGTGCGGCCGGTGTCGAACGTCAGGGTCGCCGCGGCGCCGCGCACGGCACCTCCGGCGGGCATCGGCGGGACCGGGAACCCGCCGTCGTACCCCTGCGGGGTGGGCTCGCGCCCGGCCTCCTCGGTCTCGGAGGTGTCACCGATGAAGAACACCGCGAGGAAGAGGACCACGGCGATGCCCAGCCCGATCAGGAGGTACTTCCGGTCGACGCCACCGTTGAGCGACGCCGCGCGGATGGCGGCAACGGCCACGATCCACAGCAGCGAGAAGGGGATCAACCGCTTCCAGCCGAACGCCATGAACTGGTCGTAGCGCATGCGGGGCAGGGTGCCGCGCAGCCAGATGAAGATGAAGATGAAGAACAGGACCTTGCCCATGAACCACAGGAACGGCCAGTAGCCGTGGTTGGCGCCGGGCCAGATCTGGTCGATCCAGAACGGCGCGTGCCAGCCGCCCAGGAACAGCGTGGTGGCCAGCGCGGAGACGGTTGCCATGTTGATGTATTCGGCCAGGAAGAACAGCGCGAACTTCAGGCTGGAGTACTCGGTGTGGAAACCGCCGACCAGCTCGCCCTCGGCCTCGGGGAGGTCGAACGGCGCGCGGTTGGTCTCGCCGACCATCGAGATCGTGTAGATGACGAAGGACGGCAGGAGGATCAGGCCGAACCACCAGGTGCTCTGGGCGGCGACGATCTGGCTGGTCGACATCGAGCCGGCGTAGAGGAAGACCGCGACCAGGGCCAGGCCCATCGCGACCTCGTAGGAGATCATCTGCGCGCTGGAGCGGAGGCCACCGAGCAGGGAGTACGTCGAGCCGCTGGACCAGCCGCCGAGCACGATGCCGTAGATGCCGATCGAGGCGATCGCCATCACGAAGAGCACCGCCACCGGCATGTCGGTCAGCTGCAGCGGGGTGTAACGGTCGCTGAACGGCAGCTGGACGACCGGGCCGAAGGGGATCACCGAGAACGTCACGAAGGCCGGGATCACTGCGATGACCGGAGCCAGCAGGAAGACCCATCGGTCGGCCGCCTTGGGGATGATGTCTTCCTTCAGTGCCAGCTTCACGCCGTCGGCCAGGCTCTGCAGCAGGCCGAACGGGCCGTTGACGTTGGGACCGATGCGGTGCTGCATGCGGGCCACGACTCGCCGCTCGAACCAGATGTTGAACAGCGTGAGCACGACCAGGATCACGAAGATCAGCAGCGCCTTGACCAGGACCAGCCACCACGGGTCGTGCCCGAACTGCTCGAGGCCGGCTGCGCCCGCACTTGGCGAGACGGTGCTGACCGCAGCGGGGAGGAGGAAGAGACTCACTGCTCGGCTCCCTTCACGCGTACGCCGGACCCGGGCGAGGCCAGGTCGGCGAGGACGCCGTTGCCGGTGGAGTTGGCTGGCACCCACACAGTTCCGTCCACGAGGTCGTCGGCCGCCTCGACGGGGAGGGTGACCGAGCCACGGTCGCCCGTCACGGTCACCATCGAGCCCAGCGCCGCGGCGGCCGCCGGCGACACCCGGCAGACCGGCGTACGGGCGGTGGCGTGGAGATGCTTCTCGCCGTCCTGCATGGTGCCGTTGTCGAGCATCAGCTTCCAGGTGGCCAGGGCGAGGGTGCCGTCGCTCGGTGCCGCAGCCGCGGGCGCGGCCTCCGGCAGGGTGGCGCGGTCGCCGTCCCACGGACCCATCTCGACCATCCGGTCGTGGGCCTCGGCCGAGGTCCGGAAACCGAGCGGCCGGCCGAGCTCCTCGGCGATGCCGGCGAGCACGCGGGCGTCGGGCAGGGCGTTGGGATTGACGAAGACGGCCGGGAACTCGCGAGGCCGGCCCTCCCAGTTGACGAACGTGCCGGGCTTGTCGACGACCGGAGCGACCGGGAAGACCACGTCGGCGGTCCGGGTCACGTCGGTCTCGCGGAGCTCGAGGGCGACCACGAACTGGGCTGCCTCGAGGGCTGCACGGAACGCCGCGGGATCGGCGGTGTCGTCGGGGTCGACCCCACCCACGACCAGGCCGCCGAGCTCACCGGCGGCCAGGGCGGCGACGATCGCACCTGCGTCGCGGCCGGGCTGCTCGGGCAGTCCGGCGACGCCCCAGGCAGTGGCGGCGTCGACCCGAGCGGTGACGTCGGTGACGGGACGGCCGCCGGGCAGCAGGCCCGGCAGGCAGCCGGCCTCGAGCGCGCCCCGGTCACCGGCACGTCGGGGCACCCAGGCCAGCTTGGCGCCGGTGGTGCGGGCCAGCGAGGCAACCGCGGTCAGCGCTCCGGGCACGGTGGCCATCCGCTCGCCGACCAGGATCACGCCCGCGGCGTCGAGCTCGACGTCGGGGTCGTGGGCCAGTGCGTTGACCGCTTCGGTCTCACCACCCGGAGTGGTGGGGATCAGGGTGCCGCCCATCTTGCGCAGGCCGTTGGTGGTGAACGGGCCGACCGACCAGATCCGGGTGCGGTGCTTGCGGTGGGCCTTGCGCAGCCGCAGGAAGATCGTGCCGGCCTCGTCCTCGGGCTCGAGACCGATCAGGATCACGGAGTTGGCCGTCTCGAGGTCGGCGTAGGTCGCGCCCTGGCGCAGGACCACCTCGGCGGCGAGGAACGCGGCCTCCTCCTCGGAGTGGGGACGCGAGCGGAAGTCGATGTCGTTGGTGCCGAGCGCGACCCGTGCGAACGTGCTGTAGGCGAAGGCGTCCTCGGCGGTGAGCCGACCGCCCGGCAGGACGCCGGCGGCGCCGGCCTCGGCGAGACCACGAGCCGCGACGGCGAAGGCCTCGGGCCACGACGCGGGCCGCAGCTCGCCGTCCTCACGGATCCGCGGGTAGGTGATCCGGTCGTCGGTGGTGAGGTAGCCGAAGGCGAAGCGGTCCTTGTCGGTGATCCACTCCTCGTTGACCTCGGGGTCGTTGCCGGACAGCCGACGCATCACGCGGCCACGCCGGTGGTCGATCCGGATCGCCGAGCCGCACGCGTCGTGCTCGGCGACGCCGGGGTGGAGACCAGGTCGAAGGGGCGCGACCGGAACCGGTAGTCGGCACTGGTCAGCGCGCCCACGGGGCAGATCTGGATGGTGTTGCCCGAGAAGTAGGACTCGAAGGGCTCCTTCTCGTAGATGCCGACCTGCTGCAGCGCGCCGCGCTCGATGAGAGCGATGAACGGGTCACCGGCGACCTGCTCGGAGAACCGGGTGCAGCGGGCGCAGAGCACGCAGCGCTCGCGGTCGAGCAGCACCTGCGCGGAGATGTTGATCGGCTTGGGGAACGTGCGCTTGACGCCACCACTCGCAGCGAAGCGCGACTCGCCACGACCGTTGCTCATGGCCTGGTTCTGCAGGGGGCACTCGCCGCCCTTGTCGCACACCGGGCAGTCGAGCGGGTGGTTGACCAGGAGGAACTCCATGATCCCCTGCTGCGCCTTGTCGGCGACCTCGCTCGTGGCCTGGGTGTTGACGACCATGCCCTCGGCCACCGGCAGCGTGCACGACGCCTGCGGCTTGGGGAACGGGCGGCCGTTGCCGGCATCGGGGATGTCGACGAGGCACTGACGGCAGGCGCCGACCGGCTCCAGCAGCGGGTGGTCGCAGAACCGCGGGATCTGCACGCCGACCTGCTCGGCGGCCCGGATGACCAGGGTGTCCTTGGGGACGCTGACCTGGACGCCGTCGATGGTCAAGGTGACCAGGTCGGTCTTCTCGACCTCGGAGGTCGTCAGTCATGCTGGGCTCCCTCGGCGGCGAAGACGGTGGAGGCGACGGGGTCGAAGGGGCACCCGCCCTCGGTGAGGTGGGCGACGTACTCGTCGCGGAAGTACTGGATCGAGCTGGAGATCGGGCTGGTGGCGCCGTCACCCAGGGCGCAGAAGGCGCGCCCGAGGATGTTGTCGCACTGGTCGAGCAGCAGGTCGAGGTCGCTCTCGCTGCCGATGCCCTTCTCGAGGTTGGCGCAGCATCTGCACCAGCCACCACGTGCCCTCGCGGCACGGCGTGCACTTGCCGCAGGACTCGTGCTTGTAGAACTCCGTCCAGCGCAGCACGGCGCGGACGACGCAGGTGGTCTCGTCGAAGATCTGCAGGGCGCGCGTGCCGAGCATGGAGCCGGCGGCGCCCACGGCCTCGAAGTCGAGGGGTACGTCGAGGTGCTCGTCGGTGAGCAGCGGGGTGGAGGAGCCACCCGGGGTCCAGAACTTCAGCTCGTGGCCCTGGCGCATCCCGCCCGCGAGCTCGATCAACGTGCGCAGCGTGATGCCGAGCGGCGCTTCGTACTGGCCGGGGTTGGCGACGTGACCGGAGAGGCTGAAGATGCCGAAGCCCTTGGACTTCTCGGTGCCCATCGAGGAGAACCACTCGGCGCCGTTGCCGACGATGCTCGGCACGGAGGCGATCGACTCGACGTTGTTGATCACCGTCGGGCTCGCGTAGAGGCCGGCCACGGCGGGGAACGGCGGGCGCAGGCGCGGCTGGCCGCGGCAGGCCCTCGAGCGAGTCGAGGAGCGCCGTCTCCTCGCCACAGATGTAGGCGCCGGCGCCGGCGTGGACGACCAGGTCGAGGTCGTAGCCGTAGCCGTGGATGTCCTTGCCGAGGTGACCGGCGCGGTAGGCCTCCTGCACGGCGCGCTGGAGACGTCGTACGACGTGGAGGACCTCGCCGCGGACGTAGATGAAGGCGTGGTGGGCGCGGATCGCGTAGCTGCTGATGATCACGCCCTCGATCAGGGTGTGGGGGCTGGCCATCATCAGCGGGATGTCCTTGCAGGTGCCCGGCTCCGACTCGTCGGCGTTGACGACGAGGTACTTCGGGTTGGGGTTGTCCTGCGGGATGAAGCTCCACTTCATGCCGGTGGGGAAGCCCGCTCCCCCGCGGCCGCGGAGCCCGGAGTCCTTGACGGCGGTGATCACGTCGTCTGGCGCCATCGACAGCGCCTTCTTCAGTGCGGAGTAGCCGCCGCGGTCCTCGTAGGACGCCAGGGTCCAGGAGCGCTCCTGGTCCCAGTTGTCGGTGAGGACCGGGGTGAGGGTGCCCATCTCGCCGGTCACTTCCCGTCCTCCTGCTGCTTGGTCTCGGACTCCGCGCGGCTGGTGTCGGCCTGCTCCGCGGCCTCGGTCGCGGTGTGGGCGGTGCTGCCCGGCCGGCCGGCGGTGTCGGTGGCCGGGGCGGTCCAGTCGTTCTCGCGGGCGAGGGCGAGGCCGACCAGCGAGGCCGCTCCCGCGGACGGACCCTCGTCGGCGAGGTCGTCGGGGAAGCCGGCGAGCACTCGCTCGGCGTCGCGCCACTTCACCACGCGCGGCCCGCGGGTCGAGCGGACCTCCTTGCCCTCACGCAGGTCGTCGACGAGCTCGGTGGCCGACTGCGGGGTCATGTTGTCCATGAACTCCCAGTTGACCATCATCACCGGCGCGTAGTCGCACGCGGCGTTGCACTCGACGTGCTCGAGGGTGATCGTGCCGTCGGCGGTGGTCTCGTCGTTGCCGACGTCGAGATGCTCCTTGAGCCGCTCGAAGATCACGTCGCCGCCCATCACCGCGCACAGCGTGTTGGTGCAGACGCCGACGTGGTAGTCGCCGACCGGGCGCCGCTTGTACATCGTGTAGAACGTCGCGACGCCGCTGACCTCGGCCGCGGTGATGCCGAGGATGTCGGCGCAGGCCTCGATGCCCTCGGGCGTGATCCGGCCCTCGGCCGACTGCACGAGGTGGAGCATCGGGAGCAGGCCCGAACGTGCTTGCGGGTAGCGAGCCGCGATCTCGTTCAGCTCGCTACGGGTCTTCTCGTCGACGGGCACCTAGACCACAGCCCTTCCGCAACCATCGAGGGTGACCACAGCGGACCTCAACCACATCATCGGTCGACGCCTCCCATCACGGGGTCGATGCTGGCGATCGCGACGATCACGTCGGCGACCATGCCGCCCTCGGACATCACGCTCGTCGCCTGCAGGTTGGTGAACGACGGGTCACGGAAGTGCGCGCGGAACGGACGCGTGCCGCCGTCGGAGACGACGTGGGCGCCGAGCTCGCCGCGCGGCGACTCGATCGGCACGTAGACCTGGCCGGGAGGCACCCGGAAGCCCTCGGTCACCAGCTTGAAGTGGTGGATCAGGGCCTCCATCGACTCGCCCATGATGTGGCGGATGTGGTCGAGGCTGTTGCCCATGCCGTCGCTGCCGATGGCGAGCTGGCTGGGCCAGGCGACCTTCTTGTCGGCGACCATCACCGGTGCGCCCTCGAGCTTGGCCAGCCGGTCGGCCGCCTGCTCGACGATCCGGAGGGACTCCCACATCTCGGCCAGGCGCACGCGGAACCGGCCGTAGGAGTCGCAGGTGTCCCAGGTCTGGACGTCGAAGTCGTAGGTCTCGTAGCCGCAGTAGGGCTGGGTCCTGCGCAGGTCCCAGGGGTAGCCGGTCGAGCGGAGCACGGGTCCGGTCAGGCCCAGGGCCAGGCAGCCCGCCAGGTCGAGGTGACCGACGTCCTCCAGGCGGCCCTTGAAGATCGGGTTCGGCGTTGCAGAGGTCGGCGTACTCGGGAAGCCGCTTCTTCATCAGGGCGATGAAGCCGCGGATCTCGTCGAGGGCGCCCGGGGGAAGGTCCTGCGCGACGCCGCCGGGACGGATGAACGCGTGGTTCATGCGCAGGCCGGTGATCAGCTCGAAGAGGTCGAGCACCAGCTCGCGCTCGCGGAACCCGATCGTCATCACGGTCAGGGCGCCGATCTCCATGCCGCCGGTGGCGATGCAGACCAGGTGGGAGGAGATGCGGTTGAGCTCCATGAGCAGGACCCGCATCACCTCGGCCTTCTCCGGGACGTCGTCCTCGATGCCGAGCAGCTTCTCGACGCCGAGGCACGTAGGTCGTCTCGTTGAAGAACGGCGAGAGGTAGTCCATGCGGGTGCAGAACGTGACGCCCTTGAGTCCAGGAGCGGTACTCCATGTTCTTCTCGATGCCGGTGTGCAGGTAGCCGATGCCGCAGCGGGCCTCGGTCACCGTCTCGCCCTCGAGCTCGAGGATCAGCCGGAGCACGCCGTGGGTCGACGGGTGCTGCGGGCCCATGTTGACCACGACGCGCTCCGCGACGTCGTCCTGGCCGGCGGTGATGTCGTCCCAGTCCTGACCGGTGACGGTGAAGACCCGGCCCTCGGCGGTCTCGTTGCTGCCGGCGTAGATGTCGCGCTCGTCGGTCGAGCTTGTCGAGCCCATCAGCTGTACGACCTCCTCTGGTCGGGCGGTGGGATCGTGCCGCCCTTGTACTCGACCGGGATGCCGCCCAGCGGGTAGTCCTTGCGCTGCGGGTGGCCGGGCCAGTCGTCGGGCATGAGGATCCGGGTCAGGGCCGGGTGGCCGTCGAAGACGATCCCGAACATGTCGTAGGTCTCGCGCTCGTGCCAGTCGTTGGTGGGGTAGATCGACACGATGCTGGGGACGTGGGGGTCGGCGTCGGGGACGCTCACCTCGACCCGGATCCGACGGTTGTGGGTCATCGACAGCAGGTGGTAGACGGCGTGGAGCTCGCGGTCGGTGTCCTCGGGGTAGTGGACGCCGCTGACGCCGGAGCAGTGCTCGAAGCGCAGCACCTCGTCGTCGCGCAGCATCTGGGCGACGAACGGCAGGTCGCGGGCCCGCACGTGGAAGGTGATCTCGCCGCGGTCGACGACGACCTTCTCGATCGCACCGAGCAGGTCGGTCTGGCCCAGGCGCGCCTCGAGGGCGTCGGCCACCTCGTCGTACCAACCGCCGTAGGGGCGCTGGCTCGCGCCGGGGAAGATCGTGGGCTTGGTCAGCCCGCCGTACCCGCTGGTGTCGCCGCTGCCCGAGACGCCGAACATGCCGTGCCGGACACCCATGGTCTCGACCTGGCCGGTCTCGACCTGCTCGGGAGACGCCGGAACGTTGCTCTGCTCCTCCGTCATCGCATGAGGCCCTTCATCTGCGAGGTGGGGGCGGCGGCGAGGGCAGCGGTCTCGTGCTGCTCGACGGCCTTGCGGGCGTTGGAGCCGAGCGGCTTGTTCTGCACCTGGTCGTGGAGCTTGAGGATCGCGTCGATGAGCATCTCGGGCCGCGGCGGGCAGCCGGGCAGGTACATGTCGACGGGTACGACGTGGTCGACGCCCTGCACGATCGCGTAGTTGTTGAACATGCCGCCGCTGCTTGCGCACACGCCCATGGCCAGCACCCACTTGGGCTCGGGCATCTGGTCGTAGATCTGGCGGAGGACGGGCGCCATCTTCTGGCTGACGCGGCCGGCCACGATCATCAGGTCGGCCTGACGCGGGCTGGCCCGGAAGACCTCCATGCCGAAGCGGGCGAGGTCGTACTTCGGGCCGCCGGTCGTCATCATCTCGATGGCGCAGCAGGCCAGTCCGAACGTGGCGGGCCAGAAGCTGGCCTTGCGCATGTAGCCGGCGACGCCCTCGACGGTGGTGAGCAGGACGCCGCTCGGAAGCTTCTCTTCGAGTCCCATGGATGAAGTCAGTCCCATTCAAGTCCGCCGCGACGCCAGACATAGGCGTAGGCGACGAACACGGTGGCGATGAAGAGGACCATCTCGATCAGCCCGAACCCCTTGAGGGCGTCGAAGTGGACGGCCCAGGGGTAGAGGAACACGATCTCGATGTCGAACACGATGAACAGCATCGCGGTGATGAAGTACTTCACCGGGAACCGGCCACCGCCCACGGGCTGCGGGGTCGGCTCGATGCCGCACTCGTAGGAGTCGAGCTTGGCTCGGTTGTAGCGCCGCGGGCCCACGATCGCCGACATGATCACCGAGAAGATCGCGAACGCGGCGGCGATGGCCGCCAGCACGAGCACCGGCGTGTAGAGCTGCATGCAGCTTGTCCCTTCCCTTCGCGCTGCTGGCTCGGCGTGATCTGCGTCACGAGATTGTGACTTTGTGAACGCCTTCACGAACCGGCCGCCGGTCAGTCTAAGACTCAGCCGGGGGTCGTGCATCTCCGGGTCCGGCCCCCGGCAGACCGCTCCCGAGGTGACCCACGATCAGGCGGTGGCGCGGTGGAGGGCGACGATGCCGCCGCTGAGGTTGCGCCAGGCAGGGCGTTGCCAGCCGGCGGCTGCGATCAGCTCGGCGAGCGCCGGCTGGTCGGGCCAGGCCCGGATCGACTCGGCGAGGTAGACGTAGGCGTCGGGGCTGCTCGAGACCGCGCGGGCGATGGGCGGGAGTGCGCGCATCAGGTACTCGACGTACACGGTGCGGAACGGCGCCCACGTCGGATGGCTGAACTCGCAGACCACGAGTCGGCCGCCGGGTCGGGTCACTCGCAGCATCTCGCGCAGGCCGGCCTCGGGGTCGACGATGTTGCGCAGCCCGAAGGAGATGGTGACGGCGTCGAAGGTGTCGTCGGCGAACGGGCAGCCGGGTGCCGTCGCCGGCGGTGAACGGCAGATGGGGCCGGTGCTCCTTGCCGACCCGGAGCATGCCGAGCGAGAAGTCGCACGGGACGACGGTCGGCGCCGGCGTCGGCGAAGGGCTGGCTCGAGGTGCCGGTGCCGGCCGCGAGGTCGAGCACCAGCTCGCCCGGCGCGGGCGCGACGGCGTCGATGACCTGCGCGCGCCAGCGGCGGTCCTGCCCGAGGGAGAGGACGTCGTTGGTGACGTCGTAGCGCTTCGCGACCGCGTCGAACATCGTGCGGACGTCGGTCGGCTGCTTGTCGAGATCGGCGCGGGCCACACCGAGAGGGTAGGACGCAGCGACTGTGCGGCGGCTGTGCGGGTGCTGGCACCAGCCCCGTACCGGGTCGGCGACCGCGTCCTGTTCCTCGGTCTCGAGACGGCGCTGGCCGCGCCTCCTCGACCAGCGGATGCCGACGGAACCATCGACTCCTGCGGCGC
Source organism: uncultured Actinomycetota bacterium (assembly GCA_963761085.1). Lineage (GTDB taxonomy): Bacteria > Actinomycetota > Actinomycetes > Propionibacteriales > Nocardioidaceae > Nocardioides. The sequence goes on from CAVXFQ010000019.1 coordinate 240,305, forward strand.
GGCACGGCAACCAAATCCCACGTTTCTGCGTCCTGAGGTTCGAGACTGGGGCGTCCTCACCGCGCCCACAGGACCCGCGTCACCGATGCGGGCGCGGACTTCCCCGGAGGAGACAGATGAAGGTCCTCAAGGTGCTGCTGACCCTGGTGGTGGTCATCGGCCTCGTGGGCGGCGTGGCCTACGCCGCCGGCCGCAGCGCGCACCCCCTCGACTCGCGGGCGGTCGCGCTGCATCGCACCGACCACGGCATCCCGGCGACCCCGACCCCCTCGCCCAGCTCGCCCAGCTCGCCCACGCCCTCCACGGCCCCCTCGGCGCCCTCACCCCGCCCCGCCGGCGCGCGAGACCGACCGGCCGCCGCCGAAGCCCGTGGCCGTCGTGCTGGCTCCGGGCGCACGGGGCACGAAGGTCCGCGACCTCCAGCAGCGCCTCCACCAGCTGGCTCGGCTGCCGGAGACCACGACGGGGTGTACGACGCGGCGACGGTGGCCGCGGTCAAGGGCTTCCAGGGCGACCGCGGCCTGTCCCGCACCGGCCGGCTCGACCGTCGTACCTGGGACCAGATCGTCGCGACGACGACCACGCCGACCCACGACCAGCTGTTCAACGTGCTCCACCCCGGACCGGCGCTGGCCGAAGCAGGGCGACCAGGGCGACGACGTCCGCGCCCTGCAGGCGCGGCTGCGGCAGATCGCGTGGTACTTCGGCGACGTGACCGGCAGCTACGACTCCCAGACGGTGACCGCGGTCAAGGGCTTCCAGGCCAAGCGCGCCATCCCGGTCACCGGTGAGGTCGACCAGCGCACCCTCGACCGGCTGGTGGCGATGACGACCACGCCGACCTCCGACGAGATGCACAACATCCTCCCGTCGCCGGGCAAGCTCGACCCGCGCTGCACCACCGGTCGCGTGCTGTGCATCGACAAGACCAGCCGCACGCTGCGCTGGGTGGTCGACGGTCAGGTCCGGCAGACGCTCGACGCGCGGTTCGGCTCGACGTTGAACGACACCCCGACGCGCGAGGGCCTCTTCCACGTCTACCTGATGGACGCCGACCACGTGTCGAACCTCTACGGCTCGTCGATGCCCTACGCGATGTTCTTCTCCGGCGGCCAGGCGGTGCACTACTCCTCCGACTTCGCGGCGGTCGGCTACTACGGCGCCTCACACGGGTGCGTGAACATCCGCGACTACGACGGCATCAAGTGGCTGTTCTCGCAGGTACGCGTGGGCGACAAGGTCGTCGTCTACTGGTCCTGACTCCCGCCGCGCTGCGACCGTGACCCGCCCAAAAGCCTGCGCCGCGGAATCAGGGAGCGACAGGATCGCCCGGTACGCTTCCCGACTGTGACGACCACCGCGGCCGGTGCCGCGTCTGCCGGGCTGACGGTGCGCACCACCGAGATCGAGTCCGCTGACTCCCTCCTGTCGCTGCTCCCGCCGGAGCAGGCGGTGACCTGGATGCGCCGCGACGAGGGCCTGGTCGGCTGGGGTGTGGCCGCCGAGATCCGCACGAAGGGGACCACCCGGTTCTCCGACGCCGACAAGTGGTGGGCCGAGACCCTCACCCGGGCCGACATCCGCGACGACGTCAACGAGCCGGGGTCCGGACTGGTCTGCTTCGGCTCCTTCGCGTTCGCCGACGAGCCCGGCGACTCGGTGCTGACCGTGCCGCAGGTCGTCGTCGGCCGCCGCGCCGGCCGCACCTGGCTCACCCTCGTCGACGACGCGTCGTACGACGGCCCGACGGACGCGCCGCCGGCCCCGGAGGACGTCGTCTTCGCCGACGGCGCCATGGACGGCGAGCGCTGGATGCTGGTCGTCGCCGACGCCGTACGCCGGATCTCCGCCGGCGCGCTGGAGAAGGTCGTGCTGGCCCGCGACCTGATCGCCACCGCCGCCGCGGACATCGACGTCCGCTGGCCGCTGACGCGGCTCGCGCGGACCTACCCCATGTGCTGGACCTTCCACGTCGACGGGCTGTTCGGCGCGACCCCGGAGATGCTGGTCCGGCGCGAGCGCGGCCTGGTGACCTCGCGGGTGCTCGCCGGCACGATCCGGCGCACCGGCGACGACGAGCGCGACCTCGCCCTCGCCGCGGCGCTGGCGCGGTCGAGCAAGGACCACGAGGAGCACGAGTACGCCGTGCGGTCGGTCGCCGACGCGCTGGAGCCGCACTGCTCGTCGATGAACGTGCCGGAGACGCCGTTCGTGCTGCACCTGCCCAACGTCATGCACCTCGCCTCCGACGTCGCCGGCGTGATCCACGACGCCGGCACCGTCTCCTCGCTGCAGCTCGCCGCGTCGCTGCACCCCTCGGCCGCGGTGGGGGGCACGCCGACGCCGGACGCAGTCCGGCTGATCGGCGAGATCGAGGGCATGGACCGCGGCCGCTACGCCGGCCCGGTCGGCTGGATGGACACCACCGGTGACGGCGAGTGGGGCATCGCCCTGCGCTCGGCCGAGGTGTCCGGCAACACCGTGCGCCTCTTCGCCGGCTGCGGCATCGTGGCGGACTCCGACCCCGAGGCCGAGCTCGCCGAGTCGCAGGCCAAGCTCGTCCCGGTGCGCGACTCGCTGGCAGCCGGCTGACCGTGCCCGGTCGGGTCGTGGCGGTCAACCTGGCCCACGTGATCGACACCCCGGTCCCGGGCCGTGGCGAGCACCGCGACACCAAGCCGACGCGGACCGGCATCGACAAGCGGCCGGTCGAGGGGCCGGTGCGGGTCGAGCCCCTCGGGGTCGTCGGCGACTCGATCCTCGACACGGCCCACCACGGCGGGCTCGACCAGGCCGTCTACGCCTACGCCCTCGAGGACCAGCAGTGGTGGACCGACGGAGCTCGGCGACGAGCTGACCCGGCCGATCACCCCCGGCTCGTTCGGGGAGAACCTCACCGTCTCAGGGATCGCGGTGAACGAGGCGCGGCCCGGTGAGCGCTGGGCGATCGGGTCGGTCGTGCTCGAGGTGGTCTACCCACGCACTCCCTGCTCGACCTTCGCCGGCTTCATGGGCCTGCCCCGCTGGGTGAAGCGCTTCGCCCAGGCCGAGCGGCCGGGCGCCTACCTGCGGGTCGTGACCCCTGGCGAGCTCCGCGCCGGCGACGAGGTCGAGGTGTCACCGGGACCACCCGGCGTACCGACGATCCGGGAGACGTTCGCGGCCTACTACCGGCGGTGAGGTGCGTCGTCGGTCCCGCGTGGCGCTGGCAGAACACCAGGGTATGCAGACGCGTGGTCACTTCCCGGGCGTTGCAAGGGCCGACAAGTGACGTGGACTGCCGCGCAGATGTGGCAGACGGGGCTGACGAGGTCAGTCGAGGTCTGCGCCGTCGCCGAGGCGGGTGTAGCTCTGCGTCTCAGGCAGGAGCAGCCCGTACTGGCCGTCGACGATGCGCAGGCCGGCCTCGGAGTAGACCCGGTCGTGGATCGCCACGTTGCGCGGTGCGCCGACGGCTCGGGCGAAGTCGATGCCCTCGGCAGCACGCATCCAGGGCGCGCAGACCGGCACGAGCAGTACGTCGACGGGTTGCCCGGGCAGGGTCAGCGCGTCGCCCGGGTGGTAGACGGTGACGTCGCCGAGGGTGAAGACGTAGCCGGAGTTGTAGAAGCGCGGCAGCTCGGGGTGGATCACAGCGTGCAGCTCGCCGACGGCGACCGCGGGGATGCCGGGGTCGAAGGTCTCGCCGGGCGCGACGACGGTGACCCGCTCGGCGACGTCGGGAGCCTCGTCGCGGATCTTCGCCGCGACCGCGTCGATGGTGAACACCGGCGCAGATGTCGCCCGCAGGTGGTCGGGCAGGTAGTGGTCGGGATGCTCGTGGGTGATCACGACCGCGTCGGCGCCGTCGGTGGCCGCCGGCCTCGGTGAACATGCCCGGGTCGACCACCACGACCTTGCCGTCGTGCTCCAACCGGACGCAGGAGTGCCCGAGCTTGGTGATCCGCATGTCCCTCACCCTAGCCACGCGGCGGTCAGGCGGTGCGTGTGGTGGACGAAGCACCAGCGCCAGTCCTCCCCGGGCTCGGCCGACTCGATCACCGGGTGCTGGGTCTCGTGGAAGTGCCGGGTCGAGTGGCGGCGCGGGGAGGAGTCGCAGCAGCCGACATTGCCGCACACGAGGCACTGCGCGGAGGGCGACCCACGCCGTACCCTCGTCGCAGGCAGTCGCCGCACTCCGGGTCCGCGACCGTCTCGACGGCGGGCATCGACTCGAGGTGCTCGCAGGTCGCTCCGGTACGACGCCGCGCGGCCGCGGTGCGCACCTCGTCGCGGTCCTCGCGGCTGAGGTCGAGCATCGACTCCTCGATGTCGAGCATCGACAGCACCTGGGCGACGACCTCGCTCGCGACCTGGCCGGAGCTGCGGATCTCCAGCACGCGCTCGCGCTCGGCGTTGATCATCTCCAGCCGGACCCGCGAGTAGAGCTCGCTCGGCGTCTCCTGGTCGGCGACGGTGCCGAGCTGCTCCCAGGCAGCGAAGTTGCGCGCCTCGATCCGCTGCTTGATGACCACGAAGACGTCGTGGGGGTCGTCGACCTCGAGCTGCTCTGAGCCGCTTGAACCCGGCCTTGGACGCCTGCTGCAGCACGGTCGCGCGGGCCAGCGCGTCCTCGAGCGGGTCGGGTCCGGGCACCTGCAGCCGCCGGGCGAGCCAGGGCAGCGTCAGCCCCTGGAGGAACAGGGTGCCGGCCACGACGGTGAACGCGATCAGCAGCAGCACCTCGCGGTACGGCGTGTCCGGCGGGATCACGAACGCCGCGGCCAGCGTCACCACCCCGCGCATCCCGGCCCAGCCGAGGAGCAACGTGTACGTCGCCGGGGGCCGGCGCCCGCTGTCGGGGTCGGGCCCCGGCCGGACCAGCAGGTAGCGGGCGAGGAACACCCACACCAGCCGGAGCACGATCACCGCGACCAGGGTCGCGGCGCAGATCGTCGAGCACCCGACCGGCTGACAGACCGCTGTCGCGGACGTCGGCGATGATCCACCTCGCCTGGAGGCCGATCAGCATGAAGACGGTGTTCTCCAGGACGTAGGCGATCGTCCGCCAGTTCATCCGCTCGGCGACCCGCGACTGCGCGGTCTGGATGATCGGCGCCTTGTGCCCGAGCAGCAGGCCGGCGACCACGACGCTGACGACGCCGGAGGAGTGCAGCTCCTCGGAGAGGATGTAGGTCGCGAAGGGCACGACGAACGAGATCGCGACGTCGAGGGCCGGGTCGGTGACCCGGCGACGTAGCCGAGCCACGACGTAGAAGACGGCGAAGCCGATGGCCGCGCCGCCGATGGACGCGACCAGGAAGTCGACGCCGACCCGCCACATCGTGACGCCGCCGACGCCGGCGGCGATCGCCGTACGCAGGGCGACCAGCGCGGTCGCGTCGTTGAACAGCGACTCGCCCTCGAGGATGGTCACGATCCGGCGGGGCAGCCCGATCCGGCGGGCGATCGACGTCGCCGCGACGGCGTCCGGCGGCGCCACGACGGCGCCGATGGCGAGGGCGGCCCACCAGTCGAGCTCGGGCAGCATGACGTGGACGAGCAGGCCGACGCCGAGGGTCGTGAACACGACCAGCCCGACGCTGAGCAGGAGGATCGGCCTTCTGTTGGCGTTGAAGTCGACCAGCGAGGTCTGGATGGCGGCGGCGTAGAGCAGCGGCGGCAGCAACCCGAGCAGCACGACGTCCGCACCCAGGTGGACGGTCGGCACTCCGGGGAGGTACGACGCCGCGACGCCGACGACGATGAGCATCAGGGGCGGCGGAAACCCCAACCGCTCCGCGATCGTCGTCCCCGCGAGCACCGTGACCGCCAACGCGACCAGCAGGAACGCGATCTCCACGCGGCCATCTCACCATGGCCTCTGCTCACGGTGGCCCGGGAAGCGGGATCAGGTTCGCTCGGCGACCCACCTCATCGGGTCGCCCCAGCCGAGCTCGTCGTGGCCGTGCCGGGCCAGGGCGAGCACCACGACCGTCCGGCGGTACGCCGCGAAGGTCACGACATGGGCGACCATCCCGCCGTAGGTGAACACCGACGCCTGCTCGCACAGGGCGTCGACGAACGTGTCGTCGAGCCGCCCCTGGTCGCAGACCTCACGCACGTGGGCGAGGTAGCGCGGGCCTTCGATGCCGAGGCGGCGACGCATCGAGGTCAGCGACTCGTGGTCCTCGACGCTCCAGTCGTAGTCGCGCGTGGCCATGGCGGCGTTCCACATGCCCATCTGGCCGACCAGGCGGCTCAGGATCGAGCGGATGCTCTGTGACTCCTCCGGCTCGTCCTCGACGATGACGGGTGCGTCGAGGTCGGCGTCGGTGAGGTTGGCGGCGACGCGGACCAGCTCGCCGGTCAGCCAAATGTGGTGCTCGACCATCTTCTCCAGCAGGTCGGGCCCGCGGACCTGGTCGCGCGACGGCAGCCGGATCGACCCGGGCGGCACGAAGTGCACCGCGTCGGCGTCGCCGATCTGGATGTGGCCGGGCCTGGCGCGCCACTCGCGCGGGGTCGCGTCGTAGGCCCGGGAGAAGGCGCGGGTGAACGCCTCGTGCGAGGAGTAGCCCGCCTCCACCGCGATGTCGAGCAGCGGCGCCTTCGTCGTGATCATCCGGTACGCCGCGCGCTCGAGCAGGATGCGCCGCCGTAGCGCCTGCGGCGGCTCGCCGCCGACGGACTTGATCAGCCGGTCGAAGTGGAAGCGGGAGAAGTGGTGGCGGGCCGCCCACTCCTCGCCGGTCACGTCGTGGTCGTCGAGGGCGCCGGCGAGCCCGTCGACGAACTCGGCGAAGGTGTCCGCGGCCACGCTCATGCAGGCCATCGTGCACCCGCGGCGGGCGGGGGGTCTTGATCCGGCTTGCGGGCCCTCGGCGGTGGCTGGGGGCGGCTGGGCGGGGGGTCGGGGACGGTCAGGCGTCGGCGCCGAGAGCGCGGATCCGGGCGTCGAGTGCGCGCCGGTCGTCGCGTCGTACGACGGCCTCGACGACCTCGATGCCGCCGTTGGGTGAGGCGAGCGCCTGGTCGAGCTCGCCGGCACTCGATGACCTTCAGGTACGGCGTGCGGGTGGCGGCACAGAGGGCGGCGAGGTCGACGCCGTGCGGGGTGCCGAACAGCCGGTCGTACCGGTCGGCGTACTCCGGCGCCCCCTGCTCGAGGGTCGCGAAGATCGAGCCGCCGTCGTCGTTGGCGACCACGATCGTCAGGTCGGGGCGCGGCTCGTCGGGGCCGAGCACGAGCCCGTTGCTGTCGTGGAGGAAGGTGACGTCGCCGACCAGGGCCAGAGCACGGGTCGAGTCGGGCCGGCCCAGGGCGGCGCCGATCGCGGTGGAGACGACGCCGTCGATGCCGGAAAGCCCGCGGTTGGCGACGACCTTGCGGCGGGCGCCGACGCGGTAGCGCGGCACCATCAGGTCGAGGTCGCGGATCGGGTTGGAGGCACCGACCACGAGCAGCCCGCCCTCGGGGAGAGCCTGCGCCACCGCGCCGGCGACGCCGTACGGCGTGAGGCCGGGCTCGCCGGCGAGCAGGGCGTCGAGGTCGCGGCTCACCCGGGCGTCGGCCTCGCGCCAGCGGTCGAGCCACCTGGTGTCGTCGCTCGGCTCGACGTCGAGCGCGGCGACCTCGTGGTCGACCGGGAAAGGACGGCCCGGCCACACCCCGGCGGCGGGCGTGGCCCACACCTCGACGTCGTCGCGGGCCAGCAGCCGCGAGACCGGGCGGGAGAGCGTGGCGTGGCCGAGGACCACCACCCGCTCGACCTCCTCGGCCAGCGAGGAGCCGAGCAGGAGCCGGTAGGTACGGATCGCGTGCGTGCCGGTGCGCGAGCCACTGGACGGCTCGGCCAGCAGCGGCCACTGGGCCCGCTCGGCGAGCATCCGCGCCGGCGGCCCGGCGTCGTCGCCGGCCACGACGACCGTCCGGGGCCCCCGCGGGATCGGCGTCCGCTCCACGTCACCGCCCAGGAACGGCCCTCGCCGCCGCTCCACCCCGCGAGTCGGCGCGTCCGCCCACCGGTCGTCCGGCACCAGCGGCTCGTCCAGCTGGAGGTTGAGATGGAGCGGTAGTCCGTGACGTACGTCAGCCCGGCCCGAGCCCGGCGGCGACCTGCATTTACGTCACGGACTACCGCGAGGTCGTGGGTGGGGACGAGGGGGCCGAAGAGGCCGACCTGGTCGGTGGTCTGGTTGGCGCCGGTGCCGCGGAGGCGGGCGGGTCGGTCGGCGGTGACCGCGGCGAGGGGTACGCCGGCATGGGCGGCCTCGAGGACCGCCGGGTGGAGGTTGGCCACGGCCGTGCCCGACGTACACATCACCGCCGCCCGCGACCCGCTCTTGGTCAGCCCGAGGGCGAGGAAGCCGGCCGACCGCTCGTCGATGCGGGTGTGGAGCCGGACCGCGCCGGCCTCGGCCGCGTCGTACGCCGCGAAGGCGAGCGGCGCGTTGCGCGAGCCGGGTGCCAGCACGATCTCCCGAACGCCGATCTCGACGAGGCCGGCGACCGCGGCGCGAGCGAGGTCGGTCGAGGAGGTCACGGCCGCCGATCCTTCCGTACGGCGCGCACCGCGGCCATCCGCTCCGCTCCACCAAGCGACCCGGTCGGGTCCGCGGCGACCGCGTCGAGCATCGACAGGTCGACCGCGGGGGCCATCACCGGCAGCATCCCGTCGACCGGGACCAGCGAGCCGCGGGTCACGTCGCCGGTGAGCAGGGCGCGCGGTCGCCAGGCCACACGCGTGGTCCAGCGAGGGCAGGGCGGCCGCGAGCGCCAGACCCGCCGCCAGCCCGACCGACGTCTCGAGCGCCGAGGAGACGACGACCGGCAGCCCGATGTCCTCGGCGATCCGCAGACAGGCCCGGACGCCGCCGAGCGGCTGCACCTTGAGCACGGCGATGTCGGCGGCCTCGAGGTCACGCACGCGGTAGGGGTCCTCGGCCCGGCGGATCGACTCGTCGGCCGCGATCGGGACGTCGACCCGGCGCCTCAGCGAGGGCGAGGTCCTCGACCGCGGCGCACGGCTGCTCGGCGTACTCCAGCCCGCCCGCCGCCCGGTCCAGCTCGCGCAGCGCGGCCACCGCCTCGTCGACCGACCAGGCACCGTTCGCGTCGACCCGGATCCGCCCATCGGGGCCGAGGGCGTCGCGCACGGCCGCGACGCGATCGAAATCGGCGGTCGAGCGGCGTACCGGGGTCGGCGACCTTGACCTTCGCCGTCGCGCACCCGGATGCCGGCGACGATCGCATGGGCCTTCTCGGGCGGTACGACGGGCACCGTGGCGTTGACCGGGATCGACGAGCGCAGAGCAGCGGGCCAGTCCCCCACGGCCGCCTCCTCCGCGCACCGCAGCCACGGCTCGGACTCGGCCGGGGAGTAGTCGAGGAACGGGCTCCACTCGCCCCACCCCGCCTCCCCCTCGAGCAGCGCGCCCTCGCGCACGGTGATCCCGCGGAAGCGCGTGGTCATCGGGATCGAGAACACCCTCACGACGCCGCCTCCGCGAGCGAGCGCACCGCGAGCCGGTCGACCTTGCCGTTGTCGAGCATCGGCAGCCGGTCGACGACGACGACCTCGCGTGGCGCCCAGGCCCGCGGGTGCACCTCGCCCACCCAGTCGCGGGCGGCGTCCAGCGAGAGCGCGCCCTCCACGACCGCCACCACCCGGTTGCCCCACTCGGCGTCGGGCAGCCCGACCACCTCGGCCCCGGCGACCGTCGGGTGCTCGCGCAGCCGCGCGGCGACCGCCGCGGCCGGCACGTTGACGCCGCCGCTGACCACCATGTCGTCGACGCGGCCCAGCACCCGGAGCCGACCGTCCTCGTCGAGCCGCCCGGCGTCCGAGGTCACGAACCACCCGTCCACCAGCACCGCGTCGGTCGCCGCCGGGTCGTCGACGTAGCCGTCGAACAGCACCGGCCCACTGAGCCGGATCCGTCCGTCCGCGGCCAGGGCGAGACCGACGCCGTCCAGCGGCAGACCGTCGTAGACGCAGCCGCCGCAGGTCTCCGCCATGCCGTACGTCGCGACCAGGCGTACTCCTGCCTCGGCGGCCCGCGCGCGGAGCAAAGGGTCGACCGGCCCGCCCCCGACCAGCACCGTGTCGAACGACGCGAGCGCGGCGGCGTCCGCGGGCGAGGCCAGCCAGCGGTGCAGCTGGGTCGGGACGACGGACACGAAGCCGCCCTCGACCGCCGCCGCCGACGGAGCACGGTCACCGAGCACGACCGGCAGGTGCCCGGCCATGAGCGACCGGACCACGACGTTGAGCCCGGCGACGTACGACGACGGGAGCGTGAGCAGCCACGGGCCCGACCCTCCGACGCGGGCGGCCGAGGCGGCGGCGGACGCGAGCACGGCATCCCGTGACAGGGCGACCAGCTTGGGGTTCCCCGAGGAGCCCGAGGTCGCGACGGCGACCGGACCGGGCGCGTCGGCGGCGAGCCACGCCTCGACGGCCTCGACGTCGCGGAGGACGTCGCCGGTGAGTCGCAGCAAACCCATGCGACGAACGCTAGTGGTGCTGGTTCAATCGCCCGCATGCCCTCTCGGATGCAGCGGCTCCTTCCCGACGACCCGATCGCGCGGCGGCTCTCGGTGCAGTCGATCCTCTACGCGCTCGGCGACGGCGTCTTCACCACCGGCAACGCCGTCTACTTCACCCAGATCGTCGGCCTCAGCGCCGCCCAGGTCGGCCTCGGGCTGTCGGTGACCGGCGTCGTGGCACTCGCGCTGTCGGTGCCGATGGGCCGGCTGTCCGACCGGTACGGCGCGCGGCGGATGTGGGCGGTCGGGGCGGGGTTGGAGGCGGTGCTCTACCTCAGCTACCCGGTGGTCCGCGGCTTCCCGGAGTTCGTCGCGCTGCTGACCGCCTTCACGCTCGTCAACACGTTCAGCAGCGCAGGACGGGGCGCCTACATGATCGCGATCTTCCCGCCCGAGCAGCGCGTGCGCTACCAGGCCTACCTGCGAGCGACCCTCAACATCGGCTTCACCCTCGGCGCGCTGGCCAGCGGTCTCGCCCTGGCCAGCGACAACCACGCCGTGATCCGGATGCTGCCCGTCATCACTGCGCTGGTGCTCGGGCTGAACGCCCTGCTGATCGCCCGGCTCCCCGAGCCGGGGCACCATCCCGACCGGCCGGCCGCGGTGGTCGTCGAGCAGCCGGCCGCCACGTCGCCGAAGGCGCTGCGCAACCGCGCCTTCGTGCTCTCCTCGTTCTTCAGCGGGGTCGCCGGCACCCACTGGATCCTGCTGACGGTCGTGATCCCACTCTGGCTGGTCGAGCGCACCGACGCTCCTCACTGGACCCTGGCCTGGCTGTTCGCCACCAACACGGTGCTCTGCGTGCTGTTCCAGGTTCCGGCCGCCCGCGGCATGAACACCGTGCCGGGCGCCCTGCGAGGTGTCCGGCTCGCCGCGGCGTTCATGGTCTGCTCGTGCGCGATCGTGGCAAGCACCGGCGACACGATCGGCTGGGTCTCGATCGTGCTGCTGCTCGTCGGCCACATGACGGTGACCGGCGCCGAGCTGTTCGACTCCGCTGCCAGCTGGGGCTTCCTCAGCGAGCTGTCCGACCCGACCCGGCGCGGGGAGTACCAAGGCGTCTGGGGCATGGGCGCGCGGATCACCAACATCCTCGGCCCCGCGACGTACACCTGGCTGGCGCTCGATCACGGCACCGTCGGCTGGGCCGTCATCGCCGCCACGATCCTCGTCGCCAGCGCGCTGCTGCACCCCTCGGCACGCGCCGCCGAACGCTTCTTGGCGGCCCGCGCGCTCGACCCGAGCGTCGCGACTGCTTGAATCCGGCCATGGCCTCCGCCTCCGAATGGCTCCACGGCGCCCGCCCGCGCACCCTGCCCGCCGCCGTCTCGCCGGTCCTCGCCGGCACCGGTGTCGCGCTGTACGACGACGCCGCGGTGTGGTGGAAGGCGTTCCTCGCGCTGGTGGTCGCCCTCGCGCTCCAGGTCGGGGTCAACTACGCCAACGACTACTCCGACGGGGTCCGCGGCACCGACGCCGACCGCGTCGGGCCGATGCGCCTGGTCGGCTCGGGGGCTGCGACCCCGGCCGCTGTCAAGGCCGCCGCGTTCCTCTCCTTCGGGGTCGCCGCGGCGGCGGGGCTGGTGCTGGCCGCGACCACCGCGTGGTGGCTGGTGGGGGTCGGGCTGCTCTGCGTGCTCGCCGCCTGGTTCTACACCGGCGGCTCGAAGCCCTACGGCTACCTCGGGCTCGGCGAGGTGATGGTGTTCTGCTTCTTCGGCCTGGTGGCCGTGATCGGCACGACGTACGTCCAGACCGAGACCTGGCCCCTGGCTTCCCTGTTCGCCGCGATCGGGATCGGCTCCATCGCCTGCGCGATCCTGGTGGCCAACAACCTCCGCGACATCCCCACCGACCGGGAGCGCGGGCAAGATCACCCTCGCGGTCCGGCTCGGCGACCGTCGTACCAGGGCGTTCTACGTGCTCCTGCTCGACCTCGCCGTGCTGGCCGCCATCGCCGTCGCGGTGACCACCACGTGGTGGGCGCTGCTGGCACTGGCCTTCGCCCTCCCCGGCGCCCGCGCCGGTCGGGCCGTCGCCACCGGCGCCGCCGGCCCCGCGCTGATCCCGGTCCTCCAGCTGACCGGCCTTGCCGAGCTGCTCTTCGGCGCGGGGCTGCTCCTCGGGCTGGCTGCCGGCCGCTGAGGCCGGCCTGGGCACCTCGGCGTACCACTTTCTGGTCCAGAGACGACAGATCTGGCCCCGGAACCTGTCGGCTGTGGGCCAGAAAGCCCGACGCCCCCGGGCCGGGCTCACCACTGACTGGCATACAGACCGCAGTCTGGCCGGCCCCGAAACTCCGGTCTGTATGCCGGTTAGTTGTCAGCGACCTCCGTGGACCGGCCCCGGGCTAGGCTGGCGCCATGTTCTGGCTCATCCTGCTCGTCGTCGTGGTCGCCGGGTTCGTGGTGTGGAAGTTCCGGGTCAAGATCCTGGCCAAGGTCCTCGGCCAGTCGGAGTCACGCGTCGACCGCCAGCTCAACCGGCGCAAGTACGCCGCACCCGTCACCGGCGCCGGGCCCGGTCTCAGTCGACGTCTTCCTTGGCCTTGAGCTCCTCGAACTTCGAGGTCGCCCGGCGGGCCCGCTCGTCGACGTGGTGGGCGAGCGCGGTGCGCTGCCGGCCGAGGAGGAAGTACGACGCGACGCCGCTGACCACGAGGGCGATGACGAGCACCCACATGATCGGCGCGGTCCCGGCCACGGCGAGCCAGATCCCGAACACCACGGCCGCCGCGGCCACGAAGAACAGCAGCCGCAGGCCGGTGTAGATCCAGAACTGCTTCACGCGGACAGGGTAGTCAGCAACCCGGAGGCACCCGAATCGTGAGTCACGCCCCGCAGTGACCACCGGCGACCTACTCTTGGTCGCGTGTGGAGGTTCGTCTTGCTGCTCGTCATCGTGGCGGTCGCCTCCTACTACGCCGCTCGCTTCCTGCTCGAAGGCTTCCCGCGGCGTCGTCCCCCTCGCGACGAGGAGTTCGTCCGGCCGCTCGGTCCTGACGACGACGACGAGTTCCTGGCCCAGCTGTCGCGGCGCGACAAGCCCGACGACCCGGCCTGAGCCGGAGCCGAGACACCCGAGCCGAGACGCCCCGAGCCGAGACACCGAGCCGAGCCGCTCAGCGCACCCGCAGCTCGGCCGCCGGAGCGCCGTTGGCGTAGGAGTGCTGGCTGGTGGTCGAGAAGTAGTTGATCCCGATGAAGTTGAACCACAGGCTGGCCACGCCCACCAGAGCCAGGATCGCGGCGTTGCGCCCCCGCCAGCCGGCGGTCGCGCGGGCGTGCAGGTAGGCGGCGTAGATCACCCAGGTGATGAACGCGCACACCTCCTTGGGGTCCCAGTTCCAGTACGACGACCAGGCCTGGTGTGCCCAGATCGGCCCGCTGATCAGGACGGCGAACGTCCAGACCGGGAACGCGAAGGCGTTGATCCGGTAGGAGACCCGGTCGAGCGTGGCCGGGGCGGGCAGCCGCGCGACGTACCCCCGGTCGGAGGGGGCGCCGCGCGTCTCCGCGCGCGCCTTGACCAGGTAGAGCGCCGAGGTGATCCCGGCCAGGGTGAACGCACCGGTCGCGACGATCGCGGACAGCACGTGGATCACCAGCCACGGCGACAGCAGCGCCTCGGTCAGCGGCGCGATCGGGTCGTAGAGCCACAGCACGGCGACCATCAGCAGCACGAGCTCGAGGGCGGTCACGATCGGGCCCATCCAGTCGAGCCCGAAGCGGCGCCGCAGGAGCAGGTAGCCGAGCGCGACCACGAACGAGCCCGTGATCGTGAACTCGTACATGTTGCCCCAGGGCACCCGGTTGGGGTCGGCGGCCATGCCTCGGCCCACCAGGCCGACGAACTGTGCGGTCACCGCGAACCAGGTGATCATCAGGGCGAGCCGGCCGAACATCTCGACCCGGTACGACGTGCCCTCGTCGCTCGCGGGGGGCGCGACCGCGGCGGCGTCGGTCGCGGCAGCCGAGCCGACCGAGCCCGCCGCCACGCCCGCAGCCACCGGCTTCGCGGCCCGCACCGGCACGGTGCGCAGGGCGCTCCACTCGACCAGGTGCGCCAGCAGTGCGAGGAAGTAGAACACCCCCGCGGTGGCGATGGCGTAGTTGCTCAGGTGCTCCCACTGGAGATCGGACAGGCCGGTCATGCGAGCTCCTCCTGCTTCTCGGTGGCGCCGGGCTGGAGTGCGTCCACCACCGACGAGAGTACGGGGGCCAGGTCACCGCCGCCGGAGCGGTCCAGTGCGGCGACCTCGACCAGGGTCGTGCCGTCCTGGCGGCGGGCGCGGACCCAGACCCGCCGCGGCCGGATGAACAGCGACCCGAGCAGGCCGACCAGGGCCAGCACCACGCCGAGCAGGGTGAGCCACACATCGGGGGTGCGGCTGATCTGGAGGCGGGTCCAGTGCTTGACGCCGGTGAACGTCACCGACCCGGCGCCGTCGGGCAGCGAGATGGTCTGGCCGGGCTGGAGGTCGACGCGGAACATCTTCCCGTCGGGCTTGTTCAGCCGCTGCATGTGGGCCTTGTCGAGCTCGTAGACCGACTGCGGGACGCCGGAGTCGAGGCCGAGGTCGCCGCGGTAGGCGAGCATCGAGATGGTCGGGTTGCGGTCGTCGCCCATGACGTTGATCGGGTTGCCGTTGACCAGCGCGTAGGTCGGGTAGAACAGGCCCTCGAGCCCGATGTCCTGGCCCGGCTTGCGGCCCGGCGCCTTGACCACGCCGAAGGACTGGAAGTTGGAGCTCTCGGGCAGGAACACCGTCGGCCCGTCGTAGATGACGTGGCCCTGCGCGTCGCGCACGACGATCACCGGCGCGTAGCCGTGGCCGATCAGGAACACCTGCGTGCCACCGATGGTGAGCGGATGGTTGACCCGGAGGTCGTAGCTCTGCTCCGGGGCACCCGGTGACGTCTGGTAGGTCAGGGGCGCCCGGAAGCCCCGGGCCATGCCTTGCCGCGGTCCGCTGTTGATCCAGTCCACGTCGAACTGGTTGACCGTGAAGTGGAACGGCTCCATCTTGTCGGCGTTGAACAGCGAGCCGGGAGCGAAGTCGTCGTACTGCGTGAGCGTGTTGGTGAACCCGTTGCCGACGACCAGGATCACGCCGCCCTTGTAGCCGAACAGGCTGCCGATGCCGAAGCCGACCAGCACGATCAGCACCGAGAGATGGAAGACCAGGTTGCCGGCCTCGCGGAGCTGACCGCGCTCGGCCGAGATCCAGCCACCGCGGACGTCGTCGCCGGCCGCGACCCGGTGGCGGCGGGTGAAGTAGCGCCCGGCCCGCTCGAGCACGGCTGCCGGCTCCTCGTCGGTCGTGTACGACGCGTGGTCGGGGAGGCGGGTCAGGTTGCGCGGGGCGGGGGGCGGGGGCTTGCGGTAGCCGCGCCAGTAGACGAACAACCGCGGCACGATGCACCCCACCAGCGACACCATCAGCAGCAGGTAGATCGCGGCGAACCACGGCGAGTGGTAGACGCCGAACAGCCCCAGCCGCTGGTAGATCGGGGTCAGGTGCGGGTGGGCCGCCTGCCAGTCCTGGGTCTTGAGGGCGTCGACGCCGGTCTGCGGGATCACCGACCCGGGGATCGCGCCGAGGGCGAGGAGCAGCAGCAGGACGAGCGCCGTGCGCATCGAGGTGACCTGGCGCCAGGCCCAGCGGAGGAGCTCGCGGGCGGTCAGCTCGCCGGACCGGCGGTCGTCTTCCCGGTCACCGCTGGGCTTCCAGGTGGCGGACTCCTCGGGCGGCTCGGCTCGGACGTCGCTCGTGGGCTGGGTCATGCGGGGCGCCTCATACGGCCACCGTCGACTGGCTGACGAGGTGGATCTGAAGCCAGGTGACGGCCTGGTCCCACCAGCCGGTCACCAGGGCCAGGCCGACCAGCACGAGCATCACGCCGCCGACGCGGGTCACCCACTGCTGATGGCGACGGACGAACGCGAACGCACCGAGCGCCCGCCGGTAGGCCAGCGCGGCCACGATGAACGGCAGCCCGAGCCCGATGCAGTAGACCGCGGAGAGCAGCGCGCCACGGCCCGCGGTGGCCTCGTTCAGCGACAGGTTGGTGATCGCCGCCAGGGTGGGGCCGATGCAGGGCGTCCAGCCGACGCCGAACAGGAAGCCGAGCAGCGGCGCGGCCGCAAGACCCACCGCCGGCACCTTGTGGATGCGGAAGTCGCGCTGGAAGAACGGCACCAGACCCATGAAGGCGAGCCCCAGCAGGATGGTCATCACACCGAGCACGACCTCGAGCTGGCTGCGCCACTGCACGAGCCAGCCGCCGACCGAGCCGGACACCCACCCGAGCAGGACGTAGACGGTGGTGAACCCCAGCACGAACAGCAGAGCACCTGCGAGCATCCGCCCGCGGCGGGCGTGCTCGAGGTCGGCGCCGGACAGGCCGGTGGCGTAGGAGAGGTAGCCCGGCAGCAGCGGGATCACGCACGGGGAGAAGAAGGAGACCAGGCCGGCGACGAGCGCGACCGGGATCGCGAGCACCAGCGACCCGGAGGACGCCTGGTGCTGGAACCACTCAGCCATGACCGTCAGCCATTCTTCAGCACGTCCTGCACGAGCTCGGTCAGGGTCAGGCTCGAGGGCACGGCACCGTTGATGTCGACGGCCGGCCTGCCCTGGGCGTCGAGCACCACGGTGGCGGGCACGGAGTTGGGAAGCAGCACCCCGGGGAAGGCGAGCAGCGCCTCACCGCCAGGCGAGAAGAACGACGGCCAGGTGACGCCGTAGCGGGCGTTGTAGGACTTGGCCTGGGCCGTGCCGCCGTCGCGGCTGTCGATGCCGACGAAGTTGACCCGGTCGCCGAGCTTCTTCTGGGCCTCGACAAGGGCGGGCGTCTCCTTGTGGCAGGAGGCGCACCACGAACCCCAGACGGTCACCACCGTCGGCTTGCCGCGCAGCGAGGCCAGCGAGAGGTCGCGGCCGTCGAGGTCTTTCCCGGTCAGCGACACAGGTGCGGTCCGGTCGGCGGCCGGGATCTGGCGGATCGTGCCGTCACCGGTGACGTAGCCCTTGTCGCCGGTGCCCTGCAGGGAGGAGCAGGCACTGACGGCACTCGCGGGCAGCAGCACGAGGGCTGCCGCCGCGAGCACGTGGGTCAGTCGGCGCATGGGTCCAGGGCTTTCAGGGTCGGCGGGCCTCGGGGGCGTCGCCGGCCGAGAACGGCGCCTTGCGGTCGCGGACCGGGATCAGGTCACCGGCCGGCTCGGAGTAGCGCACCGAGGTCAGGGTGTCGCCCTCGAACTGCAACGAGGTGAGCGAGCAGAGCGTGCACTGTCGCTTGCGGGGGTCGTGGAGGAACGAGCGCTTCTCCAGCGCCAGCCGGGTGATCCAGATCGGCAGCTGGTGGGAGACGATCACGGCCTCGTGTCCGCGCGCGGCGTCGCGGGCGTCGTACACCGCGGCCAGCATGCGGGGCACGACCTCCTTGTAGGGCTCGCCCCACGAAGGCCGCACCGGGTTCCAGAGGTGGATCCAGGCCGACGGCTTGCGCAGGGCGTTGTCACCGTGGCCGAAACGCTTGCCCTCGAACACGTTGGCCGACTCGATGACCCGCGGGTCGAGCACAGGGGTCAGGCCGCGCGCCTCCGCCAGCGGGGCCGCGGTCTCCTGCGCGCGCTCGAGCGGGGAGGAGCGCAGGTGGACGATGTCGCGGTCGCCGATGACCGCGGCCACCTGCTCGGCCATCTTCCGACCGAGGTCGGAAAGGTGGTAGCCGTCGCGGCGGCCGTAGAGCACGCCCTCCGGGTTGTGCACCTCACCGTGCCGCAGCAGGTGGACGGTCGTGTGGTCAGCCACGGGGGTCCTCTCCGTCAGTCGCAGGGTCAGTCGAAGGGTCAGTCGCAGGGTCAGTCACAGGGTCAGTCACAGGGTCAGTTGCACGGTCGGCCGCTCGGGCGGCGGCCCGGGCGGCGTGGGGCAGGGCGTCGAGCACCCGGTCGACCGCGCGCTCGTCGTGGGCCGCGGAGACGAACCAGGTCTCGTAGGCCGACGGCGGGAGGTAGACCCCTCGGTCGAGCATCGCGTGGAAGAACGCCGCGAAGGCCGCGGTGTCCTGACGCTGGGCGTCCTCGAAGTCGCGGACCGGTCCGTCGGCGAAGAAGACCGAGAACATCGTGCCGGCCGACTGCACGGTGTGAGTGACGCCGGCGTCGGACAGGGCCTTGGTCGTCGCCTCCTTGATCGCGTCGCCGACCCGGGTGAGGTGGGCGTAGACGTCGTCGGTGGCCAGGCGCAGGGTGGCCAGGCCGGCGGTGGTGGCGACCGGGTTCCCCGAGAGGGTGCCGGCCTGGTAGACGGGGCCTTCGGGCGAGACCATCGACATCACGTCGGCGCGACCGCCGAACGCCGCCGCCGGGAAGCCACCGCCCATCACCTTGCCGAAGGTCATCAGGTCGGGCACCCAGCCCTCGAGGGCGCCGTCGAGCCCCCACTGGCCCTGGCGCGAGGCCCGGAAGCCGGTCATCACCTCGTCGCTGACGAACAACGCGCCGTGGCGGGCGCACACGTCGGCGAGGAACGCGTTGAAGCCCGGGTCGGGCGCGACGACGCCCATGTTTCCGGCGGCGGCCTCGGTGATCAGGCACGCGATGCGGTCGCCCTCGGCGGCGAAGAGCGCCTCGACCGCGTCGCGGTCGTTGTAGGGCACCACCCGGGTCAGGGCGGTGGCGGTCTCGGGGACGCCGGGAGTGCCGGGTACGGCGAGGGTGGTCAGCCCGGACCCGGCCGAGGCGAGCAGTGCGTCGACGTGACCGTGGTAGCACCCGGCGAACTTCACGACCAGGTCGCGGCCGGTGAAGCCGCGGGCCAGCCGGATCGCCGACATGGTGGCCTCGGTACCGGAGGAGACGAAGCGGACCCGCTCGACCGGCGTACGGTCCACGATCGCTTCGGCGAGGTCGACCTCGGCCTCCGTCGGCGCGCCGTACGACGTGCCGCGGCTGAGGGCGTCGGAGACGGCGGCCATCACCACGGGGTGGGCGTGGCCGAGCAGCATCGGTCCCCACGAGCCGACGAGGTCGACGTAGTCCTGCCCGTCGACGTCGGTCAGCCAGGCGCCGCGCGCCGAGCGGATGAAGCGCGGCGTGCCACCCACGGCCTGGAAGGCCCGCACCGGGGAGTTCACCCCGCCCGGCGTCACCGCACTGGCGCGCGCGAACAGGGCCTCGGACCGGACGTGACTCACCGGCCCATTGTGGCCGAGGGGTCCAACCACCCGGCAATCGCCGCCCGAGCGGGCGTAACTCGGGCTCTGGGTGCTCGTTTACCGGTGGACAGGGAGGGAAGCCTGTTCGTCGGAGCCCTGGCCCCGCGGGTGGTGCCTGCGCCACCATCGACGGCGCCGGTGGTCTCGGGACGGCCACCTCCGAAGGCTCGGTGAGGAGGAGGCTCGATGGCCACGCTCGGCCGGTCACAGCGCGTCGCTGCGCTCGTACCGCTCGCCGTGCTCTCGCTGGCCTGGACCGCCGCCGTCGCCACCTCCGGCTCCGGCAGCGCGGCCGGCGACGGCCACACCCTGCCCGACGGCACCCAGGTGCCCACCGAGGCGGTGAAGCCACCCGCCAGCCTGACCGCACCGAGCGGCCTGACCCCCGGCGTCCACGGCGACGCCCATCGCGTCGTCTCGACCGCGTCCGCCAGCGGCATCCCGGCGGTCGCGCTCGCGGCCTACCAGCGGGCGGCCACGGTGATCGACGCCGCCGACGCCTCCTGCCACCTGCCGTGGCAGCTGGTGGCGGCCATCGGTCGCGTGGAGTCCGACCACGGCCGCAGCGACGGCAACGTCCTCTCCGACCGGGGGGTGGCGCAGCCCGGCATCTTCGGCCCGCTGCTCGACGGTCGGCACGGCACCGCCCGGATCGCCGACACCGACGCCGGGCACTTCGACGGCAACACCCGCTACGACCGTGCCGTCGGGCCCATGCAGTTCATCCCGTCGACCTGGGAGATCGTCGGGGTCGACGCCGACAACGACGGTCGCCGCGACCCCCAGGACATCTACGACGCCTCGCTCGCCTCGGCGGTCTACCTCTGCTCCGGCACCGACGACCTGTCGACCGACGCCGGACAGCGAGCCTCCGTCTTCCGCTACAACCACAGCCAGCGCTACGTCGCGCTGGTGCTCGCCATCGAGCACCCCTACCTGGCCGGCGACTTCACCTCCGTGCCGAACGGCACGACCACCACAGGGTTCACCTTCGGCGTGCCGCCGCGCGGGCCCGCGGCGTACCAACCAGGGCACAACTGTCACCACGGCCGTCGCCAGCCCGACGGCCCCACCCCGGGCGGGTCGTCGACGTCGGGTCCGACCGCCGGCGCCAACCACGGGCCGACCGGCAGGCCCAGCGGCTCCACCTCCGGCCCGAGCTCCGGCCCGAGCTCCGGCCCGAGTGCCGGGCCCACCGGCGGACTGCCGACGCTGCTGCCCACCTCGCTGCCGACGAGCCTCCCGACCAGCATCCTCTCGGGCGTGCTCACCAAAGCGCAGGCGATCGCGCAGTGCCTGGCCGAGGGGCTGGTCGACAACCCGCTCGACCCGAACGACGCCTTCGACCAGTGCGTCTACGACCTCACCCACTGACCCCGAGCAGCGCGCGTCGCCGGGGGCACCCTTCGCCGGTTGGACGAACGTTCGACCAAAGAGCCTCTTGGTCGAACGTTCGCCCTACCGGATCTGCTGCCACGTGGGCGTGCCCTCCGCGGGCGGGCGTCGCTCTCGCCGGACCGTACGCTGAGGCGATGGGACGGCTTCTCTGTTTCCTCCGCCGCCACGACTGGGGGGCCACTGAAGTCCGACGAAGCGGGGCCGTACCGCACCTGCGCCCGGTGCCGGAAGGTGGAGGGCTCGTCTCGTCTCGGTCCGGGCGGCTACGACACCATGCCACCACCGCCTCCCAGCCCGGGCCCCATGTGAGCAGTGAGAGAAGGTTCGTCCCAGCGGTGCAGACGTCAGCCGAAGTCGGGCCGGCGCCGTCCCCGCCGACAGGAGCGGCCCGGGTGCCCGCTCAGCGACTGAGCAGGCGGGCGGCCTCGGCCGCCCAGTAGGTCAGCACCACGTCGGCCCCGGCCCGGCGGATCGAGGTCAGGATCTCCAGGATCGTCTGCTCACGCTCGATCCAGCCCTGGGCCGCGGCGGCCTCCACCA
This sequence comes from uncultured Actinomycetota bacterium, assembly GCA_963761085.1. Classification (GTDB taxonomy): domain Bacteria; phylum Actinomycetota; class Actinomycetes; order Propionibacteriales; family Nocardioidaceae; genus Nocardioides. The sequence continues at coordinate 262,001 of CAVXFQ010000019.1, forward strand.
TGGAGTACTCGCCGGAGACGTTGTAGGCAGCGACCGGCACGTCGACGGCGTCGCGCACCCGGCGTACGACGTCGAGGTAGCCCATCGCGGGCTTGACCATCACGATGTCGGCGCCCTCGGCGACGTCGAGCAGGGCTTCGCGGACACCTTCGCGGGCGTTGGCGGGGTCCTGCTGATAGGTACGGCGGTCGCCCTGCAGCGAGGAGTCGACGGCCTCGCGGAACGGCCCGAAGAAGGCGGACGCGTACTTGGCGGAGTAGGCCAGGATCGCGACGTCGGTGTGGGCGGCGGCGTCGAGGCCCTCGCGTACGGCGCGCACCTGGCCGTCCATCATCCCGCTCGGCCCGACCATGTCGACACCCGCGTCGGCCTGCGCCAGCGCCATCGCGACGTAGGCCTCGAGGGTGCGGTCGTTGTCGACGCGACCGTCGGGCGTGAGCACCCCGCAGTGACCGTGGTCGGTGAACTCGTCGAGGCACAGGTCGCTCATCACGGTGAGCACGTCACCGACCTCGGCGACCACGTCGGTGATCGCGAGGTTGAGCACCCCGGACGGGTCGATCGCTCCCGAGCCGACGGCGTCCTTGGACTCGGGGATGCCGAAGAGCATCAGGCCACCCAGCCCCAGCTCCGCCGCCTCGTGAGCTGCCTTGAGCAGCGAGTCGCGCGTGTGCTGGACGACGCCCGGCATCGAGGCGATCGGCTTCGGCTCGGTCGCGCCCTCGCGGACGAACACCGGCAGCACGAGCTGAGCCGGCGTGAGGGTCGTCTCGGCGACCATCGACCGCAGGCCCTGGGTCGTGCGCAGGCGCCGCGGCCGGACCGTCGGCCGGTGCACCGTGGTCGGGATCGTGGGTTCGGTCACTGGGTTTCGAGGAGGTCGCGAGCGACCTCCTCCACCTCCTTACTGCGTTCGGACCTTCTTGCGGCTCGAGGGCTTGCGCTCCGAGGGCTTGGTGACCGGCTGGCCGGCCTCGACCATGGCCGCACGGCGCGCCGCGCCGAAGTCGGCCAGCGCGTCGACCAGCTCGTCGACGTCGGGCCGCGACGCGAGGACGTCGACCCGCAGGCCGTGCTCCTCGGCGGTCTTGGCCGTCTGCGGACCGATCACCGCGATCACCGTCGACGGGTGCGGCTTGCCGGCGATGCCGACCAGGTTGCGCACGGTCGAGGACGACGTGAACACGACCGCGTCGAACTTGCCGGTCTTGATCGCGTCGCGGACCGGCGCCGGCGGCGGGGCGGCCCGCACGGTGCGGTAGGCCGTCACGTCGTCGCACTCCCAGCCCAGGTCGATCAGCCCGGCGACGAGGTTCTCGGTGGCGATGTCGGCACGCGGCAGGAACACCCGGTTGATCGGGTCGAGCAGCTCGTCGTACTCGGGCCAGTCCTCGAGGAGGCCGGCCGCCGACTGCTCCCCGCTCGGCACGAGGTCGGCGCGCAGGCCCCAGTCGGCGATCGCGGCGGCGGTCTTGTCACCGACAGCAGCGATCTTGAGACCGGAGAAGGCGCGGGCGTCGAGGCCGTACTCCTCGAACTTCTCCCGCACCGCCTTGACGGCGTTGACGCTGGTGAACGCGATCCACTCGTAGCGGCCCTCGACCAGGCCGCGCACGGCCTTGTCCATCTGCAGCGGGTTGCGAGGGGGCTCGACCGAGATGGTCGGCACTTCCTCGGGCACCCCGCCGTAGCCGCGGAGGCGGGCGGACACCGAGCCGGCCTGCTCCTTGGTGCGGGGCACCAGGATCCGCCAGCCGAACAGCGGCTTGGTCTCGAACCACGAGAGCACCTCGCGCTGGTCGACGACGTCACCGATCACGGTGACGGCCGGTGGGGCGATGCGTGCGGCGCGTGCGTCGGCGCCGATGTGCTGCAACGTCGAGGTGACCGTGCGCTGCTCGGTGGTGGTGCCGGTGCAGGTCATCGCGACCGGCGTCTCGGGGCTGCGACCGGCGGCCACCAGGGCCTTGGCGATCTCGGAGATCGAGCCCACCGCAGACAGCAGGACGAGGGTCTGGGCGCCGGCGTAGCGGCTCCAGTCGACCTTGTCGCCGGCGGTCACGACGGTGACCTCGCGGTGGTTCTTGGTGGTCAGCGGGATGCCGGCGTAGGCCGGGACCGCACCCACCGACGAGACGCCGGGCACGATCTCGAACCCGATGCCGACCTTGGCGCAGGCCGCAGCCTCCTCAGGACCGGACGCGTAGGCGAACGGGTCGCCGGTCATCAGCCGTACGACGCGCACGCCGCGCTTGGCGTGGCGGACGACCACCTTGGCCCGCGCGGCGTGGGTCAGCGGCTGGCCGTCCTCGCCGAACCCGCCGTCGACCAGCTCGGGGCCGGCCTCCCCGTGGCCCGTGCTCTCGGCCACGCCGCGGACGGCGTAGACCAGGCTCACGTGCTCGGGACTCTCGGTCACCACCACGTCGGCCGCCCGGATCAGGTCGGTGGCGCGCACGGTCAGCAGGCCGGGGTCACCCGGTCCGCTGCCGACGAACGCCACCCACCCGCGGGGCGGGGCGGAGGTGTGGTTGGACATGGCTCGCGTCATGCGTCTTGCCTTTCGCAGTCGGTCACCGGCTGCTCGTGCGGTGCCTCCGTCAGCTGGTCCGCCCCATCCGCGAGCATGTCGCTCGCGAGGCGGGTCCCGACGCCTACGGCGTCGGCCGGGGCGCCGGTGGCGGACATCCGGACCGCCAGCGTCCCGTCGGGCGAGAGCGCTACCGCTCGCACCCAGAGCTCTTCTCCGTCGTCGCCCTCGACGACCTCTGCCAGCACCCCGATCGGTGCAGCGCAGCCGCCTTCGAGGGTGGCCAGCACGGCTCGCTCGGCGGTGACGGCCGCACGGGCGTGCGGGTCGTCGAGCACGGCGACCTCTCCCGTGAGGACGTCGTCGGCACGGGTCTCCACCGCCAGCGCACCCTGCCCAGGAGCGGGCAGCATCTGCAGGGGGTCGAGCACCTCGGTCGCCTCGTCGAGCCGGTCGATCCGGGCCAGTCCCGCGCGGGCGAGCACGACAGCGTCGTAAGCACCCTCACGGACCTTGCGGATCCTGGTGTCCACATTGCCTCTGATCTCGGCGATCTCCAAACCGAGGCCGAGGGCATGGAGCTGGGCGGCGCGGCGCGGGGCGCCGGTGCCGACGCGGCTGCCCACCGGCAGCTCGCCGAGGGTCAGCCCGTCGCGGGCGACGACGACGTCGCGCGGGTCTTCTCGCTCGGGTACGGCGGCCAGCGCGATGCCGTCGGCCGGCTGGGTCGGGAGGTCCTTCAGCGAGTGGACGGCGACGTCGATGCGGCCGTCGAGGAGGGCCTCGCGCAGGGCGCTGACGAAGACGCCGGTGCCGCCGAGCTGGGCCAGCGGACGCGTGCTGACGTCGCCGTCGGTGGTCACCTCGACCAGATCGACCTTGCGTCCTAGCGCGCGCTCAAGGCGGTCGGCGACCCACTGCGACTGGGTGGTGGCCAGCAGCGAGGCGCGGGTGCCGAGACGGATGGCGGTCATGCCTCACCCCCCGACGGGTCGGGCTCGGGGACGACCGGGCGGGTCATCGCGTCGACGGCCTCGGGGTCGAGCGCGAACAGCTCGGCGAGCGCCGCGGCGTAGGAGACGGCGTCGCGGTCGCCGAGCTCCTTGGCCCGGATGGTGGGCTGGTGTACGAGCTTGTCGGTCACCCTGCGCAGCGCGGTCAACAGCTCCGCGCGGGTCTCCGCGTCGAGGTCGGGGAGCCGGTGCTCCAGGCGGGCCATCTCCGACTCCACGACGCTGGTGGCCATGCTGCGCAGGGCCACGACCGTGGGCGTCATGTTCGCCTGGCGGCGGGCCGACACGAATGCCTCGACCTCGGCGGTGACGATGCCGCGGACCGCCTCGACCTCGGCCCCGGCCTCGGAGTCGCGCAGGTCGCCGGCCAGGTCGGCCAGCGTCACCAGGGTGACCCCCGGCAGGTCCACCACGGTCGGGTCGATGTCGTGCGGCAGTGCCAGGTCGACCAGCGCCAGCGGCTGGCCGGCGGCAGCAACCGTCTCGCGGCTGAGGAGGAGGCCGGTGGCCCCGGCGCAGGCGACGACCACGTCGGCCTCGGCCACCTCGGTGGCGAGGTCGGTCAGCGGCGCCCAGCGCGCGTCGTACTCCCCGGCCAGGCGGAGGCCGCGCTCGCGGCTGCGGTTGACCACGACCACCTCTCCGGCGTCACGGCGTACGACGGTCGTGACGGCGAGGCCGGCCATCCCACCCGCGCCGACGACGACGACCCGGCGCCCGCCGAGGTCGGGGGCGGCGCGGTCGAGGGCGGCGGAGACCAGGGTCGGTGCCGCGCGGTCGATGCCGGTCTCGGCATGGGCGCGCTTGCCGACGCGCAACGCCTGCTGGAACAACGTGTTGAGGACCGGACCCACGGAGCCCTGCTCCTGGCCGCGGGCCAGCGCAGCGCGGGTCTGGCCGAGGATCTGGGCCTCGCCGACCGCCATCGAGTCGAGCCCGGCGGCCACCTGGAAGAGGTGGGCGACGGCGCCGTCGTCGTAGTGGACGTAGAGATGGGGCAGCATCGCCTCGACGCTCCCGCCGGCCGGCTCCAGCAGCCGCTGGGACAGGTCCTCGACACTGCCGTGGAAGCGGTCGACCGCGGCGTAGATCTCGAGCCGGTTGCAGGTGACCACGGCGGTGGCCTCGGTGACGTGGGGGTTGGCCAGCACGTCCTCGACCAGCTTGTGGGTGCCGTCGCGGTCGATGGCGAGACGCTCGAGCAGCGCGATCGGCGCGGAGCGGTGGGAGATGCCGACGACGAGGATCGTCATGCCGTCGCCTCCTGGGCCGCCTTGCGCTGCTCGTGGTAGGCGAGCACCTGCAGCTCCTTGGAGAGGTCGACCTTGCTCACGTCGACCCCCGGGCCCACCGACAGCACGGTCGGCGCGAAGTTCAGGATGCTGGTGATGCCGCTGGCGACCATCTGGTCGGCGACGTCCTGTGCGGCTGCCGCGGGGGTGGCGATCACGCCGATGGCGACGCCGTGCTCGCGCACGATCTGGGCGAGATGGTCGAAGGGTCGGACGACCACGCCGGCCACGACCTCGTCGTGCCGGTCGGTGTCGGCGTCGAGCAGCGCGACCACCCGGAAGCCGCGGCTGCGGAAGCCGGAGTAGTTGGCGAGCGCGTGGCCGAGGTTGCCGATACCGACGATGACCACGGGCCAGTCACGGGTGGCGCCCATCTCGCGGGCGATCTGGTAGCGCAGGTAGTCGACGTCGTAGCCGACCCCGCGGGTGCCGTAGCTGCCGAGGTAGGAGAGGTCCTTGCGGAGCTTGGCGCTGTTGACGCCGGCGGCGGCGGCCAGCTCCTCGCTGGAGCACGTCGTGGTGCCGGCCTCGGCCAGCGAGGTGAGCGCCCGCAGGTAGACGGGGAGTCGCGCCACGGTGGCTTCGGGAATCTCCCGAGCCGACTCGTGCGAGGTACGTGCGCTCAAGATCCAGTCTCTCCAGCCGCGGCTCGGGGGCGTCCCGATGTGGGACTGCCCCGCCCCGAGCGGCGTCGATCACTGTAGGAGTTTGTGAACGCGAGAACAAAATGGCGACGGGCCTCGCTCGAGCGGTGGACTGCCTCGTCAGGCGACGGCCCTGGCTGTGGCGTCCCCCTGGTGCAGGCGCCCGGATCCGGCGTCGGGCTGCGGCTTGGCCGCCTGCTCGCCGTTCGGCACGAGGTAGACGACCGCCGCCTGCGACGCCACCCCGATCGCGGCGATCGTCAGTGCCTTGTCCCAGTGACCGGCGCTCACCCAGGCCACCGCGAGCGTCGTCGTCGCGCTGATCTGGGTGGCCCACCACTTGCGGGTCGGGTACAGGTGCGGGCGCTTCTTCTTGCTCATCGAACTCCCCCCGAGTCCGTTTGCTCAGCTCATGTCCGAGAGGGAGGCGCCGACGCCGATCCTGATACGTCGCGGGGCTGATCGATGCGCTCGGTCAGGAGTAGCGGTGGCTCTTGGCCGCGTGGCCGGCCTCGCGGGTGCAGGTGCGGCCGCTCATGTTGCGGTGGCCGCACAGCGCCACATCGGGCTCGGCGGCCGGCTCGGGAGCCATCGCGGGTGCGGCAGCCCTGGCGGCCTGGGCAGGAGGGGCCTTCGGCGGTGTCCTCGGCATCGCGGTCGACGGCGTGGTCGACGCGGGGCCGGCCTTCGCCCTCGCGGCAGCCTGCTCGTAGCGGGCCTCACGCATCGCCCGGAGGTTGTCCATCTTGCTCATCGTCGCTTCACGCCCCGAACCTACTGCCGCGCACCGACAGCAGTGCGCTACGGGGACAGTGCGTCGCAGAACGTGGCCCCCGGGAACTGGGGATGACGTCCCGCCGAGTGGAGACCGCGACCTCCGTGGCGTTTCGGGGCGTGTGACGCGGCGTGCCAAGATCTGCGCGTGAGCGATCCCGGCACCTCGCGGTCAGCCAGATCGCCCCACAGCCGCAGCGTGGTCGTCGTCCTCGGGCTCGTCGTGCTGTCCGTCTCCTGGTTCCTTGTCTTCCACGCCTGGTGGCTCAACTCTGACGGCAGCACCTATCTGGGCACCGGGCGAAGCGTCCTCGACGGGCACGGGTTCCGGCTCCCGGACGGCGTGACGCTCGCGTGGTGGAACCGTTGTCTATCCCGTCGTCATCGCTCTGCCCTCGCTCTTCGGGGCGGGATCGGGGCCTCGATCTGGATGTCCCGGATCCCGCTGATGCTCGCCGCTCCGATGATCGCCGCCGGGACCTTCCGACTCGGGCGGTCCGTGCCGGCCGCCGTACTCGCGGGGCTGGTCGCGATCGCGCAGCCGTGGACGTTGCTGGCAGGCGGGTCCAACCTCGTGTCCGACGGGCTGACGGCGTGTTCGTGGTCGCAGTGGTGCTCGCGGCATCGGTCGGCGTGACCTCCTCCACGCGGCGCGCCCGGGTCGGTTGGATCACCGCTGCCGTGGTCCTCCTCGTGATCGCGTCCCTGACCAAGCAGACCGGCGCGACGGGCTTCCTCCTGGTCGGCATCGTCGTCTGGAACGGACTGGCGCGACCTCCGAGGTGGATGGTGGTAGCCGCCGTGGCGTCGGAAGGCGTGGCCGTCTTCGTCGCCTCGGTCGTCACCAACGGCGCGACGCAGGTGAGCCTGTGGGACCTGCCGCGCACGTTCGTGGACCGGACGCGCCTCGAGGTCTTCACGGGTTCGTGGGTGATCGTCATCGCGGCAGCGATCTCGTTGTTCCTCGTCGCCTGGGCGGTGCCACGGGCGACGCAGCCGCTGACCCTGGCCGGCCTGACGATCACTGCAGCCGGGCTCGCCCTGGGCGTCTACGCCAGCGGTCTCGGCCTGCAGCAGCGCAACGCGGCGATGATCCCGTACGGCGTCGCGCTCCTGGTCGGCGCCCTGGTCGCCGCGCACGGACCGGCGGGCGGAGGTCGCAGGCGCCGGGGATCCTGCTCGGCTCGGTTCTCGCCCTGACGTTGGTCACCGCCACCGCGGCGCGCGCGCCTACAGCCCGGGCGAGTGACGGTGCGGAACTGGAACAGCCCCGCGACCCGCGGGGTCGGCGACTTCCTGATCACCCACAGCGCCGACGACCCGGTCGGCTGCACGCTGGACTTCTGCTGCTTCTTCTGGCTCGCCTCCCACCAGTTGCTCCAGACCCGCCTGCTGCCTCAGTACTCCGCGCGGCCCAACGCGACCTCCCTCGCTGATCTCGACTTCGACCGGCACACGGGGTTCCGCGGCCCCGTCCGCGGAAGGCCCCCTGCACGGGAACACCCCTCGTGGTCGCCAAGTCCGACGAGGGCTTCGGTGCGGTCTTCGAGTGCCCGCTGCTCCGCTACCTGCGCAGCGAGAGACCCCCGTACGTCGTCGTCTCCGGATCGGCCACGAGCGACACCTTCGATGCCGCCCGACTCATCCCCTACCTCAGCGCCAACCCGGCCTTCCGACTCGTCCACTCGACCCCGATGTCGGCCTGGCCACGTGTCGCCGCGGGCTACCAGGTCGTCGGCGAGCCGCGACCGGTCCTCCATGCCACGTCGTACTACTCCAGCGACGCCTACGACGCCCTGCCGGGCGATCACGCGAAGCCCGGCGTCACCATGCTCGACGGCGACTGCTACGCCGCCACCATCAAGGCAGCCCTCGCGTCCGGCGCCACGGGCGGCACGGCGGGTGGGGCTCTCCCGGGCTGCTGACTGGTCTGACAGGCCGATCAGGAGTCGAGACGGGGCAGCGTCGGCCACCGGTGGCTCGCCCAGTGCAGCCAGCTCTCGAAGCCGGCCGGTGGCTCCGGCGCGGGGACGAAGGACAGCTCGACCTCGGTGGGCGGCCGGCACTGCGAGACGAAACGATCGTGGTCCTCGGCCGACATCTCGAACGTGGTCTCGGGCGCCTCGGCCCACCTGCGGTCACACCGAGCGCGTCGTACGGACTCCGCGACGTGCACGTACTCCATCGTGAAGTCTGCGTGCACCAGCTCGGCGACGGCGCGGATCGCATATCGCTCCTCCGGTGACCAGCAGCCGAAGTCCAGGATCACCGATGACCCGCCCACCAGCACCTCGTGCGCGACCCAGATCATGCGGCCCTCGAGAATGTCGCGACGGCCCTGCGCGTCGCTGTGCCCGAACAGCGGCGCCATCCACTCGTCGGGGGTGAGCCGCAGGATGGAGTGCTCGTCCGCCAGCTCCGTCGCACGCTTGGTCTTGCCGGCGCCGGGCAGGCCCACCGTGAGGAACAGCGTCGGCTGGAGGAGGGCCACGAAGTGACTCTGGGGTGCCTCCTGTTCTCAGGCAAGTCCATTCCGCCCCGCGGGTCCCACCCGCGTCCCATGGCCCGGACAGGTCATTGCCGCCCGGGTAGATGAGGACGCAGCCTGAACGGGCCGGGCCCGCTCAGCCACCGTCGAGCGGCCGGGGGATGTGTTGGCTGGAACCGTTTCGGCCAGTGAGGAGATTCGGGGTGCTGGGGGCCCTTGCCCTGGCGGGAGCCTTCGTGCTTCCGGCCGGGCCGACGATGGCTGCCGGAGCGGGCGCGGCGTACACCTGCACCGGTGGCGACATCCCGACCGGGAACTACCGCAGCATCACGGTCACCGGCGTCTGTGACGTCCCGGCGGATGCCGTGATCAACGTGGTCGGGAACCTGAACGTCGTGGCCGGCGCCGTGCTCGATGCCCAGTCCGCGCCGTCGACGATCACCGTCGGGCGGAACGTCACCGGCACCGACACGATGGTCGTGCTGCTGAACGGGGTCACGGTCAAGGGGAACGTCACCCTGAGCGGAGGTGGCAGTGAAGAGATCCCGTGGTCGATCAAGAACAACACCGTCGGCCGCAACTTCTCGGTGAGCGGGATCACCGACGAGTGGCTCGGGGTGATGTTCAACCAGATCGGCGGCAACGCCAACCTGAGCAACATCACCCTGCACGACGTGGATCCCGGCGCGCCTGGCGTGTACGTCGTCGAGAACCACGTGGCGCGGAACCTCAACTGCTCGGGGCTCGTCCCCGGCGTGTCCGGTGGCTTCATCCGGGCGAGGTCAACCACGTCGGCGGCCGCGCGAACGGGCAGTGCGCGCCCCTGGTCTGACCTGTCGACCACCTTCGCCTGTTCGCCACCCCCGGTCCGCCGGCGGGTGGCGAACAGCCGTCGGCGCGCGGCTTCCACCGGCCGAGCCCCCGGAGGCCTGCCAGCTGGTCGAGGACCTCGCGGGGAGCCCGCTGGTTGAGGAGCTCGCGGGGCCCGTCCGCTGGTTGAGGAGCTCGCGCTAGCGAGCGTCTCGAAACCACGCGGACCCCCCACGCTCGCTGGCTTCGAGACGGGCGTCAGAACGCCCTCCTCAACCGGCGACCGAAGACAGCCATCCGTCACTGGGTTTCGAGACGGGCCCTCCTCAACCGGCGGCCGAGGCGGAGGAGCCCGGCGGAGTCAGGTCAGGGCGGTGCGGAGGCGGGTGGGGTCGACGCGCCAGAAGTCGTGCTGCTTGCCGTCGACGAAGGTCACCGGGACCTCGTGGCCGAAGCGACGCTCCAGCTCGGGGTCGTCGGCGATCGAGATCTCGTCGTAGGACTCGCCGAGCTCGCGGCAGACCTCCTCGACGACGGCCCGGGCGTCGTCACAGAGGTGGCAACCGGGCCGGGAGTAGAGCGTGACGCGTGCGGTCATTCCAGCAACCCCAGCGCACGGCGGCGTTCCATGCCGCGCAGGCGGCCCTTCTGCACCTTCCCGGTGACCGTCAGCGGCAGCTCGTCGACGACCTCGACCCTGGACGGCCGCTTGAAGCGGGCGAGCCGCACCGCACAGTGCTCGCGTACGGCGTCGGCGACCGCCGCGGGATCGGCACCGTCGGTGGGGCGGACGTAGGCGACGACGGCCTCCCCGGTCGCGTCGTCGGCGATCCCGATCACCGCGGTCTCCGCGACGACCGGCAGCTCGCGGATCACGTCCTCGACCTCGATCGGGTAGACGTTGAAGCCGGAGACGATCACCAGCTCCTTGAGCCGGTCTACCAGGAAGAGGTTGCCCCACTCGTCGAGGAAGCCGACGTCGCCGGTGCCCCACCAGCCGTCCTCGTCGGGGCCGCCGTCGCCGTCGGGCCAGTAGCCGCTGAACATGTTCGCGCCCCGGATCCAGATCTCGCCCGGGTCATCGCCGTCGGGCTCGTGCCCCAGCTCGTCGAGGAGCTTGATCTCGATGCCGGGCAGGGCCGCGCCGACCGAGCCGACGCGGGGCTCGGTGCTGCACAGGGTGCTGGTGACGATCGGCGAGGCCTCGGTCAGCCCGTAGCCCTGGTGCACCGGGACGCCGGTCGCCCCGGCGAACTGCTCGATCAGCTCCGCCGAAAGGGGTGCAGAGCCCGACAGCATCATCCGCACCGGGCCGAGCCGCTCCCGGAGATGGTCCTCCGGCAGCCAGTAGGCGAACACCGGCGGTGCGACCGGTACGACGCTCACGGCCTCGTCGTCGATCAGGTCGAGCGTCGCACCGGGCTCGAACCGTGCCACCAGCACCAGCTTGGCCCGCCGCCGCAGGACGCCGCCGAGGACGGCGTTCAGGCCGTAGACGTGGAAGAGCGGGAGCACGCCGAGCACGACGTCGTCGCCGTGGATCATCGGCGGCTCGACCTGGGCCGCCTGGTCGATGTTGGCGAGCAGGGCACGGTGGGTGAGCATCGCCGCGCGCGGCCGGCCCGACGTACCACTGGTGTAGAGCAGGCACGCCAGCTTCTCCGGGTCGGGCAGCGGCGGCACCGGCCGGGCCGCGGTCGCCCGCAGCGCGTCGTAGGGCTGCTCGTCGCCCTCCGGGGGCGCGCCCACGACGTAGACCCGAGGCACGAACGCACGGGCGAGCAGGTCGGCGTCGAGCTCACCACCCTCGACGGGTTCGCCGGCCAACGCCGCCCGGAGCAGCGCCAGGGCCTCGCGCACGGTGCCGATGGTCTCGTCGTCGGCCACCACGACCCGGCAGCCCGAGTCGGCCGTCATCCGGGCCAGCTCGCCGGAGGTCGCGCGCGGGTTGACCGGCACGGCGACGACCTGCGCCCGGAGGACCCCGAGGTAGGACGCCACGAACTCGATCCGGTTGCCCAGCGCGAGCAGCACCCGCTGCCCGGCCACCAGCCCGGCGGCGCCGAGCCCGGTGGCGATCCGCGCGACCTCGTCCTCGAGCGCAGACCAGGTCACGCTGCGCCCACCGGCTTCGACGACGGCGAGCATGGCGGGCCGGTCGGCCGCTGCTTCGGCCACGAGCGAGGACACGTCGTGGGTCGCGGGCATAGGGGCGATCCTAGGCACAGCGGACCGGACCCGAGCCCGGCATCCGTCGATCGTCCGTCGATAGGGTGCGGTGGTGACCCCGCCGGAGAAGCGCCGTCCGCTCGACCTCCAGCAGCGCTCGAGACTGGCAGGTGAGGCCTCTGCGGCGGCCGCAGAGGTCGAGCGGGCACTGGCCACCCCGGCGGACCCGACCGCGGCGGCGTTCTTCGACGTCGACAACACGATGATGCAGGGCGCCAGCATCTTCCACTTCGCCCGTGGGCTCCACCGCCGCGAGTTCTTCACGACCAAGGAGATCCTCTCGGCGGCGTGGAAGCAGGCCTACTTCCGGATCGTCGGTGTCGAGGACCCCGAGCACGTCGCGAAAGCGCGTGCCTCGGCGCTGTCGTTCATCGCCGGCCACCAGGTCGAGGAGCTGCAGAGCCTCAGCGAGGAGATCTTCGAGGAGGCGATGGCCCAGCGGATCTGGCCCGGCACCCGCGCCCTGGCCCAGCTCCACATCGAGGAGGGACAGCGGGTCTGGCTGGTCACCGCGGCGCCGATCGAGATCGCCCGGGTCATCGCCCGCCGGCTCGGCCTGACCGGCGCTCTCGGGACCGTCGCCGAGCACGAGAACGGCGTCTACACCGGCCGCCTGGTCGGCGACATGCTCCATGGTCCGGCGAAGGGCGAGGCGATCAAGGCTCTCGCCGCCCGGGAGGGGCTCGACCTCGAGCGGTGCTCGGCGTACTCCGACTCCTTCAACGACCTGACCATGCTCTCGATGGTCGGCCACCCGGTGGCGATCAACCCCGACGCCCGGCTGCGGGCCTACGCCAAGCAGCAGGGCTGGCGGATCCGCGACTACCGCACCGGCCGCAAGGCCGCCCGGCTCGGGCTCGTGACGGCCGCGGGCGCGGGAGTGATCGCCGGAGCGGCCGCCGCCGGGGCCGCCGTACGACGCCGCCGCTGAGGGCGCCGGACCGGCCCCGGCCGGATTACCCCCGCCTCGGACGGGGCATAACCTGTCCCGAACGCCATTGGGTGCTCGGGAGGGACCAAGCCATGACGTGGGGCCACCGCCACGACACGGCACGCGGGTTGGAAGACCTGCGCGCGGCCGTGCTCGGCGTGCTCGGCGCGCGACCGTGTCCCGCCGGTGTCCCTGCCTGGATGCTCCTGAGCGAGGCCGCCGTCGGCGGTCCGCGCCCCGACGGTCGCTACGACGACTCCGACCGGGCGGCGTCGTCGGAGCAGAGCGAGTCGGAGCGCCACCGGCTGATCGCCCTGGTCGACTGGCCCACAACGGCGACGCCGAGGCGTTCGGCCAGCTCTACGACCACTACCACCCGTCGGTCTACCGGTTCGTCTACTGGCGCACCCACTCGAGCAGCCTGGCCGAGGGCCTCACCTCCGAGACCTTCCTCCGGGCCCTGCGCAACATGGCCGGCTTCCGCTGGCAGGGCAAGGACTTCGGCGCCTGGCTGATGACCATCGCCCGCAACCTGTGCACCGACCACTTCAAGGCCGGCCGCACCCGCCTCGAGCTTCACCACCGACGACATGGCCCTCTACGATGACGCCGCCGACGGGGGCCCGGAGGACACCGTCCTGGCCGGCCTCGCCAACGAGGTGCTCCTCGACGGGCTGCGTCAGCTCTCCGACGAGCAGCGCGACTGCCTGATCATGCGGTTCCTCCAGGGCCTGAGCATCGCCGAGACCGCGGCGGTCCTCGGGCGGAGCGAGGGCGCCGTCAAGCAGCTGCAGCTGCGAGGCGTGCGCAACCTCGCCAATCTCGTTCCGGAGGGGTGGCGCGATGCGTGAGTCTGACGCCGTAACGGCAGCCGTAACCCGGGCCCTGGCCTCCTCGTTGACCGGAGTGTCCGGCATCCGCCGCGACAGTCATGAGCCAGGACGGTCAGCGTGATCAGGGGGCGGAACGCACAGCAGTTCCACGACCTCGTCGGGGGCGAGGCGGAGCGTGCCCGCACACCGGAGTACGCCGACCTGCTCGACGTCGTGGGCAGCCTGCGCGCCCTACCCGACCCGACGCCCGACCCGGCGTTCGCGACCGCGCTTCGCCAACGCCTGGTCTCCGAGGCGCAGACCGTGCTCCGCGACGCCGCCGACGAGCGCCACGTGACCGAGGCACGGCTGCGGCTCGGCGGCGCCACGTCGACCCGGCGCCCGGCCTCGGCTCCCGTACGCCGTCGCCGCCGGGCCGCCGCGGCCCTCGCCGGCGTCGTCCTGGTCGGCAGCAGCGCCACGATGGCCGTCGCCGCCCAGCACTCCCTGCCCGGCGACCCTCTCTACCCGCTCAAGCGCGGGATCGAGTCGGCCCACGCCCAGCTCACCTTCGACCGGGCGGCCCGGGGCCGGGTGCTGCTCGACAGCGCTTCGACCCGCCTCGACGAGGTGGAGCAGCTCAGCAACGACGGCGCGAGCGCCGCGCAGGTCGGCCAGACCCTCGACGCGTTCAGCCGCGAGGCCGTGGCCGGAGCCGACCTGCTGGTCGCCGACTTCCAAGCGACCGGCGACCGGTCGTCGATGACGACGCTGCGCACCTTCACCGCGGCCAGCATGACCCGCCTGCACGCGCTCCAGCCGACGGTGCCGTCCGGGTCCCTCGACGACCTGCTCCAGGCCGCCCAGGCCCTCGACCAGGTCGAGCAGGTGTCGGTCCACGCCTGCTCGAGCTGCGACGGTCCGCTGATCGGCTCGGTACCGCCGGTGCTCACGCAGGCGCTGCAGGCCACCGTCGACCCGTGGCAGGTCGGCACCCCCCGCCCGCGCACGACCACGGCCGGCATCACGCCCCCGACGGTGGCATCGTCCTGCCTCAGCTCGGTGGCGACCTCCCGCCGGCGAGCGTGACCGATCCCGGCCAGACCGGGCTCGAGCCCCTCGCGCCGACCGCGGGCGACGTACAGCACACCCTGCAGCACCTGACCGGCGGGCTGACCGACGGCAAGCAGCACGACCTCGGCAGCACCGTCACCGACACCACGAGCAACCTGCTCGACGCGGTCGGCGCCGTGGGCAACACCGTGAGCGGCACGCTCAGTGACACCGTCAACGGCGTGGGCAGCCTGCTGCCCAGCGACCTGCCCAGCGACCTGCTGCCCTGAGCGAGGTCCTCCGATCCGGCGGAGGCCGGAATGGAGGACCCAGCGAGCGGCGCCGCGCGGTCACGCGCAAGCGGTCTCAGCCGCTGCCGGTCAGCGCCAGACGGACGAGCGCTCCACGAGCAGGCTGTAGAGGGACTGCTGGATCGCCTCGCGCACCTGGTCGGTGACGTTGAAGACCAGCATCGGGTCATCGGCCGCGCCGGGCTCGAACTCGTCGGTGCGGATCGGCTCGCCGAACTCCATCAGCCACTTCGACGGCAGCGGCACCATGCCGAGCGGGCCGAGCCAGGGGAAGAACGGCGTGATCGGGACGTAGGGGATGCCGAGCAGCCGGGCCAGGGCAGGGATGTTGCCGACCAGCGGGTAGATCTCCTCGGCCCCCACCACCGACAACGGCACGATCGGGACGCCGGTGCGCAATGCGGCCGCGACGAAGCCACCGCGGCCGAACCGCTGGAGCTTGTAGCGCTCGCTGAACGGCTTGCCGATCCCTTTGAAGCCCTCGGGCCAGACCCCGACCAGCTCGCCGCCGCCGAGCATCCGCTCGGCGTCCTCGGTGCAGGCCAGGGTGGCGCCGCCCTTGCGGGCGATGCTGCTGACCACGGGCATCCGGAAGACCAGGTCGGCGCCGAGCGGGCGCAGGAACCGGCCGGTCTCCTGGTGGATGGTGTACATCGTCATCAGGCCGTCCATCGGCAGCGTGCCGGAGTGGTTGGACACCACCAGCGCACCGCCCTCGGCCGGGAGGTTGTCGAGGCCGCGGGCATCGATCCGGAACCACTTCTCCGCCAGCGGCTTGAGCGAGGCGAGCAGGAGCCGCTCGGCGACCTCGGGGTCGAACCCGTATTCGTCGACCTCGTAGTCGCCGGTCAGCCGGCGACGCAGGAACGCCAGGAACCGGGCGAGCTGGGGCTCCCAGTCGTCGCCGAGCACCTGGGTGGCGGCCGACTGGAGCGCGGCCAGCCACTCCGCGGGGTTCAGGTCGACGAGCGGCGACCGGTCGCGGGTCGTGGTCGGGCGGCGTACGTCGCTGACGGGGATCTCACCGGTGTCAGCCGGGCTCTCGTCGGCGGGCCGCCTCGAGCGCGGCTCGGCCTTACGGCGCGGGGCGGCGTTGCCGGCGAGCGTGCGCGAGGCCTTGGACGGCCGCGCGCTGCCAGTGCCGCGACCGGGGCGGCCGCCGGTGCCGATCGGGATGACCTCGGCGTCAGCCACGGCTCACTCCTGACTCGGGGACCGGCAGGGTCGACGCGAGGCCGTCGACGACGCGCTCGACGGGTCCGGGCCGGTGACCTATGGCGGCGGCGAAGTCGGCGAACGCCTGGGCGGTGGTGTAGTCCGGCTCGAAGCCGAACATGGTGCGCATCCGGGTGGTGTCGATGCCGCGGCCGAAGGTCAGGAAGCCGAGCTGCTCGGGGCTGAAGTCGGCCATCCGCGCAGACTTCAGAGCCGAGGCGATGCCGCCGACGGCCGGGCGCGGAAGGGCGACGGCGGGCTTGCGGAGGCGGCGAACGGCCTGGGACAGCAGCATGACGCCGTCACCGGCGATGTTGTAGGTGCCGGCGATCTCGGTGGAGACGGCATGGGAGAGGACCCGCATCAGGTCGGTCTCGTGGACGAACTGGAGCCGCGGGTCGTAGCCGAGGACCGTGGGGATCACCGGGAGCCGGAAGTAGGAGGTCATCGGGCTGCTCACGTGGGCCCCGAGCACGTTGGCCAGCCGGAGGGTCGTCACCACCACGTCGGGCCGACGCCGCGCGAAGCCGCGGACGTAGCCCTCGATCTCGGCGACGTCCTTGGCGTAGCCCGACCTGGGCTGCCGGCGCGGCTCCATGCCCTCGGTGAACATGGCCGGGTCGCGGCTGCTCGCGCCGTAGACCGTGGAGGTCGACTTCACCACCAGGTGGCGCACCGTCTCGGACTTCTGGCACGCCGCGAGGAGCTGCATCGTGCCGATGACATTGAGCTCCTTCATCGTGCCGCGGCCGCCGGCGCTGCCGGGCGTGGCGATCACGCTCATGTGGACGACGGTGGTGACGTCTTCCTTGGCGATGATCTTCGCGATGACGGGGTTGCGGATGTCGGCGCGGACGAAGGAGACGTCGCCGATGTCGTCGCGAGGAGGCACGGCGTCGACGCCGACCACGCGGTCGACGTCGGGGTCGGCCGCCAGGCGGCGCGCGCATCTGCGGCCGAGGTCACGGGAGACCCCGGTGACCAGGACGACCTTCCCCACGAGCGCGTCTCGCCTCTGCCTCTGGCCGGCCTGTCGCGCTACTTGCCGAGCTTGCGGCGCTGGACGCGCGTCTTCTTCAGGAGCTTGCGGTGCTTCTTCTTCGCCATCCGCTTACGGCGCTTCTTGATGACCGAACCCACGAAAACCCTCTATCTGTGACGTCAGCTGAGTCCCAGCAGGAGCCGGAACGAACCTCGACAGCCTAGCCGTCGCTCACTGAGCAGCAGAATCGAGCGTCGCGCCCGAAATCAGCCGGCGCTGTAGAAGCTCTTGCGCAGGTACTCGTTGACGTCTTCCTCGGTCACCCGGAAGGAGCGACCCACTCGGACGGCCGGCAGCTCGCCGCCGTGCACGAGACGGTAGACCGTCATCTTGGAAACTCGCATCATCGAAGCCACCTCGGCCACGGTCAAGAACCTGACCTCGGAGATGTCTCCGCGCTCGGTTGCAGGCATCGCAGGCACCATTCTCTCTGGCAGGTACGCACCGGCTTCCCCTCCGGTGACCCACGTCCCGCGCACCGTGAGAATAGGGCCTGTTGTGACTCGTGGGGAAGGAAATCCCTCAAGAAACCCAAGGTAACCGAGCGTGTCGAGTTGAAATCCTTCAGATTTTACCGAGCCAGGCGTCGTTGCTGCGCTCAGAACAGGGGGTCAAGGCCGTGCAGCGGGAAGATCTCCTCCCGCGTGGCCAGGATCGCCCGATCGAGCCAGGTGCCCGGGTCGTAGCCCTCGCTCCAGTCGCGGAACGCGGCGTCCCGCCCGTCGGTGAGGCGGTACGGCGCGGGGCGGCCGAGCCGTTCCAGGATGTGCTCGCGCCAGGAGTCGGGGGTGGGGGTGTCGGGCGCCAGGTCGAAGCCGCCGACCACCGCCAACAGGTGCGTCCACGCCCGGGGCACGACTTCGACCAGCGCGTAGCCGCCGCCGCCGGTCACGACCCACCGGCCGCCGCACACCTCGTGGGCCAGCGCGTGCAGCGCGACGTACGACGCGCGCTGGCCGTCGACGCTGAGCATGAGGTCGGCGAGCGGGTCGTCGCGGTGGCTGTCGCAGCCGTGCTGGGTGACCATCACCTCGGGGCCGAACTCCCGCACGAGCGGCGGGACGACGGCGTGGAACGCCCGCAGCCACCCGGCGTCCGACGTGCCGGGCGGGAGCGCGACGTTGACCGCGCTGCCCTCGGCGTCGGGGCCGCCGGAGTCCTGGGGGAAACCGGTGCCGGGAAAGAGGGTCTGACCGGTCTCGTGCAGGGAGATGGTGAGCACCCGGGGGTCGTCGTAGAAGAGCTTCTCGACGCCGTCGCCGTGGTGGACGTCGACATCGACATAGGCGACCTTCTTGCACCCGTTGTCGAGCAGCCAGCGGATGCCGACCGCGACGTCGTTGTAGACGCAGAAGCCGCTGGCCCGGTCACGCATCGCGTGGTGCAGCCCACCGGTGATGTTGGCCGAGTGCAGGCTCTCGCCGCTCCAGACCTGGCGGGCCGCCTCGACGGTGGCGCCGACGACGTGGGACGCGGCCTGGTGCATGTCGCGGAAGACGGGGTTGTCGTCGCTGCCAAGGCCGAAGGCCGGCTCGAACCGGTCGGGGTGGGCGCCGGCACGGGTGACCGCCTCGATCAACGCGGGGTCGTGGACGGTGGTGAGCAGATCCTCGGAGGCCATCGGGGCCGGCACCCGCACCAGGTGGTCGAGGACACCGAGGTCGTGTGCGAGGCGCATCGTCAGGTCGACCCGGACCGGCGACATCGGGTGGCTCGGGCCGAAGTCGTACTGGGTCAGCGTGGGGTCGAACACCACGCTGGCCGGACCCGGGCACGCTGGCATGCCCGTCACGCTACCGGTACCCTCGCAGGGTGCTCATGAGTCAGAAGTCCCTCGCGTGGTGGCCCGCCTGACGGCGGACCCCGATCGAGCACACCCTCTTTCACGGCCGCCCACGGGCGGCCGTTCTGCATCTCCGGCAGCGTCGGCTCGTGGGCCTCTCACCCAGGAGTCACCATGGATCGCATCCTCTCACTCATCACCCCCACCGGGCGGCTGACGCTCGGCAACCACCTCGGCGCGCTGCGCCGGTTCGTCGAGGCGCAGGACCGGGCGGCGCAGCCCGGCGACTGCTTCTTCGGCCTGTCCGACCTGCACGCGCTGACCACGCCGCAGGACCCCGCCGTGCTGCGCTCGACGATCGCCGAGATGGCGTCGCTCTTCCTCGCTGCCGGCCTCGACCCGGATCGGGCCACCCTGTTCCGGCAGAGCCGGGTGCCGGCCCACCGCGAGCTGGCCTACCTGCTCGAGTGCACGGCGTACACCGGCGAGCTGAACCGGATGATCCAGTTCAAGGAGAAGGGCCGCGGGGTGCCGTCGACCCGGGCCTCGCTCTTCACCTACCCGGCGCTGATGGCCGCCGACATCCTGCTCTACCGGCCGTCGGCGGTGCCGGTCGGTGACGACCAGCGGCAGCACGTCGAGCTGACGCGCGACCTCGCGATCCGGTTCAACCACACCTACGGGCCGGTGTTCGTGGTGCCCGAGGTGACCGTGCCCAGCGCCGGCGCGCGGGTGATGGACCTGCAGACGCCGACCGCGAAGATGTCGAAGTCGGCCGCGGTCGACGCCGGCGTGATCCGGCTGCTCGACCCGCCCGACGTCGTACGCCGGAAGGTGGCGCGGGCGGTCACCGACTCCGACACCGGGCCGGACGCCGTCCGCGCCTCCCGCGACGACAAGCCGGGCGTGACCAACCTGCTCGACATCCTCGAGGCCTGCGGTGGAGCCGCCGACGGCATCACGACGTACGGCGCCCTCAAGGCCGCCGTCACCGATGCCGTCGTCGCCGTGCTCGAGCCCCTGCAGAAGTCCTACGTCGAGCTGGCTGCGGACCCGTCGTACGTGGAGTCGGTCTTCGCCGCCGGGTCCGAGCGGGCCCGGGAGGTGACGGCGTCCGTGCTCGCCGAGGCCACGGCCGCGATGGGACTGTGAGTCAGGGGGTGAAGATCCAGGCCCGGTCGGTGAGGGCGTCGCCGCTGTAACCCTGGGTGGTGTCGACACCGCCGAACACGACGAGCCGGCCGTCGGCCCAGTCCGCACTCATCCCCAGGTCCGGAGCCCCGTCCGGCTTCGGCAGGGTCTCCACCTGGCCGGTGACGTCGTTGAACACCTGCCCGAGCACCGCGAACCAGGGGCCGCCCGCGCCTCCGGTCGACCAGCCGTGGGCATCGCCCGTCAGGGCCTTGGGGAGCCGTCCCCAGGTGCCGGTGGCCGGGTCGAGGGTGCCGCCCATCGGGAGGGGCCCCCAGCTCGGGGGCTGCCCGACCTTGCCACCGGTCCGGGTCAGCGGCAGCGGGTCGACCATCCGGGTCCCGGTCCAGGAGAAGGAGTTGTCGAGCTGGTCGCTCGGTGGCAGCCGCCGCCACGAGGTGCCGTCCCACACGTCGGCGATGACCTTCCGCGGTTGGCTCAGGTCGGACGGCTGGCTGGGGTCGTAGCCGGCGACCACCGGCCCCGAGGACGTCGCCGTCACGGTGCGGTCGGCCAGCGCCGGCCGGATCGGGTCGAGGGGGAGCCGGGTCCACGTCAGGTTCCGCACGTCGAGGTAGGCGATCCCCTGGTGGGTGAGGGTGTAGACACGCGGCCCGAGAGCGGACAGCCAGTCGCCCTCCCCGTGCACGTCCGCAGGAAGCGACCGCCAGGCGTTGCTGACCGGGTCGTAGAGGTACCAGTCGGGTCCTCCGGTCCGCACCACCAGCAGGCCGTCGGCCACCGCCCACTCGTCGTTGCTCGAGATCGGTGTCGGAGCCGGAGCAATCGTCCGCCACGAGCCGGCGGCCGGGTCGTATCCCGCGCCGTCGCGGAGGAGCGCGCGCGAGGGGGTGGTGCAGTCGGCCGTGGGTGGGCAGACCTTCGTCGCTCCTCCGACGACCAGCACCTCATGGCCCGTCCACACCACGATCGAGGACGCCCGAGGGGACAGCGGGGGCGTCGGGAGCTCCTGCCACTGACCGAGCCCCCCCGCGGGCGGCGCGTCGGCGCGGAGGCCGGTCGCGGCCAGGGAACCGGCGACGGCCAGGACCGCCACCACCGCAGCCGCCACGCCGACCGCGACACGGCGACGTACGCGCATGGCTGCGCCGGTACGCCGCGCACCGCCGGGGTCTCCGGCATCCACGACGACGGCGTCGAGCCGGGACTCGAAGGTCTGCTTGAGCGTGTCCTCGAGGTTCATGGCCGGGACTCCCCTGCTGGTGTCTGGTCGGCGAGCCGAGCACGGAGGGTCGCGAGGGCGGCGGACGCCTGCGACTTCACCGTCCCCGGCCGGCAGCCGAGCGCCTCGGCGATCTGCTGCTCGCTGAGGTCTTCGTAGTAGCGGAGGACGAGTACCGCTCGCTGCCGCGGCGGCAGCGACAGGATCGCCCGCCAGACCTCGTCGTGGTCGAGGGCGTCGTCGAGAGCATCCGCGGCCGGCGCGTCGAGCATCTCGGCCCGCGCGATCTCGCGCCGGGTGTAGGCCCGACGCCGGGTGTTGAGCACCTCGTTGACCGCCATCTTGCGGACGTAGGCCTCGGGCGACTCGAGCCGGGAGATCCGACGCCAGCTCCGGTAGGCCTTGGCGAACGCGGTCTGCACCGCGTCCTCGGCGACGCCGAGGTCACCGCAGACGGCGTAGGCCGTGCGGACCAGGCGTGGCCTCAGCCCGGCGTAGAACTCGTCGTAGTCCCGCATCACATCGGCCCTCCTCACCCTGAGAACGTCGACGGGCGCTCGGCAGGTTCGGTCGCCGTGCTCACGAGACGCGGATCCAGGCGTGATCTCCGGCGACGACCAACCACTCCCCACCGAACCGGACGCGCGTCGCTCGCGAGGCCGGGACTCCCGCGGGAAGCGGGCCCGGCCCACGGTAGGTCACCGAGCCGGTCCGGGTGCGGTGCCAGGTCAGCCCGTCCCAGCGGTCCTGGACGACGGCGCTTGACCCAGGGGCATGACCGGTGACCACGATGCCGACCCGGCTCGCGGCGACGTGCCGTCCGGTCAGCGAGGGTCGGTGCCGGTCGCCGGGCAGGGGCGTCCAGCGGTCGAGGGCCACCGAGAAGGCCACGACGTGCCGACCCGCGATCGCGTAGACCTCAGAGCCGAACGCCGTCGGCACACCGGCACAGTCCGGCACTCTGCGCAGGCTGGTCCAGGTGCCGGGCGTGGGGTCGAAGGCCCACCAGGTCGTGCTCGTGGGGCCGGCCTGCCGGATGACGGCCACAGCGTCGGCGGCGACCGCGTCGTCGGCGGCGGTCAGTGCGATCGGGGTGCGCAGGTGGCGCCAGCGACCGGTGTGGACGTCGTACGACGCGCCGTCGCGAAGGGGGAGACCATCGGCGCCGCGTCCTCCGAGGACCAGCACCCGGTGTCCGACCAGGACCCCGAGGGCCTCGGTGCGGACCGACAGCGGCGGCGCGGCGATCGGCTGCCAGGAGGCGTGTTGGGCTGTGCGGTCACGGGCTGTCCGGTGCCGGACAGCAGCACCATCCCGACCACTGCACCGATGGCCACGACGGCCGCGCGGGTCACGACCCGGCGCGTCGTACCACCGCTCATGGCGCCTCCTCCGGCACGAGGCTAGGCGCAGGTGGTTCGGCGCGGAACGCTTCCGGGCAGCTCTGGGCGCTCGGTCAGCTGCCGGCGGCGAGCTCGGCCGAGCGGTCACGGGCGGCCTCCATGGCTGCCAGGAACGCCGCGCGCACCTTGTGGATCTCGAGCTCGCGCAGGGCGGCGGCGGTGGTGCCGCCGGGTGAGGTGACCTGCTCGCGGAGCACGACCGGGTGCGCGCCGGTCTCGCGGAGCATCACCGCCGACCCGACGACGGTCTGGACGACGAGCTCGGTGGCGGTGGCGCGGGGCAGCCCGAGGTGCACGCCGGCCTCGATCATCGACTCGACCACGAAGAACAGGTAGGCCGGGCCCGAGCCCGAGATCGCGGTGACCGCGTCGAGCTGCGTCTCGGGCACGCGCATCACCTTGCCCGTCGAGCCGAGGAGCGCCTCGGCGACGGCGAGGTGGGCGTCGTCGCAGTGGGAACCGGGCGCGATCGCGGCCATCCCCTCGTCGACCAGGGCAGGGGTGTTGGGCATGACGCGGACGACGGCGGTGCCCGCCGGCAGCCGCGACTCGAGGAACGCGGTCGTGATGCCCGCGGCCAGCGACACGACGAGCTGACCGGACCGCACCGAGGAGCCGATCTCGTCGAGGAGGCCGGCCATGTCCTGGGGCTTGACCACGAGCGCCAGGGTGTCGGCGCTCTTCGCGGCGTCGAGGTTGGAGACGACGGCGACGCCGTACTTGTCCTCGAGCTCGCGGGCGCGCTCGGCTCGCTTCTCGCCGACCAGCAGCTGGTCGACCGGGCGGCCGGCGCGGATCAGCCCGGACAGCAGGGTCTCGCCCATGACACCGGCGCCGAGGATGGCGGTGACGTGGGGGGCGGACATGGCTGCCTCTGTTTCTGGCTCAGGTTCCGGGTCTGGCGCGTGGCTCTACTTCTTGGAGATCAGGGACCGCAGGAAGAATGTCAGGTTCTGCGGTCGCTCCGCGAGACGTCTCATGAGGTAGCCGTACCACTCGGCGCCGTAGGGGATGTAGACCCGCACGGTCTCGCCTGCGGCGGTCAGCCGGCGCTGCTCCTCGGGTCGCACGCCGTAGAGCATCTGGAACTCATAGCTGCCGGCCTCGCGGTTGTTGCGGCTGGCGAGGGTCGAGGCGATCTTGACCATGCGCGGGTCGTGGGTCGCGATCATCGGGTAGCCCTGGCCGGCGAGCAGCACCTTGAGGCAGCGGACGAACGCCTTGTCGACGTCGAGGGTGGACTGGAACGCCACCGACTCGGGCTCGTCGTAGGCGCCCTTGCACAGGCGGACCCGGGACCCCTCGTAGGCCAGGGCGCGACAGTCGGACTCGGTACGGCGCAGGTAGGCCTGGACGACGGCGCCGGTCTCGGGGAAGTCCTTGCGGAGCTCGCGCAGGGTGGCCAGGGTCGCGTCGGTGGTGGTGTGGTCCTCCATGTCGAGGGTGACCGTGGTGCCGGCGTTGCGGGCGGCGCGGCAGATGGTGCGGGCGTTCTCCAGCGCGATCTTGTCGCCCTGCTGGGGCAGGGCCTGGCCGATCGCGGAGAGCTTCACCGAGACCTCCGCGTGGCGGGTCAGACCACGCTGGGACAGGGCGGCGAGTACCTCGAGGTAGGCCTGCACCTGGGCGTCGGCCTGGTCGGCGTCGAGGGTGTCCTCACCGAGATGATCGAGCGTGACGCGCAGCCCGTCGCTGACCAGGCGCGCCGTGGCCTCCACCGCGGCGGCGGCGTCCTCACCGGGCACGTAGCTGTGGACGATCCCGGCCGACACCGGCATCGCGGTGACGAGCCGCTTGACCCAGTGGCTGCGCGCGAGCAGCAGCAGGGGCTGGCGGAGGAGCGGCATGCCGAAAGGCTACGCCGTACCATCCCTCGACCGCCCGACCCGCCCCCTTCGGTAGTCCGTGACGGAAATCAGGTCCCCGGGTGGCCGGCGGCTGACGTTCGTCACGGACTACCGGAGGGGAGGCTGACGTTCGTCACGGACTACCGGGAGGGTCAGGGGGTACGACGGCGGAGGGTGGCGGCGCCGAGGGCCAGGGCGCCGACGGCGAAGGCGGCGACCACGGCCAGGTCGCGCCAGACCTCCGCGGTACTGGTGGAGCGGACCAGGTGCTGCATGGCGTCGGTGGCGTAGGACAGGGGCAGCACGTTGCTGATCGCGTGGAGCACCGGCGGCATCAACTCACGCGGCACGAACAGGCCGCACAGGATGATCTGTGGGATCACGAAGAGCGGCATGAACTGCACGGCCTGGAACTCGGTCTGCGCGAAGGCGCTGACGAAGAGCCCGAGCGCGGTGCCGAGGATGGCGTCGACGACGGCGACCAGGCCGAGCAGCCAGAGCGGTCCGGCGATGTTCAGCCCGAGCAGGCCGACGCTGAGGGTCACCGCGAGCGCGGCCTGGACGGTCGCGACCAGCCCGAACGCGAGCGCGTAGCCGACCAGGAAGTCGAGCTTGCCCATCGGCATCGCGAGCAGACGCTCGAGGGTGCCCGAGCTCCGCTCGCGCAGCGTCGTGACGCTGGTGACCAGGAACATCACGATGAAGGGGAACAGGGCGAGCAGCCCCGGGCCGAACCGGTTGAAGAGGTCGCCCGGCATGTCGGTGAACATCCACCACAGCAAGGTGATCAGGACGCAGGGCAGAACCAGCAGCATCATCGCGGTACGACGGTCACGGCGCAGCTGGCGCAGGACCCGGCCGCTGACGGCGAAGAGGATGTGCGGGTTCATGCCGGGCTCCCAGCAGGTCCGGACCGCGCAGAGTGGGACCCGGCTGCGGCATCGGCGTCGACCAGCGCGAGGAACGCGGCCTCGACGTCGTCGGTGTGGGTGTCGACCAGGATCTGGTCGGGAGTGTCGTCGGCGATGATCCGGCCCTCGCGCATCAGCAGCAGCCGCTCGCAGCGTTCGGCCTCGTCCATCACGTGGCTGGAGACGAAGACCGTGGCGCCCTCGTCGGCAAGCCGGTGGAACAGCCCCCACAGGTCTCGGCGCAGCACGGGATCGAGCCCGACGGTCGGCTCGTCGAGCACCAGCACCTCGGGCGTGCCGAGCAGGGCGACCGCGAGGCTGGCCCGGGAGAGCTGCCCGCCGCTGAGCCGCCCGACCACCTGGTCGGCGTGGTCGGCGAGGTCGACCCGCTCGATCGCGCGGTCCACCGAGCTCCCGTCGACGCCGAGCACGCGGGCGAAGAAGACGAGGTTCTCGCGGACGCTCAGGTCGAGGTAGACGCTGGCGTCCTGGGTGACGTAGCCGATCCGGTGGCGCAGCTCCTTGGTCCCGGCCTCGAGGCCGGCGATCCGGACGCTGCCTGACGTCAGCTGCTGCACCCCCACCAGGCACCGCATCAGCGTGCTCTTGCCACAGCCGCTGGGCCCGAGCAGGCCGGTGACGCTGCCCTGCTCGATGGCGACGTCCAGCCCGTGCAGGACCTCGCGACCGCCTCGGTTCACCACCAGGTCGCGCACTTCGACCATGTTATTCACCATATGATGAATTATCCTTCCCCGATCCCCGGCCGTCAACGCCGGGGGGCAACACATCTCCATGAAGCCACGGACCGAGCAGCCCCACCAGCCGCGATCGGCCCGCGCCGACGTGCCGTTGGGCCCGTACGCCGCCTCAGCCGATGTCGCCGGTCAGGAACCGCTGGAAGCTCGGTGCGTACGCCGCGACGAGGGCGTCGGCCTCCATCGACGCGATCGGCTCCAGCCGGAACAGGTAGCGGGTCAGGATCAGCCCGAGGATCTGGGTGGCCAGCAGCGGCATCCGGACCTCGGGCCGGTCGA
This sequence comes from uncultured Actinomycetota bacterium, assembly GCA_963761085.1. Classification (GTDB taxonomy): domain Bacteria; phylum Actinomycetota; class Actinomycetes; order Propionibacteriales; family Nocardioidaceae; genus Nocardioides. The sequence continues at coordinate 288,500 of CAVXFQ010000019.1, forward strand.
TCCCGAGCGCCGCGCCGGCCGGCACCAGCACGACGGGCACGAAGCCCTGGCTCAGCAGCCGTTCGCCACCCGGCTCCAGCGCCGACCGCACGGTCGCGACCAGGACCGACCCCATCGCCTCGTCGTCCCACACCGAGAGGAAGGCCCGGAGCAGCCGCTCCCCCGCTCCGTCCGGGCCGCCGGCGACGACCTCGGCGATCACCTGCCGCGGGTCGATCGGCAGCTCCATGGCGGCCACGAACAGGTCGTCCTTGGTGCCGAAGTAGTGGTGCACGAGCGCAGCGTCCACCTCGGCGTCCGCGGCCACCGACCGGATCGTCGTACCGCTGAAACCCTTGGCTGCGAAGGCGGTTCGTGCTGCGTGCAGGATCGCTGCACGGGTGTCGGGTGCGCCCGGTCGCCGGCCGCGACGCGGCTCGCGGCGGGACGTCGTGGACATGCCCGCAGGCTACGCGTGTGCGGGGAAGTGCTCGCGGGCGAACTCCAGCGACTCCCGGAGGTCCTGCTCGCGCTCCTCGCGCGTGCCGGCCTTGCGGGTGTTGATCTCCAGCACGATGTGGCCCTCGAAGCTCTCGCGCCCCAGGTGCTGCAGGAAGCCGGCTGCGTCCATCGCGCCGCGACCCGGCACGAGATGCTCGTCCTTCGGCGAGCCCGAGCCGTCGGTGAGGTGCACGTGCCGCACCCGGTCGCCCAGCCGCTGGGCCATCTCGACCGGCGACGACTGCGCGATCGCGGCATGGGAGAGGTCGATGGTGGCGTTGGCGTAGTTCTCCTCCGAGGGGTCCCAGCCCGGGGAGGTACATCTCGACGCCGCGGCGGGCCGAGGCGCGCCACGGATACATGTTCTCGACGGCGAAGGCCAGGCCCGTGGACTCCTCGAGCGCCGCGATGCCGTCGACGAACCCGGCGGCGTACTCCCGCTGCCAGCGGAACGGCGGGTGTACGACGACCACGTCGGCGCCGACGGCGTGGGCCATCTCCGCGGAGCGCTCGAGCTTGCCCCAGGGGTCGGTGCCCCAGACTCGCTGGGTGAAGAGCAGGCACGGGCGAGTGGATCGCGCAGATCGGCAGCTCGTGGTGGTCGGAGAGCTGCTTGACCGCCGACGTCTGCTGGCTCAGCGAGTCGATGCCCACCATCACCTCGACCGCGTCGTAGCCGAGGGTCGCGGCGTAGGCGAAGGCGTGCGCACTGGACTCGGGGTAGACCGACGCGGTGGACAGGGCGATCAGGCTCACGAGGTGTCCTTGCCGGAGAGCTGGTCGAGCCGCTCCAGGATCACGCCCTCACGTAGCGCCCACGGGCAGATCTGGAGCGCGCCGAGGTCGAAGATGTCCATCACGGCCTCGGCGACCAGCGCGCCCGGGACGATCTGGTGGGTGCGGCTGGGCGAGACCCCGGGGAGGTCGGCGAGCTCCTCGGCAGGCATGTCGACGAGCCGGGGGATCCACTCCTGGAGCCCCTCGTGGGTCGAGGACGCGGTCGACCAGAGGGCCCTGGTCGGACGGTGCGGCACCGCAGATCCGGGCCAGCGAGCGGAAGGTCTTGGAGGTGGCGGCGGCGACGTCCGGAGTGCCGGCGCGCAGCAGCTTGCCCGCGTCCTCGGCGATGTCGGCCCGGATCTTCTTGCGCAGTGCCCTGATCTGCTGCTCGTCGGGGGCGCCGTGGCCGAAGTACTCACGAGCCAGCCGGGCCGCACCCAAGGGGATCGACCAGGCGACGTCGGGCTCCTCGTCGGCACCCCCGGCGATCTCCAGCGACCCGCCCCCGATGTCGAAGACCGCGAGGCGCCCGGCCGACCAGCCGAACCACCGTCGTACGGCGAGGAAGGTGAGCCGTGCCTCGTCGTCGCCGGGCAGGACCGCGATCCGCACCCCGGTCTCCTCGACGACGTGATCGAGCACGGCGTCGCAGTTGTCGGCGTCACGGACCGCCGAGGTGGCGAACCCGAGCATGTCCTGGGCGCCCTTGTCCTCGGCGACCACGACGGCGCCGGCGACGAACTCGGTCAGCGCCTTGATCCCGCCCTTGGTGACCTCACCGTCCTCGAGGTGCTCGGCGAGGCGCAAGTGGCTCCTTGTAGGAGAACGCCGGCAGCGGCGCGGCGCCGCGATGGGCGTCCACGACCAGCAGGTGGCCCGTGTTCGAGCCGATGTCGAGGACACCGAGGCGCATGCCCACGAATGTACCGACTCCCGGTCTCGACCCGGCGGCGGTGGGGCTGCCCGGACACCGCCTAGGCTGACCGCGTGCCCGAGGTCGACCTGGTGTTCCCCCGCGCGTTCGTGGAGTTCGTCGACCCGGTCGACCCCGACCAGGTCTTCCGCTGCGACCTGACCTGGCTGACGTCGCGGTTCGTGTGCATCTTCGGCCAGGGCTGCCAGGGCATCTACGCCGACGCCCCCGACACCGGCTGCTGCACCCTCGGCGCGCACTTCGCCGACAAGGCCGACGAGAAGCGGGTCGCGTCCTACGTCGAGCAGCTCGACCCCGACCTCTGGCAGTTCCATCCCGCGTGGCCGGGCCAAGAAGTCCGACTGGATCGACAAGGACGACGAGGGTGCCCGCAAGACCCGGGTGCGTGGAGCACGACGGCCAGTCGGCGTGCATCTTCCACAACCGCGCCGACTTCGCGACCGGCGCCGGCTGCGCCCTGCACGGGCTGGCGCTCCGGCAGGGGCGCAACCCCCTGGAGACCAAGCCGGACGTCTGCTGGCAGCTGCCGATCCGGCGCACCTTCCGCACGCGTCGAGCGGCAGGACGACACGTCGTACACCGAGGTCTCGATCGGCGAGTACGACCGGCGCGGATGGGGGCCCGGCGGTCACGACCTCGACTGGTACTGCTCGGGCAACACCGAGGCCCACGTCGGGCGGGAGCCGGTCTACGTCACCAACGAGCCCGAGCTGGTCGAGCTCATGGGCCGGCCGGCGTACGACGAGCTGGTGACGCACTGCGAGCGGCATCTGGCCGCCCGCGACCGGCTCGCGATCCATCCCGCCGATCCGAGCGAGGACCGTCCGATCCGGCGCTAGCGGACGCGCCGCAGCGCGCGTCGCGCGCACGAGCCGGAACGTCCGATCCGTACCGAGCACGAGCGCGAGCCGTGAGCGTCGACGACCGCAGCGAGCGGCGCGGTGCGCTCTGCGCACGAGCCGGGACCCGGACGTCTCGACATCGAGAAACACCGACCCCCTGCACGAACCCTTCGGACGGGTGGCGCAGAATGCCGCCATGCGACTGGACCACCTCAGCTTCGCCGCCGGCCCTGACGGCCTCGCCGGCACCGCCCAGCGCATCGGGGGGATGCTCGGCCGTGAGTTCGTGGACGGTGGCGTCCACCCGCGCTTCGGCACCCGCAACATGGTGCTCCCGCTGGCGGACCACACCTACCTCGAGGTCGTCGAGGTGCTCGACCACCCGGCGTCCGACAAGGCGCCGTTCGGCCAGGCCGTGCGTGCCCGCTCGGCACTCGGCGGCGGCTGGCTCGGCTGGGTCGTCGCGGTCGACGACATCGCACGGCTGGAGAAGCGGCTCGGCCGCGAGGCCGTCGACGGCAACCGGCACCGCCCCGACGGCACCGAGCTGCGCTGGAAGCAGATCGGCGTCAACGGTCTGCTCTCCGACCCGCAGCTGCCGTTCTTCGTGCAGTGGCTCAGCGACGACGCCCTGCACCCGTCGACGGGCGGCAGCAACGAGTGGTCGCTGCACGCACTCGAGATCGCCGGCGACCCGCAGCGCGTCAGCGAGTGGCTCGGCGTGACCGTCGAGGCACCCCTCGAGGACGTCAAGGTCGAGTGGGTGGCCCCCAACGGCACCCCCGGCATCATCGCCGCGCAGTTCCAGACCCCGAACGGCGTGGTCCGGGTCTGACGCCCCGGCGGCCGAGCCTGCGAGGGCGCCGATGACGGCGCGCGGCGTGGTCCCGAGCCCGAACATCTGGCAGCACCCCGCGACGTACGAGATCGAGAACGCGGCGGTCGACCGCGACGGGGTGATCGAGACGGCGATGCGGTCGGTCGCCGACTGGGCCGGGCGCGACGGCGCTCGACGTCGGTTGCGGCACGGGCTACCACCTGCCGGTCTTCGCCGCGACGGCCGAGCGCGTCCACGGCGTCGAGCCGCATCCCGGGCTGCTGCGCCTGGCCGGTCGTCGTACGGCGTCGCTGGCGAACGTCGCCCTGCATGCCGGCACCGCCCAGGCGCTGCCGTTGCCCGACGCCTCGGTCGACGTCGCGCACGCGCGCTGGGCCTACTTCTTCGGCCCCGGCTGCGAGCCCGGCCTGCGTGAGCTCGGCGCGCGTCATACGCCGCGGCGGCACGGCGTTCGTGATCGACACCGACGCCGGCCCGGTCGACGTGGGGGCGCTGGTTCGCCCGTGGCCATCCGACGATCGACCCGGCGACGGTGGAGAGGTTCTGGGCGCCGGCAGGGGTGGACCCGGGTGCCGCTGGATCTCGAGCTGGCGCTTCGAGAGCCGTGCCGACCTCGAGGCCGTGGTCCGGATCGAGCTGAGCGTCGAGGTCGCCGACGCCGTCCTGGCCGAGCACTCCGGCGTCGACGGTCGACTGCGCGGTCAACCTGTGGTGGCGGCGGTTCTGAGCCGGCACCGCCGCAAGGTCACGAGCCGGAGAGACGGGTGAGCGAGGTCAGCCCGAGCTCAGGCGTACGGCGAGGGTGGGGGTGAGCAGGACCCCGGGACCCATGACCGGCGGCGTGGACAGCAGCCCCTCCAGCGCCTTCACCAGCTCCTCGGCCACCTGCTCGAGCGGCTGACGCACCGAGGTCAGGCCACCGGGCACGACCTGGGCCACCTGGGAGTCGTCGAACCCGACGACCGCGACGTCGCGGCCCCAGTGGATCCCCCGGTCGCCGAGGGCATGCAGCACGCCGATCGCCAGGGTGTCGGAGGCACACACGAACGCCGTGGGCCGGGCCTCGTCCAGCAGCACCGAGGCCGCCTCGCGCCCGGAGGCGACGGTGTCCTCGACCCGGGAGGCGAGCCCGCTGGTCGACAGGTCGCGGGCGTGCATGGCGCGGGTCCAGCCCGAGCGGCGGTCCTCGCCGATGAAGGAGTCCTTGCGCCAGCCGATCCAGGCGACCCGGGTGTGGCCCTTGTCGAGCAGGTGGCAGGTGGCCAGCTCGGTGCCGGCGGCGCCGTCGACGTCGACCCACGGGTAGGTCGCCTCGGGGTCGCCCCACGGCCGGCCGAACGCCACGAACGGCGCCCGCTTGCTGGTCAGCCAGGCCGCCTGCGGGTTGCCGAGGTAGGTGTCGGTGACGATGAAGGCGTCGACGGCGGTCGAGCGCAGGAGGTCGTCGTACCCCTCGACCGGGTCGTCGGGCGTGCCCGCGAAGAGCAGGATGTGGTAGCCGCTCTCCCCCGACATCTCGACCAGGGTGTGCACGAAGCGGTCCATGGCGGCGTTGGCCGTGCCCTCCTGCGCGGGGTTGAACTTCAGCCCGATCAGGTGGCTGGCCCGGGTGCGGAGGTTGCGGGCGGCGCGGTTGGGTGAGTAGCCGAGCTCCGCGATCGCGTCCTGCACCCGGGCCAGGGTGTCGGGGCGCAGGAGCTCGGGGTTGTTCACGGCGTTGGAAACTGTCTGCCGGGAGACACCGGCCCGCTCGGCGACGTCGGCCAGCGTCGGGGGCGACAGGGCGAGCCGTCCGCTCCATGCCATGACGGGACCCCTCTCTTGATCGATCCAAGCGCTTGGAGGATACCGTCCGTGCCCCGCGCACTCGTCACCGCACCCGAACGGGTACGGCGGGTCGCGCCGCCGCTGCTCCGGCCTGTCGGCGGCCCCGTCTAGCGTTCCGGACATGTCGAAGAGCGCCCGCCCGGCCTACCTCTGCTCCGAGTGCGGCTGGACGTCCGCCAAGTGGGTGGGCCGGTGCGGTGAGTGCCAGGCCTGGGGCTCGGTCGCCGAGGCGGCCGCGCCCGCCACCACGTCCCGCACCGGAGCGGCGCCGGTGACCTCGGCGGCGGTGCCGATCGCGCAGGTCTCGGTCGAGACGTCGGCCTTCCGGAGCAGCGGCGTGCCCGAGCTCGACCGGGTGCTCGGCGGCGGCCTCGTCCCGGGCGCGGCGATCCTCCTGGCCGGCGAGCCGGGGGTCGGCAAGTCCACCCTGCTGCTCGAGGTCGCCGCCCAGACCGCCCGCTACGCCCGCCGCACCCTCTACGTCACCGGCGAGGAGTCCGCGTCGCAGGTGCGGCTGCGCGCCGACCGCACCGGGGGCGTCCACGACGAGCTCTACCTCGCCGCCGAGACCGACCTCGGCGCGATCCTCACCCACATCGAGCAGGTGCGGCCCGAGGTCGTCGTGGTCGACTCCGTGCAGACCATCGGGGCGGCGAGCGTCGACGGCGTGCCCGGCGGCGTGACCCAGGTCAAGGAGGTCGCGGCCGCGCTGATCCGGGTCGCCAAGACCCGCGACATCACCACGATCATGGTCGGCCACGTCACCAAGGACGGCTCGATCGCCGGACCGCGGGTGCTCGAGCACCTCGTCGACGTCGTCCTCCACTTCGAGGGCGACCGCAACTCCCGCTTCCGCATGCTCCGCGCCCTGAAGAACCGGTTCGGCCCGGTCGACGAGGTCGGCTGCTTCGACCTCGCCGCCGAGGGCATCACCGCGGTCACCGACCCCACCGGCCTCTTCGTGGAGAACCACGAGCACCGCGTCCCCGGCACCTGCGTGGCGGTGACGATGGAGGGCCGGCGGCCGATGCTGGCCGAGGTCCAGGCGCTGGTGACCCGGAGCGCGCTCGAGCGCCCTCGCCGTACGACGTCGGGGCTCGACGGCTCGCGGGTCGCGATGATCCTGGCGGTCCTCCAGCAGCACTGCCGCGTCTCGCCTGCTCGGGAGCGACGTGTTCGTCTCCACCGTCGGCGGCGCGCGACTCACCGAGCCGGCCACCGACCTCGCGATCGCGGTCGCCCTGGCCTCCGCCGGCACCGGCGCGGCCCCACCTCGGGGCGTCGTCGCGCTCGGCGAGATCAGCCTGGCCGGCGAGGTCCGCAAGGTGCGCGACCTCCCTCAGCGCATCGCCGAGGCCGCGCGGCTCGGCTTCCGGGTCGCCGTGGTCCCGACCGCGGCCGGTCGCAAGGGCTCGCCCGGCCGGAGCCGCACCGTCGACGGGATGACCGTGCTCGAGACCCCCGACCTGGTCGGCGCCCTGCGGCTGCTCGGGATGACCGAGACGCGCCAGCGCCGCGGCCCGGCCGTCGAAGCGGTCGCCCGACCGCGCGACGAGGAGCCGCGCGAGCCGCTCCGCAGCCGACCCGACGAGGCCGCAGAGCCCGGCGATGCTCCCCCGCTCGACCCGTCGACCCTCGAAGGCTGGACGATGCCCGACCCGCACGAGCCCCACGACGACCCCGACGAGTGGCCCCCGCTGCGCAGCGTCTGAGCCACATGGCCGATGACCACGTCCGCGCTCGTGGGCGTTGTCGGCTCAGCGGGCTGCGCCAACCCCTAGACTGACGCCCGCGCGGCTCAGGCCGCAGCACACGCGCAGACGAGGGGGCGGACACCGTGGCTGGCGGGACGGGGAACGACGACACGGCGCGCCTGCGTCTCGTCCTGTCGGCACTGGCCCCGGGCACCGCGCTCCGTGACGGCCTCGAGCGCATCCTGCGCGGCCGCACCGGCGCCCTGATCGTGCTCGGCCACGACCGCGTCGTCGAGTCGATCTGCACCGGCGGGTTCACTCTCGACGTCCCGTTCACCGCGACCGGGCTGCGCGAGCTGGCCAAGATGGACGGCGCGATCATCGTCGACCGCGACCTCAGCCGGATCACCCGCGCCGCCGTACACCTGATGCCCGACCCGGCCATCCCGTCCGACGAGACCGGCACCCGCCACCGCACGGCCGACCGGGTCGCCCGGCAGACCGGCTGGCCGGTGATCTCGGTGTCGCAGTCGATGCAGATCATCGCGGCGTACGTCGGTGACATCCGGCACGTGATCGAGGGCTCGGCCCAGATCCTGTCCCGTGCCAACCAGGCCCTGGCCACCCTCGAGCGCTACAAGCTCCGCCTCGACGAGGTCTCCGCGACCCTGTCCGCGCTGGAGATCGAGGACCTGGTGACCGTGCGCGACGTCGCGGTCGTCGCCCAGCGGCTGGAGATGGTCATCCGCATCGCGCGCGAGATCGAGGACTACGTCCTCGAGCTCGGCACCGACGGCCGCCTGCTGTCGCTGCAGCTCGAAGAGCTGGTCACCGGGGTCGACCAGGAGCGCGAGCTCGTGGTCCGCGACTACCTGCCGTCCGGACGCCGCGCCAAGGGGCCCCAGGCAGCCCTCGCCCGGCTCGAGGCACTCTCGTCCATCGACCTGGTCGACCCGGCGTCGGCCTCCCGGGCGCTCGGGCTCGGCGACCACCTCGACGGAGCCGTCGCACCGCGCGGCTACCGGCTGCTGGCCAAGGTGCCGCGCCTGCCGGGCGCGGTCGTCGAGCGCCTGGTCGAGCACTTCGAGACGCTGCAGAAACTCCTCTCCGCCGGCGTCGAGGACCTCCAGGCCGTCGAGGGCGTGGGTGAGCTGCGGGCCCGCAGCGTGCGTGAGGGCCTGTCCCGGCTCGCGGAGTCGTCGATCCTCGAGCGCTACGTCTGACTAGGGGACCCGGCGGAGCCGGGTCCGTCTGGTCGTCAGCACGCGGGACCGCGCCAGCGGCACGCGTGACCGTCGACGGGGACTCAAGGAGGGATCAGCCGCCCTGCTGGTGCTTCTTGCCGGTGTGCGGGTGAGCCGTGCGGGTCACCGTCGGGGGCGCCGGGGTCGTCAGCTCGAACGTCGTGTCCTGCGGCTCGCCGCCGAGGGCGGCCGCGTGGAGGTGATAGGTGCCGGCGAGCGCCCAGGCGGTCATCCGCGGGCAGCCCGGCTCGGAGCGCTTGGCGTTCCAGGTCAGCTTCACCGGGGTCACCTGGGTGTTGCGGAGCACCAGGTCGCGGGTCGGGATGGCCTTCGCGCACTGCACCGTCGTCCAGATCAGGTGAGGGCCCGAGGTGATCCGCAGCGCCAGGGTGCGGCCCGACATCGTCCAGTCACAGGCGGGCGAGGCGATCGTCGAGAACTCCAGCAGCAGCGTTACGTCGCTACCGGCCACGGGGCGCGGCACCGACGGCGACACCGCCACGTCGTCGGCGGAGCACGGCCCGCTCGGCATCACCAGCGGGGGCGCCGACGCGGGGTCCTGGCCGTGGTGACCCATGCCCGCGGCCGATCCGGCCGTCGACCCCGCGCCGGGCAGGGTGGCCACCGAGCTCCGGGGTGAGGTCTGGGCCGCCGGGGCCGCCCGGTCGGGACCGGACGAGCCGCCGCTCGAGCCCCCGAGCATCTTCGCGATCCCCACCACCAGCAGCGTCGCGATGCCCAGCACCATCAGCCGGCGCACCCAGTAGACGCGCGCCGGAAGCCTCCTGCGCGTCGCCCGGGTCATGCCGGAAACGCTAACCAGCGACCGACCCCCGGCGCGGTTGCCACGCGGGCCGCAGGCGGCACGGCCGACGCGGGCATCCTTGCGGGGCGGCCGTAGGCTCACGCCGTGTCCGCGCTGCACACACCGCTGCTCCAGTGGTACGACGAGCACGCCCGCGACCTGCCCTGGCGTCGTACGACGGCGACAGCATGGGGCGTCCTGGTCTCCGAGCTGATGCTCCAGCAGACGCCGGTCGCCCGGGTCCTGCCGGTGTACGACGCGTGGCTGGCGCGCTGGCCCACGCCGGGCGACCTCGCAGCCGCGCCCGTCGGCGAGGCGATCCGGGCGTGGGGACGGCTGGGCTATCCCCGACGGGCCATCCGGCTCCACGCGGCCGCGACCGCGATCACCGAGCAGCACGACGGCCGGGTCCCCGACACCTATGAGGCACTCCGGGCTCTCCCGGGCGTCGGCGACTACACCGCCTCGGCGGTGCTGGCGTTCGCCTTCGGGCGACGCCAGGCGGTCCTCGACACCAACGTCCGACGGGTGCTGGCCCGGGTGGTGACCGGGGTGGAGTTCCCGCCGACGGCCGTGACGCCTGCCGAGAGGTCCGTGGCGGTCGACCTCCTTCCCGACGACGAACCCACCGCGGCCACCTGGTCGGTGGCTCTCATGGAGCTGGGCGCGCTGGTCTGCACCGCGGCCTCACCCACCTGCGCCGCCTGCCCGGTCGCCGCCGCCTGCGCCTGGCGGGCCGCCGGTCACCCGGCGTACGACGGTCCGCCGCGGCGAGGACAGGCCTGGGCCGGCACCGACCGACAGTGCCGCGGCCGGCTGATGGCCCTTGCCCGAGATGCGGAGGGTGCGGTCAGCGGGCGAGGAATGGAACGTGCCTGGCCGGACGACGACCAGCGCGCGAGGTGCCTGGGCTCCCTGCTCGACGACGGGCTGCTGGTCGCCGTCAACGGCGGCTACGCCCTGCCGGCCTGACCCCAGCGTGCCTCCACGGCGTCGGCGAGGTCGCGGACCGTCCGCTGTTGTTCCGCGGAGGTGTCCAGCGGCTGGTCGAGCTGGAGGCCCATGAACGCCGCATCCACCAGGTTCGCGGCCCGTTTCCGCGCCGTGGCGCTCAGGCCGGCCCCGGCGAAGTGGTCGGCCAGGGCGCCCATCCACAGCCCGTTTGCCTCGCGCACCTCGGTGGCGTACGGCTCCTGCCCGAAGAGCCCGAGCGAGGCGGCCTCGACGTAGAGTCGCTGGCACGCCTGCATCCTGCCGGTCGACGTCGCCCGCCACAGATCCAGCACCGCGCTCCGGAGATCGGTCGAGGGCGGCAGCGCTCGGATGCTTGCGACCGAGCGCGTGGTCGCCGTACGAAGGATCGTCGCGACCAGGTCGTTCTTGTCCTGGAAGTGGTAGAGCAGCATCCGGTCGCTGGTCCCGAGCGCGGTGGCGAGGGGACGCAGGCTGAGCCGGGTCAGGCCGTGCTCGATCGCGTAGTCAGTGGCCGCTTCCGCGAGCTCGTCCCGGCGTGTGGGCACCGGCACACCCTAGCCGGAGGAAATCTGTCGCGCAGGGAATGTAGCGGGCGCTACACTGGTTCTTGTAGCACCTGCTACATCCAGGGAGAGAGTGATCCACCATGCTGAGCCCGTTCGTCGTCCTGCTCGCCGCCATCGGCGTGGAGGTCGGCGCGACCACCATCCTGCCGAAGACCCGCGGCTTCCACGACCTTCCCTGGTCGGTCGTCGTGCTCGGCGGCTACGCGATCTCGATCTGGATGCTCGCCCTCGTGGTGCGCCAGATGTCGGTCTCGGTGGCCTACGCCGTGTGGTCCGGGCTCGGAACCGCGGCGATCGCGCTCGTCGGCGCGCTGGTGCTCGGCGAACGGCTCGACCTGGTGAAGCTGACCGCCCTGGCGTTGATCGTCGTCGGCGTGGTCGTCCTCAACCTCCACACCGCCCACTGACCTGGCACTCGCGTCCGCCGAAAGAGCGCTGACCCGGCACTTCTGTCATGACAGAAGTGCCGGGTCAGCGTCGTAGGGCGTGACAGAAGTGCCAGGTCAGTCGGTGGGAGCGGCCTTCTCGACGTCGGTCGGGCCGGGCGTCTCGTCGTCACCCTCACCGCGGCCGGCCGGGCCGGGCGACGGCTCGGCCGCGACCGTCTCCAGGGGCGGCAGGTCGGGCAGCTCGGCCATCTTCTGACCCTTGAAGGTGAACTCCGCTGTGGGGCTGTCGTCGGTGACGTCCACCAGCACGATCTGGCCGGGACCCACCTCGCCGTAGAGCATCTTCTCGGCCAGGACGTCCTCGATCTCGCGCTGGACCGTCCGGCGCAGCGGCCGGGCACCGAGCACCGGGTCGAACCCGCGCGTGGCCAGGAGGTTCTTGGCCGGCTGGGTCAGCTCCAGCGACATGTCACGGTCCTTCAGCCGGAGCTCGACGAAGGCGATCATGTTGTCGACCATGTGGATGATCTGCTCCTGCGACAGCGGCGGGAACACGATGATTTCGTCGACGCGGTTGAGGAACTCGGGGCGGAAGTGCTGCTTGAGCTCCTCCTGCACCTTGGTCTTCATCCGCTCGTAGGAGCCGGCCGCGTCACCGGTCTGGGCGAACCCGAGGTTCTGCCCCTTGGCGATGTCACGGGTACCGAGGTTGGTGGTCATGATGATGACGGTGTTCTTGAAGTCGACCACCCGGCCCTGGGAGTCGGTCAGGCGACCTTCCTCCAGGATCTGCAGCAGGCTGTTGAAGATGTCGGGGTGGGCCTTCTCGACCTCGTCGAACAGCACCACGGAGAACGGCTTGCGCCGCACCTTCTCGGTGAGCTGGCCGCCCTCCTCGTAGCCGACATAGCCCGGAGGCGAGCCGAACAGCCGGGAGACCGTGTGCTTCTCGCTGAACTCGCTCATGTCGAGCTGGATCAGCGCGTCCTCGTCACCGAAGAGGAACTCCGCCAGGGTCTTGGACAGCCAGGTCTTACCGACACCGGACGGGCCGGCGAAGATGAAGGAGCCACCGGGACGCTTGGGGTCCTTCAGACCCGCACGCGTACGACGGATCGCCCGGCTGAGCGCCTTGACGGCCTCCTCCTGGCCGATGACCCGCTTGTGGAGCTCGTCCTCCATCTTGAGCAGTCGCGTGGACTCCTCCTCGGACAGCTTCACGATCGGGATACCGGTCGCCACGGCGAGCACCTCGGCGATCAGCTCCTCGTCGACCTCCGCGACCTCGTCGAGGTCGCCGGCACGCCACTGCTTCTCGCGCTCGACCTTCTTCGCGGTCAGCTGCTTCTCCTCGTCGCGCAGGCGCGCGGCCGCCTCGAAGTCCTGGCCGTCGATCGCCGCCTCCTTGCGCTGCCGGACCTCGGCGATCTTCTCGTCGTACTCGCGCAGGTCGGCGGGCGCCGTCATCCGGCGGATGCGGAGACGGGAGCCGGCCTCGTCGATGAGGTCGATGGCCTTGTCGGGCAGGAACCGGTCGCTGATGTAGCGGTCGGCCAGGGTCGCCGCGGAGACCAGCGCCTCGTCGGTGATCGTCACCCGGTGATGGGCCTCGTAACGGTCGCGCAGGCCCTTGAGCATCTCGATCGTGTGGGCGATCGAGGGCTCGGCGACCTGGATCGGCTGGAAGCGGCGCTCGAGCGCGGCGTCCTTCTCGAGGTACTTGCGGTATTCGTCGAGGGTCGTCGCGCCGATCGTCTGCAGCTCACCGCGAGCCAGCATCGGCTTGAGGATGGACGCCGCGTCGATGGCGCCCTCAGCCGCGCCGGCGCCGACGAGGGTGTGGATCTCGTCGATGAACAGCACGATGTCGCCACGGGTGCGGATCTCCTTGAGCACCTTCTTCAGGCGCTCCTCGAAGTCGCCGCGGTAGCGCGAGCCGGCCACCAGGGCGCCGAGGTCGAGGGTGTAGATCTGCTTGTCCTTGAGCGTCTCGGGGACGTTGCCCTTGACGATGTCCTGGGCCAGGCCCTCGACGATGGTCGTCTTGCCGACACCGGGCTCGCCGATCAGGACGGGGTTGTTCTTCGTACGGCGCGACAGGATCTGCATGACCCGCTCGATCTCCTGCTCGCGGCCGATGACCGGGTCGAGCTTGGACTCACGGGCGTCCTGGGTGAGGTTGCGGCCGAACTGGTCGAGCACCAGCGACGACGACGGGGCGTCGGCCGGGGCGCCGGAGGTCGCCGCCTGGGCGCCGGTCTGCTCCTTGCCCTGGAACCCGCTGAGCAGCTGGATGACCTGCTGCCGCACGCGGTTGAGGTCGGCGCCCAGCTTCTGCAGCACCTGGGCGGCGACACCCTCGCCCTCCCGGATCAGGCCCAGCAGGATGTGTTCGGTGCCGATGTAGGAGTGGCCGAGCTGGAGCGCCTCGCGCAGGGACAGCTCGAGGACCTTCTTGGCGCGCGGGGTGAACGGGATGTGCCCGGACGGCGCCTGCTGGCCCTGGCCGATGATCTCCTCGACCTGCGCACGGACGGCCTCCAGCGAGATGTCGAGGCTCTCCAGAGCCTTCGCGGCGACGCCTTCGCCCTCGTGGATCAGGCCGAGCAGGATGTGCTCGGTGCCGATGTAGTTGTGGGAGAGCATGCGGGCCTCTTCTTGGGCCAGCACGACCACCCGCCGGGCTCGGTCTGTGAACCGCTCGAACATGCCTATCGCTCCTAGCGCGGGCGATGGGTTCGCCCGCAAACGAGAACAAGGAGACGTCCGGTCGAGTGGCAGGCCACGGGAGAGGGCGTCATCTGTTCCAACTGGTGCCCCAGCCTACGTGTTCCCCGCCGCGAACGAACCACGTCCGCTCACAGCGAAATCGACGGAACCCCCACACGCCTCCCCGCTGGTCGAGGACCCGGGCCCACCGCTGGTTGAGGAGGTCGTCTGCGACCGTCTCGAAACCCGGTGACAGCGCCTGGGGCCTCCAGGCACGACCACCGGGTCTCGTCTCGACGGCTCGCCTCAGTGCGCGGCTTCGAAGGCCTCGCGGACGTCGGAGGGGATGCGGCCCCGGTCGGGGACCGGGTGGCCGTTGGACCGTGCCCAGTCACGGATCTCCCGGGCGCTCGTGCCGACCTGGGTGCGGGTCTTGGCCTTGGCGGCGCGGCCACCGGAACGGCGAGCCACGGCGACGTACTTCGCCAGGGCGTCGCGCAGTCCCTTCGCATTCTTGTCGTTGAGGTCGATCTCATAGCTACGGCCGTCGAGGCCGAAAGCGACCGTCTCGGTGGCGTCGCCGCCGTCGAGGTCGTCCTCGAGCGTGATGTGCACCTTCTGCGCCATGTGGTGATGCCTTTCGGGGGATGGCGGATACGTGATATCCGTCCACGGTCGTCGGAGCTGGATTTCACGATAGTGGGGCGACCGGATCACCCGCAAACCGACTCTCTAATCCGGTGCAAAAACTCCTGAATTGGCGAGGAATTCAGGTGTTACGCGCCCAGACCAGCTCGAGGCCACGGAGCGTGAGCCACGGGTCGTGTGCGGTGAAGCACTCACATTCGTCGTACACCAGCGATGCCAGGTATCCGGTGGCGACGACGGTCACGTCCTCCACCTCCGCGCCGAGCTCGGTGATCATCCGGGCGACAATTCCGTCGACCTGGGCCGCGACGCCGAACACCATTCCCGACTGCAGCGCCTCCACGGTGTTGCGGGCGATGACGGTGCGGGGTCGCCGTATTTCCACCATCCGCAATTGGGCACCGCGACGTTCGAGTGCCTCGAGCGATATCTCGATACCCGGGGAAATCGCGCCACCGATGTACTGTCCCTGCGCGTTCACCACGTCGAACGTCGTCGCGGTGCCGCCGAAGTCGACCACGACCGCCGGGCCGCCGTAGCGCGTCGCAGCGGCCAGCGCGTTGACGATCCGGTCGGTGCCGACCTCGCGCGGGTTGTCGGTGAGCACCGGCACCCCGGTCCGCACGCCGGGCTCGACCACGACGCTGGTCAGGCCACCGAAGTGGTCGGCGAGCATCGTCCGCCACTGCTGCAGCACCGAGGGCACGGTCGCGCAGACCACGATCCCGCCGACCTCCGCCTCCCGGTCACCGAGCAGGCCCCGGATCAGCACCGACCACTCGTCAGCGGTGCGTGACTCGACCGTCGCGACCCGCCAGTCGGCGACCACCTCGGCCGCGCGGACCAGGCCGAGGACGGTGTGGCTGTTGCCGATGTCGGCGGCGAGCAGGGTGGTCACGACAGGTCCAGCCCGAGGTCGAAGACCTTGACCGAGTGGGTGAGTGCCCCCACCGAGATGAAGTCCACCCCGGTCTCGGCCACGTCGCGGGCCCGGTCGAGGGTGAGCCCGCCTGAGGCCTCCAAGGTGGCCCGGCCCCCGGTGATCTCGACGGCCTCGCGCATGGTGGCGGTGTCCATGTTGTCGAGGAGGATCTCGGTGCAGCCGACGTCGAGGAGCTGCCGCAGCTGGTCGAGGTCGGTGACCTCCACCTCCACGCGCAGGTCGGGGTACGCCGCGCGCACCAGCTCGTAGGCCGGTACGACGCCGCCGGCAGCGACGACGTGGTTGTCCTTGACCATCGCCCGGTCGGTCAGCGACATCCGGTGGTTGACCCCGCCGCCGCAGCGCACGGCGTACTTCTGCAGGGCGCGCAGCCGCGGCAGCGTCTTGCGGGTGTCGAGCACGCGCGCTCGGGTGCCGGCGAGGGCGTCGACCCACTGCGAGGTGGCCGAGGCCACCCCGGACAGGTGGGAGGCGAGGTTGAGCGCCGTTCGCTCGGCGGTGAGCAGCGACCTGGTCGGGCCGGTCACGCGCATGACGACGTCGCCTTCGCGCACCCGGTCGCCGTCGGGCACGCGGTCGTGGATCTCCACCCGTGGGTCGACCCGCAGGAAGACCAGGGCGGCCACCCCGAGCCCGGCGACGACACCCTCCTCGCGGGCGGCGAAGACACCGGTGCCGGTCGCCTGAGCGGGAACCGTGGCGACGCTCGTCACGTCGACCGAGCCGTCGGGCAGGTCCTCCTCGAGGGCCGCGTCGATGGTCGCCAGCACGGAGTCGGGGTCGAGCCCGGACTCGACCAGCTCCGCCAACAACCGGTCGAGGACGCCGTCGTCCGGGCTCATGCCGTCACCTCGACCTCGACATCGGTCGGCGCGGCCGGACCGAACGCATGCCGCGGCTCGTCGCCGTCGAGCCACCAGTCGTGATGCCCCGACTGGTCGGCGTCGTCGCGCTCGGGGAAGTCCTCACGCCAGTGCGAGCCCCGTGTCTCCTCGCGCAGCAGCGCCGCCTCGGCGAGCAGGGTGCTCACGGTCAGCAGGTTGGTGACCTCCCAGGCGTCCTGGTCGACCGCGCCCGCCGGAGTCCCGGCGAGTGCGGACAGTGCGTCGAGCCCCTCGCGTAGCCCGTCGGCCGAGCGAAGCACGCCGGCGCGCGATGTCATCTCCTCCTGGAGCGCACGGGTGCAGTCTCCGTCGATGAGTCCCGCCGTACGACGCTCGGTCGCCGCGCCGGCCCACGGGCGACGCTCGCCGGGCAGCACCTCGGCGATCCGCCGGGAGAACACCAGGCCCTCGAGCAGGGAGTTGGAGGCCAGCCGGTTGGCGCCATGGACGCCCGAGCAGGCGACCTCTCCGGTCGCATACAGGCCGGGCAGGCTGCTGCGCCCCCACACGTCGGTGGCGACCCCGCCGGAGGCGTAGTGGCAGGCCGGGGCGACCGGGATCAGCTCGGTGACGGGATCGACGCCGTGGCGGCGGCAGGTGGCCAAGATGGTGGGGAAGCGGGTCTTCCAGAAGCCCGCGCCGAGGTGGCGTGCGTCGAGCCACATGTGGGGGTGGCCGGTCTCGATCATCCGTCGCGTGATCGCCTTGGCGACGACGTCCCGAGGCGCCAGGTCGGCCAGCTCATGGACGCCCTGCATGAAGCGGTGGCCCTCCCAGTCGACCAGGAAGGCGCCCTCGCCGCGGACGGCCTCCGAGATCAGCGGCTGTTGCCCGCGGGAGTCGGAGCCCAGCCACATCACGGTCGGGTGGAACTGCACGAACTCCAGGTCGCGGAGCACCGCACCCGCCCGGTAGGCCAGGGCCATCCCGTCCCCGGTCGCCACCGGCGGGTTGGTGGTCTGGGAGAAGACCTGGCCCAGCCCCCCGCTGGCCAGGACGACCGCACGGCAGCGCACGGCGCCGACGCCGTCGCGCTGGCCCTCACCCATCACGTGGAGGGTCACGCCCGCGACGCCGCCGTCGTCCGCGCACAGCAGGTCGACCGCGAGCGCGTGCTCGACCACCTCGATCTCGGGCGCGCGCGCGACCGCCGCGATCAGCGCGCGCTGGATCTCCGCTCCGGTCGCGTCACCGCCGGCATGGGCGATGCGGTCGCGGTGGTGGCCGCCCTCGCGGGTCAGGCTGAGCTCGCCGTCGGGGTGGAGGTCGAAGTTGGCGCCCAGGGCGATCAGCTCGCGGACCGCGTCGGGGCCCTCGGTCACCAGGACCCGTACGGCGTCCAGGTCGCACGCCCCCGCACCTGCGACGAGGGTGTCGCGTTCATGCTGCGCAGGGGTGTCGCCGGGGCCGAGCGCGGCAGCGATGCCGCCCTGCGCCCACTGCGTCGACCCGGCGTCGAGCACGTCCTTGGTCACCACGAGCACCTTGTCGACCCGGCCGCGCAGGCGCAGCGCAGCCGTCAGGCCGGCGATCCCCGACCCGATCACCACCACGTCGGCGCTCACCGACCAGCCCGGGTCGGGTGCCTGGAGGCGGCCGACCACGCGTCGTACGGTCACGCAGGCAGGCTAGGGCACCTCCGTCGCCCTGCGCCCGCGAGGCCCCGCGATAGCCTGAGCGCCCCGACGCCGACGGCTGAGGCGTCCGTGCAGGCTGAGGAGCGTCGATGACGGCCATCGCGCGCCGCCGTGAGCTGCGGCTCGCGGCGCTCGCCACGGCGGAGCGCTCGCTGCCGATCAGCTTCGCGATCGTCGGGGTGCAGAAGGCCGGGACCACCAGCCTGTACTCCATGCTCACCCGGCACCCAGCCATCGTCGGGGGCCCGCAGAAGGAGCTGCGCTTCTTCCTCGAGCCCCACGACTGGAGCAACCCCGACTACAGCACCTACCGCCGGCCGGTGAAGGGCAGGGCGCGCATCGCCGGCGACGCCACCCCGGGCTATCTCTTCTACCCCGGCGCCCTCGAGCGGATGCGCCGCTACGACCCGTCGATGCGGCTGATGGCCAGCTTCCGCGACCCCCTGGAGCGCGCGTTCTCGCACTGGGCGATGGAACGACGCCGCCACAAGCACTACCCCGACCTGCCCGAGGCCATCGAGCGCTGGGGTGACGACGACCTGCCGACCTCTGCGCCGGAGGGGGCCTCGCCCAGCCCGCTGCTCCAGGGCTCGCCGTTCGCCCGCGGCCTGTACGGCGCGCAGCTCGACAGGGCGCTGGCCTGCTATCCCCGGGAGCAGTGGCTGTTCGTGGAGTTCCGGCAGCTTCTGGACGAGCCGACGGCCGTCCTCGACGAGGCGACCGACCATCTCAGCCTGCCCCGCTTCACGGCGTACCCCTCGATGCCGCACCGGATGGCCTCGCCGCCGGCCAACCCCGGCGGGCGCCCCTCGGCGGCCGCGATCGAGAGGCTGGTGCGCCGCTACGCCGACGACCTCGGGCTGCTCGAGCGGCTCTCGGGGCTCGACGTGAGCGGCTGGCCGACCAAGCAGGCCGCCGACGGCGCCCTCGAGATCGCCGGCCTGCGGGACCGGCTCTGCGACCGGCTCGGCCTGAGCGGGTGACAGGCGCCCGTCAGCCCACTCCGCCGAGCACGATCGCCCGGTTGTCGATGAGCCGGGTCTCGCCGATCCGGCCGGCCACCAGGATGCGCGCCTCGGTGGGGCCTGCAGGATGCTCGTCGGAGACCGGCTCGAGCTCGGGCGTGCGGATCGCGAGGTAGTCGACGTCGAGCTCGTCGTCGTCGTCGAGCACTCGCTGGGCTGCCCAGCGCGCGGCCGGCACGCCGTACGACGATCGCTCGGCGGCCGCGTCCAGCGCTCGGGAGAGGATCGTGGCCCGAGCCCGGTCTGCGGGGCCGAGGTAGCGGTTGCGGCTCGACAGGGCCAGCCCGTCGGCCTCCCGGACGGTCGGGACGCCGACCACCTCGACGCCGAGACAGAGGTCGCGGCTCATCCGGCGGATCAGGACCAGCTGCTGGTAGTCCTTCTCCCCGAAGCAGGCGACATCGGGACCGGTCAGCCCGAAGAGCTTGGCCACGACGGTGAGCACGCCGCGGAAGTGGCCGGGCCGCACCTCGCCCTCCAGCACGTCGCCCAGCGGGCCCGGGTCGACGGTGATCTCCGGGTCGCCGCCCGGATACATCTCGTCGGTGGCGGGTGCGAAGACGAGGTCGACCCCCGCTCGGGCGCACACCTCCAGGTCGGCGTCGAGGGTCCGCGGGTAGCGGTCGAGGTCCTCCCCCTCGCCGAACTGGAGCGGGTTGACGAAGACGGAGGCGACCACGGTGCCGTCGCCGGCGCGCTCGCGGGCGGCGGCGAGCAGCGCGGCGTGTCCGGCGTGCAGCGCCCCCATCGTCGGCACCAGGACGACCGGACCGCCTGCGGCGCGAGCGGGCGCGAGGGCATCGGTGAGCGCCTCGCGACTCGACGCGAGGTGCGGGAGAGAGGTCACGACTGAGGCGTCCGGCGGGTCGGGTCGGTCTCGGCCGCCACCTGAGCCGCGTCGAGCACGCGGCGGATGGCCGTGGCCCGGATCGGGAGCACCCGGCCGTCGGTGACGACCCGGTCGAGCGTGGCCCGGGCCAGCGCGAGGTAGGACGGCAACGTGTCCGGCGCGGTGGCAGCGATCTCGGCCACGTGGGCGCGCACCGTGTTCACGTCTCCGCGGACGACCGGGCCGGTCAGGGCCGCGTCACCCTCGGCCAGCGCGTTGTCGAGCGCCGCCTCCAGGAGCGGGCGCAGGATCGCGGCGGGGTCGTCGGCGCCGGCCGCACCGAGCAGCTCCATCGCCTGCGAGACGAGGGTGACCAGGTGGTTGGCGCCGTGGGCCAGACCCGCGTGGTAGAGCCCGCGCAGCTGCTCCTGGACCCACATCACCTCGCCGCCGAGGTCGGCGACCAGCCCCTCGGCGAGGGGACGCTCGGCCGGGCCGGCGGTCACGCCGAAGACGCAGTGCCCGAGCCGCTCGAGGTCGATCGCGGTACCGGTGAAGGTCATCGCCGGGTGGAGGGCGACGGAACGGGCCCCCAGGGCCGTGGCCGGCGAGAGGACGGCGAGGCCGTGGCTGCCGCTGGTGTGCACGACGTACTGCCCCTCGCGGAGCGAGCCGCTCGCGGCGAGCTGGGTGACGACGTTGCCGAGCATGTCGTCGGGAACCGTCAGCAGCAGGACGTCGCAGCCGCGGGCGACGGCGGTCGGCTTCAGGATCGGGACGCCGGGCAGCAGCGCGGCGGCCCGTCGGGTCGAGGCGTCGGACTCGCCGGCGACGGCCACGATCTCGTGGCCGTGCGTGCGCAGAGCGGCGGCGAGCACGGAGCCGACACGGCCGGCACCGATCACGCCCACGCGGAGTGGGGTCATCCAGGCTTCCTCGCGTTCAGGTCCCTCCGACCACCCTGGGTAGGGCCGGTGTGGGTACCACACGTTGTGGGAACGCCTCCACGGTACGCCGCGCACGCCCGCCGCAGGTATCGGACGCCGATGTGACGAAGGCAACCTTGACTGGGCCGGCGCAGGTCAGGCGCGCGGGCGGCCCCGGAGCCGGGCCGCCTGGCGCCGGCCCACCTCGCGCAGGAGCCGCCGGCTCGAGACCCCGACCAGGCGATCGGCCAGCGGGTCGGCCGGCGGGCGTCGCTCAGACGGTGGCGCCTCGGCCGCGGGGCGTTGCGGTCGTGCCTGCTTCAGCATCCGGGCGAAGGCGTGCTCGACGGCGCCTGCGGCGGCGGCCACGGGCAGCCAGGTCGGCGGCTCGTCGAGATCAGGGGCATCCGACTCGGCGACGTGGCGCAGTAGGTCGGGATCGCCGACCACGCGAACGCCGGACTCCGCGACGGCCATGGCGCGCTGGGCGCTGAGCTCCTCGAGACGGGACGAGGTCCATCCCGGGAGCGGTGGGATGAGGGTCTCGTCGTCGGCGAGCGGCGCGGTGCGCAGGCCCGTGAGCAGGCCCCGCCGTGGCCCGTTCAGGCGTTGCGACCCGACCCACCCCCGCTCCTCGACGGCGAGGTTGACCTGGCGGCAGAGCTCGATGCGCTCCATCGACAGCGAGGTGTTCGTGTGGGGGCCGGGGGTGAGCAGCCCCTCGGGGAGTCCCAGCAGCTGCTCGAGGGTGCGCGCCTGGAGCCGCCGGTCGCTCTCGTCGCTGACCATGACGATCACCCGGTCGGCCGGGAGGGCGCCGCGCCAGCGCTCGACCAGCGACTGGAGCCCGTGGTTGTGCCAGAAGGCGTGGGCAGCCTGGCTCGCGCGCTCGGGGTCGAGGACCTCGCGCAGCCACGCGTCGTAGGTGCGGGTCTCGTTGACCGACTTCACCCGCTCCTGCCACGCCGACGGAAGCAGCATGTCGAGGCGTCTGGCAGTGACGAGGACGTGCACCCGGTCGGCTCCCAGGTCGTCGACGAGGCGCCGAACCTGTTGGGGGCCGGCCGACGAGAAGTCCTCGCTGCTGATCACCACGCGGCCGGTGGTGGCGCGGACCTCGGCGACCAGCGCGTCCCACTCGGCCTCGGGGACCGCCGCCTCGCCCAGGCGGCTCCGGCCGAGCAGGGCCCAGCTCGGACGCATCTGGCGCTGGCGGGTGCCGGGGTAGGTGACGCCGGCCGCGGCCAGCTCGGCCCGGTGCTCGTGCAGGCTGCTCTGGATCGCGGTCGTGCCGGTCTTGTAGGGGCCGATGTGCACGAGGACGGCGCCCTCGGGCAGCAGCGTGGCCGGCCCCGTCGCGGCCACGGCACCGGGGCCGGGAGCGGGCCGCTGGGGGGTGACCGCCGGTGATGTGGCGGGCTCGGGGGAAGCCTCGGCCGGCGTGCGCGACGCCTGCTGCTTCATCCGCGCCGCGAGCAGGCCCTCGACCGCTCGAGCGACCACCTCGACGTCGAGCCGGCCGGAGGTCGGTGCGGCGTCGCCGGGCTCGGGGTGCGAACGTAGGAGCTCGGGGTCACCGAGGACGTCGAGGCCCGGATGACCCAGCGCTGCGATCCGTTCCTCGTCGAGCTCGGC
This sequence comes from uncultured Actinomycetota bacterium, assembly GCA_963761085.1. Taxonomy (GTDB): domain Bacteria; phylum Actinomycetota; class Actinomycetes; order Propionibacteriales; family Nocardioidaceae; genus Nocardioides. The sequence continues at coordinate 311,110 of CAVXFQ010000019.1, forward strand.
CAAGCGGGCCCGGGCCCAGCCCGGCACCGGCGGGATCGCCGTCTCACCGACTCCGGTGGGCACCGCCTCGAGCCCACCCAGCATGCCGCGGTGGATCAGCCTGAGCCTGGCCCGGTCGGGCCACCCGCGCTCGTCGAAGATCTCGTTCAGCCGGCGAACCAGGTCGACGCGCTCGAAGGAGAGTGACGCGTTGGGACGCCCGGCAGGGACGAGCAGCCCCTCGGGAAGCCCGAGCAGCTGCTCGAAGACCCGCGCCGTCCGGTCCCGTCGGCTCTCGTCGGCGACCAGCACGTGGATGCGTTCGGCCGGCACCGAGGGCAGCCAGCGGTCGAGGATCGCGGAGAGCTCGTGGTTGAACCAGAAGTCCCGGCTGCTCGGATGGGTGCGCGCGGGGTCGGTGGTCGCGGCCAGGAAGTCGTCGTAGGAGAGCGTCTCGTTGGACGACTTGACTCGCTCCTGCCAGGCCGAAGGCAGCAGCCGGTCGAGACGCCGGGCGACGAGCAGCAGGTGCACCCGGTCGCCGCCGAGCTCGCCGACGACCCGGGCAGCCTGGCGCTCGGTCGCCATGACGAGGTCCTCGCTGCTGACGCAGACCCGGTCGGCCGAGCGGGCGCGAACGGCGGCTGCGAAGTCGTCCCACTCCGACATCGGGACCGGCGCGACGCCGCGCATGGGACGTTCGACGACCGCCCAGCTCGGGCGTAGGTGTCGGTAGTGGGGGCCGGGGTACCAGACGCCGTTGCGCTCGAGGTCGTCGCGGCGGGCGGCGAGGGAGTGCTGGATGGCGGTCGAGCCGGTCTTGTAGGTGCCGATGTGCACCAGGACCGAACCCGCAGCGAGCGCTCGCGCCTCCGTCGCCATCACCCACTCCTCCGGTCGCCGTCGGGCACGCGCGAGTCTAACGGGGAGGCTCCGGGGCAGGTGTCCGTCCGACGGGGCCACCATCCCGGTGTGACAGAGTTCCCCCATGCACGATCCCGCCTCTTCGACGGGCGGCCGCGAGATGCTGGTGGTGGCGGGCTCCGGCCGCAGTGGCACCAGTCTGTTCACCGGCCTGACCGGACGGCTGGGCGTCCACATCCCGAAGCCCGAGGTGAGTGCCAACCGCTCCAACCCGCGCGGGTTCGGCGAGCCCCGCTGGCTGGTCGACTACCACAACGAGCTGCTCGCCTCGGTCGACGTCGGCGTCGAGGACGGGCGCCCCGAGGCCTGGGACCTCACCGACCGGGTGGCCCAGAAGCCCGAGGCGCTCGAGGCCCTGGTGGACTGGCTCGAGACCCAGTTCGCCGAGTCGTCCCGGATCGTGGTCAAGGACCCGCGCCTGGCGTGGTTCTTCGAGCTCCACCGGGCCGCCGCGCGCCGAGGTCGGGGCCGACCTCCGGGTCGCGACCATGCTGCGCCATCCGGCTGAGGTGATGCGCTCTCGCGAGCTCGCCTACGGCACCCGCACCAACAACACCACCCGCTCGATCGGGTGGCTGACGATGATGCTCGGCATCGAGCGGCGCACCCGTGACCTCCCCCGCGCCACGGTGCGCTACGACGACCTGCTCGTCGACTGGAGGGCGGCGCTGACCGTGGCCGACTCCACGATCGGGATGCGGCTGTTCGAGCGGGCCACGACCGAGCAGGTCGCCGATGCCGACGACCTGGTCGACCCCACCCTCCGCCGCTCGACCGCCGAGTGGGAGGAGCTGGACCTGCCACTGCGCACGCTCGACCTGGTCACCCGCGCGTACGACACCTACGGCCGGCTGGTCGGCGTACCCGCGGAGCAGCAGGGGGAGGCCCGGGCCGAGCTGGACGACCTGACGGCCGAGCTGTCGGCGTACTTCGACGAATGCTTCGACGTCGCCCGCAACCGGACCGGCGCGATCACCCGCAAGGAGAAGCGCAAGGCCGTACGACGCGTGCGCGAGGAGATGCGTTCGCTGCAGGCGTCCTCCGACGGCCCCCTGCTCACGTTCGGCAGGCGGGCCAAGGCGAAGCTCCGGGGCAGCTCGTGACCCCACCCCGCGTCGCCGTCCTCCTCGCCGGCGGGGTCGGCACCCGCGTCGGCCTCGACATCCCGAAGCAGCTGATCAAGATCGCCGGCAAGACGATCCTCGAGCACACGCTGGCGGCCTTCCAGGCTCATCCGATGGTCGACGAGATCGTGGTGATGATGGCGCCGGGCCATCTCGACGCCGTGCAGGCGATGATCCGGACGGGTGGCTACGACAAGGTGACCCGCGTCCTCGAGGGGGCCGAGACCCGCAACGGCACCACGCTCAAGGCGCTGGCGGAGATCCCCGACGCGGCACCCGTGCTCTTCCACGACGCGGTGCGACCGTTGGTCAGCGCCCGGATCATCTCCGAGTGCTTCGACGCGCTCGATTGCTACGACGCCGTCGACGTCGCGATCCCCTCAGCCGACACGATCATCGAGGTCTCCCCCGACGACACGATCCGGGCGATCCCGCCGCGGGCCCACCTGCGTCGCGGCCAGACCCCGCAGGGGTTCCGCGCCTCGGTGCTGAAGCGGGCCTACGCCCACGCGGCGCAGGACCCGGGCTTCACCGCGACCGACGACTGCGGCGTCGTGCTGCGCTACCTCCCGGACGTGCCCATCTGGGTGGTCGACGGCGAGGAGCGCAACCTCAAGGTGACCGACCCGATCGACGTCTTCCTGGCCGACAAGCTCTTCCAGCTCACCAGCAGCTATCTGCCCGAGGGCCACACCACCGACGAGTACCGCACGATGCTCGAGGGCACCGTGATGGTGGTCCTGGGCGGCAGCTACGGCATCGGCGCCGACATCGCCGCCCTCGCCCGCGAGCACGGCGCCACGGTCGAGACGTTCAGCCGCTCCACCACGAACACCCACGTGGAGCGGCGTGCCGACCTGGTCGCCGTGGCCGAGCAGGTGATCGAGCAGCACGGCCGGATCGACTTCGTGGTCGCCAGCGCCGGGGTTCTCCCCCGCGGGTCGCTGCTGGAGACCACCGAGGAGACGATCTTCGCCGCCACCGAGGTCAACTACCTCGCGCCGGTGTTCATCGCCCAGGTCTTCTTCCCCCACCTGCGGGAGACCGCAGGCAGCCTGCTGCTGTTCACCTCGAGCAGCTACACCCGTGGCCGGAGCGGCTACAGCCTCTACTCCTCGGCCAAGGCCGCGGTCGTCAACCTCACCCAGGCGCTGGCCGACGAGTGGGGCGAGAGCGGGGTGCGGGTCAACTGCATCAACCCCGAGCGCACCGGGACGCCGATGCGGGCCAAGGCGTTCGGTGACGAGCCGCCCGAGTCGCTGCTGGAGTCGAAGTCGGTGGCTCAGGCCTCCCTCGACATGCTGCTCTCCCAGGGCACCGGCCACGTCGTCGACCTCCGCAAGCTCGACCCGCTGGCCGACCCGGTCGACGCCGACGACCTCCCGTGACGCTCCCCTCTACCTGCCGTGACACCACCACCCAAGGGATCGATGCGAGACACGCTCAAGCCGTCCACCCGGCTGTCCAAGCCACCCCTCGACCGGGTCACGCGGCCTCGCCCGGAGTGCGCCCGAGCGCGCTCGGCGCGCTACCGACGGGGTGCGGATCCGGACCCGGCGGGCGGTCCGTCGTCGCGGCTACGTGCCCAGGCTGCTCTCGGTCGTGGTGCCCTGCTACCTGGTCGAGGACTTCCTCGACGAGTGCCTGGTCTCGCTGCGGTTCCAGGACTACCGCGAGGTCGAGATCATCGTCGTCGACGACGGCAGCCCCGACCGCAGCGGTGAGATCGCCCGCAGCCACGCCCGCCGCGACCTTCGGGTCCGCTTCGTCACCCGGGAGAACGGCGGGCTGAGCGCGGCCCGCAACACCGGCATCGAGCACGCGCGCGGCGAGTTCCTCACCTTCGTCGACTCCGACGACGTGGTGACCGCCGATGCCTACACCAGTGCGATCGGCGCTCTGACGCGAGTCGGGCTCCGACTTCGTGGTCGCCGGCTACGACCGGCTGGAGAACAAGAAGCGGGTGCCGGCCGGGTCCTGGATCCGCCACGCCCACCTCGAGCGGCGGCTCGGGGTCGACCTCGACACCTTCCCCGAGGCCATGGTCAACGCAGTGGCGTGGAGCAAGACCTACCGCCGGGAGTTCTGGGACCGGGCCGGGCTGCGGTTCCCCGAGGGCAGCATCTACGAGGACCAGCCGGTCAGTGCCGCGGCCTACGCGCGGGCCCGTGCCTTCGACGTCGTCCCCGAGATCGGGGTGTCGTGGCGGATCCGCAACGACCGGTCGTCCATCTCCCAGAGCGCCTGGTCCGCCGACAACCTGGCCGCGCACAACGAGTCGGTCGCCGCGTCGTTCGTGGCGCTGCGCGCTGCCGGCAAGGAGCGCGCCATACAGGTGCGGGCCCTGCAGCTGATCTCCTTCAACATGCCGTTCTTCACCCGCCACCTCGCCAAGGGCGGGCCGGAGTTCTGGCAGTACCTGCGCGAGGGTCTCCTCGACCTCCTTCCGCGGGTCTCCCGCGAGGAGTTCGTGCACAGCGTGGCCGCGCACGACAAGGTGCTGGCCGAGCTGATCGCCGGCGACCGGCGCGAGGCGGCCGTGGACTACCTCGAGAACTGGGGCAGCGACACCCGTCGTTATCGCACGTATGCCAGCCCCGAGGGGATGCGCGTCGAGCTGCCGCTGACCGAGGGGCTGCCGGACGACGTCACCGTGATGTCCGACCGCCAGCTCGAGCTGATCAGCCGCGTCATGCGGGTGGTCTGGGAGGGCGACGAGCTGACGGTCAGCGGCTGGGCCCACATCCGCAACATCGACCTCGTCGACAACCCGCCCGAGGTGTCGATGACGCTGGTCTCCGCCGACGGCACGACCGTCGTCCCGATGGCCACCGAGACGTTCAGCGAGCCTCGGCTCGATCTCGCCGGCCACTGGCACTGCGACTACCGCAACGGTGGTTTCCGGGCGCGCCTGTCGGCGTCGCAGGTGCCGACGGACATCGACCAGGAGTGGGCCTTCGAGCTCACCATGACCGCGGCCGGCGTCACGCGCACGACTCGGCTTCGGGACCTCTCCACCGCGGGCTCGAGCGCCGTGGCGCAGACGCAGGTCGAAGCCGGCGGTGTCGCCCGCACCGTGCACCGCGGGCAGCGACCGTCACCTGGTCCTGCAGGTGGCCCACCATCCGGCCTACGCCGTCTCCGCGGAGCTCGACGGCGCAGGGCATCGCCACGGTGGTGTTCCGCGCGGCGGAGCCCGAGCGGGTCGTGGTCAGCCACCTCGACCACGGGCAGGCGGGAGCTGCTGTCGGCGGTCCCCCAGCCGACCGGGGCGCCTGGCGAGTGGCAGGTGCGGCTCGACCTCGGCGCCCTGCCGATGCCCACGTCGAACACGACCCCGGCCGGGCCGATCACGCGGCCGCAGCGGGTCCGCGTTCGCCACCGTGGTGGCGATCCGACCGAGCTGCTGGCGCCGGCCGGCACCGACCCTTCACCCGCCGTCGTCGACGACGCGCGCGTCCTACGCCGGCTCACGCGGAGCAGGCTCGGCGGCCTCGAGGTGCTCGACCGCGTGCCCACCGCCACGGCGTACTCGCTGAACGACGAGCGCTTCACCGTGCAGGTGCACGCCGTCCTCGCGCTCGAGGCCTTCACCCCGGTGCTGACCACGCGCGACGAGGAGGTGGTCGGTGAGCTGAGCCGGCTCGACGCCGGCGGCTACGAGCTGGCCTTCCCACTCGTCGGGTCGCGCTGGGGGTACGACGGGCTGGCGTTGCCGCTGGGCCACTACGCCGTACTCATGCGCGCGGCCGGCGACGACTCGCGACGACGACCTCCCGGTTGCGCCGTCCGCCGAGCTGCTGGACACGCTGCCGGTCGAGCAGCCGATGCCGCGCTTCCGCGGGATCGTCGAGGTGATCCCGCACCGGCCGCCGACACTGAGCCTCCACGTGCAGGAGCCGCTGACCGACGACGAGCGCGGCCAGCGCAACCAGCATCGCCTCCGGGAGGCGGCGCGGGTCGAGGAGGCGACCCAGGACAGCGTCTTCTTCCGCGCTCTCTACAGCGAGGTCGCCAACTGCAACATGCTCGGCGTCCACCACGAGCTGGGCCGGCGCGGCAGCGCGCTGACCCGCTACTGGTCGGTGCGCGACCATGCGGTGCCGGTGCCCGAGGGTGGCGTCGGGCTGGTCGAGGGCACCCCGGAGTGGCACGAGGCGCTCGCGACGTCGCGCTACGTGATGGTCAACGTCCACCAGCCGGAATGGCACCGCAAGCCACGGGGCCAGGTCGTGATCCAGACCATGCACGGCTACCCCTACAAGGTGATGGGTCACGAGTGGTGGGAGAAGGGCGGCTTCCCCTCCGGGCAGATCAACAGCTTCGACCGTCGCGCGCGTGACTGGGACTACTTCGTCTCCCCCGCGACGTACGCGACCCCGCTGCTGACCGAGGCCTTCCTCGCCCCCGCGGGGGCGACTCCCGAGATCCTCGAGATCGGCTACCCGCGCAACGACGTGCTGCAGTCCGACGAGGCGTGGGCGATCCGCGAGCGGGTGCGGCGGCTGCTCGGCATCCCCGAGGGCCAGCGGGTCGTGATGTATGCCCCGACGTTCCGCGACTACCTGTCGGCCGACGACATGGCGGCCGAGCGGATCGACTTCTTCGACGTCGACCGGGCTGCGCACGAGCTGGGGCCGGGTTACACCTTCTTGGTGCGGGGCCACGCCTTCAATGCCCGGGCCGGCGGCCGCCACGAAGGTGGCTCCCACGTCCTCGACGTCACCCCGCACCCCGACGTCAACCACCTCATCCTCGCCTCCGACGCGGCGATCCTCGACTACTCCTCGCTCCGCTTCGACTACGCGCTGGTCGACAGGCCGATGGTCTTCCTGGTGCCCGACCTGGAGAAGTACGACGCCAGCCGCGGCGGCGTCATCCCCTACGGCCCGACCGCTCCGGGTCCGCACGTCACCACGACCCGCGAGGTCGTCGACCTGCTCCGCGACCTCGACGGCCTGGCGCGCCGTACCGCCGAAGAGAGGGCGCGGTTCGTCCGTACCTATGCCGACCTCGACGACGGCCACGCCTCCGCTCGCCTCGTCGACGCCGTCTTCGCCCCCCGCGGCGACGCCTGAGGGTCGGGTCGGGTCACGGCGCTTCCCACTAACTGGCATACAGACCGCACTTCTGCCGGTGCGGAAACGCCGGTCTGTATGCCAGTTAGTTGTCGCCGAACACCGCGTCGACCAGCCGGGCGGCGGCATGGCCGTCCTCGAGCCCGACGTAGTCGGCGCGGAACCGGGCGCGGGCGTCGGCGTACTCCTCGTGCAGCCGGGGGAGGTCGCGGACCCAGTCGGCCACCTCACGGGTGGTCGACACCTGGGGCCCGGGAGCCGTGGGGCCGTAGGGGATGACGCCGCCGCGGCTGGCGTCGTAGTCGGCGAGGTCGGGCACGAGGAAGACCATCGGCCTGTCGACCAGCGCGTAGTCGAAGCGGAGCGAGGAGTAGTCGAGGATCGCCGCGTCGGAGGCGAGGATGAGGTGGTTGACGTCGGGGTGGTCGGTGACGTCGACGACGCGGGTCGAGGAGGCGACCCTGGAGCCGCGCACACGGGCGTTGAAGGCATGGCCGCGCATCAGCACGACGTAGCGCTCGGGCAGCAGGCGGAGCGCCTCGGCCACGTCGAAGAAGTCGACGGTGCGGGCCGTGCGGTCCTCCGGGGAGAGGTAGTCGCGGAACGTGGGTGCGTAGAGCACCGCGACGGTGTCGTTGCCGAGACCGAGCAGCGCGCGGGTGCGGTGGCGCAGGTCGACGGCCTCTGGCCGCAGGAGGACGTCGTTGCGGGGGTAGCCGATCTCCAGCACCGGTACGTCGTCGGCGCCGGCCGGCTCGAGGAAGGCTCGGCGCAGCAGCGGCGTCGCGTACGGCGCGGGGCTGACCAGGGCGCTCCAGTCGCGGGTCCGGCGGTCGAGGCTGCCGATCTCCTGCACGGGGTTGCCCAGCTTCTCCCACCAGTCGTGCCCCATCACCTTGTAGGGGTAGCCGTGGAAGGTCTGGACCAGGGTCTGGCCCTCCGGGCGCACGAACCACTCGAGCTGGTGCACGTCGACCACGTGGAAGCGCGAGCGTGCCACGGCGTGGTGCCAGGCCCGGCTGCGCTCGACGACACCGACTCCACCCGGCGGCACCGGCACCGACCGGTCGAGCACCGACCAGATCCGCTCCAGCGGGCTGTCGCGCCGGACCAGCTCCTCGTGCACCCCGAGCCCGTTGCCGTGGGCATGCTCGGAGAACATCGCGCGGAAGAAGACGCTGTCTCGGTCGGCGGTCTCGACTCGAGCCTCCTCCCGGAGCAGGCGCTGGTGCCGCTGACCGAGCTCGTCATCGGCGAGCGGAGACCCCACCACGACGCGCACGCCGGGGCGGTCGGGCGCGAACGCCTCGATCCGGAGCCGCATCCGGTCTTGGAGCTCCTCGACGGGCAGGGTCGCGCACAGGTCGACGCTCACGTCGGCGTGGGTCCACGGCCGGCCGCCGTGGCGGACCGCGACGGCGTAGCGCCCCGAGGGCAGCGGCAGGTCCGCATGCCCCCAGCGCGTGCCGGCGAGCGGGAGGGTCGCCTCGACCACCTCGCCGTCGACCTTCGCCACGCCAGGCATCGCCTGCTCGCCGACGAGCAGGGCGACCTCTGTCTGCCCGGGGTCGCTGGTCCGGAGCCGGACGACGAGCGTCTCGCCGTCGAGCCGGGCGGCGACGAGCTCGTCTCCGTGCCGCGAGACCGTGACCGCGCCCTTGCGGTGGGGCCGCACCCGGAGGTCTCCGCCCCCCGCAGCGGGCCACATCACGTCGTGCGCGGACCCGCCGGCGTCGACGGCCCGAACCATCCAGCAGGCTCCGTCCAGCTCCCCGATCGGCAGGACGGCCGTCGAGCCGTCCAGCGACGCCGCGACGGGAGCGCGCCCGGGGGCCTCGGCCGACACCGACCGGACCGCCGACGGGAACTCGAGCCGGAGCAGGTCGCTGTTCACCGACAGCCCCACCTCGGCCCACGGCGTACGGCGTACCCAGAGCTCGGCCTGCTGCGCCTCGTCGTGGTCGAGGTGCCAGCGCCGGCCGGCCGCGTCGGACCAGGCAGGAACGCCGGCCATCGTCCAGGGACGTACGACGGCCCGGCCGGTCGCGGAGAGCCCGGCCAACGACACGGACGCGTCGAGGTGCCAGACGCCCGTGCCACCCTGCAGAGCACCGGTGTCGATGACTGCGCGGAAGCCCGACCGAGTGACATCGGCCCACCACAGCTCGCCGGCCACGTCGGCGTCGGGGTCGTCGCAGGCGGTGGCGGGGACGTCGACGCCGGCCTCCCCCGACCGGAGGGTCAGCGTCAGGTGCGGGGACCGGTCGGTGAGGTCGACGTTGTCGAGGTAGGCCCAGCCGCGCACCTCGAGCAGACCCTCGGCCACCGCCCGGAGCGAGGTCAGCTCGGCCCGGACCCCCGTCTCGCTCTCGCTGAGCACCCGCTCGGCCGGCTCGACCGACTGCCACTCGGGCCCGAGGTCGAGGAACACCGCCGGACCTCCCTCGTGGGTGCCGAGCTCCGTCGGGTGACGCCGCGCCGAGGGACGCACTACGGTCAGCAGCCGTCGTACGCCGTCGCGGTCGCCGTCGGCGACCAGGCGGGTCGTCGTCTTCTGGTACGCCGGCACCCGGGGCCGGAGCTGCGACAGCGCGTGGGAGCGCAGCCGCCCGACGACCTCGACCAGCGCCGCCCAGTAGTCGTCGGGGCAGCGCCAGGCCCGGTCGGTGAACGGCACGAGCGGCCCGGCCATCGCCTCGGCGGCCGCGATCTCGGCCGCCCCTTCAGGGAGTGCGCGCAGGGCGGCGTCGAGGCCGGCCCACCAGGCGAGCAGCCCGTCGAGGTTCGGCGCCAGCCGGGTGAGCCCCGAGCGGTCGAGGTCGACGCGCCCCAGCAGTCCGACATGGGGCAGGACGTCGAACGACCGCGCCAGGCGGTAGGCGGTCGCGCTGTGCAGGTCGTCGCAGGCGCGCAGGCTCTCGTCGAAGCCGAGGCCCAGCTCGTCGTAGCGGCGCCGCACAAAGACCCGGGCGCCGGTCACGGTGTCGGAGACCGCGTCGGGGAAGTCCTCGAGAGTGACGCCGAGCCGGCGGACCGAGTGCACCGCGCGGACCCGGTCGGTGAGCGGCAGCCGGTGGCCACGACGCAACGGCCGGTGGGCGGTCACCGCCAGGTCGGAGCCCGACTCGCGCAGCGCCTCGACCGCCAGGCCGAAGCCGTGCGGCGTGACCGCGTCGTCGGCGTCGACGAACGCGAGCAGCTCGCCGACTGCGGCGCTCGCGCCGTGGTTGCGTCCGGCACCCAGACCGCCGTGGTGGTCGAGCACCCGGACCCGGCGGTCAGCCCGGGCGTGGGACTCGGCGACCGCGCGGGTCGCCGGGGGCGCCCCGACGTCGACGACGAGGATCTCGCAGGCGGCGTAGTGCTGGGCGCGCAGGGAGTCGAGGCACTCGCCGACCGGCGCCTCGTCGCCCAGGGTGACGACGATGCTGAGCAGACGTGGGACGCGCACCGGCAGGTGGGTACGTCGTACGGCCTCGGTGGAGAGCCGGTGGAGGCCGCGGCGCAGCCGCACCCCTGCGCGCATCGAGACACTTCCTCCTCGCCCGGACCGGGTGTCTCGAGCGTCCGGTCATGGTAGCGACCGGGAGCGGCCGCTCCCGGCCCGGTAGATTGCGCCCCCATGCGGCGCCGGTCCAAGGGTTCTCTCCTCAGCGTCGTCATCCCGGCCTTCAACGTCGCGGGCTACCTCGAGGAGTGCCTGGGCAGCGTGCTCGGCCAGGCCGGCCCCCCGCTCGAGGTGGTGGTCGTCGATGACGGCTCCACCGACCGCACCCGCGAGGTGGCGGAGGCGGTGGCCGCGCGCGACCCGCGCCTGAAGGTCTTCCACATCGAACGACGCGGCGTCAGCGCTGCCCGCAACCTGGCCCTCCAGCACACGACGGGCGACCTGCTCACCTTCGCCGACTCCGACGACGTCGTCCCTCCTGGCGCCTACGCAGCCATGGCGCGCCGCCTGGACAAGACCGGGGCCGACCTGGTGACCGGCGACGTCGTCCGGCTCGAGCTGGGGCGCCTCTCACCGCTGCCGTGGGTCACCCGGCTGCACGCGGCCGACCGCACGCTCGTGGTCGGAGACAACCCCGACCTGCTCGGCGACATCTTCGCGTGGAACAAGATGTTCCGGCGCGGCTTCTGGGACGACGCCGGCCTGTCGTGGCCCGAGGGCCTGTACTACGAGGACCAGCCGGCGATGACGCTGGCCTACCTGAGGGCGCGCCGGATCGCGGTGACGACCGACGTGGTCTACCAGTGGCGGATCCGCTCCGACGGGTCGTCGATCACCCAGCAACGCGCCAAGATCGACGACCTGCGCGACCGCTGGGTCACCAAGCAGATGACCCTCGACTCGGTACGACGCGAGGGGACGCCGGCGCTGGTCGACGTGCTCCTCGACCGGATCCTGCCGGCGGACCTGTGGCGCTACTTCACCCTGATCCCCGAGGCCGACGACGCGTGGTGGGCACTCCTGGTCGAGGGAGTGCGCGACCTGTGGGGCGAGCGCGCGCTCCGCGACAGCGTCCTGCCGCCGGTGCACCGGCTGACCGGATGGCTGGTGGCCTACGACCGGCGCGCGGACGCCGAGACCGTGATCGTGCACCTGCGGGAGCTCGACGGCCGCCGGGTCACCCGGGTCCGCGACCAGCACGGCGTACGGCTCGAGGTGCCGGGGCTCGACGCGGCTTCCGTGGCGCGCGACGCGATCGCCGTACGCCCGACGGAGGAGTAGCGGGCCCGGAGCCTCCGGGCCCGCTTCACCTCAGCGGTTGCCCTGCACCCAGTCCTGGGCGACGACCGCCGGCGACTGGCGGTTGACGGTGACGTCGAAGTTGAGCTGGGTGAGCTCGCGCGTGGTCATCGCGGCCATCACCTTGTTGAGGATGGTGGCGACGTCGGGGTTCGCCTTCAAGAAGTCGGACCCGATGGCCGGCACGAGGTTCTGCGCGGGCTGGATGTTCTTGTCGTCGGTGAGGATCACGAGGTTCTCGTGGGCCGCGTTGGGGTCGGTCGTCGAGGTCTCGCCGAGCTGGGACTCATTGGTCTTGACCGAGTTGTAGGTCTGCTGGCTGGCGAAGCCGAGCGGCAGGATCTTGGTGATCTTGATGCCGTAGTCGTCCTCGAGACCGCCGGCGCAGTCGAGGCGTCCCTTGCAGTCGGGCGCCGCCGCGAGCACCACGCTCTTGCCCGTGAGGTCGGAGAGGGTGGTGACGCCGTTGGCGTCGGAGTACTTCTGGGTGACGAAGAACGCGTTGGCGTCGGCCGCATCCGACGGGTTGAGCAGGGTGATGCCGGCCTTGTCGAGCTGGGGCTGGCCGGCGGAGATCACCGTGGCGGGGTCGGACGACGTCGGGAGCTTCGCCTTCGGGTCATCCTGCTGCATCAGGTAGTCGACGATGCCGCTGACGTACTCCGGCACGACGTCGATGGTCTTGGGGAAGGTCTGCATGTAGACGTTGCGGGTGTCGACCAGCTTCAGGCTGGGCGTGTAGCCGTTCGCGCGCAGGACCGTCGCGTAGATCTCGGCCATGATCTGGGCCTCGGGGAAGTTCTGCCCCGAGATGTTCACGATGCCGTGCTCGGACTTGCCGGCGCCATTGGTGCTGCCGGAGCTACCGGTGCCGCAGCCGGCCAGGATCAGTGCCCCTGCGGCCAGGGCCACTCCCACGAGGTGACGCTTCTGCATGGTTCCCACCTTCTGTGCCCCGCGCCGACCTCGGCGCGCGTGTCCGGTGCCCCCCATGCCGGCAGGGCGTAGTCGGCCCATCATGTCCCAACCGCGGTGACCTCGCGAGCATCGGCCCCCGATTTGCACGTCGGATCGACCGAACGCTCGACCAGGGCGCCTGCCATCTCCATGAGGAACGCGACAACCGCGACCACCACGGCGGCGCCGAGGGCCATGCCGTAGTCGCTGCGGTCGAAGCCCTCGGTGATCAGGTTGCCGAGACCGGGCCCGGCGACCAAGGCGGCGATCGTCGCGGTCGCCCACACCTGCACCAGCGCGAGCCGGAGGCCCGAGACGATCAGGGGCAGGCCCAGCGGGAGCTCCACGCGGCTGAACAGCTGCCACCCCGTCATCCCCATGCCGGTGGCGGACTCCTTGACCGGCCCGGGGACCTCGCGGATCGCGACGTTGGCGTTGGTGATGATCGGAGGCAGGGCGAACGCCGTGAGGGCGATCAGCGTGGAGATCCCGGCCCGGCCGTAGGGTCCGAACGTCTTCACGCCCGGGGTCTGGGTGGTGACCAGGATGGCGAGGAGGGCGAACGTCGGCACCGCCCGGCCGATGTTGGAGACGTTGATCGCCACGAAGCTGCCGCGGCCGACATGGCCCAGCCACAAGCGCGATCGGCAGCCCGATCAGGGCGGCGACCACCAGCGCGGTGACGCTGAGCAGCAGCTGCTGCACCATCAGCGTCCACAAGCCGCTCTGCCCGGTCCAGTGGGAGCCGGTCGTCAGATAGCTCCAGGTCTGGCTGAGCATGTTCCGCGGGTTCATGCCGGCTGCTTCCGGGTCCAGGGGGTCGCCAGCCACTGCAGGCCGACGAGGATGGCGTCGAGGACCACTGCGATCACCACACAGAGCACGCTGGCAGCGAGGAGCTCGGCCTTGAAGTCGCTGCGGACGCCGTCCTCGATCAGGTTGCCGAGGCCGCCGTAGCTGACCAGGGTGCCGACGGTGGTGAGCGCGACCGTGGACACGGTGGCGACCCGCATCCCGGCCATGATCACCGGGAGCGCCAGGGGCAGCTCCACCCGCATCAGCATCCGCCCCGCGCCGTACCCCAGGCCGGTGGCGGCCTCTCGCACCTCGTCGGGTACGCCGGCCAGGCCGGCCAGCATGGCCCGGACCAGGATGGTGAGGGCGTAGAGCGCCAGGCCGATCACGACCGTGGTGGCGGTGATGCCGGTGAACGGCACCAGGAACGGGAACAGCGCGAGGCTGGGAATGGTGTAGACGGCGGTGCTGGTGCCGACGATGTAGGCCTGGAGGCGTGGGATCCGGCGGGCCAGCAGCGCGAGCGGGAAGGCGATCACGACACCGAGTGCCAGCGCATAGGCCGTGATCCACAGGTGCTGGACGGTGGCGTGCACCAGGTCGTGGTAGCGGTCATGGAGGTAGGCCCCGCAGATCCAGTGGTTGGTCAGCGCGCTGTAGCAGTTCGGCTGGATCGAGCCCGCATCCTCCACGAGTAGGGTCACAGGCATGAACGCTACCCCGCTCTCGGAGGCCGGCACGGAGCTCGGTTCGGCGGCGGCTGCCTCGGGTACGGCCTCGGGTGCGGCCTCGGCGGACGCCGCCGGAGCGATGATCCGGCTCGAGGGCGTGGGCAAGCGCTACGCCGACGGCACCGTTGCCGTGCACGCGCTCGACCTCGAGGTGCAGCCCGGGGAGGTCGTCTGCCTGGTCGGCCCGTCCGGGTGCGGCAAGTCGACGACACTGAAGATGATCAACCGGCTGATCGAGCCCACCACCGGGCGGATCTTCCTGGAGGGTCGCGACGTCACCGGCGAGGATCCCGTGCGGCTACGGCGCCGGATCGGCTACGTGATCCAGCAGGTCGGCCTGTTCCCCCACCAGAAGATCGCGACCAACGTCGCCACCGTCCCCTCGCTCCTCGGCACTCCGAAGAAGCAGGCGCACGCACGCGCGCGTGAGCTGCTGGCCCTGGTGGGGCTCGACCCCGACGTGTACGCCGACCGCTACCCCCACCAGCTCTCGGGCGGCCAGCAGCAGCGGGTCGGGCGTGGCGCGCGCCCTGGCTGCCGACCCTCCCGTGCTGCTGATGGACGAACCCTTCGCGGCCGTCGACCCGATCGTCCGGGCCCGGCTGCAGGACGAGTTCCTGCGCCTCCAGGACGAGCTCGACAAGACCGTCGTCCTGGTCACCCACGACATCGACGAGGCGGTGCGGATGGGAGACCGGGTCGCCATCTTGGCCGAGGGCGGTCGGCTGGCCCAGTTCGCCACCCCGGCCCAGCTGCTCGGCCACCCGGCCGACGACTTCGTGGCCGACTTCGTGGGCTCGACCAAGGGTCTGCGCCGGCTCGCAGTGACCAAGCTCGACCGGCGCCACCTCGAACCGCTCGACGGCGCCACCACCGGCGACCTCGGCGACACCATCGACCTCGACTCCACCCTCGAGCAGGCGCTCGCGGTGCTGCTCCGTGGCGACCGGGCGGTGGTCGGGGTCCGCGACGGCGCGACGTTCGTCGGCGTCCTGACGCCAGACGGCATCCACCAGGCGCTCCGCGCCTCCCTCGCCGACCCGGCGCCGACCAGCCGACGCTGACCCGGCGTTTGTGTCACGCCCAGACGCGCTGACCTGGCACTCGCGTCGTGACGCAAACGCCGGGTCGACGTCGTACGACGTGACACAAACGCCAGGTCAGCGTCAGGCGTGGCGGGCTTGGGGCCAGTGGGCGGCCTCGAGGTCGGCGCGCAGGCCTGTGTTCTCCTCGCGGAGGACGTCGTTGTCCTGCTCGAGCTCGGCCAGTCGCACGATGGCCTCGGCGGCGCGTTCGTCGGACTCGTCGAGCGCGGCCGCGAGGCGGGTGCCCTCGGCCTCCGCGAGGTCGGCGCGACGGGCCTCGGAGCCCAGCTTGCGCATCGCCTCGGCGGCCCGGCGCTGCGAGGCGATCACAGCGCCCTCGAGCTGGGTGACGGCGTGCTCGGCGCGACCGACCCGGACCTGCATGCCCTCGGCGAACTCGCGGTGCTCGGCCGAGCTCTGCTCGGCGACCTTGCGGTAGGCCTGGGCCTGGCGGGCCCGATCGGCGGCTGCTTCGCGGCGAGCGGCGACCAGCTCGGAGTAGATGATGCGCACCGCAGCGGCCCCGAGGGCCACGGCGACGACGGCTGACAGGGAGACCAGCGGGAGAGACCCGCTCAGGACGGCGCCGAGGACGACGACCGCCGCAATCACGACCAGTGCGGAAGCGGCCACCACGCGGGTGGAGCGCTGCCGACGACGAGCCTTGGGGGAAGACATGCGGTCAGGCTAGGGCGCGGGATCCTCCGGAGGGACGCGACACGCACGCTCGAGGAGCACCCCCGCAATGACCATCAGGATGCCCGCGACGGCCGCGCAGACCGATCGGAGGGCCCGTTGGTCGGCCAGATCGCTCTGGACGCCGACCCAGCTGACGGCGTATCCGAGGTAGCCACCGCCGGCCAGCGCACCGACGTAGGCACACGCGCGGGCCAGCACGAGGCGGTTGACCGCGTGGGCCGGGGACAGGCCGCCGGGCCGCAGCCGGATGGTACGGCGCGTGGACCAGGCCGTCACGAACAGGACGCCCGCGACCAGCACGAGCGCGGCCGGCTGGGCCCACGACACCAGCGGGGCGGTGTCGGTGCCCTGGTCGATGATCCGGTGGTAGAGCCAGCCTGCGACGAGCCCGAACAGTCCCCACAGGACCAGCACCCCGACGCGCATGGGACGCAGCCGGCCTTCGGGGCGGGGCGGCTCCTCGGGAGGCTCGATGGTCACCGCAGGGGGCTCGGCTGGCGGCTCGGCTGGGTCACTGGACCTGCAGGGCGAGATCGTCGCGCCGGGTGATTCCGGACCGGTCGGTCTTCTCCAGGAGCTCGGCCACGGGACCGGCGTCGGGGATCTCGGCGTCGGGCTCGAGGTCGTACCAGGGCTGGAGGACGAACGCGCGCTCGGCGGCACGCGGGTGCGGCAGCCGGATCACGTCGTCGTCGCGTCGCCGGTCGCCCACCACGATGACATCGACGTCGAGGGTGCGCGGAGCGTTGTCGCCGTCGCTGCGGTCGCGCCCGAACGCGTCCTCGATGGCGTGGGCGCGCTCCAGCAGGCGGGTCGCGGCCAGCGTGGTGTCGAGCAGCACGACGGCGTTCAGGAACGGCTCGGAGCCCCGGGGTGCGTCGACCGGCTCGGTCTCGTAGACCGGCGACACCTCGGTGACCCAGACGTCGGGGGTGTCGGCCAGCGCGTTGATCGCACCTTGCAGGCTGGTGAGGCGCTCGCCGAGGTTGGAGCCCAGCGACACCACCGCACGGCGGATCGGCCGCATCTCCCCGGTGAGGGTGTCGGCGTCGATGATGTGGGGGTTGGGCGTCTCGGTCACGATCGCACCTCGCTGCCTTCGTTCGGTTGGGGAGAGGGACGGGTGATCGTCAACGTCACGTCGCTGAAGATCGCGTCGATGGGGGCTCCGGGCTTGTGGACCGTGACCCGGACCCAGGCAACCCGACCGTCCTCCAAGCAGACGTCCGAGACTCGCTGGGCCAGTGGTCTCGATCAGGTCGACCGGATCCGACTCGACGGCGGCTTTCACCCGCGCGACGAGACTCCCGTAGTCGACGGTGTCGTGCAAGTCGTCGGACCGCGCCGCAGGACCGGTGTCGACGCCCAGCACGAGGTCGACGATGAACACCTGCCCCTCGCGTCTCTCGTGCTCGAAGACGCCGTGGTGGGCGAAGCACTCGATCCCGGTGACCGACAGCAGGTCCGTCATCCCTGCTCCCAGCGCTCGAACGTGCGCAGCGCGTCGCGGCTGGCGCGGACGTCGTGCACCCGCAGGCCCCAGACCCGCTGCTGGGCGAGCAGCACCGTCAGCGCGGTGGTCGCGTCCTCGCGCTCGTCGACGGGCCGGGGCGTGCCGTCGGCGTCGGCCAGCAGGGCGCCGAGGAACGACTTGCGGCTCGCCCCCACCAGCAGCCGGAAGCCGAGCGACTGCAGGACCGCGACCCCGGTGAGCAGCCGCCAGTTGTGGTCGGCGCGCTTGGCGAACCCGAGGCCGGGGTCGAGGACGATCCGCTCGTCGAGGACGCCGGCGGCGCGGGCTGCGTCGACGCGCTCGCACAGCTCGTCGCGCACGGCCGCGAGCACGCCGCCCGGTGCCGTCGTACACCGCGTGGTCCTGCATGCGGTCGCTGTGGGCCCGCCAGTGCATGCAGACGTACGTCGCGCCGGTGGCGGCGACCACGTCGAGGATCCGTGGGTCGGCCAGGCCGCCGGAGACGTCGTTGACGATCGTGGCGCCGGCGGTGATCGCCTCGGCCGCCACCTGGGCCCGCATCGTGTCGACGGACACCGTCGCGCCCCGGGAGGCGAGCTCGCGGATCACCGGCACCACGCGCGACAGCTCCTCCTCGACCAGCGGCCGGGTCGCGCCCGGACGGGTCGACTCACCGCCGATGTCGAGGATGTCGGCGCCGTCGGCGAGCAGCTCGGCGCCGTGCGCGATCGCGGTCTCGGCGGTGTCCCACCGTCCCCCGTCGGAGAAGGAGTCGGGCGTCACGTTCACCACGCCCATGAGCACCGGCGAAGGCACGGTCAGTCCCGGTGGGCCGTGATCAGGGCCATCGCCTCCGAGCGGGTGGCGGCGTTGTGCATCTGCCCGCGGACCGCGGACGTGATCGTGCGGGCGCCCGCCTTGCGGACCCCGCGCATCGTCATGCAGAGGTGCTCGGCCTCGATCACCACGATCACCCCGCGTGCCTCGAGGGCCTCCACGAGGGCGTCGGCGACCTGGGTGGTCAGCCGCTCCTGCACCTGCGGGCGCTTGGCATAGACGTCGACGAGCCGGGCCAGCTTGGACAGGCCGGTGATCTTGCCGCTCTCCGCCGGGATGTAGCCCACGTGGGCCACGCCGGTGAACGGGACCAGGTGGTGCTCGCACATCGACCAGAGCTCGATGTCGCGGACCAGCACCATCTCGTCGTGCCCGATGTCGAACGTCGTGGTCAGCACGTCGGACGGCGTCGATCGCAGCCCAGCGGTCAGCTCGGCGTAGGCGCGGGCGACGCGGTCGGGGGTGTCGCGCAGGCCCTCACGGTCGGGATCCTCACCGATCGCGATCAGCAGCTCGCGGACCGCCGCGGCCGCGCGGTCGTGGTCGAACGGTGGGATGTCCGCGGGGCTCCGGTCGGGACAGGCGATCGTGTCGGTCATCCGCGGATGCTCAGACCGGCGCGGGCGGTTCGGGCACGGCAGGACCCTGGGCCGATGGGACCGCCGTGGATGTCGCCTCCGGCCCCCGGAGGCGTCAGCACCGCACCCGCGTCGGGCTGCGGCGTCGTGCCGTTGCTCGAGGTGCGGTCGCGGATCGCCTGCGGGATCTCGACCGGCGGGATCTGCGAGGCCTTCCGGTCGGGCGACCCGGTCCAGGCCGGACGTGCCGGGCGGCGCCGGAGCTGCACGAACACCGAGGCGACCTCCTCCTTGTCGAGGGTCTCCTTGTCCATCAGCTCGAGCACGAGGGCGTCGAGGACGTCGCGGTTCTCCTCGAGGATGTCGAAGGCCTCCTGGTGGGCGTTCGCCAGGAGCTTCTTGGTCTCCTCGTCGATGATCGCGGCGACGTCCTCGGAGTAGTTCTTGGTGTGTCCGAAGTCGCGGCCGAGGAACGGCTCACCGTTGCTCTCGCCGAGCTTGATCGCGCCGAGGCGGTCGGTCATGCCGTACTGGGTGACCATCGCCCGGGCCACGGCCGTCGCCTTCTCGATGTCGTTGCCGGCGCCGGTGGTCGGGTCGTGGAAGACCATCTCCTCCGCGGCCCGGCCGCCCATCATGTAGGCCAGCGCGTCGAGCATCTCGCTGCGGGTCTGGGAGTACTTGTCGTTGTCCGGAAGGATCATCGTGTAGCCCAGGGCCCGGCCACGCGGCAGGATCGTGATCTTGTGCACCGGGTCGTTGCCGGGCAGGGCAGCGGCCACCAGGGCGTGTCCGCCCTCGTGGTAGGCGGTGATGAGCTTCTCCTTCTCGCTCATCAGGCGGGTACGCCGCTGCGGGCCGGCGATCACCCGGTCGATCGCCTCGTCGAGCGAGACGTCGGTGATCAGCTTCTCGTTGGACCGGGCGGTCAGGAGGGCGGCCTCGTTGAGGACGTTCTCGAGGTCGGCGCCGGTGAAGCCCGGCGTGCGACGGGCCACGGCGAGGAGGTCGACGCCCGGCGCCAGCGGCTTGCCGCGGGCGTGGACCTGGAGGATCTGGTGGCGACCGGAGAGGTCGGGTGCGTCGACCTGGATCTGGCGGTCGAATCGACCGGGACGCAGGAGCGCTGGGTCGAGCACGTCGGGACGGTTGGTCGCGGCGATCAGGATGACGCCGCCGCGGACGTCGAAGCCGTCCATCTCGACCAGCAGCTGGTTGAGGGTCTGCTCGCGCTCGTCGTGACCGCCGCCCATCCCGGCGCCGCGGTGGCGACCGACGGCGTCGATCTCGTCGATGAAGACGATGGCCGGGGCGTTCTCCTTGGCCTGCTCGAACAGGTCGCGCACCCGGCTGGCACCGACACCGACGAACATCTCGACGAAGTCGGAGCCGGAGATGGAGTAGAAGGGGACGCCGGCCTCGCCGGCGACCGCGCGGGCGAGCAGGGTCTTGCCGGTGCCCGGAGGGCCGTAGAGCAGGACGCCCTTGGGGATCTTGGCGCCCACCGCCTGGAACTTCGCGGGCTCCTGGAGGAACTCCTTGATCTCCCCGAGCTCCTCGACCGCCTCCTCACACCCGGCCACGTCGTTGAACGTGGTCTTGGGCATGTCCTTGGAGATCAGCTTGGCCCGCGACTTGGCGAACTGCATGACGCCGCGGCCGCCGCCGCCCTGCACCTGGTTCATGAGGAACAGGAAGATCAGCACGATCAGCACGAACGGCAAGATGGTGGTGATGATGCCCGCGAGGATGCTCGGCTTGGCGATCTTCACGTTGTAGCTGTCGGCGTCGAGGGTGCCCTTGTCGATCTGGGCCTGGATGTCCTGCTGGAGCACGTCCTCGGTGCCCGCGAGCCAGTGCGTGGTGACCTCGCTCGCCGCCCGAGCGAACGCCGTCCTTCGAGGGTCGCCTTCATCTGCTGGTCACCGTCGACCAGCGTGATCTCCTTGACCTGGCCGTGGGTGATGTAGGAGGTCATCTCCCCGGACGCGATCTCGTCGTAGCCGCCCGAGGGGGCGAGGTACTGCAGGGCGAAGATGACGCCGAGCACCGCCACGACGATCCATAGCCAGGGGCTCCGGAGGAAACGCTTCACAGGACTCTCTCGACGACGACGCACCGGCTCCTCGGGTCTTCCCGCGGAGCTCCGGTCTGGTGAGAGTGACGACGGTACACGTCACTTTCAACGCCCATTGTCCCCTCAGACGCCCCGAACTCCCACTCCGGGCCGCAGGATCTCACTCGGACCAGCAGGCGACGACGGCGGCGGCGACGCCGTAGGCGACGTCCGTGCGCGACATCCCCGCGGGCAGCCCGGCCCGCGACAGCCGGCCGGCGTCGACCCAGAGGGTCTTGTGGTCCTTGAGGAAGACCACGTCTCCCTCGGGCGTCTCGAACGACGGGAGGCCCAGTCCCTCGACGCCACGCAGGCTCGACGCGAGCGGCAGCCGGACGCGCAGGTCGTCGAAGTAGGTGCGTCCGGCTCGGGCGCCGTCGAGGTCCTCGACCGAGAGCCGGAGCTCGCCGGCGCCGAGCAGGTAGCTGCACCGGAAGAGGTCGTGGCCCCAGGAGTGGAGGCCGCGTGGTGCGCGGTCGAGCTGGAGGGTGTGCGCGACGGCGTTGCGGGTCTCGTCACTGCAGACCATCGTGGCCGCCGCTGACGGACCGGCCGCGCCCGTGCCGCTCCCCGCCGTCGCGGGCCGCTAGAGGCTCCATGCCCCCCGAGCCGGGCATCGAGCTGCCGCTCATGGTCTGCCCGTCGGGCATCACATGGCTGGCCTCGGGCCGCGCCGCCGACGAGCCACAGCCGGCCACGGGTGCGAGGACGAGTGGCAGGCAGGCGACAGCCAGGGCGGTACGGCGGTTCACGGGGCTCCCATCCGGCCCCGAGGTCAGGGGCGCTCCACCGAGGATTCGGAGCGGCAGCGATCACGGGTTGGTCGTGACAAGAATCTGTCCGAGATCACGAATCCCCAAGCGGGCTTGGGAAATCTCGACCAAACCGCTTCACCGACCCATGCGAACCCCTACCCAGAGCCCGGCGGGGACACCCCGCCGGGCCGAACACGAGGAAGAGGAATCGATGAAGAAGTCGCTTCGCGTACTGGCTCCTCTCGCCGCAGCCGCCGTACCTCTGGCGTTTGCCGCGGGACCTGCACTCGCCGACTCGGGGGCGTCGTACCAGGCGACCCTGAACCCGATCAACCACCAGACCGGCTCGGGCATGCTGATGCTGACCCTCAACGGTGACACCGCCACGATCGACGAGAGCTGGTCGGGTCTGGCCACGTCGTTCAACGGCGGCGCCTACCCGCACGTGCAGCACATCCACATCGGCGCCAAGGGTGTCTGCCCGACGATGGCGGCGGACAAGAACGGCGACGGCATCGTCAGCACCACCGAGGGCGCCCCGTCGTACGGCGGGATCGGCACCACGCTGTCGACCAACGGCGACACGTCGCCCGATGCCGGCACGAACATCAAGATCGCGCCGGCCGGTGGGAGCACCAGCTACCACCGCGTGATCCGGCTGGACCCGAAGGTCGTCTCCGCGCTGCAGGGCGGCACCGCCGTCATCGTGGTCCACGGCGACGACCCGGCGACGCTGAGCGCCAAGGCGCAGAAGGAGAAGAGCGACCTGGTCCCGACCCTGCCGCTGGCCGCGACCTCGCCGGCGCTCTGCGGCACGGTCCACGCCATGCCCGCAGGTGGCGTGGCCACCGGCACCGGCTCGACCGCCGGCGTCGAGGACTCCGCCCTGCTCGCCCTGGCCGGCGGGCTGTTCGTGGCCGGAGCCGGCACGGCGCTGTTCACGGTGCGCCGCAAGACCGTCAAGGCCTGATCGACATGACCGGATGGGGCCGGCCATGAACGGGGGCGGCCGCCGGGGCGTGCTCACGCTCGCTCTGGCGGCCGTGGTCGCCGCGGTCGTGCTCGGCGTCGTGGTCCTCCGGGCCCAGGTCTCGGCGCCGCGCCCCGCGTGGCCGGGCAGATCGACCCGGGGGTTCTGCACGCGTCGGCGGGGCGCGGGCGGTGACGGCGCCGCGCCCGGTCCGGCTCCGCTCGGTCCGGCGCGGCCGGTCTCCTTGAGGATCCCGGCGATCGGCGTGCACACGGTGGTGAACCCGATCGGGCTGGCCGCCGACGGCTCGCTCGCGGTGCCGCAGCCCGGACCTCACCTCGACGAGGCGGCCTGGTTCCGCAACTCTCCGACCCCGGGCCAGCCGGGTCCCGCGATCATCGAGGGGCACGTGGACAGCGAGTCCGGCCCGTCGGTCTTCCTCCGTCTCGGAGCTGTCCGCCCCGGCGACCGCGTCGTGGTGCGTCGCGCAGACGGGCGGGTGCTCACCTTCCGGGTCGACGCGGTCCGCGACTTCCTCAAGGACCGCTTCCCCACGACCCTCGTCTACGGCGGTCGCCACCTCGGGCAGCCGACCCTCCGGCTGATCACGTGCAGCGACTTCGACGCCTCCATCGGCCATCACGTCGGCAACGAGGTCGTCTTCGCACACCTGGTCCACGCCACCGCGCCGACCGCCTAGCCACCCGCTCCCAGGAGGACCACGTGTCCACACGTCGTACCCATGCCCTCGCTGTCGCTGCCCTCTGCGCCACCCTGCTCACCGGCTGCGGCTCAGCGCCGGCTCGGACTCCGGCACCGCCGCCGGCTCCGTCCCCGGCGGCCCTTCGATGTCGATGTCGATGTCGCGCGGCGGCGACAGGTCGATGTCCTCGCACCCGGCCGGCGCCGGCTCGACGATCACGATCCAGGACTTCGCCTTCGGCGGGGCAGCGATGGTCGCGGCCGGCAGCACGGTGACCGTCACCAACGCCGACTCCGAGACCCACTCGGTGACCGCGGACGGCGACGGCGGCTTCGATGTCACCGTCGCGCCGGGTGCCAGCGAGACGTTCGTGGCGCCCAGCGAACCGGGGAGCTACCCCTACCACTGCCTGTTCCACAGCGACATGCACGGAACGTTGCGCGTCCGATGACCCGGCCGGAATCATCCTCCGGGCGTATGCGCGGGAGCGCCGTTCGTCCAGGACGATGTGCGCCAGGATCAACCCGACCCAGGAGTGGACATGTCCGTGACGACGTCACCTGCGCAGTGGCTCGCGTCGTTCCTGCTGCTCGTGGCGGCCGGGACCCACATCCCGCTGATCCGCGCCCACCTCGAGGAGGCGCCCTACATCGGGTGGCTGTTCATCATGCTCAGCGTCGTGTGCATCGTGCTGGCGGTGGCGATCCTGTTCGTCGACAGCCCCAGCGTGTGGATGGTCAGCGGGGCGGTCTGCCTGGCCGCCGTCGTGGGGTTCCTGGCGTCGCGGACGATCGGGCTCCCGCAGATCGGGGACGACGTCGGGAACTGGACCGACCCGCTGGGCTTCCCGGCGGTGCTGTCCGAGGTGCTGATGGTGGTGCTGGCCTGGGTCCACCTGCGGCGGCCGCGCCGCGCCGTACGGCGTGACTCAGCTGTAGACATGGGCCGCGAGGGTGCCGATGTCGCGCAGGTTGCGGTACTTCTCGCGGTAGTCGAGCCCGTATCCGACCACGAACTCGTTGGGGATGTCCCAGCCGATGTAGGTCGGCTCGACCGGCATCGTGCAGCGCCTCAGGCTTGCGGAGCAGGGTGGCGATCTCCACGCTCGCGGCGTTGCGGCTGCCGAGGCTGTTGACCAGCCAGCTGAGGGTCAGGCCGGTGTCGACGATCTCGTCGACGATCAGGACGTGGCGCCCGGTGATGTCGGTGTCGAGGTCCTTGAGCAGCCGGACGACGCCGCTGCTCTTGGTGCCTGAGCCGTAGGAGCTGATCGCGATCCAGTCCATCTCGACGTGGCGCGGCAGCGCCCGGGCGAGGTCGGCCATCACCATCACCGCGCCGCGCAGGATGCCCACGAGCAGCAGGTCCTTGCCCTCGTAGTCGGCCGCGATCTGCTCGGCCATCTCCGCCAGCCGCTCCTGGATCTGGGCCTCGGTGAAGAGGATGTTGACCAGGTCGTCGTCGACGTGGGAGGCGTCCATGGCGAGAACACTAGGGGACCGTCGCGGCCGGCGGCGGGTCGGTCGGAGCCGGCCGTCGGGATCGCCGGTCAGCCGGGGATCCCGCACCTCTCGGCCGATGCAACGCCCGGACAAGTGCAGGGAGTGCGTCGGCCGTGGGACGCCTGGGTCAGGAGGGATCGAACGCGATCAGCCCGTCTCGTCGTACGGCGCGCAGGTGGCCGGGCAGGTCGACCCACTTCTGGCCGTGCCAGCCGGTGACGAGGGCGTCGACGGCGACGACGTGCTGGTGGAAGAGCTCGCCGGAGGGCGCGCCGGCGGCGACCGCGGCCCGGCGCAGCACGCGGGTGCGGATGGGAGGCTCCAGCGCGTCGAGCACCTCGACGGACAGCCCGCCCTCCCGAGTCGCCACAGCGAGCGCGTCGGCGGCGTAGGAGTCGAGCAGCTCCATGTCGGGCCGCAGCTGGTCGGCGGTGCGGGCGAGCGCCTCGGTGACCCCCGGGCCCGAGCTCGTCCTCGAGGATCGGGAGGAGCCGCTGCCGCACGCGCACCCGGGTGTAGGACGGATCGGCGTTGTGCGGGTCCTCCCACACCTGGAGCCCCTCGACCTGGCAGGCGGTGACCGTGTCGGTGTGGGAGACGTCGAGCAGCGGGCGACGATAGTGGTCGAAGCACGACGCATCCCCGCCAGGGCCCGCCCACCCGAGCCGCGGGCCAAGCCCAGCAGCACGGTCTCCGCCTGGTCGTCGCGGGTGTGGCCCAGCAGCACGACCTCAGCGTCGTAGCTCTCCCGCACCTGCTCGAGCAGGGCGTAGCGGGCCTCGCGCGCGGCTGCTTCGGGTCCGAGGCCCGGGGCGTCGACGGTGGCGCGGACGGTCAGGGTCTCGTCGACCCCGAGCGCGGCCAGGCGCGCCACCACGGCCGCGGCGACCTCCGCCGAGCCCACCTGCAGGCGGTGGTCGACGGTGGCGCCGACGACGTACCAGCCCTGCTCGGCGCCCACGAAGACCGTGGCCGACGCCAGTGCCATCGAGTCGGCTCCGCCGCTGACCGCCACCACCAAGCGGGCGCCGGGCTCGAGGTCGGCGAGCGACCGCCGTACGGCGTTGCGCACGGCCGCGACCGAGGGGTGGAGCGTCATCCCCCGGATCATCACAGCACGCGGCCGACCCAGGAGTCAGGGTCGTGGATCTCGGCCTTGGTGGGCAGGTGGTCGGGCGCGGCCCAGACGGCGTTGAACTCCGCCATCCCGACCTTGTCGACCACGGCCCGCACGAACTTCGCGCCATCGCGGTACTGCGCCATCTTGGCGTCGAGCCCGAGCAGCTTGCGGGCCAGCCGGTCGAGGCTGCCGGCGCCCTTGCGACGCTCGTTGAACTTCCTCCGGATCGACCCCACGGTCGGGATCACTCCGGGGCCGACGCCGTCCATCACCACGTCGGCGTGGCCCTCGAGCAGCGACATCACGCCGGTCATCCGGTCGATGATCTCCTTCTGCTCGGGGGTGCTGAACAGGTCGAGCATCCCGCCGCTCGAGCCGCTGCCGAGGTTGCGCAGCGCCTCGGTCACCCGCTGCACGCCGTCCTCGAGCAGCCGTTGCGGCTCCACGGTCTCGGCCAGTGCCTGCACCTCGCCGAAGACGTGGTCGCGCATCCACGGCACCGCCGTGAACTGCACCCGATGGGTCTCCTCGTGCAGGCACACCCAGAACCGGAAGTCGGTGGGGTCGGCCTCGAGCTCGCGCTCCACGTGGACAACGTTCGGGGCGACGAGCAGCAGTCGCCCGCGCGGGTCGTGGAACGGGTCGAACTGCCCCAGCACCTTGCCGGCCATGAACCCGAGCAGTCCGCCGACCTCGGCACCGGTGATCTTGGAGCCGACCGCCTGGGTCATCCCTCCCGGCGGTCCCTTGGCCGCGGTCACCTTGTCCACGATCGGGGCGAGCAGGGTCGCGAAGCCCTCGGTGTTGGCCCGGATCCAGGCCGGCCGGTCGACGACCAGCACCGGCGCCGTACCCTCGCCGGCATCGAGGCCGGTGAAGTCCCGGACGTACGACGTCGCCCGGTCGGCGCCCGCGCGGAGCTCGGCCACCACGGCGGCCGCCTCACCGGCACTCACCTCCGGCCCCGGGCCGGCCAGCCGTGAACCGATCGAGACCGCGAGCTCCCAGTCGACCATCTCCGTCATGCCGCGAGCCTACGGGGTGCTCTGAGATCGGGCCGGGGGCTTGTGTAACCGACCTCTGTGGCGCGACACGCCGCGCCCCCAGGGGTGGCCAGACGCCCGGAGGGTCGGTTACACAAGGCCTCGCCCGGCTGGTCAGCAGGGGCAGGCGGCCAGCCGGGAGGCCAGGCCGTCGAGGGCGTCGCGGGCGTCGAGGGTGTCGAGGACCGGTAGGCGGTTGCTGACCAGCGCGAACACGAGCGTGTGCCCGCGCCGGGTGGTGGCGAGACCGGCGAGGGCGCTGGTGCCGGTGAGGGTGCCGGTCTTGGCGCGCACCCAGCCGCGCCCGGCGCTGCCTTGGAACCGGCCGGCCAGCGACCCGTCGAACGCCGCGACGGGGAGCCCGGTGACGACCGGCCGGAGCTCCGGGTGGTCGGGTCCGGCGTCGAGCCGGAGCACGTCGACCAGCGTCCGCGGGTCGATCCGGTCGTCGCGCGACAGCCCGCTCCCGTCGTAGAACCGCGCACCCTGCAGGTCGATCCCCAGCTGCTGGAGGGTCCGGCGCACCCCGCGCACGCCCCCCTCGAAGGACCCGCGGCCGATGACGGCGAGCCCGACCTGGTGGGCGAGCACCTCGGCGCCCTCGTTGTCGCTGTACTGCAGCACCTGCTCGACGATGTCGGCGACCGGGCGGCTGGTCACCTGCGCGACCTCGGGAGCCCCGGCCGGCGCGCTGCGCTCGCTGGGGGTGCCGACGACCCGGACGCCGTCCTTGCCCAGGTACGCCGCGAACGTCGCCGCCGCGGACACGGCCGGGTCGGCCACCCGGCCCGGCCCGTCGGGGTTCAGCCCCTCGTCGGCCCACAGCGCCGTGATCGGCGTGACGACGTCGGGGAGGTAGGTCTTCGGCCAGGTCGGCGAGACCTCGGGCCCGGTGAACAGCGAGGTGTCGTAGGTCAGCCGGACCCGGCCGATCCGCCGCTGGCTGCAGGTGTCGCGCGGTCATCCGGGCCAAGCGTCTGCAGGCTCGCGTCGCCGCGACGTGGGCCGGTGGTCGGCTGCTTGCCGGCCAGGAACGGGTCGCCGCCGCCGACCAGCGTCAGCTGCCGCCCTCCCACGACGCGGGTCGCGAACGTGCGGTCGGGGCCGAGAGCCTCGAGGGCCGCGGTGGTGGTCAGGAGCTTGAGGGTCGAGGCCGGCATCACCCGGCGGCGGCCGTCGACCACCAGCGGCCGGGCGGCGGGGGAGCCCGTCGAGGCCGGCGACCACGACGCTGAGGTCGGCGAGCTTCGGGTCGTCGACCGCGTCGCCGAGCGCGCGTCGTACCTCGGCAGCGGTCGGGCCGGTGCGTCCGATCGGTCGCCGGTGCCGGACGAGCGACCGGGCGGGGCGTGGGCTGCGGGGCGAGGGTGAAACCGGGGGGCGGTGCGACGGCCGCCGGGGCATCGGTGCCGAGCCAGCGGTCGAGCAGGTCATAGCGGTACGCCGCCGCGGCTCCGGCCACGAGAGCGACGACCACGACGAGCGAGGTGACCAGCAGGATGCGACGCCCGCGACGGCGTGGTGCACGTCGCGATCTCCGGGACACGTCGCTCGCCTCTCGCCCTGCTCTCACGGGACGTGCCCGGTTGGGCACGCGGCCTCATTCTGCGGGAGACTGGGCCCAGATCGAGGGTCGGGGCCGCCGACCCGTTCGCCTGGGAGGGTCACGTGCTGGAGTTCGACGTGCTGGTCGAGATCCCCAAGGGGAGCCGCAACAAGTACGAGGTCGACCACGTGAGCGGGCGGATCCGCCTCGACCGGACCCTCTTCACCGCGACCCAGTACCCCGCCGACTACGGCTACATCGAGGACACCCTCGGCCAGGACGGCGACCCGCTCGACGCGCTGGTCCTGCTGCTCGGCGAGCCCACCTTCCCCGGCTGCCTGATCCGCTGCCGCGCGATCGGCATGTACCGGATGACCGACGAGAAGGGCGCCGACGACAAGGTGCTCTGCGTCCCGGTCTCCGACCCGCGACTGGAGCACCTGCGCGACATCAACCACCTGCCGAAGTTCGACCGGCTCGAGATCGAGCACTTCTTCACCGTCTACAAGGACCTCGAGCCGGGCAAGTCGGTCGAGGGTGCCGACTGGGTCGGGAGCAAGTGACGCCGAGCTCGAGGTGCAGGCGTCGTTCGAGCGGTTGAAGGACTCCGGCGAGCACGCCGCCACTCCGCCGCCGGCGGGCGACCCCCATCCGGAGTTCCCCGCGGCCGACACCGCCCCCGACCACCTCTGACGCGCCCGCTCCGGGCTCAGGCGAAGATCGCGTAGACCTTCCGCACGGTCTCGTGGATGTCCCACGTGCCGGCCCAGCCGCGAGGGAAGACCGCGGCGTCTCCCGCCGCGATCTCGGTCGGCTCCCCGCCGTCAGGGGTGACCGTCATCCGGCCCGCGACGAGATGGATCACCTCATGGGTCTCCAGCGTCCAGTACGACGGGCCGGGCGCGCACTCCCAGATCCCCGCCGACGACTCGCCGTCGACCCACAGCTCGAGGCCGCTGGTCGCCATCGGCTCGCCGGTCGCCTCCTCCAGCGGACCCCAGTCCTCGAGGTCGGCATGGACGGCGTCGGCAAGGTGCGGGAGTCAGCAGGGTGGTCATGGGCGCACTCTGGCCCTCGACTGAACAGTCAGTCAAGGCTCGAGCCGGCGCAGGAAGTCGTCGACGGCTCGCACGACCTCGCCGTGGATCTCCGCTCCGCGCACCGCATCGCCAGGCACCAGCATCGCGTGGTCCGCGTCCGGCACCTCGAGCACCTCGCACCCGGCACCGCCAGCCGCCGCG
The DNA here is from genome assembly GCA_963761085.1 of uncultured Actinomycetota bacterium. Taxonomy (GTDB): domain Bacteria; phylum Actinomycetota; class Actinomycetes; order Propionibacteriales; family Nocardioidaceae; genus Nocardioides. The sequence continues at coordinate 341,114 of CAVXFQ010000019.1, forward strand.
CGACCTCCGGCCGCCAGGCGATGTGGTCGGCCGTGCCACCGACCAGCAGCTGCCGACCGGGGTTCGCAGCCAGGGCGTCGATCAGCACCGGCACCTGGAGCAACGGCGTGAGCCAGACGGCGTCGAAGCCGCGTTCGGCGGCCAGCGGGGCGGCGTACGTCGCGAGCGACTTCCCGACCAGCAGGACCCGGCCGGAGTCGGGCAGCACCGCCTCGACCTGGCCACGCACCCAGGCGCCGGTCTGCTCGTCGCTCGCGTGCGCCGGCGGGTCCCACCAGACCTGCCGGACCGCCCAGCCGTGCTGCAGCAAGACGCTCTGCGCAAAGAAGAGCAGCGGCGCCACCGGTGGGTAGGCACGGCCCGGCACGAGGTACGCCGTCCCGACGGCGTCTCCGTCGGGCTGCGAACGACGTGGCATGGACTCCCGGGATCTCTCATCCGCCGACCCGCCACGACGAGCGAGCGGTCGCGGCGGCCCCTCGTCCCCGGGGTGCGGCAGCGGGTCAGGGCCGGGCGAAGAAGTTCGGGGGGATCCAGTAGTACATCGAGACCTCCTCGACGTCCCGGCCGGTGCGGGGGGCCTGGATGATCATGCCGTTCCCGACGTAGAGGGCGACGTGGTAGATCGACGACGGGCTGCTCGAGGAGCCCCAGAACACCAGGTCACCGGGTCGCAGCGACGACCGGGAGATCGCGGTCGACTGGAGGTACTGGGCGACGGCGTAGTGCGGCAGCGCGATCCCGCCGGCGCGCCAGGCGCCCATGGTCAGCCCCGAGCAGTCCCACGCGTTCGGGCCGGCGGCGGCCCAGACATAGGGGTCACCGATCTGGGAGCGGGCGAAGCCGATGGCAGCGTTAGCGCCCGACGCCGGAGCCGGGGGGTCCGTCGTCGGGGGCGATGACGGTGGGGTGGTTGGGGTTGGCTCCGGCGTCGGGTCGCTGGTCTGGGTGCCGGTCGTGCCCGAGGTGGAACCGGAGGTGTTGTCCTGCTGTGCCTGGGCCGCCTGCTGGGCGGCCTGCGCTGCTTGTGCGCGTGCTCGGCGCCGCGCCTCGCGCAGCGCCGCCTGGCGGGCGGCCTCCTCGGCCGCCTGCTCGATACCGGTGCGGCGCTGCTGCGCGAGCGCGACACTCACGTGCTGGAGGCGGGCGAGCCGGTGGATCAGGGTGGTCTTCTGGGTCGCGATCGACTGGGCCGCGGCGTCCGCTGAGGCGGCCGCCGCCTCGGCCTGGTCGCGCGCCTGCTTGGCCCGCGCCGCCAAGGTCGCGGCCTGCGCCCGGGCGGCTTCGGCCTGGTCGCTGGCCACCTTCGCCAGCGTCGAGGAGGCGACGAAGGAGTCGTAGGTGTGGTCCATCGTCGACTGGGCGGTCTGGATCGTCGACAGCTTGCTGACGACCGCGTCGAGACCGTTGCTGTCGGTGACCGCCGAGAGCGGGCTCAGCGAGGGGCCGAGCTCGTACGACGTGACGACGGTGGCGGCGTACGCGTCGCGCTGCCGGGTCGCGTCGGCGCCGGCGAGACGTGCGTGGCGGTCGGCGATCCGGGCCGCGCGGCGTGACTGCTGGAGCTGCCAGCGCGCACCGTTGTAGGCCTCCGCGGCCTGCTCGGCGCGCATCGAGGCGGTCTGGAGCCGGAGGTCGGCGGCGGCAAGTGCCGCCTTGATGCCGTTCACGTCGTCGGCCGCGTGCGCCGCGCGATCGCGGGCCGCGTGCACCTGCTCCCTGCTCGGGTACACGTGGTGCCCCCCCGAGGGGGACGCCACGGCCGCCGTGGCGACGCCACCGAGACCCGCGACCATGGCCAGGGCAAGAGCGGTGACCCCGGCTCGGTGCACGAATCCTCCTGCGTCGAAACGGCCTCCCCCATGGAGGCCGTGTGGCGGGTGTTGCCTCGGGTGACTTCCGCTTCACCCGTGGCAACTCGCAGCACGCTAGTGCGCTTTCGTCACAAAAGAAACAACTTTCACAAAATTTCCAGAAGTAACCGGCGTGTCGACTTGAAAACTACACAGTTGTAACTTCGGCCGACCGCTCCTCGGCCGTCGCCGGATGCCTGCGGAACGACTGGTTCGAGACCAGCCCGCCGACGTAGAAGGCGAAGAGGGCAATCGCGACGCCGGCGATGTCGTCGAAGACGTAGTGCCAGCCGAAGTAGATGAGTGGCGACGGCGGTCAGGCAGGCATTGACCCAGAACACGATCTTCAGCCACCGCAAGGTGGTCGTGTACTGGATCATCAGCGCGACCAGCAGCGTGATCGCGATATGCAGGCTGGCGAAGCCGCGCGATGGAGGGTGCGGTCGCCCCCCGGAGAGTCATTGTGGTAGTAGATCGCGGGTCCACGCTGATGGCCAGCGAGTCATCAGCCGCAGGGCGCCGGTGTCGGGGAGGTCGTGAGCCGGTAGGGGAACGCGATACCGGGCCCCAGCGTGGGAGCGCGTAGTAGGACACCGTTCCCAAGGTCCAGGCAATGCATTGCGAAGACGCGAACCAGTAGCCGTGACCGAGGTTGCGCGACCAGATCAGCCACGCCGGCTAGGGCACAGAGGGACCAGCGGCAGGAACCACAGGTAGACCCACGAGAGCACCTGCGGCCAGAGCGGTGCCGAGCGGTCTGGTGCAGGACCGTGCCGGCTGGGTGGCCCAGGAACAGCGCCCGGTCGATCGTGTCGAGCTCGCGGTCGAACTTGTGGTCCTTGCCCACGATGAAGGGCAGCTGCGACTTGAGGTTCCGGTAGCTGACGTAGGTGATGTAGAAGCAGAGGAGCCCGGTGACGACCAGGTGGAGCCGAGGTCTGGTCCAGTGCGCGTGGAAGCCGGGTCGACGGAAGACCGCCGGGCATCCGGCGACGGATCGAGCCGCGAGAACCACAGCGTGCGCGGGACCAGGTCGACCGCGAAGGCGATCGACACGAGGAGGTCGGCAGGCGGAGGAAGGAAGGACCGAGGAAGCCGTCGGGGTCGACCAGCGGGTGTCCGAAGATCAACGAGGTGGCGATCGCCAGCAGCCCCATGCCCACGGCGATGGAGATCATCAGCACATGGGCGCGGCGGAACACGCCGGTCAGTCTAGGGCCGCTGCGAGGAAGCCTGCTCCGGGCCGATGACGGCCGTCCGGGAGGCGTCGACGGCCAGGCGCACCCGGTCGCCGGGCACCAGCCGTCGGTCGAGGGAGGCGATGGCGTCGAGGTCGCCGAGGGCGGTCCGGCACACCAGCCTCACCTGTCCCGGGGTCGTGCGCACGGTCAGGACCTCGGCGTCCAGCGGGCCGTCGTCGGCCACGGCCAGGGCCGAGCGTCGTACGGCGACCGCCGGAGGCGGGCGGTAGCCCAGCCGACTCCTGGAGGCGGGCCGCGTCGCGGCCCTCGAGCACGCGGGCATAGCCGAGGAAGAGCGCGGTCGGGGCGTCGACGGGGGCGCGCCACACCTCGGCGATCGGCCCGGCCTGCACGATCCGCCCATCGCGCATCACGGCCAGGTCGTCGGCGACGGTGAAGGCCTCCTCGTGGTCGTGGGTGACCATCACCGCCGTGGTGCCGGCCGCGACCAGGATCCGCCGCAGGTCCTCGGCGAGACGTTGCCGCAACCCGGTGTCGAGCGCGCTCAGCGGTTCGTCGAGCAGGAGCAACCGGGGGTCGGCGGCGAGGGCTCTGGCCAGGGCGACCCGCTGCCGCTCGCCTCCGGAGAGCGTGCCGGGCAGCCGGTCGTCGTACCCGCTCAGGCCGACCAGGGCGAGCAGGTCGGCGACCCGGCTGCGGGTGCGCTCTCGGCCGGCACGGCGCAGCGCGAGCGGGTAGCCGACGTTGCGGGCGACGCTCAGCTGCGGGAAGAGCTGGCCGTCCTGGAACATCAGCGCGAAGCCACGCCGGTGCGTGGGCGTGTGGGTGAGGTCGGCGCCGTTCCAGGAGACCTGGCCGGAGGCCTGCTCGAGGCCGGCGACCGCCCGCAGGAGGGTGGACTTGCCCGAGCCCGAGGGGCCGAGCACAGCCAGGACGCGACCCGGCGTCGAGGTCGAGATCGGCCTCGTGCACGGCGGGTACGCCGTCGTAGGAGACCGAGACGCGCCGTACGGCGAGGGCGGGCATCAGAAGGCACCGACGGACGGGACGCGGAGGCGTTCGACGGCGAACATCACCAGGGCGGTGGCGAGGCCGAGGACGACGGACGCGGCGAGGGCCATGCCGTAATTGAGCGCGCCCGGGTGGCCGATCAGCCGGTAGATGACGACCGGCAGGGTCGGCCGGTCGTCGCGGACCAGGAACGACGTCGCGCCGAACTCACCGAGCGAGCAGGCGAACGCGAAGCCCGCGGCCGCGAGCAGAGGGCGCCAGACGACCGGGAGGTCGACGACGAGCAGGGTGCGCCACGGGAGGCGCGCCGAGGGTGGCGGCCGCCTGGCGGAGCCGGTCGTCGACGCCGCCGAGGACGGGCACCAGGATCCGCACGACCAGGGGCAGGGCGACCAGCGCCTGCGCGATCGGGATGAGGAGGGGCGAGTCGCGCAGGTCGAGCGGTGGCTTGCCGAGGGTGATCAGGAACCCGAAGCCGAGGGTCACCGCCGAGACGCCGAGCGGCAGCATGAACAGCCCGTCGAGCACGCCGCGCAGGCGACGCTCGGGACGGGTGCGCGAGCGCCGGGTGACGATCAGGGCGATCGACAGGCCCATCGCCAGCGACATCCAGGTGGCGTCGACGGCGATCCGCACGGAGTTCACCAGCGCCGTCGTGACCGGGACGAGCAGCGCCTGGTGGCTGCCCGGGGTCTGGAGGGCGCGGTAGTAGGCCAGGCTCCAGGTGCCGTCGACCCGCAGGCTGGTCACGACGAGCGTGGCGACCGGGGCGGCCACCAGGATGAGCAGGAGCGCGGTGGCGACGACGGCCGGGAGGTCGCCGCGGGTGGGGCGGCGCCGGCGCGCGCGGTCGCGGGCCACCGTCGCGTCCGTCGTACGGCGTGCGCGGGCGGCGCCGAGCAGGAGCCCGGTGACGACGAGCAGCTGCAGGATCGAGAGGGCGGCCGCGCCCTGGAGGTCGAGGAGGTTGGTGGTGAGGAGGTAGATCTGGGTCTCCACGCTCGACCAGCGCAGGCCGCCGAGGGTGAGCACGATGCCGAACGCGGTGGCGCAGAACAGGAAGACGACGGTGGCCGCCGAGACCAGCGCAGGGCGCAGCGCGGGGACGGTGACGTCGCGGAGCACCTGCCACGGGCCGGCGCCGAGGGCGGCGGCGGCCTCGGCGGGGCGCGGGTCGAGCGACTCCCAGGCGCCGCCGACGACGCGGATCACGACGGAGGCGTTGAAGAAGACGAGCCCGGCCACGATCGCGGCCGGGGTGCCGTCGAGGCCGAGGAAACCCAGCGGCCCGGTGCGGCCGATGAGCTGCTCGAACGCGACCCCGACGACCACCGTGGGGAGCACGAACGGGACGACAAGGAAGGCGCGGAGGGCGGTCCGGCCGGGGAAGTGGAGGCGGTGGAGGACGTAGGCCGCGGGCAGCCCGAGGACCAGCGCGAGCGTCGTACCGGCGGTCGACGACCAGAGCGTGAACCAGACGGCTCTCTGGATCTCTGGGCGCCCTACCACCTGGAGGACGGCGCCCAGGTCGAGGTGCCCGTCGACGAACAAGCCGCGGCTGAGCATGCCCCAGACGGGCAGCACGAAGAACACCCCCAGCACGGCCAGGGGGATCAGGGCCGACGCGACGAGGCCGGCGACGCGTCTGTTGAGGAGGGCGTTCATCTGCTGACGATGTCGCTCCACTGCTGCAGCCAGGTCTCGCGGTGGGCCGTGATCTCGGCCGGGCTGACGTCGTAGGGGTGCTGTGGCTGGACTGCGAACTTCGCCCAGGCCGCAGGCAGCGGCGTGCCCTGCCGGACCGGGAACACATACATCGCGTCGGGCAGCGCACGCTGCACCTGCGGGCTGAGGAGGAAGTCGACGAACGCGCGGGCGCCCTCGGGGTTGTGCGCGCCGGTGAGGACACCGGCGTACTCGATCTGGCGGAAGCAGGTGTCGAGCAGGGCCCGGGTGGTGCTGGTGTCGCTGCCCTTCGCGACGGTGAAGGCCGGGCTCGAGTCGTAGGAGACGACGATCGGGTCGGCGCCGTGGCCGCCGCCTTGGGTGAAGTCGGTCTCGTAGGCCTGCGACCAGCCGTCGGTGACAGTCGCGCCGTTGGCGACGAGCTTCTTCCACCAGGTCTGCCAGCCGTCGCCGTACTTGCCGATGGTGCCGAGCAGGAACGCCAGCCCGGTCGAGCTGGTGGTGGCACCGGGCACGGCGAGCAGGTTGCGGTAGGCCGGCTCGACCAGGTCGTCGAGCGACCGCGGGGCGGCCAGGTGGTGGTCGGCGAACCAGCCGGTGTCGATGTTGACGCAGACGTTGCCGTTGTCGATCGGGGCGAGGCGGTGGTCGTCGCCGGGGATCAGGTAGCGGCCGGCGCCGGCGGGCAGGTTCACGTCGTACGGCGCGAAGACGTCGGCGTCGAGGGCACGGGTGGCGAAGGTGTTGTCGACCCCGAACGCGACGTCGCCCGTGGGATTGCTCTGGGTGAGGACCAGCTTGTTGGTGAGGGTGCCGCCGTCACCGGCGGCGTGGACGACGAGGTGGTAGCCCGACTGCTGGTCGAACTGCCGGATCAGCGCCTTGGGCAGGACGAACGAGTCGTGGGTGACCAGGACGACGTCCTTGGTGCCGGTGGCGTGGGTGTTGTCGGCGCCGACCAAGGAGCAGGCGGCGAGGGCGCTCCCGGTCGCCACGATCGCCAGGGCGGAGACCGCGGACCGCGTGAGCGCACGCAGGCGGAGGTGGGTGGGTGCCATGGAGCTGACTCCCTTCGCCGGTGCTAACCGGATCAGGTTCGGAGGGTCTGCGGCGGCGCCGCACTCTCAGCCCCCTGCGGGGCTCCCCTGTCTTGTGCTCCCACCCTACGCCGCCCTCGTCGCCGGCCGCGGACGGCATTCAACGTGCCCGACCGCTCGCCGGTTGAGGAGGGCGTCCTGACGCCCGTCTCGAAACCAGCGACGCAACTCGTCCGGCTGCTCCTCGGTTTCGAGACAGAACAGCTAGGGCGTGTCTCCCAAGTCCCGGCGCGTGCGGCTGATTTGCTGCTGGCATGTCTCGGGATCGAGTGCTCAGTGATGCTGCGTGGGATCGGATTTCGCCGTTGATGCCCTCCTCGGAGGGGGTGAGGTCCAGGCCCTTTCGTGACCATCGCCAGGTGGTCGAGGGCGTGATCTACCGGTTCCGCACGGGCATCGCGTGGCGGGATCTGCCGGCGTCGTTCGGGCCGTGGCAGACGGTGTGGAAGCGGCATCACCGGTTCAGCACCGATGGCACCTGGGACAAGATCCACGCCCGGCTGCTGGCCGAGGCCGACGCTGCCGGTGACATCGACTGGATGGTCAGCGTGGACTCCACGATCAACCGTTCGCACCAGCACGCCACCAACGCCAGCAGGGTCGAGCAACCCGCCGGCGACTCCCGGGCGGCACGCGCAGCCCGCGCCGCGTCGCGCACAGGGGGCTGAATCGAGTTACAACAACCCGTGGGACGAGCCACCCGATCACGCGATCGGGCGCTCCCGCGGGGGCCTGTCGACCAAGATCCACCAGCTCGTCGACGGCAACGGCAGACCGCTGGTCATCGCGCTCACACCCGGCCAGGCCGGCGATTCCACGATGCTGCGACCGCTGCTGGCCCAGCTGGCGGTCCAACGGATCGGCCCGGGACGGCCACGCACCCGCCCGATCGCGGTGATCGGCGACAAGGCCTACTCCTCCCGCGGCACCAGGGCCATGCTCCGCGACCGCGGCATCCGGGCCGTCATCCCGCAGCCCTCCGACCAGATCGCCCACCGCGCCCGGCGCGGCTCGAACGGCGGCCGCCCACCAGCGTTCGATCCCGTGATCTACAAGGGCCGCAACGTCATCGAGCGCTCCTTCAACGACCACAAACAGTGGCGAGGCATCGCCACCCGCTACGACAAACTCGCCGCGACCTACCGCGGAGGCGTCGTCCTACGCGCCATCACCATCTGGCTGACCCACTTAGGAGACACGCCCTAGCGCGGCCTCCTCAACCAGCGGAACACCCCCAGTCGCCGAGCTCGCCGAGTCGCCGGTTGAGGAGGGCGTCCTGACGCCCGTCTCGAAACCAGCGACGCCGATCAGCGGGCGAAGGTGACGGGCTCGGCAAGGTGGAGGAGCTTCTCGGGGTTGCGGACGGCGTACATCCCGGTGACCAGTCCGCCCTCGACCAGGAAGGTCGCGATCGTGTCCACCTCGCCGTCGACGAGGACGCACAGCGCCGGGCTGCCGTTCACCGTGCGCAGCTCAGCCACGGCCCGCGGGTCGGCCACCCCGCTCATGAAGCGCATCACCTTGTCGCGGCCGAGGATGGGCCGGAGCGCTGCCCGCTTCTTGCCGCCGCCGTCGGTGACCAGTACGACATCGGGGGCGAGCACGTCCATCAGGGACTGGATGTCGCCGGTGCCGACCGCGGCGAGGAACCGGTCGACGACGGCCTGGCGCTCGCGCAGCGAAACCTCGATGCGTGGCTGCCTGGCCTCGACCTGGTTGCGGGCCCGGTGGGCGATCTGCCGGACCGCGGCCGTGGACTTGTCCACGGCGGCCGCGATGTCGTCGTACGGCAGGTCGAAGACCTCACGCAGCACGAACACCGCCCGCTCCGAGGGCGTCAGGGTCTCGAGCACGTGCAGCATCGCCACCGACACGGCGTCGGCGAGCTCGACGTCCTCGGCGACGTCGGGAGTCGTCAGCAGCGGCTCGGGCAGCCAAGGCCCGACATAGGTCTCGCGCTGGCGCTTGACGGTCCGGAGCCGGTTGAGCGAGAGCCGGGTGGTGATGCGCACGAGGTAGGCCCTGGCGTCCCGGACCTCGTCGTGGTCGACCTCGGCCCACCGCAGCCAAGTCTCCTGGAGGACGTCCTCGGCATCGGCCGCCGAACCGGTCATCTCGTAGGCCACGGTGAACAGCAGGTTGCGGTGCAGGACGAAGGTGTCGGTAGCGCCCGAGCTCATGAGGAGATCCTCCCGCCGGTGCTGGGTGCCGTGGCAAGGGGCAGCTCGCACACATCGCTGAAACCCTGGCTGGCCAGGCCTGCCGCACAGTTGAACCGGGAGCGCAGGTTCTCCAGCGCCACCATCTCGGTCAGCTCCACGACCGCCTTGACCCCCAGGTCGCCGATCAGGTCGGCCACCATCTGGTCGGTGACCGTCGGCGGCGTCACCGTCATCGCCTCGGCGTACTCGAGCACGCGGCGCTCGCTGGCGGTGAAGAGATCGGACTCGCGCCAGCGCGGCACCTCGCGCACCTTGGCCTCGTCGAGCTGGTCGTTGTGAGCCATGAAGTACCCGAAGTCCATGCACCAGCTGCAGCCGATTATGGAGGCGCTCGCCATCTGCGCGAAGCTCTTGAGGTTGGGGTCGAGGGCGTCCCACTTCGCGACCTTCTGCTCGAACCTGAAGACCGCGGTCATCAGCTGTGGGTGGTGCATGCCGACGTAGACGACGTCGGCGACCTGGCCATAGGTGCGTCGGGAGTACGCCGCGACCAGACGCCCGCGCAACGTGCTGAGGTCGGCCTTCGGGATCCGGAACGTGCTGGGCATCGTGCCCTCCTTGCTCGATCTGGGTGGTCGCTCATGAAGACACCGACCTCTCGGGATCTGTGACACAAGGGCCAGGTCAGCGCCCCTGGGCGTGACACACGTGCCGGGTCAGCGCCCCTGGGGTCAGCCCGAGGAGCCGGGGACGTGGGCGAGCCAGACCCGGCCGCGCTGTCCGTCGTCGGTCAGCAGCAGGGCCCGGTCGAGGTGGGCCGCGACCGCGGCCGCGTGGTCGCCGCTGACGGTGACCGTCGTGGGCATCGGCTGGTCGGCCAGGCCCCGACCGCCGCCGAGGGCCAGGCGGAAGCGGGCGCCGTCGCTGTACGACGCGAGCACCTGGGCACCGACGAGGACCAGCCCGGACACGTAGGGCGCGGACGTGCCGTCCGGGTCGCGCTCCCCGAAGGGCGTCTCGAGTCCCCACGACCCGCGGGCGCGCAGCCACAGCCCGAACCGATCGTCGAGCACGCCGGCCACCACCGGGCCGATCGCGTCGCCCCGGGACAGCGCCCGGTCGGCGGTGGTGATGGTCCGGCCGCCGGGCAGCGTCTCGCGCGCCCAGCGGCCGTGGCCTGCCGGCGTCCACACCGTCGCGTACAGCCGACCCAGGACGTCGGTGCTGGTGCCGACCACCACCCAGTGTCGCCCGTCGGACGCCGCGTCCGCGGCCTGGGTCCGCGTCACCCGCGTGTTCGCCAGCCCCGGCACTCCGGCATGGAGCCGGAACGCCTCACCGGCGCGCGACGTCCAGTACGCGGCTCCGCTGGTCCGGGTGCCGGCGATCACGAACCCGTCCGGACCACCCACGAGCCGGCTCGCCTGGACCGAGTGGACGCCGCCGTAGAGGACGTACGGCGCGCGGACCGCGGCGAGTGACCCGTCGGAGCGCTGCCGCCAGCTCTCCGTGCGCGGCAGGCCGTGAGCGCCGCCGGACTTGGCCCCCAACGCTGCGAGTCTCCGACCGCTGCAGGCCACCCAGCCGAGGACCGCGTGGGCTGCGTAGAAGTCCTGGCCCGGATGCAGCACCAGCGGGTGCCACGTCGTGGCGTCCGTGCTCGACCAGACGGCCGGCCGGGTGAGCCCGGTGGCGTCGACGGTGGCACCGGCCACCACCCAGCGTCCGGCGCACCAGGTGGCGTCCCGAGGCATCGCCCGTGAGCCTGCCGGCGCCGGCAGCTCGGCCGGCGTCCAGCGGAGGGTGGGAGGCGGCGTTCCGTGGTCGCCGCAGCCGGCCAGGGACGTCGCCGCCAGAGCGGCCGCCAGGGTAGCCCCGAGCACGCGTACGGCGAGCCCCGGCGTCCTCACTCGGCTCACGCTAGCCGCGGCACGGGCCGGCGGGCCGGGCAGGCGGACCGGGGAGGCGGACCGGGGAGGCGGACCGGGTAGGCGAGACTGTGCCCCGTGCAAGGGATCGCGTCGTACGCCGGCTTCGGGGCCGGCCTGCTCGCGGTCACCGGCCTCACCGTGCTTGCCGCGCGGCTCGGCAGGATCGGGCTGGGGTGGTTCCCCTTCGTCGTCGTGGTCCGCGCAGCCGTGCAGCTGAGCGTGGTGGCGCTCCTGCTGAAGGGGATCCTGTCCTACCCGAGCACGGTCGTGGCGTTCGTCGTGCTGATGCTCACTACCGCCTCGTGGACCTCCGCCCGCCGCACCTCCGAGCTCTGGCACGGCCGCCGGATCGCCGTGACAGGTGTGCTCACAGGGGCCCTGAGCGCCCTCGTCGTGATCTTCGCGCTGGGCCTGGTCGACCTCGAGGTGCGCAACCTGGTCGCGGTGGCCGGCATCATCATCGGCAACTCGATGAGCGCAGCCACCCTGTCCGGCCGCAACTTCCGGCGTGCGTCCCGAGCGCGCCGTGACGAGGTGGAGGCCTGGCTGTCGCTGGGCGCCACGGCGAGCCAGGCCCACGAGGAGATCGGTCACGAGTCGGTCCGCGAGTCGCTCCTGCCCACCCTCGACCAGACGAAGTCGACCGGCTTGGTCACCCTGCCGGGGGCGTTCGTCGGAGCGCTGTTCGGCGGCGCGTCACCGGTCGTCGCCGCCCAGTTCCAGCTGGTCGTGCTGGCCGGCGTCGCGCTGGCGATGGTGCTGACCGGGATCGTGGTGACCCGGATGGCCGGGCACACGCCGTACGTCGTCGAGGGCTGATCGCGCGTTGTCGCGGCGCATGACCCTGCGGCGAGCGGGCACGGACCGGGCATGGGTGCCGTCCTCGTTCCTGTCATTCTAGTCGCGATCGTGCTCGTGCTCGGGGTCCTCGCGCTGCGCGCCTTCCCAGGGCGTGAGGTCGACCACAGCGACGAGCTCCAGCTCGACCACCGGCACAGCGTGCGCTACCAGGTGCCGCCGGGCCAGGACCCGGCTGCCGTGCTGCACCACCTGCAGTCCGAGGGGTACGACGTCTCGCCCGACTCCGAGCCTGGTCCGTCGTCGCCGATCCTGGTCATCGGGACCCAGGACGCGACCATCGTCGACCGGGAGTACCTCCGGCGCACGATCGTCGCCTTCGACGAGACGAACGTGAACCCCGAGGAGAGCGGCCCGGTGGTCGACCGACCGCCCGTCCGGTTCCTCGACGAGCAGGACGTGTGACCTGCGGCATCCGGTGCGGGGCGGTCAGACCGGCGCGGGCTCCCGGGCCTGGGCGAACTCGCAGAACGCGGCGTAGGCTCGCGGCCCGTAGATGGTGGCGGGGCCACCCTTCATCAAGAAGGTGACGCCGATCGCCTCGGCGGCCTCCTGGCACGAGGCGCCCGCCCTCACGGCGGCCTCGGCGTGCGAGGCGATGCAGCCGTCACAGCCTTCGACCACGCCGATCGCGAGCGCGATCAGCTCCTTGGTCCGGGCGTCGAGCGCGCCCTCGGCGAAGGAGGCGTGATGCAGCTCGCGGAACCCCTTGTAGACGTCGGGGATGGCCCTGCGCAGCTCGCGGTGCAGCGGGGACAGCTCGTCGAGCACGGCACGGCCGTGACCATGAGCGGACATCTCGGTCTCCTTCTTCTCGAGGTCCTGCGGCTTCGCTCGCACCCGACCGGTCAGTCGCCGCCCGACTCCCCCTCCGACTCGTCGAGCTGGAGCCGGAAGAAGCGGCCGGTCACGGTCTCCGGGATCAGCTCCACCACGTCGTACTTGAGCGTCGGGACCCAGGGGTGCAGCGGCAGCGACTCCACCCGGTGCTCCTCGTCCTCCTCGAGCTGGCGCAGGTGGCCGCGCGCGACCACCGACCAGGCCGTGTGGTCGTCGTGCCAGTCGATCTCGAGGGCGACCGCGGAGTGCATCGCAGCGGCCAGCAGCTTGTTGCCGGACGCCGTCCGGAACAGCAGCGCACGCTCGTCGCAGACGTAGTTGATCGGGACGATGTGGACCTCGTCGACGAGGCGGTAGGCGAGCCTGCCGAACTCCTCGGCCTCGAGCAGCTCCCAGCACTCGTCGTCGCTCAGGGTGGTGACCGGGTCTTGGTCTGTGCTGGAGGTCATGGCTGCTCCCGATGAAGCGCGAGCCCTCCCCGTCGGAGGGTTGTCTCGACCGTACGGCGCGTGCTCGCGGGCCGCTCAGGGCCATTGGTCCCAGAGCCCTGGTCCGGTCGTCCGCCCCACCCTAGCCAGCGGCGGACTCGCGGTGGACGAGCAGGAGGCGGCCGGCGACTCACCCTGGGCGGGTGACGCTCCGCCGGGCCGCTGTGGCCGAGGCTGGGCCCATGCACGAGACCTTGCGTCCTGCGGCACCCCGGAGAGCTCGGTGAGCAAGAGCAGCTGGGCAGCACTGATCCTGGCTCTCCTCTCCGTGATCAGCATCCTGATCAAGATCCTGGCGCTCGGCGTGGTGCCGCGTAACCGCAAGCCCTCGACCGGGCTGGCGTGGCTGATGCTGGTCATGCTCTCGACCTGGCTCGGGCTGATCGCGTTCGCGTTCTTCGGCCGCACCAACGTCGGGACGAAGCGGGCCAAGCAGCAGGAGCAGGCCAACCGGCTGATCGCCGAGCGGATCGGCGACTTCCCCGACCTGCCCGCCGGGCTGGTCGGCCCGCCGTACCTCGCGACGTCGGTGCACCTCAACCGCGCCCTCGGCTCGCTCCCGATGACCGGGGGCAACACCATCCAGTACCTGCCGAACTACAACGAGACCATGCAGATCATGGCCGACGCGGTGCGGGCCGCCGAGCGCTACGTGCTCGTGGAGTTCTACATCTCCGCCTGGGACGACGTGACCGACCCGGTGCTCACCGCCATGGCCGAGGCCGCCGAGCGCGGGGTCGAGGTGCAGTTCCTCTTCGACCACCTCGGCTCGCGCGGGATCCCGGGCTACAAGGACTTCGTCAAGCGTCTCGACGCGACCAAGATCGCCTGGCATCCGATGCTTCCGCTGCACCCGCTCAAGGGCACCTGGCGCCGCCCCGACCTGCGCAACCACCGCAAGCTCCTCGTCGTCGACGGGCTCGTCGGCTTCATGGGCTCGCTCAACCTGATCGAGGCCGGCTACAACAAGCCGAAGAACCACGAGTCCGGCAGGCACTGGGTCGACCTGATGATGCGGGTCGAAGGCTCGATGGTCACCGCCTTGGAGTCCGTCTTCGCGATCGACTGGGAGAAGGAGACCGGCGACCTGCGCGACGTACGGCTGCACGATCGCGCGGCCGCACTGAGCTCGGACGGCGTGTGTGCACAGGTCCTCCCGTCCGGGCCCGGGTTCGCGATGGAGAACAACCTGCGCCTGTTCAACACCCTCATCTACGGCGCCCAGCGCCGGCTGTCGCTGACCAGCCCCTACTTCGTGCCGGACGAGTCGCTGCTGTACGCCGTCACCACGGCCGCCCAGCGCGGGGTCGACGTCGAGCTGTTCGTCAGCGAGGCCTCCGACCAGTTCATGGTCGGCCATGCCCAGGCCTCCTACTACAAGGCACTGCTCGAGGCCGGGATCAAGATCTGGCTCTACCCGGCGCCGGCGATCCTGCACTCCAAGCACTTCACCGTCGACGACGACATCGCGGTGATCGGCTCGAGCAACATGGACATGCGCAGCTTCGCCCTCAACTACGAGATCATCACGCTGCTCATCGGCGGTGACTCCGTCCCCCGGCTCCGTGAGATCGAGGACTCCTACCGCGCCGTGTGCCGGCCGCTGACGATGGAGGAGTGGAGCGGGCGCTCCAACGGCGCGAAGTACGTCGACACCGTGATGCGGCTGACCTCCGCCCTCCAGTGACGGGCACTCCAGCGACGGTCTCCCAGCAACAGCAGGGGTTACGCGCGCCCCATCACCCGGCACGGGTGATGGAGACCAGCGCCGGATGGAGCACAGTCACACCATGCCGCCATGTGAAGGGCAGCCGTCCGCCGCGGTCGTCCAGATCACCTGCGACAGCGTGCTGCCCGCAGGCGAGCGGGCGGAGTTCGATGGCTGGGACGTCCGGACGAGTGGAGGTACGACGGTGCTCACCGCACGCGGTGTCGACCAGGCCGCCCTGCACGGCGCGCTCGACCGTCTCTCCCGGCTGGGCTTGCACGTCGTGGAGGTCAGCCGACGGCCCAAGGGCAGGTCATGACCCGCATCCAGATCCGGGTGGTGGGTGACCTCGGTGGCTACGGCCGATCGATCTTCGATGGGTTCACCTCGATGGTCGAGCCCGTCACCACGACCCTGGTGGGCGACGTGGCCGACGACGCCGAGCTGGCCGCTCTGCGCCACCGGATCCGCGACGCCGGGCTGGAGCTGGTGAGCATCCGGGAGCTCTCCGACGACCTGGACGCCGACGTGGAGGCCGAGCCTCCCGCCGACGCCGACCAGACCGGGGCCTGACCGCACGTCCCGGTCGTCAGCGCTCGATCAGTCCGGCCCCCGCCATCACGGCCTCACGACGGCTGCTCACCCCGAGCTTGCGGTAGAGCGACTTCAGGTGGACCTTCACGGTGTTCACCGAGACGAAGAGCTCGGTTGCGATCTCCTCGTTGCTCATCATGCTTGGCAGCAGCTGGAGCACCGCCAGCTCACGATCGGTGAGCGACTCGATCGGCCGGTGACCGTAGCTGTCGTCGAGGTCGAGCATCGCGTTGACCACGTCGACGTGGGGCGCCCCGCTCAGGCGGTAGCGCCGGAGCAGCGGGAGCAGCCGGATCCGGTTGCGGTAGAACGGCCGCAAGTAGTCCTCCGGCACGCCTTGGGCGAGGGCGTCGATGAGGCACTGCAAGGCTTTCGCGTCGCGACGCGCGTCGTCGTTGGCCTGGGCGCAGATCACCAGCGCCTGCACCGACCGCAGCCCCCCTTCGAGGTAGTCGACCAGGGGCTCGACCTCGGCCAGGGCCTCCTCCGGCAGACCCTCGTCGACGAGCGCCTGTCCGCGCACGATCCGGGCCGCCGGGGCTGCCAGCACCGCCGGGTCCGCCTCCAGCAGCCTGCGGGCCTCGGCAGGTCGACCGGCCGCGAGCTCGAGCTCGGCGGCCACGAGGAGCGTCCACGCGGCGAGGAGCCCGTTGGGCGGCAGGTCGGCCTGGAGGCGGCGTACGTCGGCGAGGATGTCGCGGGCCCGGGTGTCGCGGCCGTCCTCGGCGAAGAACCGCGCTGTGGCCAGCCAGCGGCAGACGTCGAGCAGCTGGTCGGGACGCCGCTCGAGCATGTGAGCAGCCTCGTCGAGGGCGGCCGCACACGCCTCGCGCTCGCTGCGCTGGAGGCGGACCAGGGCGAGGGCCAGCCAGGCGCTCGTGGACTGGACGTCGTCGGACCACCCGGCGGCCCGGCCGAGGCCCAGCGACTCCTCGGCCAGCTCGCCGGCCTCACGGATCTGTGCCCCCATCGCCAGCACGAGTGACAGGTAGGCGCGGGCCAGGATGCCGCTGTCCACCGGGTCTGGCCGGTCGGAGGGCGAGGCAGCCACCGCTCGCCGGAGGTGCTCCTCGGCGGCGTCGAAGTCGCCCTGCCACACCAGGCTCTTGCCGAGCAGGGTGTCGGCGTGGGCGGCGTAGGCCGGAAGCGCCGGTACGGCGCGCACCGGGTCGACCTGCACGGCCAGGGCCGCGATGAGCTCGCCGGCTCGGCGGCTTTCCTTGGCCGCGACGTCGACGTGGTAGAGCGCACGGGCCGCGCTGGCCCGGACCAGTGCCAGCACCGCACCGACCAGCATCTCGTCGGAGCCCGCGAGCTCGCCGCTGAGTGCCTCGGCCAGCTCGAGCTGCTCGGCAAGGCGGGCCGAGCGACCCTCGTCGTGGAGGGCCAGCACCCGAGCGGTCGCGACCCACGGGTCGCCGCCGGCCACGTCGTCGGGGATCTCGGCCAGCAGCGCGCGGACCGAGCGGCCGGCGTGCCCGAAGACGATCGGGCCCGCGTGGGTGACCGCGAGCCGGCCGACGAAGGTCCAGTCGCGCGCGGCCAGCGCGTGCCGGAGCGCCTCCTCGTACTCCCCGGTGTCGGCCAGCCACTCGGCGGCGGCCACGTGGAGCCGCGGCACCAGCTCGGGATCCTCGACCGAGAGCCGGTGGCGGCAGACGTCCTGGACGAGCCGGTGGTAGCGGTACCACTGCTGGTGCGCGTCGAGCGGGACCAGGGGTACGCCGTCGCGCTCCAGCCGCTCCAGTGCTGCGGCGCCACCCGTCGTACCCGTGAGGTGCTCGGCCAGGGCTCCGTCGACCCGCTCGACCACGCTGGTCAGGAGCAGGAACCGGCGCAGCTCGTCGGACACCCGTTCGAGGACCTCCGCCACGAGGTAGTCCGCGACGGCGCGGTTGTCGCCGGCGAACGCGGCGACCGCCGCGGCCCGCTCGGAGCCGTCGCGCCCCTCGAGGGACAGCGCAGCCAGCCGGAGCCCGACGGCCCACCCCTCGGTGCGCTCGAGCAGCAGGTCGACCTCGCCGTCGTCGAGCGCGACCCGGTGCTGCGCGAGCAGGTCGACCGCCTCGTCGCGGTCGAAGGCGAGCTCGGCCTGGCGGATCTCGGCGAGCTCGCCGGACACGCGGAGACGGTGCAAGGACAGAGCGGGGTCGGACCGCGAGATGAGGACGACTCGGACCGTGTCGGGCAGCATCCGGAGCAGGACGTCGATGCTGCGCAGCGACTCACGGTCCTGCACCTCATGGAGGTCCTCGAGCACCAGCACGACCGGGGTGTGGTCCTGCTGGAAGCTCGACAGCAGACGCGCGACGTAGTCCTCGTCGGCGTCGGCCGGAGCCCGCAGGTCGGCGGGCGGTCCGTCGGTGGCTCGGGAGAGCGCGGTGGTCACCAGCGACCAGAGTCGCTGGGGGTCGTTGCAGTCGGGCCCGAGCGCCACCCAGGCCACGCGGACCGGGCGGCCCCGGACCGAGTCCACCCAGGCGGTGACGAGCTGGGTCTTCCCCGAGCCGGGTCCCCCGCACACGAGCGTGACGGCGTGCGTGGTGCCCTCGTCGAGCAGCGACAGCAGATCCGGCCGGGCGAGGGTGCGGACGTTGGGGCGGGGCGCGGTCGTCCGGGTGTGCAGCAGGGTCGTCTCGCCCTGCTCCGGAGCCGTGGCCGACGGCTCGATGGTCAACCAACCCCCTCCGACCTTTCGCGCGGCCTCATGCTACCCGCGCACCCGCGCAGCGCCGAAGATCGTCACTCCGTGAGCGGCAGGCCGATCTCTGGGGGTCGCCGAGGCCGGGGGTCGGCGCTCCCCGCTTTCTGGCCCACAGCCGACAGATCTCCGGGGCCCGGCCGCGTCGTCCTTGGGCCAGAAAGTGGGACAGCCCGCAAACTTGGTTGCCCTGGGCAACGAGCCGCTAGGGTCGGGACGTCCGCCTCGACCGCTGCTCGCAGGAGATCTCGTGACGTCCGCCCGCGCCGTACCGGCCAACCCCACCATCGCGGTCGTCGCCCTGTGCTTCGGCGGCCTCACGGCGGCGCTCACGCAGACCATGGTCATCCCGATCCAGAGCGAGCTGCCGCAGCTGCTGTCGACCTCGGCGTCCAACGCCGGCTGGGTCATCACCGCCACGCTGCTGGCCGCCGCGGTCTCGATGCCGGTGGCAGGTCGGCTCGCAGACCTCTACGGCAAGCAGCGGGTGCTCGTCGTCAACGCCGCGCTGCTCGTCGTCGGCACCGTCGTGTGCGCCCTGTCGAGCACGATCGTGCCGATGCTGGCAGGCCGGGCCCTGCAGGGCTTCGCGATGGGCTTCATCCCGGTCGGCATCTCGCTGATGCGCGAGTTCACACCACCCCACATGACCTCGACCGCGATCGCGGCGATGAGCGCCACGCTTGGAGTGGGCGGCGCGATCGGCTTGCCCCTCGCGGCCTGGATCGCCGACGGACACCCGTGGCACCTGCTCTTCTGGGTCTCGGCCGGGCTCGGCCTCCTCGTGCTGCTCGCCACCGTGGTGCTCGTGCCGCACATCCACGACGCCCAGCCGGGGCACGTCGACGTGGTCGGGATGCTCGGGCTCGCCCTGGGCCTGGTGACCTTCCTCGTCGGCGTGTCCAAGGGCAACGACTGGGGCTGGTCCTCCGGACGCACCTGGGGCGCGATCGTCGGCGGCGTGCCCGGCGGTCTGGCCGCTGCTGCTCAGCGGGTTGGTGACGCTGTAGACGTGGGGCTGCTTGGCGATCGCCTTGACCGAGTCGTTGATCGCCTTCTGGTACTGGGAGTCGGTCAGCGCCCCGGAGGGATGTTGAAGACGATCGGGTTGGCGCCGTTCTGCTGCGGCGGGAACTTCTCCTGCAGGAGGTCCTTGGCCTCTTGGCTCCCGGTGCCCGGCAGGGAGAGGTCGTTGCTGGTCAGGGCACCGACCATCCGGACCGCGCCGATGATCATGACCAGCATCACGAACCCAGATGCCGAGCACGATCAGGGGTCGGCGAGCACACAGCATGCCGAGCCGATGCAGCAGTCGTGCCACTGGAACTCCCCCCGGTCACGACGCCAGTCCCCGACACCGTGTCCAGGGGTCAAGGTAACGGGGTCGGTGCCGCCTGAACATGGCGAGCATCCGGCCCGGCTCGGTCAGCCGCCGGCACCGCCACCCTTCAGCTCGGGGAACTGGTCGTCGCGCCACTCACCGTCCGAGCTCTGCCCCGACCCCGCCAGGTCGCTCTCCCGGGCCCTGAGCTCGACCCGTCGGATCTTGCCGGAGATGGTCTTGGGCAGGTCGAAGAACTCCAGCCGCCGGACCCGCAGGTAGGGCGCCAGGTTCTCCCGGGCGTGCTTGAGGATCTGGTACGCCGTCTCCCGCGTCGGCTCGTAGCCAGGGGCCAGCACGACGTACGCCTTCGGGACGGTGAGCCGCACCGGGTCGGGCGCGGGCACGACGGCGGCCTCGGCGACCGCCGGGTGCTCGATCAGGACGCTCTCGAGCTCGAACGGGCTGATCTTGTAGTCGGAGGACTTGAACACGTCGTCGGTACGCCCGATGTAGGTGATGTACCCGTCGGCGTCGAGGGTCGCGACGTCACCCGTGTGGTAGAGCCCGCCGGCCATCGCGTCGTCGTTGCGCTCGGGGTCACCCTGGTAGCCGGTCATCAGCGGCAGCGGCCGGCCGGTGGCCCCGACCAGGTCGAGGCAGATCTCGCCCTCGGCTCCGGCGCCGGCGAGCCGCTCACCCGACACCGGGTCCGCCAGCACGACCGGGACGCCGGGCAGGGCCCGGCCCATCGAGCCGGGGATCAGCCGCTGGGCCGGGCTGTTGCCGATCGCGGCCGTCATCTCGGTCTGGCCGAAGCCGTCGCGGACGGTGAGGCCCCACTTGTCCTGCACCTGGGCGATCACCTCGGGGTTGAGCGGCTCACCCGCTGCCAGCACCTCGCGCAGGGAGCCCGGGCCGCCGGACAGGTCGGCGGTGATGAGCATCCGCCACACGGTCGGCGGGGCGCAGAACGAGGTGACCCGATGGGTGTGGAGCTGGTCGAGAAGCGCGGCGGCGTCGAAGCGCGCGTAGTTGTAGCAGAACACCGTCGCCTCGGCGAGCCACGGCGCGAAGAAGCACGACCACGCGTGCTTGGCCCACCCGGGTGACGAGATGGCCAGGTGAACGTCGCCCGGCTTCACCCCCAGCCAGTACATCGTCGTCAGGTGGCCGACCGGGTAGGAGACCTGGGTGTGCTCCACCAGCTTGGGCAGGCTGGTGGTGCCCGAGGTGAAGTAGAGGAGCAGGCGGTCCTGAGGTGCGGTGCCGGGGTGCTCGAGGTTGCCGTCGTCCTCCCCGGCCGCATCGCTGATCGCGGCCCAGCCGTCGACGTCGCCGACCGAGAAGCGCGAGTAGTCACCGGGCACCTCGTCGAACTTGCCCACGTCTGCGGCGTTGCAGACCACGTGCCGTGCCCGACCCCGGTCGAGGCGGTCGCGCAGGTCGGCCGGCCCGACGGCAGTGGTGGTCGGCATGATGACCGCCCCGAGCTTCATCACCGCCAGCATCGTCTCCCAGAGCTCGACCTGGTTGCCGAGCATGACGACCACCGCGTCGCCCTTGGCCACGCCGTGCCCGGCCAGCCACCGAGCCAGCCGGTTGGACCGCCGCCGCATGTCGTCGAAGGAAACCTGGCTGGGGGTGCCGTCCGTCTCCACGATGACCAGGGCGGCGCGGTCGACCCCGCGCGCGATCTCGTCGAACCAGTCGATGCCCCAGTTGAAGGTCTCACCCACGTCGGGCCAGCGGAAGTCGCGGACCGCGGCGGCGTAGTCCTCGCGTACGGCGAGCAGCCCGTCGCGCGCGGCACGCAGCTGGTCGGTGGCAGATGACATGTGCTCTCCCTCGTCGGAGTTCCCGAGACCCTGTCAGGAGAGTTCTACGCCGCCAGGGGTCGCCACGCCACGGCTGGGGAGTCGATCAGTTGGCAGCGAGGACGACCGGTGGCGAGATGTAGTTGGGTTGATAGGTGACCTTGCCCATGTCCTGGAGCCGGCTGGCGCGCTCGCACTGCCCCGCAACGGTGCATCGGATGATCGCGGCCTGCCCGCTGTCGCCCTGGGCAAGGGTGAGGACGTGCGCATCGTCCTCCCACACTGCGTCCCAGCCCGTGAAGACGCCGAGACGCCGACCCGTGTCAGCCTTCATCGTCAGCCACCGGTCGGTACCCACGTCGTCGAAGTAGGTGTGGGTCGCCACCACACGTGCACCGTCTGGCGACCACGCGTGCGGCGCCCACCGACAGCTCCGCCAGAGCGTGCGGTGCGGATGCGACAGAGGCGCGACGCGGTTGCAGAAGGCCGGCTCGTCGAACTGCCCGGCGGCGATGACGATCCGGCTGCGCGCGAGGTCAGCGCGGGCCGCTTCGCGAGCAGCGATCCTGGTCACCCGGTGCTGCCGGAAGTTCCACCAGACGGTGGTCGCTGGCGACGAGGCGTCCCGGCGCGTCAGGAGGACGCGTGACCGGGTGACGCCGAGCACGCGTGCCCACCGGAAGCTCCGGCTCGCGACGATGCGACCGGTCGCAGGCACGGCGACCGAGACCAGGGTCGGGGTGGTCAGCTCGTTGCGCCCACTGGCCCAGGCGACTCGCGTGCGCCCCGGCGACACCGCAGCGCTCATCATCATCGGCGAGCTGTCGAGCAGCCGACGTTCACCGGCGTGCCCACCGCCCCCGGCGAACACCAGCCGGGACCTCTGGGTCCGCTGGAGCCAGTCCTGGAGCAGGTAGCCGCCCCGGACGTTCCACAGCACCTGGTGAGTCCCCGGTTTCGTGGCCGCGACGCGAAGCGATCCGTCGTGGATGATGTCGTGGACCACGAATGTGATCGAGGGTCGCTGCCACGGCTCAGGTGCGTCGGCTCAACCCCGCCACTCCCGGCTCGGGCCGGCAGGACCGTCGCTGTCGCCACCAGGGCCGCCGTTCCAGCGACCGCCAGGATCTGTTGCCGTCGTGCTGACATGGCTGCCTCCCAGGGCTCACCTTCCAGCCTGCGACGGCGCCTGCGACATGGGCAGGTCCGAAGGTCGTCGGCGCCCTGGGATCCCGCGCCTGGAGTCAGCTGCGCGGTCGATACATGGCGCAGCGCAGCTCCGGGACGATGCCGGGCCAAGTCGCCTCACGCTCCATCACCGCCCGGAGCTCGGGTCCGACCTCCGCCTCGGCGAGCTCGCGGTAGCCGAGCCGACCGTAGTACGGCCCGTTCCACGGGACGTCGCGGAAGGTGGTCAGGGTGGTGCCGTCGAGGCCGCGCTCCCGCCCCCAGGCCTCGACGTGGCGGACCAGCGCCCGGCCGATGCCGCGGCGTCCGGTGGCGGGCCGCACCGACACCTGGTCGACGTGTGCCCGACCGTCGGCGACCGAGGCCTCGACGTAGCCCGCGACCGCTCCGTCGTACGACGCCACCCACACCCGCTGCTCGGCGATCGCGTGCCGGAGCTCGGCCTCGTCGACCTCGTCGCCGGCTACGAGCGGCATGTCGACGGTCAGGAAGAGGCGGCCGGCCTCGACCTCGACCCGCGCCAGCTCCGCGACGTCGTCGGGGGTCGCCGGCCTGATCTCGAGCCGTGCGGCGCCCCAGGCGGCGTGGAGGTCGGCCGCCGAGGCCGGCCGGTCGTCGGGGTCGCCAGCGGTCGCTCGGGCGGCCAGGGCCGCGACGCCTGGCAGCTCGTGGTGACCGAGCAGGAACAGCTCGACCAGGCGTCCGAGGTTGAAGACAGTGGTCCGGCTGTCGATGGTGGCCCCGAGCTCGTGCTCCTCCGGGGCCATGAACCTGGTGGAGCCCGGGAGCCGGCCCCGGTCGTTGACGTAGGTCCCCCTTCGGTAGCACTCGAGGTCGATCACCTTGATCTGCCGGGTGCTGAAGTCGTACATCACGGACCCGTCGTAGAAGTCACCTGCGACCAGGCCCGCCTGCTCGAGAGCAACGTGCAGGGCGAGCACCTGGTCGAGCGCATCCGCGATCTCCGGCGCGGGCAGGATCTGGAAGCGGTGGTGTGCTTGGGCCGGGTCCTGGCGACGCGCCGCCGAGGAGTGGAGCAGCTCGCCGTCGAACCAGTCGTGGACGACGACCACCCCGTCACCGACCTCGATGACGTCCCGGACCGCGACCAGGGCGGGATGGTCGACCTCGCGGTGGATGGCCGCCACGCGACGCAGGGCGTCGGCCCTCGCCACTCGGCTCGTACCGCCCGGGCTGTCCTCCGGTCCGCCCGAGGTCTTGGCGAAGACGCGGAGCCCGTCCGAGGTCCGGATGCCGTAGGAGATGTGGCCGGAGTCCTGGGTGTGCTCGTCGAACACTGCGAAGGTCACCCCGAGTCCGGCGACCACCTGCGACACGGTCTCCAGCGGCTCCCCGTGATTCTGCATCCGGACATCCTGGCACCCGCCTCTGGGTCCCCGGCGTCACCGAACGCCGGCCGCCTCCAGCAGGAACCGGTGGATGGCGGTGTTGTCGACGTAGGCGCCGTGCACCGGATCAGTCCCGACCACCATCGTGCGGAGGAGACGACCTGCGTCACCCTTCGCGAGGACCTGGACCAGGCTGTTGGTGTGGTGGGTGCTGTGGAGCTGCAGGCCTGGGAGCATGCCAGGACCGTGGTCCGTCAGCGCTGTCCACACCGGACCGTCGATCATGCAGTGGAAGGAGATCTCCTCCTCCACCATCCGACCCGGCTGGTGGTCGGCCGCCCTGACGGCGGTGCCGCCACCCTCCGCAATCAGGAAGAACCCGTCCGGGTTCTGGCCGAGGACGTTCAGCGCACCGAGCGTCATCTCCGACAGAGGGGGAACGGCCTTGCCAGCTGGGCCCTAGCGCCTGGGACCCGCGCCCGCTCAGGTGAGCAGCAGCGAGCCCGCGACGACCAGATCGGCCCGGTCGCGGGTCGACACGACAAGGCGGGCGTTGGGCTCGTCGACCTGGGCCACCCAGGCCTCGGCGTCGGGCGGTGCCTTGCCGAAGAGCACGTGCCGTCCGACGAGCCGACTCCGCCTGACCTCGTCGTCGGCGTCCAGGAACCACACCTCGTCGAGCTGTGCTCTGACCAGCGGCCACGCCTCGTTCTCGAGGAGCAGGTAGTTCCCTTCGGTGAGCACGAGCCGGCAACCGGGCAGGACGGGGATGGCGCCGGCCACGGGCTGCTCGAGGTCGCGGTCGAAGGCCGGCGCGTAGACGGTCTCGCCCGTCCCGTGCGTGACGTGGATCCGGCGCAGCAGGGCGGCGTAGCCCGCCGAGTCGAACGTGTCCGGTGCCCCCTTGCGCTGGAGCCGGCCGAGCCGCAGCAGCTCCGCGTCGGCGAGGTGGAAGCCGTCCATCGGGACATGGGCGACCCACTCGTCCGGCAGGCCCGCGGTCGGGACCAGTGCGCGGAGCAACGCCTCGACGAGGGTGGTCTTGCCGGCACCGGGGCTGCCGACGACGCCGATGATGCGCCGAACGGTCCCCGACGGGACCCGCCTCGCCCGGGTCGTCAGCTCCGTCAGGGAGGTGACGAGGGGGACGTCGCCGTGGCCGCGCCGGTCCTCGTCGGTCATGGTCAGGCGACGACGATCGGGGCCGGGGTGCGCGTCACAGGGACGACCGTAGGCCCGGCGTGGGTCGCTCGGTACGGCGGACCCGTGGCCGAACCCGCGCGAGACACGTCGCCCCCTGTCGGC
Organism: uncultured Actinomycetota bacterium; assembly: GCA_963761085.1. GTDB lineage: Bacteria > Actinomycetota > Actinomycetes > Propionibacteriales > Nocardioidaceae > Nocardioides. The sequence continues at coordinate 366,225 of CAVXFQ010000019.1, forward strand.
GTTTCGCCGAGGACGGGGCAGGATGTGTGCCATGAGGGTCGGCCGGTGCAGCTGATCGACGACGAGTCCGCCGAGCCCGGCGCCGAGGCAGTCGGCCGGGACAGCTGGTACCGGCGCTTCGACCCGCTCGTCGTGGCCGTGGCCGCGGTCTCGCTCGTGACCTACGTGCTCCACGGCTTCCACGGTCTGCTCACCCGCGACCTCGGCGTCTATGCGTACGGTGCGCGGCAGGTGCTGGCCGGCGAGCCGCCGTACGTCGGGATCGTCAACCGCGCCGGCCCGCTGGCTCACATGCTGCCCGTGCCCGGGATCGTCGCCGCCCGCATCGTCGGCGGCAACGAGCTCGTCGGGATGCGCGCGTGGTACATGGTGATCGCGGTGGCCTCCGTGGTGGTCACCTACATCGTGGCTCGCGACCTCTTCGCCTCGCGGACCGCCGGCCTGGCAGCTGCAGCGACGATGCTCAGCTTCCAAGGCTTCATCGACCTCGCCACCGACGGTCCCCGCGAGAAGACGCCGATGGTGCTCTTCATCCTGTGCGCGATCTGGGCCGTGTCGCACCGGCGCTGGCTGCTCACCGGGGTCTCGATCAGCCTGGCCACCTTGACCCTGCAGGTCGCGTTCCTCCCTTTGCTCGTGGGCGCCCTGGTCGGCATCCTGCTGGTCGGACCGGGCCGCCGGCTGAAGGACCTGGTGCGGCTGGCCATCGGAGGCGCCATCCCGGTTGCCGTCCTGCTGGCCTACTTCGCGGCGTACGGCGCGCTCCAAGACCTGCTGGACGGCTTCCTCCTGCTCAACCTCCGCTACACCCACGGTCGAGGCGTGACCGCGCGCATCTTGGCGGTCGCGGTGGCCATGAAGGAGGGGTACGGCGTCACCCTGTGGCTGATGCTCGCCGGCCTGGTGCTGATCATCGCCATCGCCGTCGTCCGCTGGCTCGACCCGGCAACGCGCCACGACCCGGCCACCGTCACCTTGGTGGTGGTCGCGGTGATCACCGTGGGCTCGCTGCTGTGGATGGAGGTGGACTTCGACAGCTGGGAGGACGCCTTCACCGTGCTGCCCCTCGCCGCTCTCGGGATCGGGGCCGGGACCGCCTGGCTGCTGCAGCACCTGCCGCAGCGAGCTGCCCCGGTCGTCGGGGTGCTCGCCGTCGCCCTCCCGACCGTGCTCGCCGTGCAGTACTCGGCGGCCACGCGGGACGACCAGCTCGTGCAGCAGCAGGCGCTGCTGAAGGAGATCCTCGCCGAGGACCCGGGTGCCCGGATCTGGTCGATCGAGGCGCCGCAGTACCTCGTGCTGGACCGCCAGAAGGCCGTCACGCGCTACCAGCTCTTCGCCCAGGGGCTTCGCCGCAACATCGACCACACGTGGCCCGGTGGGATCAAGGCCTTCGTGGCGTGGAACCTCGCCCAGCAGCCGGACCTGATCGCCCTGAACAGCGACGAGATGAAGATCGGTCACTGGCGACACCGGGTCGAGGCCGACTACATCCAGGTGGGTCACGGCCCGGGCGCCTATTTCTTCGCCCGGCGCTCCCTCGGACCCGACGTGATCACCGCCATGAGGCGGGCCAACGCGCGGATCTTCACCCGCTTCGGCTGCCCCTGTCCGGCGGGTTAGCGACCCGAGACGTAGACCGCGCGCCTCCACCCGGCTCGCATGGCGTGAGAGACGACCACGCGAACACTACGTCTTGGCCGCCTGATCGCGGAGCGTGCTGGTCTGGGACGGCCGCTCGGGCGGGCTGCTGAGCACCTCGGAGTCAGGCTCCGAGAGGCCTCGACGAATGCGAGCTCACAGGGGAGCTCTGGTGGAGCCGTCTGGCGGAATCGTCGACCTCGTACGCCACGAGCGTCCTTCAAGGGAACACGGTCGTGCGCATGCCCGGGCGGATGTCGTCGCGTGCACGGCCCCAAAGGAAACAACAGGATGCCGTCGATGTGGTCGAGGAGACCGGAGACGAAGTCATACGCGCTCTGAGCCGATCCTCTGACAGTGATCCACTCGTCGCGGTCGTCGAGCTGTTGAGCCGCTTCCGGGGTGTAGTAGATCCGGCCTGTCATGGACGGGCGGCCCACTTGCCCTCGAGGCGCCCGCGCACCTCGTCTGCGGGGATCGCCCGGGACGGGTCCGCCCTCAACGCGTCGTACGCGGCGGAAGCGTCGGTGCGCAGCCAATCCTGCGCAGCTTCTTCGAGGTCATCGTCGGCAATTACCGATCGGAGCAGGCGGTTGGCCACGTCCTTGCGCACGTCAGGGGCAAGGCCATCCCGGCCTGGCAGAACTCCGACGCGCTCAGTGACACGTCAGCAGTCTACGACCCAATCTCGACATGACCCGCTCACAACGACGAATACCCGCCAGGACCCGGGGACCGTCGGTGAACACGGTCAGCGCCCGCCCCCTGCGTGCCACCTGCCTGAACGCACAGGTCGTCAGGGACTCTTGGTGGAGGGGTTGGCCACAGAAGGGTCTGACCTGCGGCAACGCGCCGCCTCGTCGCCACTCGTCCCGCGCTAAGGCACCGATCGTCCCATTCCTCTCGATATCAAGAGGAATGTTCGATGATAGGAGTGTCCGACGCCGCAGGCACGATGGGCCACATGCGCTCGGAACTCACACTCCCCGATGACTACCCACAGCTGCTGGACACCCTCAAGGCCGCAGTCCGCAGCTCGCAAGCACGCGCCCACCGTGTCGTCAATACCGAGCTACTGCGTCTGTACTGGACCATCGGCCGCACCATCCTCACCCAGCAGGACCAGGGCGGCTGGGGTGCCAAGGTTGTGGACCGGCTCGCTCAGGACCTGCGCCGCGAGTTCCCCGACATGACCGGCCTGTCCCGTAGCAACCCGATGTACATGCGCGCGTTCGCCGAGGCCCGGCCCACCGAGGAGGCATTTGTCCCACGAGCTGTGGGACAACTTCCATGGGGACACGTACGCACGCTTCTCGACAAGGTCGCCGACCCCGAGGTTCGCGAATGGTACGCGCCTGCGGCTGTCGAGCACGGCTGGTCCCGCAACGTCCTGCTCAACCAGATCAAGAACAAGACCCACGCACAGTTGGGAGCCGCCCTGTCCAACTTCCGCACGGCACTCCCCGCCGCGCAGTCCGGGCTGACCCAACAGATCGCCAAGGACCCCTACGTCTTCGACTTCCTCGGCCTCGCCGGCCAGGTCGCCGAACGCGAACTCGAAGACGCCATGATGAGCCGGCTCCAGGAGACGCTCCTCGAGCTCGGTCACGGCCTCGCTTTCGTTGGCCGCCAGGTCCACCTAGACGTTGATGGCGACGACTTCTACATCGACCTGCTGTTCTTCCCCGTCACCCAGCTCCACTACGTCGTCGAGCTCAAGATCGACAAGTTCAAACCCGAGTACGCCGGCAAGCTCGGCTTCTACGTCTCAGCCGTCGACGACGTCTACCGGCTGCCGCAGCACGCGCCGACCGTCGGCCTCTTGCTGTACGCCGACCGCAGCGAACGGGTCGTGCGGTATGCGCTGGGCAACACCTCCAGTCCGATGGCTCTCTCCACCTACACCTACGAGGCGCTTCCCGAGACCGAACGCGCCGCCCTGCCGGCGGCCGGCGACGCGATCCAAGCCGTCGAGCGGCCAGTCGACTTCCACGGCGAGCAGCTCACGCTCGAGGAGTACTTCACACGTGTGGAGCGACACTAGCCTCGAGCGGCCGCAGGCTCAGAAACGACGAAACCCGCCCCGGGGACAACCGGGACGGGACTTCTGTGGTCAGGCACGGCGACTTCTGTGGTCACCTGGTGGAGCCGCCTGTCGGAATCGAACCGACGACCTATTCATTACGAGTGAATCGCTCTACCGACTGAGCTAAGGCGGCCAACTGCCCGAGACGACCTCCGCGAGGAGGTGGTCCCGGCAACGGCCGGAAGTATACGGAGGGCCGTCAGCGGGCCGGGAATCGGCATGGCTGCGGGTGATTCGGGTCAGCAGCGCGTGCCGTTGGACGGTACGACGCCGGAGACCAGGTAGGAGTGGACGAGGTCGTCGATGCAGGCGTTGCCGGTGTGGTAGCCGGTGTGGCCGTCACCGTTGCGGGTGACCAGCACGCCCGAGTCGAGGACGCGGGCCAGGTGCACGGCCCAGGGGTAGGGGGTGGCCGGGTCGCGCGTCGTACCGATGACGACGATCGGGGCGGCGCCCTTGGCGTGGATCACCGGCGGCTTCTCCTCGGCCCGCGGCCGGAAGCCGTTGCACGAGGTGAGGGCCCAGGCGAAGACCTTGCCGAAGACCGGGCGAGGCCTTCTCGAAGGCGGGGTAGTGGGACGGCACCTGCGAGGCCGGGACGGCGTAGGGGTCGTCGAGGCAGGAGATGTCGACGAACGCCTCCATGGAGTTGTTCGCGAACGTGCCGTCGGAGCTGCGCGCGGCGTAGGCGTCGGCCAGCACCATCAGGCCGGTGCCGTCGCCGGACAGCGCCATCCGCAGGGCGTTGCTGAGCAGGACCCAGTAGGCCTTGCTGTAGAGGGTGACCGCGACGCCGTAGAACGCGTTGCCGGCGGTGAGCTCGCGGTTGCCGGCGGGAAGCGGGTGCTGGGCGAGCTGGTCGAGGAGGTCACTGATCTTCTGCTCCACCTCGGGCACGGTCTTGCCGAGGAAGCAGCCGCCGGACGAGGCGATGCAGTTCGCGGCGTAGGCGTCGAGGGCGCGCTGGAACCCGCCGGCCTGCTGCACCGACGACGCGAGGGTGCCGAGGGTCGGGTCGACCGCGCCGTCGAGCACGAAGCGGCCGACGCGGTGGGGGAACAGCTGGGCGTAGGTGGCGCCGAGCTTGGTGCCGTAGGAGGAGCCGAGGTAGTTCAGCGTCGACTCCCCCAGTGCCGCGCGCAGCACGTCCATGTCGCGTGCAGCCTCGACCGTGGACACATGACCGGCGAGCGCACCGGACAGGCGGCTGCAGCCGGCGGCCAAGGCGCGCTGCGCACGGACGTACGACGCGACCTCGGCGGGCGTCGAGGGCTCGGGGTCCTGGCCGAGGTAGGCGTTGAGGGCCTGGTCGCTGAGACAGTCGACCGGGGCGCTGGCGCCGGTGCCGCGTGGGTCGAACCCGACGATGTCGAAGTGCTGCAGCAGCGGCTCGCCGAACTGTCCGGGGCCCAGGGCCGCGAACGACGTGCCGGGCTCGCCCGGGACCGCCGGGGTTGACCACCAGCGAGCCGATGCGCTTGCCGGAGGCCGGCACCTTCAGCAGCGCCAGCTCGATCGTGCGCTTGCCGGGGTGGGCGTAGTCGAGCGGGACCTTGAGCTTGGCGCACTGGTGGCCGTTGGAGCACTCGGACCAGTCGATCTTCTGATCGTAGAAGCGGGCGAGGCCGGCCTCGGGCGCCTGGGTCGGCGGCGCACCTGTCGAGGGTGCGACCGGCGTCGGCCCCCCTGCGGCGCCTGCCGAGTCGTTGCCGTGCTGGGCGACGACGATGCCGGCGCCTGCGACGAGGACCACGACCACCAGCAGGGCGATCGCGACGGCGACGCGCTTCACCGGGTCGGCCCCTTCGGAGCCTTGAGCGCCACCATCAGCGACTCGAGAGCCAGGGTCGGGCGGCACGTTGAACTCGAGCATCTGCTCGCGGGCGTCGAAGATCCACCCGATCCGGCGCAGGTTGAGCTCGGGCGTCGAGCCGTTGACGATCGTCTCCACGTCGCGGCGGATCTCCTCGTTGACCAGGGGCACCCCGCCGGTGGCGAGGGCGATCGCGTCGCGGTAGACCGAGACGAGGTCCATCAGGGTGCGGTCGACGGCGTCGAGGTGGCGCCGCTTGGCCCGCCCCTTCTGCGCCTTCTCGAGCGCCGCGGCCGCGGGGGCGTACTCGCGGGGGCGCCGCCCGCGCTCCACCACGCCGTACGACGCGTCGAGGTCGGCCCGCTCTCGCGCGTCGAGGTCGGTGGTGATCGAGTCGGCCTCCTCCTGGGTCATCTCGACGAGGTTGGTGGCGGCGTCGAGGCAGGAGGCCAGGCTGATCAGCCTGGCCGGCATGCTCACGACCTCGTGGCGACGGTTGCGGGCGTCTTCGTCGCGGGCCAGCGCGCGGGCCCGGCCGATGTGGCCCTGGCTGGCCCGGGCGCAGTAGGAGGCGAGCGCGGCGTCGACGCCGGCGGAGCGCACCAGGAAGTCGGCCACCTCGTCGGTCGACGGCGTGGACAGGGTGACCAGCCGGCATCGGGAGCGGATCGTGGGCAGCAGGTCCTCGACCGTGGGCGCGCAGAGCATCCACACGGTGCGGTCGGTGGGCTCCTCGATCGCCTTCAGCAGGGCGTTGTTGGCCTGCTCGGTGAGCCGGTCGGCATCCTCGACGATCAGGATCTGCCACCGGCGGCCGACCGGCGCAAGCGCGGAACGTCGTACCAGGTCGCGCACCTCGTCGACCCCGAGCGAGAGCCGTTGGGTGCGGATCACGCTGACGTCGGCATGGGTGCCGGCCAGGACGGTGTGGCAGGAGTGGCAGGTGCCGCAGCCCGGGCGTGGTCTGCTCGCACTGCAGCGCCGCCGCGAAGGCGATCGCGGCGTTGGACCGACCGGAGCCGGGCGGCCCGGTGAACAGGAAGGCCTGGCTCATGCCGTGCCCGGCGGCCGCGGAGCGCAACGCCTCGATGACGCGCCGCTGGCCGACGAGGGTGTCCCAGACGGTGCCGGTCGGCCTGGTCACGGTGGTCATCGCCGGGCCTGTCCGAGCAGCGGCTCGACGCGGAGCCAGACCTCGTCGGCGATGTCGTCGACGGGACGGCGCGCATCGAGCACGACGTAGTGGTCGGGGTCGGCGGCGGCCATCTCGAGGAACGCCGCGCGCACGCGGGCGTGGAACTCCTCACCCTCTCCCTCGATCCGGTCGCGCTCGGTGAAGCGTCCGAGACCGTGCTCGGGCTCGAGGTCGAGGACGACGGTCAGGTGGGGCCGGAGGTCGTGGGTGGCCCAGCGCGCGACGTGCTCGACCTCGTCCATCGCGAGGGTGCGACCGGCGCCCTGGTAGGCCAGGGTGGAGTCGACGTAGCGGTCGGTGATCACGACGTGGCCGCGCTCGAGCGCGGGCAGGACGACAGTGTCGACGTGCTCGGCCTTGTCGGCGGCGTAGAGCAGCATCTCGGTGCGGTCGGAGAGCTCACCGGTGGCCGGGATCGAGGACGATCCGACGCACCTCCTTGCCCACGGCCGTGTCGCCGGGCTCGAAGGTGAGCACCGGGTGGAAGGCGCGATCGGTGAGCCGCGCGGCGAGCAGCCGGGCCTGCGTCGACTTGCCGCCGCCCTCGCCGCCCTCGAAGCAGACGAAGACCCCGTTGGTGGTGTGCACGCTGCTCGCCTTCTGCCGGACCTCTGACTCGGTGGCGAGCGTAGTCGAGACCACCTACTGCCACCGTCGACCGGCTGGACCCACGACGCTCGCTACGGTGCCGCTCATGACGGACGCCCCTGCCGTCACCGTCCCGATGTTCGTGACCTCGGACAAGGTGATCCTCGTCGGGGCCGTCGTGCTCACCGCACTCGCCGGGTTCGCGGACTACGGGCACTGGAGCTCCGTGGTCGCGTTCGTCGTCGCCGCGGCAGCCGTGGCCGTGCTCGCGTCGCTGGTCGGCCGTTCCGTCGAGCAGCTCGGTGACCGGTTCGGGGCCGGCGCCACCGGCGTCCTGCAGTCGGCGCTCGGCAACCTGCCCGAGCTGTTCATCTGCATCTTCTCCCTCAAGGCCGGCCTCGTGGACGTCGTCCAGGCGGCCCTGGTGGGCTCGATCCTGGCCAACCTGCTCCTGGTGCTGGGGCTGGCGTTCCTGGTCGGCGGGCTCAAGCACGGCGCCCAACAGCTCGGCTCCCAGCGGGCGCGCACGATCCTGGTGCTGATGCTGCTGTCGGTCTCGGCCTGGGCTCTCCCATCGTTCACGTTCTGGCTGCACACTCCCGCCTCGGCGCACGAGGTCACGTTCTCGGTGATCGTCTCGGTGCTGCTGATCGGGCTCTTCGTCGCCTCTCTTCCCTTCTCGCTGCGCCGTGAGGCCGGCGACGAGCCACCAGGCCCGCACGAGCAACCGCGCTGGCCGATCGGACTGGCTGTCGGGCTGCTCGCGGTGGCCGGTGTCGCAGTGGCGTTCGTCTCCGACTGGTTCGTCAACGCGCTGCAGCCGGCCATGGACTCGGTTGTCGATCAACCAGACCTTCGCCGGCCTCGTCGTCGTCGCCATCGCGGGCAACGCGATCGAGAACGTCGTCGGCGTCCAGCTCGCGGCGAAGGACCAGGCGTCGTACGCCTTCTCGGTGATCCTCAACAGTCCGGTCCAGATCGCGCGGGTGCTGGCGCCCGTGCTGGTGCTGGTCTCGCAGATCTTCGGGCTCGCCTCGCTGACCCTGGTGCTGTCACCGATGCTGGTGATGGTGCTGATGCTGGCGGTCGTCCTGGCGGCGTTCATCGCCGTCGACGGGGAGTCGAACTGGCTCGAGGCGCCTCGCTGGTCGTGCTCTACGTGATCATCGCAACGTCGTTCTGGTGGGGCTAGCGAGGACGCTTGCGGCCGAGGGGCCCCGGGCCGCGCAGCGGCACCGCTGCATGGAGGTCACTTCCAGCCCCAGGCACCGGCACCGGGTTTCGAGAATCTCGCAGCGCGACCTGCTCAACCATCAGTGGTCGCGGCCGCAGAGCGACCTGCTCAGCCGGAGGTGGTCGCCTTCTTGGTCGTCTTCTTGGCCGCTGACTTCTTGGTGGCCTTCTTCGCGGTGGTCTTCTTGGCGCCCCGCTTGGCGGCCTTCTTGGCCGGCCCCTTCTCGCGGCGTTCGGCGAGGAGCTGGGCGGCGCGCTCGAGGGTGATCGCCTCGACGGTGTCGTCCTTGCGCAGGGTGGCGTTGTACTCGCCGTCGGTGACGTAGTCACCGAACCGACCCGACTTCACCACCACCGGTGCGCCGGAGACGGGGTCGGGGCCGAGCTCCTTCAACGGCGGGGCCGCCGCGGCCCGACCGCGCTGCTTGGGCTGGGCGTAGATCGCCAGCGCCTCGTCGAGGGTGACCGTGAACAGCTGGTCCTCCGAGGTCAGCGAGCGCGAGTCGGTGCCCTTCTTCAGGTAGGGCCCGTAGCGGCCGTTCTGGGCGGTGATCTCGACCCCGTCGGCGTCGGTGCCGACGACCCGCGGGAGCGACAGCAGCTTGACCGCGTCGTCCAGCGAGACGGTGTCGAGCGACATCGAGGCGAACAGCGAGCCCGTGCGCGGCTTCGCCGACTTGGGTGCGTCGTCGGGCAGCGCCTCGGTGACGTAGGGACCGTAGCGGCCGTTCTTCGCCACGACCTGGAGCCCTGTCTCGGGATGCACGCCGAGCTGCTTCTCCTCACCCGCCGGGTTGGCGAGGAGCTCCTTGGCCTTGCTCAGCGTCAGCTCGTCGGGGGGCAGGTCGTCGGGCACGTTGGCCCGGACGGCCGCGCCGTCCTCACCCTCACCGGGGCCCTCGAGGTAGGGGCCGTAGCGCCCGACCCGCAGCACGATCCCGCTCTCGGGGCTGCCGACGGGGAACGTCGCGAGCTCCTTGGCGTCGATCTCGCCGAGCTCGTTGACGAGCTGGTGCAGCCCCACCACCCGGTCGGAGCCGAAGTAGAACTCGCCGAGCTCGGTGACGCGGTCCTTGCGGCCGCCGGCGATCTCGTCGAGGACGTCCTCCATGTCGGCGGTGAACTCATAGCTGATCTGCCGCGGGAAGTGCTCCTCCAGCAGCCGGACCACCGAGAACGCGATCCACGCCGGCACCAACGCGGTGCCCTTCTTGTAGACGTAGCCGCGGTTGAGGATGGTGCCGATGATCGAGGCGTACGTCGACGGCCGGCCGATCTCGCGCTCCTCGAGCTCCTTGATCAGGGTCGCCTCGGTGTAGCGCGCGGGCGGCTTGGTCTCGTGCCCCTGCGGCGTCAGCGATGCCGCCGAGACCGGGTCGCCCTCGACGAGGTTGGGCAGCGGAGTCTCGGCGTCGTCCTGACGCTTGTTGTTGTCCTTGCCCTCGACGTAGGCCTTGAGGAACCCGTGGAACGTGATCACCCGGCCGCTGGCGGTGAACACGACGTCGCGGCCGTCGGAGGTCGCGCCGCCGATCCGGATCGTCACCGACTGACCGACGGCGTCCTTCATCTGCGAGGCGACGGTGCGCATCCAGATCAGCTCGTAGAGGCGGAACTGGTCGCCGCTCAGCCCGGTCTCGGCCGGGGTGCGGAACCGCTCGCCGGAGGGCCGGATCGCCTCGTGGGCCTCCTGGGCGTTCTTCACCTTCGAGGCATAGGTGCGGGGGGCGTCGGGGAGGTACTCCGCCCCGTAGAGCTCGCGCACCTGCGACCTGGCTGCGTCGACGGCGGCGCCTGACAGGGTCGTCGAGTCGGTCCGCATGTAGGTGATGAAGCCGTTCTCGTAGAGCCGCTGCGCCACCGACATCGTGGAGCTCGCGGAGAAGCCCAGCTTGCGGCTCGCCTCCTGCTGCAACGTCGTCGTGCGGAACGGCGCGTAGGGCGAGCGGCGATAGGGCTTGGACTCCACCGCCCGCACGTCGTACGACGTGTCGTGCAGGGCTGCGACGAGGCCCTCGGCCGCGTCGCTGTCGAGGTGGAGGCGGTCGTCGGCGCGCTTGCCCTTGAGCTCACCGTCGGTGCCGAAGTCGGAGCCGCCGGCCACCCGCAGGTCGTCGACGGAGAAGATCTTCGCCGGGAACATCCGGGGCTCCTTGCCGGAGCCGGCGTCGAAGGTGCCCTCGAGGTCCCAGTAGGACGCGACCCGGAACGCGATCCGCTCCCGCTCGCGGTCGACCACCAGCCGGGTCGCCACCGACTGCACGCGACCGGCCGACAGGCCGGACATGACCTTCTTCCAGAGGACCGGGCTGACCTCGTAGCCGTAGAGCCGGTCGAGGATCCGCCGGGCCTCCTGGGCCTCGACGAGGTCATCGTTGATCTGGCGCGGGTTGGCGACCGCCTCGAGGATCGCGCCGCGGGTGATCTCGTGGAAGACCATCCGGTGCACCGGGACCTTCGGCTTCAGCTCGTCGAGGAGGTGCCAGGCGATCGCCTCGCCCTCGCGGTCCTCGTCGGTGGCGAGGTAGAGCTCGTCGGCGTCCTTGAGCAGGCTCTTGAGCTTGGCGATGTGGCTCTTCTTGTCGCGCGGCACGACGTAGTAAGGAGTGAAGCCGTGGTCGACGTCGACGGCGAGCCGGCCCCACGGCTTGTCCTTGATGGAGGCCGGGGTGTCGGCTGCGGAGTTGGGCAGGTCGCGGATGTGTCCGATGGACGACTCGACCACGTAGTCACTGCCGAGGTAGCCGCCGATCGTCCGCGCTTTGGCGGGCGACTCGACGATCACCAGCTTGTGTGCCACTGCTTCTCCCTACCTCCGTCAGTGGTCGCCACGGGGTCGTCCCGGGGGCCACGGCCGCTCACGGTAGCGCGTCCGGCCCAGCACCTTGTTCCCCAGCCATCCCCGGGTCGGTCTCGGGTGCCGTCCGCGGGCGCCTCCCTCGGTCGGTCCCCGAGCCCTGTGGAGAACGCCTGCAGCCTGCTGCGGATCTGTGCCGGCGTCGAGCCACCCACCTGCTCGGGAGGAACGACATGGACGCCGACCACACCCCGCGGCTGCCGCGCCACTGGACCGATCCGGAGGTCTTCGAGACCACCCAGGCCAGCTTCGACCTGTCCGCAGACTCCGATCGGCTCATCCACCTGGTCCTGGTCGACGGCCGGCTGGTGGAGGCCTGGGGCGAACGGTCGAGGGGAGCCGGTGGCAGCACCACGCCGAGCGGTGCGACCGCGAACGACGACCGCTGACGGCGGCGCCGGCCTCTCCGCCCCTGCACGAGCGCGTCCTGACGTGGCTCGACGCAGCGGTCGGAGGGCGCTCCGAGCTGCTCACGCTCCACTCCGGGGCGCTCGTGGACGACGACTTCGAGCCCGACCCCAAGCTGGCCCCCGGACGGCGCGAGCACCTGGCCACCGTCATCGACCTGCTCGACCGGGCTGCCGCCGAGCTCCGGTCCCGGAGGCTCGCGCCGCCCTTATCGACACCCTGCGGGCCGCCTGGAGCACCGATCCCGACTCCGTCCTCGAGCTGGGTGGCCCGACCAAGCTCGCCGGTGGCATCTGCTGGGTGGCGGCCCGGGCGAACGGGCTGGTCGGGCCCGGCGGCACCACCACCCAGAGCGCGCTGCAGCACGTGGTCGACTGCCGCACGGCCATCTCGGGACCGGGCCGCGTCGTCCATGGGCTGATCTCGGCTACTGGCCCGACCCGACCCGGCCGATCCCGATGCCCGATCTCCTCCGCGTCGGTCGCAGCGACCTGCTCATCTCCACGGTGAGGCGGCGCCTCGTGCGGGCGCGCGACCAGGCACTCCGGGCGGAGGCGGTCGTGGCCAGCGCCGGTGAGGAGGCGACGATCACGCAGACGTGAGGAACCCCTCGTCGACGAGGCTGCGAACCGCCGGGAGATACGCCGTCGCCAGCTCGTCCGGGTCGCGTCCGAGCAGGCTCGCCACCGCGTCGAGGATCTGGCCGACGGTCAGGTCGCCGTCGCTGGCGCCGACCAGGGCAGCCTCGACGGTGTCGACCTGACGGGCCCGGCACAGTCCGCGGCGCTGCCGCAGGACGATCGTCTCGGGGTCCTCGGCGCCGGGTGCGCCGTGGGTCTCCTGGACGACGTCGACCCGCGTCCGCAACCGCGCGGACCGGCCGACCTCCGTCGCTCTGGCTCGGGCCCAGGCCTCGACGGCGGACGCGACCGGCTGCTCGACGGCGTACGGGTGGTCGAGCAGTTCATGTGCGCTGCCGCCGCGGCGCAGGTTGACCCAGCCGAACCCGACCCCCTCGATGCCCTGCTCCTCGAACCACCCGAGCCACCCGTCGTAGGCCCGGAGGTAGCCGATGCCGCCGTGGCGCCCCGCGTCCTTGAGCCACAGCTCGACGTACGCCGCAGGGTCGAGCACGTCGCGCTGGACCACGAGCGCGTCGCAGTCGTCGGCGAGCCACTCCTCGAGCCGCTCCTGCCAAGGGCGGTCGCGCACGATCGCCCAGTTGGCCACGACCTGGCACCAGCCGCCGTCGGCCAGGTGCTGCGGGGCGCCGCGGACGACGGCCTCGACGACCTGGTCACCGGGCAGCCCGGAGTCGCGGTAGACCAGGCGCTGCTCGGTGGCCGGCGAGATCACGAACGGCGGGTTGGTGGTCACCAGGTCGAACCGCTCTCCGGCCACCGGCTCCCAGAGCGAGCCGTCGCGGACCTCGAGAGCGATGCCGTTGAGCGCAGCGTTGAAGCGCGCCATCGCCAGGGCCCGCGGGTTGACGTCGGTGGCGACGACGCGGTCGCTGTGCCCGGCGAGGTGCAGCGACTGGACGCCACAGCCGGTGCCGAGGTCGAGGGCGCTGCCGACCCGGTCGCGGATCGTCAGCTGGGCCAGGGAGGTCGAGGCGGGGCTGACCCCCATGCACGTGGTCGGGCTCGACCCGGATGGGCTCGCCGTCGAGGCCCGGGCGTGAGGTCGCTGACGACCCACCAGGCGTGGTCGTCGTCGGCGTAGGGGCGGACGTCGATGCCTGCGCGGACCTCGCCACCGCCGCCGACCAGGGCGCCGGCCGCGACCAGCGCGCCGTACAGGGAGTGGAGCCGGCAGACCCCAGGGCGCGCTCGGCGTCGTACCGCGGGACGGGGGCCTGGAGGAGGAACAGCCGGACCAGGGTCGCCAAGGGCGAGCCGTCCGTCGTACGCCGGAGGGCCGGCGTGGTCTCGTTACGGTGCAGCGCCTGCTGGGCGGTCTCGCCGAGCAACGTCCTCGACGGCTTCGTAGGTGTAGTCGGCCACGGCCAGCGCGTCCTGCAGCAGGGGCGCGAGCGAGGGGTCAGGGACGGCGCGGGCCACGGTTCATGGTGTCAGCCGCGCGGACGGTGTTTGAATCGAGGCATGTCTCGTGTGCTCGGCGTCGTGGGCTCGGCCCTCGCGACTGCGTGCTAGCGTTGCCGGTGACCGCCCTGCCGGCCGCCGACGCCCAGCCCGGCCCCGGCCCGGTGATCGGTGGCGGCGACGTCGATGCCCACCCCGGTGCGGTGCGCGCCCTGATCACCTTCACCAAGGCGCCGGCACACCCCTGGAACAGCCGGCTCGCGTGGGATGCCTGGAGGCAGCGCGCCGACGGCACCTGGAAGCTGGTGGCGCACGACGACTGGCGCGCGGGATCGGGCTTCCCGGGTCGATCCGCGACGAAGGCCTGCGTGAAGGGGCATGGGTGGCTGCCCGACGGCAGCGTACTCGCTCCGGCAGTACGACGACTACGCCGGCACGCTGATCCACGGTCGGGCGTTCCGGCTCTCCGACAAGCGCTGCGGCGAACGGGACGCTGCGACAGGAGCTGTTCATCCACACCGAGTCCGCGGCCGGCAACCGCCAGTGCGCTGACGGCCCGGGCGACCAGATCTGCCGCTGGGAGTTCCCGAAGATCAACGACTACACCTCCCACGGCTGCATCAAGCTCTCCCCCGCCGCCGTCCTGGCCCTGGTCCGCGACTACCAGCACTTCTTCAAGCCCGGCGTCGTCTACTCCAAGGCCCGGGTCCACCTCCTCGTCCGCTGAGCCCCGCTCGCCGGCCCTCGCTGTAACGCTCCGTTATCTGCACCCGGGCGCCCGCACGGGGGCGCCTTGGCGTGGATAACGGAGCGTTACAGGAGAGGTGAGGGACATGACGAAGGCCCGCCCGGAGGATCCCGGGCGGGCCTGGCGTCGAGTGGTCCGGCGTGGTGCCGGAGCTCTCAGGGTTGGGACTCGAACTGCCGCGTCGTACCGGCAGACGCGTCGCCCGCGGGAGCGGGCGGCGCGGTGGGCTCGTCGATGGGAGCCGGGGGCGGCGGCGGGGCCGGCGTACCGGGGTCGCCGTCACCGAGCACGACCTCCCGCTGCTTGGAGACGTAGACCGAGCCCACGATGATCGCGAGGGCCACGATCGCGATCGTGTAGCGCAGGAAGTCGTTCTGGTCCTTGCCCACCGTGAGCGAGACGACGGCGCTGGCGATCAGCAGCGAGACCAGGTTCATCACCTTGATCAGCGGGTTGATCGCCGGACCGGCAGTGTCCTTGAACGGGTCGCCGACGGTGTCGCCGATGATGGTGGCGTCGTGGGCGTCAGAGCCCTTGCCGCCGTGGTTGCCGTCCTCGACCAGCTTCTTGGCGTTGTCCCAGGCACCACCGGAGTTGGCGAGGAACACCGCCATCAGGGTGCCGGTGCCGATGGCGCCGGCCAGGAACCCGGCCAACGACGCCACGCCGAGGCCGAAGCCGACAGAGATCGGTGCGAGCACCGCCAGGACACCCGGGGTGATCAGCTCACGCAGGGAGTCCTTGGTGACGATGTCGACCACCTTGCCGTACTCCGGACGACCGGTGCCCTCCATGATCCCGGGGATCTCCCGGAACTGACGGCGCACCTCGTAGACGACTGCACCCGCGGCACGGGCCACGGCGTTGATGGCCAGCCCCGAGAAGAGGAAGACCACTGCCGATCCGAGCAGGACGCCGACCAGCACCCGGGGGTTGAACACGAAGAAGTTGAGCAGCTGCTTGCTCGCGTCGGCGCCGGCGCCGGACGCCGCGAGCTTGTCGATCACCGAGGTGGCATAGGAACCGAACAGCGCCGTGGCCGCCAGCACGGCGGTGGCGATGGCGATGCCCTTGGTGATGGCCTTGGTGGTGTTGCCGACGGCGTCGAGCTCGGTGAGGATCTGGGCCCCCTCCTCGCTGACGTCGCCCGACATCTCGGCGATGCCCTGGGCGTTGTCGGAGACCGGACCGAAGGTGTCCATGGCGACGATGACGCCGACCGTGGTGAGCAGGCCGGCACCGGCCAGCGCCACACAGAACAGCGACACGGTCAGGGAGGCACCACCGAGGAGCGCGGCACCGAAGACGGCAGCGGCGATCACACCGGCGGTGTAGACGGCCGACTCGAAGCCGACCGAGAGGCCGGACAAGATGACCGTGGCCGCGCCGGTGAGCGACGTGCGGCCGACGTCCTTGACGGGCTTGTGCTCGGTGCCGGTGAAGTAGCCGGTCAGGGCCAGGATCGCTGCGGCGAGCACGATGCCGATCACCACGGCGACCGACGCGATCAGCGCCGGGTTGCCAGAGGTGTGGGTCACGCCGACGATCCGGTCGAGCGTGGTGATCTTGACGATCGTGAACTTGTCGAAGCTGGTCGGCAGGTAGATGAACGACAGCAGGACGCAGGCGACTGCCGAGACGGCCGCCGAGATGTAGAAGGCCCGGTTGATCGTGGTCAGACCGTTCTCACCCGCCCGCGGCTTGCACAGGTAGATGCCGAGCACGGCGGTCAGAGCGCCGATCGCGGGGATCAGGAGCGGGAACACCAGACCCTTGGCGCCGAAGGCCTGCGAGCCGAGGATCAACGCGGCGACCAGCACCACGGCATACGACTCGAACAGGTCGGCGGCCATGCCAGCGCAGTCGCCGACGTTGTCGCCGACGTTGTCCGCGATGGT
Organism: uncultured Actinomycetota bacterium; assembly: GCA_963761085.1. Classification (GTDB taxonomy): domain Bacteria; phylum Actinomycetota; class Actinomycetes; order Propionibacteriales; family Nocardioidaceae; genus Nocardioides. The sequence goes on from CAVXFQ010000019.1 coordinate 382,737, forward strand.
CGCGGCGTTGCGCGGGTCGTCCTCGGGGATGTGCTGCTCGACCTTGCCCACCAGGTCGGCACCCACGTCGGCGGCCTTGGTGAAGATGCCGCCGCCGACCCGCATGAACATCGCGAGGAGCGCGGCACCGAAGCCGAAGCCCTCGAGCACGGCGGGAGCCTCGTTGCCGAAGGCGATGACGACGATGGAAGCGCCGAGCAGGCCGAGGCCCACCGTCAGCATGCCGACCGTGGCGCCGGTGCGGAAGCCGATCCGCATCGCGGGGTCGCGACCTTCCTCGTTGGCTGCGGCGGCGACTCGGAGGTTGGCACGCACGGCGAGGTTCATGCCGAAGTAGCCGACCGACGCCGAGAAGCCGGCCCCGACGAGGAAGAACACGGAGCGGAAGGCCCGGACCGTGAGATCGTCGGCCGGCAGGGCCAGCAGGAGCAGGAATGCCACCACTGCGAACACCGCGAGGGTGCGGAACTGCCTGGTCAGGTAGGCGTTGGCGCCCTCCTGCACCGCATGGGCGATGTTCTTCATGTTGTCGGTGCCTTCGCCGGCGGCAAGGACCTCTTGGCGGAACATGAACGCCATCCCGAGCGCGCCGAGCGCGATCAGGAGGACGATGATGGCCAGCACGAGGTTGCCACCGGAGAGATGCACGACAGCGGGACTGATCCCGGTCATGGGTCTCCTCCTGGGAATGCTTTCATCGCATAGGACGGCGCGGATTGTGCCATGCGCTCCGGGGATCATGTCAGACGGAAGTGGCGCGACCCACATCGGGTGCGCGGCCCGCGGGCGCTGCAGCCTCAGCTGGCCGCGAGCGCCCCTTCGGCGGTGTCGTGGATCACGAACACCTTGGCCAGCCCGGTGATCCGGAAGATCTTGAGCAGCCGGTCCTGGTTGCACACCAGCTGGAGCGACCCGTCATGGGCGCGGACCTTCTTCAGGCCGCCGACCAGGACACCCAGCCCGGTGGAGTCGAGGAACTCGACCTCGGACATGTCGATCACCAGGTGGTAAGTGCCTGCTGCCACCAGCTCGGTGATCTCTTCGCGCAGACGCGGTGCGGTGTAGACATCGATCTCGCCCGCGACCGCGACGACGGTGCGGCCTTCGGCCTCGCGCGTCGTAATCGTCAGATCCACGTGTCTATCTCCTGAGCTCGATCCGGTGCCGCCCCACCGGGCCCGGAACAGTCGGACCTATCAAACCACGGCCCGGCGAATCCTGGGCATGGGTCGCCCCCGCGGGCTCATCTGCGCGTGTCGGCGGCCTTTGCGAGACTGGAGGCGTGGCCGGAGTCGCGGACAGTGCGGGGGGCCTCATGCAGTACGACGGCCACCCCGACGAGTCGCCCCCTGGGGGTGGTCGAGCTCGGCCGACGCCTCGCCACCGGGCCCGGCCGCGACGACTGCCTGCGCCACCTGCGTGTCCTCCCTCCACGTCCGGCGACCACGGCCGCCTGGCCCGAGTGGGCCCGACCCGACGTCGTTCGCGCCTTCCAGGATCGCGGGATCGACCGGCCCTGGCGCCACCAGGTCGTGGCGGCCGAGGCCGCCCGACACGGTGAGCACGTCGTGGTGTCGACGGGCACGGCGTCAGGCAAGTCGCTGGCTTACCAGCTGCCGGCGCTGACCGCCGTGCTCGAGCGACGCGGCGCCCGTGACGAGCGCGGGTCGACCACTCTCTACATCAGCCCTACCAAGGCCCTGGCCCAGGACCAGCTCGCGGCGGTGGCCGACCTCGGTCTCGGGGTCCGGGTCGCCACTCACGATGGAGACTCGTCGCACGACGAGCGCGACTGGACCCGCGAGCACGGCGAATACGTCTTGACCAACCCCGACATGCTCCACCGCTCTCTCCTGCCACGTCACGACCGATGGGCGGGGCTCTTCCGCTCACTCGACTTCGTCGTGGTCGACGAGTGCCATCACTACCGCGGTGTGTTCGGAGCCCACGTCGCCCACGTGCTCCGCCGCCTGCGCCGCGTGTGCGCTGCCCATGGCTCCGACCCGACTTTCGTCCTGGCGTCGGCCACGGTGGGCAACCCGGCCGAACACGCGTCGCGGCTCACCGGCCTCGACGTGATGGCGGTCAGCCACGACGACTCGCCCCGCGGCGAGACGGCGCTCGCCCTGTGGGAGCCACGGTTCACCTCCTACGTCGGCGAGAACGGCGCGCCGGTGCGCCGTGCGGCGGCGTCCGAGGCGGCGGACCTGCTCGCCGACCTGGTCAGTGAAGGTGTGCGGACCCTCGCCTTCGTCCGGTCCCGGCGGGCGGCCGAGCAGGTGGCGGCGACCACGGCCCGGCTGCTCGCCGAGGTCGACCCGTCGCTGCCCTCGCGGGTCGCCGGGTATCGCGGTGGCTACCTGCCCGAGGAGCGGCGCGAGATCGAGCAGGCGCTGCGCGACGGTCGGCTGCTCGGACTCGCGGCGACCAACGCCCTCGAGCTGGGGATCGACGTGTCGGGGCTCGACGCCGTCCTGGTGGCCGGCTTCCCCGGCACCCGAGCGGCCTGGTGGCAGCAGGTCGGACGGGCCGGCCGCAACGCCGGCGACGCCCTCGCCGTGCTGGTGGCGCGCGACGACCCGCTCGACACTTACCTGGTCACGCATCCCGAGTCTCTGCTCGACCAAGCGGTGGAGCAGACCGTCTTCGACCCCACCAACCCCTACGTGCTCGGGCCACACCTGTGCGCGGCCGCCCAGGAGGTGCCGCTCCGCGAGCACCGACCTCGCGCTGTTCGGGCCCACCGCCGTCGCCGTCGTCGACGAGCTCACCGCAGCGGGACGTCTCCGACGCCGGCCGCACGGGTGGTACTGGACGCACGCCGAGCCCGCCCACGCTCTCACCGACATCCGTTCCGGAGGCGGGCGGCCGTTCGCCCTGGTCGAGGGGTCCACCGGACGCGTCGTCGGCACGGTCGATGCGTCGTCCGCCCACGCCACTGCCCACGCCGGCGCCGTCTATGTGCATCGAGGTGAGACCTGGCTGGTCGACTCGCTCGACCTCGACGACCACGTCGCCACGATCGAGCGGGCCGAGGTCGACTACTCGACGACAGCGCGCGAGCTCACGGCCATCACCCTGGTCGAGGAGCTGGACCACTGCCGCTGGGGCGAGGCGCGCATCTCGTTCGGCACGGTGGAGGTGTCCCACCGGGTCGTGGCCTACCTACGTCGTCGGCAGCCCTCCGGGCAGGTGCTCGAGGAGGTGAAGCTCGATCTTCCCGAGCAGACCCTGATCACCCAGGCCGTCTGGTGGACGCTGCCCGACGACCTGCTGGCCGAGCACGGCTTCGCCGGGCCGGACCTGCCCGGCGCCGCCCACGCCGCCGAGCACTGCTCGATCGGGCTGCTCCCGCTGTTCGCGACCTGCGACCGGTGGGACATCGGCGGGGTGTCGACCGCCCATCACCTCGACACCGGTCGGCTCACCGTCTTCGTGTACGACGGTCACGCCGGCGGAGCGGGGATCAGTGCGCGGGGCTTCGCTGCTGCCGCGGCCTGGCTCACCGCCACCCGCGAGACCATCGCGTCGTGCGAGTGTCCAGACGGCTGTCCGTCATGTGTGCAGTCGCCCAAGTGCGGCAACCAGAACCACCCGCTCGACAAGCAGGGGGCGATCGCCTTGCTCGACGTGCTCCTCTCCGATGCCCCGCGGGATAGCCTGCCCGCATGATGCTGCTCGGGCTTCTGCTGATGGCAGTAGCCGTGGTCGCCGTGCTGGCCGCCTTGTTGAGCACCAGTGGCACCGCCTCCTTCCTGGGCGCCGACCTCGGCGCCCGCACGATCTTCTTGCTCGGTCTGGCCTCGGGCCTGGCCCTGCTCTGGGGCTGGTCGCTCACCCGGGTCGGCGCGAAGCGGGAGCTCCGTCACCGTCGCGAGAGCCGTCGGCTGCGGGAGCTACAGGCGCGCGAGGCCGCGCAGTCGGCCAATGCGGGCTCGACGGCAGACCCGCCCACTCAGAGCTGACCGCCCCGTCAGACCTGACCACCCAGGGGCCGGACCCGCGCGGGCCTCGGCCGACAGGTCTGCCGACTGTCCGAGCCAGTGGGGACCGGCCACGATGACCCGCACCGTCACCACCGATCCTCGGGAGGAGCAAGCGGACAGCCGGGCGTCGTTGGCTCGGGCGATCTCCGCAGCGCGACCGCACGGATCACCCCCGCGCTGGAGGGCCTGGGCCCCGGCCAACGCGGCCAGGTCGGCCGCGGACTCAGCGGCGCGATGGGCGCGCACCATCGCCACCACGACTCCCAGGGCGGCGCCGACCAGGAGCAGCACGCCAGCCATCGCGAGCACCAGCAGTGTGGCGGACCCGCGCTCGTCGCGACCTCTCATGTCTCCTCCGCTGCCGCCACGGCCCCGGCGTGCAGGGAGACAGACGGCAGGAATCCCCACCATCCGCCGGGCGGGGCGACCGACGCGGTGGCACTCGACACGGCCTCCCCGCCCCGGGTGGTGACCACGACCGTGGACCCAGGTGCCACCTGCTCACCTCGGGCGACGCAGGCTCCGGTGCCTCGCCTCGCGCCGCGGCCCGGGCTGCCTCGCGGGCGGCGTCGACGATCCGCACCTGGGCCTCTCCCACCGAGAGCAGCCACACCAGACCCCCAGGTCAGCGAGAGCAGGAGCGGGATCCCGAGTGCGAGCTCGGCGGTGACCGCTCCGCGCTGGTCAGGTCTCACCCGATACCCAACAGGGACAGGACGTGGTCGAACAGGGTGCGGAGCAGCTGCTCACCGAAACCTCCGGTCAGGAGCTTGAACAGCAGGCCGGCGAGCCCGGCTCCGGCGGCCGTGCCGACGGCGTACTCGGCGGTGGTGATCCCGCGCTGGTCGCGTCGCCCGGCGGTCGTCGCGGAGAGGGCGGGGAGGGGGAGGTGCATCGGTGCTCCTTCGGGATCGGATCGAGCCGCAGCGGTGCGGCCTGATGTCACTGTCGTGCTCAGCGCCACCGCTGGGGGCTGCAGCTGCGCGAGCTGTGGAGGAGGGTGGCGTCGAGGTCGCCTGTGGAAGGCCAGCGGGCCGGCGGCGCGTCACAGGGCGAGCGACCGGAGGAGAGCGGCGGCCACGGGGACGACCCCGAGTAGGACGAAGGACGGGAGCAGGCACAGGCCGAGCGGTACGGCGGCCCGGACCCCGACGGTGCGGGCGCGCTCCTCGACCTCTCCTCGTGACCGCTCGTGCAGGTCACGGGCGAGGCGGTCGACCTCGTGCGCCACGGCCGAGCCCGAGCGCGAGGCACGGACCAGGGCGCGCGCCAGGGGAGCCAACTCGGGCCGGTCGAGCACCGGCCGCCAGGCGGCGGCCGGGTCGAGCCCGAGCTCGAGCCTCGGCGGCACCCGGCCCAGAGCATCTGCGGCCGGCCCGGGCAGGGCGACGCACACGAGTCCGCAGGGCACCCGCCACGTCGGCCCCGGTCTCAAGGGCCGCGGCGAGGAGGTGCACCAAGCCCGGGAGGTCGCGCGCCTCTGCCTCGCGGCGGCGACGCAGCCCGGCGGGTTCGGTGCGGCCGATCGCCCACCAGGCGACCCCCGCCACGAGGAGCGCTGCGACGACTCCCCAACGCCCCGAGACGAAGCAACCGGCGCCGACCGCGGCGCTCGCCGCCCACCGCCGCGCCACGCGCAGCAGCCAGCCGGGCTCGTCGAGCGGCGCCTCGCTCTGAGGCCGGAGACCGTCCGGCGGCGGCGGGTCGACGCGCCGCGGGGGCAGCGCGAGCAGGAGGACGGCCAGCACCGACAGCCCGGTGAGCCAGCCCGTCAACGATCGACCTCCCGCGCCAGTGCCTCGATCCACCAGAGCCCGGCGAGGCCGAGCGACAGACCCCGCCGCGAGGCACACCCAGCCACGGCCGGCGTGCGGAGCAGGAAGGACCACGGGTCGCCGCCGGCGCCGCTGCCCATGAGCAGGGCCACCACGGGGAGGACGGCCACGAGCCGCGCCGTCGCTCGGGCGGACGCCAGCTCACCGGCCACCACCCGCCGCGTGGCCTGGTCACGGCGTACGGCCTCGGCGACCCGTTGCGTGCTGCCGGCCAGCCCGGCGCCGAGGCGTTGAGAAACCTGCCAGGCGGCCGCCAGGAGGCGAAGTCCGTCGGCGCCGGGCCGCTGTGCCAGCTCGCGCAGGGCCGAGGGGACGTCACCCCCGAGGCGACACGTGTCCGCCACGCTGCTCAGCTCGGGCCACACGGTCGCCGCCTCGGCGAGGGCGACGTCGGGAGTGCGGCCTGCCGCGAGCTCGGCGGCGAGCAGGTCGCACACCTCGGCGAGCCGAGCGGACCGCTGCTCCGCACGCCGCGCGGCGGTGCGCCGCGACCACAGGGCGCGCCCGGCGACACCGGCGCACCCGACCAGTCCGCCGGGGACCAGCCAGCCGTTCGGCACCACCAGGAGCACCGCCGCGGCCAGCGCAACGAGGCCGAGCCAGGGGTCGGACCGAGAGGAGGCGGACGGCAGGCGCGCTCGCAACGGCACCAGCAACCAGCCGCCCGCCACCGACGCGAGGACGGCGAGGGTCAGCGGGTTCACCGGCACAGCCGCTCCACCAGGTCGCCCTCGGCCGGGCCTGTGGTGGTCGCCCGGTCGGGACCGAACGACAGCGCGCTGCGCACGTCGGAGAGCCCGTCGGGGCGGCGTACGGGGACGGCGACCTCACGGAGGATCCGCCGCCCGTCGACGTCACGCCCGACATGGAGCAGGGCGTCGACGCCGGCGAGGAACTGGCTGTGAGCCGCCTCGCGACCGAACCCGGCCGCCAGCGCGAGCGCCTCGACACGGGCAGGTACGTCGCGGGCGGAGTTGGCGTGGATCGTGCCGCACCCGCCCTCGTGGCCGGTGTTCATCGCGGCGAGCATCTCGACGACCTCGGCGCCTCGGACCTCACCGACCACGAGCCGGTCGGGGCGCATCCGGAGAGCCTGGCGCACCAGGGTGCGGAGCGTCACCTCGCCCGCACCCTCGACGTTGGGCGGCCGCGACTCGAGAGCGACGACATGGGGATGCTCGGGCCGGAGCTCGGAGGCGTCTTCGACGATCACCAGCCGCTCGGCGGGCGGCACGAGCGAGAGCAGGGATCCGAGGAGGGTCGTCTTCCCCGAGCCGGTCCCGCCACTGACCAGGAAGGCCAGGCGCCGTCCGACGATCGCGCGGAGCAGCCGCGGGCGCCTTGGTCGTTGACGGTGCCGGAGGCGACCAGCTCGTCGAGGGTCAGGGCTCGCTGCTGGGGCACCCGGAGGGAGAGCAGCGTGCCCGGACGCGCGAGCGGTGCGAGGACGGCGTGGAAGCGGGTGCCGTCACGGAGCCGGACGTCGACGTGGGGTGTCGCGTCATCGAGCCGCCGCCCGCCCAGAGGCCGCGAGGCGCTGGGCGAGGCGGCGTACGGCGTCGTCTCCGGCGAAGCTGACCTCGGTGAGCTCGAGGCCGCGACCGCGGTCGACGTAGACCTGGTCGGGCCCGTTGACCAGCACGTCGGTGACCCCGGGCAGCCGCAGCAAGGGCTCGAGTGGGCCGGCGCCGACCACATCTCGCCGGAGGAGGTCGTGGACCTCGAGGACCGTCGCGTCGCCCACGGGCCGGCCGGAGGCCCGCAACGCCTCGGCCACCCGGTGCGGCGTCAGCGGCCCGGGCTCGCGGGCGAGGTGCTCGCGCACCTGCTCGACCAGGTCAGCCGTCATCAGGCGGCCCGGTCGGTGGCGCTCGGCGTGGTGAGCACCTGCCTGGCGGCGCGACCCAGGGGACCGCGCCGGGTGCGCACCGGGCCCAGGCCCAGGTCTATGGACTCCGCCAGCCCCCGTTGGTCAGGCATCCGAGCTGCGACCGGGGCACCGGTGAGTCGGCGGAGCGCGTCGTCGTCTATCGAGCCGCCCCGGACCACGGTGGCGACGGTGCCGTGATCGGCGAACCGCCGGCACATCCGCACAGCCCCGGCCAGCCCCGGAACGGTCGGCACCACCATCACCAGCAACCGGTCGCAGCGTGACACCACCTCGTCGACCAGGGGATCCGGGCCGCGAGGCAGGTCGAGGACGACCGTGTCGTGCCCACGCCGAGCGGCGGACAGCACTTCGCGCACGGCGAACGCCTGGAGCGTCGGCGGTGCAGGCCCGGCGTACCAGGTGAGGGCGGCGACACCCGCCCGGCGTGGGAGTGAGTCACGGAGGGCTCGGGCGCTGAGCCGGCCGGTCGTGTGCCCGATGCCGTCCCAGCGGACGCCTTCGACCAGGTCGAGCCCGAGCACCTTGTCGACACCCGGACCGAGGGGGTCGGCGTCGACGACCACGGACGGACCCGTGCGCCCGGCCACCTGCGCGAGGGCACAGGCGAACGTCGTCGCGCCGGAGCCGCCCGACCCACCGATCACCCCCAGCGTCAGGCCTCTCGCCGGGCCGGTGTCGACGACGTCGGTGAGGCGCTCGACCAACCAGCCCTCGGACCGCGGCAACTCGGCCACGCTCTCGGCGCCGACCGCGAGGGCCGAGCGGAACACCGCGTCCGGGGTAGGCGCGAGCAGGACCACGAACACTCCCTCACGCCGGCTCGGCGAGGCGCGCGCCAAGGCGTCCGCGAGGTCGTGGCCGACGAGGACCAGTGGCGCCCGTGGCCAGGCCCGCAACGCGGCCGGGACGTCACGGGCCACCTCGGGAGTGGAGCCGGCGGCGGCCGCGAGCCGCAGCAGCTCGTCGAGGAGCCGCTCGTCGGCGGTGACCAGCAGCGGAGGAGGTGACGTGCTCATGCCGCCACCCTCCGTCGTGCGACGGACGAGCGGGCGGCCGTGGGCCGCGGTCTGTGGACGACGGGTGCGCGAAACGCGTCTGTGCGCGATCGCCGGGCCGGAAGGGGTGGGTCGACCTACCATGAGGACCATGCCAGAGCGCCGCGGATCCGCCCGCCCGCTGCGCGTGCCGCACCGGTCGGCGGCGTTCTTCGACCTCGACAAGACGATCATCGCCAAGTCGAGCAGCCTGGCCTTCTCGAAGCCCTTCCAGGCCGGCGGTCTGATCACCCGCCGGGCGATGCTGCGCTCGGCGTACGCCCAGTTCGTCTATCTCGTCGGCGGTGCCGACCACGACCAGATGGAGAAGATCCGGGCGTTCATGTCGCAGCTCGTCGAGGGTTGGGACGTCGAGACGGTCAAGGAGATCGTCGCCGAGACCCTCCATCACGTCGTCGACCCGATCGTCTACGACGAGGCCGTCTCGCTGATGGACGAGCACCACGCGCTCGGTCGCGACGTCGTCGTCGTCTCGGCGAGCGGGGCCGAGGTCGTCGAGCCGATCGGCGAGATGCTCGGCGCCGACCACGTGATCGCGAGCCGCCTCGAGATCGTCGACGGCAAGTACACCGGCGACATCGACTACTACGCCTATGCCGAGGAGAAGGCGCACGCCATCGAGGCGATGGCAGCCGAGCGGGGCTACGACCTCGAGCAGTGCTTCGCCTACAGCGACTCCATCACCGACGCACCCATGCTCGAGGTGGTCGGCCACCCCCACGCCGTCAATCCCGACAAGGAGCTGCGCAAGCTGGCGGCGAGCAAGGGCTGGCCGGTGCTGCAGTTCACGCGGCCGGTCACGCTGCGCAGCCGGATCCCGGTGAAGCCGACCCTCGCGGCGCTGACGGTCGGTACGGCGCTCACGCTGGGCGGGGCGATCTGGCTCAACCGTCGCCGTCGCCTGGGCGCCTGAGGCTGCTCCACCCCTTCGGATCTGCGCGACACGCGAGACCACCCGCAGGGGTGAAAGTCAAGCCTCGCCTGCCCTTGTGAGGCCCTGCCCGGAGGCGTAGACAGGACTCAGAACTGAAGAGCCAGCACACGAACCGGGTACCCACGCGGCGATCCACCCTTCCTACAGGGCGCACGTCATCGGAAGACTTCCGGGGCTGCCACCAGAGTAGATGCACGCTTGGTAGCCGGGTCCGTGTGTGAGCGGCGGCACCCGATTCGTCGGGTGCCGCTCGCATGTCCGGGCCCGGTCGGCGTACCTCATGAGCCACCCGCGTAACACGCCCCCCGCGCTTTCGACACTTCCAAGGCGTTGCACCGCCCGGAAAGCGTGCGAGTCGCCGGTGAGCCGGTGACTCTCCCGGCACCCTCACCCGCCCAGGAGCGGGGAGGCCTCGGCGCCGGCGGCGTACGCCTCGGCGCAGTAGAGCAGCCACGCCTGGACGCCCGGACGACCGCCGGCGGCGTAGCCGCGCAGGTTGGACTCGTACGCCGGGCGCAGCGCCAGGTGGCCGGCCTCGGGCACGACCAGCGACTTGGTGTCGACGCCGCGCGCGACCAGGACCAGCCGCTCGGCTGCCCGGGCCACGATCCCGTTGGCGGAGGGGAAGGGCCGGGTGGTGAGCAGGTCGGCGTGGACGAGCGCTGCGGTCACCAGGGCCGGGTGGTCGGCCTCGAGGAGAGCCACGGACTGCCGCAGCCGCGCCGCGGCCTCGGCGTCGCGAGGGCGTCCGCGCTCCTCGTCGGGCACCGACGAGGGGGCAGCCAGGGTGTGGAGGCGAGCCAGCGCCTGCAGCGGGGAGTGCGCGAGCACCGGGACCAGCCCGAGCAGCTCGACCGACACCCGGAGCGCCCCCTGCGCGACCTCGTCGCCGCCGCCCGCGCGTACCGACTCGAGCGTCGACCCCGACCCGTCGAGCACCGCGCTGGCGTGCGCTCCCCGGAGCAGCGACTCGGTGGTCAGGTCCGGAGTGGTGCGGCGGAGCCCCCGGTCGCGCAGCAGCGTGTCGATGCCGTCGCGGACGGCGGCGTACGCCGAAGCGACGCCCTCGAGGCGCTCGACACCCTCCAGCCGCTCCACGTCGGCCACCGTAACGGCCGCTCGGGGGCCGCGTGGTTTCGAGACGGGCGCCAGAGCGCCCTCCTCAACCAGCGGGGACCTGCGCGACCCCTCCTCAACCAGCGGTGGACAGGTGGCGAACCACCCTCGTGGCCGGCGCGGTGGCGGGGTGGGCGACGGGTAGCCTCGGTCCCGATGAGCGACGAGCAGATCTCCGGAGCGGAGCCCGACTGGGCCCACTCGTTCGGCGGCGTCGCGGAGGCCTACGAGCGCGGCCGCCCGACCTATCCCGCCGAGGCGGCCCGCTGGCTGCTCGGCGACGAGCCGCTGACGGTGCTCGAGCTGGGCGCCGGCACGGGCAAGCTGACCCGGGTGCTGGTCGGGCTCGGCCACGACGTGCACGCCACCGACCCCGACCCCGAGATGCTCGCCGTGCTCGAGAGCCGGCTCCCCGAGATGCGCACCGCGGTCGCGTCGGCCGAGGAGATCCCGCTCCCCGACTGTTCGGTCGACGCAGTGGTCGCGGCGCAGGCCTTCCACTGGTTCGACCTCGACAAGGCATTGCCCGAGATCGCCCGCGTCCTGCGGCCCGAGGGCATGCTCTGTCTGCTGTGGAACCAGCGCAACGAGAAGATCCCGTGGGTACGCCGGCTCGGCACGCTGATCGGCACCCAGGAGCAGCTGCGCGACCCGGCGGAGGCACTGATCTTCAGTGAGCTGTTCGGGTTCGTCGAGGACCACGAGTTCAGCCACTGGCAGACCATCGACCGCAAGACGATCCAGGATCTCGTGCTCTCGCGGTCCAACGTCGCCGTGCTCGACGAGGAGGGCCGCCGGGCCAAGCTCGCCGAGGTCGTCGCGTTCTACGACGAGTACGGCCGCGGCATGGACGGCATGCAGCTTCCCTACGTGACGCGGTGCTTCCGGGCCCAGGTGCTCGACCGGCCGTCGTACGACGAAGCTAGCGGCGGGCCCGCCGACGCGGCCGACGGAGGTGGCGGCGACGACGGGCCCGACGACATGGTGCTCATCGACTTCAGATGAGCTCGACCTCGTTGCGCGCGGCCACGTCGGCATACCAGCGGGCCGAGTCCTTGAGGGTGCGCTGCTGGGTCTCGAAGTCGACGTGCACGATCCCGAAGCGCTTGTCGTAGCCCCAGGCCCACTCGAAGTTGTCCAGCAGCGTCCAGACGTAGTACCCCGCACGTCGGCGCCGCGTTCGATCGCGTCGTGCACGACGGCCAGGTGGTCGCGCAGGTAGGCGATCCGCGCGTCGTCGTGCACCCGTCCGTCGACGACCACGTCACGGTCGGCCATGCCGTTCTCGGTGACCCGCATCGGCAGCCCCACGTCGCGCTGGACGCGCAGCAGCAGGTCGGTCAGGCCCGACGGCACGATCGGCCAGCCCATCACGGTCGTCGGCGCGTCGATCTCGGCGTACGACGCGGATGTCCGAGCTGGGGCTGGCGTCCTACCGCTTCTCGGTGTCGTGGTCGCGGGTCATGCCCGACGGACGCAACAGTCGCTTCGCCGCGTCGTACCCGCCGCCTGCGGTGATGTCGCCCACCGAGACCCGGGTCTCGTCGTACGGCAGTCCTGCGGCCTCAACCGCCCGGCGGTAGCCGGCGAGCCGGTCCTGCCCGGCACACATGTCGCCGGGTCCGGCGACGGTCGCGACATGTCGCCGGCCGTGCTCGAGCAGGTACGTCGTGGCGAGGGCGCCGCCGCCGACGTTGTCCGCGTCGACGTACCAGAGCACCCGGCGCCGGCTCAGCGGCCGCCCGCTCAGGACGGTGGGCACGCCGAGGTCCTCGAGGCGCTGGGGCAGCTTGTCCTTGCCGTGCAGCGACAGCAGCAGGACGCCGTCGACGTGGCCACCGGCGGCGTAGGCCAGGAAGCGCTCCTGGTCCTCGGGCCGGGTCATCACGGTGAAGACCAGCTGGAGACCGGCGTCGGCGACCGTCTCCTGCGCGCTGCGCAGCATCCCGAGGAAGAACGGGTCGGCGAACATCCGCTCCTCGGTCTCCTCCACCAAGAAGGCCACCGAGTCGCTGCGTCCGGTCACCAGCGACCGGGCGGCGAGGTTGGGCACGTAGGAGATCGCGCGGGCAGCCTCGAGCACCACGGTGCGGGCGTGCTCGCTGACCTTCTTGTCTCCGCGCAGGACCCGGCTGGCGGTCGCCCGAGAGACGCCGGCCCGATCTGCGACCTCTTCCAGCGTGGGCGCCGAGCGGGTGGCTCTGGCCGCGCGGGACTGCGTGCTCACGGCCCGAAGTGTGGCGCGGGACATACGCTGTGCCCATGCCACGGTGGCGGCTTCTCCGTCCCGGTTACCTCGGCACCGAGTCCGATCGGGCCACCTTCCGTACCCTCCACACTGCCTCGCAGATGACCAGCGTGCTACGAACCGGGCTCACTCAGGGCTCCGCCGAGCAGAGCGTGCGGCATCTCGCGACGCTGCTCGGCTGCCCCGCGGTCGCGGTCACCGACACCGAGGCGACCCTGGCCTGGTACGGACGGGGCTCGGCTCACGGCGACTCGGTGCAGGCCCTGGCCGAGCGGTGCGTCCAGGACGGGACGACGGCAGTGCGTGACCACCGCGACTTCGCCTGCGGCGAGCCGGGGTGTCCACTGCGTCACGCGATCGTGGCGCCGCTGACCGTGGAGGACGCGGTGGTCGGGACTCTGATGGCGTTCACCCCCACGGCTTCGGCCGGCCTTGTGCGGGCCACCGTCGAGCTCGCGCGCTGGGTGTCCGGCCAGCTGGAGCTCGCCGAGCTCGACACCGCGCGGACGTCGCGGATGGAGGCGGAGGTCCGCGCCCTGCGCGCGCAGATATCGCCCCACTTCGTCTACAACGCACTGAACACGATCGCGTCGTTCGTCCGCACCGATCCCGACCGGGCGCGCGAGCTCATCCTGGAGTTCGCCGACTTCACCCGGCACTCCTTCCAGCGCGCCGGTACCTACACGACACTGGAGGATGAGCTCCGCTCGATCGAGCGCTATCTCGTGCTCGAGCAGGCCCGGTTCGGGGACCGGCTCGCGGTGATGCTGCGGATCGCCCCCGAGGTGCTCGGGGTCAGCATCCCCGTGCTGTCGCTGCAACCCCTGGTCGAGAACGCGGTCCGGCACGGGTTGGCCGCGAAGGACGGACCCGGCATGATCACGATCCTGGCCGAGGACAACGACTACGAGGCGGTGATCACGGTCGAGGACGACGGCGTCGGCGAGGATCCCGAGCGGGTACGGCGCGCGCTGGCCGGCGACGAGTCGATGGACTCCATCGGTCTCGGCAACGTCGACGAGCGGCTCCGCTTGGCGTTCGGGGACGAGTACGGGTTGGTGGTCGAGACCGCACCCGGAGCCGGCACCAAGGTCACGGTCCGGGTGCCCAAGTACGCCGCCGGGGTGCGTGGGTGAACGAGCGCGGGGGTCTGCGGGTGCTCGCCGTCGACGACGAAGCACCGGCGCTCGACGAGCTCGCCTTTCTCCTGGGCCGCGACGAGCGCATCGGAGACGTCCTGACCTCCAGGTCCTCCGCGGACGCCCTGAGGGTCCTCCGCAGCGAGCGCGTGGACCTGGTCCTCCTCGACGTCGCGATGCCCGGCCTGAGCGGCCTCGAGCTGGCCTCGGTGCTGCAGCAGTTCCGGTCGAGACCCGCGGTCGTCTTCGTCACCGCTCACCAGCATCACGCCGTCGAAGCCTTCGACCTGCAGGCAGCCGACTACCTCCTCAAGCCGGTCCGGGAGGATCGACTGCGCGAGGCGATCCGTCGCGTCACCGACGAGGCCGGGGCGGCCGAACGCGACGAGCAGCTGCCCGTCGAGCTGGCCGGAGTGACCCGTTTCGTGCGCCGTTCCGAGGTCCGCTACGCCTCGGCGCAGGGCGACTACGTCCGCTTGCACACGGCTGCGGGCGACCCGCTCGTACGGATGCCGCTGAGCGCCCTCGAGCAGCGCTGGCGCGACGCAGGCTTCGTGCGGATCCACCGGAGCATCCTGGTCGCGCTGGCCCACGTCGAGGAGGTACGGCTCGGTCCGAGCAAGCCGGCCGTGGTCGTCCACGGGGTCGAGCTGCCGGTCAGCCGTCGCCACCTGCCCGACGTTCGGACGCTGCTGCGGCGACACCGCGACGGCGCGCCGTGAGCGGCGAGCCGGTGCAGCGGGTCCGGATCACCAGCCCCCGCACCACCCGCGCAAAGCCGGGCCCGCGGCGTTCTAACGCCTCCGAGATCGACGCTTTGACCCGGCTCGGGGAGGTCTACGTCGACAGCCTGATGCGCGCCCAGCTCCGCCTGGCCGGCTACGTGGTGCTCGCCCTGGCACTCACACTCGGTGTCCTGCCGATCGCACTCCGCTGGCTGCCCCTCGGGCACGTCCACGTCCTCGGCGCCCCGCTGCCCTGGCTCGTGCTCGGGATCGGGGTGTACCCGTGGCTGCTCGCACTGGCCTGGTGGTACGTCCGCCGCGCGGAGCGCAACGAGGCGGCTTTCGAGGATCTCGTCGAACGGCCGGGCGAACCGTGAGAGAGGCGACTGCCCTGCTCGCGGTCTGGCTCGTGGTGCTCTCGACCCTGGCAGTCGGCGCCTTCGGGCTCCGGATCTCGCGCACGACGAGCGACTTCTTCGTCGCCTCCCGCCGCGTCGGCCCGTTCCTCAATGCCTCCGCGATCGGTGGGGAGTACCTCTCGGCCGCGTCGTTCCTCGGCGTCGCGGGCCTCGTCCTCGCCCGCGGGGTCGACATGCTCTGGTACCCGATCGGCTGGACGGCCGGCTACCTCCTGCTGCTGGTCTTCGTCGCCGCGCCCCTGCGCCGGTCAGGCGCCTACACGCTGCCCGACTTCGCCGAGTTCCGGGTCGAGTCAGTGCGCGCCCGCCAGATCGCGAGCTGGCTGGTCTGCCTGATCTGCGGGCTCTACCTGGTTCCCCAGCTGGAGGGCGCGGGCCTGACCCTCGCCGCCCTGACGGGTGCTCCCACGTGGGTCGGCGCCGTGGTCGTGGCCCTGGTGGTGCTGGTCAACGTCGCCGCCGGCGGCATGCGCAGCATCACGCTCGTGCAGGCGTTCCAGTACTGGCTCAAGCTGTGTGCGCTGCTGGTCCCCCTGGTCCTCCTCTGGCTCGCCTGGCGCCACCACGGCGGCTCGACCCACCACCTGCACGCCAGAGACTGGGTGGAGCCGCTGGCCGGCCCGCACGCGGCGTACCTGACGTACTCGCTGATCCTCGCCACCTTCCTGGGCACGATGGGGCTGCCCCATGTCGTCGTCCGCTTCTACACCAACCACGACGGCCGGGCGGCGCGGCGGACCACCCTGGTGGTGCTGGTCATGCTCAGCGTCTTCTACCTGCTCCCGACGGCGTACGGCGTGCTGGGCCGCGTCTACGCCTCGGACCTGGTCGCGTCGGGGCACACCGACTCGGTCGTGCTGACGCTGCCCGACCGGGTGTTGCCCGGCAGCGCTGCCACACTGCTCACCGCCCTCCTCGGGGCCGGCGCGTTCGCTGCCTTCTTGTCGACCTCGTCGGGTCTGGTTGTCTCGATCAGTGGCGTGCTCTCGCAGGACCTCCTCGGCCGCCGCTACGGCGGCGTGACCGGCTTCCGGATCGGCAGCGCCATAGCCGTCGCCGGCACCCTCCTGCTGACCCTGGGCTCGCAGGGGCTTCCGGTCGCGCACGCCGTGGAGCTGGCGTTCGCGGTGGCCGCGTCGACGTTCTGTCCCCTGCTGCTGCTCGGAATCTGGTGGCGTGGCCTGACCGCGCGTGGCGCGATCGCGGGACTTGTCGGCGGCGGGGTCTCCTCGGGGACCGCCGTGCTGGCCGTGATGCTCGGCGCGAGCCCGCCGGGATGGCCGGGCGCGCTGCTCGCGCAGCCGGCCCTGCTCACCGTGCCCCTGGCCTTCACCCTCATGGTCGGCGTCTCGGTGGCGGACCGTGCGCATCGCCCTCTGCACGTGGGCCGGGCGATGGTGCGGCTGCACCTGCCCGAGGCCGTCGAGGTCGACCGGGGTAGCTACCACCCGATGGCAGCGCGGAACAGCAGCTGACCGCTCGTCGCGTCAGCGCCACCGCTCGTCGCGCCGCCTTGCCCCGCACACCGCCGACCGGCGCCCGTTGGGCGCACCACAAGGTGTGACCCCTGTCACTTCGATCTCGGCCTGCCTACCGTCCGGGCTGTCCAACGACAGAGACAGGAGTCCTCATGTCCGAAACACCGACCGCACCCGCAGCCCGCGTGCCCGGGGCGCACATCGCCGACCCGGGCCCGCTGGGCCTGGCCGGTTTCGCCCTCACGACGTTCGTGCTGAGCATCGTGAACACCAACATCGTCCCGCAGGCGCTGGTGGGCGGGGCGCTGGGTCTGGCCCTCGCCTACGGTGGAATCGGCCAGTTCACGGCCGGCGTGTGGGAGTTCGCCAAGGGCAACACCTTCGGCGCGACGGCGTTCTGCTCCTACGGCGCGTTCTGGATCTCGTTCTGGTGGCTCGCCGAGAGGGACCTGGGGGGCCTAGGACCCGAGGGCTACAAGGCAGTCGGGGCCTACCTGCTCGCCTGGGCGATCTTCACCGCCTACATGACGGTGGCGGCGATGAAGGTGAACATGGCCGTGCTGGCCGTGTTCGTGCTGCTGACCATCACGTTCGTCATCTTGGCGATCGGCTGGTTCGACAAGGAGTCCTCCGGCTGGATCAAGCTGGGTGGCTGGTTCGGCCTGGCAACCGCGATCGTCGCCTGGTATACGTCGTTCGCCGGCGTCACGGCGTTCACCTGGGGTCGTCAGGTCTTCCCGGTCGGACCTCGCGAGTAGGCACGTCCAGGCTCCACCAGCAGGCAGCGGGGTCGCGCACCAGGCCCGGCTGGACCAACATGGAGGCAACCATCCGCTCCTAGGGTGGGGCGGCAGCCCGGGTGCGCGGGCTCGCCGCCCGAGAGGAGACCCAGCGCCGTGAGCCAAGAAACCCTGTCCAACCTCATGCACGAGAACCGTCGGTTCGACCCCCCTGCCGACCTCGCCGCCCACGCCAACGTCACCGACGCCGCCTACGCGAAGGCGGACGAGGACCGGCTCGGCTTCTGGGCCGAGGCGGCCGAGCGCCTCACCTGGGACACGAGGTGGGACCAGGTGCTCGACTGGGAGAAGGCACCGTTCGCGAAGTGGTACGTCGGCGGCAAGCTCAACGCGGCGTACAACTGCGTCGACCGCCACGTCGAGGCCGGGAACGGCGACCGCGTCGCCTACCACTGGGTCGGCGAGCCCGAGGACGACACCCGCGACATCACCTACGCCGAGCTCAAGGACATGGTCTGCCAGGCGGCCAACACGCTGGTCGACCTCGGCGTCAGGTCCGGCGACCGGGTCGCGATCTACATGCCCATGATCCCCGAGACCGTCGTCGCGATGTTGGCGTGCGCACGCATCGGGGCGCCGCACACCGTCGTCTTCGGGGGGTTCTCGTCGACGGCGTTGCGCGACCGGATCCAGGACTGCGACGCCCGGGTCGTGATCACCGCCGACGGCGGCTACCGCCGCGGGGCGCCGGCCGCGTTGAAGCCGGCGGTCGACGAGGCGCTCGAGCAGTGCCCCGACGTCCGCAACGTGCTCGTCGTACGCCGGACGGGTCAGGACGTGGAGTGGACCGAGGGTCGCGACCTCTGGTGGCACGACGCCGTCGACGGCGCCTCGAAGGAGCACGCCCCCGAGGCCTTCGACTCCGAGCACCCGCTCTACGTCATGTACACCTCGGGCACCACCGGCAAGCCGAAGGGGATCCTGCACACCACCGCGGGTTACCTGGTCGGCTGTGCCTGGACGCACTGGGCGGTCTTCGACCTCAAGGACGACGACATCTTCTGGACCGCGGCCGACATCGGCTGGGTGACCGGGCACAGCTACATCGTCTACGGGCCGCTGGCCAACGGCGCGACCTCGGTGATGTACGAAGGGACGCCGGACACCCCTCACAAGGGCCGCTGGTGGGAGATCATCGCCGACTACAAGGTCACGCTGCTCTACTGCGCGCCGACAGTCATCCGCACCTTCATGAAGTGGGGGGCCGACATCCCGGAGAAGTACGACCTGTCGACGCTGCGGATCATCGGCTCGGTCGGTGAGCCGATCAACCCCGAGGCCTACATGTGGTACCGCGAGCACATCGGCGCCAACCGGGCGCCGGTGGTCGACACCTGGTGGCAGACCGAGACCGGGATGCACATGATCAGCCCGTTGCCGGGCGTCACGCACGGCAAGCCCGGCTCGGCGATGAAGGCCCTGCCCGGCGTCTCCGCGCTCGTCGTGGACGACGAGGGTCACGCGGTCAACCCGGGCTCGGGTGGCTACCTCGTGCTCACCGAGCCGTGGCCGGCCATGCTGCGCACGATCTGGGGCGACGACCAGCGTTACGAGGACACCTACTGGAAGCGCTTCCCCGGCATGTACTTCGCCGGCGACGGCGCCAAGCTCGACGAGGACGGCGACATCTGGCTGCTCGGCCGGGTCGACGACGTGATGAACGTGTCGGGCCACCGCCTCTCGACGACCGAGATCGAGTCGGCCCTGGTGTCCCACCCCAAGGTCGCCGAGGCCGCCGTGGTCGGCGCCAACGACCCCGACACCGGCCAGGCCGTCAACGCCTTCGTGATCCTGCGCGAGTCGGCGCTGGTCGACGGCAAGGTCGACGAGGGGATCGTCGCCGAGCTGCGCAACCACGTGTCGAAGGAGATCGGCCCGATCGCGAAGCCGAAGTCGATACTGGTGGTCGCCGAGCTGCCCAAGACCCGGTCGGGCAAGATCATGCGGCGCCTGCTCCGCGACATCGCCGAGAAGCGTGACGTCGGCGACGTGACGACGTTGGCCGACTCCACGGTGATGGACTCCATCCAGTCCGGCCTCGCCAAGGGCGGCGACGAGGACTGACGCCGACCTGGCACTCGCGTCACGCCGTACGATGCTGACCTTGGTTTCGAGACGGGCGTCGAACGCCCTCCTCGACCAGCGACCCCGGTCGGTTGAGGACGCGCGCTCGCACCGCTCCGTCGATTGAGGAGGCTCGCCCGCACCGCTCCGACGGTCTGAGGAGGCGGGCCCGCGCGCTCCGTCGGTTGAGGAGGGCCGCTAGGCCCGTCTCGAAACCACGGAGCCCGCTCTCAGGGGCGAGCTCGGCCGGGGCGGCGGAGGATGCCGGCGCCGGCCAGGGCGGCGATGACCGAAGCCGCGAGGACGCCGGCCTTGGCGGCCTCGGCCTGGGCACCGGTGAAGGACAGCTCTGCGACCAGCAGCGAGACGGTGAACCCGATCCCGGCCAGGACGGCGACGCCGACCAACTGGGCCCAGGTGATGTCCTCGTTGAGCTCGGCATGGGTGAGCCGGGTGACCAGGAAGGTGCCGGCGAGCACGCCCAGGGGCTTGCCGAGCACCGAGGCCGACCAGTACGCCGATCACGATCGGGTCGCTGAGCAGGGAGAAGCCGCCGGACAGCGAGACCCCGGCCGAGACGAGGGCGAAGAACGGCACGGCCACCGTCGAGGAGATCGGCGCCAGCGTGTGCTCCATGGCCTCCGCGGGTGAGTGCTCCTCGCCGGGGTCGCGCCGTACGCGGCGTCAGGAGACCGAGGATGACGCCGTCGATGGTGGCGTGCACGCCGCTCTCGTGCATGAACCACCAGCCCACGACCGCGATCACCAGATAGACCGGCCACGGCCGGAGCCGCAGGTGCTGCAGCAGCGCCCACACCCCGGCCAGTGCGAGCGCGACGAGCAGGTCGACCGCGTGCACCTCGTCGGTGAAGACCAGCGCGATGATCGCGATCACCACCAGGTCGTCGACGACCGCGAGGGTCAGCAGGAACGCGCGGAGCGCCGGCGGCAGGTGCGACCCGACGACGGCCAGCACGGCCAGAGCGAACGCGATGTCGGTCGCGGCCGGGATCGCCCAGCCCCCGGGCTCGCCCGACGGCGCGACCAGGTTGACCGCGAGGAACAGCAGGGCCGGTACGGCGACCCCGCACAGCGCCGCGGCCACGGGCACCGCGGCGTCGGCCGGCCGCCGTAGCGACCCGACGACGAACTCCCGCTTGAGCTCGAGCCCGGCCACGAAGAAGAACAGGGTCAGCGCCCCGTCGGCTCCCCAGTGCTCGAGGTCGAGCGGGCCGAGCTGGAAGGACACGAACGACTGGTAGGAGGCCTCCCACGGCGAGTTGGCCCAGACCACCGCCACCACGGCCGCGGCGAGCGCGAGGAGTCCGCCGGTGACTTCACTGCGGAGGAGGTCACTGACGAAACCGACCTCACCCGGCTCGGGCGACGGCAGGATCCGGCGTACGACGGACACGGTCCTCCTCCACGACGGATCAGCCTGCCGGGACCGTGCTCCGGCCTCCGCACAGAGGCTATCGCCGTCGGGACCGGGCGGTCGGGGGTGCCCGACGGTCGTTGTAGGGTCGGCTCGGACAACCGCCCACAGGGAGCCCGAGGACAGATGGCGACAGAACCCGTGCACGACACCGATCCCACGATCGGTCGGCTCGTCTCGGACGCCAGCCGCGACATCTCCAGCCTGATCTCCAACGAGATCAAGCTGGCCAAGTCCGAGCTCAAGCTGAGCGCCCAGGCCGGCGGCGCCGGCATCGCTCTCTTCGCTGCCGCGGTCTTCTTCCTGGTGATGGCGCTGATCATGCTGTCGGTCGCGATCGCCTACTTCATCAACTGGAACGGCGAGGGCCTGCCGCTGATGTGGGCGTTCACCATCGTCTTCGCCTTCTACCTGGTGGTCACCGCGATCCTGGCGTTCGTGGGCTACAAGAAGATCCAGAAGGTCCGCGCGCCTCAGCGCGCGATCGAGCAGGCCGAGCAGGCCAAGCAGATGCTCACCGGGCCCCGACCGGCCGGCTCCGGCACCGCGCAGATCACGCCGCGCAGCCCTGCGTCGACACCGCCCTCGAGCTGATCCGGCCGCGGGCGGCCGCCTCGCCGACCTGCTGCGCCGACAGGGCGTAGCCGGTGTCGCTGCTGGTCACCGACGCCGCGAACACGACGCCGACCACGTGGCCGGAGGAGTCGACCACCGGTCCGCCGGAGTTGCCGGGACGGATCAGAGCGCGCAGCGACAGTACGTCGCGGATCACGGTGCCGTTCCCGTAGATGTCGGGTGAGCGAAGCCGCTGGTCGGCCCGGACCCTACCGACCTCGATGTCGTAGGGGCCGTTCTGCGGGTAGCCGAGGATCGCGACGCCGTCGCCGGCGGCGGCGGGACTCGTGATCCGCAGGGGATCGGATCGTCGCCAGTCGGCACCGCGATCACGGCGACGTCGGTGCGCGGGTCGTAGTAGACGACCTTGCCCGTCTCGGACGTGCCGCCGACGTCGACGACCGGGTCGGTGACACCGGCCACGACGTGGGCGTTGGTGAGGACCCGGTCGGGGGCGTAGACGAAGCCGGAGCCCTCGATCCCCTGGTCGCACTTGTTGGTGCTCCGCACCTTCACGACGCTGCCCTGGGCACGGGTGACGTCGGGGTCGGTCAGCATCCGGTGCGGGCCAGGCGGGACGGCGACGATCCGCTCGGGCGCGAACGGTTCGAGGTAGCGCGGGAAGAACGTCGTACCGACGACGTCGTTGAACGCCGAGAGCCGCGAGCCCGCGGAGTCGGGGAGCAGGTTGTTGACCTCGGCCAGCACCTTGGAGTTGCGGACCAGGGGCGTGATGCCGTGCAGGCCCGAGCCGGAGAGGGCGAAGCCGAGGGCCCAGGCGACCAGGAGCGCGGCGACCGCGCTGAGCGCCGCTCCGCCGGCGGCGTCGAGGGCCCGCACCGGCTGCCAGGTGATGCGTGCCCGGATGCGGGCCCCGACGACCTGGAAGAGCGCCTGACCCAGGGAGGCGCACAGGATGACGATGAACACGGCGGCCAGCGACACCA
The DNA here is from genome assembly GCA_963761085.1 of uncultured Actinomycetota bacterium. Classification (GTDB taxonomy): domain Bacteria; phylum Actinomycetota; class Actinomycetes; order Propionibacteriales; family Nocardioidaceae; genus Nocardioides. The sequence continues at coordinate 405,424 of CAVXFQ010000019.1, forward strand.
GGATCGACGGCGTGGCGTTGCCGAGGGCGGCGGGCGCCAGCCAGACGCCGATCAGGCCGCCGATCAGCAGCCCGACGGTCGCGAACGCCCCGGTGATGAAGCCCTGCCAGTAGCCGGAGATGGCGTAGAGCAGGACGACGAGGATCAGCACCCAGTCGAGCGCGTTCACGTCGTCTCCTCCGGTACGGCGGGCGGGGGCGCCGCCGGACGGGGTCCACCTTGCAGCATGTGGGAGGGCAGATCACGGACCCGGCGCTCGTCCCAGCCGCGCGTCCAGCCGAGGAAGTCGAGGAGCCGGGAGATGATCCCGGCGGTGAAGCCCCACAGGACGAGGTCGTGGTCGGGCCCCACCAGGAACCCGGGGCCGACCCAGCCGCTGGGGTGGCGCACCGAGACGCGGTGCTCGGGGTCGAGCAGGTCGGCCAGGGGGACGCGGTAGACGGCGTGCACCTCGGCCGGGTCGACGACGCCGACCGGGCTCTCCCGCTCCCACCACCCGAGCACCGGCGTCACCGCGAAGTTGCTCGGCGGCAGCCACAGCTCGGGCAATTCGGCGAACACCTCGACGCCGTCGGGCAGCAGCCCGGTCTCCTCGTAGGCCTCGCGCAGCGCCGCCTCGCGCGGGGTCTCCCCCGGGTCGATCGCCCCGCCGGGGAACGACACCTGGCCCGGGTGCGAGCGCATGTCGTGGGCCCGCTCGGTGAGCAGGAGGTCCTGCTGGGAGCCGAACAGCATCAGCACCGCGCCCCGCCGCGCGTCGGAGTCCTCCGGCGCGACGAACTTCGTCGAGGTCGTCGGCCGAGATCGTGCGGGCAGCCTCGGCGACGGGCTCCAGCCAGTCGGGGATCACCCGCCGCCCCCGAGGTACCGCTGCGCGGCCGCGGCGACGTCCTGCCGGCTGGTGTAGGCCTTGGCCTCGACGTGCGCGATCTTCCCGTCGGCGCCGAGGAAGACGGTCATCGGCATCGCCGAGATGTGCGGCAGCGGGCTGGCCCGGTCGAGCGCCCCCTTGGGGTCGGCCACCAGGGGGTAGGCGACCCCGCTCCGCTTGGCCAGGGCGAGGGCGGCGGCGGCCTGCGGGTCCAGGAAGTCGACGCCGAGGACCTTCACCGCCGACTGGCTCTTCGCGTACGCCGCGAGCGCGGGCATCTCGTCGCGGCACGCCCCGCACCAGGACGCCCAGAAGTTCACGATCATCGGGCCGCGGAGACCCGCCACGTCGACCGGGCGCCCACCGCCCAGGCAGGGCACGGTGACGGCCGGCATCCCGCCGTCGACGGACCCGGCCGGCGTCTGAGGGCAGTTGGGGATGTCGCTGTGCTTCTTGATGGCCACCAGGTCGGGTGCCGGGACCGTCAGCGTCTGGTCGCCCTGGTAGCTGGTCCGGGGGTGCCCCGAGCAGGCGGTCAGCGCCGCCATCGCGACCGCCAGGCACGGCCGCCCACGTGCCCCGCCTCATGCCGGGCCCTCGGTCTTCACCAGCTTCGCGGCGACGCCCGGGTCGACCGGCCCCTCGCCGTACGACGGGCACATGCGGGCGAGCGGGCAGACGCCGCACGCGGGCTTCTTGGCGTGGCACATCCGCCGGCCGTGCCAGATCAGGTGGTGGCAGAGCAGCACCCAGTCCTTGCGCGGGAAGAGCGCGCCGACGGCGTGCTCGACCTTCACCGGGTCGGTCTCGTCGGTCCAGCCGAAGCGGCGCGCCAGCCGGCCGAAGTGGGTGTCGACGGTGATGCCGGGGACGCCGAAGGCGTTGCCGAGGACGACGTTGGCGGTCTTGCGACCGACCCCGGGCAGCGCCACCAGGTCATCGAGTCGGGGCGGCACCTGGCCGTCGTACCGCTCGACGAGGGCTGCGCTCAGCTTGAGCAGTGAGTCGGTCTTGGCGCGGAAGAAGCCGAGCGGGCCGACGATCTGCTCGAGGTGCTCGCGCGGGGCGGCGGCCATGGCGCGGGCGTCGGGGTAGGCGGCGAAGAGCGTGGGCCGCACGGCGTTGACGCGGCGGTCGGTGGTCTGGGCGCTCAGGACGGTCACGACCAGCAGCTGGAACGGGTCGTCGAAGTCGAGCTCGATGCGGGCGTCCGGGTAGGTCTCCGCGAGCACCCGGTTGATCCTGCGCGCTCGCCGGACCAGACCGGTGCGGGTCTCGGGGGCGGAGACGGCTGGCACGCCGGACAGCCTACGGTGGCCCGCCCAGGGCGGTTCCGCGTGTCGAAGTCGTGGGCGTGTGCTGGTGTGACCTGGGCCACTCGATAGGATCGGCGTGCCCACCGGCTGCGACGACCGACGTACGGCGTGCACACGAGGGCATGGAGGGTGGTCGTGGACAACGACGTACTGCGTCAGACACCGCTGTTCAGCGCGCTCGATGACGAGGCAGCCACGGCCCTGCGCCAGTCGATGAGCGAGACCAAGCTGCGCCGCGGCGACGTCCTCTTCCACGAGGGCGACGCGGGCGACCGGCTCTACATCGTGATGGACGGCAAGGTGAAGCTCGGCCGCACCTCCAGCGACGGCCGCGAGAACCTCCTCGCGATCCTCGGTCCCGCGCAGATGTTCGGTGAGCTGTCGCTGTTCGACCCCGGCCCGCGCTCGGCGACCGTGACCGCGGTGACGGACTCGTCGTTCCTCTCGCTGTCCCACGAGGACCTCCTCAAGTGGCTCGACGGCCGCCCCCAGGTCGCCCGCGGCCTCCTCGCCCAGATCGCCGGCCGGCTCCGCAAGGCCAACGACGTCAACGCCGACCTGGTGTTCTCCGACGTACCGGGCCGGGTGGCCAAGGCCCTGCTCGACCTCGCCGACCGCTTCGGCCGCACCGCCGACGACGGCGTCCACGTCCACCACGACCTCACCCAGGAGGAGCTCGCCCAGCTGGTCGGCGCCTCCCGCGAGACGGTCAACAAGGCCCTCGCCGACTTCGCCTCCCGCGGCTGGCTCCGCCTCGAGCCCCGCTCGGTCGTGATCATGGAGATCGACCGCCTCCGCCGCCGCGCCCGCTGACCCTCGCGCTCACCCAACCCGGCGCGCCTCAACCACGCCCCTTTCGCCCAGAGTGGGCGCGTCCAGACACCGCGATCACGTGCTCCTCCGACAGCCTGTTCACAACCCCTGTTCCAAGCACGGCGACCTTGCAGCGCCATGTCCCCGATGGGTCCGCGGCGGTCACCCGGGCCGACATTGAACAGTCATAGCCGTGGGGAGAGGCTGCCGATTGCCCCAGCCGCACCCGGCGGTGAGGGCCGATGGCCCGGCGTTCTCTCCGGCTGCGACGCGGCTCTCCGTCCCCCTCCGGGTCCTGGGTAGCATCGCCGAGACATGCCGCGGCCATTCGCTCTGACCTCGTTCCTCGCCCACCTCCGCTCGTGGTGCCGACGCTGGACATCCGACCGCGGCGTCGGGACGGGCAGCGGTCGGCGCCGCCTCTCGGCCACACCTGCTCCTCTGGGCACCGCCACGCTGGTGATGATCGCTGCCTGGGCCCTGGGCGGGTGCTCGCAAGCCACTTCCCCGCAGCCGGGCGCTCTGATGCCGCACCGGTCCGGATCGTCCTGGAGTCCGCGGGCCGGCGGGTCACGGTCCGCCGCCCCGCGCCCATGGCAGGCACCACTGTCACCGCGGAGGGATGGGCACCTGGCACCGGGCTCGAACGCCCAGGCGTTGCCGGGGGACCTGCTGATCGCGGACAAGCTGAACAATCGCCTGTTGATCGTCGATCCCCACGGACGGATCAGATGGCAGTTCCCACGGCCGGGGGACCTGAGGCACGCTCAGACGTTCAAGATCCCCGATGACGCCTTCTTCAGTGCGGACGGGCAGCACATCGTCGCCACCGAGGAGGACGACTTCGTCATCCGGGTTGTCGACCTGGCGCGCCACCGCATCGTCTACACGTACGGCAGACCGGGGGTCCCCGGCTCAGGGCCGAACCGACTGTGGAACCCCGACGACGCGGTCATGCTCCCGGACAGACGGATCGTCACCGCCGACATCAAGAATCAGCGGTTGTTGGTGATCGACCCGCGCGCCCACCGACCGGCTCGCAGCTGGGGATCGCCGGGCTTGGGCTACCACGACCCCCCGCGACACTACGGCGCGCCGAACGGCGCCTTCCCCATCGGCCACGGCCGGTTCCTGGTCACCGAGATCCGTGGCGACTGGGTCGACGAGATCGACCTGCACGGTCACGTCTTCTGGTCCACTCACGTTCCGGGGGTCCTCTACGCGTCCGACAGCAACCAGGTCGGCCCCGACCGGTACCTCTCAGTGGACTACAGCAGCCCCGGCCAGATCGTGATGTTCAATCGGCGGGGACAGCTTCTCTGGCGCTACGCCCCGCAGGGTCCCCACCACCTGAACCACCCTTCGCTGGCCCTGCCACTCCCCAACGGCGACATCGTGTGCAACGACGACTACAACGATCGAGTGATCGTGGTCGACCCTCGGACGAACCGGATCGTCTGGCAGTACGGCCACACCGGCGTGGCAGGCCACCGACCCGGTTACCTCGACAACCCCGACGGGCTCGACCTCGTTCCCCCCAACTCCCTGGTCGCCCGGACGCGGTCTCGGTGACGCCCGTCCATCCACACGGTCTGCGCCGCCGGTGCCCTGCCCGCGTATATCGGGGAGTCGTGGCCAGCACGCGGGCTCACGCCCGGGGCGCGACGAACACGACACCGGACTCGTCTCCCAGCCGCCGGGTTGCCCCATAACGCGTGCGCGCCCGGGCAGACGACCTGGCAGGCAATGGCTGAACTCCGTGTTCGGGTCCTGGGGCCGCGCTGGCGGCGTGCGCGGACCGCGGCTTCTCGTCACACGGGCCATGGCGCCGGTGCGCGGACACGCCGACCAGCGAACGGCTCGCCGAGAAGCCGAACTCCGAGCCGCTCGAAACGTGCCGTCGAGGTAGTGCACATCGCCGGGATCTTGAGCCCCCGAGGCGAGTCAATCCGCCGCTAGAGCCCCGGTCTGAACGCGCATCCGATCCTCGGTGTCAAAGCCGAATGAAGGGATAGCGTGCCGAGCATGAACGATGTTCGGAGCCTGACTCAGGATGAAGCGCGTGACCGTGCTGCGCTCATCGAGGTCCAGCGTTACGACCTCGAGCTCGACATGACGGGACTGGCGTCCGGCGACGAACTCCGCACCAGCTCCCGGATCACATTCTCGGCCACCGCGCCCGGGACGACGACGTTCGTCGACTGCCTTGGCGAGGTGGAGGAGGCGGTGCTGAACGGCAACCCGTTGGCGAGCGGCTCCCCGTTGCGCGGGCGCATCGAGCTCCCGGACCTCGAGCCTGACAACGTGCTGGTCGTGCGCTCGGTGCAGCGCCGTACCGGCGACGGTCAGGGCGTGCAACGTTCAGTGGACCCCAGCGACGGCGAGGTCTACGTCTGGACGAGTTTCGAGCCAGATGACGCCCGAGTGGTCTTCGCCTGCTTCGACCAACCCGATCTCAAGGCGGTCTTCGGCATCACCGTGCTGGTGCCTGAGCGGTGGTTGGTCACGAGCAACACCGGCCACGCGTCGATCAGCACGCACGACGGAGTGAGCACGTGGGCATATGGCGATACGCCACCGCTGTCGACGTACGTCCCGGTAGTCAACGCCGGACCGTTCGTCGAGCTGCGCAGCACGCGCAATGGCTACGACCTCGGCCTTTTCGCGCGGCGCTCCCTGGCGCCGATGCTGGAGCGCGACGCCGACGAGCTCTTCGATCTCACCGCGAGGGGACTGGCGTTCTACGGCGAGCGGTTCGCGCTGCCGTTCCCTCAATCGCGCTACGACCAGGTCTTCGCGCCCGAATTCGGAGGTGCGATGGAGAACTACGGCTGCGTCACCTGGAGTGACCGTTTCATCTATCGCGATCCGCCCTCGTACGCCGAGCGCGAGGAGCGAGCCCTTGTGTTGCTGCACGAGATGGCGCACATGTGGTTCGGCGACATGGTCACCATGCGCTGGTGGGACGACCTCTGGCTCAACGAGGCCTTCGCTGAGTGGGCCTGCGGATGGGCCGGCGAAGCGTGCACCGAGTTCACCAACGCGCGGGCGGGAATTCTCGCCACAGACTGGCCGTGGGCGTACGCCGCGGACTGCGCTCCGACCACGCACCCGATTCGCCAGAAGATCGCCGACGTCGCAACCGCTGCGGCCACGTTCGACGCCATCACCTACCCCAAGGGTGCGGCGGTGCTCAGACAACTCGTCGCGTTCGTCGGCGAGGACACGTTCGTCACAGCGTTGAGGAGCTACTTCCGCAACCACGCTTGGGCGAACACGACGCTTGAAGACCTGATCGGGGAGGTCTCCTCGGCCAGTGGTCGCGACCTCTCCGGGTGGGTCAAGGGCTGGCTCGAGACATCGGGCACGGACCGTCTCACGCTCGAACGCCAGGACCACGGTCTTGCCTTGGTCGCGACGCCGCCGGCCGGCCGGGCACCACTGCCGCACCGCCTGCGGATCGGGACGTATACCGACAGCGATGAAGGATTCACGCTGGTCGAGGCGCTTTCCGTGGAAGTCACCGGCACCCGAACCGACATCGACGGCGGTGCCGAAGCTGACCTGATCCTGGTGAACGACGAGGATCTGACCTTCGCGACTGTGCGTCCGGACCCCACTTCGATGGCGCTCTTGCTCTCTCGCGGCGGCGAGCTCCCGACGGCCATCGGACGCACGCTCGCCCTGACCACGGCGTGGGGCCTGCTCTACGACGGCGAGCTGACGGCCCAGCAGTTCGTGGACTGCGGGGTGGGCGTGCTGACCCGCGAAACCGCTGACTCCGTGATCGAGCCCTCACTGGGCCTACTCGTTGACACGGCAGATCTGTGGTCCAGCCCCTCGGGCCGCGATGAGTTGTTGTCCCAGGTTGCCGACCTCTGCCTCTCGCTGGCAGACATGCCGGACCGTCGGCTGGCGGCGATTCGTGGGCTCGCGCGCAGCGCCACGACCGCGGGACAGCTCGAAGCACTCTCCACCCACGTGACAGAACCCGACCTTCGCTGGCGACGGCTCATCAGGCTCGCCGAGCTTGGTCAGCTCGACGAGTCCGACCTCGAGCAGTTGTTGACCGAGGACCCGGATCCCGACGCCTGGATGAACGCCGTGCGAGTGCGGGCCGCTGTACCGTCCGCCGAGGCGAAAGCCGAGGCGTGGCGGGCCGTGGTGGTCGACCGCAAGATCCCGCCGGACTTCCTGTTCGAGGTGGGGCGTGCCTTCTGGCGGCCGTCCCAGGAGGATCTGCTGACGCCCTACGCCGAGAAGTTCTTGCAGGTCCTTGGTCAGTTCGGAGACTCCGGCACGATGTGGGGTCTCGGCCTGTCGGGTGGGTTCTATCCCATGGTCGGGGGCGAGGACGGCTTCCTCGTTCGACTCGGAGATGCGGCCGGTGACGACGGCGTCATTCCGCTCGTGCGACAGAAAGTGCGAGAGCGCAACGATCGACGCCGTAGAAGCGACCTCGCCCGCGCCCGCGAGTGAGAGCGACCCTGCCCGCACGCACGCTGGCAGTGGCGCGTCATACCGCCGCCTATCGGCGCAGCTCGGCTTCGTCGGCGGCTCCCTGTACCGGGTTGTCTGTCGGCTGGTGTTCCGTCCAGCGAAAGGCGAACCGGTCGTTAGCTGACCAAGGCGCGTCGTCACTGCAATGGAACCCGCGCAGCCAGAGCGTCCCGTCAACCACTCGCAGGTAGAAGCCCCTTGGGTAGTCGTACTCGGGGCGCAACCGCTCCGAAGCGACATGCACAGCGCCACTCGGTGGACGCCCGCTGGACATCACGGAGTCCGGGGCGGACGGCTGGTCCAGCATGGCGAGCCGAAGATAGGGAGCGACGAAGGGAGCACAGGGCAGGAGGTTCTGCTCCCGCGCCACAGCCATGATCTGCTGCAGCGTGGCGCCACTGGCCATTCCCAGCTGTCCCAGCGTGCCTTCGACAATCTCGACCGTCGTAGCCGTCTCCGCTTCGTCGCTCGCAAACAACGGGTCCGCCAGCAGGGTCTCGGCTGAGGCATTCAGGCGAACGCCGGCCTCAGCCAAGGCCGATTCCAAGTCCGAGCGCGTCAGCCCACCAACCTGGACGAGCCTGCGCACCACCTCAGATGCGTCTCCCAATGGGCTTCCCATCTTCGAGCACCGATCCTGGGCTCAAACACAGTAGGCCACGTCGTCGCCATTTGGTCCCGGGCAAACCTGCGTCCATCCGCCGGCTGTCGGCGCGATCTCGTTTGCGACGCTTCGCGCCGGTGCCGCGCGGCGTCGGCGGCGCTCGGAGGCATCAGCCGACGGGGGGTAGGTCGAAGTCGTCGTTGCTCATGGTGAGGAGCCTTCGGCTGACGGCGGCGCATCCGAGGGCGAGGACGAGCAGGCCTGTGCCGTGGGCGACGTGTCCGAGGCCGCTGATGAAGATGTGGGTGGCGCCGCCTAGTCCGACGAGGGCGGCGGCCCAGCCGGGGACGGCTCGGCTCTTCCAGAGTGCGAGGGCGATGAGGATGGAGCCGATGACGATGGCGACCAGGAAGCCCAGGTCGCCGAGGCCCGTGCGTGGGTCGCCGCCGGCGTCGTCGATGAACGGACCGATCACTGCGGGGGAGCGGCCGTTCTGGGCGGCGATCCATGCGAGCTGGTCGCTGCCGATGTTGAGTGGGAGGACCATGAGGAACCCGCCGGCCATCAAGACGGCCGCTGCGGTGGCCAGGCGAGGGGCCCCGCGTCGGGAGACGAGAACCATGGCCAGGATCGACGGGATGACCAGGACGACGAAGGCCAGGTCGAGCCATTGCAGGTAGCGATAGACGTGGTGGGACATGTCATAGGAGATCTGGTCGGCCGTGTGGTTGTACTCAGGCTCCAGGACGACGTACTGGATGCCCTTGGCCAGCCAGGGGATGGGCACCACGATCGCCAGGAGTATCCGCCAGAAACTACGGGTGTCGTGCAGGGTGGCGCCCGAGGTTGTCTCCTTGACAGCGCTCACGGTGTCACCGCCCTGCCAGGCCCGGGCTTGGAGACCGCGGCGAGAACGATGGCGAGCCCGGAGAGGACGATGCCCAACGGCCAGCCGTCGAGGCCCGCGATCGCGCCGATCATGGCGGCGGCCAGGTTCACCACACCGACGCCGATGACGGCGCTGGCGCCCCACGACTGTTGGGTGGTGAAGCCGACGGCCGCGACGGCGGCCGCGACGGCGAGGACGAGTCCGAGGATCTTCAGGCCGGTGTTGCCTTGGGCGATCAGGCCGAGGTTGGCCAGGCCCATGAGGACGGTGACCGTGACGGCGGCCCATTTGGCGATTCCCATGAGGGTTCCTCTCGGGGAGTGGATCGGGCGTCTCCACGGTCGACCTGCCGGTCGGGTTGTTCCCAGAGCAACCGATCACGAGTGGCCGGGAACTGTTCCCGAGACTGCGGGATCCCATGGCGCTCTTGGCGAGCCTTGGGCATCCTCGTCTCATCGAGACCACGGTGCCGGCGTTCACAACGCGCCACGCGAGCACGATCGCGGCGGCTCTGCTTCTGCTGTCCGTGGGGGCAGCCGCCGGAGCGGTATGGGTGGACCGGGTGGGTTCCCCCGCGGGGCGGCTGCTCAACGACCCGTTGACGACCGCGTCGGAGGTGCTCTGCTTCGGGGTGGTGGGTGCTGTGCTCATCGCACGCCGGCCGGACCTGCCTTTCGGCTGGATCCTCGGGTTGGGTGCCACCGCAGACATCGCCCTGGTGGGGATCGGTCTTCCGTCACTCGCCCTCCTCGACGGCGGGCGCGGTGGACAAGCAGCCGTGTGGGGGGTCTTTCTCGGCTCCCTGCAGTGGGTGCCGACCGCCCTCGTGGGGATCGTCAACGTCCGGTTCCCCACTGGCCGACCATCGAGCATCCTCGGGCACTGGATCGACCGCGTCCTGGCCTACGGCATCCCGCTCGTCGTGGTCGGCACGTTCCTCGGCGACAGTGTGACCCACGACCTGGAGGACGGCGGGCACCGGTTGTCGGCCCACCGGTGGATCGATGGCACCTGGGTCACTGCGATCGGCAACGCGACTCTGGTGCTGATCCCTCTGCTCATCCTCCTGGGGATCCTCGCCGGAATCGGAGTCATCGTGCGGTGCTTCCAGTCCACGGGCGTCGAACGTCAGCAGCTGCAGTGGCGAGCAGCGGGAATCGCTGCTTCGCTCCTCCTCTTCCCGCTCGCCGTCTCCGGGATGATAAGTAACGCCTACGGGCCACTCGGACCTCTCATCTTCGTCTCGACACTCGTCATCCCCGTGCTGCGGTATCAGCTCTGGTCAGGAGACCCGGTCCCGCGCCGGCGTCGTGTCGGCCCCCTGGTGTCCCGCCGAACCCTGATCGAGGCGCGGGAGGAGGAACGCCGCCGCCTCCGACGAGACCTTCACGACGGTCTTGGCCCGCTGCTCACCGGCCTGCGTCTGAATCTCGATGCCGTCGAGGCGCACCTCGGGGCCGACCCCGACAAGGCACTGGAGCACCTTGCCACCGCGCGTGAAGCCTCGGCCGAGGTCATCTCGGACCTCCGGGGGCTCGTCTACGGGATGAGGCCGCCCGCGCTCGACGAGCTCGGTCTCGCGGGCGCGCTACGGGTGCACCTGGCAAGTCTGGTCCGCGATCCGGGCCTCGAGGTGACCCTCGAGGTCGACGAGGAGCTGCCGCTTCCCGCTGCGGTCGAGGTAGCCCTCTACCGGTCCGCCTCCGAGGCGGTCACCAACGTCGTACGTCACAGCACCGCTCAGCACTGCTGGGTCGCGGTCGACGCGAGCCGTTCCGAGGTCGTGCTCACCGTGGATGACGACGGCCACGTCGACGGGGCATGGCAGGCCGGGATCGGCCTCACCGCCATGCGCGAACGAGCCCTCGAACTCGGCGGTACCTTCCTCGCGAGCTCTGGACCCTCCGAGTTCCACATCAGGGCGACCTACCCCAGGAGGTGACATGACCACCGTCGTGCTCGTCGACGACCACCCGCTCGTACGCCAAGGGATGCGCGCCGTCATCGGCGCCCACCGCGACCTCGAGGTCGTAGCCGAGGCCGCGGACGGCGCGGAAGCCGTCCGGCTCTGCGTCGAGACCCACCCCGACGTCGTCCTCATGGACCTTCAGATGTCGGAACTCAACGGCATCGAGGCGACCCGTCGGATACGAGCCAGATCGCCGTCGACCGCCGTGCTCGTCCTGACCATGTACGACGACGACGCCATGATCTTCGAGGCTGTCGCCTCGGGCGCGACAGGCTACCTGCTCAAAGGATCCGACGGGCCTGACATCGTCGCCGCGATCCGCTCCGCCGCGCAAGGACAAGCCGTCTTCGGCGCCGCCCTCGCCGCCCGCATGCAGACCTGGTTCACGCGACCGCAGCAGAAGCCCGACCCGTTCCCCCAACTCACCGACCGCGAACGCGAGATCCTCGACGCTGTCGCCGCGGGCCTGACCAACGCCGAGATCGGCACCCGGCTCTTCCTCTCCCCCAAGACCGTCGCCAACAACGTCTCCACGATCATCGACAAGCTCCACTACGCCCACCGCGGTGAAGCCATCATCAAAGCCCGCCGAGCCGGTCTCGGCGACCAAGCACCCGACGCACGAGCCGACACCACGCCACCCGGTGCCGACGCGACCTGAGACGTCTCCTCCCAGCCAGACACCCCCTGGGGTTCTCGTGAACGTTGCTCACGTCATCGGCTGGAGCCGTCCTGCCAGCAGCCGTCTCCGGGTCAATGTGCGAAGGCAGCCTCGCCGCCCGGCGACCCGACGTGCCCCATTTCCGCCGCCTCGAGGCATTCCCACCACGAGGGGGGTCTCGACTGCTTGCATGCACCGAACCGCGGGCGCCTCCCCTGGCAGGACGAGGAAAGCGACTTCAGCCACGGGCTTCGACGCCTCACCAACGACCACGCCCTCTCCGTCCGGGTCGCGTACTCCGCGGTCCGGCACTACGAAGAAGGCGGTTACGCCCCCGACAACCTCGCCACGTTCGCCAGCCAGACGAACGGATTCGACGGGATCATCGAGCACGTCGACCCCCTCCCCGAGGCCGGGCTCGACCTCACCGACCTGGGAGCACCACTGGAGTAGGCAGTGCGCGGTCCGCGCCCGGCCCCGCGGCTCACCGGCGCCCTCCGCCAGACACCGGTCGCCCACCCCCCGGGGGTAGCCCCTTTTAGCCCAGTTTGACACGCCCTCCGTACATCTCCCTGAGCAGCACCGGTCGTCGCCTCGACGTGAGATTGCGGCCCCGTAACCGCGTCGCGGAACTCTGCCCGGGGTCGCCCTGGAGCCCGTTCCCCTCGACGGCTGCTTCGCCCAGGGCCTTGCCCCGCGGCAACTTGACCGGGCAACGCCAGATCACGACGAGGTCCACGGCCGCCTCGCCGTTGATCCCGTGCCCATGGTGCGACGGGCACCCACCTCCGTCGAGCCGACAGGCTGGTGCCCCTCCGGACGGCTGGATCGCGCGATCCAGGAAGAAGCCAGAGATGCCCGGGCCGGAGGACCGGGTCTACGGTGAGACAGGCGGCCGGGTGGGGCGCCGTAGGAGCGTGCCTCATGGGTCCGGGATTCGTCGGAAGGCGCAGCCACCTGCAGGCGCTGGAGGACTTCGTCGAGAAGGTGCCGGACGGTCCTCGTTCGCTGTGTCTCCAGGGCGAGGCGGGCATCGGCAAGACCTCCATCTGGGACGAGGGGGTTCACTTGGCCGAGAAGGCCGGGTGCGTCGTGCTCACAGCGCGCGCGGCCCAGGCCGAGGCGAGTCTGGCATTCACTGCCGTCGGCGACCTGTTCTCACCCGTGCTCGAGGTGACCCTGGGAGCCATCCCTGCGGTTCAACGCCGAGCTCTCGAGACAGCGCTCTTGCTGCGGGAGCCCGGCGTCTCCCCGCCGGACGCACGCGTGCTCGGCCTCGCCGTGCTTTCGGCGGTCCGGGAGCTTGCGCGAGATCGTCCGTTGGTGATCGCCGTCGATGACCTGCAGTGGGTGGATAGGGCCTCTGCGCAGATGCTCGCCTTCATGACTCGTCGCCTTGGACCCACCCCGGTGGGCATCCTCGTGACTGTGCGCGGAGTCGCGAGCCACGCTCCCCCTGAGGTCGCCTCAGCTCTGCCCGAGCTCCAGGTCGTCGACGTCCCGAGCCTCCCCCTCGACGACACAAGGCGCATGCTCCTGGAGCGCCTTGATCTGCAGTTGTCGCGGCCTCAGCTCGTGCAGCTGCACAAGGCTTCGGGCGGCAACCCATTCCTGGTGCTCCAGCTCGCTAGCGCACTCGTGGAGGGCACGATCGAACTGACCGATGGCCCCATCCTCCTGCCGCCCAGCATCATCGGCTTCGTCACCGACCGCCTGCAGCGTCTGCCCCCGAGCACCTTGCAGAGCCTCGTCGCGGTCGCCGCCCTGGCCGCACCCACGATAACCCTCCTCGAGCAGTTGTCGCCGAGCGGGCTCGACGACATCGAGCGGGCGCGTGCGCGCGGCCTGGTGAGGCTCGAGGGCGACCGCATCCAGTTCACGCACCCGCTGCTCGCCTCGGCCTGTTACGCGGCCATGGTGGCGCCGCGGCGCAGGCAGCTCCACCGGCGCCTCGCCGTGCTCGACCTAGGGCTAGAACAGCGAGCCCATCACCTCGCGATCGCGGCAACGGGGCCGGCAGACGAGATCGCCGCCTCCCTCGATGTCGCGGCGGCGCACGCCGCCGCCCGTGGGGCGGCGCAGGCAGCGGCGGAGCTCGCCGTACGAGCCGTCTCCCTCACGCCACCTCGGTCTGTCCAGGCGTTGAATCACCGGCGCATCGAGGCGGCGATCCACTGCCGCACGGCCGGTGACCCAAACCAGGCGACGCGGCTTCTGCAGGCCGTCATAGACTCGGTGGAGCCCGGCCCCCTCAAGGCTCGGGCGCTGGGCGAGCTCGCGGACGTTCGCGCCTCGCTCGAAGGGTTCCGCATCGCCGAGAACCTCTATCTCCTGGCCCTGGACCAACCCGGCCTAACACCCGCGGAACGCGCGCAGTTGCTAGGCCAGCTGGCCTGGCGGGTGAGCGCGGGAGGCTACCGCGAGCACGGAAGTGAGTACGCCGACGCCGGCCTCCGTCTCGCGGAGGAGTCGGGCGACCCCGAGGTCCTGGCCGTCAACCTCGCGGGGGTGGCCGAGCTCACCTTCTGGCGCACTGGCAGGCTACGTCGCGACCTCCTCGACCGCGCGGCCGAGATCGAGCAGGTCGCCGGCCGAGATCTCGACGCGCGGGCCACCCTCGCGCGGCTGCTGGCCCGATGCGATCGGCACGTGGAGGCCCGCTCGCTCTTCGCGTCGCTGATCGCTGCCGCTCGCTCCCGTGACGACGCCGAGCTGCTCGGCCACCTCCTATTCCTGGCTCGGATGGAGTTGGCGGCCGGCGAATGGTCGACGACCGAGCGACTCTGCGAGGAGGCGCTGACCGTCGCCGACCACATAGGAGAGGAGTCGACTGAGTCGCTGTTCCGGATGGTGCTAGCCGAGCTGGCCGCGTATCGGGGCGAGGCGGAGACCGCTCGCAGCGAGATCCGCGACCTCCTCCACGTGGCCGAGGAGTCGGGCTACACCGGCGCTGTGCACCGGCTGAGTCGGGCCCTGGGCTGTCTCGAGCTGTCCTGCGGTAACCCGGCTGAGAGCCTGCGGCAGGTCGAACCGCTCTGTTGCGGTTTCGCCGAGCTGAGTGAGGTGCAGGCCCAGTTGGCTGGCTCGGTGGCGATCGAGGCTCTGGTCGCCTTGGAGGACCTCAGGGGGGCGGAAGCTCTCCTGGGCCAGCTCGACGAGATCGCCGCCGAAGCCGACTCTTCCCTACAGGTGCTGGCTGATCGCAGCCGTGGACAACTGCTCGCCGCCCGCGGCGAAGAGGCGGGGGCAATCGAGGCCTTCGAGATCGCCCTGTCCTCTCCGGATGCTGATCGAGGAGCAAACCCTCTCGAGTCCACGCGCACGATGCTCGGGCTCGGGACGACGCTGCGTCACGCCCAGCACAAACGGGCAGCACGGGATGTCCTCCTTGCGACCGTCGATGGCTTCGAGCGCCTGGGCGCTACGACGTGGAGCGCCCGGGCGCGGTCCGAGCTCCGCCGGATCGGCGGTCGAACGGCCTCGGACGACGAGCTCTCCGAGACCGAGCGACTGATCGCAGAGCGCGTCGCCGACGGCCTCCGCAACAAGGAGGTGGCCGCTGACCTCCATCTGAGCCCGAACACGGTGTCGTGGAACCTCTCCAAGATCTACCGCAAGCTCGGCGTCTCTTCACGCACCGAGCTCGCGGCGCGCCTGGCGCGACGCCCGCCGTAAACCCACACGTTCGCACGGTTGATGGTCCGGAACGCCGATCGGATCATGGCCAGGACGGCACACGCCGGCGGAGAAGAAGGGACAGCGGCATGAATCAGACGACGGAGGCCACGCGGCGCGAGCTCCACGTGGCCAAGGAGTGTTCGGAGTACACCGGCCTCGCCGGCTCCTTCTGCACCATCACGTCCTCCAACCTGGAGGCCATCCCGGTCGGGTCGAAGGTCGTGTACGCCACGGCCGCAGGTGATCAGGGGATCGAGAGTGACATCATCATCGAGACGGAGAACGACGAGAACGTGACGGGGCATGTCGTCCTGGACATGACCACCAACACCGGGACCGTCACCCTGAGCGGCGGCACGGGAGCCATGGCAGGTCTCCAAGCCGACACGATCGTCTCCTTCGACGGCACAGAGTGGCACTGGGACGGAACCTATGCGCTGGCCGACGCCGCAGGGATCCCGTCATGAGGCGCCGGCAACCGGCCACCCGGCGACTCCGCGTGCTCGTGCCCGCTCTCCTCGGCGTCCTGTTGACCGCGGGCGCGGCGGTCAGTCCCGCAGCCTCGGCGCACGACAACCACCGGCCAGGTGCTGCCCGCGTTTCCTTCACCAAATGGGTTGTCACCGAACCCGCCAGCCCGCCTTCCTTCGCCGGCGTCTTGATGGATGGAGTCGTGGGTGGAGCCGTCGGCAACGGTCAGTACGTCGGCACGGTCCTCGCGGACGACCTGTCCGACCCCGGCTTCTGGCACGCCCAGGCGCTCTACGGGTTCTACGGCGCTCGACACTCGTTCGTCGCGAACCTCCAGATCACCGAGAACGACACGCTCAGCCCGGCCACGGCGATGATCACAGGCGTGGTGCTCGCGGGCTGGCGCCAGGGTGGGTCCGTTCACGGTACCTACACTGTGATGAACGCATGCCCGATCCCCACGCCGGGCAACGTCCTCGGCACCGTCTGCTTCCAAGGTCATCTCACCATCCGGTGAGACGTCGAGCCCTCGACACACCGGTAGAGACCACGACACAGTGCCAGGAAGCGCACCCTCCATAGGGTCAGATGTGGGTCACGCCGGTGGGCAGCCGCATGAAGAGCTTCCCACCGGGCACCTGGACCGAGTCTGGCCAGACACCGGCCCTACCGGAATCGTCTAGTAGCCGCATGACGGGGCATGACGAACTGCCTCTCGGAGCGATGTCCTGGCGCGCGGGCGGCGTGCGGAGCACCCCAACGTACGCATCCTCCGAGCCGGAAATGGGTAGTTGCCACCGATTACGGCGACCGTGGGCGACTCCTAGCGTGCTCGGTGAATCGCGTCATCCACCCGTGGCGCCGGCCCCGCCCGGGACAACAGACGACCGGCACCACCCAGCACACCACCGGCGTGGTCGTCGACCCGCACGGTGCCGTAGAGAGGACATTCACCATGACTGACTTCCCGTCCCTGGGACACATCGCTGTCACCGTCACCGATCTGGAGCGCAGCACGCAGTGGTACACGCTGCTGTTCGGATCGAAGCCGGTTCTCGACGAAGACGAGGAGAGTGGAGCATTCCACCACACCGTCTACGCCTTGCCCGGAGGGCAGTTGTTCGGCCTGCACACCCACACCCAACCGACGCTCGGCACCTTCGACGAACGCCGCACCGGACTCGATCACGTAGCTTTCACATGCAGTGGTCGCAACGAACTGCAGAGCTGGGCAGACCGCCTCACCGAACTGGGCATCTCGCATGACGGGATCAAGGACGCGACCTACGGTTCGGGAGTCTCGTTCCGCGACCCCGACGGCATCGCCCTCGAGTTCTTCGCACCCCCCGGAGTCGACTGAGTCCCAGCCCGCGGGCATCAGTCGCAGCGACCGAGCGCGGGCCGTGGTGCAGCAAACGTCCGAGGTCCGCACCCGGCCGGCAACACCCGCCCTGCGGGGAGAAGCTGCGACGCTCCGCCGGCTGGCGGGCGCACCCATCTGGCGACGAACTTCGGTCCAGGGCCCGGCTGGTCGAGGCTTCTGCGGGGGCCGACGGATCCACTCGGGAGTCAGCGTTGCCGCTGGCCGGTCGCGGTAGCGGCGAGTAGCGTGCGGGGTTGCGGCTCGAGGGCGCGCATGAGCACCTGCGAGAGGCCGGCCATGGGTGTACCGCTGGGCGTGGTGTTGCCGATGATGGAGCGACCGTCCGATGGCGTCGCGGCGCGGTGGTCCGAGATTGCGGCGATGGCACGTCGCGCCGAGGAGTTGGGCGCCGAAACCGTGTGGCTGGCGGACGAGATCCTGTGGCGGGAGCAGGAGTGGTCCGGTCCGGTTGGCTGGTGGGACTGCCTCGCGATGGCCGGGGCGGTGGCGGCGAGCACGTCCACGGCCAAGGTGGGGACGTGGGTGATGTCCGCTGTACAGCACCAGCCCGGCATGGTGGTCCGGGCCGCGGAGGCCCTCGACGAGATCTCTGGCGGCCGCTTCGTCCTCGGCCTGGGGGCAGGTCACGCCGGCGGCGCCACGGCCTTCGGGTTCCGCACCGACAAGACCGTGTCGCGCTACCTGGAGGCGTTGGAGATCATCGTCCCTCTGCTGCGTGGGCAGGATGCCGTGACCTTCGAGGGAGAGTTCCACTGCGCTACCGATGCCATGGTCCGGCCGCGCGGGCCCCGCCCCGGACGAGTGCCGCTCATGCTGGGCGGGCACGCTCCGCGGACGATGACCGCAGCGGCCAGGCATGCCGACACCTGGAGTGCGTTTCCGACCTCGAGCAGCTACCCGGAGGCCTTCCGCCGGCCGCCGAGCCGACCGGATCTGTGAGGGGCTCGACCGGATCTGTGAGGGGATCGGGCGCGATCCCGCGTCCATCGGACGGTCCATCGGGGTGATGGTGGAGCCAGGTCCTGTGAGGACCGCCGAGGAGACCGGTTTCGGCGTACCGATCACAGGTTCGGTCGAGCAGATCACCGACGCCATCGCGAGCTTTGCCGCGGTTGGCGTGACCAGAGTCTAACTCCATCCATGGCCACAGACGATCGAGGTCCTCGACCAGCTGGCTCCAGTCTTCGACAACCTCAGCTGAGCGCAGCCACGTGCACCGACGCCACCAGTCTCAGAGGCGCGTGAATCGGCCGGGATCCCGGTGTCGAGTCCCTCAGGCCGGGCTTTGACGAGGTGACCGGTGTCGGCTCGCCCCAAGGAGCCGGGGTGGCGGGTCGCTCACGCGGCCACCGCGGCTGAGGCCCGGTCGACCTCAGCCGCCAGCCGAGAACCAGCGCGTCCGCGATGAGGACCGTGACAACCCTCACCGGAGGGGAACGTGCATGGAGAGTGCGACCGAGAAGTTCGTCACCCGGGTGAACGGCGGCGTAGCGCCGCAACACGCTCTCGCGTTGCTCGGACACCACACGTACGGGTTCCGGGTACAGCCCGAGTCACTGGCGCCGGTGTTGGCTGGTTCCGCCCCCACGCCAGCCACGCTGAGCGCCCCCGCTGCCACGATCAATCCGAGCACACGGTGCCGAGTGCACCGTCGTGGTGTTCGTGCAGGACCCTTCTTGATGCTCTTCATCGAACCCCTCCCGGGACTGACACCCCCTGATGCGATGCCGTACTCCGACATTGCCGACGGCCGGGCTCGAGGACCGTCATCTCAGCGACACAAAGCGGGTGGAGGCCACACGGAACTCATGCATCTCCTCGGGGGTTCCGACGTCAGCGTGCAGGGCAAGTCTTGTATGGACCTCGGTGAGGCCGGCTTTGTCGTGCCAGTGCTTCTCGGGTTGGAGGGTCGTCAAGGCGGCCAGAGCCGGTCAGTCCGATGTGGGGGTCACTGTCGAGTACGTCCACGGGCCGATCACCGACGCGACCACCGACAGGGGGACTAGAAGCTATGGGTTCTGGTTTCTCACTTCTGCGCGATGCTTCGAGGTTTGCCTGGCTCTGGTGGAACTCGATGGCTTCGGGGAGTTCGTCGAACTGGAGAAGCTCGCCAGTGAGCTCTCGGAGGAGCTCTCTGGCCTCTCCCGGGGTGGCGTAGAAGAACTCGCGCCGCTGGTTGACCCGGTTGACCCGGCGATCGGCCAAGCGGGCGTGCATCTTGTGCTCGGGACGGAGGCGTCGCTGAGTTCCTTGACCCGTTCCATGGGTTCGAGCCTTCTGGTCATGCCGACCTTGATCATCCGCTCGCCGAAGGCGCCGACGATGGCTTTGGCGATGTCGCCGAGCTGTTCGCGCATCCGTGCCGCACCCTCGAGGTCGCCCTTGGCCTCCAGGGCGGCCAAGGCGTTGGTGTAGTGCTGCTGCTCCTTGTTCAGCCGTTCCCGCTCCCGTTGGATCTCCAGCTGGAGCTTCCGCTCCTCGCGCAGCTGCTCTCGCTTCTCCCGATCTTGGTCCTTCTCCCGGGCGAGCATCTCCTGGTAGTCCGCCGCGAGCTCGAGCTCCTTGATGCGCAGCCGGTGGTATTCCGGTGAGACCCGGATCGCCATGGTCTTCCCGAGCCGTTCGATGGTGACTGCTACCTTGTCAAGCCGGTCGATCGCGGTGGCGAGCTTGTCGGGCTTCATCCCTCGCGAGAGGTTGTCGGCCTCGGCGTTGTAGGCCCGCAGCATCAGCTTGGAGAAGTCGTTGACCATCTTCCGGCCCTGGGCGGCCGAGGCGTTGACCTGCCAGTTCGTGGTCGCCTGGATGGCGCCGCCATCCCTTCGGGCCATCGCCTTGATCTGGTCCTGCAGGACCTTCAACTGCTCCCGGTAGGCGACCGAGTCGTTGAGCGGATGCCGGTAGGTGTAGATCCCGACCTCCTGCAGGATCTCCTCCTCCTGAGTCACCGCGACCCGCTGTCGCAGGTCAGCCAGCTCTGACTCCAAGACAGCCTTCTGCTCGGCGAAGTCGCGACGCATCGCCTCGATCTCGCCACGCAGATCATCAGCCTCTCGACGCAGCTCCACCGCGTCGAGAACTCCCAGGCGCTGCATCTCACCGCGCGAGTGTTCGAGCTCCTCGGCCTGCTGACGCGCCACACCCCTCGCCCCGAACAGGGGAACCTTCGACTTCGAGGGTGCAGGGAAGCCGGCTGCGGGTTCAGGCTGCGCGGAGCCACTGGCCGCCGGCGGCTGATCCTGTGCTGGCGGTTGGCGGGGAGCCTGGTGCTCCGTCCACTGGGATCCGTCCCAATACCGAAGTTGGTTCGGATCCTTTGGATCCGGATACCAGTTCGCCGCTGCCTTAGTCATGTGCGCTTCCCCGTGCGTAGTCACCGAGCCTTCGCGTCTGCATTCCAACACGACGACGGGTCGACCGCACGCGTTCGAGCCAAGAAGCCCTGCCGGAGGACCCGCGTCATACCGCTGGCTGTCGGCTCAGCTGGAACAGCACTCAACATGCCGATGAGCGGCGCAGACGGGGACAAGTGGGGACCCGCGGTGTCTGCCTGGGCTTGCAGCGCCCCGACTGTGCTGGCCAAGGTCTTCTTGTGAAGTAGCGCGGCACTCCCCGACTGGGATGCTCCGGGACGCGGGGATGGGCGCTACAAGGCCGGGGCCAACAGAAGCTAGAGCCCCAGCTCGTAGCCGGGCCCCACCGGGCGCCAGTTCTGGGGCAAGTGGTCGTAGTACGGCGCCAGCATCGCCGGCGGCGTCACCACCTTCCGGAAGCCTCGGTTCCGCAGCCGGGTCGCCTGCCGCCAGACGAACTCGCCCGGGGAGAAGTCCCGGTAACGCGGAGTCACGTAGTCCAGCAGTACCTGGGCTACCTCACCCTCACCCCGGATGAGCACCACGCCTACCGTCTCGTCGCCGCTCTGCACCTGGAACGCGAGATCGACCTCATCCAGCTGGCCGGCTGAGAACCCGGGCTGGTGATGCTCGATGTCGGCCTCGTGCACCCCGAGGAAGTGGCGCAGATAGGCGTCGCCGGGGCGGACCTCGAGCACCTGGTACGCCGTCTCCGAGTGCCGGTCGCGGAGCATTCTGGTGATGAAGAAGATGTTGATCGCGCTGGTCGCCACGTTCATCCCGACCATCGGCCACACGGCCAAAAGCGCGTTGAATATCACCAGGATGACCGACGCGGCAAGGTTGAGGAGCCGGAACCGCAGCACCCGGGTCTGCAACAGCGAGACGATCAGCAGCGTGCTCCCGATCCAACCGAACAGGTCGAGCCAATGCTCGCTGAGCCAGATCACGCGGGAAGGCTACTTCTGCGGGGTCCGTTCGTCGGGGGAGTCGGCGCTCGTGTCTGACAACGGGCTGGCGCTCTGCCGAGGAGAGCGGGCTGGTCCCGCTTCCCTCTACTGGCTCTGAGTTGCTGCGGCTCCCTGAACCTGAAGGCCAACGAGAGGTCGTCGTAGCCGGAAGGGCATCCCTCACATGGTCGCTGTTCAAGACCCAGGTTGGATCATGGCTGCGCCCGGATCTGCTGTCCAGGCACAACGCCGATAGACACTGCGCGAGGCGGCGGGGCGGCCTTGTGTGCCGTCTCCGAGTCGGAGAGTTCCAGGCAGCGGCCCTACACCTGCTCCCGCCGGCGATGACGGCGCTTCGTCACCAGGTTCCCGATGTCGACCTCTTGGTCGTCGACATCCAGTCCAGCAACGCCGTTGATCTGGTGTCGCGCGGTGTACTGGACCTCGCCGTCCTGGCTCCCTGGATTCCTGGGACCGTCCCCCGTCCCCCGTCGCCCGGGCCGGACCTGGTGCTGAGCACGATCCTCGAGGACCCAATGGTGGTCGCATTCGCGGAGGGCCACCCACGTGCGGGCAAGAAGGGACCCGTCAGGCTCGGAGCTCTCGCTGATGAGTCGTGGGTCGTGATCCGGGGAGGCTCCGCGGCCCGTCACCAGTTCGATCGCGTGACTCATGAGGCAAGGTTCGACCCCAGCATCCTTTCGTGAAGGTCGACGACCTCGATCGTCGCCGACAGTTTGCGTGGATCGACCCCGATGATGACCTCTTCACGGCGCTCCTCGCGCATCCGAAACCGGTAGGACGGCGAGGCGGGCATTGCTACTACGAGCCGAGCAGACCCCTCCGGAGCCACACCACGCCACGGCACCCGACGGGGACGCAAACCGGAATAGAGCCACACCCACAAGTTCAGGTGGGCAGCCGGGAGAAGAGCGTCCCGCCGATCACCTGGACCGAGTCTGGCCGGAAACCGGCCCTACCGGAGTCGTCCAGGGCGTGTTGATCAAGTGATCTGAGTGGCCGGTGGTGTCGAATCGGTGACATGGCTCGTGCTGAGATCTCTGACCAGGTGTGGGCGGTGTTGGAGCCGTTGATGCCGACGGTTTCGGGTCGGAGTCGACCTTGGACCGATCACCGCTTGGCCATCGAGGGCATGGTGTGGCGTTTCCGCACCGGGGCACCGTGGCGCGATGTCCCTGAACGGTTCGGTAGGTGGAACAGCATCTACAAGCGCTTCGACCGTTGGGCCGCCGATGGGCACCTGGGAACGACTGCTGGCCACCGCGCAGGCCCACTCCGATGAGTTGGGCAAGCTGGACTGGGTCACCGCGATCGACTCCACGATCACCCGGGTCCACCAGCACGGGGCGACGCTTCCGCGGCTCACGGGGGGCGATATCGAACTACAGGGATCCGCGGCGGCAGGAGCCTGCTGACCACGCGATCGGACGCTCCCGCGGGGGTCTGACCAGCAAGATCCATCTGGTCGCCGACGGCCGAGGGCGGCCGCTGAACCTGATCCTGACACCGGCCAACATCAACGACACCACGATGCTGGCCGAGGTCATCGGCGGCATCCGCGTCGCCCGACCCGGCCCGGGCCGACCGCGGAGCAGACCCGAGGTCGTGCTGGCCGACAAGGGCTATCCCTCCCGAGCGAACCGGGCCTACCTCGCCGGCCGCGGGATCAAGGCGAACATCCCCGACCGTGACGACCAGCTCGCTGGCCGCAAGCGCCGCGGACGGGGCGGCGGACGTCCGCCCGGCTTCGACGCCGACCTGTACCGGCGCCGCAACGTCGTCGAACGATCCTTCAACCGGCTCAAGAACTGGCGCGGCATCGCCACACGCACCGACAAGACCGCACGCAACTACAGAGCCGGAATCCTGCTCGCCGCCACCCTGATCTGGATCAAGACAGACTTGATCAACACGCCTAGTAGCTGGGATCTCACATCTGCTATGGAGGTGACACAGGTCCGATTCGGGCTGGCACGTACTTGTGCCAGGGGTTGGCAGCGTAGGGGTCGCGCAGGTTGGAGTCGGTGAGCTGGTTGGCCCACACGCCGTCGCGCCTGGTGGTGCCGTCGTCCTGGGTGATGTCGAGCCCGAACCCGTTGGGTAGTGCGGCGTGCCCGGCCCGGAAGCGGTCGTCGATCTCCACGACAGCCTGGGCCGACCCGCGCGAGGTGGTGATCGTTGCCCGATCTCCGTCGGTCACACCGAGATCGTGCGCGTCCTGAGGGCTGATCCGGAGCGTCCCTTCGGGTTCGCGGGTCCGCCAGGTCGGGTCGCGGAAGATCGCGTTGGCGCTGAACGCCCGTCGTTGTCCGGCCATCAGCACCGTGGGCAGATCGGGGGTGGTCCATGAGGACGGGGTGTCGGGCAGGGCGGCGACGGCGGTGAGCAGAGACGGGATGGCGATCTGCATCCGTTTGCTGCCGTCGCGCGTGGGTCGGTGGACGTAGTCCCAGGCGTACTCGGGTTCGTCGCGCGTGAAGACCACACCGGATCGCCCGGCGAGGATGGCATCGAAGAGGGCGTCATGCCCGTCATGCCCGGCACGGCGTACGGCGTCGGGGTGGGCGCGCGACAGCCTCAGGCACAGACCCCAGAGGACGGCGGCGGCGTCTGCGCCTTCGGGCAGGGTCGGGCCCAGCGTGCGGTAGAGCAGGTACGGCGCCATCCCCAGGGTGGTGCGGTCGAGGGCGGCCAGAGACGCGAAGGCCGCGAGGTAGGGCTTCCGGCCCAGCCGTGCGGCTCGGCGCAGTGTCGCGAGCCGCCTGCGAGGGACGCCGCCCAGTGCCTCGACCAGCCTGGCGTAGATCTCCGGCTCCGCCAGCGTGCCCGGCAGCGGGTCCATCAGCGGCGCACGCAGATGGAAGACGTTCTCGGGGAACTCGAGGGTGAAGAAGGTCGCCTCCCACTTCTCGAACTGCGAGGAGGCCGGGAGCACGTAGTCGGCCAGCTGGGCAGTCTCGGTCATCGCGACGTCGATGACGACGACAAGCTCGAGTGCCTTGAACGCCTCACGGAACCGCTGGGAGTCCGGCAGGGAGTGCGCGGGATTGGCGGAGTCGACGAGCATCGCGTGGAACCGGTCCGGGTGGTCGGTGAGGACCTCGTCAGGAATCACGGTCGCCGGCACCAGGTCCATCGGCATGGGCGTGCCGGTCACCGGGGTGGTACGCAGCTCGATCCGGGGCCGACCGAGCGGCGCCATCCACGAGTGAGCGGCCATCGCACCCCGCTTCCCGAAGTTGCCCGTCAGGACCCACAGCAGCTTCTCCAGGTAGGACACCACCACGCTCTGCGGCCCCTGCTGCACGCCGAGGTCCTCGTAGGTCGACACGCTGGCGGCGGTGCCGATGCGCCGCGCAGCCCGGCGCAGCAGGTCCTCGGCAACGCCGCAGGTCTCGGCGTAGGCGGCGACATCGACCTTGCCCAGGACCTCCAGCACCTCGTCGAACCCGTCGAGATGCGCCTGGGCGAACCGGTGGTCGACCAGGTCCTCGGTGACCAACACCGCGAGCAGCGCGGCCAGGCACCAGGCATCCGTGCCAGGACGCACCTGAAGGTGCAGGTCGGCCAGGTCCGCGGTTTCGGTGCGCACCGGGTCGATCACGATCATCGAGCGAGCCGGGTCGCCGGCGATCTCCTTGAGCACGGTGCGGGCCCTTGCCACACCGTGGGACTGGTAGGGGTTCTTGCCGACGAACACCGACACCTCGGCGTGCTCGAAGTCGCCGACCGTATGTCCGCCCGCAAGATGGGAGTCGACCCACGCCTCGCCGCACTTCTCCTGGGCAAGGGCGTTGGAGGAGTAGTGGGAGCCGAGCAGCCGCTGGAGGGGTCCGCGGTAGGCGCCGCCCAGGTGGTTGCCCTGGCCGCCGCCGCCGTAGAACAAGATCGCGTCGCCTCCGTGGGCCTCGCGGACCTCGAGGAGCTTCGACGCGATCTCGCTGATCGCGGTGTCCCAGTCGATCTCGGTGAAGGAGCCATCGGCCTCCCGCCTCAGCGGGCTGGTCAGACGGGTCCCGCCGTTCTGGTAGTGATCGAGCCGGAGCGCCTTGTTGCACGTGTAGCCGTGGGTGCCGACATGGTTCTTGTCACCGCGGATGCGCACCAGCCGCCGGTCCTCGACCTGCACCGTCAGGCCGCAGTTGTTCTCGCACAGAATGCACGCGGTCGGCTGCCAGTCGGTCATGCCTCACCTCGAAGATCAGATTCTATGATGAGCGTCATAGTATCCTCTATGCTGGTCGGGTGCCCAGGACCAGTGACGCACGCAACCGGATGATCCGGGCGACCGCCCAGCTCCAGAGCGAGCACGGCACCCGAGGAGTGGCCCTGAGCGAGGTCATCGAACTGAGCCGAGCACCGCGGGGCTCGATCTACCACCACTTCCCCGAAGGCAAGGCTCAGCTGGTCGGCGAGGCAACCCAGTACGGCGGCACGCTCGTGGGCGACACCCTCGACGCGCTGATCGACGGCACCACCTCGCCGGAGGAGTTGCTCACGGTCGTCGCCGGCTACTGGGCCGCCACCCTCGAAGCAACCGGCTTCCGAGCCGGCTGTCCAGTCGCAGCCGGTGCCCTGGACGACGACGACTCCAGCGCACGAACGGTTGCCGCTGTCGCGTTCGCACGGTGGAGCGAGTCACTGAGTGGGCACCTGACTCGGCGGGGGATTCCCGAGGCCGAGGCCGGGGACCTGGCCGTACTCACGATCGCCGCATTCGAGGGAGCCCTGATCCTCGCCCGCGCACACCACTCCACCGAGCCTCTGCACCAGGTTTTCCGAGCCCTCGCGGCGTCCGTGCGCCAACGCTGAACGCCGATCCTCGCAAGTTGCGTCAAACCGCCGCGTCCATGGCGCATCGCAGATGCAAGGGGTCTCTGCCCACACCCGGTCGGTCGGGTGAGCTCGCGGATGAGTGCGCCGTCGGTGAATACTCCGACCGTGAACCTCCCCACCACCATCGAAGGCGTCGTTGCTCGCTTGCGGGAGATCGACGCCGCGCTCCCGGCCGACGACGGGGTCGGGGTGTTCAACCGGATGTACCTCGCGGTGACCGAGCGCATCGCCGAGATCATCGCGCGGCCGGCCGAGGGCGCGGTGTTCCATGACACGCAGGTCATGGCCGACCTCGATGTCCGGTTCGCCAACCTCTGGCTTGCGGCGTACGACGCGGACGTGGCGCGGCGCAGCGTTCCGGCCGCGTGGCGGCCGTTGTTCGAGGCACGCGAGGGCGGGCGGATGCCGGTGCAGTACGCCGTCGCCGGAATGAACAGCCACATCGAACACGACCTCCCGGTCGCCGTCGTCGCGACCTGCACGGCGCACCGTCTGGAACCCGAGGCCCTGCACCCCGACTACGAGGCCGTCAACGACGTCCTTGCCCAGGTCGAAGGTCCTATCCGGCGATCCTTCCTGGATGCGGTGGGACGCGAGGTCGACGACCAGCTCGGCCCGGTCGTCCACCTGATCAGCAGCTGGAACATCGACAAGGCGCGCGACCTCTCATGGGTAACCGTGGAGACCGTGTGGGCGCTGCGCCGGACCAGCCTCCTGCGCGACCGCTTCCTCGACGGTCTCAGCCACACGGTCGGGATGACCTCGAGGGCACTGCTCAGCCCGATCCCCTGACCGAGGCCCCTCGCGTCGTGGTTGAGGGCCCTGTACCAGGCAGCGACTACCCACAATCCTGTTCATGGAGAGCAGGAAGGCGGGGCCGACCATGACGACTCCTCAGGCAGCACCGCAGACCGCCCCGAAGGATGCGTGGAAGCGGCTCGGTCACGCGCTCCCCGACTCTGGCCCTTTCGCGTCCGATGTGATCTGGCAGGAGCTGGCCTCGTACTTCTCCTGGTTCTCCCGCGCGGCTACCCAGAATCGGATCGCCTACCAGACCCTCAAGATCCTCAGCCTTCTGCTCGCCGCCGCGGTCACCGTGCTTGCCGCTACCGGTGCCCCCTCGGTACTGACCGCCTGCGTCGGCGCGGGGATCGTCGTCGCGGAGGGCACGCAGCAGCTGTTCAAGTTCCACACCAACTGGCTGCGCTACCGCGTCGTCACCGAGACGCTCCGCGAGCACGCTCTGTTCTTCGTCGCCCACCTGGCGCCGTATGACGATGATCGCACTGCGCGGGACAGGCTCGCCCGGCTGTTGCGCTCGGTGATCGAAGACGAGCGAAAGCAGTGGTCGGTTCAGATGAAGCCACCGGACGTCGACGCTCACTGACGACGACCCTCGTGGCGCCCTCCGGGCCGGGATGCAGCCGACTGACCTATCCGCCTACTGCGGCATATCGCCGCGTATGCCTTCAGGAGTTCGGCGCCGTGGCACATTGCGTCGTCGAACGTGGTGTCGTCAGGCGCTTTCGTCGAGGGTGGCTCGGACGAGGGTTGCGCCCATCCAGGCCATCACGTCGAGGGCGGTCTCGCGGTCGACGCCCGCGATGTCGGTGGTCCAGATGACGGCGTCGGCGCCGAACAGTGGGGTGAGGGCGATGGAGAGCCGGTCGCGGGCCTCCTGGGGAACGGTGGGGGGGAGGCCATCGAGCAAGCTGGCGATCCAGGTGCCGCGCTCCGTGCTGGCCCGTCGGTCGATCGCGTCTACGCCGTGCGTCCCGAGCGAGAGGCGCATGAAGGTGCGTAGCTCGTGCTCGTGGTCGAAGGCCCATTCGCCCATCGTGCGGACCAACCTGGACGCCTGGCTGGGCAGACCCTGCGGGTCGGCGTCGGGCTGGTCGAGGTCGGGCGGCTGCAGGCTCGCGCCGTCGACGAGCGGCATCGTCGCGTGCACCAGCACGGAGTCGTTGTTCGGGAAGTATCTGTACGCGGTGGCGCGGGAGACGCCTGCGAGCTCCGCCGCCGCCTGCACGGTGAGCGGGCCGCCCGTCCGCAGCAGCTCGCGGGCGGCATCGGAAAGCAGGCGGCGGGTGCGCTCCCGAGCACTCGGCCTGGGCGACGTGGGCGGCTCGGCCGTCATGACATCCTGGCCTGGGCGTCGATTCGGTCGGCGACGCCGAGGGCGAACTCGTACGAGGCTCGGACCAGTCGCAGCACGACGTCGCGTTCGGTCTCGTCGCGGGGCGCGTACAGCATGGTGATGCTCGGTGGCGCCTGCTGGGTGTGCACCAGGTAGTGGGGCTCCCCCCAGCCCGACTCTTGCGCCGCCCTGGCCAGGGGAGGTGGGAGCGCGGCGTGCAGGCTCGAGTCGCCACCGGCATGCCCGTGGCAGAACTCTCGACCGATCATGAACGCCTCCGGGGGGCCTGCGTCCCCGCCGTCGGTCAGGACCAGTGCCCGGGATCCTTCAACGGCGATCCGCGAGGGCTGCACCGTCACGTGCGGCCAGGTCGCTGCCTCGGCGAGCACGGAGTCGAGGTCGCGGGTGCCGGCAGGCTGCTGGTCGAGCTGCGAGTGCGGCAGGCTGGCGGTGGCGCGCGGTCGGGCACCGGCGCGAGGTGGCAGATCCATCAGAGACATGGTCTCAGCCCTCCGCCCAGAACAGCTCGACCGAGATCCCGTCGGGGTCGGGCACCACCATGGCCGCATGGACCGGCTGGTCCTTGTCGTGGATGGGGCCGTGCTCGACCCCGAGCACGTCGAGCCGCTGGGCCCACGCGTCGAGGTCCGACCGACTGTCGACCGCCAACGCGACGTGGTCGAGACCGGTACGGCGTTCGTCGAAGCGCTCCAGGTCTGCCTGGGGGTGGAAGTCCAGACCGAGGAACAGGCCGGTGCCAGGACGGTTGATCACCACGGCGTACCCCCCACCACTCGGGTGCGGCTCGACGAAGGCGCGCACCATGCCGAGCACCTCGGCGTACCACCGTTCGCTCTCGTCGATGTCGCGAACCGTCAGTCCGAGGTGGTGGAGCCCGGACAGGCCGGGCAAGGTGGTGGGCGCTGCGTGGGTCTGGGTCTGTGGTGTCGTCGTGAGTGTCATGGTGGTCCTCCAGGTGAGGGTTCGGTGGTTGGGTTCAGGGGCGGTAGGGATCGGTGGCGTAGCGGGCCATGACCGCGAGCACGTCGGCGGGGACGAGCACGCCGTCGGGGCCGGGTCGGAGATCGGCCAGGTCACGGAAGTAGCCGAGGTAACGCTCGGGCGTCACGCTGCACAGCAGGGTGGCCGGCGCGTCCGCGTCCGCGTTGAAGAAGGTGTGCGGGTCGCCGATCGGGGCCGTGACCAGGCTGCCCGCCTCGGCCAGTAGCTCGTCGGATCCGCACCGGAACCCCACCACGCCTGAGACCACGAAGAACGTCTCGTCGTGCTCCCGGTGGACGTGCTGGGGAGGGCCGGGCCAGCCGGGTGCGATGGTGCACTCGGCGACGCCGAACCTTCCGCCGACCCCGACGCCGTCCTCCAGGATCCGGAACCTGACCGGCCCGCTCGTGAAGGCCTCGCCCTCCCCCGGTGCCGTCACTCGCACTGTCATGCCTTCCCCCTCTTGATACACAGTGTCTCACTTTGAGACACTGTGTATCATGAACTTGGCAGACCCGCCTGTCAAGGTTGAGAGAGCACGAACCTCAACGTCTGCCGACGTGCTGATCGGGCCATCTGACGGGATCACCGACCTGCGTCACTCCCGGGTGTTCCTGCCTGCAGGGCCCTGTCGATCAGATGTCCGAGCCGGTGATACCGGCTCGCAGCGTCGGGACTACGGTCGAGCATGTGCACGAACACCAGCGGTTCGACGAGGCGGCAGCGACGTGGGACGACGATCCCGGCCACGCGAAGCGGCAGGTGGCGGTGGCTCAGGCCATCAAGGAGACCGGGAATCTCCGCCCTGAGATGAGGGCTGTTGACGTCGGCGGTGGCACCGGCCGGCTGAGCATCCTGCTCGCCGACCTTAGTCCACTTCCACAGCGCGATGTTCGTCAGCTCCTTCAGGTGTATTGGAGTAACTCGACCCTTGAGGGCCAGCACTCCCAACGTCACCTCAAGTGCGCTATCCCGCTGGGGCGCAATCAGCTCGGCGACCACGTATGGCTGTCGCCAATTCAGTATCGAGACATCGGGCATGTACGCACCTTATGAGCGACCCCAGCCGCGTGGCAGCCAGCGCCCAGGTCGAAACACGGTGCTCCTCGCGTCACTTCGGGACAGGGCTGCCGTCGCGCTGGCCGGACTCACCCATCTGCTGGGAACGCCGGCCGGCCCAGCCGCCACCTGCACCGGTCCGGACGCCGATCCCAGGTACGCGCTGCTCGATGTCGACGACACCATCATCGAGGTCCACGGACACGCCAAGCAGGGCGCCGGGTTCGGCTACTCCGGTGTCCGTGGGCTCAACGCGTTGCTCGCCACCCTCGCTGTCCCCATGGCGACCGCGACGAGCGCGCCGGTGATCGTGGCCCAACGACTCCGCAAGGGCGCCTGCGGGTCACCACGCGGCGCGAAGCGCCTGGTCGGCGACGCAGTGAGGACCACCCGACGACTGCTCGGCAAGACCCAGCTGATCCTCGTGCGCATGGACTCGGCGTTCTACGGCCGCGGACCAGTCCACGCCGCCCTGGCCGGCGGGGCTGCGGTGTCGGTCACCGTGCGGATGGACAGGGCCGTCAGGAGGGCGATCGCCACCATCGACGAGGACGCGTGGACCACGATCGAGTACACCGACGCCGTCTTCGACGAGACCACCGGCCGCTGGATCTCTCGGGCAGAGGTCGCCGAGCTCAGCTTCACCGCCTTCAGTGCGCAGAAGAAGACCGAGCAGGTCCCCGGGCGGCTGGTGGTGCGCCGAATCCCGGACTTCAACGCCGAGGCGCACAAGGCCGCCGGTCAGGACTCACTCTTCGACGTGTGGCGCTTCCACGCGTTCTTCACCACTGCCGAACCCAAGATCCTCGACACCGTCGCCGCGGACAAGACCCACCGCCATCACGCCGTCATCGAGCAGGTCCACTCCGACCTGAAGAACTCCGCGCTGGCGCATCTGCCCTCCGGGGTGTTCACCGCCAACGCCGCCTGGCTGGTACTCGCGGTCATCGCGTTCAACCTCACCCGCGCCGCCGGCACCGTCGCGGCACCAGACCTGGCACGGGCAACCACCACAACGCTCCGCCGCAAGCTGGTCACCGTGCCCGCACGAGTAGCGACCTCAGCCCGACGCATCACCCTGCACCTGCCCCAAACCTGGCCCTGGGAGACCGCCTGGACCGCCCTGTTCGACCGGGTCAGCGACCCCCCGCCCGTCTCCGCGGCCTGACCACCCAGCAGCCCCCGCTGCGCGACCCGAGCGACACCGTGGAACACCCCGGACAGCGAGGTCCGGGAGCCCAGCACACCCTCAACCGCTCACCCTTCGGCGAGCCAGGTCACGCGATCACCGCCATGCCCATCGGTGGATCGAGGCTAAGCCCTCGTGAGACGCGGCTGTTGAGGCGCAGGCGCGGCTCGATGCCGAGCGTCGGCCGCCGGTCGCGTGCGATGGGCAGCCGGACGCCTCTCAGCCAGGCGCATACCTTCCGTGCAGGCGAAGTAGTTGCCAGGGCTGCGGCATCACCACCACCCAGCAGGAGGACCTGACACCCGCCGCACTCACTGACTAGAGTGCTGACACCGGATCACGCGGTGGCACCTTCAAACACCACGTCCGAGGACTCGACCCTACCGCCTCGTCAAGGAGCGAGCCGGAGAGGCAGCTGACGGGCGGTCGTGCCACCGTTCCACCTCGCTGCGGTCCAGTTCCTCCGGCAACGCTCCGCGCCGTCGGTGCCGACGCACAGCGGGTCTCGGGTGCCCCTCAAGGTGCTCGATCGTGACCAAGACCAGGTGCGCATCGACAAGCGGGGCCCCCGGCTAGTGGCCCGATGGGTCCCACTGGTGCGCGATCTAGTGTCGTCGCTCGATCGCAATGGCCGAGCTCGCGTCCTTCCGCAGGGTCGGGACCAGGTGTCACTTCGCAGCGAGCGCTGTTATGTGACGATTTTCCAGTACGAGTCTTTGCGTCGGATCCGGCCGTCGGGGGCAAGGTCGAACAGATCGCATCCGCGGACGCGGATGGGCTCGCCGGTCGTGGTCGTCCCGCTCAGGAGCCACTTCGACACGGCGTGATTTCCGCATTGCCAGTGCTCATCGTCGCCGTATCGTACGTCGGGGATGCCGGCAAAGCGTGCGGCCAGTCCCTCGCGGACCTGGTCTCGTCCGGTGTACCTGGTGCCCCATGGTTCGGGTCCACGTGGCGTCTCGAGCACGCAGTCGTCGGTGAAGAATCGCATGATCAGGTCGAGGTCGTGGGCATTGAATGCTGCGATGAGCGCGCTGAGGATCTCCTCGTCGATCATCTCGACCATTGTCCTCTCCGGCGGCGGCGAAGGACAGACGGAGTCGGGAAGCAGCTGGCCCTGTGCGCTGGCCTTGGGATCCAGCCGCGCAAGCGGCCGGCTCTGGCTCTCGCTCACCCGAGGGCCGCGCAGGGCGACCGGCACCAGGTTGTTCGGAGTCCGCTTGTGCGTACGCACGTGGCCGCAGTGGCGGCGCCCTGAGCTGGATCGCCGTCGGCCATGGTGTCGGCTGAGCGCTGCTCACGACCTGCTGAAGGGCTCAGCTGCCGGGCGGGGGTGTGAGGTGGTAGCGGGCGATCAGGTCGTCCAGCCACGGCGGGCGGCTCATTTCCAGGCCGTGCTCTTGGGCGAGGGTCGCGATGACCTCGGGGTCGGGGGGTCCGTCGGCCGATGCCTCGCCCACGCCCCAGAAGAAGTGTTCGAATCCGGCTGGGCTGATCACCTCGATCATGCGGGCCTGGACCTTGCCGGCGTTCCACATGGTGTGGGTCTCGCCGCGGGGCTTGGTGATGTAACCCCCTGGACCGAGGACCACCTCCCGGTCGCCCGATCTGAACCCGATCTCGCCTTCGGTCACGATCGAGTACTCGTCCTCCTTGGTGTGCAGGTGTGGCGGCACACAGGCCCCGACGGGAAACGGATGCTCGACGATCGACACCAGGCCGTTCGTCTGCTCGCCGAACAGCTTGAAGACCACCCCGATGGTGCCGAGGGAGACCTCCTTGCCTCCGCCGGGTTGCACGATCGTCAGTGCGGGCGCGTCGACACCGCTCATCGGCTGGCTCCTCTAAATTACGAGATACAGTGGTGTACTCCCAAAGAGTCACCCTGCCGAGAGCTGGTGTCAACAGTTTGAGTGAACAAAACCGTTCGACGAAAGAGCGCGTGTACCGGAAGGTGAAGCGCGCCGAAGACGAACAGCGAACTCGGGCCCGCATCGTTGACGCCGCCGAGGCGCTTCATGCGGAGGTGGGACCGGGTCGGGCCACGATCTCCTCGATCGCCGAGCGGGCCCAGGTCACCCGCGCCACGGTGTACCGGCACTTCCCCGACGACGAGTCGCTGTTCCTGGCCTGCTCGGCTCAGTGGCTCTCCCGACAGCAGCTGCCAGACCCCGACGCGTGGGACGCCCCCCACCACGACCCCTTTGCCGTGCTTCATGCGGGCCTGGCCGACATCTACCGCTACTACCGCGAAGGTGAGCAGATGCTCACCTCGGTGCTGCGGGACCCGGATGCGGTGCCGGCCCGGGTCACCCAGACCCGGCTCGAGCGCGAACACGAATGGCGCGGGCGGCTGACCCGAGCGCTACCCGGACGGCGGCGCAAGACCACACAAGCCGCAGTCGCACACGCCATGGCGTTCGGCACCTGGCGATCGCTGTGCGTGGACCAAGGACTCTCGAACACCGCGGCGGCCGACCTGATGGTCGCGATGACGGCCGCCGCAGCGAGCCATGCCCACCCTGAGCTCAGCCGACCGTCGAGCGGGAACCCGCGCCCCCTCGCGTGGGCCGGCGCACAGAGTTGATCGATCTGGCGGCCCTCCTGCTGGATCCCGGGGTTCGGTTGGTGACGTTGACAGGCGCAGGTGGTGCGGGAAAGACCAGGCTGGCCATCGCCACCGCCCGAGAGGTCGTCACGGCGTTTCACGGCGGGGTGTATTTCGTGGCGCTGGCCGCGATCACGAACGCCGAGAACCTCTGGCGCAGCGTCTGCGAGGCACTCGACCTTCCGCCTGATGGGCGCACTCCGGAAGCGTTCTGCGCCCAGATGGCTGGGCGCCACGCACTGCTGGTGCTGGACAACATCGAACAGATTGAGGGTGCCGACCGTGCCGTGGCCACGCTGTTGCAACAAGCACCCGATCTGGCGATCTTGGCGACCTCGCGGCGACCGTTGCACCTGACCCACGAACATCAATACGCGGTCGGACCCCTCCCGCTCCCGGTCACAGACACACTCGAGGAGGCCGAAGCATCACCGGCGGTGCAGCTGTTCGTTGACCGGGCCAAGGCCGTGCGGTCATCGTTCGCCTTGGACGCGGATTGTGCCGCAGAGGTGGTCGCGATCTGTCGTCACCTCGATGGCCTGCCGCTGGCCATCGAGCTCGCCGCGGCCCGGTCCAAACTGCTCGGACCGCGGGCTCTGGTTTCCCGGCTCGACCAGGTGCTTGACCTGCGTGGGACTGGTGCTGACCGGCCTTCCCGCCAGCAGGCCCTGCGCGAAACCATCGATTGGTCGTACCGTCTGCTGCGGCCGCCCGAGCAGGCGGTCTTTCGACGTTTGGGAGTGTTCGCGGGTGGCGCTGGTCTCGACGGTTTGTCCGCGGTCTGCTCCGACGGCGCCGTCGGCGCCGTGGACTCGGTCGACCTGGTCGAGGACTTGGTCGACGCCAGCCTCGTGACGGCCACCGAGGACCTCGACGGGGAGCCTCGATTCGAAATGTTGGAGACCGTGCGGGCGTTTGCCCTCGAGGCACTCACGGAGGCCGATGAGCTGAAGCAGCACGTAGCGCCCACGCGACTCACTTCGCCGGCGTCACCGAGAGACTCGACTGGTACGCGATCTGGGCCACGCGCGAACACAGGCTTCGTGGCAACCGCCTGTTCGATCAGGGAGCTGAACAACTTCCGGGAGGCGTTGGCCTGGGCCACGTCCCCGCAGACTCGACTCGCAGCGGGCACCGCAGACCGCCCGGCGCTCGGCCTGGCTCTGCTGGCAAGGGCAGCGTCAGAGATCTGGCTGGAGTTCAACCCAGCCGAATGCCGCTACTGGCTCGAGGCGATCCTCAATGACCCCGACCCTGAGCCGAGCATCGACCGCGGTACCTGCATGTACTCCTACGCCAACCGTCAAGACCTGTGGATCGGCGTGTTACGCGGCGTGAGCGTCACCTCCTGATTCGTCGGGTCGTTCGACGAGTTTGCCGTTCTTGAATTCCGCGCCGGCGC
This sequence comes from uncultured Actinomycetota bacterium, assembly GCA_963761085.1. Lineage (GTDB taxonomy): Bacteria > Actinomycetota > Actinomycetes > Propionibacteriales > Nocardioidaceae > Nocardioides. The sequence goes on from CAVXFQ010000019.1 coordinate 441,137, forward strand.
GGACGAGGGCGACGAGGTGGGGCGCGTTGACTGCACGCCACCGGGCTTGGGCGGACTCGATGAGCTTGAACGCCATGGCGACTCCGGCGGCCCTCGAGCCTGGGCCCTTGGTGACCCGCTGCCGGAGCCGGACGGTCGCGAAGGTCGACTCGATGGGGTTGGTCGTGCGCAGGTGGATCCAGTGCTCGGCGGGGTAGTCGTAGAACGCCAGCAGCACGTCGAGGTCGTCGATGACCTTCGCGACGGCCTTGGGCCACTTGGCTCCGTAGTCGGCCGCGAACGTCTTCGCCGCCGCCAGCGCGTGGTCCTTGTCCTCGGCGTTGTAGATCTCCGCCAACGCGGCTTTCGCACTCGGGTGCGCCGACTTCGGCAGGGCCGACAGGACGTTGCCGAGCTTGTGCCACCAGCAGCGCTGCTCGCGGGTGTCGGGGAACACCTCGCGCAGCGCCTTCCAGAACCCCAGCGCCCCGTCGCCGACCGCGAGGACGGGCGCACGCATCCCGCGGCGCTTGCAGTCTCGGAGCAGGTCGGCCCACGACTCCGAGCTCTCGCGGAACCCGTCGGACAGGGCGACGAGCTCCTTGGTGCCGTCGACGCGGACACCGATCATCACCAGCAGGCACACCTTGTCGGCCTCGAGGCGGACCTTGAGGTGGATCCCGTCGACCCACAGGTAGACGTAGTCGGACTCGGCCAGCGACCGCTTCGCGAAGGTCTTCGCGTCGTCCTGCCACTGTGCGGTCAGCCGGGTGACCGTCGCCGCGGACAGACCCGCGGTCGAGCCGAGGAACTGGGTCAACGCGGGCACGAAGTCACCGGTCGAGAGGCCGTGCAGGTACAGCAGCGGCAGCACCTCGGCCACGCCCGGGGACTTCCGTGCCCAGGCGGGCAGGATCGCCGAGGAGAACCGGACCCGCTCACCGGTCGCCTCATCGATGCGCTTGTCGTTGACCCGCGGCGCACGCACCGGCACCGCCCCGGCCGCCGTGGCGACCTCCCGCGGGTCGTGGAAGCCGTTGCGGACCACCAACCGACGACCCTCCGCGTCGAGCTGATCGGCATGAGTATCGATGTAGGCGGCGACCTCGGCCAGCAACGCCGCCGCCAGCATCTGCCTCGCCCCGTCGCGAGCGAGCTCGTCGAGCAACGACCCACCCACCGCCACCGGGACGTGCTGCTGGGACTCGCTCTCCTCCCGGACTACCTTGAACATGGACGCGCCTTCCCGAACCGACGCGCCAACGCCGGTCCTGATCAGTGAGCTATGGATTCCAGATCTTCCTCGGGAAGGTGCGTCCCTTCACGCCACCAGGCCGAGGGCCATCCACAGGTTCTGATCATTGCTGCCCAGGGCGATCCGAGCAGAGGCCTTGAGGTCGCAGAGCGCAGCGTGGCGATACTGCGGAAGCTCGACGCACCGAGAAGAGCTGGCCTGGGCTCCAAAAACAGTGGCTGATCTCTCGGCCATGCTGGGTGAACATGAGACTAGCCGGCAGATGTGCCAGGAAGTCCTCAGCTGGCGCAGCCCTCGGCAACAACTTCATCGTCGGCAACGCACTACGGAGTGCTAGCTGAATTGGACGCTGACGAACGAAACTACGACGAAGCTCTGCGGCTGCTGGAGGAAGCGCACGAATCATTCGAGGAAGGCGGTTGGCACTACCTTCCTAACCTGGACTTCTACATCGCCAGCGTCCTGCGCAAGATCGGCCACGCCGAACAGGCTCTCCACTTGATGTCAACGCAGTTGCAGCAGGAGGCCCGCGCTTTCACCCCAGTGAACCTTCTAATCCATAGCGAGGATTACGCCGCTGCACTCGCCGACGCCGGATATGCCCCGTTCACCCCACTACTCCTGGCAGCCTGCGACTCAGAATGCCGAAGGTTGGGATACCGACGCCTCACGCGCGAAAAGCGCATCATCGCCGACGCCCGCAAAGCATCGGAAGCTGCCCTTACTCCGACGAGTGGGCTGCGGCATACGCCCGCGGACAAGGCATCACGGTCGTCGACGCAGTCGAACGAAGCTCTTGCCTTCACGACCGGCCTCCGAATTGAGCTGCACACAGATGGCCCGACGGGCGAGCCCTGCAGCCCTGCGTCTTATCGCCGGGAGTCGGCGCTTCTCGGACGCGAAGGTCTGCCCCCCGTCAACCTCCCTGCACGACCCTGGTGGATACCAGCTGCCGGTGGACCTCGGACGGGGTGAAGGCGAAGGAGACCCACTTCTTGTTCGAGAACATCCGGGTCTGGTCGCTCGAGTACGGCGACGTGGGGTCCTCCGACTGTCCGTAGGTCAAGATCGTCCGGGCGTTGACCCTCCCGCCGGACAGGAAGGCGACCGCCTGGATGTGGGACGAGCCGTAGGTCACGGGGCGGTAGTAGTGCCGGTTCGACCTCGGTTCGTACGACGCGAGCGCGTTGGCGTTGCCGGCCGCGTCCCCGGAGCCGCCACCCAGCGGGATCGGTGGTGCCCCGCGGTCTCCTGCGACCTGCAGCGTGCCCCACGGCGCGCCCAAGCGCACCTTCGCCTGGCGCAAGGAGTGGATGGCGTCCGACATCGCCTTGACCACGCTGGGCTTGCTCGCGATCAGACCGCGAGGTGTGTCGAGGGGATGCTTGTAGTCGAACGGCACCCTCCACACTCCGGTCGTCGGCACCCTGGCCGCGAACGCGTCGAAGATCTGGTACCCGGCGGAGTCCTTGTTGCTGCGGCCGTCCCAGGCCGCGAGGATCTTGCATGCCCCGGTCTCGCCGGTCCTGGCGCACGCCCTGTTCAGAGCACCGCCCGCGCGCATGACCTCGCCGGCCCGGACCCGGTTCTGGTACTCGCTGACGCGGAGGGTCCTGGGCGACTCCTTGGTGCCCTTGGCCAGCCCGTCCCGGCCGGCGAGCCGATCCATCACGTAGGCGTCGACCATGCGGGTCCGCATCGTGCGCTGGCAGCGCTCGCACCCGATGATCGAGGCGTATCCCTCGAGCGGTGACTTCGGGTTGGGCAGCCAGTAGGAGTCGTTGGCATTGGTGACCCAGTCGCGCCGTACGACCGCGGGCAGGTGGTAGGGGCCGAAGATGCCGGGGCGCTCAGCGTGGGGATCGGTGCCCCAGGCGCATGACGAGTCGGCGCGGGTACCGTCGAGACCGGGCAGCCCCGCCACCGCGTTCAGCAGCCGTCCCGTCGAGGTCATGCACCGATCGGCCCGGGCGTTGGACACGTTGGGTACCACGGAGTGGTCGGCGTACAGCACCCGCCCGCCGCGGTCGGCTGCGGTCGTGTTGACCCACGGCATCCCACCGCCCGTGTCCTGGCGCCTCAGGAGGTCGCGGACGTCGTGCGCCTTGCCCATGTTCAAGAACGTGTCGATCGTGCGCAGCTGCTCGGCGTTGGCGTCGCGGATGGCCCAGAAGCTCGACGTCGTCCAGGGCATGAGGATGCTCGGCGCGTTCACGACGAACCCCTGGGGGGTGCGGTAGAGGTCCTCGGGGACCTGGGTGATGGAGCCATCCTGCTGCCGTGCTGCGATGCTCACCACGTCGTGAATCAGCTCCTGCGGGCCGTGGTCTGTGGCGTAGGAGAGCTCGCCGAGCGACGTGTACTGGTACGGCGTGAACCGGTAGGCGGTCGAGACGGTGTGGCTCCACGCGACGTTCTTGTTCCAGCCGATGTTCACCACCGGTGACCCGATCAGCGACGCACCCGCGACGTCGTACTTCCCAGGGATGGTGAGCTGCTGCTGGGTGAACCGGTAGCGGCCGACCCACGGGAAGTGCGGGTTGCCCAGCAACATGCCCTTGCCGGTCGTCGTGTCGCGGCCACCCACCGCGGTCGCGTTGGACCCGAAGGCGGGACCCCGGTCGCGACCGAGCGCCTCGAGCAGCCGGGCCCGGTTCACGGACCGAGGGGTCGTCGGAACCAACGGCGCCTTCGCCCCGGGTGCCGGCGGCGCCGCCGTCACGATGGCCGGGATGAACTGAGCGTCCGAGGCGTTCAGGTTGGCGATGTAGATGCCGTACCAGATGTCGAGGGGAGTCACGACCTCCTTCAGGTACGCCGCCCCGCGGCAGGCCGGATCGCTCACCCGGTGGGTCTTCTTCCACTTCTCGATGCCCGCCGCGTATCCCCTCACCATCGCCCGCGCCTGCTTGCCGGGGCCCGCCAACGGGTCGGCCAGGAGGTCCTCGACGACATGCCGGTCGCGCAGGTCCGTGACGAACGCGTCCACCTGGAGGTTGGTCGCATTGATCGCCGTCTGGTCGTCGTAGCGCCGGTTGGGGCCGAAGTAGCGGGACCGCTCGCCGCGGCCGGTGACGAACGTGTCGGCAAGGGTGCAGATCGACGACCCGGCCGCGGCGTACCCGGACCCGAAGCCGAGACTCCCCCAGCCGTAGGCAGTGATGTGGGGGATCCCGTGCTCGGTGATTCGGATGGTCGCGTGGTAGCGCGGACCCGCCTTCGTCGTCGCCTGGCTCGTCGACGGGGCGGCCGTGACCGCCGCGGAGGGAGCTTGCAGCGCCAAGCCGGCGAGGGCGAGCATTGAAACGGCGGCGATCAGGGAACGGGACACCACGGGCATGGCGTGATCATGCACGACTTCGACGTCGAGGGACAGGCTCCTCACTGTCCGACCCGGCCTCCGTCGCCGACCGTTGGAACGCCCCGTCCAGGCAGCCCCTCCGCGCGTTGCCGTGGCAACTTCCCTACGCCGCGCCGGATGATATGCCGACGTCCGGTCGGCGAACTTCAGAGGGATTCCCGAGTTGTTGCCTCCTCGACCCACCAACCGGTGGGTGACCCTCGGCGTGATCACTGTGGGGGTGGCACTGATCATCATGGACGCCACCATCGTCAACGTCGCGGTCCCGACGGTGATCCGGTCGCTGTCCCTGACGACTGCAGATGCCGAGTGGCTCGGCTCGGCCTATGCGTTGAGGGTCGGTACTTCCTGCTGACCTTTGGCCGACTCGGCGACCGGGCGCGTCGCCGCCCTATGTCCCTGTGGGGCATGACGCTCTTCGCCCTGGCCAGGGTCGCGGTCGGCTCGTCAACGAGCTCCGTACGTCAAACGAGACTCTCGACCTGATGGCGTCGGGCGAGCACCGGCTCGCGATGGCGCTCGACGAGCTCGACGTCTCCGCGGAGACCCGGCGCCACCTCGGATCTGCACCGAGCACTCGCCGAACCGCTCCGAGGGGCACTCAACGCCGCGAGCCATGCGGGTGGAGCCGGCGACCCGAGGTGCTGGTCTACGTGGTCCACGGCACGCTCAACTCCGCCATGCAGGTCATCGACGTGCGGACCCTCGACATGTCGCGCGCACCACCACGACGTTCCTGTTCTGAGCAGTCTCGGCGCGGTCGTGACCAGCGCGAACGCCATGCTGGCCGGACGGAAGCGACTCCTGTACGCCGCCTCAGCAGCGGCTGTGCGAGCCCAAGGGAGGGCCCGGACTGGTCAGCGCGGGCGAGCTTGGTCGGATCAGTCGGGTCAACACGTGAGGGTCAGTGACAGGACAATGTCCCAGGCGACTGAGTCGCATGGCCGTGGGCGCTGACGGAGCGCTCGTTGCACGGTGGGGGTGACCCGCGCGAACGGGCCGTTCGAGGTGGCTGCCATGATCCGTCGTTCAGCTGTCGTAATGTTGACCGCTTCCTTGCTCGCGGTGCCGGGTGGGCCGAGCAACAGCGCATCCCACTCCGAGGGCCGGCCGAGTCTGCTGGTGGCTCCTCCGTCCCTGATCGCCGTCGGAAAGGCCGACGGGCGCTCGTTCTCGGAGTACGCGGTGGCAACGGACGAGAAGGGCCGCGCAAGTGCCCTCTGGATCCAAGGCGGCGTGCTCAAGAGCGCTCGGGCTGACCGGGCCGGCACGTGGGGCCGCGCCGTGACCGTCGCCTGCCCTCGCCCCGCCGTGCGACCGTGCGCATCACCACAGCTGGCCCTCACCGGGTCTGGAGCAGCGACCGCCGTCTGGGAGTACGCCAAGCCGGATCCCGATGGTCTCTACCAAACCGGCGACGTCGGAGTGGCTCAGAGGGGCCCTGACGGCACGTGGACGCCTCCCGAGGTTCTCGCGCACACCAGCAGCTGGTCGCAGATAGCGCCGCAGCCCCAGGTCGCGGCCTCCGAGAGCGGTGCCGTCGTGCTGACCTACGACACACAGCGCTCATTCGGCGGACCGGAGTCCAGGGTCGCCCTCTACCGGCGTACGGCGGGACCCTGGTCTCACGCGGCACGGACGATGTTGCGCGGCTCGTCTTCGGCTGCCATGGCGATGTCCCCGGACGGTACCGCTGTTCTCGTGGGTTACGGCTATGAAGACGTAGCGCCCGTGCGGGCCTATCGGTACCAGCCCAGGCATGGATGGCTCAGCCCGCGCACTCTCGGCCGGACGTACGCCGACGCCGACATCGCCGTCGCGCCGAACGGGAGCGCCTTGGCCGTTTGGTGGCACCAGGTCTCCTCCAGCATGCGTCTGCGCTATCGGTGGATGTCACGCTCGGGACGGTGGGGGCCGGCGCGGAGCCTCACCCGTCGAGGCTGGGCCGGTGAGCCACGCGTGGTCATCGACGGCAATGGCGTGGCGACGGTGGCCTGGGACAGTGGATCCTTCCGGTCTGGCTCCAGCCGGGCGATCCGCTCGGCTCGGGCGGTACGTGGCCGGCAGTGGCGGTTCAGCCGCGTGGCGGCGTACCGCTCGGGGGGAGTGACGGTGGCGCATCTCGCCGTCAATGCTCAAGGCAGCGTGGTGGTCACGTGGTACAGGGCAACAGGTGTGACGGTGGCGATTCGCCCAGCAGGCTCCAGCTGGAGCCTGCACCGCAGGATCCCCACCTGGTACGCGCAACCAGCGCCTCTGCCCCGGTCTGGGGCGCTGTTCGTGTATGCCGCGGGTAGCGATCTTGTCTCCACACGTGCCTACGTGCCGTGACCCCGAGCCGATCCGAGCGCACGATCCGGCCTCGAGCCGCGGCAACGTCGTCCTGCCGGGACTCGGCGCGATCCCACCGACACCCGTCCGGCGCATCGCCGTTCGGTGCTGGTGAGGGGCCGACGGCATCCCCTCGGCGGCTGCGTGATCCGGTGGTACGGCGTGGTGACCCGTTGCGCCGGGCTGAGGACGTTAGGACCACGAAGCCTCATAGCCAGCTCAGCATGCGCAGCCGGCGATGGCGACGGCGGTCGCGGGCGGACCGCCAGGGACGCGTCGCGCGGATCCGGTCCTCGATCAGGTAGCGGGCCTGGGCCTCGATGACGGTCTCGTTCATGATGGTGTTCCTTCCGACGTCGTTCTCGTGGGGCGCGCCAACCCGTCGTCCCTTACCTGGTCGACGAACATCTCGACGTGAGTTCGACACTCGAGGCATGACTTTCCGCGCGTCTCGCTCAGGGACGGGTCCGTCCCCCGTCGCGACGACCGCAGGCGCCCGTGGGACATCCGCAAGTCGTTGACCGGCTTAGGCTCGCCGGATGGGACTCCTGACCTTCAGCATCAACGTCACGTTGGATGGCTGTGTCGACCACCGAGAGGGCATCGCCGACGACGAGACGCACGCCTTCTTCACTCGCCTCATGGACTCGGCCGGGGCCATGCTGTGGGGACGTGTCACCTACGAGCTGATGGAGAGCTACTGGCCGGCGGTCGCTCGCGGCGACGAGGAGGCGCCGGAGGCCATGCGCGAATGGGCGGACAAGCTCGAGGCCAAGCCGAAGTACGTCGTGTCGTCGACGCGAACGGACTTCTCGTGGACCAACAGCCACCACATCGCCGGCGACCTGCGCAGGAGCGTGCAGTGGCTCAAGGACGCGAGCCCGGCCGGCGTGCTCCTCGGTAGCGGCACGCTCGCGACCGAGCTGGACCGCCTGGATCTGATCGACGAGTACCTGTTCCTCGTCCACCCCAGGATCGCCGGCCACGGCCCGACCCTCTACCAGAGCGGCCTGCCCAGCACGCGACGGCTCGAGCTGGTCTCGGCGGAGCCGCTCCGCAACGGCGCGGTCGCCATGCACTATCGGCGGGCGGGCTGACCCACAGCAGGGAGGTCGATCGGCGGCGGCTCAGGTGGCTCAGGCCGCGATCGGTTCGAAGGTCAGGGCGGGGACGAACTCTCCTTGCCACTCCAGCTCCAGCTCGTGCAAGACGGCAAGCGCAGCAATGTCCTGGTCGCCATCGCGACCTGGAAGCGCGGGGCGATGAGGCACGAGCAGCTCGTGCACGTACGTCGGGATAGCCAGGCGGGTGAGGATCAGCAGCGAACCTGCGATGGCCACGGTGGCGTAGAGCACATTGGCGGCCACGTGCGCGACGTACCCGTAAGTGCCGGCCAGGAGCGCGTCGGCGATCAGCATCCCCCACGCGTTGGCCGCCAGCGCGGACACGTCATGGCTGCGCCAGGCCGTGATCGCCGCAGGAGTGATCATCAGGGCGATGGAGAACCCGAGCGCGACCGTCAGCGGAGTCGGCCCGACCCACGGGCCGGCCGCGGCCGCGGTCGCGAGCACTGCCGCCCACGCCACCGGCAGCCAGAGGCGGCTCCGGGCAGCGCCGCGGCGCCAGGCGAGGACCAGTGCTGCTGCCGTGGCGGGCATCCCGACGAGCGAGGGCAGGGCCACCCAGACGGCGTGGTCGGCGACGCCGTACGTCGTCCAGGCGGCGCCGCTGATCGTCGAGTTCGCGAGCGCGGCGATGCTGACTCCTGCCGCGGTCCGTACTCGCCGGAGCTTCAGCAGCTGCGGAACCGTGCACGCAAACGCGAAGACCACGCTGCTCGCCCCGACCACGGTCGAGATGCCCATGACTTGCCTTCCACTTCCTGAGCTCGCACGCACAGCAGCGCGACCAACACGTCCGCTTCGGCGGATGTGCCGAGTCGGAGCGCATCGACCGCGTGAGTCGGCCATGCAGAGGGATGAGTGGCGGCTCGTGACCGCCCGAGGCAGAGGCCCTCGTTTGGCTCAACCATAGATTGTCAGACAATCTTCCGTCGAATCCGCTCGTCTCCGCTGCTGAGAGCACATCGCGGCCCGACGCCGACCGTCGAAGGCGACCGCCAGCGAGCTCGTTTGCGCAGGCCAAGCGCCATTTATCGGCTGCGTAGCGGTCGTCGGGATCGACGATGACCCTCGTCCCTCGTCCCTCGCCGTCCGGAACGCTCAGCGACGGCGTCGGTGTGGGCAGGCTCACCAGGCGTTCGTGGGCTACCACCAGGGGCGCGCGACAGTCATACCACCGGCTTACGAGGCCTACCGAGTCACGGTCCCCCGCTGGCTAGGTCGCAGATCGGTGTTCCCGCCCGCCCGTTGTCCGACAGACCCAGGGCTAGGGTGACCCCATGGGCAAGGAGTACGGCCTGGGACCGACCAGCGGCCTGGCCTCGGGCAAGGTGGCGGGCGCCGGGCCCTATGCCGTCGGCAACCGAGACGGTGATTATTTCGCAGTGACCCGAAGGTGTCGGCACCTCGGCGCCGACTTGGCGAACGGCAGCATCGATGCGGACGGCTGTCTGGTCTGCCCGTGGCACCAGTCCAAGTACGACGTCCACACCGGTCGGATGGTCCGTGGTCCGCAGGGCATGTTCGCCAAGGTGCCGGGGCTGGGACCGGCCTTCAAAGCCTTCGCCCGGGTCTGGCCGCTCGGCCGAGGCGAGGTCACCCAACGCGCCGGCAATCTCTACGTCCGCTGACTGCAGGCGGCTCCATCGATTCGGTTCGCGAGAGCCAGCTGCGCCTCGATGCGCCAGCCCGAGCGAGGTGCGCCGTACCACCGGCCTCCGGCGTGGTCGTGCGACACCGTGGGCGGTTGAACAGACCATTGGAGCGGGCCGCCACCTGAGCTCCGAAGGTCAGAGCTGCAGGCTGTCGACCACGGAGCGCCCCGCCCGGAGGTCGTCGAGTGCCATGCCGGCTGCCTTCCGGTAGCCGTCCGTGACGGCGAGGATCTCCTCGGGAGTGATCACCTGGCCGATATCGGTGAAGCCCTTGGGGGCGCGTTCCTCGACCAGCTTCATGGGGAGCTCTGGGCCCATGCCGCGGTTCACCGCCACCAGGTGCGAAGTGGCCGGTCGTCGTACCGACTCATAGGCGTCGAGGGCTCGTTCGACGTCCCCGATCCGACTCAGGCAGGCCGCGAGCACCCGGGCGTCGAGGATGGCCTGGGACGCGCCGTTCGACCCGATCGGGTACATCGGGTGGGCGGCGTCCCCGACCAGAGTCGCCCGACCATCCCGCCAGCGTGCCAGAGGGTCGCGGTCGACCATCGGGAAGAGGTAGGTGGTCTCGGCAGCGCGGATGGTGGCCGGTACGTCGAGCCACTCGAACCGCCAGCCCTCGAACGCCGGGAGGAAGTCGGCCAGGTCACCCTGCTTGTTCCAGTCCTCCCGGCTGGCGAGGCCGGCTTCGGGACGCCGCAGCTCGGCGATGAAGTTCAGCAGCTGACGTCCGTCGGGCAGATCCCGGATCGGGTAGGCGACGAACTTCTGGTCCGGGTGACCCGCCCACATGAGCGTGCGACCGTCGAGGGCGCGAGGTGCGCACGCCGTACCACGCCACATGAGGGACCCGTTCCACTGCGGCGGCCCTTCGTCGGGGAAGAGCTGAGCTCGGAAGGCGCTGTGGATGCCGTCGGCGGCGGCGAGCGCGTCCCCCTCCACGGTGGTTCCGTCCTGGAACTCCGCACTGACCAGTGGGCCGTCCTGGCGGACGCGGGCAAGCCGATGACCGAGGTGGAGGTGCTCCTCACCGACCCGGTCACGGAAGGAATCGAGCAGCAGCTGCTGCAGCTCGCCGCGATGGATGGAGACCTGCGGCCACGGGTAACCGGCGGCCAGACCCCGGGCCTCGCGCCAGATCTCCTGACCGTGCTTGGTGAAGTAGACCAGCTCGGTGGGCGCCACGGATCGTTCGAGCACCTGGGGCAACAGTCCCAGTGCGTCGAGCTCGCGGACCGCGTGCGGCTGCAGGTTGATCCCCACTCCCAGCGCCCGCACCTCCGGCACCGCCTCGTAGACCTCCACCGGCAGCCCCTCGGCCTCGAGACTCAGAGCCGTCGTGAGTCCGGCGATTCCTGCTCCGACGACGATCGTGCGCAGCGGCATGTCAGAGCACCTCGTGGACATGGATGTGCACCAGTGCCGCATCGCGCCGACCAGTGGAGATCCCGACCAGGCCGTCGAGGTGCGCGAGCGCCGGAGCGCTGGTCCGGAGCCGGATGTGGGTGCGGAAGTAGTACTCGTCCGGGTCGACCGGGTCTCCCGCGTCCAGGCGTCGAAGCACGTCGGGGTCGGCACGTCGTACGCCGTTCGAGGAGACCTCGATGCCGTTGCCGTCGTCGGTGCGCAACGCGTAGTGGGCATCGAGCTCGAGGGAGCCGTCGGGACAGACCCGCTGCCAGTCCGCGCCACCCGGGAGCACGATGCCGCGCAACCCGTCACGACCCTCGAACGTCCCTCCGGTCAGGGGCACGTAGCGCCGGTCGGAGGCGACCACCACGGGCGCCTCGACAGTCACGACGAGTGCGAGCAGTGGGCGCAGCTGCACGGCTCTGATCAGATCGTCGACACCGCTCATCTCCCCGGTCTCCTCTGGAGGTTCCACATCAACGCCTGGAGCGCTTGGCTCCTGCAGCCGGCTTGGCGGTCGGGCCACGCTGCGCCACCGCCTCGACCGAGTCCAGGAACACCTCGATCCCGGTGACGAAGACGTCGCGGTCGGACAGGGCGACCAGCTCCGGGATCACCGCGGACAGGGCCGGGAGTCGCGCCGCGTCCACCGCGCGCAGGTCGCCGACCCACGTGCGTGTCGTCCTCGCCGCGCAGGCGCTGTCGCGAGAGGGCCGCCGCAGCGGCGAGCACATAGCTGGAGTACGCCGCGTAGAAGCGCACCGTCTGCTTCCTTGCCCAGCCCGGCGCGCTCGAGCTGGGTCAGGATCCAGTTGATCGCGGCTCAGCTCGCCCGGACCGCCCGTGGCGATGGTCGAGGAGTCGACGCCGACGTGGGGGTGCGCTGCGAAGACGTCGATCGTGCGGATGGCGCCGTCGTACAGCTGGTCCCGCCACGGGGCCTCGGGGTCGAGCTCCTCCTGCGAGCGCAGGATCAGCCGGTCGACCACCACCTGCATCAGCTCCTCCTTGTCACGGAAGTGCCGATAGACAGCGGTCGGGTCGGCGCCGAGAGCGGTGCCCAGGCTGCGGAACGTGACGGCCTCGCCGGCCGCGGCCAGGTCGATGGCTGCGGAGACGATGACCTCGCGGTCCAGCTGTGCGCGCTTGGAGGTACGCCGCGCCTTCGCGCCGCTCATGAGTCTCCGATCTCCTCTGATGCTGCACAGGCGTCATGGGTGCGCCAGGATCGTATCCGCTATCAACACCGTTGACAACGATCGTGGGCAAGGCTTAGCGTCCGCCGGCCATGTACGCAGATCTGGTCTTCACCGGTGGCCCCGTCCATCTCGGGAACGTTCCGCTACGCGGCCGGGCCACGGCCGTGGCCGTCACCGGCGAGCGCATCGTAGCCGTGGGGCACGGCGAGGTGGCCGAGCTGGTCGGGCCGCGCACCGAGGTCGTCGACCTCGCCGGGCGCCTGCTCGTCGCCGGGCTTCCAGGACTCCCACGTGCACCCGGTCGGTGGCGGCATGGAGCTGGGCGCCTGCGACCTCAGCGGCGTCGTCGGGCTGGAGGACTACCGCGAGCGCATCTCGGCGTACGCCGCCGACGCACCCGGAGGCGCCGTGGATCACCGGCGGCGGCTGGTCGATGGAGAGCTTCCCCGGAGGAACGCCGGACCGCTCCTTCCTCGACGCGCTGGTGCCCGACCGGCCGGTGTTCCTGCCCAACCGCGACCACCACGGCGCCTGGGTGAACACGCGCGCCCTGGAGATCGCCGGCATCGACGCACGCACCCCCGACCCCGTCGACGGCCGGATCGAGCGCGACGCGGACGGCGTCCCGACGGGCATGCTGCAGGAGGGCGCCATGGAGCTGGTCGCCGCCACGTGCCTCGCGGCCACCGAGGCCGACCTCGTCGACGGCCTGCGTCCGCGCCCAGGCGCTCCTGCACTCCCTCGGCATCACCGCCTGGCAGGACGCCGCCGTCAGCGCGCCAGGGGCCTCTCGGTGACGTGGCGGCCGCCTACCGGGCCGCCCAGGCCAAGGGCGCGCTGACGGCCCGCGTGGTCGGGGCGCTGTGGTGGGAGCGGGACCAGGGCCTGGAGCAGGTCGACCGGCTCCTCGAGCTCAGGGACGAGCTGACCGGCGGGCCCGATGCGGCGCGACGCACCGTCAAGATCATGCAGGACGGCGTCGCGGAGAACCACACGGCGGCCATGCTCAGCCCCTACCTGCGGCAGGGCTGCGTCTGCACCTCGGGCGGAGCACCACGCCGGGCTGTCGTTCATCGAGCCGAGCGCGCTGCGCGACTACGTCACGGCGCTCGACGGGCACGGCTTCCAGGTGCACTTCCACGCGCTCGGCGACCGCGCCGTGCGGGAGGCGCTCGACGCGGTCGAGGCGGCCCGGGCCGCCAACGGCTTCAACGACCACCGTCACCACCTGGCCCACCTGCAGGTGGTCCACCCCGACGACATCGCCCGGTTCCGGGTGCTCGGCGCGACGGCGAACATGCAGCCGCTGTGGGCCGCCCACGAGCCCCAGATGGACGACCTGACCATCCCGTTCCTCGGTCCGGAGCGCTCGTCGTGGCAGTACCCGTTCGGCGACCTGCTCCGAGCCGGGGCCACGTTGTCGGGCGGCAGCGACTGGCCGGTCAGCAGTGCCGACCCGATCCAGGGCATCCACGTCGCGGTCAACCGCGTGGTCCCCGACGGCGACGCCGAGGCGTTCTACCCCGAGCAGCGCCTCGACCTCGGCAGCGCGCTCGCGGCGTACACCTCGGGCTCGGCCTACGTGAACCACCTCGACGACACCGGGACCATCGCCGTCGGGCAACCTCGCCGACCTCGTGGTGCTCGACCGTGACCCGTTCGCCGGCCCGGCCGCGGAGATCTGCCACACGCGGGTGGAGCAGACCTTCGTCGGCGGGACCGCGGGTGTACGCCGCGCCGGCATGACCGTGGAGTCGCCGTCCCACGCTCCCTTGAAACAGCGATGTCAACACTATTGACAACGACGGATGGTGAACCTAGGTTCGCCCTCAATCCGCACCACAGGAGCCCCGGTGACCGACCTCCACTACCTCAGCGCGACCGAGGTCCTCGACGCGTTCCGTGCTCGGGAGCTGTCGCCGGTCGAGGTCCTCGACGCCGTCTCGGCCCGCGCCGACGCGACCGAGCCGACGGTGAACTGCCTGCTCGAGCGCGACCACGAGGACCTGACCGCGGCTGCCCGGCCGCAGCCGACCGCTACGCCGGCAAGGGCGAGCCCCCGCGGCCCCTCGAGGGACTGCCGGTGGTGCTCAAGGAGGAGCAGCCGATCGCCGGCCGCAGCCTGCGGTTCGGCTCGCTGCTGACCGAGGGCCTGGTCGCCGACGAGACCCACCCCGTGGCGGAGCGGGTCTACGGACGCCGGCGCCCTGCGTCCACGCCCGCACCACGACTCCCGAGTTCTCCTGCGCGGCCTTCACCCACAGCACCTGTGGGGCGTCACCCGCAACCCGTGGAACCCGGACTACACGCCCGGGCGGCTCCTCGGGTGGCTCCGGGGCCGCCCTCGCCGCCGGCACGGCGTACCTGGCCAGCGGCTCCGACATCGGCGGGTCGATCCGGATCCCGTCGTCGTTCTGCGGCGTCGTCGGGTTCAAGGCGCCGTACGGACGGGTGCCGGCTCTGCCGCCGTTCAACCTCGACACCTACTGCCACGACGGCGCGATGGGCCGCACGGTGGCCGACACCGCGCTGCTCCACAACGTGATCCAGGGCCAGCACCCGTCGACCACGTGTCCCTGCCGGCCTAGCCGATCCCCGACGACCTCGGCGACGTCCGCGGCCTGCGGGTCGCGCTGGCGGTGACCCTCGGCGACTTCCCGGTCGAGCCCGAGGTGGAGGCGAACACCCGGGCCTTCGCCGAGGCGCTGCGGCGTCGCCGGTGCCGAAGGTGGAGGAGGTGAAGGTCGACATCTCGCTGGACCGGCTCACCGAGGCGGCGCTGGTGCACTACGGCTCGATCATGGGCCCGTCGATGGCGAGGGCGCCGACCCCGAGGACCCGCGCTTCATGGGCTACACCCGGCAGTTCCTCGCCGAGTCGTCGGCGGCGTTCGGCCGGACCAGCGTCTACACGCGGCCTGGAGCTGGAGACCGAGGTCCACCTCGCGCTCGCCGCAGGTCTTCGCCGACCACGACGCCCTGGTCTGCCCGACGTTCGGCGGGCTCGGGCTGCGCGCCGGCGAGGAGTACGCCGACGGCATCGAGGTCGCCGGCCAGCACCTCGACCTCTACATCTTCGCCGCGCTCACCCCGGTCTTCAACGTCGCCAGCCGTCACCCCGTGCTGGCGGTCCCCTCCGGGCTCGCCTCCAACGGCGTCCCCACCGGGGTGCAGGTCGTGGCCCGGCCCTACGACGACGTCACGGCGTTCCACGTCGGCGCCGCGGCCGAGCGCGAGCTCGGCCTGTGGCACGACCCGACCTGGCGCCCCGAACCTCTGACCCGACCGCCTGCCGGTCACCACCTCTCCGGAAGAAGGAACCCGACCATGTCCACGTTCCCAGCCCGTCGCTGGACGGTCCTCGGCGCCGGTGCGCTCGCCTGCACCCTGGCGATGACCGCCTGCGGGGCCAAGCCGCCCGCCAAGAACAGCCACGGCCACGACCGACGTACACCGTGCTCACCCCGAAGCCGACCTCCGCCGCCGGTGACGTGGTCTGGGCGACGTATCGGGAGACCCAGACCCTGGACCCGATCCAGGCCTTCGACTACCCGGAGAACACCGTCGACCCGCTGCTGTGCGACTCGCTGCTGCGCCAGGCGCCGGACCAGACACTCGGCCCCGGCATCGCCACCTACACCTCCCCGAGCGCGACGCAGTACGACTTCACCCTGAACTCGAAGGCGACGTTCTGGGACGGCTCCCCGGTGACGGCCCAGGACGCCGTCTTCAGCCTCGACCGCGCCAAGGACCCCAAGGCGGGCGGCTACTACGCCGCGGTCTTCAACCGCGTCGCGTCCATCGAGGCGACCGGCACCCACACCTTCACGATCAAGCTCAAGCAGCCCGACCAGTGGCTTCTCGGCGAGCTCTCGGCGACGCCGGGTGAGGTCGTGCAGAAGAAGTACGTCGAGTCCAAGGGCAAGGCGTTCGGCACGGTCAGCGGCGGCACGATGTGCTCGGGGCCGTTCAAGCTCGACTCCTGGAAGACCGGCCAGGGCGTCAAGATGGTGCCCAACCCGAACTACTGGGACACCTCCCTGCCCAAGCCCCAAGGTCAAGAGCCTGACCGTGATCGGCACGCCGGACGACGCGACGCTGACCGCGGGACTGAGCAGCGGCGCGATCGACGGCTCCTACGGCACCGGCATCAGCACCCTGGGCCAGATGGAGAAGAACTCGTCGCTGAGCGTCTACCAGGGAGCGCCGTACGCCACTGCGTCCATGGTGGTCAGCGCCACCAAGGGCCCGCTGGCCAGCGTCGCCGGTCGCCAGGCGCTGTCGGAGGCCATCGACCGCCAGGGCATCATCGACACCGTCTTCCAGGGAGCCGGCAGCATCCCGCACGCGGCGGCCGCCAACGGCACCTGGGGCTACGCGAAGAGCACGTTCCAGAGCGCCTACGACGCGTTGCCGGCGATGACCCAGAACCTGTCCAAGGCCAAGTCCGACGCCAAGGCGGCCGGCATCGTCGGCCAGACGATCACCATCGGTACGTCGTCCGGCATCCCGACCGTGCAGACCGAGACCCTCGCGGTCCAGCAGGCAGCGCAGGCGATCGGCCTCAAGGTGAAGCTGAAGAACGTCAGCCCGTCGAACTACATCAACTTCTTCATCGACCCGAAGTACTTCGGCTCGGTCGACATGTTCTCGACCCTGAACTACGGCGACTACGCCGACCCGGCCGCCCTCTACAACAGCTTCGCGATGCCGGGCGGTTCGCAGAACTTCAGCGGCTACGACAACCCCCAGGTCACCCAGGACATGAACGCCGCGCGAGGCGAGGCCGATCCCACGAAGCGGGCGCAGGACGTGATCGCGGCCCAGAAGACCATCACCGAGCAGCTGGCCTGGATCCCGCTGGTCGCGCCGAACACGGTGCTGGTGATGAACAAGAAGGTGACCGGGCCGCCCGTCGACCTTCTCCTTCATGTTCAGCCCATGGGCCAGCTACCTCGGCGGCAGCTGAGGGCCGGCCGGTCGAGGAGTCCGCATGCTCGCGTTCATCGTGAAGCGCCTGGTGATGCTCGTCGTCACCTTGCTGGTGGCGAGCTTCCTGGTCTACGGCTCGCTCTACCTGGCCCCGGGAAGCCCGATCGCCACCCTGACCGGCGGTCGGGCGCCTTCGCCGCAGGTGATCGCCCAGCTCAACGCCCAGTACCACCTCGACGAGCCGTTCCTGGTCCGCTACTGGCACTGGCTCGTGGCGGCTCTGCACGGTGACCTCGGACAGTCCATTCCCCTGCACGAGGGCGTGTCGACCCTGATCGGGCAGCGGATCGGGGTGACCGCCAGCCTGGTGCTGCTGACCTCGATCATCATCGTGGTGATCGGCGTCGGGCTCGGGATCATCGGAGCGCTGTCGCGAGGCACGATCGACAACGGTGTGCTGATCTCGTCCACGGTGTCCGCGGCGATGCCGGCCTTCGCGGCCGCGGTCGTGCTGCAGTTCGTGTTCGCGGTCAAGCTGCCCTGGTTCCCGGCACTGGGAGACGGGAACGGGCTGCTCGACTCGCTGCACCACCTGACCCTCCCGGCGCTGGCCCTCGCCGCGTCGTCGGTGGCCCTCGTCACCCGGGTGACGCGGGCCGCCGTACGCGAGGAGATGGAGCGCGAGCACGTGCAGACCGCCATCAGCCGCGGCCTGCCACGCGGCATCGTCCTGCGGCGACACGTGCTCCGCAACGCCGCGATCCCGATCACGACGGTCGTCGGCCTGACGATCGCGAGCCTGATCGCCCTCTCCGCCGTCGTCGAGACGGCGTTCGGCCTCAACGGCCTGGGCTCCTACCTCGTGCAGGCCGCCCAGAACAAGGACTTCGCCGTCGTCCAGGGCATCAGCCTCGTGCTGGTGGTGCTGTTCGTGGTGGTCAACACCATCGTCGACATCGCCTACGCCCTCCTCGACCCGAGGGTCGCGATCGGGAGCCGAGCCCAGTGAGCATCCCCGTCGGAAGCGCGCTGCCGACCGGCCCGGCACCGGAGGAGCCGGGGCCGGAGGCTCTCGCCCCGCCCGGGTCTGCCGGCTCAGCCAAGAAGCGTCGGCTCCCCCGACTCGGTGTCGGCGGGTGGATCAGTGTCGCGATCATCGTGCTCGCGGTGCTGCTGGCGATCTTCGGTCCGCTGGTGCGGCCCTACGACCCCAACGAGGTCAGCCTCTCCTACGCCAACGTCGGACCGATGGGCGGTCACCTGCTCGGCTTCGACGGAGCGGGCCGCGACCTGCTGAGCCGGTTGATGGTGGGGGCCCGGACGACGCTCCTCGGCGCTGCGCTGGTCTCGATCGTGGCGGTCACGATCGGCTCGAGCCTGGCCGTCTTGACCGCATGGTTCGGAGGCCGTTTCGACACGGCGGTCTCCAGCGGTCTCGACGTGATGTTCGCGTTCCCCGGGATCCTGCTGGCGGTTCTCGCGGCAGCCGTGTTCGGGCCCGGGCTCCTCGCCGCCGGCCTCGCGCTCGCCATGGCCTACTCGCCCTACCTGGCGCGCGTCCTGCGCGGCGCTGCCCTGAAGGAACGGGCCATGGCCTACATCCAGGCCGGCGAGGTCCAGGGCTTCAGCAGCTGGTGGCTGTGCTTCCGCCACCTGCTGCCCAACATCTCGTCGCTGATCGTGGCTCAGGGCACCGATCTTCTTCGGCTTCGCCGTGGTCGACCTGGCGGCGCTGTCCTTCCTCGGGCTCGGCATCCAGCCACCCCGTGCGGACTGGGGCGTGATGGTCTCGGAAGGCAAGACCCCGCTGTTGCAGGGGTACCCGCTCGAGGCCATCTCGGCCGTCGTCTGCATCGTGCTCGTGGTGTCGGCGGTGAGCTTCCTGGGCGAGCGGCTCCAGGAGCGGTTCACTGAGGACCAGCGATGACGCCCCCCAGGACCGCCCTGCTCCGGGTCACGGACCTGACCGTCCGGCTCCGGCTGGGTGAGGAGATGCTGGAGGTCATCTCCGGCAGCACGCTCGAGATCGGCGCCGGCGAGGCGATGGGCCTGGTCGGTGAGTCCGGCTCGGGCAAGTCGATGACCGCCCGCGCGATCGCGCGGCTGCTGCCGGCCGGGGCCGCGGTGAGCGGCCAGGTCGACTTCGACGGCACCGACGTGCTCGCGCTCGACGGGGCGAACCTGCGCGCCCACCGGTCCAAAGTGGCCGTCGTGTTCCAGGACCCCCGTGCGCACATCAACCCGGTTCGTCGGATCGGGGACTTCATGACCGAGTCCCTGCGCACGCTGGACGACGTACCCAAGGCCGAAGCGGCGCGACGGGCCGCCCACGGTCTGGAGGAGGTCGGGATCGACAACCCGGCCAAGCGCCTGCGGCAGTACCCCCACGAGCTGTCCGGCGGCATGCTCCAGCGAGTCATGATCGCCACCGCTCTGCTCTCCGAACCGCGCCTGCTGCTGGCCGACGAATGCACCACGGCCCTCGACGTCACCACGCAGTCGGAGGTGATGGCCATCCTCGACGAGCTGCGCCGCGAGCGTGGCCTGTCGATGCTGTTCATCACCCACGACCTCGAGCTGGCCGGCGCCGTGTGCGACCGCACCAGCGTCATGTACGCCGGGCAGGTGGTCGAGATCCGGGCCGCCGACCAGCTGCACGCCGACCCGCTCCATCCCTACAGCGCGGCACTGGTGCAGGCGCGGCCCGACATCACCTCGTCGGCGCACCGGCTCGTCGCCATCCCCGGGCGCCCGGTCTCGGCGTTCGAGGCACCGTCCGGCTGCCGGTTCGCGCCGCGGTGCCCGCACGCGACGGACTCGTGCCGCCAGGACGAGCAGGTGATGACCGAGCTGGACGGAGGCCAGGTGCGTTGCGAGCGCGCAGGGACCTCCGCGGCGACCTCTTGGGACCGGTGACCCATGTCTGATCCAGCGACCGCCCAGGACCTCGACCCGATCCGGCCGGCGCTCTCGGTGCGCGGGCTTCGCAAGGAGTTCGGCGCCCACGTCGCCGTCGCGGACCTGAGCTTCGACCTGCTGCCCGGGCGGTCCCTCGCCATCGTCGGCGAGTCGGGCAGCGGCAAGACGACCGTCGCCCGGATGATCGTGGGGCTCGAGCGGCCGACGGCCGGCGAGATCGTGGCCTGCGGCCGCGACCGGTCCCGGCCCGCCCGCGGCTCGAAGGAGCGCAAGCTGCGCGGACGTGAGGTGCAGATCGTCTTCCAGGACCCGTACTCCAGCCTGGACCCGCGGCAGTCGGGCGCAGACCTCATCGACGAGGTGCTGCGGCTGCACCACTCCTACGACGCCGCCGCCCGACGTAGCACGATCACCGAGCTCGCCGACCTGGTCGGCCTCGACCAGCGGCAGATCAACGCCCTCCCGCGTTCCCTGTCGGGCGGTCAGCGACAGCGCGTCGCGATCGCACGGGCGCTCGCGGCCGAGCCGAGCGTCCTGATCCTCGACGAGTCCGTGGCGGCCCTGGACGTGTCGATCCAGGCGCAGGTCCTCAACGTGCTCGCCGACATCCGCGACGAGCGGGGCATCAGCTACGTCCTCATCTCCCACGACCTCGCCGTCGTGCGTCAGCTGACCGAGGAGGCGCTGGTCATGCAGCGCGGCGAGGTCGTCGAGCGCGGGGACACCGCCCAAGTGCTCGACTCACCCCGCCACCCCTACACCCAGATGCTGCGGGCCAGCGTCCCCGGTCCCGACTGGAAGCCGGCCCGGACCATGCACGGCTAGAGCTCGGGCGACACATCAGCGAAGGGACTCCATGGTCACGAACCTCCTGCCGACCGGTACGCCGGAGAGCTTGTCCGCGCTGGGATACGACGACTCCACGTGGGACCAGCCGTGGAACCTGGCGCGCGGGCAGCTGACCACCGGCGAGCGCATGCCCTCGGTGGAGCTGGACCTCGGAGGACCGGCGACGCCGTTCCAGCCGGGGGAGCGCCTCGAGGTCGGTGACCTCCGGTTCACCGACCCACTCACCGGACGCGAGCTGGTCGGCGATCAGTTCCTGGACCGCAGGCTCCACACCGACGCGCTCGCCGTCGTACATCACGGACGCCTTGTCTACGAGACCTACCGCAACGGCATGACCGAGTCCGACCGCCATGTGGCGCACTCCTGCTCCAAGACGATGACCACGATGATGGTCGGCATCGCCATCGACGAAGGGCGGCTCGACCCCTCCCGCCCAGTCGCCGACTATGTGCCCCAGCTGGCCGCGCTGCCGGCGTGGGACCGGGTCACCCTCCAGCACGTCCTCGACATGGCCACCGGCATCGACCTCGAGGAGCACTACGAGCGCCCCGACTCGATGTACTGGCGCTACGCGGAGGCCGTCGGCTACTACGCCGGATCACCCGAGCGACGGATCGGGACGCTGGGCTTCGCCGTCGCGGAGCTGACGCGCTCCGCGGAGGAGCCGGGCACCCGCTTCAACTACGGCTCCTACCTGACCAATCTCCTGCCGATCGCCCTCGCCCACGTGTACGGCGTGCCTGCCCTGCAGCTCTACGAAGAGCGGATCTACCGGCACCTCGGGGCGGAGCGTCCGGCTCTGGTGAACGTCGACTCCGCCGGCCGTCCGATCGTCGAGGGGCAGGTCAACCTCACGCTCCGCGACTTCGCTCGCTGGGGGCACCTACTGGCAGACGCCGGCCGGAGCCTCGGCGGCGAGCAGGTCGTCCCCACGGCCTGGATCGATGACACGTTCGCGTCGTCGCCAGACAGGGCGTCGGCCTTCGCCCGCGGCGAGAGCGCCGAGGCGCTGCCGGGCGCGGAGTACCACAACCAGGCCTGGGTCCTCGAGCCCGGACGGGTGGTGTCGATGCTCGGCATCCACGGCCAGTTCTGCTGGGTGGACCGAGTCTCGGGCGTGATGATCGCCGGGTTCTCGTCGTTCCCGGTGCAGACCCACCCACTCCTGAGCGCATGCATGGGTGAGCTCTGGTCGACGATCCGCGGGGCACTCGCACCGTGAAGCACGTCGTGGCGCAGGTGCGTACGTCGACCCGATGCCGTTGCGGTGACAGCATCCTCGGCGCCTAGGTCGACCGGTGCGCGCCGCGAGTCGCGCTGGATCGGTTCGTGCCGTTCAGCCACCTGGTGATCAGTCACTCCGTGGTGAGGATCGGTCTAGAGACTGCTGTTTCCGGAGAGGCGGGTATGGCGCATGAGTTCGATCGAGTTCGACCTCGAGCGCACGGTCTCGGCTCCGATCGATAAGGTGTTTGCACGGCTGGTCGGCATCAACGGCTTCAACGACTGGATGCCCAAGAGGGGGAGCATCCTGAAGTGGGCCGTCAGACGTCCCCTGGTGGGCCAGGCGTGGATACGACCTACGTCGACGAGACGACTCGCGGTCCGCTGCCGGGGCAGATCGTGGAGTTCGAGTCGCCCCACAAGGTCGTGTATCACTGGCAGGACACGTCGAGTACGGGCGAGGTCCGGGTGAGGGTTGTCCGGCCTTTCGTCCTGGCGCCGGCGGGCGAGGGCGCGACTCTCGTGCGCCACCACGCCGGATTGCAGCCCTACGGCGTCCTTCGGTGGCAGCCCCGGTCTTCCGCCGGCTTGCCATGCGCGAGCGCAGGACCACCATCGAAGCTCTCAGGGGTCGTCCGAGTCGAGCGACGTCGCTCCGGCGCCCTGATGCTCGGCAAACCGTTGAACGAGATTGCACTTGCGAGTCACCCATGACCCTCATCGCGGCGCGAAGCCGATCTACACCGAGGGTGGGCGGGTGATGGAGGTCATCGGGCTGTGGCGCTACCCGGTCAAGTCATTGCAGGGCGAACACTTGGACTCGGCGTCGTTCATAGAGGGGGGCGTGGAGGGGGATCGAGAGTGGGGTATCCACGACCAGCGCACCGGCAGGATCTTGACCGCTCGTCGTCGGCCCGAGCTGCTCGCCGCCGCGGCGAGGTATGACGACAGCATGCCGTTCATCACCCTTCCCGACGGACGGGCTGCGTCCGGACCGGGGTCACGGACTGACAGTCTTCTGTCCGAGTGGCTCGATGCTCCCGTCTCGCTCGTGTCCTCCGCACGCAGCGGCGGCGGCCGAGCCGAGTTCTTCGCCGACGCGACCGACGACAGCATTGAGGCGATCGAGTGGACGATGCCCCAGGGTCGCTTCGTCGACGCTGCCCCGGTCCTGCTGCTGACCGCAGCGTCCCTGCGAACCGCCGCACGCCTACATCCCGACGGCACGTGGGAACCGCGGCGATTCAGGGCAAATGTCCTGATCGACGTGGACGGTGAGGGCTGGCTCGAAGACGCGTGGCTCGGGCAGCCCCTTCGGATGGCGGGCGTCACGGTGATGCCTCGGCAGCCGTGCGTCAGATGCACCATGGTGACCCGCGCCCAGCCCGGGCTCGATGCCGACGTCGAGGTCTTCCGCACGCTGGCGCGGCACCACGGTGGTCACTTCGGCGTCTGGTCTGACGTCCTCGAGCCCGGCTTACTGTCAGTCGGGAGCCAGGCAATCCTGGGATCCTCCCCGAACTGACAGAGTCCGCTGCCCCACCGTCAGCAACCCTGCCGATCGATGGCGCCCCCAGTGTGGGCGAGCATCGGCGGCACCTACGACGGCCTGCCGCAGACCGCCGGGAGTCGGCGCGAGCTGACCCGCGTCGTACCTCCGGGAGAGGACCCCTCGAATTCAGGCAGGCATGGACACGTGCGTCTGGTGCCGATGGATGAATGTCAGGGGAGCGGGTAGGTCACCTGGGTGGCGAGGAACTGCCGAGCCGACGCGGTGTCCAACCGAAGCGCGACATTGGTGGAGCGACACACCATGTCTCCCGTGATCGTGGTCGCGGCAATCACATGGGTCCCATGCAGATAGTTCGGGCCACCGGAGTCTCCGCCGCACGCCCCGCCCCAGCCAGCCGACCAGTTCTGGTCCTCATGGATCCAGCCGGTGGTCACACTGTTCAGCCCGAGGAGCGCGGACTCCCGCTCGCCCGTGGGCGGGTAGGCATGTGCGCCGCCACCGAAGGTGACCGTGGAGCCGTAGCCCAGCACATCGAAGGTCTGCTCGTGCACGACTGTGCCGAGCTCGTTCGCCGAGGGCAACGTCCCCGGCTGGATGCCGGGATCGGCTGACAGATGGACGACGGCGATGTCGTGGGTGTCGTTCGCATAGACGTTCTGACGAGACGTCAGCTTCGGCACGAAGGCCGGGTCGATGGCGATCGTCCCGCTGTAGTACGTGCTCGCAGCGGTCGGCTGTTGGTCGAAGGTCACCCAGGCGTTCGGCAAGTCACCGTTGGCGCGGTAGTAGTCGGCGAAGCAATGAGCTGCCGTCAGGAACGCCGTTCGGTCGATCAGGGCGCCGCTGCAGGCGAACTGCTTGGGGCCGTCAACGGTGTCACTGAAGTAGAGAGCGCCGGCCTCAGGGTGGGAGAAGTCGGGCGTTGCGTTGACCATGGCGGTGGCGGCCGACGGGATGAAGGCGAGAACGGCAGCGAGCACGGCAGCGGGAAGGAGTCGCCTCATGACTGAGCACCTCTCGCCGGTACCTCGGTCTGTCAAGGCATCGAAACAGCTCCGGGCCAGCCTTCTATCGGGGCGCCGCGCTGCTGGCCACACGCCACCGTGGCTGCGAGCCAGCATCACGTCAGGCGCGGCTCCAGGGCTGCTGGACCTACGTCAAGCCGCGCTTGTCGTTATCGGCGAGGGGCGCAGGTCCCCGGCGCGGCTAGCCCCCGTTGTGCCCCGGCACGCACCAGGGGATGGTGCGCGGCAGGGCGGAGCAGACTCCCGGCATGGATGCTTCGGCCGGCAGCGGCTCGAGGGGGAAGGAGGCGTCCTGCTGCGGGTAGACCGCCCCCGCACACAACGGGGCGTCGGGTGTGAGCTGGTGCAGGTTGCACAGCACCTGCCCGAACAGCGGGTCGGCCACCGAGGCACCGGGCCCTGCGGTGGCGCAGTCCCCGTTGGTGGTTTGCAGGTTGTCCGGGGCGAACGTCAGGCCGGCCGGGTCGCTGTTGGCGAAGTAGCAGTTGCGCTGACCGGGCGCTGCCGGCGGGATCCCGATCAGACTGAAGTCGCTGAGGTCGGCGAGATCACCGTTGGTCGGGTTCCCGAAGCCGCCGTTGCCGCTGAACTCGTTGTGATGCACCCGCATGCCGTAGTCGTTGAAGAAGCACGCCGGACCACCCGACAACGCGTCGATGAACGGGTTGTCCCAGGTGCCGCCGGCGTCGGTGCAGTCGCTGGGGCCGCTGTCGATGCCGGTGATGTAGGGCACCAGCGCGACTGCCCACGCGCCGTTGTTGTCGAACCGGTTGTCCGCGATCGTGTCGTTGCGGCCGCCGGCGACGACCACACCGGCCCCCACCAGGCCGAGGCCGTTGCCGGGGACGTCGCGGTTGTTGTTGTCGTGGATCCAGTTGCCGGTGATGACGGTGCAGGAGCCCGAGCCGGATGGGCACGCGCCGTTCTGGGGTGCCGGGAGGTCGCCGTTGCTCTGGCTGTTGGTGTCGATGCCTTCGCCGTTGTCGTTCCACTCGCCGTTGGAGATCACGAGGTGACCACCGGAGTTCGTGGCCGGAGTAGCCCAGGACGTTGCTCTCGGCGTGGGCGCGGTTGAGCACGGCGTTGCAGTCCGCCCACGCGCCGATGTAGTAGCCCGAGTCGTTCATGTTGCTGGCGTAGGTGCGGTCGATCAGGCCCGGCCCGTCGGCGTTGCTGACGAAGATGCCGTACGTCGCCTGCGCCGGGTCGGACTTGTCGAAGTAGGTCGAGGTCGTCGACAGGTACGAGCCGGAGTAGCTGTGCATGCCGATCTTCGCGGTGTCGTAGCCGCCGTTCCACCAGATCTGGTTGCCCGAACCGTCCGCGCCCGACAGGAAGTTGCACACGGTCAGGTTCTGGATGGTGACGCCACTGGCCTCGTAGACCTCGATGCCGTTGCGTCCCCACTGGCCCGAACCGTTGGCCGGACCGCGGTCATGGTCGGCTGCGGCCCTCGAGCACGTTGGCCCGGACTTCGTTCCGTCGACGACCACGCCGTTGCGCGACATCCCGATCAGGTGCAGGTTCGGCTTGTCGATCCACACGCCTGCGCCCGGCATGGTGGTGGGCCGGTGCGACGTGTAGTCCCCGCGCTCCTTGTAGTCGCCCGGCGCGATCACGATCCAGTCTCCTGGTGAGGCCGCGTCAACGGCGGCCTGGATCGTCGAGAAGCGGCCGGCCTTGCCCTGCCAGGTACCGACCGTCCAGACCTTCGCCTTCGGACCCGTGGCCCTGACCGGCGCGGCCTCGACTGCGAGCAGCCCCACCGTGAGCGCAGCAAACCCCCATCAGCGAGAGCCACCATCGTGATCCGCGTAGGCGCGGGTTGTGTGAGCCCATGACGGCTCCTCCGACTTGCCCCCCGAGCCGCAGGTCTGCACGACCCGGCTGGTCGACGCGAGTATCTCGCCCAGGCCTTGCCGATATCAAGGGCCAGCACGAGCCCCGACGGTTGCCCGGCCCGAGCCTCAGCAACAGCGTCGGCTCTGCCGATGCAGCCGACCGGTTCTACCATCGTCATCACCACCGCATGCCTGGCACTCTGCGGGATCGGCGCCGTGATCAACGCTCAGCGGTTCGAGGGCGCCTCGTGGGTGCCGGTCTCCTCCGAGCCCGACTCGCGCCAGGTCGTGGGCGGGCGTCCGCTGGGCGCCGGTCGGGATGGCGGGTCAGGCGTTCGCGGAGTCGGCTCGGGCTTCCAGCTCTCGAAGTCGCGAGCACAGCCCTTTCAACAGTCCTCTGGCGAACTCAGGCTGTTCGTCCAGCAGGGACTCGAAGACACCGTGGTCGATGGCGAGAGCGTGCACGTTCTCGTCGATGGTGACGGTGGCGGAGCGTGGCTTGCCGTCGATCATGCTGATCTCGCCGAAGTAGTCCCCTGGGCCGAGAGTGCGGAGCACCCGAGAGTCGCGGGTGACAGTCGCCTGCCCCGACAGGATCATGTGGAACCCCACGGCGCTTCCGCCTTCGCTGGCGACCTGCTTGCCCTTCGCATGGGTGACCTCGCGGGCGCGTGCGACCAAGCGCTTCGCGTCCCGCTTCGACAGGTCGGCGAACAGGTCGATCCCTGACAGCATCTCTTCGGGCCTTGGTGAACTGCCTGTCATCACGACTCCCATTTCCTCACGTCGAGCGGCCACTGGCACGGTAGTCCCGATCCGGAAACCGCGGAAGGACCCGAGCGCTCTCCGGCCGACGGCTCGGGTCGGGAACGTCAGCCCGAGCGTTCGTCGAGCGGAAAAGGGGCGCACTGCGGGACGACGGGCGCGCGAGTACGCTCCGACGCATGCCAGCGCGCACGCTTCCGCCGTTCCGGGCCGATCACGTCGGCAGCCTGCTGCGACCGCAGGCGCTGCTCGATGCCCGGGCCCGGCACCGGGCCGGAGAGCTCGACGACGCAGGACTGCGAGAGGCCGAGGACACCGCGATCCGCGATGCGGTGGTGCTGCAGCGTGAGGCAGGGGTGCGCACGGCGACCGACGGCGAGTTCCGTCGTACGTCGTGGCACATGGACTTCATCTACCAGCTCGAGGGAGTGGACCCGACCGACCAGAAGCTGGCGGTGCACTTCCACAACAAGTCCGGTGACCTCGACTTCGAGACCGCGGCGCTCAGCGTCCACGACCGGGTGGGGCTCGGGCATACGATCTTCGGCGACGCCTTCGAGTACCTGTCGGGAGTGACGACCGGCGACCAGGTGCCGAAGCTGACCATCCCCTCGCCCAACATGGTCCACTACCGCGGCGGCCGGGCGGCGATCGACGAGGCGGTCTACGCCGAGCTCGAGCCGTTCTGGGCCGACCTCACCGCGGCGTACGCGGAGGAGGTCCGCCGTCTCGGAGAGCTCGGCTGCACCTACCTCCAGCTCGACGACACCAGCCTCGCCTACCTCAACGACCCCGAGCAGCGCGCGATGGTCGCGGCGCAGGGCGGTGATCCCGAGCACCTGCACGA
This sequence comes from uncultured Actinomycetota bacterium, assembly GCA_963761085.1. Lineage (GTDB taxonomy): Bacteria > Actinomycetota > Actinomycetes > Propionibacteriales > Nocardioidaceae > Nocardioides. Next base: position 469,362 of record CAVXFQ010000019.1, read on the forward strand.
GCAGTACGTCGCGAACGTCAACGCCGCGATCGCCGGTCGCCCGGAGGGCATGCGGGTCACCACGCACATGTGCCGCGGCAACTTCCGCTCCTCATGGGCCGCCGAGGGCGGCTACGACTTCGTGGCCGAGGTGCTCTTCTCCCAGCTCGACGTCGACGGCTTCTTCCTCGAGTACGACGACGAGCGGTCGGGCGGCTTCGAACCTCTGCGCTTCGTCCCCGAGGGCAAGCAGGTCGTCCTCGGCCTGGTCACCACCAAGACCGGGCAGCTCGAGGACAAGGACGACCTCAAGCGCCGCATCGACGAGGCGTCGAAGTACGTACCGCTCGAGCAGCTCTGCCTCTCGCCTCAGTGCGGCTTCTCCTCCACAGTGGAGGGCAACGTGCTGAGCGAAGAGCAGGAGCGCGCCAAGCTACGGCTGGTCGTCGAGACCGCCGAGGAAGTGTGGGGGTAGGTCATGGCACTACTGGACGGCGTCGCCTGGGAGGGCAAGGTCCTCAAGGGCGGCGCATGGACCGACGGACGCGGCGGCACCTACGCCGTCGTGGAGCCGGCCACCGGCAACGAGCTCGGCACGATGGGCCAGGCGGACGCCGAGGACGTGGCCGAGGCGGGCGCCTCCGCGGCGGAGGCCCAGAAGGAGTGGTCGGCGCTCCCCCACACCGCGCGAGCCGTCGTGCTCCGCAAGGCCGGAGACCTGTGGGCCGCGCACGCCGACGAGATCCGCGACTGGAACGTGCGAGAGGTCGGCGCGATCCCGCCGATGGCCGACTTCGCGATGCACGTCGCGGCGGAGGAGTGCTACCAGGCCGCATCGTTGCCGGGACATCCGATCGGCCAGGTGCTTCCCAGTGAGCAGCCCCGGCTCTCCATGGCCCGCCAGGTGCCGGCCGGAGTGGTGGGTGTCATCTCGCCGTTCAACGTCCCGATCATCCTCGGCATCCGATCGGTGGCCCCGGCGCTCGCGCTCGGCAACGCTGTGATCCTCAAGCCCGACCCGCGCACCGCCGTCACGGGCGGCACGGTGATGGCGCGCATCTTCGAGGAGGCCGGGCTTCCGCCAGGCGTCCTGCAGATGCTCCCCGGTGGCAAGGACGTCGGTGAGGCGATGGTGACCGACCCCCACGTCCGCGTGATCTCGTTCACCGGCTCGACAGCGGTCGGCCGGGCGATCGGCGAGCTCGCCGGCCGACACCTCAAGCGGGCCCACCTCGAGCTGGGCGGCAACTCCGCGCTGCTGATCCTCGACGACGCGGACGTCGAGCAGGCGGTCGGGCTGACCGGCTGGGCGTCGTTCCTCAACCAGGGCCAGATCTGCATGACCGCCGGCCGCTACTTCGTCGCCGACGGGATCTACGACGACTTCGTCGAGCAGCTCGCTGCGAAGGCCGGCCACCTGCCGGTCGGCGACCCGTCCACCGAGCAGGTGGCGCTCGGCCCCGTCATCGACGAGCGATCGCGCGACAAGATCCACGGCCTGGTCACCGCGAGTGTCGACCAGGGCGCGCGCCTGGCCGCGGGCGGGGAGTACGACCGGCTCTTCTACCGGCCGACCGTGCTGGCCGACGTCCCGCTCACCTCGCCCGTCTTCACCGAGGAGGTCTTCGGCCCGGTCGCCCCGGTCACCAAGGTCTCCTCCGTCGAGGACGCCGTACGGCTCGCGGCCGAGGGCGACTACGGGCTGTCGCTCGGCATCGTCACCCGCGACGTGATGCGCGGCCTCGCGCTCGCCGAGCAGATCCCGACCGGCATCGTGCACATCAACGACCAGACGGTGAACGACGAGGCGAACGTCCCCTTCGGCGGCGTCGGCGCCTCCGGGCTGGGCCGGCTCGGCGGAGCGGCTGCGAACATCGAGGCGTTCACCGAGACCCGCTGGATCACGATGAGAGGGGAGCCGGCGAGCTACCCGTTCTGATCGTCGACCTGGCCGGCTGCTCCTGGCTGACCCAGACGAGCAAGATCTCGTCGGATGTAGCGCAGGTGCGCCCACTCCTCCTCCAGGATCACCCGGATGCAGTCACCGACGCTGGGGTGCCAGTCGCCGCCGCCCCACGGGTTGTCGCGTGGCTCCGCGAGCAGATCGGGCGTCGCTGTGGCCAGGAAGTCCGTCACCAGCTGCTGTCGCTGGGCCCGCACCTCCAGGATCTCCTCGTACGACGGCGGGTCGGCGCGGAAGATCGACATGTCGAAGCCCATCTCGCCGGCGCCGGTGAAGATCTGGCCGATCTCGTGGAACGGCTGCTCCACCCCCAGGATCCCGCCGCGCAGCCACGCGTCGGTGGCCAGGACGAGGTGGCGCAGGGTCTCGGCCAAGGACCACTCGTCCTCGACGTGGGCGTCCACCTGGTCTCGCGGTGTGGCCGCCACCGTCTCCTGCCACGCCGCCTGCACGGCGACCCACGCATCGCGCAGGCCTTCGGGCGTCTGCGCCTTCTGCAGCTCGCGGCCGGGGAACCGTCGGTTGAGCTCGGCGTCCACCAGCGGCACCACATCGACCCCGTTGACGAAGAGGCTGCCGAAGAACAGGTCGTGGCTGTCGATGTCGAGCCCGTCGACGTCGACGCTGCGCATCGTCACACCGCTGACGTCGGAGAACCGCAGGGTGGCGCCCTTGAGACTCACCTTGACGAAGGTCGCGCCTTCGAACTCGTTCGTGCCGGAGTAGGTCGTCATCGCCCCATCATCGACCCGGCCGGGGACACTCCTGCGCTGTCGGACCTCGGCCGCCGGCGGAGGCCGGCGCTGGCATACTGACCGGGCGGCTCGGCCAGTGAGGTTCGGTGGCACCGGAGACCTGTTGCCGTTTGGCTTCCTGCCGCGGGCCTGAGAGCCGTCGAGGCCGGGTTGGGCCATGACCGATGTCGAGGAGCCACACGGGATGCACCTGTTCGCGCTGCTGCCGCCGAGCGCCGAGTCGGGCGCCTCCGGGCGGCGTACGTACTCAGGCCGTCGATGAGCATCGAGGTGCTCGCGTTCGGCGACCTCGACGCCCGCACGGCCTACGACGTGTGGCGGCTGCGGCAGGACGTCTTCGTCGTCGAGCAGGCCTGTCCCTACCCGGACCTGGACGGTCGCGACCTCGAGCCGGGCACCCGCCACGTCGTGCTCCGCGACGCCGGCGACCTGCTCGGCTGCGCCAGGGTGCTCGACGACCGGGAGGTGTGGCGAATCGGCCGCGTCGTGCTCGCGCCGGCGGCCCGCGGCCGCGGGCTCGCGGACGGGCTGATGGAGGCCGCTCTCCAGGTTTGCCAGGGGAGGGACATCGTCCTCGACGCGCAGTCCCCGCTGGCCGGGTGGTACGCGACGTTCGGCTTCTCGGTCACCGGACCGGAGTTCCTCGAGGACGGCATCCCGCACCTGCCGCTGCGGCGAGCGGACGGCTCCGAAGGCACGTCGGTCTAGGCGGGCAACACCGGTCAAGGCTGCGCTTCGCGTCCGCACACGTGTGAGGAGGGTCTCCGGAGCCGGGCAGATGTTCCGGCCTGTCGTGCGCGCTCGACAGGCGCATCCCCAGTGGTCGCGGGGCTCATCCCTCGACGTCAGGTCTGCGGGGGCAGGTCGACGCGCTCGCGCAGGAACGGAAGCGGCACCGAAGGGTCGTCACTGTCGAGCTCGCGGGCGAGCCGGTGCGCATCGAACACGGCCTCCGACGTCATCCGGGGGGCCACCGAGTCACCGACTCGGTGCAGTCCGGTCACGCCGGCTGCCCGCAGCGCCTCCGGGTCTGCCGACACCTCGTGGAAGAGCTGGTCGTCCGAGGTCTGCTGAGTGACCAGGACGAGGCCGGTCGCGGGCAGCCGCCAGGCCTGGCCGAGGTCGTCCTCGCCCCAGACCGACCTGGTGTCGAAGCCCCCGAGGCTGATGCCCCGATGGGCGACGACCCCGCGCCGGTGCAGGTGCCGGCGCAGGTGCTCGCCCTCCAACGTGTGGTCCGAGACCGGGGACACCACCGGGAACGGGGTGACCAGGTGGACCTCGAAGCCGTCCTCGGCCAGGAGCTCGGCGACGCCGGACCCGACCAGGTAGCCCTCACAGTCGTAGACGGCCACGGGGCCGGCGGGCGGCCTTGCTCCAGCGGCCACCTGCTCGGGCGTCAGCACCCCGGGCAGCTCCACGCCTACGACGGGGTCGCGCCCCTCGGGCTGCACTCCGTCGTCACGCCAACGGGACCCGGTCGCGATCACGACGGTGTCCGCGCCGTACTCCAGGACATCGGCGCGAGTGAGTCGCCGTCCGGTGATCACCTCGACGTTGGCGAGCTGCGCCATCTGGACGACCCGCCAGTCCAGGACGCGGCCCCAGTCCGCCAGCGTGGGCAGCCGCCGCATCCAGCGCAGCTTGCCGCCCACCTCGTGCTCGGCCTCGACGAGGTGGACGGCCCGGTAGCCACGCCGACCCAGGACCAGCGCGCACTCCAGGCCGGCGGGTCCTGCCCCGACGACGAGCACGTTCGTGTCGGGCGTCGTGGTGGCCGGGTAGCGCTCCGGGTGCCAGCCGCGCCGGAACTCCTCTCCCGCCGACGGGTTCTGCAGGCACCCGACCCGGGCGAAGGCCTCCTCGCGGAGGATGCACACGTTGGAGCCGGTGCACTCGCGGATGTCCTCGGTCCGCCCCTCGGCGATCTTGCGCGGCAGGAACGGGTCGGCGATGGCGGGCCGCGCTGCACCGATCAGGTCGACCGCCCCTGATCGGACGATCTCCGCCATCAGGTCGGGGCTGGTGTATCTGCCGACACCGACCACCGGCTTGGCCGTGACCTCGCGGACCCGCGAGCTCCATGGGCGCTGGTGGCCCTCGGGGAAGTAGCGCGAGGTGCCGGAGTCCTCGGGCCAGTCGCCGACGTTGACGTCCCACAGGTCGACCATGTCGTCAGCCAGTGACACGAACCCGAGCATGTCGTCGGTCTCGATCCCCGGGAGCCCGTCCCTCCCGTGGACGGCGATCCTGACGGCGACGGCGCAGTCCTGGCCGACTGCCTCACGGATAGCTTCGAGCGTCTCCAGGAAGATCCGGGTCCGGTTGGCCAAGCTTCCGCCGTAGCCGTCCGTGCGCCGGTTGGTGTGAGGGGACAGGAACTGGGTGAGGAGGTAACCGTGGGCACCGTAGACGTAGACGATGTCGAAGCCGACGTCTCTGGCGCGACGGGCAGCCATGACCCAGTCGTCCCGGACGCGGGTGATGTCGTCGACGGACATCTCCTTGGCCAGCCCACCCCAGGACAGTGCCGAGGCGATCTGGCTCGGTGCGAGGCGGTGGTCCCTGCTGTCTCCATTGGTGCTCTGGGCACCGCCGTGGTGCAGCTCGATCCCGGCCAGCGAGCCGTGCGCGTGGATCGCCGCGACACTGAGACCCAGCGCCCGGGCGTCCTCGTCGTCCCACAGGTTCGCCCCGACCTCCGGGATCTCGTCGGTGTCGCGGCTGATCGGCGCATAGTCCAGACACACCCCGCCCCAGCCGCCTTCGGCCTTGACGACCCGGAAGGCAGCCTGGGCGCGCGGCCGGTCGCTTCCGAAACCGCTCGCGTGCGGTACCTGGTAGAAGCGGTTGGGCAAGGTCTTGGGGCCGACCTGCAACGGCTCGAAGAGTACGGCGTGGCGCGCGTCCAACCGCGGGTCGTTCCGCAGCTCGTCGTGGGAGGCCGACCCGGGAAGGTCGCTGGTCACCCGGACCAGCCCCGGTCAGACCGGACGGGCGGACTCTCGTGCCGGCACCGACGACGTGGGCCGACGCGGCGACCACGCCCGCCAGCAGTGGCCACCACGTTCGTCACAGGCTGACCGTAACGGGCCACGGACGCGAGTGATACCGCGAGCCGACGTCAGGACGGCTCCGGCCGCCACTCGTACCAGCTGCCGGCCTTGCCACCGAGCTCGGCGGGGTCGGCGGGACGCATCCGCACGAAGCCGGCCTTGGCCAGGACGCGCTGGGAGGCGACGTTCGCGTCGGAGGTGGCGGCGTGGACCACGCGCAGTCCGAATCGCTCGGCCGCAGCGCGGCACAGCTCCTCGACCGCTGCCGTGGCCACGCCACGACCGGCCACGTGCTGGGCGACGCGGTAGCCGAGCATGGCCGAGCCGTTGCCGATGTCTCTGAGGTTGAACCGGCCGACGACCGAGCCGTCGTCTGCCACGAGGACGTGGTAGGCCGCCTCTCCCACCTCCTGCTCGGCCAGCAGCCGGGCCTGCTGCTCGGCGAAGTGGTCGAAGAACGCGTCGCCCCGATCCGAGATGAACCCGGCGAAGTAGGAGCGGTTCGCCACCTCGAACGCGAGGACGGCCCCCTCATGGTCTGCACGCAGGGGCTGGAGCTCGGGCACCCCCCGACTGTAGGAAAGCCCGCGACGCCCCTCGGCCCCGGGATGCGGTCCTTCTCCTGTCTCCGACCGACGGCCACGTGCCACACTGCGCCCATGCCGGCGTCGGGTGCTGGAGGCAGGTCGGGTGGGCCACGGAGGGCGGAGGTCCTCGCGGCGTTGTCGATCGCCATCGACCTGGGTCTCGGCCTCCCCGCCGAGCACGTGCTGGGCTCCGCTCGGATCGCGGCGTTGCTGGCGGACCGGCTCGACCTGGACGCCGAGGAGCGGGCGTGCGTCTACTACACCAACCTGGTGCTCTGGATCGGCTGTCACGCCGACTCCCACGAGTTCAGCAGATGGTTCGGCGACGACCTCGCGATGCGGCGCGACAGCTACAGCCTCGACTGGACCGGCCCGCCGTACCTGATGTACCTGCTCCGCCGTACCGGCTCCGACCGACCGCCGACCGAGCGGGCGCGACTGCTGCTCACCCTCCTGGTCACGCCGCGCAAGCGGATGGCCGCGCTGATCCACTCGCACTGCCTGTCCGCAGGCCTGATGGCCGAGCACATCGGTCTCGACGCATGCGTGCGGGCGGCCGTCGAGTGCTCCTTCGAGCGGTGGGACGGGTCGGGCCTCCCGGCCGGACGACGCGGGTCGGACATCCCGTTGGCCACCCGCGTGGTCCAGCTGGCGGAGACCGTCGAGGTGCACCTGCGGATGTACGGCGTCCCGGGCGCGCTGGCCATGGCTCGCGGGCGCAGCGGCACCCAGTTCGACCCGGAGCTGGTCTCGGTCCTCGAGGGCTGTCGTGCGGACCTGGCCGGCCTGGCCGAGGGCGACACCTGGTCCGAGGCGCTCGCCCTCGCGCCGGACCGGGACCTCGTCCTGGACGCCGCCGAGACCGACGCGCTCCTGCAGGCGATGGGCGACTTCGTCGACCTCAAGTGCCCCTTCACCGTCGGTCACTCACGGGCCGTGGCGGAACTAGCCGCGGCCGCGGCGGCTCGGCTCGGCCTGCCCGACACCGACGTCACGGCAGTACGACGGGCTGGTCACGTGCACGACCTCGGGCGGATGGGGGTGCCGAACTCGGTGTGGGAGAAGCCCGGGAGCCTCAACGGGTCGGACCAGGAGCGGATCCGGCTCTACCCCTACCTCACGGGCCGCATCCTGAGCCGGGTGCACGGACTCGAAGGCGTCTGCTCGACCGCCGAGCTGCATCGCGAACGCCTCGACGGGTCCGGCTATCCCCGCGGGCTCGGCGCCGCCTCCCTGCCGATGACGCAGCGGCTGCTGGCGGCCGCCGACACCTACCAGGGCTCTCTCGAGCAGCGTCCGCACCGCCCCGCCATGGCTCCCGCCGACGCCGCCGAGAGGCTCCGCGACGAAGCACGTGCGGGACGCCTAGACGCGGCGGCCGTCGACGCCGTACTCCAGGTCGCCGGCCATCGGGCCGGATCTCGGTCAAAAGGCCCTTCCGGCCTGACCAGCCGCGAGGTCGAGGTGCTGGTGCTGGTCTCTCGCGGGGCGAGCACCCACGAGGTCGCCCACCGCCTCTCCATCAGCAACAAGACAGTGCGCAACCACCTGGAGCACATCTACACCAAGGCCCAGGTGAGCAACCGTACCGGCGCCGCGCTCTTCGCCGTGGAGCACGGGCTGGTGAACCGCGCCGAAGATGAGGCACCTGCCCCATGACCCCGGCCCCGTCTCCGCGACACCATCGCCGAGACGGAGAGGAGCGGTCATGAAGACCAAGTCAGTCATCAGCCTCACCACGGGTCTCGAGGACGCGGAGAAGGTCACGGTGGCGTTCCTCGTCGCCGTCGGGTCGGCCGAGGCCGGGCGCCCCACCCTGATGTTCCTGACCAAGGAGGCCGCCCGGCTCGTGGTGGGCGACACCGCCCGGGCCCACGGCTGCGAGGGCTGCCCACCCCTCGAGGACCTCGTGAGCAGGTACGCCGCCGTCGGTGGTCGCTACCTGGTCTGCCCGATCTGCTTCGACGCCAGGCACCTGGACAAGGGTGACCTGCTGAGCAACGCAGAGCTGGGCGGCACCGTCCCGATGTGGGAGTGGATCGGCGACGAGCCGGCCAACACGTTCAGCTACTGACGCAACCGTCGCAACAACCATCCAGACCGCCCAGGAGAGAAGATGACGAAGCGAGCAGGCTCCACCGTTCGGTACGAAACGAGCACCACGATCGACCGGCCCATCGGCGACGTGTTCGAGCGGTTGTCCGACCTGGACGGCTACCGGAGGTGGATGCACCACAAGGGCCTCTTCCGCCGGGCCACGCAGACCTCCGCCGGACCCGTCGGCCGGGGAACGTCCTACGTCGACGCCACATGGATGGGCACGTTCCGTGGCGAGGTGACCCACTACGAGCCGCTGAACCGGATCGAGTTCCGCGAGGGTCTCCGCCGGTTCGGCGCAGAGCTCATGGTGGCGCGCCCGGCGTACTCCCTCGAGGACGACGACGGCAGGACGGTCGTGCACCACGTCGCGGAGGGTGAGCTCTTCGGAGTGATGCGGCTGATGAGACCGGCTGCCGCCCTGATGGCGAGGTGGGAGCGAGCCCGGACCGTCGAGTCGCTCAAGCGGTCGCTGGAGTCGGAGCAGGCATCCGACGCGCCAACGGTCGAGCTCCGACGCCGCGGCTGAGTCGGAAAGCCGGGCCGGAAATGGCCTGCACAGCGTCGGTGGGGCCGCACTAGGGTCGCGGCATGACACGACCTGTCGACACTCGCACCGATCAGTACGTCGAGGACGTCGTCGCCCTCGACCCGCTCACCGCCACCCTGGCGGGCATCTCGGGCCACGACGACCGGCTGCCCGACCTCTCCCCGTCCGGCTACGACGAGCGGGAGGAGCTCAGCCGCTGGGCGCTCGCCGAGGTGGCCGCGATCGAGCCCACCGACGAGCGGGAGCTGATCGCCAAGGAGGCGTTCGTCGAGCGGGTCGGCCTCGAGATCGAGAGGTCCGAGTCCGGCTACGAGCGCTCGGCGTTCTCGGTGATCAGCAGTGCCGTCCACGGGGTGCGGGAGGTGTTCGACCTGATGCCGACCGCGACCGAGGACGACTGGCGGACGATCGGCGACCGGCTGGCTGCGGTGCCGGTCGCGCTGGAGGGCTACCGCACGACGCTCGAGGTCGAGGCGGCCGCCGGCCGGGTCTCGGCGCGCCGGCAGTACGTCGAGGTGGCCGGCCAGATCCGGGGCTGGACCGGGCAGGAAGGCGCGGCCGGCGACTACTTCGGCCACCTCGTCGCGGCGGCCCCCGACGGGCTGCACGACCGCCTGGCCGAGGTCGCGGCCGGCGCCACGGCGTCGTACGCCGACTTCGGACGGTTCGTGGAGACCGACCTGGCCCCGCGGGGCCGCGAGGTCGACGGGGTCGGCCGCGACCGGTACGCACTCGAGTCGCGCTACTTCCTCGGCGCCGAGGTCGACCTCGAGGAGACATACCGGTGGGGTTGGGAGGAGCTCCGGCGGATCGAGGACGACATGGCGCGGACCGCGCAGCGCATCGTCCCCGGCGGTTCGGTCGACGACGCGGTGGAGGCGCTCGACCTCGACCGGGCGCGCGACTGTGGCAGCCGCGAGGCGTTCGAGGCCTGGATGCAGGAGAAGGCGGAGGCTGTCCTGGCCGGCTTCAACGGCGTGCACTTCGACATCGCCGATCCGATCCGCACCATCGCCTGCAGGGTGGCGCCGACCCACGACGGGGGTGCCTGGTACACGCCTCCGTCCGAGGACTTCTCCCGCCCGGGCACCATGTGGTTCTCGTTCACCGACGACCACGAGCTGTACTCGACCTGGCGCGAGACGACCACGGTCTTCCACGAGGGGGTGCCCGGACACCACCTCCAGTGCGCGCAGGTCGTCTACCGCGCCGACCTGCTCAACCGGTGGCAGCGGCTGCTGTGCTGGATCAGCGGCCACGGCGAGGGCTGGGCGCTCTACTCCGAACGGCTCATGGACGAGCTGGGCTACTTCGACGACCCGGGCGACCGGCTCGGGTTCCTCGACATGCAGGGCTTCCGCGCCGCGCGCGTGATCGTCGACATCGGCGTCCACCTCGGCCTGACGATCCCGGCCGACAACCCCTACGGCTGGCGGCCCGGCGAGGTCTGGGACGCCCCGAAGGTGCTCGAGTTCATGCGCGCGCACTCGCGGATGGAGGCCGGCCAGGTCGGGTTCGAGGTCAACCGCTACCTCGGCTGGCCGGGTCAGGCGCCGTCGTACAAGGTCGGGGAGCGGATCTGGCTACAAGCCCGCGAGCAGGTGCAGGCGAACAAGGGCCCGGAGTTCGACCTCAAGGAGTTCCACACCGCTGCTCTCAACCTGGGCTCGATCGGGCTCGACCCTCTGAAAGCAGCGCTCAGCCGTTTGTGAGAACCCACCGACGGCAAGCGGTGCAAGAATCTCGATCGGGAAGAACTGTCAGTGCTCGAGCATGGAGACGACCATGAGCGAGAAGGCGGAGTGCCGGGTGCTGCGCGGGGGTGAGTACGACGGGCAGCAGGGCCTGACCTACGCCAGCGGCATCAGCGCCGAGAGCGCCGGCGCCCGCGGCCTGTGCCTCCACACCCTCACCATCCCGCCCGGCGGGCGAGCCCGAGCCCATCGGCACGCCGCTCACGAGTCGGGGATCTATCAGGTCAGCGGCGTCGTCGACGTGTGGTGGGCGAAGGGCTGGCCCGACATGAGGTGATGCAGGCAGGCGACTTCATCTACATCACGGCCGGTGTTCCCCACCTGCCCGCGAACAACGGCGACGTACCCGCGTTCGGGGTCGTGGCGCGAACCGACCCGAACGAGCAGGAAAGTGTCGAGCTGCTCCCGGAGCTCGATGCCCTGGCCGGCCCAGAGGCCTGACGAACGGTCCGCACCCGTCACCCTCGCCGGCGTCGTAGAGGCTTCAGCCGCGCTCAGTCCTTGGCTCTTTGAACCCGGGCGCCGAGGTAGGTGATCGCCAGCCACAGGACTCCGGTGATGACGGAGCCAGACGTCGACCCGGGTCGCGCGAGCTCGCCCGGGCCGGGACCGAGGTGCCCGATGCCCGCCAGCAGCAGGGCGCTACCGGCGAGCGCGGTGGTCCATACGACGAACCAGCGGCGGAAGCGGTTGGCGAGGAACCCGCAGACGATCGCGACCGCAGCAACGAAGAGTAGGCCGAGGAGCACGTCCGCGTGCCCGTTCTGGGACCGTGACGAGAGCAGGGTGAACAGTCGCGCACCGATGAGCACGCCGACTCCCGCCCCCACGATGAAGAAGAGGAACCGCGCGAACACCAAGGTGAGCACCAGCACGGCCACGGCGCACACCACGGCCACGATCGCAGCAACTGCAAGCGAGGCGCCGAAGGCCTCGGCCAGCACCCAGGAGCCCGCGAAGCCGGCAGCCAGCACCGTGAGTCGCAACGACTTGGCGCCCCAGAAACACAGGATCGCGCCGAGGGCGATGAGCACGACGGTGGATGTCATGGCTCGGGCCGCCTCCGAACTCGGCCCTCCCAGCGAGCGCCGTCGCGTGGATCATCCCATCACGAGTCGCGGGCGGCTGGGCAGGTCCGGGGAGTGCTCGTCGAGTCGACGCGGAGGACAACGTCTCGTCGTCGACGTACGCTCACACCGCACAGGGTCGCGCCGTACCCCCGCAGTCCCCGACAGCACAGGTCCGGCCCGGCTCAGCGCGAGAGCCTGGCCCGGGCGGAGTCTTTGGCCTCGGACACGGTGATCGGCCGACCCGCGTTCTGCAGGCCCATCACGGGCATGTTCTGGTGGATCGCCTCGTAGTCGCCGGCCTTCACCTTGAAGGTCTCGTGCCAGATGCCGGCACCGGCGCGGTCCTCGGAGCCGAGGCGGTTCCAGGCACGCCAGACGGGAGCGTGCCGGGCACCGGGGTTGCGCGCATAGGCCTCGAGCGCGTCGAAGGACCGCCAGTACTGGACCAGGACACCCTTCCCGGGTTCGCCGTGACGGGTGTAGCCCAACAGACCGCTCGAGGGGTCCGCCTCCAGCTCGTCGAGCATGTCGGCCATGGCCAGGAGCAGCCCGCTCGCCTCGGTCGCCACCTCAGGGTCATGCACCATGGCGCCCGATCAGGAACACCACGAAGTCACCGTCGAGCTCGGCGGTCCACCGTCCTGGTTGGAGAACCATGAGCGCGAGAATCCCACCGACCGACGATCGCCGTCCATCCTCCGCACGGGTCATGCCACGCCCGGGGCCGCACGGGGATCTCCGTTCCCAGGGAAGCGGTCGGCCGCTGGCGATCCGGGTCCGGCCCGTGTTCGCACACCCGGAACGGCGAGTAGGTTCGTGTCGTGAGCGAAGACCAGCTGCAGCCCAGTGACACCCTCGAAGACCGCGGCGTGGACGACGTGCTGGACGAGGGCTACTCCCCGCCCGACCGGGAGCCGGCTCGCCTCCGCCATCCGCACGAGGTCGACGAGCCCGAGACGCTGGACGAGCGCCTGGCCGAGGAGGAGCCCGACGACCTGGTGGACCCGGACCAGGACGACGACGCACACACGTTCGACACCGATGCGGAGGACGAGGTCGGCGGCGACCGGACCGGTCGACTCGTCGCCCAGGACCAGGGGTCGGAAGCGGACGAGGACAACGATCTCTGGGCGACCGATGCCGGCATCGACGGTGCCGGCGCCAGCGCCGAGGAAGCGGCGATGCACGTCATCGACGAGGACGACGCCTTCGACGACTGAGGCGTCGTCGGCCGCTCCGCCCTGTGACGCGCCAAGGGGCGAGCCGGCCGGGTCGAGCAAAGGGACGAACGGCACTGACCAGGCGGCCAGTGCGGAGCAGACACTGGCAGGAGGTCTACGCAGTTCGTCGTCTCCACGACCGGAAAGGACAGCCCCGTGCCAGAGGGAATCGAGGCCAAGCTCGCCGACCTGGCCGGGCCTGGAGTGGGCAGCTACGACGAGCTGGACCGGGTGCTGCCCGACGACTACCACTCGCTGCTGACCCCGAGGGAGACCCAGCAGGCGATCTTCGCGGTCAAGCGCTACATCGAGGACGGGTTGTGCGAGCAGCTCGACCTGCAGATGGTGCAGGTGCCGTTGATCGTGCGTGCGGACTCGGGTGTCAACGACATGCTCGACCGCGACGGCTCCCGCACTCCCGTGCAGTTCCACATCGCCAACGACAACGGGGTGCACCCCGTCGACGCGCAGGTCGTCCAGGCGGCGACGAAGTGGAAGCGACTGGCACTCGAGCAGTTCGACATGAGCCCGGGTGAGGGTCTGTGCACCGACATGCGGGCGGTGCGCAAGGACTACTTCCTCGACCACGACCACAGCGCCTACGTCGACCAGTGGGACTGGGAACGCGCCATCACAGCCGACCAGCGGAACCTCGACTTCCTCAAGGACACCGTGCGCCGGATCTGGTCGGTGCTACGTGGCGCCGAGGCGCACGTCCAGCAGCTGTTCCCCCAGCTCGCGGACCCCCGCTACCCGAACCTGCCCGAGGAGATCACGTTCGTCCACGCCGAGGACCTGCTCTCCCGCTATCCCGATCTTCCTCGCAAGCTCCGCGAGACTCGGATCCTCCAGGAGAGCCCTGCCATCTTCATCATCGGCATCGGCTGGACCCTCGACGACGGATACCCGCACGAGCTGCGGGCCGCCGACTACGACGACTGGGTCACGCCGACCACCTCCGCCGAGGGTCGGCCCACCCACGGCCTCAACGGCGACATCCTGGTGTGGAACCCGGTGACGCAACGACGCCACGAGCTCACCTCCATGGGCGTCCGCGTCGACGCGTCGACGCTGCGCCAGCAGCTGGAGCTGACCGGTCAGCTCGACTGGCTGGAGCTGCCCTACCACCGAGCCATCATCGACGGCACCATCCCGCTGTCCATCGGTGGCGGCATCGGCCAGTCCCGCACCCAGATGCTCCTGCTGCGGAAGGCACATCTCGGCGAGGTGAGCGTGACGGTGTGGCCGGACGTGTTGAAGCACATGGGGGCCCGGCACGACATCCACGTGCTCGAGTGAGCATCGCGGCAGCGTGGTGCGCCTCCGGGGTCGGCGACACCTGACCCCGACTCAGTAACGTGCGGCGATGCCCATCAAGCTCGAGAACGTCGCCATCGCCGTCCGCGACCTCGAAGCGACGATCGCCTTCTTCACCGACCTCGGGCTCACCGTCCTCGGCCGTGACACCGTGCAGGGAGAGTGGACCGACACCGCGATCGGTATCGACGGCAACCACGCGCGCATCGCCATGCTCCAGACGCCGGACGGCAACGGTCGACTCGAGCTCTTCGAGTACCTCCATCCCGAGGCGATCGAGACGGAGCCCACCCGGCCCAACGAGATCGGCATGCACCGCGTGGCCTTCTCGGTCGACGACCTCGACGAGGCCCTCGAGATCGCTGCGCGGCACGGCTGCCACCCGCTGCGGGGGGTGGCGACGTACGAGAACGTGTACAGGCTCACCTACGTCCGCGGCCCCAGCGGGATCATCGTGATGCTCGCCCAGGAGCTGTGACAGGCTCGCCCGATGGCGCGGAAGGATCGGATCGAGCCCGACGCCGAGGTGGTCGCCAAGCTGGGTGACACCGCCCTCGCGCTGCCCGAGGCATACGAGGAGGACGCCTGGACCGGAGTCCGGTGGCGGATCCGGGCCAAGACCTTCGCCCACGTGATGGTGGGGCAAGTGGGCTACGAGTCGTCCTTCCGCGACATCACGGGCCTCGCCGACCCGACCACGCTCCTGACCTTCCGTGCCACCGGTGACGAGCTGCTCGCGCTGGTGCATGCCGGCCTGCCGTTCTACAAGCCGCCCTGGTCACCCACGATCGTCGGGATGGTGATCGACGACGCCACCGACTGGGCGGAGGTCGCCGATCTGGTCACCGAGAGCTATCGGATCTGTGCCCCGCAGAAGCTGGCGAAGCTGCTGGAAGAGGCGGAGGACAGACCAGGGCCCGCAGACTGACGCGGCGCCTTCACCGTCGGCAGCGTGGAGCCGGCTGCGGCCCGGGTCAGGGCGTCGGCCGGCTCACCGGCCGCCACATGGTGGTGACCACAGAACGGTCGAGGACTGCCTCGAACCGACCGATCGCGGCGTACCCCTGGCGCTCGTAACGGCTGTCGTTGCGCGGGTTGGTCGACTCCAGGTAGGTCGGTACATCGGCGTCGTCCCACCGCCGCAGATCCGCTGCCAGGTGGGCCATGCCGGATCCGTGTCCGGCGCGGTCGGGCCGCGTCGCGAGCAGGCTCAGGTAGGCGTGCGGCCGATCACGGGGGCGCTCCCGGTCGAACCGGTCCCACAGCTCCGCCATGGCAGCCGCCAGTCGCGCAGGGAGCATGCGCTCGACCAGGAGGAGAGCCTCGTGCTCCTGCTCTTCCGACAGCTCGTCCTCGCCGGGCGGGACCCAGATCGACACGGTCCCCGTGTCGGGCCCGGCGAACGCCGTGCCATGACCACGAGCCCCCTCGACGCAGAACCGCCAGAAGGCGCGCAGGTCGGCCGCGGAGGCGTTGTCGGCGTCCAGGGCAACGCGCCACACGGGGTCGCCCCGGAAGGCCTGCGCGATCGTGTCCGCCGCGGCATCGACCTCCTCCGCCGTCACGCGATGAACGTCCATGCCGGTGATGCTAGTGACGCCCAGGGGACGACAGCGCGTGGAGCGGCGCGCGCGAGTCGTACTCGTCCCCGCCCTCGCGCCCTGAAGGGCGGCCCGTGGATCGGCTGCGCAGGGGACGCCCGGCCACCACACTGGTGACATGCGATCCGTCCCCCCGCTCGCAGCCGCCGGCGTCGCCGTTGCCCTGGTCACCCTCGCGGCAGCACCCGGCAGCACCTCGCCGGTACGGCGCGAGGTGTCGGCTGCGCAGGTGACGTTGACGGTGGACGCGGCCGCGGGCCGGCACCCGATCAGCCCGCTCGTCTACGGCGTCAACTTCGCCTCGCAGATCTCCGGGCTGGGCAAGACGTTCCGAGTGCCCGTCGACCGATGGGGCGGCAACAGCACGAGCCGCTACAACTACGCCAACGACACCTACAACACCGGGTCGGACTGGTACTTCGAGAACATCGTCGCCACCGGGAACGGCACGCTCGACTCACTCATCAGCACCGACCGCCGGCGCCACTCGAGCAGCCTGGTGACGGTGCCCATGCTGGGCTGGGTGTCCCGGGACTCCCCCGCCCAGCACCCCTTCACCTGCTCGTTCCCCCGAACCGTCTTCGCGACCCAGAACGACTTCGACTACTGGGACAGCAACTGTGGCAACGGCGTCGACGGCAGCACCGACCTGACCGCCGATCCGACCACGACCTCCACGGCCGCGGGGCCGGGCTTCGACGCGCAGATGGTGAAGCACCTGGTGTCGTCGTACGGCAAGGCGTCACACGGGGGCGTGCGCTTCTACGAGCTCGACAACGAGCCCGACCTCTGGAACAGCACCCATCGCGACGTCCACCCGGATCCGCTGAGCGAGAGCGAGCTCTGGTCGAGGTCCCACGCCACCGCTCAGGTCGTGAAGTCCGCCGATCCGAGCGCCGAGGTGGTCGGGCCGAGCGACTGGGGCTGGTGTGCCTACTACTACTCGGCCGTCGACGCCTGCGGCAGCTTCACGGCGGATCGCGATGCCCACGGCGGTCTCCCGTTCGGCGAGTGGTACCTCCAGCAGTTCGCCCACGCCGGGCGCACCGGGGGCACCCGGCTGCTGGACTACTTCGACGAGCACTTCTACCCGCAGGAGAGCGGCGTCGCGCTCAGCCCGGCGGGCGACGCCGCCACGCGAGCGCTGCGGCTCCGCTCCACCCGCGCGCTGTGGGACCCGACCTACGTCGACGAGTCCTGGATCAGCCAGGCCGACGGCGGCAAGCCACTGCAGTGGATCCGCACGATGCGGGCGTGGGTCAGGCAGTACTACCCCGGCACCAAGACGGCCATCAGCGAGTACAACTGGGGAGCGCTGGACTCGATGAACGGCGCCCTGGCGCAGGCCGACGTGCTGGGAATCTTCGGACGCGAGCGCCTCGGCCTCGCGACGCTGTGGGGACCGACCAAGGCCACCGACCCATGGGCCTACGCCTTCCGGATGTATCGCAACTACGACGGCAACAGCGCGCAGTTCGGGTCCACCTCCGTGCGAGCCGTGAGCAGCAACCAGTCCCGGCTGGCCGTCTACGCCGCCACTCGCGGCTCGCGAGGCGCGCTGACCCTGATGCTGATCAACAAGACGGGGTCGTCGATCCGTTCTCCGATCGCGCTGCGTCACTTCGCGGCCGGTCAGACGGCCCGCGTCTTCAGGTATTCCGCTGCCCACCCGCACGCGATCGTGCGGGGCGCTGAGATCTCCGTGTCCCACCAACGCATGACGGCGACCTGCCCCGCCGACTCGATCACGCTGCTGGTGCTGCCGCGTCGCTAGCCGAAGCAGGCTCGGGGAAGCGAACGTCGGCCGGCTCGCCCCGCAGTGCTCGCGATCGCCGAGCATCACGGGACGCCCCTGAGCAGTTCGCAGGTCGCTGCGGAGGGCCGGGAAGTCGTAGTCCAGCTGTACGCCGCCCTGCCCGTTGCCGTCGCCGTGGGCCACGAGCGTGCCCAGGCCGCCCGCCTCGGTGAAAGGTGGCCTGCGGCGTCGTGCTGGTGTTGGGGAGGGGGAGCGGGGTCACGGTGCGACCCCGGGCCAGCCGGCCGAAGTCGTCGACAAGCACGGCGCATCGACCGGTGCCGACGACGGTGGACCCACAACCGTGGTCACGCCGAGCAACAGGCCGACTGTCACGGCTGCCCGAAAGAATGGCATGAGACGACGAGCACGAGAATTCGTCATGCCAAGCCCCATAGAAGAAGTGGCTGCCTCTCGGCCGCGACCTCCAGGCAACAGTCCAGTCCGAACACCATCTCGCGGTCGTGCGGCTTCGGCAAGGGACGAACGGCCGATTCCCCTGGCGGCGCCCGGGCTAGGACGCGTCGACCACGGCCAGCGTGCACCGCGAGATGCACACGAGCTTGTCGTCGCCGTCGACGATCCGGACCTCCCAGACCTGGCTGCGCCGGCCCAACGAGATCGGCCGGGCCGTCCCGGTGACCCAACCGGAGGTGACCGGTCGCAGGTGGTTGGCGTTGATCTCCATGCCGACGCAGGCCCGGCCGGGAGCGGCGACGAACGTGGCCGCGCAGCTGACCAGGCTCTCGGCGAGCAGCACCGAGGCGCCACCGTGCAGGATCCCGAACGGCTGGCGCGTGCGACTGTCGACCGGCATCCGAGCGACCAGGTGGCTCGCTCCGAGCTCGGTGAACTCGATGCCCAGGTGGCCGATCGCACAGCTTGCGCCGAGCTGGTTGGCCCGGCCCAGGTCGGGACGGTCGTACCAGATCGCAGCGTCGTCGACGCGATCGACTGTGGGGGCGAGGTCGGCTTCAGAGGTGGATGGCATGCCCTCCATGGTTCCGGCTCGACGCCACCCTGGCAGGCGTGGAACTACCCCACGTGGAGAACGGTCGCATCCCGAGAAACTCCGCTGCGCAGTGTGATGGCCGTGTTCTAGCGTCGGGCCGCGACGCGACGACCTCGGAGGGACCGGTGGACGACACGCCTGAGC
The DNA here is from genome assembly GCA_963761085.1 of uncultured Actinomycetota bacterium. GTDB lineage: Bacteria > Actinomycetota > Actinomycetes > Propionibacteriales > Nocardioidaceae > Nocardioides. The sequence continues at coordinate 488,262 of CAVXFQ010000019.1, forward strand.
TGGGTCCAGTGCCCCAGCGCCTGAGCATAGATACAGATCAAGCCGCTCGCCTGGTCGTGTCGCAGTTTCCGCAGTGGGCCGTCCTGCCCGTCACTCCGGTCGCCCAAGGGGGCTGGGACAACTGGACCTTTCGTCTGGGCCCAGACCTGGTGGTGCGCTTGCCCAGCGCCTCCGAGTACGCGCAGGGGGTCCCGAAAGAGCAACAGTGGCTGCCGATTCTCGCAGCGAGTCTTCCGTTTCCGATCCCCGTCCCTGTGGCGCAAGGCAGGCCGAGCGCTGATTACCCTCACCCCTGGTCGGTCTATCAGTGGCTCGACGGCGAGCCGGCAACAGCCCACCGCGTCTCGACACCCATCCGGTTCGCCACCGACGTGGCCCGCTTCCTCTTCCGGCTGCAGCGCATCCACCCCGAGAACGGGCCCGAGCCCGGAATCCACAACTGGTTCAGAGGCGGAACGTTGCGTACGTTCGCCCCCCACACGGAGGACGCACTGCGCGCCCTGAGCGGGCACATCGAGGTCGAGAAGGCCCGGGCGATCTGGACCGAGGCGTTGGACGTCTCGTGGGACGGCGTTCGCCGCTGGTTCCACGGCGACATGGCGCGAGGAAACCTATTGCTCGACGATGCGGGGCAGCTCGCGGCCGTCGTCGACTTCGGAACCTGTGGCGTGGGTGACCCTGCGTGCGACCTGGCTGTGGCGTGGACCCTGCTGACCGACGATGGTCGCCAGGCATTCCGGGACGAGCTGGCGGTGGACCGAGCCTCCTGGAGGCGCGGGCGCGGCTGGGCCCTTTGGAAGGCCCTCGCCATCTGCTCTTCCACGTACCAGGACACCGATGACGCCGCGGAGTTCGCGGAGTCCAAGCGGGTGCTGGACGCGATCTTCCGCGACCACGAGGCGTCCTGAGGCCGTCGCCACCAGGGCGAACTGTTGGACGGGTGCCCTCGAGCGCCGGGCCGCTCGAGCACTGGGCCAATCGAGCGCTGCAAGGAAGGGGTCAATTGGCCGCTGGTTGAGGAGGGCGCTCTGGCGCCCGTCTCGAAACCCGCGGCCCCGCAGGTCGAGCCGCCCGCCGGCGGTGAGTGAAACACCTCGAGCTGATCAGAGGAGTCGGATGAGGACCGTCAGGCGCGGCGGAGGTAGTCGAGCTGGGCGCGGACGGAAAGCTCAGCAGCAGGCCAGAGGACGGGGTCGACGTCGGCGTACACGATCTCGACGATGCGGCGAGGCAGGGCGCCGTGATCGAGCGGTACGCCGTCGCGGGCGGCGGCGTGGAGCGAGCGGAGTGCCTCGCGGATCTGCTCCAGCCGCTCGCGGCGATGGGAGAGGTAGTGGTCGAGCACCGGCAGTGCCCGGTCGATCACCGGTCCGTGACCTGGCCAGATCGCCTCGATCTCGTGCGCCTCGGCCAGGGCCCGGAGCCGCTCGAGCGAGCCGAGGTAGGCGCCGAGCTCGCCGTCGGGGTGCGCGACGACCGTCGTACCACGGCCGAGCACGGTGTCCCCGGTGAGCACGGTCCGCTCGGCCGGGACCACGAACGACAGCGAGTCCGAGGTGTGCCCCGGGGTCGCGACCACGTGGATCTCGAGGTCGCCGACGGCGACCACGTCGCCCTCGACCAGCCCCTCGTCGCCGAGCCGGTACGCCGGGTCGAGCGCGCGCACGCCACAGCCGACCCGCTCGGCGAACGCCCGGGCGGCCTCGGCATGGTCGAGGTGGTGGTGCGTCAGCAGCACGACAGCCACGTCACCGGCTGCCCGGGCGACGCGGGACAGGTGGCCGTCGTCCAGAGGCCCCGGGTCGACGACGACCGATCGCGACGACGACGGGCCGCGCAGGATCCAGGTGTTCGTGCCGTCGAGGGTCATCGGCGACGCGTTGGGGGCCAGCACGCACCGGGCCACCTCGCCGAACGACCCGCCGGCCCAGGGCTCGTCAGCCACGCGCGTCCCGGGCCTCGACCAGCGGCCAGAGCCGCTCGGGCGTCGACAGCGTCGCGGCGGCGCCCTCACCCTCGACCGCGGGCGTGAACATCTCCACGACCCGACCGGACGCGGCCGCCAGCAGGTCGTCGGGGGTGCCGTGCGCCGAGACTTCCAGGCAGGTCAGGTAGGTCGGCGGCATCATCCCGAGGTCGCCGGCGTCGACCGCGTCGCACGCCTCGGAGGCGGAGAGCCAGGTCACCGACGACGACTCCGAGGAGACGTCGCGGGTGAGCTGACCCGGTGGCAGCGCGGCGACGAAGAACCACGTGCGGAAGCGTCGGGGCTCGAACTCCGGCGTGCACCACGCACCCCAGACGCCGAGCAGGTCGGTCCGCAGCACCAGCCCGCGCCGGTCGAGGAACGCGGTGAAGGACAGCTCCTTGGCCTCGAGCGCCTGCCGGTCGGCCTCCCAGTCGTCGCCCGTCGTGTCGGCCACGACCTCGTCGGCGGACGGGCCGGCCAGCAGCACGCCCGACTCCTCGAAGGTCTCGCGCACCGCTGCGCACACCAAGGCCCGCGCCATCTCCTCCGACGTCACCAGTTGGGCCGGCCCAGGTCGCCGGGTCGGGCCCCGCCCACGCCACCGACGCGTCGAAGTCGCGCGGGATCGACGCCACCGCCGGGGAACACGCACATCCCTCCCGCGAACGCCATCGAGGTCTGCCGCAGCAGGAGGTAGACCTCGAGCCCCTCACCGCCGGTGCGGGTCAGGACCACGGTCGCGGCGTCGCGCGGCTCGGCCGGCGTACGGCGTCCCTCGGCGAACTCCCGCGCGTGCTCGACGAGCTGCGGGGGCAGGGAGACGCGCACGCTCAGACCTCGACGAGGATCTCGACCTCGACGGGTGCGTCGAGCGGCAGCACCGGTACGCCGACCGCCGAGCGCGCGTGCACCCCGGCGTCACCGAAGGCAGTCCCCAACAGGTTGGACGCACCGTTGGCGACCCCCGGCTGCCCGGTGAAGTCGGGCGTCGAGGCCACGAAGCAGACCACCTTCACGACCCGCTTCACCAGGTCGAGGTCACCGATCTCGGCCTTGACCGCGGCGATCGCGTTGAGGGCGCACTGCTGCGCGTAGGTCGCGGCGTCCTCGGCGGTCACCTCGTCACCCACCTTGCCGGTGGCCATCAGCTCGCCCGAGCGCATCGGGAGCTGGCCCGAGGTGTAGACGTAGGAGCCCGACCGCACGGCCGGGACGTAGGACGCGACCGGCTTGGCCACGTCGGGCACCGACAGCCCGAGCTCGGCGAGCCGGTCCTCGACCGCGCCCATCAGGAGGCCCCGACCGGGCGCTTGAAGTAGCCGACCATGTTCTCCGGGTTCATGCCCGGGGCCACCTGCACGAGCTCCCAGCCGTCGGCACCGAAGTTGTCGAGGATCTGCTTCGCCGCGTGCACGAGGATCGGGGCGGTGAGGTACTCCCACCTCTGAGTCTCAGCCATGGGCGCGACCCTACTCTGGGCTTCGCCGGGCCTTGCGCCGCGTCGTACGCGACGAGGACCGCCCGGCCGCACAGGGAGAAGAGGCGGCCGGACGGTCCGGTCGTGGGTCACGACGAGATCAGCCGGGCCAGTCGGTCACGGTGACCTCTCCGCCGACCACGTCGACCCGGAGCGACACTGCGGCGGGCTGTCCCTTGCCGAACAGCTCGTAGCCTCCGTCGGGAAGCTCCGGGAACACCAACGACGGTACCTCGCCTCCGGCGACCGGGCGAGCGACGACGGCGACATGAGCCAGGTGCTCGTGGTCACCGTGGTGGTGCTCGCCATGGTCCTCACCGTCGTGGTCGCCGTGGTGGTGGCCGCGGTGCGCCCCGGAGCCGGCGGTGCCCCGCAGCGGCCGGATCTCGACCTCTGCGCCCACCATCGACGCCGGCATCGTGACGACGAGGGCCCCGACCTCGCCGCCGATGTCGAGAAGCACCGCGCCCTGCCCCGCCCACGCGTTCTCGGTCGCAGGAGCGGTCGCAGGGGCGGTCACGGTCGTGGTCACGAGGCCGCGGGCTGCGTCTGGTAGCCGCCGCCCGGGTTGCCGAGGTAGGGGAACGTCATCGTCGTCCCGCCGTTGGTGTCCGTCGTCCCGTCCGCGACCACCAGGCGGCGCCGTCCGGGGTGAACGACGGGTCGACGAGCGGGATGGTCAGGCCGGCCACGGCACGCAGCTCGACCGTCACCACGTCGTCGTCGACCCGGCGGCCGTTCGGGAAGCCGGCGGCGTCACCGGCCACGAGGCCGAGCGGGTTGGGGCTCGACGCCGGCGGGATCGCCAGGTTGAGCCGCAACATGTCGGACTCCACCGCCCCGGTGTAGTTCTGGAAGCCCGGTACGACGCCCGACGGGATGCCGGTCAGCAGGATGGCGTGGAGGTCGGCCCGCGCCTCGTGGTACGCCGCGAGGTTCGGGAAGACGCCCGGGTAGAGCACCGGCAGCAACCGGGCGAGCTCCGGGTGGTTGACGTACTTGGCGAACAGGCTGTCGCCCTCCGGTGCCCGGGCGTTCCAGTTGTCCTTGTGGGCCATCGGCACGATGACCTCGTTGAACAGCGGGTTGCCCAGCCGGGAGACCTGCGACCACGGCCCGTGCCCGACGTACGACCCGGAGGCCTTGTCGAAGATCCGCGACGCCCGCCGGTTGGCGGAGGCCCAGACCCCGATCACGGCGCCAGGGCGCATCGGGTCGGTCGGCACGTTGCCGTTCCTCGAGATCTCGGTGATCGGCAGCTGGATCGCGATCGAGTGCACGTTGAAGCCCTGGAGCGAGTTGACGCCGGGGGCGTTCGCGCTCGGGATCAGGTGCAGGCTCTCGAAGGGGCGCAGGGTGCCGAGGTCGAAGATGCTGCCGAGGTCGACGTGGAAGGCGTCCGCCCGCTGGCCGGCGAACACCTTGCGGCTGCCGACCTTGTGCACGGCGGCGGCCGCTAGGGAGGGGTAGTCCGGCGTGCTGCGCGGGCCGATGTTGACCGGCGGGCACGCCAGATGGGTGGCGAGCACCTTGGAGTGACCGTTCTTGATCCGGGTCAGGGTGTAGAACTGCGGCCGGTTCCAGGTCGTGGCGTCGAGCGAGTCGATCGGCCCGGTGTTGTAGAGGAACGTCTTGTCGTTGCGCGCTTGGGTGTGGAAGCGGAAGCGGTAGATGATGTCCGCCTCGCCCTTGTGCCGGTTGGAGATGTTGATGTCGTAGGTGACGTCCTCGCCGAACTCGTAGAAGTTCGGGCCGCCGTCGGGTGCCTGGAACGGGATGTAGTTGGCGATCAGCGTCACCGACTTCGGGCGCTCGGGGCTGACGAAGGCGTAGACGTCGGTGCTGTCGGCGACCGGGTCCTTGGCCATCTCGGGTGCTTCGCGGTGCGAGGACATGTCAGCTCCTCCCTGCCGCGTTGAGGATCCGGGTCACCAGATCGCGGTCGTGGACGACCACCTCGCGCTCCCCCACCATCAGCCGCAGCTCCCCCGAGCGGTGGTCGGCGACGTAGGCCACGACCGCCTCCTGCGCGCTGGACGTCGTTCGTCGCGCCTCACCCGCCTGCGCGGGTCCCATGGTCAGCCCGACCGTGCCGGCGGCCACGCTTGCTCCCCCGACTGCCAAGAGCTTCCTTCTGCTGGTCTCGCTCATCAGAGCCCCTCCTGTAGGTGGCGCTCTCGATGTGAGGTACGCCACCTCTTCTTCGGCGTGGCTCGATGTCGGGATGGGTCCACGCCGAGTCGCCACGCATCTCGGGCGTGACGGTGCCAGGTCAGCGGTCTGGGGCGTGACGGAATTGCCAGGTCAGCGGACGGCGGGGTCGACGCCCACCGGGTCGGCGGGGGTGACCATGACCCGAGCCCTGGCCCGCTCGCCGAGGTCGACGAGGGCGGAGTCGGCCACGGCGACGGCGCCGCCGAGCAGGGCGGCGACGACCGGGGTCGGCAGCGCGGTGCGCCGTACGACGGTCGCAGCGGCCGTCATCAGCACGGTCCACGACAGGGCCGAGGTCGCGAACGGGAGGACGATCCGCTGCCAGGGCTCGGCGTCCTCGTCCGGCACCACCACCAACAGCTGCAGGCCGGCCTTGTCCAGCGGCCAGCCCACGCCGTAGGACGCCGAGCACCGCGCGGGTGCGCAGCGACAGGGTCGGCAGCAGACAGGCCAGGGCGACGCCGGCGCCACGGACGGCGGAGCCGGGGCGGACCCGAGAGGGGAGGTTCATGCCAGGATCTCCGGCTCCGTCTTGTCGCGGACCTCGTCGAGGGTCACGTCGGGGGCCAGCTCGACCAGTCGGAGACCCTCGGGCTCGATGTCGAGGACGCACAGGTCGGTGATGATCCGCTGGACGACACCGCGGCCGGTGTAGGGCAGGTCACACTCGTCGAGGATCTTCTTCGAGCCGTCCTTGGCGACGTGCTCCATCAGCACGATCACCCGCTTCGCGCCGTGGACCAGGTCCATCGCGCCGCCCATGCCCTTGACCATCTTCCCGGGGATCATCCAGTTGGCGATGTCGCCCTTGGCGCTGACCTGCATCGCCCCCAGGATCGCGGCGTCGATCTTGCCGCCGCGGATCATCCCGAACGACGTCGCGGAGTCGAAGAACGACGCCCCCTTGCGCAGGGTGACGGTCTCCTTGCCGGCGTTGATCAGGTCGGGGTCCTCGTCGCCCTCGTAGGGATAGGCGCCGACGCCGAGGATGCCGTTCTCCGACTGGAGCACCAGCTCGACGTCGTCGGCGACGTAGTTGGGCACCAAGCGTCGGCAGCCCGATGCCCAGGTTGACGTAGGAGCCGTCGGTCAGCTCGGAGGCCGCGCGGGCCGCCATCTCCTCACGGGTCCACGCCATGTCAGCTCGCCCTCGACCGTCGACTGGGGCCGCGGCCGGGTGGTCCGCTTCTCGATCTGCTTGTCCGCCGCCTGCTCGGGGGTCAGCGCCACGACGCGCTGCACGTAGACCCCGGGCGTGTGGACGTCCTCCGGCTTGATCTCGCCCGGCTCGACGAGGTGCTCGACCTCGGCGATCGTGACCCGCCCACACATCGCGGCCAGCGGGTTGAAGTTGCGCGCGGACTCCCGGTAGACCAGGTTGCCGTGCCGGTCGCCCATCCAGGCCCGCACCAGCCCGAAGTCGGCGACGATCGCCTCCTCCAGGACGTACTCGCGGCTCTCCCCCGTCATGGCGAAGTCGCGGGTCTCCTTCGGTGGCGAGCTCAGGATCACGTTGCCGGAGTCGTCGTACTTCCAGGGCAGGCCGCCCTCGGCCACCTGGGTGCCTCCACCGGTCGCGGTGAAGAACGCCGGGATGCCGGACCCACCGGCCCGCATCCGCTCGGCCAGCGTGCCCTGGGGGGTGAGCTCGACCTCGAGCTCACCGGAGAGGTACTGCCGGGCGAACTCCTTGTTCTCCCCGACGTAGGAGGAGATCATCCGGCGCAGCCGCTTCTCCATCAGCAGCCGACCCAGACCCCACTCGTCGACACCACAGTTGTTCGACACCGCCTCGAGGTCTTGCACACCTGCCTCGAGAACCGCATCGATCAGCACCGACGGCACCCCACACAGCCCGAACCCGCCGACCGCCAGGGTCGCGCCGTCCGGGATGTCCGCGACCGCGTCGGCAGCACTCGCCACGACCTTGTCCATCCACGTACCTCCTGCTGGGTGATCCTGCCACGCGCCCCAGGTCTACGCCCCCGGGGTCGCGGGACCGCACCCGCCTCAGGAAGGGGCGGGCAGCGACCAGACGGTGTCGTCGAGCCAGACGTGGACCGCGCCGTCGTGGAACGTCGCTCCGCGCAGGCGGCCGTCGGGCACCGGGTGCGCCTTCCACTCGCTGCCGTCGTGCCAGCACAGGCGGAGGCCGCGCGCCGTCGCCGCCACGAACCACGGCAGGGGCCCGGGGACGTCGTCGACGAGCACGACGGGGAGGCCGACCTGGCCGTCGGTGACGAGGTCCACCGGTGGCAGCGACACCACGGCCGAGCGCACCGGCCCGCGGAAGGGCAGCGGCAGCACGGCGTGCACCGACAGCCGTCCGTCGACGTGGCCCGCGACCCAGGTATGGCGTCCGTCGGCGGCGGCGGCGACGGAGCACAGGTCGGTCGGAGCCGGCATCAGGTGGACCCGGCGCCACTCGGTGCCCGGCGCACGCCCCGGGCCGGTGTCCACGGACGCGAGCGCCCAGGCCGAGACCGTGCCGGCCTCGCCGAGGGCGCCGGCCACCACGAGCGGGCCGCGGACGGCGGGACCGTAGGCCAGGGCCGCGTCGGGTGACCCGCCGAGCACGAGGTCCTCACCCAGCGACCGGCCGCCGAGGACCGCCGACTCGCGGTCGAACACCCGCAGCCGCCAGGTCCCGGCCTCCAGCCGCGAGGCGAGCACCCGCCCACCGGCACCGTCGACGACCGGGGCCGCCCACATCGCCTCGACGGAGTCCAGTGAGTGCGGCACGAACATCGACCCGTCGACGTACGCCGACCAGAGATGGAGGCGGCCGTCCGCGCCGCGACCGGTGAGCCAGGTCTGCTGCTCCCCCGGCGCGACACCGAGCACCCCGAAGGAGTCGAGGACGAGGCCGTCGTAGTGCATCGGCTCGGGATGGGGCAGGCGCAACGGCACGACGAACGCGTTCCCGTCGTCGCCGACGCCTGCGGCCAGGCCATGACGCATCGCGGTGACGCGACCGTCGACCTGGAGTGTGGTCCAGTCCATGTACTCCCCCGCGGACGACGGTAGCCGAGCGGAGGCCCTTCGCGCCGGGAGTCCACGAAGGCTTCACCGAACCCGTCTGACTAGGCTTCGGTGGTGCCCAGCCGTGACTTCCCCGACGTGCGCCTGCACATCGTCACCGGCAAGGGCGGCACCGGGAAGTCCACGGTCGCGGCGGCGCTGGCCCTGGCCCTGGCCGGCGCCGGACAGAACGTGCTCCTGTGCGAGGTCGAGGGCCGACAGGGCATCGCCCGGATGTTCGACGTCGAGCCCCTTCCCTACGCCGAGCGCCGGATCGCCACCGGTCTGCCGAGCGAGGACGGCGAGCGAGGCGGGGTCGTGCATGCCCTGCACATCGACCCGGAGTCCGCGCTCCTGGAGTACCTCTCGATGTACTACAAGCTGGGCCGGGCCGGAAAGGCCCTCGACCGTTTCGGTGTCGTCGAGTTCGCGACCACGATCGCGCCGGGCGTCCGCGACGTCCTCCTCACCGGCAAGGTCTACGAGGCGACCCGGCGCAACGCCCGCAACAAGGGAGCGATCACCTACGACGCGGTCGTGCTCGACGCCCCTCCGACCGGGCGGATCGCCCAGTTCCTCGGTGTCAACAACGAGCTGGCCGGCCTGGCCCGGATGGGGCCGATCAAGAGCCAGGCCGACTCGGTCACCACGCTCTTCCGCTCCTCGCGCACCGCGGTGCACCTGGTGACGGTGCTGGAGGAGATGCCCGTGCAGGAGACCGCCGACGGCATCGGGGAGCTGCGCAAGCACCGCCTCCCGGTCGGCGGGGTGGTGGTCAACCAGGTGCGCCCGCGCGACCTGGGCCCCCCCGACCTCAGCGCCATCCGTGCGAACAAGGTGCCCCGAAAGAAGGTATCGGCCGACCTGGTCAGGGCCGGGCTACCCGGGTCGGCACAGCTGGTGCTGGGCCTGCTGTCGGAGGCGGAGGACCACGCCGAACGGCGTGCGCTCGAGGACGCGCAGCGCGAGGTCGTGCTGGCGCTCGACACCCCGACGTACGAGCTCCCGCTGCTGGTGGGAGGCGTCGACCTGGGCGGGCTCTACGAGCTCGCCGAGATGCTGCGCGAGCAGGGGCTGGCATGACGAGCACCCCGCGGCCTCCCACGCAGCGCCAGCCGAGCCGGAGCCGGAGCCGGATGGGCCCGCAGAGGCTCTCCGGGCGCGACACCCTCGACGTCGACGCCCTGCTCGATGACCCCCACACCGGGATCATCGTGTGCTGCGGGTCGGGCGGGGTCGGCAAGACCACGACGTCCGCCGCCCTGGCGCTGCGGGCGGCCGAGCGCGGTCGTCAGGTCGTGGTGCTCACCATCGACCCCGCCCGCCGGCTCGCCCAGTCGATGGGGATCGAGGAGCTCGACAACACCCCGCGTCCCGTGGCCGGCCTCGAGCTCGGCTCGGGCGGCAGCCTCGACGCGATGATGCTCGACATGAAGCGGACCTTCGACGAGGTCGTCGAGGGCCAGGCCAGCCCCGAGAAGGCGCGGCAGATCCTGGAGAACCCCTTCTACATCGCGCTGTCCAGCTCGTTCGCCGGCACGCAGGAGTACATGGCGATGGAGAAGCTCGGGCAGATCCACGCCGACGCGCGACGCGACGGCACCTACGACCTGATCGTCGTCGACACGCCGCCCTCACGGTCGGCACTCGACTTCCTCGACGCTCCGGAGCGGCTGTCCAGCTTCCTCGACGGGCGGTTCATCAAGCTGCTGCTGGCACCTGCTCGTGGGCCGGCGCGGCTGATGACCGCCGGCTTCTCGGTGGTGACCAATGCCCTGACCAAGATCCTGGGCGCCCAGGTCCTGCGCGACATGCAGACCTTCGTGTCGGCGTTCGACACGTTGTTCGGTGGTTTCCGGGCACGCGCCCAGAAGACCTTCGAGCTGCTCCAGGCCGACGGCACGGCGTTCCTCGTCGTGGCGGCGCCGGAGCCGGACGCGCTGCGCGAGGCGGCGTACTTCGTCGAGCGCCTCAGCGAGGACGACATGCCGCTGGCTGGACTGGTCGTCAACCGCGCCAGCCCACCCCCGCAGGGGGACGTCTCCGCGGAGGAGGCGATGGCCGCGGCCGCGCGGCTACGGCGCGACGACCCGGAGTCCCTGACAGCCGGGCTGCTCCGACTGCACGCGGACCGCGTGCGCATCGTCGAGCGCGAGTCGAGGCTGCGGGACCGCTTCGAGGCGGCGCACCCACAGGTGCCCACGGTCACCGTGCCGGCGCTCGCCGGCGACGTCCATGACCTGGACGGGCTGCGCCAGGTCGGCACACTGCTGGCGGGCGAGCGGCCGACCTGACGCAGTCGTGGTTGATCCCGACTGTCGATGTCTTCGTCAGCGCGGCTCAGGCGCTGATGACCACACCCACGTGCTGCTCGCGGGCGGCCTCGAGCACTGCCCGCCAGGAGGCGTTGGGACGACGGCGAAGGAGGGCACGGCGCTCACGCTCCGTCATCCCGCCCCAGACGCCCCACTCGATCTGGTTGTCGAGAGCCTCAGCCAGGCACTCGGTACGCACAGAGCACGCGCCGCAGACCTGCTTGGCCTTGTTCTGCTCCGCACCGCGGACGAACAACTTGTCGGGCTGCTGCCCTCGGCACGCTGCCTGGGCTGCCCAATCTTGATTCCAATTCATGACGTCCCCACGATCGTCAGTGACCGATGCTTCCCCATGAAGCCCATCCACCGGAGTGGATGCTTGGTCGACCTCCAAGGTAAAGAACGTCAAGGGCCACCGACAGAGCCCATAGGACTGATCGACGTAGTCCCCTGGGACTAGTCCCCTCGGTCATGAAATGGGTCACTTGTGTGGTCGTCACGTACTCTGAAGCCCATGTCGGTCCCTCCTGACGAGCGCCTGCCTGCCGCTCGCGTGGCCTCTCACCTGGCCGTGATGGCAGTCGTGGCAGCGGTGATGGGTGTCGTCGTCGCCGGCCTCGTGATTCCCTTCGCCGGAGTGCTCGGGATCGGCGCCAAGTCGCTGTCCCACACCGTCGAGGCTCTCCCGGCCGACCTGCGCACCGAGCCGCTCGCCCAGCAGACGACGATCCTCGACGGCGCCGGGCACACGGTCGCCACCCTCTACGACCAGAACCGCATCAACGTCCCGCTGAGCCAGATCTCGCGGAAGATGGTCAAGTCCATCGTGGCCATCGAGGACTACCGCTACTACGAGCACGGCGCCCTCGACCTCAAGGGCACGCTGCGCGCCCTGATCACCAACCAGGCCAGCAACGGCGTCGTCCAGGGCGGCTCGTCGATCACCCAGCAGATGGTGAAGATGACGCTGCTCGACCAGGCCAAGACCAAGGCCCAGCGCAAGGCCGCGACCGCCGACACCTACGCCCGCAAGCTCACCGAGCTGCGCTACGCGATCGCCTTCGAGCAGAACTACTCCAAGGACTGGATCCTCGAGCGCTACCTCAACATCGCCTACTTCGGCGACGGGGCCTACGGCGTGCAGGCGGCGGCCCGCCACTACTTCGGGACCAACGCCAAGGACCTCACCTGGGCCCAGGGCGCGACCCTGGCCGGCCTGGTCCGCAACCCCAGCGGCTACGACCCTCTGACCAACCCCGACCGTGGCCTCGCGCGCCGCAACGTCGTCCTCGACCGGCTGGCGCAGCTCAACGTCATCTCCCAGCACCACGCCGACCGGTTGAAGAACCAGAAGCTCCGGCTGCACCCCATCCCGACGCCCAACGGGTGCCTGAACTCCGTGGCGCCGTTCTTCTGCGACTACGTCGTGCGCTACCTCGAGCAGGACCCCGCCCTCGGCAAGACCGCGTCCGCCCGCAAGAAGCTGCTCTACACCGGCGGCCTGACGATCCACACCACGATCAGCCTGCGCGACCAGCGGGCTGCCGACTTCTCCGTCCGCCACCACGTCTTCGCCAAGGACCATGCGATCGGGGCGCTGGCGATGGTGCAGCCCGGCACCGGCAACGTGAAGGCGATCTCCCAGTCGCGTCCGATGGGCCGTGACAGCAAGGCCGGACAGACCTTCCTCAACTACGTCGTCCCGCAGAAGTACGGCGACTCGGCCGGCTTCCAGCCCGGCTCGACGTTCAAGGCCTTCGTGCTCGCGTCCGCCATCCAGCAGGGCATCCCGCTGACCGAGACGATCAGCGCACCTCCCGAGGTGAAGATCCCGATGAGCCAGTACCGCGTCTGCAACGGCCAGCACTTCGCGAGCACCGACACCTGGGACGTCCACACGTCGACCACCTCCGGCACCATGAACCTCTACAAGGGCACCCAGGACTCCGTCAACCCGTTCTTCGCCAAGCTCGAGCTCCAGACCGGGCTGTGCGAGCCCTACCGGCTGGCCCAGCAGATGGGGATCCCGCTGCACGACACGGCGACCGAGATGGTGCCGTCGTTCACCCTGGGTGTCGCCTCGGTCAGCCCGCTCGAGCTGGCCGACGCCTACGCGACGTTCGCAGCCCGCGGCATGCACTGCGACCCGCGACCGGTCGTGTCCATCGACGACTCCAACGGTCACGTGCTCAAGACCTATCCGACCAAGTGCCAGCAGGTGATCGCGGCACCCGTGGCCGACGCGGTCAACGACGTGCTCCGCGGCGTCATGTCGCCGACCGGGTTCGGCGCCAACCTGCTGCTCAACCAGGAGTCCGCGGCCAAGACCGGCACCAACGACAACAACATGTCGGTGTGGTTCATGGGCTACACCCCCAACCTCGCCGCCGCGGCCATGGTCGCCGGCGCCAACCAGCAGGGCCACTGGATCACGCTGAACGGCCAGACCATCGGCGGGCTCTTCACCGACGTCGCCCACGGCTCCACCACTGCCGGCCCGATGTGGTACGGCGCCATGAGCAAGGTCCAGAACTGGCTGCCCGACGCGACGTTCACCGCCGCCCAACGGCCAGGACGTCAACGGCGTGCTGACCACCGTCCCCGACGTCGCCGGCCTGCCGTTCGACCAGGCCAAGCAGCAGCTCGAGTCAGCAGGCTTCGTCGTCAACGACGGCGGCTACGTCGCCTCCGGCTACGCGACCGACACCGTGGCCTACACCAGCCCCGGCGGCGGCGGCCAGATCGCCAGCGGGACCACGATCACCGTCTACCGCTCCAACGGCACCCCCGCGCCCGTCCACACGGCGGTGGCGGGGAACAACCACGGCAACGGCCACGGGAACGGCAACCCGGGGCACGGTCACTGACCGACCGGCTACCCGGATTTCGAGACGCGTCGCTACCGCCTCGATTGAGGCGCACCTCGGCGGCCACGACGCCGCCGTCGGCGCGACCGCGTACCTGGGGCGTGACCACGCCCATCACCTTGCCCATGGCCCGCATGCCCTCGCCGGCCGACGCCGGTCTGCTCGATCGCCGCCGTCACCAGCGCGGTGATCGCGGCGGCGTCCAGCGGCTCGGGGAGGTAGTCGGCGAGCACAGCCGCCTCGGCACGCTCCTTGTCGGCGAGCTCGGTCCGGCCGGCGTCGGCGAACGCGGTGGCCGCCTCCCGTCGCTTCTTGGCCTCGCTCGACAAGACGCCGATGACGTCGTCGTCACTCAGCTCGCGCGCCTCCTTGCCGGCCACCTCGGCCGTTGGTGATCGCGGTCAGCACCATCCGCAGGGTCGAGGAGCGGAGCTCGTCGCGGGCCTTGATCGCGGTCGTCAGGTCGCTGCGCAGCCGGTCCTTGAGGGCGCTCATGGGAGTCATTGTGCCGCCTTGTGGCAGCCTTGCCCGATGACCCCCGCACGGTTGCTGGCGCGCACCGCCGGCGTCGGCGCACTCGCCGGCGCCGCGGTCACGGCGTACGCCCTGGTGAGGCACGCGCCTACACCCTGCGCTCGGTGACCATGCCGGTGCTGCCCGCGGGTGCCGACCCCCTGCGGGTGCTCCACCTCAGTGACATCCACCTGACGCCGAGCCAGTCCCGCAAGCGCGAGTGGGTCCGCTCGCTCGCGGCGCTCGAGCCCGACCTGGTCGTCAACACCGGCGACAACCTCGCCCACCTCGATGCCCTGCCCACGGTCGTCGATGCGCTCGGGCCGCTGCTCGACGTCCCGGGCGTGTTCGTGCTCGGCTCCAACGACTACTTCGCGCCGACGCCTGCGCAACCCGCTGCGCTACCTGCTCCCCGACGACGGGACCCGCAACACCGCAGTCGCCACGCTGCCGTGGCGCGAGCTGATCGAGACCTTCGAGAAGGCCGGCTGGACGGACCTGTCCAACACCCGCGCCACGACGCAGGTGCGCGACCTCACCGTCGCGTGGGCAGGCGTGGACGACCCGCACCTGGAGCTACGACGACCTGGCGGCGATCGCGGGCCCGGCCGACGCGTCGGCCGACCTCCGGGTGGGCGTCACGCACGCGCCGTACCTCCGGGTGCTCGACCAGCTCGCCGCCGACGGCTACGACGCGGTCTTCGCGGGCCACACCCACGGCGGCCAGGTCTGCCTGCCGCTGTACGGCGCGCTGGTCACCAACTGCGACCTCGAGCCGGCCCGGGCCAAGGGGCTCCACCGCCATCCGGCCGACTCGCGGCAGGGCGATCCGGGGTCGTCGTGGCTGCACGTCTCGGCCGGGCTCGGCACCTCGCCGTACGCCCCGATCCGGGTCGCCTGCCGGCCCGAGGCGACCCTGGTGACGCTGGTTCCCGCGGACTGACTCCCGATTCGAAGGGCCATCGGCGCTCGGGTATGCTCGCCGATGCTTGTCGCCCGGCCGTCCACGCCGGATTGGCAATCGGGCTGTGGCGCAGTTTGGTAGCGCGCCTCGTTCGGGACGAGGAGGCCGCAGGTTCAAATCCTGTCAGCCCGACCACCTCACTGCGCCGGCTCCGTCCTCGTGACGGGGCCGTCTGCGTCTGGCGGACTAGGTTGCGGACGTGGGCGAGCCGACGACCGATGCGCGCGCCGATCTGCGTGCCGACTGCTCGCGGTGCTTCGCGCTGTGCTGCGTGGCCTCGGAGCTGACCCGGTCGGCCGACTTCGCGATCGACAAGCCGGCCGGGGTGCCGTGCCTCCACCTGGCCGACGACCACGGGTGCTCGATCCACGATCGGCTCATCCCGTCGGGGTTTCCGGGGTGTGTGGCGTTCGACTGCTTCGGGGCGGGCCAGCGGCTCGCCCAGGAGACCTTCGGCGGCCGCGACTGGCGGGCCCATCCGGAGGTCATGGCGCCGATGATGGCGGCGTTCCCGGTGCTGCGCGGACTCCACGAGCTGCTCTGGTACCTCCACGAGGCGCTCACCTGGCCGGGCGCCGACGTGCCGGCGCTCCGGGCGGCGTGGTCGACGATGTAGAGGCCGCCGCCGGACAGCCGCCCGCCCGACCTGCTCGACACCGACGTCCTGCTTTGCAGGGCACGGTGGCCCGCTCCTGCGTACGGCGAGTGCCGCCGCCGGGAGGGCCTGGGCGGCCCGGACCGGGCCGGGGCCGACCTCGCCGGCGCCGACCTCCGCGGTCAGGACCTGCGTGGCGCCTGCCTCCGCGGAGCGGTGCTGATCGGAGCGGACCTCCGTGGGGTCGACCTGTCCCTCGCCGATCTGCTGGGTGCCGACCTGCGCGGCGCCGACCTGAGCGGCGCACGCCTGGAGGGTGCCCTGCTGCTCACTCGGCGGCAGCTCGGGTCGGCCCGGGGCGATGCGACGACGACGGTCCCGGCCGCGCTCGAGCGACCTGCGCACTGGCGCTGATGCCGTCGGGTGTCAGGATGGAGGCGACCGGAGGAGGCGCGGTGGCTCACGAGCACGGGATCGGCGCGGACGCCGACCGCCGCCTGCTCGGGTGGGCTCTCACGCTGATCCTGGCCTTCATGCTCGGCGAGGTCGTGGTCGGCTTCGTGATCGGGTCGCTGGCGCTCCTCGCCGACGCCGGTCACATGCTCACCGACGCCGCCGCCATCGGCGCTCGCGCTGCTGGCGATGCGGTTAGCGGCCCGGCCGGCGGCCGGTGCGTACACGTATGGGCCTCAAGCGCGCCGAGATCCTCTCCGCGCAGGTCAACGGGATCACGTTGGCGGTGCTCGCCGTGGTCTTCGTCATCGAAGCCGTACGCCGCCTCCTGAACCCGCCGGAGGTCCCCGGCGGGACGGTGGCGGTGGTGGCCGCGATCGGGATCGTGGTCAACCTGGCGGCCGCCCGCCTGCTGGCCCGGGCGGAGCGCCGTAGCCTCAACATCCAGGGCGCCTACTGGCACATCGTCACCGACCTCGCCGCCTTCGCGGCGACGCTGGTCGCGGGCCTGGTGATCGTGGTCACCGGCTGGAACCAGGCAGATGCCGTCGCGGCGCTCTTCGTCGCTGCGCTGATGGCCGTGGCGGCGTACCGCCTTCTGCGCGACAGTGCCCGGATCTTCCTCGAGGCCTCCCCGCGCGGGATCGACCCGGCCGCCGTGGAGGCCGCGGTCCGGGGGCTCGACGGGGTCACCGGCGTCCACGAGCTGCACGTGTGGGAGGTGACCTCGGGCTTCCCTGCGCTGTCGGCACACGTGCTGGTCGACACCGCGGCCGACTGCCATGAACGACGGGTGGCGATCGAGACGCTGCTCGGTGGAGCAGTTCGCGATCGACCACACCACCTTCCAGGTAGACCACCACGACGAGGTGCTCCCGACCTCCGCGCTCGGCCGAGCGGCTGCATCCCGGGTCGGACCACCCCGCGCACTGAGACCTCCCGGCCCCACCCCTGCCCTTCTGTGGTGGCGGCTGGTGGCGGCTGGTGGCGGCTGGTGCGGTAGTCCGTGACAAACGTCAGTCGACCTGCCGCCTGACCTCACCTGACGATCGTCACGGACTACCGGGACAAACCTCAGGAGTGTGGGTGGGGCAGGTCAGCGGGTGGCGGCCACCAGCTCGGCGATCTGCACGGTGTTGAGGGCTGCGCCCTTGCGCAGGTTGTCGTTGCTGACGAACAGCGCCAGCCCGCGGCCGTCGGGGACGCCGGGGTCCTGCCGGAGCCGACCGACGTAGGACGGGTCGCGGCCGGCGGCCTGGAGCGGGTTCGGGATCTCGGACAGCTCCACCCCGGGGGCGTGCGCGAGCAGCTCGGTGGCGCGCGCGACGGAGATCGGGCGGGCGAACTCGGCGTTGATCGAGAGGCTGTGGCCGGTGAACACCGGGACCCGCACGCACGTGCCGGAGACCAGCAGGTCGGGGAGGCCGAGGATCTTGCGCGACTCGTTGCGGAGCTTCTTCTCCTCGTCGGTCTCGCCCTCGCCGTCGTCGACGATGGAGCCGGCCAGCGGGATCACGTTGTGGGCGATGGTGCGGGCGTAGTTCACCGGCTCGGGGAACGCGACGGCCGAGCCGTCGTAGGCCAGCTCGCGGGCCTTGTCGCCGGCCGCCGCCACCTGCTCGGCGAGCTCGTCGACGCCGGCGAGGCCGCTGCCGGAGACAGCCTGGTACGTCGAGACGACCAGGCGGGTGAGCCCGGCGTCGTCGGCCAGCGGCTTGAGCACCGGCATCGCGGCCATGGTGGTGCAGTTGGGGTTGGCGATGATTCCCTTGCGGGCTGCGCGGATCGCCTCGGGGTTGACCTCGGAGACGACCAGTGGGACGTCGGGGTCCATCCGCCAGGCCGAGGAGTTGTCGACGACCGTGACGCCGGCCGCGGCGAAGCGGGGGGCGAGCGACGCGTGAAGCCGTCGCGCCGGCCGAGAAGAGGGCGATGTCGAGTCCGGCCGGGTCGGCGGTGTCGGCGTCCTCGACGACGACCTCACGGTCGCCGAAGGGCAGCACGGTGCCGGCCGAGCGGGCCGAGGAGAAGAAGCGGACGTCGGCGAGCGGGAACTCACGCTCGAGCAGGATCTGCCGCATCGCCGCACCGACCTGCCCGGTCGCGCCGACGACCCCGACGGGTCTCATGAACCCTGACTTCCGGGGTCCCCGCGGCGTTGTTCGCGGAGGAGCGAAGCGGGGAGCGAAGAACGTCGTGGGGTGGTTCATCGGCCCGTCCCGCCGTAGACGACCGCCTCGACCTCGGCGCTGTCGAGGTCGAACGCCGTGTGGGCGGCCTGGACCGCGGCCGCGACCTCGCCCTCGTCGACGATCACCGAGATCCGGATCTCGGAGGTGGAGATCATCTCGATGTTGACGCCGGCGTTGGCCAGGGCTGCGAAGAACTTGGCGGTGATGCCGGGGTGGGAGCGCATGCCGGCACCGATCAGGGAGACCTTGCCGATCTCGTCGTCGTAGAGGAGCCGGTCGTAGCCGACCGCGCCCTGCAGCTTGGCCAGGGCGGCCATCGCGGTCTGGCCGTCGGCGCGCGGCAGCGTGAACGAGATGTCGGTCAGGCCGGTGGCCTGGGCCGAGACGTTCTGCACGACCATGTCGATGTTGATCTCGACGTCGGCCAGCGCCTCGAAGATGCGCGCCGCCTCACCGACCTTGTCGGGGACACCGACGACGGTGATCTTGGCCTCGCTGCGGTCGTGGGCGATGCCGGCGATGATGGCTTGCTCCATGGTCTCTGCTCCCTCCTGGGACGCGGGGACGATCCACGTGCCTTCCAAGCTGCTGAAGGAGGACCGGACGTGGATGGGGATGGCGTAGCGGCGGGCGTACTCGACGCACCGCAGGTGGAGGATCTTGGCGCCACCGGCGGCCATCTCGAGCATCTCCTCGGTGGAGATGCGGTCGAGCTTGCGGGCGGTGCGGACCAGGCGCGGGTCGGCGGTGAACACGCCGTCGACGTCGCTGTAGATCTCGCAGACCTCGGCCCCGAGCGCGGCGGCCAGGGCCACGGCGGTGGTGTCGGAGGCGCCGCGGCCGAGGGTGGTGATGTCCTTGGTGTCCTGGGAGACGCCCTGGAAGCCGGCGACGATCGCGATCGCGCCCTGGGCGATGGCGGCCTCGATCCGGCCCGGGGTGATGTCGATGATCTTGGCCTTGCCGTGCGCCGAGTCGGTGATGACGCCGGCCTGCGAGCCGGTGAACGACTTCGCGGTGTGGCCCAGCTCGGCGATCGCCATCGCGAGCAGGGCCATCGAGATCCGCTCGCCGGCGGTGAGCAGCATGTCGAGCTCGCGCGGCGGCGGGGACGGGCTCACCTGCTCGGCGAGGTCGCGCAGCTCGTCGGTGGTGTCGCCCATCGCCGAGACCACCACGACGACGTCGTGCCCGTCGGCGCAGGTGTCGACGATCCGTCGGGCGACCCGCTTGATGCCGTCGGCATCGGCGACCGAGGAGCCGCCGTACTTCTGCACGACAATGCTCATGCGGGGCTCTCCGAGGTCGTCGGGAAGGGCGGGCGGACGGTGGGCGCGGCGCTGCGACCGGAGGCCGAGTCTACCGGGGTGGGTACGCCGGACCCGGACGGCATCTCAGCGGCCGGTGTCTGCGGCAGCGGCGCCGCTGGGGGCCTGCTACTCGGCCTCGGGAAGGGTCTCGAGCATCTCCGTGGCGGCCGCGACCTGGTCGGACTCGCCGACGAACTCCACGTCGAGCCGGTCGTGGGTGACGATCGAGAGCAGCGCGTTGAGGATGGCGCCGCCGAGGTTGCCCCAGGACGAGACGTAGGAGAACTGCCACCACCACAGGGCCTCGGCGGTGTCGCCGTTGCGGAAGTGGCGCAGGCCGTTCTCGAGGTCGGCCGCGATGCTGGTCAGGTCGTCGGAGAGCTGGCTCTCGACCTGCTCGGGGTCGTAGGGGTCGAAGACGAAGCTGTAGGTGTCGACCCCGCCGAACAGCTCGGCCAGCCGCAGCCGCAGCCCGTCGAGGTCGGCCTCGGGCCCGACGTCGGGCTGGTAGTCACTGGCGGGCGTGAAGTCGATCTGCGCGCCGAGGCGGGCACCCGCGAGGAGGATCTGGCTGATCTCGAGCAGCAGGAGCGAGATCCCGGTGCCGGGGTCACCCTCGACGGCGACCGCCCGCAGGGCGATCAGGAAGCTCTCCACCTGGTCGGCGATCTGGGCGGCGAACTCGTCGGCCGGCTCGACGGGTGGCAGGGTTGACCCGCCCGCGAGGAGCTGTTCGGTGGTCTGGTCGGTCATTCGGCTGATCGCCTCCCGGCGAAGGCCCGACCGAGAGTGACCTCGTCGGCGTACTCCAGGTCGCCGCCGACGGGCAGGCCGCTCGCAAGTCGGGTGATGCGTAGGTCGAGATCTTGAGCATACGGGTGAGGTAGGTCGCCGTCGCCTCCCCCTCGAGGTTGGGGTCGGTCGCGAGGATCACCTCGGAGACCGAGCCGTCGGCCAGCCGGGTGAAGAGCTCGCGGATGTGGAGCTGGTCGGGCCCGATGCCGTCGATCGGCGAGATGGCGCCGCCGAGCACGTGGTAGCGGCCGCGGAACTCCTTGGTGCGCTCGATCGCGACGACGTCCTTGTACTCCTCCACGACGCACAGCACCGTCTGGTCGCGCCGCGGGTCACGGCAGATGCGGCACTGCTCGTCCTCGGAGACGTTGAAGCAGATCGAGCAGAACCGCACCCGGGCCTTGACCTCGAGCAGCACCTCGGCCAGCCGGCGTACGTCGGTCGGCTCGGCCTGCAGCAGGTGGAACGCGATGCGCTGCGCTCCCTTGGGACCCACGCCCGGCAGTCGGCCGAGCTCGTCGATCAGGTCCTGGACGATGCCTTCGTACAAGGTCTGGGCCGCTCAGGCGGCTCGGGCCGAAGCCGAGCTGGCCCGGGGCGCCGCCCTCGCCCGGGCCGCCGAGGCCGGGCATGCCGCCGGAGAGCGGGCCGAGGGCAGTGGAGGCGAGGTCGTCGGCCTGGCCCTTGGCGTCGCGGTAGGCGGCGACGATCAGGTCGGCGAGGTCGGTCGAGGTCGGACTCGCTGGAGCCGTCGAACCCGCCGGGCCGGATCGCGACGGCCTGGAGCTCGCCGACGCCGTTGACGGTCACGGTGACCGCGCCGCCGCCGACGGTGCCCTCGAGCCTGGCCTCGGTCAGCCGCTGCTGGGCTCCCTCGAGCTGCTCCTGCATCTGCTGGGCCTGGGCGAGCAGGCCTTCGAGGTCGAAGCCCCCGCCACCGCCGAGTGCCTCGAAGGGGTTGTCGGTCATGGGGTCACCTGTCGCTCTCTGTCCGCGGGTGTGAATGGGTGTGAACTGTGTGGGCCGAGCGCTCATGAGTGGGGGATCTCCTCGATGACCTCGGCGCCGAGCGTCTCCTGGAGGAGCTGGGCGCCGGCGAGCCCGGACGACTCCAGCTCGTCGTCGTCGGGCCGCGCGCCGCCGGTGGCGTCGGTCGGCGCGACGGTGGCCGGGCGGCCCTGGGAGATCGCCTGGCGGGCACTGTCGATCGGGCGCTCCGGGGGGGAGCGTCGTCGCCGGCCGGGTCGGGAGTCTCGGACGCGGGTGTCGACGGAGAGGGCTGGGCCCAGTCGGGCGCCTGGTCGACCTCGGCGCGGGCGGCTCTCGGCCGGGCGGCTCTGCGCCGGCGCTGCCGCTGGGGCCGCGCTGCGCGCGGGCGCGGCGCCCTGCTCGCCGCCGGGGTCGACGATGGTCTCGATGCGCCAGTCGTGGCCGACGACGTCGATCGCGGCCTGGCGCACGATCTCGGGGCTGCCGCCGTTGTCGAAGGAGTCACGGGCCCCGGAGTTGGCGAAGCCGAGGGTGAGGGTCTGGGCGTCGACGGCGACCACGTGGGCCTGCTGGGTGAGGATCATCCAGGTGACGCGACGGCGCTGCTTGGTGGCCTCGACGACGTCGGGCCAGAGTCGGCGTACGTCGACCAGGGACAGCGGCGAGCCACCACCGGTCGTGACCGGCTCGGGGGTCTCCGGAGCGGGCTCCGCCGCGGCGACCTCGGGTGCGGGGGGCGCGGGCGCATCGGGCACAGGCCTTTCGGGCGCGGAGGTCTCGGACTCGGGGCTCTCGGGCGCAGCCGGCTCGGTCGGCTGCAGCCGGCTCGGCCGGCGTCGCGGCGCTCGGCGGCCGAGGCGGATGCCGGGGGCTCCGGCGCGGCGGCTGGCGGCTGAGCCGGGTCGCGGGGTCGCTCGGCGGCGGGGCGGACGTGAGCAGGCTGCGACGGGTCCCCACCGGTGATCGTCATCCGGCGCTCCAGCCGGTCGAGGCGGGCCATCACGCCGTCGGTGGAGTGGTCGGCACCCGGCAGCAGCACCCGGGCGCAGACCAGCTCGAGCAGCAGCCGCGGCGCCGTAGCTCCGCGCATCTCGGTCAGGCCGGTGGCCACGAGGTCGGCGGCCCGGCTCAGCTCGGCCGGCCCGAACCGGGCAGCCTGCGCGACGAGCCGTTCGGCCGCGTCTTCGGCGATGTCGATCAGGCCGGTGGCCGGGGCGTCGGGCACGGCGGAGACGATCACCAGGTCGCGGAGCCGGCGGAGGAGGTCTTCGGTGAACCGACGAGGGTCCTGCCCGGTCTCGATGACCTTGTCGACGACCCCGAAGACCGCGGTGCCGTCGCCGGCGGCGAACGCGTCGACCACCTCGTCGAGGAGGGAGTCGGGGGTGTAGCCGAGGAGGCCGGCTGCGAGCGTGTGGGTGATGCCCTCGGCGCCGGCGCCGCCCATCAGCTGGTCGAGCACGGACAGGGTGTCGCGCGCCGACCCGCCACCGGCCCGGACCACCAGCGGCAGGGCCGCCGGCTCGATCTGGACGCCCTCGCGCTCGCAGAGCTCGGAGAGGTAGGCCGAGAGCAGGCGCGGCGGGATCAGCCGGAACGGGTAGTGGTGGGTGCGCGAGCGGATGGTCGGGATGACCTTCTCCGGCTCGGTGGTCGCGAAGATGAAGCGCAGGTGGGGCGGAGGCTCCTCGACCAGCTTGAGCAGGGCGTTGAAGCCCTGGGTGGAGACCATGTGGGCCTCGTCGATGATGTAGACCTTGTAGCGGCTGCGGACCGGCGCGAAGAAGGCCTTCTCACGCAGGTCGCGGGCGTCGTCGACGCCGCCGTGGGAGGCGGCGTCGATCTCGATCACGTCGATCGAGCCCGGGCCGCCGCGCGCGAGGTCGCGGCACGAGTCGCACGCGCCACAGGGGTCGGCGACCGGCGCCTGGTCGCAGTTGAGGGCGCGGGCCAGGATGCGCGCCGAGGTGGTCTTGCCGCAGCCGCGCGGGCCGGAGAACAGGTAGGCGTGGTTGACCCGGTTGCCCGCGAGCGCCGCACGGAGTGGCTCGGTCACGTGGTCCTGCCCGATGACCTCGGCAAAGGTCTCGGGCCGGTAGCGGCGATAGAGCGCGAGCGGGGCGTCCACTCCTGAACCCTAGCCAGCCGCGCCGACAAGCGTCAGGTCAGCCGGAGGTTGGCGGACGGTCACTGGTGCGTCGGCTCGCCGGAGCCGTGCGCGGCCGCCCGAGCGGGCGTCGTACGGGCAGCCAGGGAACCGCCGGCGACGGTGGCCGCCAGCACGATCAGGGCGCCGAGCACCAGAGCGGAGCCTTCGCCCGGCTCGAGCACACCGAGCTGCGCGGCCGACGGTGGCGGCGGCGACCGGTACGCCGAGCTGGGCGCTCGCCAGGAGGGCATACGGCGCGGGCTGGCGCAGCAGGATCGCCACCAGGTGGGCCAGCACCGCCCCGACCCCGAGGCAGATCCCGAGCACGCCCATGGCGGGGTGGTGCACGAGGTCGCGCAGGTCGAGCCCGGCGCCGAGCCAGACGAAGAAGAGCGGACCGAAGAAGCCCTCCGTGACCGCGAACAGCTGCCTGGCCACCCGGCGCGGCTCACCGACGGCCGCCACCACCAGCCCGGAGACGAAGCCGGCCAGCATCAGCGAGACGTGCACCGCCACCGCCAGCGCGGCCATCGCGAACATCGCGGCCAGGCTCACCCGCAGCTCGATGGCGAAGTTGCGCTCCTCCGAGAGCTCGTGGACACGGTGGCGGACCCCGCTGCGCTCGATCGCGCGCAGCGCGAGGAACAGCACCCACCCGGTGACCAGCACGGCGACCGCACCGATCGCGGCGCGCAGGACGTGCTGGGTGTCGATGACCAGCGGGAGCAGCACGATGCACACGGTGTCCGCGATCGCGATCTGGGGCAGCAGGTCGATCACGTCGTGCCCGGAGAGCTCCAGCGAGTCGACGATGGGCAGGGCGAGGGCAGCCGATGACGACGCCATCAGCACGGCGTAGAGCGGGGCGTGGGAGATGCCGACGAGCTGGGCGACGGCGTACCCGAGGACGCCTGCGGCCGCACCCACCGCGAGAGCGCGCACGATGCCGGTGCGCATGGCGGGGCGGAGCCGCGGATCGCGCACCGGTACCCGCGTCCCGGCCACGAACATCACCAGGACGAAGCCGCAGCTGCCGAGGAAGGTGAACGTCGGGTCAGCCGCGTCGAGGAACCCGAACCCGGTGGCGCCCAGCACCGCCCCGGCGAGGAGCTCCCCGAGGACGACCGGGAGGTGCCAGCGCCGCGGCGTGGCCAGGAGCGGGCCGGCCAGGGCCACGGTGCACACGACCGCCAGGTCGAGGAACGACACGAGCGAAGGCTAGACCGGGGCGGTCTCGACGGCCGGGGAAAGGGGGCGGCCGCGGGTTCGTGGGGAGCACGATGGTCGCCTAGACTCCCGGCAACCCCCCATGCGGCGGCATCTCGCCGAACTCCCCCAGGGCCGGAAGGCAGCAAGGGCAAGCGGGCTCTGCCGGGTGCGTGGGGGGCCTCTTCATGTCCGGACCGACCCCGCCGACACTCACCGGTCGTCAGACCGTCGCTCGAGGGTGCCGGAAACGCCGGCCTGACGACCAGTTGGTCGTGCGGCGGCCGGACCCGGCGGCGGATTTCGCGGGGGTGTCCGCCCCCGGGTAGCCTCCTGCGCGGAGGATTCGCCTAGTGGCCTATGGCGCTCGCTTGGAAAGCGGGTTGGGTTAACAGCCCTCAGGGGTTCGAATCCCCTATCCTCCGCCACCGCGTAAAGCGCCTCTGACCTGGGCTTTTCCCTTCCAAGTCGAGGCGCTTTCCGCGCTCATGTGCCGAGATATGTGCTAAGCCTTGTCGAGGTGTGCAGCGAATCGATCCACCGCGGTCTTCTGCATCGTCGGCGTGACGTGGCTGTAGATGTTCATCGTCGTGGTGATCGTGGAGTGCCCGAGACGCTCCTGAACGATCTTCGGATGCTCCCCCAGCTCGAGCAGCAAGGTCGCGTGCGTGTGCCGCAGGCCCTTGAGGGTGACTCGCGGCAGCTCGTCGATCTCGGCCTGCGCGCGCTGGACGCGGTTGGTCCAGCGCCGGCTGACCTCGTTGGGCGCACGGATCTCCCCCGCGTCGTTCCCGAACACGTAGGAGTCCGCGCGTGCGAGGGCCAGTGAGATGGCTCCCCGCTTCGCCCGGTACGCCTTGAGAACCGCGAGGGTGTCGGTGTCGAGGTCGAGTACTCGCGCCGAGCCGGTCTTGGTGGTCTTCGCCGTGTTGCGCATGACCACGTCGGCGGCCCGCCTGATCCCGAGCCTGCCGGTGATGAAGTTCAGATCGCCCCAGCGCAAGGCCAGGGCTTCGGAGCGGCGCATGCCGGTGTAGGCGATGGTGCGCCACAGCGGGAAGAGGTCGTCGTCGAACTCTTCGTGGTTCCAGGTCAGGAAGGCATGGAGCTGCGGACCGGTCCAGATGAGGATCTCCGGCTTCTGCGCGCGCACCTGGCCGGCGGTGGGCGGGTTGACGGTGCGCTTCTTCTTGGCGGGGTTGAGCAGGATCAGGCCGTCGTCGACGGCGGCGTCGAGCATCGCGGCGAGCAGGACGTGGACCTTGGAGACTGTGTTGGCGGACAGTGGCTTCCCGTAGCCGGGCCTGTCGCGGCGTCCGGACGTCTCGAGCTGTCGATAGTGGGCGGCGATCCTGGTGGAGGTGAGCTTGTCGAGCTGGATTGTGCCGAGGTAGGGCGTCACGTGGTTGCGGAAGATCTTCTTGTAGCCCTCGATCGTGGAGTTCTGCAGGCGCAGCGTAGCGATCCAGTGTTCGGCGAACTCGCCGATGGTGGGGGTCTTGGTCTGGAACCGCGCGTGGGACTTCTTCTTCGTCAGGGCCTCGGCGAGCACTCGTTGCGCCTCGTCGAGGCTCTTGAACCCGCCGCCGGTGAGCCGTGTGTCGCCGAGCTCGGGCCGTTCGGGGTCTATGGGGACATAGATCTGGAACTTCCAACGCTGGCCGCTCTGGGTTGCGTACCCCGTGATGGATCCGGCGTGCCGGGACCGAGAGCGCCGGAGAGGCTTTCCAGACATGTCACGCCCACCCGTCGGCCGTGTCGTCACGAGGTGCGGGCAGGGCGTCGGGGTCCAGCCCGAGAAGGCGGACGCGAGCAGCATCGCGACGTGCGCGGAAGGAGGCCGAGCGCTCCTCGTAGGTGGCGCGGTGCACCTGGTTGCCCTTGCCGTCCTCGGTGTACTGCAACATGAGGTTCTCGTAGTACCGGAGGGAGCTCACCGCGGAGAAGTACTCGTCCTTCCAGTAGCGGGCCAGGTCCTCGGTGGTGAATTTCGCCTGGCCGCGGACCCAAGCTTGGATCTCCTCTTGGTTGAACTGTCCGCTGGGCACGCCGGTTGACGGCGGGGCACCCTCAGGTGGGGTCAGCAGTGCCGCCGGCGTCGTCTGCAGGACGTAGGCGAAGACAGTCAGGTCGTCGACGTCCACTCGTCGGTCGCCGTTCTCGATCTTGCTGAGCGCCGAGGTCGATACCGCCCGCCCGGCCTCCTTGATCCGCTCGGAGAACGTACGCAGGTCCATGCCGATCGCCTGCCGTGCGCTGCGCACGTTTGCCGCGACGTGTGCGCTCGTGTTTCCAGCCGGATTTCCTCGTTGGCGTGGCTCCATATAGGAAACTTACACCGCTGCTCTTGAAACACCAAGCGCGAGCGTGTACCTTCGAATGGCTCCACACAACTCGGGATCTAGGGAGATGCGCCATGCGAGCAGCCACCGTCACGATCGAGACGCTGCGAAACGCGCCTAGTCTCGTCATCACCCGCACCGACGCCGCGGCAGCCCTTGGCGTTGACCCCCGGACGGTCACGGCCGGCATCGAGAACGGCACGATCCCTTCGGTCAAGCTCGGCCGCCGCGTGCTGATCCCTCGGGAGAAGTTCCTCAAGATCTTCGACCCGGAGGCCTAACTCAAAGCTTTGCTCCGCGACTACATCCGCAGCCCACACCAACAGGTGAAGGCCATCCCATCCCACGGGGCCGAACCCTGACAACGGCTACGAGCGGGCGTTAGCTCTAGCTGGGTGTGGTTGCTGATCATCCGCGCGACGCCCAGCTCGGTAGTGCGGCAGTTCAATTCGGCCTCATTCCGCTCGACCTCTCATGCCGATGAGCGCTCGGATGTCACGTTGTCGCGACAACGCTCCAGGTTGACCCCGTCAGCGTGCACACTTTCTGCGGTGCGTCGCCTCTGGGTCGTGGCCGCCGTGATTGGGGTTCTCGCGCCGGGCTGCTGTGGCTAGAGCCAAGAGCAGCACTTCAGCCGGGCCGGCGTCGACGCCGCGAAGGCCAACGCCTGGTCGCAGGGCGACTGCAAGACAGCGGCGCGTGCTGGGGTCGGCCGTCAGTCCAAGGACCACCCCGGTTGGACGACGACCCAAGCAGCAGCTACGTGGCGGCCTACGTGGATTGGTGCCTTTCGTCTCTTAAGCCCCTCCCAGGGACTGCTCAGTAGCGGTTGAGAAGGGACCGCTCATCGCGCCGACGGGCCGGCTTGGTGTCGGATCGGCCGCTCTTGGCCGGGCGGGTCTCAGGCCTCGTAGAGGCGACCTGCGTAGTGGACGAAGCTCCCGCCCAGGCCGGGGGGTGCGACGGTCGTGTGGCAGTGGCCGGTAGCCGCTGCGCACGTGGTCATCGTGGTGCCCTCGACGCGGAAGAGGTCGTCTCCGGGATACGTCCACCCGTAGCCCCAGGCTGTTCCGGGCAGGCTGATCGAGGAGCCATCCGCGACGGAGTAGACCTTTTCGTATGGTGATACACGGTCGCCGTAGCCGGTGTCGACAGTGGCGAAGCGGCCGTCGGGCGAGAGGTTGACGGAGTCGTCTCGCCGGATCGGCAGCCTCAGAAGGCGTCGTCCCGAGGCGGCGTCGACGATGTCGGCGGTTCGGCTGTGGGTGACGACCGCGCGGCCGCCCGCAACCGTCGGATAGGACGATCCAGGCACACCGGGAGCTACCGCGCTGACCCCGGTTCTCCAGTTGACCACATGCGTCTGGTGATCTGTGCCCACGTACACGTCGGCACCGGACAGCGCTACCGGTGGAGCGTCCCAACCACCCCAGGTGAACGTCCCTGGCACGCCCAGGTGCGCCACGTCGCGATCTGTGGCCACATCGTGCACGACCACTGTGATCTTGCCGTGGTTCATGGTCGCCCAGGCCAGGTACGGCTCGCGTGGGTCCGCGGAAGGCGCGACATCGCCGCTCGGGCCATGGAGCCCTCTGGTTCGGCCACTCGCGCCGACGAGCACGAAGTGGTACGGCGAGCGACCGTCGGGTATGCCTGTCGCGTTGGTCCGCACCACTAGCCCAGAGGAGGTCAGGTAGAGCGCTTGGCCGAACTCCGGCAACGACGCAGTGGCCCGGCGATGCCCCAGGTACACGGTGGTACCGACGGCGTACGCGATCTGCGGTGTCCTGGGGTGGTGACCCAGTGGGGAGGACGGCGACTCACGGGCGGCCTGATCGCGCCCAGCAACCACCGCTACGCCGCCGACCACGAGGGCCGACGCCGCCACGGCGACTGCCCCGGCGCGGAACACGCGCTGCCGACGCCGGTGGTGGCCAGCCGAAACGATCTCCGAGGCCGGCGCAGCAGGGACCTCGAGAGCCTCTGCCTCGGCGTGCAACAAAGCGGCCAAACGGTCAGTCATCAACAGCTCCTGACTCCACAGGGGCGACCGCATCGCCCAGCAGGGCACGCAGCCGCGCCAGAGCGTCGGAGGTCTGGCTCTTGACCGTGCCCTCCGCGCAACCCAAGACCCCTGCAGTCTCGGTCACCGACAGATCCTCGTAGAAGCGCAGCACCACAACCGCACGTTGACGTAGCGGCAACTGAGCCAACGCCTGCATCAGCGCCAGCCGCGCCGTCGGATCCTCGTCATACGACGACCCAGGAAGAACCTCGGACGGGCGCTCCTTGCGCCAACCCGCCCGCCGGAACCAGCTAGCAGCCGTGTTCACCATGATCTTCCGCGCATAAGCCCGAGCTGCGGTCAAGTCCCTGGAAGTGGTGTAACGGCTGATCTTCGAGTTCGGGTTGGTCAGAAGGGCTGCTCGTCGGGTTCGAGGGTGACGAGCTGGATGTCGGGCCTCCATTCGCTGTCGGTGTCGAAGAAGTCCTCGGGCCAGGGTGCTGGTTGGCCGGTCTGGTCCCACCAGCCGGTGTGGCCGCCGGCGGCGAGCATGGCGAGGTCGTGCTGGCTCTGGGAGGTGCTCATGCTGCGGGCCCCAGTTCGGGCAGCTCGCTGTCGGCCGGCTCGGGATTGGCGGCCTGTCGGGCGCTGGCTCGGGCTCGGGTGAGCACGTCGAGTCCGAGGTAGCGGCGGCCTTCGGCCCATTCGTCGTGCTGCTCGGCCAGGACGGCGCCGACCAGTCGGGTCACCGAGTCGCGGTCGGGGAAGATCCCGACCACGTCGGTGCGCCTGCGGATCTCGCGGTTGAGGCGCTCGTTGGGGTTGTTGGACCAGATCTGTCGCCAGATCTCCTTGGGGAACGCGGTGAACGCGAGCACGTCGGCACGGGCGGTGTCGAGGTGGTCGGCCACCTGGGGGAGTTTGTCGGCCAAGGCGTCGAGGACCCGGTCGTACTGGGCGTGCACGGCCGCGGCGTCGGGCTGGTCATAGACCGAGTGGAGCAGCGCCTTGACCCACCCCCACGAGGCCTTCGGGCACACGTCCATGAGGTTCGCGGCGTAGTGGGTACGGCAGCGCTGCCAGGCGGTGCCGGGCAGGTTGGCCGCGATCGCCTCCACCAGGCCCGCATGCCCGTCGGAGGTGACCAGCAAGACGCCCTCAGGGCCCCCGGTCAGGCCGCGGGCGACCAGATCGGCGAAGAACGCGTTCCATGCCGCGGCGGTCTCGCTGGTGGCGACCTTGATGCCGAGGATCTCGCGGTGTCCGTCGGCGTTGACGCCGGTGGCCACCAGCACCACCGCGTTCACCACGCGGCCGTTCTCGCGGACCTTCATCGTGAGCGCATCGGCGGCCACGAACGTGAACGGCCCAGCATCGGTCAGCGGGCGGGTGCGGAACGCGGTGACCTGCTCGTCGAGGTCGGCGGCCATCCGGGAGACCTGCGACTTGCTCAGCGAGGTGATCCCGAGGGTCTGCACGAGCTTGTCCATCCGCCGGGTGGACACCCCGAGCAGATAGCAGGTGGCCACCACGCTGATCAGCGCCGACTCCGCGCGCTTGCGGCGCTCGAGCAGCCACTCGGGAAGTACGAGCCCTGCCGCAGCTTGGGGATCGCCACGTCGATCGTGCCGGTGCGTAGGTCCAACTCGCGGTGCCGGTAGCCGTTGCGCTGGGCCACCCGCTCGGCGCTCGCCTGGCCGTACTCGGCGCCACACACCGCGTCGGCCTCCGCGGACAGCAGCGCGTTGATCACCGTGCCCAGCAGGTGACGCATCAGATCCGGCGACGCACCCGACACCGCTTCGCTGAGCAGGCGGGCAGGGTCGACAATATGAGGAGCGGTCATCGCGATGATTCCTTTCGAGAGTGCTTGAGACGTTCACTCGAAAGATCACGCGGTGACCGCGTCCTCGTCCCGGCGACACACCGGCGACGACCACAGCGACCGCGCTACACCACTATCAGGGACTCAACTCGAGCTGCCCCCACCTCACGCACCCTGCCCCAGGACGCGTCCGTCTTACCCAGCGCGACCTGAACAAGGTCCTCGGCCAGCCCCTGGTCACCCACCAGCAGATAAGCGGTGCGGTACAACGAGGGCCACGCCGCATGGACCAGCTCGCTGAACTCAGCGTCCGAGGGCCGACCGCCCATCACAACTCCTGACGTCGTGCCGCAGCTCAACCTGCCTGACAACCCTCAAGACGCCGCAGCACCCCATTCGGTTGGGTGGCCGGGCGCAGAATCCCGAGAGCATCCTCCCCGATCCTCAACAGACACGGATTGCTCCGTTGTCCCTTCCACCATTGGCGGGAAGGTGGCCCCACCTGCGGTACTCCTCCGCCGACATCCGCCGCAAGGTGAAGGCGACTGTCGGCGGCTCAGCGGCTTGTCTCTTGAAGTGACCGCCATGTCGGCGCTCACTCAGCGGCATGAGCGGGCGCACGTGGTTGGCTAATCCACATGAGCGACCAGCCGCCTCCGTGGGAGGTCGACGGCATCCCTTTTGGGCTCCCAGTCGAGGTGTTCTCGGCAGCAGCGGACGCGTGGGTCTTACACGTTCCACAGAGGTGTCGGCCCCACCGGATACGCCCAGCGCTTGGAGTTTGGGGCGCGCACGCGCCCTGTTCCGGGAACCAATACCCGGAGAACGACGCTCGAACGCGGCGGCTCGTTGAGCGCCCGCCGATGTTCGAGACGAAGGCTGGCGGCCGCGCTTACCCCGCGATCTTCGCCCCCGAACCCAGTGTCACTGACAGCGCCGTCCAGCTTGCAGTCATCACTGTGGAGGGATACGTCGGCTCCGCCTGGGGAGCCTTGGCGACCGAGTTCGCCCCGCAGGTCGTGCGGAACTTCCGTCCAGACACCCAGGGAGGTCGAGAGCTCTTCGCGACGGTTGTCCACATCTCCAGAGAGCCGATTCCGGGCGTTCTTGACTACCCCGTCGTGCAAGTCTGGGTGCCGCGTAATGAAGCAAGTCCAGCTCCGTAACGCACACCGTCCGCCCACACATCGGCGTCAGCCCGAGCGGACAGCGGCATGAGAGGTCGCTTCCGTTCGAAGCGAACATCGACGCGCCAGTTGCTGGATCATGGACCACATGAGCGTGATCGCGGGATTGATCCTGGTGACGATCCTGGTTCTGGGCGCTGTCTTTGGGGCCGTGCTGATCTATGCGCTCGTGAGAATGACGAAGGACAGAGTCCCGTTCGACTTCTCCCGTCCCGCTAAGACAAAGCCGACGAGCGGTCAATCTGAGGTGCCGCGCCGCGAATGAAGTCAGCACCATGCGCGCCCGGACAGCGGCATGAGAGTGCGTTGAAAGTCTGCATTAGGCGACCGGCCAGGTCACGACAACTGATACTGAGCGCATGCTCAGGGGCACGTCGGTGGCGTTTGCGATCGCCTTGACCGCGTTGTGCGTCTCGGGATGTGGCGGTGCCGACTCAAGCGGCTCGGGACCCGGGAGCTCGGCCACGCACGCAGACGGTGGAGGGCCGCTGTCCGCATCTCTGCCGGGACGCGGAGGCGTCTCCCTTTCCGCACCCGGGCAGGTCCCGTGGCACGGGACGTTCGGGAGCGCCCTACTGTGCTCGCACACCGGCGACGAGATCACGGTGCAAGACATCAGGTATCAGACCAAGGTCAATCCCCTTACCGCCACCCCGACGATCCGTACCGTCCCGACCAAGGCGGAGCGGACGCCGCGTGGAGACTGGGCACCCGTCGCGGCGCGCGTCGGCATCCCCGGGGCATTCGCCAGCGCGCCACATCAAGCCCAGGGGGAACTCTCGACGCAGGTCAAGGGGTTGACGGTCTCGCAGCCTTGCGGTCAAAGGTCTTCGGCTCCCTACACCGAGCTGCTCACCGTCCTCAAGGCCGGCCGCGTCGGGGCCTGGGTTGATGGAATCGAGATCGACTACACCACGGCCTCTGGCTCGTACACCCTCGCGGTCGATTGGAACTTCGTGTTGTGCGGCACCCGCACCCAAGACGCCGACTCGTGCTGACGCCAACCATGAGTGCGCTCGGACAGGCATGTGCGTGCGCTGGGCAGGCGCTAACTGAGTGACAGCCTCGTGCCACCGGCCAGCGGCTTCGGCCAGCCGTTTTCGCCTGTCTGCACACCGATCAGGCACGCCAGCCCCGACTCGGCATCGGCAGTGATGATCATGGCCCGAACGGTGAAGTCTGGCGCGGGACTGCCCGGCGGAACGGGGTGACCTGTCGTAACGGTGTGCGGGAACTTGCCGATCAGCTTGATCTGGAGTTCATGGCCAGACGAGCAAGGGTGGCCGGTGTTGGAGTCCTTGACCTTGCCCGGACGCGCAATGACAGTTGCGTTCGACACCGACGCTCCTTGGTCTTTGATCGCCTGACGGGCGACCGCCTCGGCCTTGGCGATCTGGTCTTGGCTCAGTGTTGTTCCGCCGTCCTGCGGAGTGGCGTGAGGTGTCGGATCTGAGGAGCAGGCGACCAGCAGCGGCAGCGCCACGAGGGCCGCGAGAATCGAGTTCACGTCGGTCAGACGGCGAGCCATGCTCGATAGTTCCACAGGTGTCTTCTGCGACCGCTCACCGAAGATGCGAGCGCGGACAGCGGCAGATGAGTGCGGATCGGTACGACTGTTGCGGCCCTCGCTCAGCGAGCTGCTGCGCGACGTGCAAGCCGGAGGAGGCGTTCGCAGTACGGCCGAGCGTCGGGAGGAAAGGCGTCGAGCGAGCGAGCCAGTTCGTCGGCGGCTGCTCGTAGCGACTGCTTCTGCACACCGCTGAGCCGATCCTGACTCGCCCAGCCGAAGATGTCAGCGTCGATCAGCACCGGGTCGACGTCGCCGTAGTCGCGCCCCTTGTCCACGCTCTCTGGGAAGGGGGCGGCTCGGTGCTCTGCGAGTTCGGCTGCATGGAAGTCGTCCACGTCGAAAGGTTAGATCCGTCCGGCCGCTCATCGGCAGATCCGCGCACTGTCCGCGGCATGAGCGGTCGGATTATCGGACACTCAGACTTCAGGGTCGTCGACGTGAGCGTGGGTCTGATCCGGCACAGGCGAACGCCTCAGGCGACGCCGGAACCACAAGGATGCGAGAAGTGCGAGCACAGCCAGCAGTCCAAAGATGCCCAGGAAGACGTCAGCGCCTTGCTCACTGCTGATGTTCTCGGGCGGACCTGGGCGTCCGATTCCCAACCCGAGCAACACAACGACCCCGACAACCGCAACCGCAACGGCGACCAAGGGCCAGAACCTGCGCATGATGCGAATCGTAGAAGGCCTCCCGTCCATGTCAGCGGCATGAGCGGTCGCTAGTCGAGGTAGCCAGTCTGTGGGTTGATCGACTTGAGGAAGTCACGGATTGCGTGCTCCTGCTCCTCCACAGACGAGCGGTGACCATCCGACCAAGCCGACGTGAACCCGGAGCCGGGGTTCGGGCCGCTCAGCCAGATGTAGTGACACTGTCCCGGTTGATCGGGCGTCTCGACGAGCTCGAAGACCTCGGAGTCGACGGTCAAGCGGAGTGGTTCGCGGGCGTCGTTCACAAGGGTCATTCTCGCCTCCTCCGAAGCCAACCGCGCGCGGACAGCGGCATGAGAGGTCGCTATCTGCCGCAGCGCGCACAGGATCGTGTGCAGGACAGCGGCATCTGCGGGGCTTACCAGGAACGCGCGCGGCGAGCGGGAGATCAGGCGTCCCTCATAGGACCGCGCCGCGGGGCGCGATTTCCACGGCGGCTACGCCCCTCGCGTACAGCACCACGAGTCGCTCGCCATGTCGACAGCGCAACGCGCCGGAAGCCTGGGACAGCGTGTCGACGACGTGGTCGACGACCTCGCCTTCGTTGTCCGCATCGCGATCCTCGTAGGTGACATCAATGTTGTCACCGCTGGTCAGCCGGACACGGAGCACAATCGCTACCACGTTCCGCACCCTAGACGGGCGCAGCCCCAAGCGCGATGGACTCATTCTCATCAAGGCGACGCGGGGGTCGCGACTCCCTGGAGGGCCCCAACGAACGATCGAGCATGAGCGTGAGCGCGGACAGCCATGAGAGTGCGCTTCTAGACTTCTCCCATGCCTGGACCAGATCCGGTTGTGTCTGGAGTGCGGCTCATGAGCGACTACTTCGCGGAGTGGCCGCTGTGGGTCGGCAACATCAACGTGACTGCCGATCACCTTGGCCTGTCGCCGGCTCTCGCTCGTCGGCTCTGGGATTGGGAGCGGCTCTTCGACGAGCACTACAGCCACGAGACGGGATGGGACTCCGAGGCCGCACGTGCGGGGTATGCCGGCCAGGCCGATGGGCTGCTCCGTGACCTCAAAACGGAACTTGGTCCGCACATGGCGCTGTCTCTCGACGTGTGGCCGCTGGGAGAACTCGAGGACTCTGACTTCGACGACTGACGTGTCAGCGGCTGGCGCCCGCGTCCGCTCATCGGCACGAGCGAGCACGGACAGCGGCATGAGAGTGCGTTCGGGTTACGAGCCGAGGGAGGCCCAGTAGACAAGAACGCCCAGGCAGGCGACCACAGCGCCGACGGCTCCGGTCAGCCAGGCGGCAGCCCACACCCGCTGACCGAACAACCGAAGCATCACACCGACCGCGATGCTGGTTCCCCAGAGGATGAGGATCGGCGAGTCGGTGTCGCCACCGTAGATCACTGAGCGCTCGTCGAGCGCCACCTTGTAGGTGAGCACGATCATGAGTCCGAAGACCGCGAGTCCTCCGACGACGGGACCTACCTCCCGAGTCCAGCCGTTCGCCATGGGGGAATCCTGCACCAACTCCGAGCAGCGCGCCCGCTCATCAGACTGTTTCCGAGCGCGGACAGCGGCATGAGCGGTCGATCGCACTCCTAGCTTCACCTAGTCGCGGCGGTCTCCCCGCCACGTAGACGGATGGCGCAGCATGTAGAGCCCGATCAAGATCGCGACTGCGCAGATCGCAGCATTGACCACCTCGAAGTGGATCAGGTTCAGGATCAGTGCGATTGCTGAACACCCACCGTGATCAGGATCAGTGCCCTCACGCTCCGAACCATAGGCGACGGACAGCGGCATGAGAGTGCGATTGGCGGTGGGTGCGTATCAGGCTGCCCTCGTGCCCGAATGGAACCCCGACACATCCGTGACAGCTCCCGATTGGCTCCAAGAAGGGGGCCAAGTCCAGCACACCACCTTCGGGAGCGGCACGGTCGGTCGAGTCGGTGAGTACAGGGGAGTCCCGTCGGTCTGGATCGACTTCGGCTCGGGGGACACCAAGGCCCTGGCGCTCGAGTTCGGAATGGCGCACCTCACACCCGCCTGAACAGAGCGCCCGCTCATCGGCGTGTAGCGACACGAACAGCGGCATGTGTGTGCGCTGGCCAGGGCCTTCTATCGGCTGAAACGGCGACCGACGCGACGAACGACGAACCACCCCGCGAGGAGCAGCCCGAAAGCCACGAGCACGTCGCAGACCAACGGCACCACGGACACGCTGGTCGGGTAGTCCCATGGCGAGATCAATGTGGCGTTCATCGGGAACGATGGATCGAGTGACGACTGGTCCTGCCTGAGCCAGACCAGGGGTAGCCCGAATTGGATGTGCCCAAGACCCGAGCGGCTCAGAACCGCAACGTGATCACTCAGGGCGATTGCGAAGGTGATCCCAACTGCAGCCACGGCGAGCAGGACAGGGACGAGCGCAGTCCAGATTCGTTTCCGGACCGGAGCCCTCTCCGCTTCCAGGACGCTCATGACCCTCATCCTCTCATCGGCGTGTGGACGCCGAGCGCACATCCGCTCATCGGCAGATCCGAGCGCGGTCAGCGGCATGAGCGGTCGATCGCACTCCTAGTCGCGGCGGTCTCCCCGCCACGTAGACGGATGGCGCAGCATGTAGAGCCCGATCAAGATCGCGACTGCGCAGATCGCAGCATTGACCACCTCGAAGTGGATCAGGTTCAGGATCAGTGCGATTGCTGAACACCCCACCGTGATCAGGATCAGTGCCCTCACGCTCCGAACCATAGGCGACGGACAGCGGCATGAGAGTGCGTCGTCTAGAGGACGCCACCGCCGCTGGACCAAGGTCGGTCGGCGCGGCGGCGGCGCGGCGGAGGCTACTCCTGGGCCGCTAGCTTGGCCCCGCATTTGAGCCACGATTCTGCTCCGCGCAGGCAATCGGGCGCCGGGGTGAGTCCGGTAGGAGCCCGACAAGTGAGCGCCGGTGGGGCTGTAGCAGACCACCGAGGCGGTGACGTCGCTGCCGGTGTCACCCGATCCCTCCGTGATCAGCTCACCCACGCCCCAACTCTCCTTGAGGTCCGGGGCGTTCAGGACCACGACCCCGGTGGAGGTCTGGTCGACAAATCCGCCACCGGTCATCTGAGTCCCCGCTGGGCACGTGGCATAGGCGATCACGGCATCAGCGATTCCATTGTTGTCCAGGTCGTAAGTGTCACCGGTGAAGTCGAAAGCCCCAGTCTTTCCACGGGTGAGGGCGAACGCCGCGGAACTCAAGCCGTCGAGCTTGTCGGCGTTGAGGTTGGCGATCTTCGAGCCGTTACCGACCTCCAATACCGGCCCCTTGGCCTTCAATGAGAGCGCCGGGCCACGGCCGGACGATAGCGTCGAGGTAGTACCCGCCGCGTTGGACCGGCCGAGAATGAACTTGCCACCGGTGGCCGCGACGGCGCCGGTGCCGGCAATCAGCACAGCGAAGATGGCGCCGGCAGCAAACGCAGGCGCGGTGCGCTTGAACATGGGAACTCCCCGGGATCTGGCCGAGCGTCTCTCGGACTGGAGATCCATCGTCGGCCGGGAGCGACCGGTCGTCTGTCAGCCGGGGAACACTTCATCCGACAGGTGGCCGCTTATCGGCAGGAGGGTGCACCTCATCGCGGCATGAGCGTGCCCTTCACTGAACGTGAGCGGCTGGGTATGCCGGGCAGTAGGGTCTGGTCCCGTGCCGAGGGTCGTGGGTTGGGTGCCCGTGCTGATGCTCTCGCTCGCCATCTTGGTCAGCACCGTGATCGGGCTCAATCTCAGTCGCGGACCGTCGCTGATCTTCCCCGTGCCTATCAACTCCCGCTCGGTGGGCGTCGCTCGCGCCCACGAGGGTGATCGGTGGTCGATCGGCATGGGATCAACGATCTGCCTCAGCAAGCCTGGGAAGGTCGAACTCACGGCAGTGACCCCCGAGCGACCCGAGGGACTTCGGGTGACGGGCTTCGCGGTGCGCCCTAACCAGAACTGGAAGCCGACTCAGGGCCACCCAGGTGTCTTCTTGGGAGAGGAACGGGCATCTTTGGAGCACTTCGGGTTCACCAGCCGCACCGTGGATGTGGCATGCGAGCACGGGAGGCCGAAGGGCTACGAGCTCGCAGTCCGCGTGTTGAAGACCACCTCCGGCCCCGCGTTCACGTCTGGGTGGGTCGTTTCATACCGAGGCTCCCGAGGCGAAGGGACACTCGCGATCCCGTTCGGGCTACTCCTGTGCCCTGCTCAGTCGGCTGACGCAAGGAGATGCCAAGTCCAGGGCTCGTAAACCACGGACAGCTGTGAGTGTGGCATCAGGCCGGGCGACGTCTACAGGCGAGCCCGGAACCTGAAGTAGAGCGCCGCGAACGCGCCGACGATTGCAACGTTCACGACGAGGCGCAGCCAGAAGTGATCCCTCAGGAAGAGGACGTCCAACAGCACTATCAGGACCACCATCGCGACGACCCCGAGCACGACTGGCGTCGTTCGTCCCACGGCCCCGTTCTATCACCCTCCGCGCCCTCACGGCGGCATGAGCGTGCGTTGCCGCTTGCCCGACGAATGGGATGGAGCGTTGTCGAACTTCCGCTGGGTTGCGTCAGTATGGGGACATGAGCAGCGACCCAGGCTTGGATGACGCAGAATTCGACCGACGGCTGGAGGAAGACCCCGGCGCGGAGCGAAACGGCGTCCATAGACCCAATGGCGAGCGAATCCTCTTCCCATCCGCCTACACCTTTCGCACCGATGGGCCTTCCCTCCATGTTCTGGACGGGAACGGGGAGGTTGCAGTGGTCTTCGCGGAGGGAGCCTGGGAGTTTGCGATCTCCACTGGAGCGAGGTTCAAGTGGGAATGGGAATCTGGGAGAGCGGCGTCAGCCCGGCCCTTCGAGAATGGCGGCGACTTGGGTCCGGAGCGCCCGTGAGCGTCACCCTGCGGGGTGCTGGGCATCCGCTCATCGGCATGAGAGGTCGTTGGCAGCCTCCTGCGGCGGCAGCGCTGCAGCCACTCCAGCGGCCGGGCTACATGCTGAGTCCGCGTTCGGGGTCTGGTGGTCCGATGCGCCGTTCCGTTGGCGCGTCGGCCCCGGCTCCGTGGATGGCAGGTGCTCGCTTGGCCTCGATCTGGAGGGCTCGAGCCCGGCTCGACTCGATGAGGTGAACGGCTCGTCCGATCGGCAGGGATTCGATGTGGGTGAGGTGGGCGCGCGCCGCGTCGGCGTATCCGCGCCAGCGTTGGGCGCGAGCTTGGGCACTGTGAGAACCACTGACGGATCGGAATGAGGCCGCGTCGCGCCGACCGTAGATCTGGAGGGTGAGCGTTTCAGTGTCGGATCGGTGCCGCCGCCACGTCTGCTTGAGCGTTTCATCGGCGCGTGCGACATCCCGGCGCGCCCGGGCTACGACGGGGTCGTCTTGGGCACGTTGATGCGCCACGCGAACGGCCCAACCTTCGAGCCCGTCGCGGGTCGTGGCGGCCCATCTGCCGGTGGCGGGCACGCTGCCCCAACGGGTCAGTGCGGTCTCCTGAGTGTCGCTGACCACCTCTCGAGCGGTGTTGAGCCTCCGGACGGCGGCGCGCCGGCCGAGCCGCCCCGCCGAAAGGTGGGCCTGCGAAGCGGCGACTCGTTGGATCTCCGCATCGAGGTAGGCCTGTCCGTCGACGGTGGCCTGGGCGAGGAGTGGTCGCGAGGCGCGGTCGAGGATCGACTCGGAGTGCGCTTGAGCCCTCACCAAGGCGTCTCGGGCGGATGCTTCCTCTTGGGCGTGAGCCTCTGCTTGGGTGACCAGCAGGCCGGCGGCGTGTTCCCACCGTGCCGCTTCCCTGTCTGCCTTGGCGATCGCGTCGACCAGCCGTGCTCGTTCGTCGTTGACGACCTTGACCGGTCCCTGCGCCACCAAGCCCGTGACGGCGACGTGGGCTCCGGATGTTGCTGCCTCCAGGCCGCGATCGGCGCGGTCGCGCTGGAGCGCGTCGACGAACTGCGCGCGTGCATCGTCGAGGGTGTCGGCGGCGATGTGCAGCACGTTCGCGTCGCGGCCGCGGGTCATGCCGACATACACCCCCGATGCGTCCAACGCCTCGGAGAGCAGGGTGTGCGCGCTGGTGGTGGTGACGCCCTGGGCGCCGTACGCGGTCGCGGCATAGGCAAGGTGGGCGTGTTCGGAGACGTACCAGTCGGGCAGGACGACCGACCGAGGGTGCCTGCCCGGGCCAGCTGCGCCGAAGACCCACACGGTGCCGTCGGCGCCGATGCTCTGGACTGTCCAGGTTTGTCGGTTGGCGACTCCCAAGGTGCTGTCGTTCTTACGCGTGGTGATCACGTCGCCCGCACCGATAGGCAGCTCGTCGTTCCCCGGAACGGTCGCCGTGTCGTCGACCTCGCCTCGGGTGACACGTTGGCTACGGATGCGGTCGTTCAGGCTGCGAGCCTCGTCGTTGGTCGCCACTGTCGCCGCGACCGTCTTCGTGGACTCGATCGCCGCCGTGGTCGCGGCGGCGATGGCCTCGTGAGCGTCGTCGGGGTTGGAGTGGACTCGGACGTGTCCGAGCGCGTGGAGCCGATCGAAAGTGTCCGCGGAGTTGTCACCGGCGCGGAGCCGGACGGTGAGGTCGGCATAGACCGGGTCGGTGAACCGGTGGACGGAGTCCAGGTCGAAGACGTTTCGGCCACTGGCTGCGACGAGTGTTGCGGCCATGTCGAGCACCCCACCGCGTCCCACGGCTGGCAGCTGCGCCCTGTCCCCGACCAGCGCGACTGTGGCGGCGGCCTCGCCGGCCACAGCGAGGAGCGCGATCGCGCTGTCCTGGTCGAGGATCCCGGCCTCGTCCACCACGATCCGCTCACCGCGCGCCAGTCGCGCCCACGCCGGTGGGCCGCCGTACGTGACGCCGGTCTCGGGGTCTCGATCCCCGACGGCGAGGTGGGTCCATACGCCGTCGCTGTTCCACCGCCAGCCGTGGGCGTGAAGCAACTTGGCGACCGACTCGGCGGGCACCCCAAGCTCGTGGGCGGCCACGTCGGCGGCCTTCTTCGTCGGCGTCACCACCCTGGAGGCGCGACCCTCGGCGTCGGCGGCAGCGATCGCAACGGCAAGCATCGAGGTCTTCCCCGAGCCGGCAGCTCCCTCGACGACAACCAGTGGGTCGGTCGAAGCGATCGCCTCGGCGGCCCGAGCCTGTCCCTGATCCAGCCCTCGTTCGGCCGCCCATGTCTCAACCTCGGGGATCTGGGCCACCTCTGTGGGGGAGGTGCGGGCGGTGAGCAGGTCGCGCAGCCGCGTCTCTGCGGCGAGGACCTGGAGGCTGGTGAGGTGCGCGACGTGCTCGGGTCGGGCTGCCCCGGGTGGCAGCACCGACAGGCAGTCGCCGACGGCGAGGTCGGTCGCGAGGGTGACCAGTTCGCGCAGTTCAGTAGGCGTGGCGCGTACGCCGTGTTCGGTGACGATGCGCGCCACGTGCTCGGTGACGGTGTGTCGGTTCCAGGTCGACGCTCCTGCGGCGCACCGATCCAACGCGCGGGAGGCGAGGGTGAGTACCCGGAGATCCTCTGGAGAGATCGGCTCGGTGGCCCGCCGATGACTTGCTCCTCGGGTCGGTGGGGACAGCTCGGGGTCGTACCCGGCATCCGCCAACTCCCGACGCCACCCCTCCTCGTGAGCCAGCGCGGTGGGCCTCTTCTGCGGGCGGTCCCTGGCCCATGCCGCGGCCATCATCCGGGACGTCACCACCGGACCAGGCTCCCCACCCGGGTTGCGCTCGGCCCACGCGTCCTGCAGCTCGCTGAGGTTCTTCTCCACCTGGGTGGCGCGCTTCGACATCACGGCATTGAACGGAGCCAGCTCGACGACCTCGCCCGTCACTGGGTCCAGCGTGAGGTCGTGGCGGTCCAGCGCCCGGGCAAGTCCCGGGTGCGCAGCCAGGACGCCGGTGCCGAGTGCCCGGATCGCTCCCTGCTGCTTGAACAGGGCCGCCGTGTCCAGACCGCGCCACGTGCCTGCCGCCCAAACGCGCGTACCGATCTGGAAGTGCACATGCCGGTGCGGGTCGCCTGCTCTGCTGGTCTTGTGGACCACCGCCACGGTCTGCAGCCGCTCGACCGGCACCACCTCCTGGCGACCGCGCGGCCCGACTCGGGTGACCGAGTGCAACGCGAGGAACCGACGGATCTCGGTGACCGCGTCCGCCTGGGCCACGTCCAACGCGTCGGAGACATCGGGGTGCAGGGCTGCTGCCACCGAGAGCGACTTCGGGGTGTTCACCACCATCTCGGCGAACCGTGGCGAACCGTGCTTGGCCGTCCCCTCCTCGCCGGGCAGCCGCGGCGTGCCCATCGGGGTCTCGGCCAGCGGGTCGATCCAGTCCACCCAGCCGGCGTACGCCTCCGCGTTGAGCTCGGAGGTGGCCAGCACCTCGCCACTGCCGTCCGTGACGGCGAACGCGGCAAGCGCCGTCCCGCCCTCCAGGTAGTAGTCGTCCGCGCGCGACCGATCCGACTCCAGGTACCGGCACGCGGCTGCGCCCGTTCCCCGGAAGAGGATCACGCCACCCTTCATTCCACGACTTTCTTATATCGCGTACTATGTATCTACCACGGTAGCATACGTCCATTCGAGCGAAGAAGAAGTGGGTGGCCGAGTTGTGTGTCGGGGCCGGGGTGTGGAGCTGGAGCTTTGGCGGGCCGTTGGTCGTGTGGGGATGGGGAGTGTGGTGGTAGCGGGCCTCAGGGAGCGAGGGCGGTGAGGGGGGCCGTGATGGTGCCGTTGTCGGTGACCAGGATCGGCCCGGTTCCGGTGACCACCAGCCGGAATGCCGGCTCCCCGATCGCTGCGAGGTCGACCTGTGCGATCACCGCCTGCAGCGACGTGGCTCCGGCGGCGAGCTGCTGGCCACCGAGCTTGACCTCGACGGCGCCCCAGCGTCCGTCGGGGAGGGTGATGACCGCGTCGATCTCCTTGTGGTTGGAGTCGCGGTA
The DNA here is from genome assembly GCA_963761085.1 of uncultured Actinomycetota bacterium. GTDB lineage: Bacteria > Actinomycetota > Actinomycetes > Propionibacteriales > Nocardioidaceae > Nocardioides. The sequence continues at coordinate 531,852 of CAVXFQ010000019.1, forward strand.
GTGACTGACCTCGCCCTCCATTCGCGAGGCGAGCACGGTCAGATCATGGACGACAGCGCTCTCGAACAACGTGCCGAGCGTATGGAGATCGCCTCGTAGCTGGTGGGGACCAGCACCCAGGGCTGCGGCGGCGAGGGCTGGGTCGACCAGGTGGAGCTTCGCTGAGGTCCGGACTCTGGCGCGCGATCGCAACGCAGGCGTCCACGGGCGCTGCGCCTCGACGACGAACAGCCGCTGGAGTAGACCGACGTAGTTGCTGACGGTCTCCTCATTGATGGTGGGCGCGACCGCGCGGATGTCTGCTGCGAGCGTCTTGTAGGTGACCTCGGCAGCTACCGACCGCGCGAGTGCGGCGATGAGTTGCTTGACCACCTCGGGCTCGTGCCGGATGTCGGCAATGCGGTGGATGTCGGTGCGCGCGACGTCGTCGATGTAGCCGCGCAGTCGATGCGAGGCCTGAGCGGGCGAAAGGGTGGTCATCGCGGGGAAGCCGGGCCGCAGCAGGTTGTCGATGACGGTGTCGAGATCGGGAGCTGCACCGAGGTCGGTCTTGGGCAGGTCTCCGGCGAACAGGTCCGAAAGGCTGACTGCGCCCGTCGGCGCGTCGAGCTTCTCCCACCACGACATGGTTCGCTCACGCAGCCGCAGGAACCGCCCGGCTCCGGTGTGCCGGGTGACGTCGTCCGTCGGGACCGAGGAGCCGGTGAGGATGAATCTCCCGGGCTCAGCGGCGGAATCGACAGCTCGGCGCACGAGGTTCCACACGTCCGGGGCTACCTGCCACTCGTCGAGCAGCCTGGGCGCCTCGCCTTCGAGGACTGATCGCGGCGCGACCTCGAGCAGGCCCCGGACGCCGGCATCGTCGATGAAGACATAGGAGGCCGCGGCGTGCAGGGCTGTCATGGTCTTGCCGCTCGCCCGCGCTCCCTCGATCACCACCGCGCCGGAAGCCGCAAGGGCGCGTTGTAAGGCGCCGTCGATCACGCGAGGCCGGTACTCGCGTCCGAGTGCCGCCACCGTGTCCACGACACGACTGTACCGTTCTCGGGTCACTATGCCGACGATTGCAGCACCACTAAGCCGATGATTGCAGGCCTTGTGAGCGGATGGTTGCAGGATTGCTGGCCCAGCGACTGCAGCTCCCAGACGGTGCAGGATCGGCGTTCTCATGTGCTAACTCATGTGCTACCGACCCTGTAGATCCCTGTACTACAACGCTGTCATTCGATGCACGAACGTGGATTTCGCGCTTGCTTTGAGCGTGAAACGGGGTTCGGGGGACAGGGTGTGTTCAGAGGCGGCCGCCAGTTCGAATCCCCTATCCTCCGCCACCTCGTCGGACGTCGTCCCCGACCACCGGGGCAACGCATCGCATAGCGCACCGAGGCGCCGGGTACGCCGGGCGTGCACGCCAGTCGTCCGTCTCCTGCGGTTCCTTCGGCCCTGGCCCCCTGCGGGGCAGATGGGGATCGTGGAGAGCGTGGACGGTGCCGGCCTGACCCAAACGGAGGCTTCGCAGCGCCTCGAGCAGGTCGGACCGAACGAGATCCGGCAGCGGGGGCGCATCTCGGTGTGGTCGAGCATCGGTCTGCAGCTGCGGGACCCGCTCGTGCTCGTGCTGCTTGCCGCGTGCGTCCTGACCCTGCTCACCGGTGACCTCGCCGACACCGCCGTGATCGCGTTCGTGGTCGTGGTGAACACCGCGGTCGGGGTCACCCAGGAGATCAAGGCCGATCGCGCCATCACCGCCCTGGCCCAGCTGAGCGCGCCCGTGGTGCGCGTACGGAGGGACGGCGAGGAGAGGTCGGTGCCGGCCGCGGTGCTGGTGCCGGGCGACGTGGTCCTGCTGGGGGAGGGTGACGTGGTCCCGGCCGACTGCGACCTGCTGGAGACGTCCTCGCTCCTGGTCGACGAGTCGGCCCTGACCGGAGAGTCCGTGGCGGTCGGCAAGTCCGCGACCCACGGCGAGACGACCGGCGAGACGCTGTCGTCGGGGACGGTGATCGTGAAGGGGCGGGCGGTGGCCGTGGTCACCCGGACCGGCGCGGCGAGCGCGCTGGGCCAGATCGCCGCTCTGATGGACACCCGCATCCAACCCACCCCGCTGCAGCACCGCCTCGCCGAGCTCGGCCGGACGCTGGCCCTGGTCGCCGTCGCGCTGTGTGCGGTGGTGCTCGTCCTCGGCCTCGCCCGGGGCGAGCCGCTGGAGCTGATGCTGGTCACCGCCATCAGCCTGGCCGTCGCGGCGGTCCCGGAATCGCTGCCCGCGGTGGTCACGTTCAGCCTGGCCCTGGGTGCGCGGCGGATGGTGGCCCGCAACGCCGTCGTACGACGTCTTCCGGCCGTGGAGACCCTCGGCTCGGTGACGGTCCTGGCCACCGACAAGACCGGGACCCTGACCGAGGCCCGGATGCTGGTGGAGGAGCTCTGGACCCCCGAGCACTCCGTCGGCGTCGCCGGCGAGGGCTATGCGCCATCCGGCGAGCTGGTCTCCGGCGGAGCACCGCTCGACCTCCAACGGGCCCCCGACGTACGAGAACTTCTGCGCGCCTGCGTGCTCTGCAACGACGCACACCTCTCGCCTCCTGCCGCCCCCGGAGAGGCGTGGTCGGGGCTGGGAGACCCGACAGAGCTGGCCCTGCTCAGCGCCGCCGGGAAGGCGGGCCTGACCAGGGAGGAGCTGGAACGTTGCTACACCCGGGTCGGCGAGGTCCCGTTCGACAGTGCCACCCAGCGGATGACCACTGCCCACCTGGTCGCGCACGACGGCGAGCAGCGCATCCTGGTGGTGACCAAGGGCTCGGCCGAGGCGCTCCACGCCCTGCACCGCTCCGGCGGCCAGGCCAACCTGTGGCGCTCCGCCCTGACCCGGGCCTCCGAGCTGGCAGGCGACGGCTTCCGGGTCCTGGCACTGACCACCGCCGAGGTCCCTGCCGGTGCCGACTGGGCCGCGGCCGAGCACCGGCTGCTCGGCCTGGTCGCCATGAACGACCCCGCCAAGCCCGCGGCGCGCTCCACGATCGAGGAGTGCCGTGGGGCGGGCATCTCCCCGGTCCTCATCACCGGCGACCATCCCGCCACAGCCCGGGCAGTGGCCCTGCGGGTCGGCATCCTGACCTCTGACGAGGCGGACCGCGCGGGGACCGTCGTCACCGGGCCGCAGATCGCCGCCGGCGAGGTCGCCGACCTGACCGGTCCTCGGGTCTTCGCGCGGACGAGCCCCGAGCAGAAGCTGGAGATCGTCCAGGCCTGGAAGGACCGCGGCGCGGTCGTCGCGATGACCGGCGACGGCGTGAACGACGGGCCGGCCCTGCACCGCGCGGACATCGGCGTCGCGATGGGCCACCGTGGCACGGAGGTCGCCCGGCAGGCCGCGGATCTCGTGCTCGCCGACGACGACCTGGCCACGGTCGTCGCCGCCGTCCAGGAGGGCCGCCGGGTCTACGCCAACATCCGGCTCTTCCTGGTCTTCGGCCTCTCCGGGGGTGCGGCCGAGATCCTGGTCATGCTGCTCGGCCCGTTCGTCGGGCTCGTCGTCCCCCTCATCGCCGCCCAGATCCTCTGGATCAACCTGCTGACCCACGGGATCACCGGCGTCGCCATCGGAGCCGAGCCCGTTTCCCCCGACGCGATGAACCGGCCACCGAGGCCGCCCGCCCAGAGCGTCCTCGGGGACGGCCTGTGGCAGCGCGTCGTGGCGGTCAGCGTGCTCATCTCGGCGGCGACCCTGACTCTCGGCCTGTGGGGCCACCACGGCGGACGTCCGTGGCAGACGATGATCTTCCTCGCCCTGACCTGCCTCCAGCTCGGCGTCGCGGTCGGGCTCCGGCCGGTGCAGCTCACCCGGCAGAACCCGCTCCTCCCGATGGCGGTGACCGGGTCGTTCCTGCTCGCCCTCGCCGGCGTCTACGTCCCTGTGCTCCAGGACCTGCTGGGCACCACGGCGCTGACCGTGCCCGACCTCGCCGTCGCGGTCGCGACCGGGGCCCTCGGCTGGATCGCCGCGCGCGTCACCCGTTCCTCGTCGACACGGGCCGGCGGACGAACGACAAGGAGTGACAGATGACGGAGAGAACGGCGGAGTCCCAGGGCCGCCTCGAGAACGGAGTGGTGGTGGGGCACGACGGCTCGCGGGGAGCAGACCAGGCACTCGCCGAGGCGCTCGGCCTCGCGAGTGCGCTGGCCGCCCCGGTGCTGGTGGTCAGGGCGTGGTCGATCGCGACGGCCCCGCGCCCCGACGGGTGGGAGTTCGGCTACGTCCCGTCGTTCGACGAGTGTGCCGAGGCGGTCCGCCTGGCCCTGATCGACGACGTACGACCGACTCGCGAGGCCCACCCGGAGGTCGTGGTCGACTACCGGGCAGTGCACGCCGGCGCAGCGAAGAGCCTCGTCGAGATCTCGCAAGGTGCTCGGATGCTCGTGGTCGGCGCTCGCGGGCTCGACGGCCTGCTGGGCATGCTCCTGGGCTCGGTGAGCGAGCAGTGCGTCCGGCACGCCACCTGCCCGGTCCTGGTGGTCAAGACCCACGCGTGACGGTCGCCGGCTAGGCCGTGGGCGCGGGGTCGCTCGGCAGGCGCAGCGACAGCGCGGACACCGGCAGCAGCAGCACCGTGAGCATGCCGGCCCCGACCACGATCGACTGGCCGGCGTGCGTCAGCTGGCCCGAGTCGACCGCCACCGTGGTGACCGCCACGATGATCGGCAGACCAGTCGCGCTGAACAGCCCCAGCTGGAGGCGCATGCGGCGTCCGAGGTGCCGGAAGATCAGGTAGACCGGCCCTCCGCGCAGCAGCAGGATGCTGGCGAAGACGAACAGCACCCTGCCCGGGTGGTGCAGGAGCTCCACGGGGTCGATGCCCATGCCGGAGACCACGAAGAACACCGGCACCAGGAACCCGTATCCGATGCCGTCCAGCCGTGCCGAGATGGCGGCGTGGTCCGCCGGCAGGAGCATCCGGATGATCCCGCCGGCCACGAACGCGCCGAGGATGACGTCCAGGCCCAGCGACGCCGACATCGCCAGCATCACCGCGAGCAGCAGGAGCACCAACCGCACCGGCGCCTGCGCCGTGGTCTCGGCCCCTCGACGTACGACGGCCACGACGCGCTCGGCGCGGGGGCTGTGCCGCACGAGCAGGAACCCGAGCAGCGCCGCGATGACCACGAAGACGGCCAGCGACAGCAGGGCTCCCCACGTGCTTCCGGCACTGAGGAACACACTCATCGCCAAGATCGGGCCGAACTCGCCGATCGCCCCGTTGACCAGGACCAGCCTGCCGATCTGGAGCTGTTGCAGGCCGGTGTCGCGCAGGAGCGGCAGCAGCGTGCCGAACGCGGTCGAGGTCATCGCGATCGCGATCGCACCCCAGGCCGGGATGCCGGCCACCTCGGCGAGGAAGAACATCCACGCCACCGCTGCGGCCAGGGAGACCAGCCAGGCGACGACCGCCCGAGCCCCGTCGCGGGTCCGCATCTCGAGGGGGTCGACCTCCATACCGGCCAGCAGGAAGAGCATGCCGAGCCCCAGCTCGGAGACGAACGAGACCTGGTCGTCCAGGTGGGCCAGCCCCAGACCGAAGGGGCCGATCGTCATCCCGAGCGCCAGGAGCACGACGACCTCCGGCAGCCGGACCTTCGGCAGCAGCCCGAGCACGATCGGCGTCAGCGCAGCGACGCCCAGCACCCAGGCCAGCGATCGGAATGCCTCGGTCTCGTCCACCCGGCCACTCCCCTCGGTCAGCCAGCAGGGACAGCCTGAGGCGCAGACCACGTCACGTCCAGCACCCCGGGCGACCGGCCTGCCTCACCCCGGACGGGTGACCCACGGGGTAGCGTTCCTCTCCATGCTCGGGGGGACCTGCCGTCCTGCCACGAACCGGAGAGGGGCCACCGGGTGACCGCGTCCTCAGCGTCGTTCCGCTCGACGATCCCGCGCGGCCTGATGATCATGCTCGGCCTGGCCGCGGCCACGATCGCCGTGCTCGGGATGAAAGCCATCTCCGGGATCATCGCGCCCACCTTCCTGGCCCTGGTCCTGGTGATCTGCGTCCAGCCGCTGCGCGGGATCATGATGCGCAAGGGGGCTCCGGGCTGGCTCGCCGCGATCGTCGTGATCCTGACGGTCTACCTGATCCTGATCCTGCTGATCACCGCGATGGTCGTGTGCCTGGCCAAGCTGGCCACCCTGGCGCCGACGTACACCGACCAGGCCAACCAGGTCGCGGACAACGTCGTGAGCGGGCTGAAGAGCCTCGGGGTCGACCAGGGGCAGATCAACGACGTCGCCAACAACCTCGACTTCGGCAAGCTGTTCGGGCTGGCGACCACCATCCTCGGCAGCGTCCTCAACATCCTGTCGGGCCTGCTCTTCATCGGTCTGGTCACATTGTTCCTGGCCTTCGACAACGGCAACTTCCTCAAGCGGCTCGGCGAGGCCGAGGGCGAGCGCCCGATGCTGGTCGCCTCGCTGACGAAGTTCTCCTCGAGCGTCCGGACGTACTTCATCGTGGCCACGATCTTCGGCGCCATCGTGGCGGTCATCGACACCGGCGCCCTGTGGCTGCTGGGCATCCCGGCCGCGGCCGTGTGGGGCGTGCTGGCCTTCGTGACGAACTTCGTGCCGAACATCGGGTTCATCATCGGCCTGGTGCCACCCACGATCCTCGGTCTCCTCCAAGGAGGCTGGGCGCTGGCGATCACGGTGATCGTCGTCTACTGCGCCGTCAACTTCGTGATCCAGTCGGTGCTCCAGCCGAAGTTCCAGGGCGACGCCCTCGGACTGACGACCACGCTGACCTTCTTGTCCCTGGCCTTCTGGACCTTCGTGCTCGGGCCGATGGGCGCGATCCTGGCGCTGCCGATGACGATGCTGGTCAAGGCCCTGCTCGTCGACGTCGACCCGGAGTACCAGTGGCTGGTGCCACTCCTCTCGGGTGACCCGGCCACCGACGACGAACCTGCCGATGCCGGCCCCGAAACCGACGTCGACGCGGGATCGGGCGCGGAGTCCGCACCGCGTGAGGCCGAACCGGCCGACTGAGCACGCCGCGTGGCTCACCCGGTCCGGGTGACGCCAGGGCCATCATCGGAGCGCTCCCATGGGTTGGGACGCGGGCCGAAGGCCCTGGACGGAAGGAGCACCACCATGAGCAACCCGACCACGGGTAAACCCACCGCCTGGGTGGGCTGGATCGTGCTGGCCTCGGTGCTGTTGTGCATCTCCGGCATGTTCAACATCCTGACCGGACTGGTCGCGGTCTTCAGCGACAAGATCTACGTCCAGGGGTCGGTGGCCACCGTGGCCCTCGACGTCACCGGCTGGGGCTGGTTCCACATCTTCTGGGGGCTCGTGCTCGGCGCCACCGGCTTCGCCCTCTACGCCGGAGCCACCTGGGCCCGCGTCGTCGCGATCTTCGTGGTCGCGCTCAACATGGTCACCCAGCTCATGCAGATGCCGGCCTACCCGCTGTGGTCGCTGGTCATCTTGACGGTCGACCTGCTGGTGATCTGGGCTGTCATCGTCCACGGGGACGAGATCCGCGACTGAGCTCAGCCGGTGACGGCCGGCCGGCGGAACCGCTCGTCGGTGCGCTGGCCGGCCTCCTCGAGCATCTTCACCAGCACCTCGTGCAGGCGGTCGGCTCCGAGGATGCGCTCGGCCGGTACGACGTGCTCGAGGTCTCGCGGGACGAGCAGCACCGCGCGGTCCTGCCAGCCGCCCAGTCCGCCGTGCGCGCCGACCAGCGGCTCGAAGGCCGCGATGTCGAGGGTGTCGGGGTCCAGCGTGCTGTTGAGGTAGAGGTCCGGCGCCTCCTTCAGCGCCATGGCGCGCGCGAGCACCTCGGCCGCGTGCTCGGGGAACGGCGCCAGCGGGTCGGTCCCGGTGACCACCCCGGTGTCGAGGTCGTGCCGCCCCTGCGCCCCGATCACGATCGCGATGGCCCTCCGCGTCCATCGCCGCCACGAAGCCCACGCCCGCGTGGTCGACCAGTCCGGGCACCAGTCGCGGCCACCGCTCCTCGATGGTCTCGAGCAGGAGCCGCTCCGGCCCGTGCACGTAGAGCAGCCCCAGGTTGCCGGAGCCGATCACGCTGATGTCGGCGTCGGTGACCGCCACGCTCTCGTCGACCTCGTCGGCTGCCCGGGCAGCGGCCTTGGCGGCGACCCGGCCGGAGAGCCCGCCGCCTGCCGCGGCGTCACCCGCCATCGCCCCGGCGCGGCCCCAGCCCTCGACGTCGGCCTGGACCGTGTCGACCTTCTCCGCCATCAGCTGCGAGCACAGGGTGCCGAGGTCGATGCCGTACGCCGAGGCGAACGGCTCCCCCTGCGACTGGCCGTGGTCGGAGACGACGACGATGTGGTACTTGCGGGGAGCCCGCTCGGCCAGCTTCTGCAGGGTGGCCAGCACCCGGTCGAGGCCGTCGAGCGAGGCCAGGGACTCGGGCCGGAAGATCCCTGCGTGGTGGGCGATCTCGTCGTAGTCGACGTAGTCGACGTAGACGCTCCGGGTGCCTGCCGCCAGCTCCTCGGCGATCACCGAGGTGTTGAGGTCGCGGGTGAGCACGTTGGTGGCGGCGCGGAGCCCGGCGAAGTCCCAGCCTCGGTGGGTGCGCGGCACCAGGTCGCGACGTACCTGACGACGGGCCTGGAACCGCTCCTTGGCGATCTCGCCGATCGCCCGGAGCAGCCCTCGAGCGAACCCCTCGGGGTCGTTGACGTAGCGGGCGACCGTGCTGCGCGAACGGCCCGAGCCACGCGACAGGGTGACGCGGCTCATCGTCATCAGCGAGCGGGGAGCGTCGCCGGTGAACAGGTTGGACAGCGACAGCCCGCCGTCGGCGAGCAGGCCCAGGCCGTCGCTGGCGCGCTCCTCGATGACGGCGGCGTCGGCCGGGCGGTTGGCGACGAGGAGGCGGCCGAGCTCGCGGTCGTACCAACGGAACGCCGGGATCCGGTCGATCGTGCCGTGCAGGATCCCGAGCTGGCTGGCGGGGGTCGTGCACGGGAGCTGCGGCGTCCACTCGTGCAGGACGTAGTCGCCCGAGGTGACCCAGCGGCGGACGGTCGGCGACCGCACCGGACTGGATCGCCCAGCGCAGCACCGGGAAGGGGACGCCGTCGATCTGGACGAAGATCACGCCGTCGACGTCCGGGTCGTCGATCTTCGCCGGCTTGTGGCGGCGGGCCAGCTTGGCGGCGTAGGCGTCGTCGTTGCCGGCGGTGAGGATGAACGACAGCAGCAGGGAGACCAGCGCGACCACCCAGGCGGAGATGAACGCCGAGGTGAAGTTGGACTGGATGCTGCTGACCAGCTGGAAGGACAGGTAGACGACGAGCGCCTGGCCCAGCAGGCCGGTCAGGATCACCATCACCCAGCCGATCCGGGCCGAGACCGCCACCAGGACCGGCCGTACGAACAGCCCGGCGACGGCGGCGATGGCGGTGGCCGCGAGCCACGCCCCGAACGTCGGTGCGGAGAGGTTGGGCAGCACCCACGCCGTGACCTGGAGCGCGAACGCGCAGATCACCCAGACCACGACGAGGCGGACCAGGTCGCCGACGCGGAACCTCATCGATGGTCAGTGCTCATGACGTCCTCCCGTGGAAGGTCTCCCAGGCGGTGGTGCCGCCGGGTTCGAATACCCGCGCCTCGCAGCCCGGCGCGTGCTCGGCCAGCGACTCGGCGAAGGCGGGACCGGGCAGGTCCATCCAGCCGCGCGGGGTGTTGGCCTGGCTCGGCACGTAGAAGGTGCCCCAGTGGTAAGGCACCGCGGACTGGGCACCGACGACCGCGCAGGCGCGCGGCCGCCTGCTCGGGATCCATGTGACCGCCGGAGAGGCGCGGGCCCCAGCCGCCGACCGGCACGACGGCGAGGTCGAGCGGTCCGCCGGCGAGGTCGGGCAGGTCGGCCATCTCGGGGTAGAGGCTGGTGTCCCCGGCCAGCCAGATCCGCCGGGTCGGCGTCCGGACCAGGTGGCCGTAGGCGTCGTTGGGCCGGTGGGGCATCTTGCGCGCGTGGTGGTCGGCCCGGACCAGCCGCACCTGCACCCCCGCGTCGCCCACGTCGTACCAGGTGTCGCCGAGGTCGACGCCCTGGAGCTTCCGCTTCCGGAGGAACGCCGCGTTGCGCGGCCCGGTCAGGAGCGGCAGGTCGGGGAGCAGCCGGATCGAGGTGAGCTCGGCGTGGTCGTGGTGGAGGTGGGAGATCAGCACCGCGTCGACGTCGGAGACCTGGTCGGGAGTCGGCGCCGGGCCGCGGCGGCGGCAGCGGGCCGGCTCGGCCGCGCAGCAACGGGTCGGTGAGCAGGCGTACGCCGTCGAGGTCGAGGACGACGGTCGCATGGCCGAGCCAGGTCAGCCGCACGGCGTACCTCCCTGAGCGCACTGGTCCGATCGGGGAACGAGCCGAGCCTGCCAGGTGCGACGACTCGAGCGGAATCACCCGGTGCGGGTGGTCGCCTCCGCGCGCGCGGATGGACCCCCTGTAACGCGAACGGCGCCCGGCTGCGCTTCTCCAGGTGACACGCGTCCGTTCGGGCGCCCAGCCAGGAGGAACCCCATGACCCTCACGCCTCTGCGACGGTCGGTGGCCGTGGTCGCCGTGGCTCGCCGGCACCGCCGGTGTCGCTGCGCTGCCGACCGCGGCCTCGGCCGACACCGGCCGCGCGGCGACCTCGCTGTCCATCCGCACCCTCCAGCACGCCATCCGGCCCGGCGCGACCGACACCGTCGCCGGCACCCTCGCCGTCGCCGGACCGCTCACCGGCGCCGGCCGCACGGTGACCCTCGAGGCCCGACCCAGTGGGCACCGACGAGTTCACGCCGGTCGGCGGCGCGGTCGCCGGGCCGCACAACGGGGTGCGGGAGGACGTCAGCCCCGCGGTGACCACGCGCTACCGCTGGCACTACGCCGGCGACGCCGACACCCGCCCCAGCTACAGCGGGGTCGCGACCGTCCGGGTCCGCACCCCGCAGCACCCGCCGAACGCGGATCCCAGACCACGCTCTCCATCCGCGCGACCAGCCACCTGGTGGGTCTCGACGGCTCCGACGTGGTGAAGGGCCGCCTCCGCGCGGGCCGGGTCGCCCTGCGCCACCGTCCGGTCTTCCTGGTCTCGCGCACGAGCCGACGCGACCGGCTGGACCTTCGAGGGAGTGCACCGCACCCGCTCAGCACGGCGCCGTCGCGTTCGCGGGTCGCGCCCGCGCAGGACACGGCGTACCGCCTGGTCTTCCTCGGTACGGCGCTCCTCCAGCCCGCGCGCAGCGCCGTCGTGCGCGTGGCCACCCGCCCCGCCGATCTCGATCGCGGCCGACCCCACCCGGATCGACCGCGGCGAGACCACCACGGTCTCCGGAGTCGCCACCGACGACGGCGCGCCCGATCGCCGGAGCGACCGTGCGACTGCTGGCAAAGCGGGCCGGCACGACCCGCGACCTGCACCTCGTCGCCACCGGCACCACGGCAGCCGACGGCTCGGTGAGCTTCACCGACACCCCGCACGCGTCTCTGGTCTACCGGCTGCGGCTCGTCGCCGGCACCGGCTACCCGGGCGCGGTCAGCGAGCGCGCCGTCGTGGTCGTGCGGACCCCACGTCGCTGTCGATCCGCGGACGCAGCACCGCCACCGACTTCGTGGTCAGTGGGACCCTGCTCGGCGGCGGCGGCACGCTCGCGCACAAGCCGGTGACGCTGTGGGAGCAGGCGCCGGGCTCGGCCGACTGGACCGAGGTCGCGACGGCCGCGCACCCACCTCAACGGGGTCGTGAGGTTCCACCGGCCGCCAGGTGCCGGGCACCGGTTACCGTCTCGCCTATGCGGGTGGCCCGAGGTTCGCGTCGAGCACCAGCGGGACGGTCGTCTCCTGAGGCGGACCCTCGGTCCCAGGGGGAACGGCGCTGGACCGCTCCCACGATGTCGCCCACCGGACGGACCCCAGCGGGGGTCGGGCCGGTGGGCGGCAGCCTGCCCGGGCTCCGGCCACGGCCGAGCCGCACGACCAGCCGGACCCTGGCCGACGACCTGGACGACGCCCTCGACCGCGCCCGGCAGGGGGACGAGGCCGGGTTCGCGGTGCTCTGGCGGGCCCTCCATCCACCCTTGCTGCGCTACCTGACCGTGCGCGGCAACCACGCTCCCGAGGACCTGGCCGCCGAGACCTGGCTGCAGGTGGTCCGCGACCTCCGGGGCTTCGACGGCGACGCGACGGCGTTCCGGGCCTGGCTGTTCACGGTGGCCCGCCACCGGGCCGTCGACCAGGGCCGCGCCCGCGCGAGCCGGCCCGTCGTACCGGTCGCCGAGCCACCCGAGGTCGACGGCACGCCTGCTCCGAGCGCGGAGCACCTGGCCGTCGAGCGCGACGCCACGGCCGCGGCTCTGCGGCTGGTGGCGAGCCTCCCGGCCGAGCAGGCCGAGATGGTGATGCTCCGCGTCGTGGCCGGTCTGGACGTCGCCGTCGTGGCCGAGCTGGTCGGGAAGACACCGGGTGCCGTCCGGGTCGCCGTCCACCGTGCCCTGAAGTCCCTGGCCCGCGACCCGCGGGCCCGATCTGCGCGAGAGGTGGTGTGAGATGACCGAGCTCGACCCGTCGACGGAGGAGCTGGCCCGCGCCCTGCGTGCCCCCGCCACCGCGACCGAGCTGCAGGACGAGGAGCGCTACCTCGCCATGTTCCGCGAGGCGAACGGCACTTCGCCGGCGATAGTCCGCTCGTTGCCGCGCCGTGCGATCGGCCGCCTCGGCGCCGGCGGTACGGCGGTCGTGGTCACCGTGGCGCTGACCAGCGGAGTCGCGGCCGCCTACACCGGCCACCTCCCCGACCCCGTGCAGCAGCTGGCCCACACCGTGATCGGTGCGCCCGCGCCGGACGCGAGTCCGCCGCACCACCACCGGCCGGCCGCTGCGCGGCCGGGCACTCGGCTCGCACCCCTCCCCACGAGCTCGGGGTCGGCGTCACCCGGTTCGCCGGGTCCGTCGGCGCCCCCGTCGCCGTCCTCCGGGGCGACGCCGGCCCGGTCGCCCACCTCGACCGGCAGCGCGGTCGGCCACCAGGCCACGCCGACAGCCGCGACGGACGGCCCCTCCGCCTCACCGACGCCGAGCCCGAGCGCGTCCGGCGCCGCGAGTGCGGTGCCCTCGGCCCTCACCGTGTCGGGTACGACGCATCGCGCCGCGGTCGGCGAAGGCGTCACCTTCATCGGGGTGCTCACCGACACCGCGGGCGCCGCGATCCCCGACCACCGCGCTGGTGCTCCAGGTGCGCGGAGCCCAGCGGTGGCGTGCGGTCGCCGAGACCACCACCGACGCCGGCGGCGCAGCCACCGTGACGACCCCACCGCTGCCCCGGTCGGCGGCGTTCCGCTGGCACACCGACCACGGGGTGCACAGCACCCCGTGGGTGGTGCGGCTGGTGCCCGACCTGGCCGCGACGGCCGACGCTGGTGGGTCGAGCACTGCCATCGCGGCCACCACCGCCGGCGCCCACGGCGGCGACCGGGTGCAGCTGTTCAAGCGGACCGGCCACGGACCGGTGCTGGTCCGGCGTGGGCGACTCGACACCGAAGGCGCGATCACCTGGTCGGTCGTCGCCCCCCGCCGCAAGGCGGCGTACGTCGTCCGGCTGCTCGCCACGCCTCGCCACACCGCAACCCACGCGCGGGTCGTCGTGGCCCCGCCGGCGGCGGCGCGACTGAGCATCGGCGCGGCGACCCATCGAGTTGGGGTCGGCGGCACGACGGTGATCAGCGGGGTCGTCACCGGGGCGGACGGCAGCGTGCTGGCCGGCCACCCGGTGGTGCTCCAGAGGCGCGGTGCGGCGCGCTGGCAGGTGGTGGGCCGCGGCACGACCGACGCCGCCGGCTCGGTGTCGATCTCGACCCCGGCCGTCGCGGCGAGCGGGTGGTATCGCCTGCGCACCGACCACGGCGTCCAGAGCACCGGGTGGCGGGTGGTCGAGGTCCCGACCCTGTCGGCGTCCGCCTCGCGCAGCGGCACGACGGTGGTGGTCGGCGCGACGGCGCAGGGTGCCCGCGCAGGCGACCGGCTGGTGCTGCTCCGCAGGCTGGCCGGCGGCGGGCTGGTGAAGATCGGCCACACGATCCTGGCTGCGGACGGCACGGCGACGTTCACGGTGGCCGGGCGACGCGCGCGGACGACGTATGTCGTGCGGCTCCCGGCCACGAGCCACCACGGCGCGGCCACGGCCAGAGCCGTCGTCCCCCGGGCGGGCTGAGGAGGTCGTCGTAGCGGCACGCAGTGCTGCGACCTGCGACCCGGGCCGGACGACGAGCACGGCACCGTCGGCGATGCCCTGGGCCGCGAGACCGGTGTCCGTCATCAGGAGGCGACCGTGCTGCGTCTCGACCCGATAGCCCGAGGGCGCGGTGGCGGCATCGAGCAGACCCACGCTCCGGGCCAGGTCGGGGACCACCTCGGCGAGTGGGACGACGGCGGGCAGGGCGACCGTGGCCCTCGCACCCCCGGCGACCACGGTCAACCGCACCAGGCCGCTCATCCGCCGAAGGCCCGGGCGCCGCGCGTGTCCGCCGCGCGGTAGGCGTCGTTGGCCAGCGTGACCTGGTGGGCGGTGCCGCGAAGCAGGTCGCGCATCTCGCGGATCGCCGTGTCCCACTGGGCCTGGGCAACGACGTAGGCACGCTGGGCATCGCCGACCCACTGGGTGCGCAGGGGCGCGAGGTCGCCCTCGAGGCCCTGCAGCCGTGCGTCGATCCGGTTGACGACCGCCATCAGGTCGTCGGCCACGCGGTCGAGCCCGGCATGGTCGACCCGGAACCCGTCGAGGTCCATCACGTCTCCTCTCCGTCTCGGGCGGCTCAGCCGAGCCGCTGCTGTGACCGGCCCAGCACTGCGGCCTGGGTCTCGTCGGTGGCCGTGTTGTCGTGCTCGGTCGAGCGCAGGGCGGCCTCGAAGCCGTCGAGCGCACCGACGATCGTGCGTTGCCGCTCCGACCAGGCGCAGCCGAGCGCGGTGAAGGCGCTGCCACCTTGTCCGGACCACTGGCTGCGGGCGGCGTCGACGTGCTGCCCGAGCTCGCCGGTCACCCGGTCGAGGTCGTGTCGGGCCTCAGCCACCATCGCGGCCGCGGTGGAGAGCGTGCCTCGGCCTTGTCCCATCTCGCGTGCTGACGACATCGCGTCGTCTCCTTCCTCGGCGGCGACCGCCGCCCCCGAAACCCAGGTCGTCGCCCGCACGCGGCGCGGCGTGCCGGACGACAGCGGTGGCCGCGACCAGCACTGCCCCTGCCTCGACCCCCAGCGCGGCCAACGTCGCGGAGACCGGAAGCGGCTCGCCGCCGCGCGCGTAGAGGAGGGGCAACGTGGGCAGGCCGAGCCGCTCGGCAGCTGGCGCGGGCGACCTCGGCGACGGTGGTGGTGACCGGGCAGACGAGGTCGACCGAGCCGACCGGGCCCGTGCACGGTGAGCGCCCGCGGAGCCCACCGGGCGTTCGGTCCACGTCGGTCATCTCCGCTCCTCTCCACAGTGCCGTTCGGCAGGCTAGTTCGGCTCGGCGAGGCGCACTTAGGGTGAGCCGGCCCCTGTGGACAGGAGCGTGGACCAGGGTCTCGGGAGGGTGTCGTGGCCAGCTCGTCTCGCGGTCGCGCCTGTCGTCCGGAGCTGCCCACGGGCGAGCTGGTGATCTCCGCGCCACCGGAGCCGGTCGACGGTGGAGGCGGTCTGCTCACCCTCGTCCAGCTGCTCGGCAGCCTTGGCTCGACGGCGCTCGTCGCGACCATGGTCGGGTCCGCCGGCAGGTGGGCGGTGGCACGCCGTCCTGGCCGGGCTCCTCGGTCGCCGTCGCACTGCTCGGCCTCGTGGTCGTCCTGGTCGGAACGCCGTCGCCACCGTGCGCGGACCGTCACCCGGCCCCGCACGGCGTACCTCCGACTACCTCGACACCGTCGTCGCCACGGCGCGCGAGGCAGCTGCCCGGCAGGGCTCGGTGCTGCAGAGCCGTCATCCCGCGCCTGCGGCGCTGCCTGCCGTCGCCGAGGAGGGCTCGCTCGTGTGGACCGGCGGCGACGGGCTCCTCGTGCGGTACGGCGTGTGCGACCAGCCGCCGTCGCTGCGGCTGGTGGCGCCGCCCGCCGACCCGCTCCGACCCGCCGACCCCCACCTCGCCGGCGCCGTACGGCGGCTGCTGTCGGTGCACGAGCAGCAGCCCGACCTGCCGGCGCGTGGTCGACCTGCGGTACGTCGAGCGGATCGAGGTGCACGGGCCGACCCTCCAGGGCCCGGTCGGTGGCGCGGGCGATGGTCTGCTCCGCCGCCGTCCGTCATCCCCCGGAGCACCTGGCCGTCGCGGTCCTGACCTCGCCCGAGGCGTGGCCGACGTGGGACTGGGTCAAGTGGCTGCCGCACGCCCGGTCGAGCCGCGTCGTCGACGCCGTCGGTCCGCGCCGGCTGGTCGCGACGCGACTCCGTCGAGCTCGGCGCGGCTGCTGCCCGACCGACCGCCACCTGCTGCTCGTCGTCGAGGGCGACGTCGGTCCGGTCCGCGGGCGCCACCTCCCGGACCGTGCTCGCCTTGCCGCGCCAGCCACGTGACGAGGAGGTCGGGCTGCGGCTGGTCCTCGACCGCCCGACGTCCGGCAGCGACGTCAGCCGCGTGCCGGCGAGCGCGGAGCCGCTCGGCGAGCCGCCGCATCGCTGTGCTGCCGACCAGTGCGACCTCGCGACCGCCGAGGCGACGGCCCGGCGCCTCGCCGCCCTGGCGGGCCCCGGCGTAGGAGGCGAGCGCGCGGAGCAGGCAGGTCTCCAGCACCTGCTGGGGCTCGACGACGTACGACGTCTCGACCCGGCGCAGGCCTGGCAGCCACGGCCAGCCGGCCGAGCTGCTGCGGGTGCCGCTCGGGACCGACGTAGACGGACCGTCCGGTCCTCCTCGACCTCAAGGAGTCGGCCCTCCAGGGCACGGGGCCGCACGGGCTCGTCGATCGGCGCGACCGGCTCGGGCAAGTCCGAGCTGCTCCGCACGCTCGTCCTCGGCCTGGCGCTCACCCACTCCCCCGAGCAGCTCAACCTCGTGCTGGTCGACTTCAAGGGCGGGGCGACGTTCGCCGGGATGTCCGACCTGCCCCACGTGTCGGCCGTGATCACCAACCTCGCCGACGACCTCGCCCTCGTCGACCGCATGCAGGACGCGCTCGCCGGTGAGCTCGTACGACGGCAGGAGGTGCTGCGCGCGGCCGGCCACCTCGCGTCGGCCCACGACCACGCCCGCGCCGAGGGCCGCCGGCGCCGACCTGGCGCCCCTGCCCGTCGCTGCTCGTCGTGGTCGACGAGTTCAGCGAGCTGCTCGCGGCGCAGCCGGAGCTGGTCGACCTGTTCGTGGCGATCGGCCGGCTCGGTCGGTCACTGGGCATCCACCTGCTGCTCGCGTCGCAGCGGCTCGAGGAGGGTCGGCTGCGTGGGCTGGACTCGCACCTGTCCTACCGGATCGCGCTCCGCACCTTCTCCGCCCAGGAGTCGCGGGCCGTGCTCGGCACTCCCGACGCCTACGAGCTGCCGCCGGTCCCCGGCCTCGGTCTCCTCCAGGCGGGAGCGGCCGCGCCGGTGCGCTTCCGGGCGGCGTACGTCTCGGGTCCGCCGCCGACGCCCGCGGCCGCCGCGGCGAGCCACGGGAGATCCTGCCGTGGACCGTCCGGGAGGTCCCGCGCTCCGGCCCGGACCCCTCCCGCGATCCGCGGCTCGCTGCTCGACCTCGCGGTCGACCGGCTGCGCGGCCACGGACCGGCCGCCCACCCGGTGTGGCTGCCGCCGCTCGACGAGCCCGAGACCCTCGACCTGCTGATGCCCGACCTGGCCGTCGATCCCGCGCTGGGGCTGGTGTCCGCGCCGCTGGCGGAACCGCCGGCGGGCTCGACCCTGCCCCTCGGCACCGTCGACCTGCCCCGCGAGCAGCGCCGCGACGTCCTCACCGTCGACCTGGCCGGAGCAGGTGGTCACGTCGCGGTCGTGGGCGGGCCCCGCACCGGCACGAGCACCGTCCTGCGCACCCTGGTCGCCGGCGCTCGCGCTGACCACGACGCCGATGGAGTCGCAGGTCTACGTGATCGACCTCGGCGGCGCCTTCGCGTCGTACGCCGGGCTGCCGCACGTCGCCGGCATCGGCACCCGTGCCGAGCCCGACGTCGTCCGCCGGATCGTCGCGGAGGTGACCGGCATCGTCGACCGCCGTGAGTCGTTCTTCCGCGACCACGGCCTCGACTCCATTGCGACGGCTACCGGAGCCGGCGCGGTGCAGGGCGGGCCCGACGACGGCTACGGCGACCTGTACGTCGTCGTCGACGGCTGGGGCCGGCTGCGGCCCGAGCTCGAGGACGTCGAGGAGGGGCTGCAGCGACTGGCCGCGCGCGGCCTGGCCTACGGCTGCCACCTGCTCACCGCGACCTTGCGCTGGGCGGACTACCGACCGGCGCGTCCGCGACCTCCTCGGCACCCGCCTCGAGCTGCGCCTCGGTGATCCCGACCGACTCCGAGGTCGACCGCCGGGCGGCGGCGCCTGGTGCCCCGCGACCGGCCCGGACGCGGGCCTGGTCGACGGACCGCGGCACGTCCTCGCCGCCCTGCCTCGCATCGACGGTCGGTCCGACGCGGCCTCGCTCGGCGACGGCGTCGAGCACCTCGTCGGTCCGCGTCGCGGACGCCTGGACCGGGCCGGCCGCACCGAAGCTGCGGCTGCTCCCCGACCTGCTCACCGTCGACGACCTGCTCGCCCGGAGCGACGCGTCGGCCAGAGCCTCGGGACGGCTGCTGCTCGGGGTCGGATGAGGACGACCTCGCGCCGGTCGGCGCTCGACCCCGGCGCCGACCCCCACTGGCTGGTCCTCGGCGACGGCGGGTCGGGCAAGAGCACCGCGCTGCGCGGCTACCTGCACGAGGTGGTGCGCACCCGCTCGCCGAGCCGGGCGCAGGTGGTGCTCGTCGACTACCGCCGGTCTCTGCTCGACGCGGTGCCTGCCTCCTACCTGCTCCACCACCTGACCGGCGCGGCCCAGGCCGTGCCCGCGCTGGCCGACCTCGCGACCCACCTCGAGGGTCGGCTGGCGGGCGAGCCGAGCCGGGTGGGCCTGCGAGCGGCGCCGAGGTGTTCGTCGTGGTCGACGACCACGACCTCGTCACCACCGGCCAGCACTCGCCGTTGCTCGCGCTTGCAGCCCCTGCTCGCCCAGGCAGGCGACGTCGGCCTGCACCTCGCCGTCGCCCGACGCTCCGGCGGTGCCTCGCGG
Source organism: uncultured Actinomycetota bacterium (assembly GCA_963761085.1). Classification (GTDB taxonomy): domain Bacteria; phylum Actinomycetota; class Actinomycetes; order Propionibacteriales; family Nocardioidaceae; genus Nocardioides. The sequence continues at coordinate 551,098 of CAVXFQ010000019.1, forward strand.
GCCCTCTACGAGCCGGTGCTGCAGACCCTGCGCGACCTCGCCGCGCCGGCCCTGCTGCTGTCGGGCAGCCCCGACGAAGGGTCCGCTGGTCGGGCGGCGTTCGGCCGGTGCCCGCGCCCCCGGGACGCGGTCGGCTGGTCACCCGCGGCCGCGGGGTGCAGGTCGTCCAGCTGGCCTGGCGTCCGCCCGCGGCCTGACCGGCCCAGGTCGGCGGGTCGAGGCAGGCTCAGCGGCGGCCGATGCCGAACATGCCCGCGCACGGCCTCGCGGACGGCGTACTTCGCGGCGTACTGGAAGGTGTCGGACTTGACGACCTTCTCGAACGTGCTGTCCTGCGGCTTGGCGGCCTTGGGCTTCGGCGCCGGCTTCGGCTTGTCGGCCGTCGGCGGCTCCTGGCCGCCTCTTCGGCGGCCGCCTTCTCGGCGCCGGCCTGCATCCGCGCCGCCAGCTGCTCGCTGGCCGACTCGCGGTCGACCGCCTGCGCGTAGCGGGCGTAGCGACGGGCTCGCCTTGACCGCCGCGTCCATCGCGGCGGCATCGGCCGGGCCCATCAGCGACTCCGGGGCTCGTAGCCGGGTCCAGGCCACCGGGGTGGGCGCGCCGCGCTCGTTCATCACCGTGACGATCGCCTCGCCGATCCCGAGCGAGAGGATCACCTGACCGAGGTCGTCGTAGGACGAGGTCGGGTAGGTGTTCACCGTCTGCTTGAGCGCCTTGGCGTCGTTGGGCGTCGCCGCGCGGAGCTGGTGCTGGATCCGCGAGCCGAGCTGGGCCAGCACCGCGTCCGGGTACGTCGGTCGGGCTCTGGGTCACGAAGAAGACGCCGACACCCTTCGACCGGATCAGCCGCACGGTCTGGGCGATCTGGTCGAGGAACGCCTTGGACGCGTCGTTGAACAGCAGGTGGGCCTCGTCGAAGAAGGACACCAGCTTGGGCTTGTCGACGTCACCGACCTCGGGGAGGTCGTGGAAGAGGTCGGCGAGCAGCCACATCAGGAACGTCGAGAACAGCGCCGGCCGGTCCTGGAGGTCGGGCAGCTCGACCATCGAGACCACGCCCCGGCCGTCGGTCGGCGAGCTGGAGCAGCTCGGAGGACTCGAACTCCGGCTCGCCGAAGAACGCGTCGGCGCCCTGGCTCTCGAACGCGATCAGCTCGCGGAGGATGACCCCCGCGGTCGCGCTCGAGAGGCCGCCGAGCTCCTTGAGGTCGGGCTTGCCCTCGTCGCTGTCGAGGTAGTGCACGACCGCGCGGAGGTCCGCGAGGTCGAGCAGCGGCAGGCCGGCCTGGTCGGCGTAGTGGAAGATCAGGCCCAGGCTCGACTCCTGCGTCTCGTTGAGGCCGAGCACCTTGCTCAGCAGCAGCGGGCCGAACGACGTCATCGTCACCCGCAGCGGTATGCCGGTGCCCTGGCCGCCCAGGGCGTAGTAGGTGACCGGGAAGCCCGTGGCCTGCCAGGTCTGGCCCACCGACGCGGCCCGCGCCTTGATCTTGTCGTCCTCGACCCGGGGCGTGCTCATGCCGGACAGGTCGCCCTTGATGTCGGCGGCGAACACCGGCACGCCGTTCGCGGAGAGCTGCTCGGCCAGCAGCTGCAGGGTCTTCGTCTTGCCGGTGCCGGTGGCGCTGGCCACGAGCCCGTGCCGGTTGAGCATCCCCAGGGGGATGCGGATGTGGACGTCGGAGAGGTCGGTCTGCGTCCGAGCATCAGCCCGCCGAGCTCCAGGGCCGGCCCGTCGAACCGGTAGCCGGCAGCGACGGTGTCGGCGAGGGTGCTCTCAGGAGCGTCGGCGGGGGTCTCGGCCATGCCCAGCAATCTAGCCACGGGGCCACGGGGGTGTCCTCAGTAGACTCCCGCCGTGATCTTCAAGCGGGTCGGGGACGGCAGGCCGTACCCTCCGCACGACCTGACGGCCAGGGAGTGGGCCGCCCTGCCGCCGCGCCAGGTCCGGCTCGACGACCTGGTGACCACCAAGGACACGCTCCGGCTCGACACTCTGCTCGACGAGGACTCCACGTTCTACGGCGACCTGTTCGCCCACGTCGTCCGATGGCGCGGCGAGCTCTACCTCGAGGACGGGCTCCACCGCGCCCTGCGCGCGGCCCTGCAGCAGCGGACCGTCCTGCACGCGCGCGTGCACGAGATGGCCGACGCATGAACACCCACCTCAAGACGCTGCTGACCCTCGCCGTCCTGACCGTGCTGGTGCTCGTCAGCCTCACCTGGGGCTGGTCGGCGCTGACCCGGCCCTTCCCCCACACCACGACCCAGAAGGCCTGCTACCCCACCACCTTCCAGGCAGGCCAGCCGGATCGCGCCTCCCCGGGTGCTGGTCAACGTCTACAACGCCAGCAGACCGCGTGGGGCTGGCCGAGCGCACGATGACCGAGTTCCAGGACCAGGGGTTCGGCGCCGGCTCGGTGGGCAACGCACCTCCGAGCGCAGAGGTCCCGTTCGCCCAGGTCTGGACCACCGACCCGAGCCTGCCCGACGTGAAGCTGGTCCTGAGCCGTCTCGGCCCCGGCGCTCACGTCATCCAGCGCGACGGCGGCACCGACGGCGTGGTCGTGGTCGTCGGCCCGCGGTACAAGAAGCTGGTCAAGGGTCTGCCCTCGGTCAAGGTCACCTCGACCACGACGATCTGCTCGCCGCCCACCTGAGCCGACGCCGTACGGCGCGCGACTCGGCTCAGTCGCCGAGCCACCGACCGAGCCGGCCGTGGGCGGAGACCGTGCGCAGCCGCGCGACCGTCGGCGCGTGCAGCCCACGAGGTGTCACGACCAGCAGGTCGTCGCCGTGGCGCAGCACGGTACGACGTTCGGGGACGATCGCCTGTCCGTCGCGCACCACGAGCGACACCGACGCCCCCGGTGGCAGCCGGAGCTCGCCGACCTCGACGCCGTGCAGCCGGGACACCGGGCTGACGGTCACCTGCAGCATGTCGGCGGCCATCCGGTCGAGGGGCGCGACCTCCAGGTCGAGCTGACGGGGCTCGGAGCGCCGGGTCACCCGCAGGCGCTTGGCCACCGCGGGCAGCGTCGGGCCGGTGGCCAGGGTCGAGACCACCACCACCACGAACACGATGTCGAACAGCCGCTCGGCGTCGGTGACGCCCTCGGCCAGGGGGATCGTGGCCAGCACGATCGGCACCGCGCCGCGCAGGCCGGCCCACGAGAGGAACGCGAGCTCGCGCCGCGGGACGCGCTGCACGACGGTCGCGGCCGCGACCGAGAGCGGCCGGGCCAGCAGCAGCAGGATCACCGACACCGCCAGGGCGATCCCGACCACCGACCCCGTCACCTCGCTGGGGGTCAACAGAAGCCCGAGCATCACGAACAGCCCGATCTGGGCGAGCCAGGCGACACCCTCGGCGAACGACCTCGTGGCGGTCCGGTGCGGGAGGTCGCTGTTGCCGAGCACGAGCGCGGCGACGTAGATCGCGGCGAAGCCGGAGGAGTGGAGGGTCGCGGCGGCGCCGTAGGCGAGCAGGGCCAGGGAGACGACGGCGAGCGGGTAGAGACCGGAGGAGGGCAGCGCGACCCGGCGCAGCAACCAGGCACCGCCCGCGCCGATCGCCAGGCCGAGGAAGATGCCGGCCGCCAGCTCGTAGACGATGAGGCCGCCCGCGGCCGCGAGCCCGTGCTCGGCGATCGCGCCGGTCGAGACCAAGGTGACCACGACGATCGTCGGCGCGTCGTTGAGCCCCGACTCGCTCTCCAGGACGCCGGCGAGGCGCGGCGCGATCGGCAGCCCGCGCAGCACCGAGAACACCGCGGCCGCATCCGTCGGCGAGGTCACCGCACCGAGGAGCACCGCGAGCTCCCACGACAGCCCGAGCGCGACGTGGGCGACCACCGCGACCACCGTGATCGAGACCGCGATGCCGAGGGTCGCCAAGGACACGCCGAGCCGGAGTGACGGCCGTACCTGGGACCAGCTCGTGGTCAGACCGCCCTCGGCGAGGATCACCGCCAACGCGGCGAAGCCGAGCGCCTGCGCGAGCGGCGGCGTCGTCGAAGTGGATGCCGAGCACGTTCTCCCCGAGCAGCACCCCCATCAGCAGGTAGATCAGGAGGCTGGGGAGCCCGACGCGGGTAGACAGCAGCACCGCCAGGATGGCGAGCAGGGTGACCCCCGCCCCGACCAGCAGGACGGTGTCGAGCTGGTGGACGTCGAAGGTCACGCGGGTGTCACCTCGCTTGCGCAGCAGGGGCGGCGTGGGACCAACCCTACCGAGCGGCGGCCCCGTTCGACCTGACGGACCCGGGCCGGCGGTGGTAAACCTGCGGGAGCCTCAGGAGCGAACACCTGACATGGAACGACCCACCCGGCGACAGGGCCGCGAGGTCCTCGATCTCATCGACCACCACGACCGGCCCGCGCCCGTCGTGGAGGCTGCGTCGCGGTCGCCGTCGAGCCCTTCGACACCTTCTACCTGCGCGAGCTGCCGCGGCTGACGGTGCTGGCTCGGGCCCTGGCCGGTGACCTCGCTGCGGAGGATGTCGCCCGGGAGTCGATGCTCTCCGCCTACCGCCGCTGGTCCGAGATCGCCGGGTACGCCAGCCCGACCGGCTACGTGCGGCGGATCTGCGCCAACCAGGCGGTCTCGGCCGTACGCCGTACGCTCGCGGAGCGGCGCGCCCTCCGGCGCTATGCCTCCGGGGGTTCACCAGCCTCACCGCGCTACCCGCCGACAGCGAGCGCTTCTGGACGGAGGTACGACGACTGCCGCGGCGCCAGGCGCAGGCAGCAGCGCTCTACTACCGCCCTCGAGCTCTCGGTGGCCGACGTCGCCGCGACCCTCGGCTGTGCCGAGGGAACGGTCAAGTCCCATCTCTCACGTGCCCGCCAGGAGCTCGCGCGGCGGCTCGACCTCTCGGAGGACCCGTCATGAACGAACGTCTCGACCTCCTCGCCCGGCGGGCAGCCGACGACCTGGAGAGTGCCACCAGCGCCGACCCCGACCTCGGCCTCCCGCGCGTGCACACCGCTCACACACGTCACCGTTCCCACTCCCGGCTGGCGGTCGCCGCCGTCCTGATCGCCGCACTCTCGGCGGGATGGTTCGGTCGCGGAATGGTCACCGAGCACCCGCCGGAACCGAGCAGTCAGCCCTCCACGTCGTCCCAACCCCTGTGTGCCACCGAGACGGCGTCACCTGCCTCGGCCACCGCACCTTCCGCTTCGGCCTCGCCAGCCCGGTCCGGTGGCACATCCCGGAGAGGTTCGGGGTGGACTCCGGCGCCGGCGTCTCCCCGCACAGCGTCGAGAGTTACTGGTACCTCCACGGGAACAATGCCGGAGTGTCCGTCCTCGAGATGATCGGCCCGGCAGGTCTCGACAGCCGGCCGGCGCCGGGCCACACGGGGACCACATCTCCTCATACGTTCGCCGAGTGGCTCTCGACTCCGCCGTTCCTCTCCGCGAGGGCCCCGGTCCGCGCAAGGGTGGGAGGGCGGCCCGGCTGGCACGTCCGCGTCCAGCTGGCGCCAGGTGTGGCTACGGGCCCGGGTCTCTGCTCGAACTCCTTCGACTGCTATCCCGTCGCGCGCACGGACACCGGCGACATCTTCGGGATCTGGGCGGACATGGTCGCCGACTACACGTTCGTCAGACTGCCGTCCGGGACGGCCATGGTCTGGTCGTGGGCCTTCGGCCATGACACGGCCGCGCTCGCTCGCAACAGAGCGGCGGTCGACGGCATCTCCTGGCCCGCTCACTGACCACAGGACGGGTTCGCGACAGCCTCGTCCACAGGCTGCGTGCGGCCGTGCGTCGCCGTCGGCGTCCGGCCGCATGCTCTTCGTGGGAGAGGACGGGAGGGCTGGGGTGTACGGCGACACGACGGTGGTGCGGGCGCTCGCCGGGGCCATGCGGGAGCAGGCGGCGGACATCCACGGGGAGTCCGCCGCCTTGCTCGCCCGTGCCGGAGCCGTGCCCTGGAGCGGCATGGCGGCTGACGCGATGCGACTGCTGGCCCGCGACCACGCGGCAGCGCTGGCCGCGTCGGCGCGCGCCCACGAGGGCGCTGCGGTCGCGCTCGAGCGCCATGCCCGCGAGGTCGATCACGTGAAGGCGCTGGTCGCGGCGGCCGAGCGTCGGGTGCAGTCGGCCCTCGACCTGGTCGGAGGCGGGGTGACGGGGCTGGTCCGCAGCCGGGCGGCGCACTGGCTGGCCCACGCCGACCTGCCACCACCCGGACACCTGGGGTGGCTCGACGTCCGGCTCCCGCGATGGCTCCCGTGAGCCCCCGCCCGGGCCGGTCGACCACGCCGGTCTTCCGCCTCGACGTCGACCTCGCCGTCCGCGACGGTCCCGAGGTGCGGCGACGCCGCGTGCGCCACGACCTCCGTGGCCACCGGGTGTCGGCGGTGACCGTGCTCGGCTCGGGCGAGACCACGCTCGAGACGTTCGAGGTGGCGGAGTGGCGTCGCCATCTCGAGAGCCTGGCCGACGTGCCGGTCCCTCCCGGCGACCCGCCTCCCGTGCTCGACGTGCCGTGGGACCTGCTGGTCGCCGGTCGGGCCCGCCGCGACCTCGACCTGGTGCTGGTGGGCCGCGCGGTCGGCCGTCGTCCGCGCCGACGGCGAGGTGCGTCGGCGCCGCACGCTGTCACGCCGAGCTCGCCCGCCTGTGGCGCAGCGCGACCGGCCGGTTGCGCGCCGTCGGGCAGTGTCCCCGCGGCCGCAAGGTCGCCTGGCTGTCCTGGCTCCTGCTCCCCGGCGGCTGGCACGCCCTGTGCCCACACGCGGTGCATTCGGCGGGCGTCGGCCACGCGATGGTGCGGGTGGAGCCACGCCGCGCGGGCGATCTCGCCGGCGAGGTGGCGCGCTGGACGCGTCGGGCTGCCGCGGTGACCACGACGCCCGTCGGCGCGCCGGCTCGCCCCTCCGATCACCGAGGTCACCGGCGGCGTCGCAGGGACCTCCGCCACCTACTCGGCCGTGCTCGCTCTGGCCCAGCGCTTCGACGACGCCGGCGACCGGATGCGGGGATGGGCCGCCCACGCCGCGCGCCTGGCCGCCGATCCCGACCTGGTCGCGTCGGCTCCCTTGTCGCCGGCCACCTTCGCCGAGGCTGAGGCCGCGGTGCTCGACGCGGCGACCGGCGTCCACGGCGTCCTGGTGTCGTCGGTCGACTACGAGGCGGACGCCGTCGTGGTGCGCGCCGACCGTGCGCGCCTTCGAGCAGTGCGACCTGCTCGTGGCGACGGCGATCCACGCGGTCGACTACGACCTCGGGCGAGCCCTCGGCACCACGCTCGCCGCGGCCGCGCCCGCGCTCCTCGGAGCGCTGGTCGCCGGCGTCCCGCTGGCCGCGGCGGCCGGTGCGCGCCTGCCTGCCCCGCCCGGCGCCGCCTCGACGGAGATCTCGGTGTCGCCGGGGCCGTCGCGCAGGAGACTCTCGACCGACATCCCGGGCTGCTCCAGCACGCCGTCGACGGCAGCGGTGGTCTGCTCGACGGCCTGCTCGGTGGCGCCGCGTGTGCTGACCGGGTGTCGCGCCGTTCCACCCCACCGTCGCTGACGCCGCCGGCGACCTCGCGCTCCTCTACGGCGCCGAGGGACCTCCTCGGGTCCGCTCCCGCCACGACCTGGCCGTGCCTCTGGGCCAGACCACGCCGCGCTGCGTGGCCGACCTGATGCGCCATCTCGACCAGACCAACGCCCTCTCGACCCCCGACCGACCCGGCGACCAGGGCACCTTGGAGATCCAGACCCTGCGGGCCGCCGACGGGTCGGTCCGGCACGTCGTCTACCTTCCCGGCACCGACGACCTGACCACGATTCCGTTCAGCCAGGACAGCGACGTCCGAGACCTGGCGACCAACCTCCGCCTGGTCGCCGGAGACCCGACGACCTACGCCGCCGGCATCGAGCAGGCGATGCACGACAGCGGCATCGGGCTCCGACGACCCGGTCCTGCTCGTCGGTCACAGCCAGGGCGGCATGGAGGCAGCAGCGCTGCTGGCTCGCGGCTCGCCGTTCCACGTCACCGACGTGGTGACCGCGGGTCGCCGATCGCCCAGGTCGGCGGCTACCCGCCCGGCAGCCACGTGCTCTCCCTGGAGAACCGCGGCGACGTCGTTCCCCTGCTCGACGGTTCCGACAACGCCGACACCAGGCAGCACGTCACGGTGCGGTTCGACGACCACGAGACCTCGATCGCGGCCAACCACGCGCTCGCCCACTACGCCCGCGGCGCGGAGGCCGTCGACGCCTCGGCCGACCCGTCGCTCCGCGAGCAGGTGGCAGCCGCTTCGTCGTCGCGGCTTCCTCAGCGGCCGGGTCACCGCCAGCCAGGTCTTCCAGGTCACCCGATGAGACGGGTCACGCCAGCCCGCGCACGAAGTCCGACAGCTGCGCCAGGTTGCGGCACTCCACCATCGGCACCACCTCGCCGTACGCCGTGGCCGCCGAGTCGCCGGTGTCCCAGTGCCGCGGATGCTCGGGGTTGAGCCACCACGCGTGCCGCGCGCGCCCGGCGAGGTCACGCAGCGCGTCCACCTGCAGGTCGCTGTAGTTCGAGCGCGCGTCACCCAGCACCAGCAACGACGAGCGCGGTCCGAGAGCATCGGCGTGCTGCTCGGCGAAGCTGGCGAACGCGCAGCCCGTAGTTGGTCCGTCCCCACCGCGCCGCGTGCTCGGTGCGGGCCGCCAGCTCGGCGAGCACCAGGCCGGGGTCGGCGCCGGGCCGGAAGACGTCGGTGACCTCGTGCACCTGGTCGACGAACGTGAAAGCCCGCACCTTCCCGAACTGCTCGTGGAGCGCGTAGACGAGCATCAGAGTGAACTGCGCGAAGCTGGCCACCGACCCGCTCACGTCGCAGAGCACGACGAGCTCGGTGCGGTGCGGTCGGCGCGGGCGGTGGTGGGTCGTGAGCGGCACGCCTCCCGACGAGACCGAGGCGCGCACGGTGCGCCGTACGTCGAGCGGGCCACGGCGCCGGGAATGACGCTGCCGGGCCATCCGCGTGGCCAGGCGGCGAGCCAGCGGGTAGATCTCGCGGCGCATCTCGGCGAGGTCGGCCTTGCGGGCCGAGGTGAAGTCGAGGCGCTCCAGGGTGGGCCGGACCGCGACCGAGGCCACGTGCTCCGGGCCCTTCTCGGCCGCGATCCGACGCCGGGCGTCGGCCTCGGCGAGTGCGGTGAAGACGCCGACCCGCCGCTGCGCCGTACGACGCGACTCGTCGTCGCCGCGACCCTGCGCGAGCAGGGCCTCGACGACCTGGTCGACGAGGATCTGCGGTGACACCCGCTGGAGAGCGGTGTACGACGACCAGCTGGACAGCCCCGGACCTCGGCCGCGCATCGCCCCGAACCTGCCGACTGCCTCGACGGCCAGGGCCCGCAGCACCTCGTCGTCACCGGCAGCGAGCGCTGCCGCGAGCCGGCCCCGGATGTCGTCGAGGTCCGCCGGACCGTCGGATCGAGTGCGCGCTCGCCCGAGCGCTCGCTGCCCTCCCGGCCGTCGGTCGCGCCGTTCGCCGCCACCCCCTCACCGACCAGGCGCGGGAAGTAGAGGTCGAAGAGGGTGTCGAAGGTCGGTCGCTGGGCGTGGCGCTTGACCAGGGTGGCGGCGTAGGCCTGCCGGATCGCCTCGCGCTCACTCCAGTCGAGCACGCTGAACGCGGCGATCGCGTCGAGGTCCTCGGCCAGCGACACCGGCACCCCCGCGCCGCGCAACGCCTCCAGGAAGGCGATGTGGGTGGAGAGCAGGCCGCTGGTCATGAGCCGAGCTTCAGCTCCTTGGCGGCCCGCTCGTGGTCGGAGGCGTGCTTGAGGACGGCCCCCAGGGTCCGGGTCACCGCGGCCTCGTCGAGGTCGCCGATCTCGAGGGCCACCAGGGTGCGGGCCCAGTCGACGGACTCCGCGATCGAGGGCGCCTTCTTCAGGTCGAGGTCGCGGAGCCGGCCGACGGTGTCGACGACCTGCCGCACGATCCGGTCGTCGAGGTCCGGCACCTGGCGATGGATGATCTCGCGCTCGCGGGCTGCGTCGGGGTAGTCGAGGTGGAGGTAGAGGCAACGTCGCTTCAGCGCCTCGGACAGCTCGCGGCTCGCGTTGGAGGTCAGGACGACGAAAGGACGGCGTAGGGCCGACATCGTGCCGAGCTCGGGGATGGTGACCTGGAAGTCGCTGAGGATCTCCAGCAGCAGCCCCTCGACCTCGACGTCGGTCTTGTCGACCTCGTCGACCAGCAGCACGGTCGGCTGGTCGCGGCGGATCGCGGTCAGCAACGGCCGCGTGAGCAGGAACTCCTCGGTGAAGATGCTGTGGTCCCAGCTGTCTCCTGATTGGGTTCGGTGGTCGAGGCCGGCGTCACTCGCGTGCCTCGCCTGGATGAAGAGGAGCTGCTTCTTGTAGTTCCACTCGTAGAGCGCCCGGGCCTCGTCCAGGCCCTCGTAGCACTGCAGCCGCACCAGGTCGGCCCCGACCGCGCGGCCGACGGCCTTGGCCAGCTCGGTCTTGCCGACCCCGGCCGGCCCCTCGACCAGCAGGGGCTTCTCCAGGGCGCCGGCCAGGTAGGCCGTCGTGGCGGTGGCCGCGTCGGTCAGGTAGCCGGTCGCGCCGAGCCGCTCGGCAGCATCGGCCGGCGAGGCGAACCACGTGGTGCTCACCTGCCGAGGATAGGTGGCGAGTCAGGGGGGTGGCAGGTCCCGGCACCTACGGTTCGGCAGTGGGAGCAGGGCGACTGCGCGGTGACCGCGCGACGTACGCCGTCGTGGGTGCGGCGATGCTCTTCGTGGTCGCGCTCCGACTGCCGTTCCTCCGGGATCTCCCCTACACCGACGAGGGCGGCCTGCTGGTCGTCGCCCGTCAGTGGCACAGCGGTGGACCGTTCCTCTACGGCGACCTCTTCGTCGACCGCCCGCCCCTGCTCCTGGTGTTCTTCCGCGCCTGCGCGGCCCTCGGGGGGATCCTGCCCGTTCGCGTGCTCGGGCTCGGGCTGGTCGTCGTCGCGGTCGCTGCTGCGGCCTGGGCGGGCTCGGTCCTCGCCGGACGGAGAGGCGCCGGTACGGCGGCCGTGGTCACCGCGGCCCTGCTCGCCGACACGGTGCTCGGCACCCGGGAGGTCAACGCCGAGACCGTGGGACTGCCCCTGACCCTGCTGGCCTCGGCCTGCTTCCTGGAGGGGGACCGCAGCTCGACGGGCGCGCGCCGGCGTTGGCTGGCGGTCGGAGGCTGCCTCGCGGTGTGCGCCCTGATGGTGAAGCAGAACCTGGCGGACGCGCTCGTCTTCGGCCTCGCCCTGGTCCTCGGCTCGGTCCTGGCGGGGGCTCGACGGCGCCACGCCGTCAAGGATCTGGGGTGGCTCCTCGTCGGCTCAGCGGTACCCCTGCTCGCCCTGCTGGTCTGGGCAGTGACCGCGACCCCGGGGCTATCGACGCTCGGGTACACGCTCTACGGGTTCCGCATCCAGGGGAGCCAGGCCCTGCTGGCCGCCCGGACCGCGTCGCAGGGGATCCGCCTGCACGCGCTCCTCCGGGCCTCCGTGGTGAGCGGCCTCCTGCCTCTGCTCGTCGCCTCCCTGTGGCTGCTGCGCCGCCGACTGGTCCGCGACCCCGTGGGCCTGGCCCTGCTCGTGATGCTCGCCTCGGCCTCGGTCGGCGTCGCGGGCGGCGGGTACTACTGGTCCCACTACCTGCTCGGGCTGGTCCCCGTGACGGTGATGCTCACGGCTCGCGCTGCCGGAGCGACGGACCGGCCTCGGCTTCTCGCCCTCCTCGCGGCCGCCACCGTGGTCTCGAGCCTGGTCAGCACCACCACCGCGTTCCGCAGCCGCACGCCCGCCGCCGAGACCTGGGTCGGCGGCACGGCTGCCTGGATGAAGAACCTGCAGCGGCCCGGCGACAGCATGGTCGTGCTCTACGGCGAAGCCTCGTTGTACGACGCGACGCGGCTGCGCCCGGCGTACCCCTACCTGTGGACGCTGCCGATGCGGGTGCGTGACCCTCGGCTGACAGCCCTCAGGGCGCTTCTGTCCGGTCCCGATGCGCCGACGTTCGTGCTGACGCCGTCGCCCCTCGATGCCTGGAACATCGACCCCGCGGGACTCACCGAGCACGTGATCCACCGGTTCTACCGTCGGGTCGCCGACCTGTGCGGCTCGCCGGTCTACCTCCGACGCGGCGTGGACCGACGCCTGCCACCCCCGACGAGCGGTTGCGGGTGACGTGAGTCAGAAGGCGCCGTGCCGGCCCTCGCCACCGGCGAACCGGGCGGCCCCCTCGGCGGCGCCGTCCGCGAGCGACGCGAGCGCGTGCTGCAGCTCGCCGGCCAGCGCGGCGCTCTCCTCGAGGCCGTCCTGCTCGAGCAGCGAGAGGCGGTCGTGTCGCAGGCAGGTCTGGGGGTACGCCGCGAGCTCGGCCGCAAGCGACCGCGCCGCGTCGAGGGCGGTGCCGGGCGGCACCACGCGGTTCACCAGCCCGATCCGCTCGGCCTCGGCCGTGCCGACCGGGCGGCCGGTGAGCACGAGGTCCATCGCGCGGCTGCCACCGATCAGGCGCGGCAGCCGGACCGTGCCTCCGTCGACGAGCGGCACGCCCCAGCGCCGGCAGAACACCCCGAACGTCGCGTCCTCGGCGGCGACCCGCAGGTCGCACCAGAGCGCGAGCTCGAGGCCGCCGGCCACGGCGTACCCCTCCACGGCGGCGACGACCGGCTTGGACAGGCGCAGCCGGGTCGGCCCCATCGGGCCGTCTCCGTCGGCCGCTACCCGGTTGTCCATCGCCGTGAGGTCAGCCCCGGCGCAGAAGGTGCCGCCGGCCCCGGTCAGCACCGCGACGCGCTGCGAGTCGTCGGCGTCGAAGGCTCGGAAGGCGTCGGCCAGCGCCTTCGCGGTCGACCGGTCGACGGCGTTGCGCACCTCCGGCCGGTCGAGGGTGACGGTGGTGACGGGGCCGTGGGACTCGACGAAGACGCTCACCGAGGCAGCGTAGATGGCAGGTGCGACACCAGTCGCTCCCGGCGTTCGTGGACGAGGGCGTGGTGATCGCGTTGGGGCTCTCCTTCTACTACGTCGCCTTGGCCATGCGTCTCGAGCCCGAACGGCGTCAGCCACGACGGCCGCGGGCGAAGACGACCAGACCCGCGGCCACGAGGAGGAGGGCGACGGCGACGAACGGCCACGGGCTCCACTCGTCGGTGCAGGAGATGGCGCGCGCGTCGCCGTGGCACACTTCGCCGGGCCCGCCCCGGTTGAGCCACGCGACGTACAGCACCGGTAGCCCGGCGCCGGAGAGCACCCCGGCCATTCCCCAGCCGAAGTCCAGCCGCCACAGCAGGAACCCGCACAGCATGAAGGTCGCCAGCAGCACCAGCGGGCCGACCGTGAGCAGCGCCAGCAGGCCGACGCACATCCCGGCGCCGGCCAGGCACCACCAGGCGAAGGCGGCGACGGTGTCGCCCTTGCCGATCACGAGCGGGCCCGCTTGGCCGGCGTCGTGATGCGGCCGGCCTTGCGGACCTGGCTGCGGACGGCGCGGGTGCCGACCGGGCCGAGCCCGTCGACCATCTCCAGCAGGTTGCCCAACGACTCCAGCGCGGACATGGCTGACGACGCCCCGTCCGGGTCGACGCCGTCATAGAGCTCCAGCCCCAGGAACGACGCCCCCACCGCGCGCGCGAGACCAGCCGGCTCGACCAGGCCACGCAACGGGCTGTCGGCCAGCAGCCGGCCGAGCACGGTCTCGATCTGACGCGTCCACTGCTCCAGCGCGTACCGGCCGGCCCGAGCCAAGGTGTCGTCGGCCAGCGCCCCCGACATCACCTGCGCCATCTGCGCGACGTTGCCGCGGTCGCGCTCGGCGGCGTGCAGCTCCCGGCCCAGCACGAGCAGCTCGGTGAACGAGGCGACGTCGTCGAAGCGGTTGCGGTACGTCGCGACGGCCAGGTCCGCGGAGCGCCGTAGGGCCGTCTCCACCAGCTCGGAGACGCTGCCGAAGTGGTAGAACACCAGCGCCTGGTTGACCCCTGCCCGCGCGGCGACCGAGCGCGCCGACAGCCCCGACAGGCCCTCGGTCCGGAGCACGTCGGCCGCGGCGCCGAGGAGCTTGTCACGAGTGGTCGTCGGCCTCGCTTCCCCGGGTTCCACCACATCCGCCTCGTCTCGCCGTTGAGCGACCGCTCAATGGCACGGTACGCCCGGTTGAGCAATCGCTCAAGCGGACGCGCTCAGGCGAGATCGGAGGGGTCGGTGTTGGCTCCGCACAGCACGACCGCGACCCGTTCCCCCGCGGCCGGCCGGTAGGCGCCGGACAGCAGCGCTGCCACGGGGACGGCCGCCCCCGCCTCGAGCACGAGCCGGTAGCGGTCCCACGTCGCCCGACGCGCAGTCAGGATCGCGTCGTCGTCGACCAGCACGCCGGCCACCCCCAGTCGGCTGGCGACGTCCCAGGCGATCGCGCCGAGCCGGCGGGCACCGAGGGAGTCGACCGCAACGCCGGAGACGCCGACGTCGACGGGGGCGCCGGCGGCGAGGGCGTGATCCAGGGTCGGGGCAGCGGCGGGCTCCACCCCAACGACGGCCGCCCGTGCGGCCACCGCCGTCGCGACCCCCGCCATCAGGCCACCACCGCCGACGGCCACGAGCACCGTGTCGACCTCCTGCCCGAGGACGTCGAGCTGCTCGAGGAGCTCGAGCCCCAGCGTTCCCGCCCCGGCACAGATCTCGGGCTGGTCGTAGGCGTGGCACAGGACCGCGCCGGTGCGCTCCACGTGCTCCCTCGCACCTTCGGCGGCCTCGGCGTACTCCTGCCCGCTGACCTCGACCAGCGCGCCGTACTCCTGGAGGCGGCGGAGCTTGGCCGGCGTAACCGTGGCCGGCACGAACACCGTCGCCGGTACGCCGACCGCTGCTGCTGCGTAGGCGTTCGCTAGCCCGGCGTTGCCCCCCGAGGCCACCACGATGCCGACCTCGGGATCGAGCTCGCGGCGCTCGCGAGCGGCCAGGATCCGGTTGAAGGCCCCGCGGGCCTTGAACGTGCCGGTGTGCTGAAGCAGCTCGAGCTTCAGGCAGCCGCCGGCCGGCAGCCACGGGTCACCCGGCTCGACGACCTGGACCGGCGTACGCCGGACGTGCGGACGGATGCGCCGCTCGGCGTCGACGAGATCGGCGAGGTCCACATCCGGAGCCTACGGCGGAAGAAGCCCCTGTGACCGAACCTGGAGCCCGGGCCGACCATCCGACAAGGTATGAAGACAACGCGGACCTCACCCTCACGTTCCCGGGCCCGCGACGCCGGCCGCTCCTGCGGCGACGATCACGGACCTCGCCCCCACGGCGGAACCCGGCTTCGCGCCGGAACCGCCCTGACCGGCATCGTGGCTGCCGGGTCGCTGGCGCTCGCCGGCAACCCCTTCGCGCTCTCGATGCAGCCCTCTCGAGCCGCCGCAGCGGTGACAGCACAGGTGCACACCTTGAGGACGACGGCGCGTCCCAACATGCTGGTGATCACCGCCGACGACATGCGTGCCGACGACCTGCGCTGGATGCCCGCCACCCGGCGCCTGCTCGCCGACCGAGGGACCACCTTCCGCAACTCGTTCACCACCTATCCCCTATGCGCACCGTCACGGGCCAGCTTCCTGACCGGCAGGTACGCCCACAACCACCGGGTCATGAGCGTGTTCTACCCGTACGGCTTCCGGAGCTTCGACGACTCGAGCACCGTGGCCACGCGGCTTCGGCGAGCCGGTTACCGCACGGCCCTCGTCGGCAAGTACCTCAACGGCTACGGCTCGCAGCTCACCTACCGCACTCGCCACTCGTCGTTGCACTACGTCCCGCCCGGGTGGACACAGTGGTACGGCGCCTGCGACCGCACCTGGCGCCGCGGGCAGTGGCCCGGGGGGAACACCTACAACTACATGCACCTGACCTCGAACGTGAACGGCGTGCTGCGCACGTGGCCCGGCCAGTACACCACCGGGGTGACCGCCGGGCAGACGCAGTACCTCCTCCGTCGGTTCGGCAAGTGCGTCTCCCAGGAGGCCATGGTTCATCTGGTGGACGCCGGTCGCCCCGCACGGCGGTGGACCCGCCGAGCGTGACGATCCCGGCCCGACGCGGACCTTTGCCGGGCAGCGTGAGACCTGGGCGACCCCCGCCAGGCCCGCGTGGGTCAAGCACCGGTTCGACCCGTGGATCACCCACGGAGCCGGCACCCCGCTCGACCATGTCGCCGAGGGCGACGTCTCCGACAAGCCCGCCTACATCCGCAACCTGCAGTCGCTGACTCCTGCGGAGAAGCAAGCCGAGCGAGACGTGACGCGTCAGCGGGCTGAGGCGCTCTTCGTGCTGGACTTCCACATCGAACGCACCATGGCTGCCCTGAGCCGTTCCGGCCAAGCCTCCCGCACGATCGTGGTGCTCACCTCCGACAACGGCTACTACTTGGGGGAGCACCGCAAGCGTCAAGGCAAGATCACCTTGCACGAGCCCGCGGTGCGCGTGCCTCTGGTCATGGCCGGGCCTGGCATCCCCCACGGGGTGCGCTACGACCCCGCCACCGAGCTGGACCTGGCCGCGACGGTCGCCAGCTGGGCCGGCACCACGTTGCCCAACGCAGACGGGCACAGCCTCCGCCCGACCATCACCGGTGGCGACCACGCCTGGGTGCGGCCGGTGGTTCTCGAGGGCCAGATGCTCGAGGGGCGCTACCTACGGGGCACCGTCGACCACGCGCTCATGCACGGGATGAACACCAGCGGCATCAGGATCGGTCGCTACGTCCTGCTGCGCTACTCCACCGGCGAGACCGAGGTCTACGACGTCGCGCGTGACCCGCTCGAGCTGCACAGCCTCAAGACCGACCAGTCACGCGAGATCCGTCGCCTGCTGATCGAGACCTGGCGTCAGTACGCCGCCTGCTCCGGATCGCGGTGTCAGGTGACGCTGCCCGGGAAGCTGCGGACCCCGGCGACGACGAACCGGCAGATCACCTTCCACCAGGAGCAGGCACGACACAGCTACTACGCCTACTGATCCTCGGACGCCGGTCCCGCAGGTCACCCATCTCCAGACATCGAGCCTTGGCATCCTCGTGTGATGACTCTGGATGGCGCCATGAGCGAGGTCGTCGTGCCGGCCATCCGAGCGGTGTTCAGGGAAGGTGAGGTCACCGCCTTCACGGTGTCCCTCGACCGTGAGCTGGCGGGCGGGTCTCTCACCCTGTCGCTCACCGCAGTCGGTGAGGAGTTCAGAGATCTGGTCGTGCAGGGCGACGGGCGACGTGAGGGCCGGCGTCGACGACTGGCGAGAGCGATTGCGTTCCGACTTAGCGGACTTCGTTGCCGAGAGTGGGTTCGGCTGGGGACAGGACCGAGGCGTCTGACCCTCCAGCGCAGGCTCACTCAGGGAGGACGGGACCGTTCGAGTCGGCGCGAGGAGTCACTGGACGGCGGCATACGGGACGACTGGCGCGTGAGGCGTCCTGACTCGAAGGTGGGCGACTGCTCTTCGCCCAGTGAGCGGTCGTTCCGCCGCACTGCCCGCGACCCTCTGGAGCCCTCGCCCTATCGACGCCTCCCTCGAACACCGAGTTGTCTTGACACCCGGGTGGATCCACGCGACCCGCCGCGACCGTCGTCGTTCCACGTGGGGTTCCTGTAGGGGATCCGATCCAGGTGATGATCGACCAGTCGATTGACGGTCGACCCATCGAAGCCCCGCCCCCTACGGAGTTGCCTCGCAACGGGTGATCGAACCCACCAATAGACCAACCCGAGCACGAGGACCGCCACGCATCCAGCGAAGAAGATCATGCCGCCACCTCCACAGCCTGGACGATTCGCACTTCCCTTGGTGTCCACCACCCCGGATGGCCAGGAAAGAACGCATCCAGGTGGGAGACAGCCGCGGCGCACTCCACCCTGCAGCAGGCTGCGTGCGCCGTCTGTTTGCCTGCGAACACGAGCGAACTTCCCACCCCATCTCGTTGGGACGCTGTGCCTTCATGTGAGCGGCCATGAGCGTGCGCGACTGGGACCCGATGAGAGGCCGGCGACGCCATCCGTCGCCTCGCGGAGCAGGTCAAGATGCCGCAGTGCCGTGCGGTTTCCTCGATCATGTGCAGCAGTGCGAAACGCAGGGTGAAGTCGATGTCTTCGCCCCGAGCGGAGTCGTCGAGATCGGGGTGAGCGATCGCCTGACGTGAGCGTTCGCACTCGTCGAGCTAGCTCTTCACGATCCCTGCGAGGGTGTCGCCAGACTCGATGCGGAAGTTGCCATGCAGGTCGCCGTCCGTCCATGGCCACGACACGTCGAGAGCGGCGAAGTCGATGCTGAACCAGAATCGCTCCGTTCCGGATAGGTGCTTGACCACGGTCGCCGGAGTGAGTGTTGATGGTGGAACGGCGGCCGTGAACGCCTGATCGTCGGTCAACCCCGCGACCTTGTTGACCACAGTCGCCCAGTAGCACTCGAGCATGCTTTCCAGCATGGCCCGCTCGGAGCCTCGCTCGAGAGGCCGGGAACGGGGAACCGGATTCACTTCGGTCATGGCCGCAAGCGCAGGCAGGAGAATCGGCAGCCCGGAGAGGTCCGCTCATCGGCTGAGCGCGCCCGGACCGCTGTTGAGAGTGCGTTTCTCGGCCCGTGTCAGGCGATGGCGGGGCAGTCGAAGGTGGAGCTCGTCCAGGCCGCGGGTCGGTCTGGGCGCCGATGCTGTGGCTCGCCCTGGGCTCAGCGCTCCGGAGGCGATCCGATCGGAGACATGTGCTCGTGCACGATCTTCCACGCCCCGTCGTCGCTGACGAGCACCATGGTCGTCTGCTGGTCGGCCGAGATCGGGTTGCCCCCGATGACGCCGCTGTAGCGGCCGTTGAACGTCACCACGGCGACGTCGGCGAAGACGTTGATCGCCAAGTCGGCCATGTCGACGCTGTTCTGCTCGAGCATCGAGAAGAACGCGCGCTCGTCTGCGGCGTTGGCGTCGGCCCCCGCACGGAGGGCGCCGTCCTTGAACGAGGTGAACTTGGGCCCGTAGCCGTGGAACGACTCGAGGAGGTCGAAGTCGCGGGCGGCGCACGCTGCCCAGATCTCGTCGAGACGCCGGCGGATTTCGGTCTGTTGCTCGGGGTAGGCATCGGAGAAGATGTCGCTGTTGGCTGTCGTCGCGGTCACGATGGCTCCTTGCGAGTCGAGGTGGATGCCGCGACGCTAATGCGGGCACCGAAGGGTCTCCATGACCGAGCATCCGGCTTCCTTGACGATGCGTCCGGATCTGCTCTCCGATGCGCTGCGCGCGATCAGGCTCACCGGTGCGCTCTATTACCGCGTCAGCACCACGACGCCCTGGCCGGCGATCCGTGCCCCTCTCGGCGTCGAGCTGACGCCGGCGTTCGCTCGCCGGACTCGCAACGTCGCGTCGTATCACGTCGTCATCGAAGGTTCGTGCTGGGCAGCGGCCGAGGAGTGCGATCCGGTGCAGCTCGGCGAAGGCGACATCGTGGCGTTCCCGACCGGAGCGCCCTACTTCCTTGCCTGCGAGCTCCCACCCGGCAATCCCCCACCAGAGGCGGGGTCTCTCGTGGACCTGCTGCGCGGCGTCGCGTCGGGAGCCGTGCCGCCGTCGTTCACGTTCGGCGCGGGAGCCCAGCAGACGACGCTCGTCTGCGCCTTCCTCGGCTGCGACCCCTTGCCGTTCGACCCGCTGTTCGCGTCGTTGCCACCGATGCTGGTGGCCCGCGAGGTGAAAGGGCAGCTCGCGACGCTCGTCGAGCTCGCGCTCGCGGAGGTCGACGGCGCCGGCAGCATGTCGGTGCGCGAACGCCTGAGCGAGTCGATGTTCCTGGAGACCCTGCGGCAGCACCTCGTCAGCGGTGAACCTGCTGCCTGGACGCGTGGAACCGACGACAGCGTGGCCGCCCACGCGCTCGCGCTCCTGCACGACGACCCGGCATACCCGTGGACCCTGGCGGTCCTGGCGGCCGAGGTCGGGGCGTCCCGCTCTGCGCTGGCAGAGCGCTTCCCCAAGGCCATCGGCCAGACGCCGATGCAGTACCTCGCGCGCCGTCGTCTCGAGCTCGCGGCCTCGCTCCTCAACGACGGAGCCACGGTCGCCGCCGTCGCACGCCGCATCGGCTACGGCTCCGAGGCGGCATTCAGCAGGGCATTCAAGCGGTCGACCGGCGTCACTCCGTCAGCCTGGCGCGGCGAGGAGCGCACTGCCTGAGCTCGGCCCCACATCAACCGCGGGCCGTGCTGACGTGGCCGTCCGCGTCAACACCCTCTGCATGCCATCGCCCAGACATGAAGCGCTGAGCGCGTCCGTGACCGACCTCGAAGACAAGGTCGGCTATCGGTGGACGACCGCTCACCGGCTGCTGAGAGTGCGCCGGTAAGCGGCGTGGAGGCGCTTGCCTAGTCCTGAGCGTGGCGACCGGGTGCCTGTGAACCCCGCCGCCATCTGCTGACGAGTGCACCCACGCCGAAGACCATGAACATGGGTCCGATGAAGATCCCCGCGCCGAGTCGCCATCCGGAGCGGACGGGTCCGACGGCGTGCGGATCCATCACGGCCAAGAGGCCCAGAGCCAACGAGATGAGCCCTACGCCGAACATCGCGGCAACTGCGCGATAGAAGCCTCGATCAGGGTGGTCCGGCGTGTGGAACAGACGCCGGAAGAGGCGAGAGAACCAGCCGTGGACGCCGGTCTCGTCTCGGGCGCCCGTCACAGAGCGAATGATGTCATCCGGGTGACCGCTCATCGCCTGGAACCGCGCACAGATCGCGGCATAGGAACGATCTTCGAGTTGTGTCACAGGGACAACGGTCCGGGGATCGCCAGGTGAATACCGTTGGTGGACAGCGAAAGCGTTCGACCGGGGGGTGGAGAACATGGCAATGACTCAAGAGAGTGGGCGCGCTGACCGAAGCCGCCCGCTCCCGTTCGCGAAAGTCACCGCAGGCGTTGTCTGGGCGCTGTGCTGCCTCTTTGCAACGTATCGCGGCTTGCTGTCTGCGGGCGATGCCCGGGGCGCTGGGATCGGCACGATCGTGTTGACGGGTCTCCCCGTGGTGTTTCTTGCTATCCGCCTGGTCATTTTCCTCAATGCGCAGGAAGGGGAGGCCCCGGTGGCGTTCTGGCCCGGTGATCGCTCGTCGAGCATGGCGAACTGGGGTCTGGTGCTGATGATGATCTACCTTGCGCTCGTGTCTCTCCTGGCCGCCCAGGAGCTGGACCATCTCTTCTTCAACGGGCAGCTCGGGACATTCCTCGGCAACTTCTCGGGGTGATTTCTGGTTGGTCACGACCAGGACGAAGGCGCTTGCCCGAGCGGGTTCGGCGCGTGGTTGAACGGCTCCTCACATCGGTTGAGAGAGGGAGC
The DNA here is from genome assembly GCA_963761085.1 of uncultured Actinomycetota bacterium. Classification (GTDB taxonomy): domain Bacteria; phylum Actinomycetota; class Actinomycetes; order Propionibacteriales; family Nocardioidaceae; genus Nocardioides. The sequence goes on from CAVXFQ010000019.1 coordinate 572,434, forward strand.
CTTCGACTCGGTGCTAACGCTCCGAACGTTGCCGCGGAACTTGGAAGCTCCGCACCTCTTGCGGCCAGCCGCAAGCGGTCGCGGCACTTTCCTGCCCACATTCGCGCCTCCTGTTCGTCGGCCACATCCACGATCGTGAAGCCTCCGAGGTGTTCTTTGGTTTCGGTGTAAGGGCCATCGGTGAAGACAGGCGCACCGCTGGAAGCATCCACGCTGAACACCGGCATGGAGTCGTCCAAGCCTCCTAGGAAGACGTAGACGCCCGCCGCCTTCATCTCTGCCCGCAACGCCTGCACCGCCTCGGACCTCTGGGCCATCTCCCGTTCCGTGTAGTCGGGCACCCATTCGTCGTTGAACGCGATGAGGTACTCCGTCATGACTCCTCCTTCGGGCACGTTGGCACGTTCGTCCGCGTCCCACTCACCCTACGAACGGTGAAAGCCCGATCAGACCGGCGAAGAAGGAGAACCTGGTTGCCACGCGCCCACAAGGGCGTGACTGTCCTGCGGACGGCGGCATAGGAGCTGTCGTTTCGAACGGCGCTCAGGAGCGACGGGTCAGCCCGGATGACGCTGGTGGCGGTGTCGATTCCGGTCGATGCCTGCCCTGCGATCCCGACCGTGATGAACGCGATCCAGAGGGCTGTGGCAGGACCCCTGAGCCTGAGACGCCGCCCTGCGAACCACAGGAGCGGGACGGCGTCTCAGCGACTTGCTGTCTGCGGCTTCACGGACTCTCGTCCGAAGCCCCATTGGTTGGCGGTGGCGGTGGGATTTGAACCCACGGTGGGCTTGCACCCACACACGCTTTCGAGGCGTGCTCCTTAGGCCGCTCGGACACGCCACCGCGGGAGAGGCTACCCGAGGCGTTGGTGGGCGAAGAAATCGTCCATCAGCCCGGCGCACTCGTCGGCGAGCACCCCGCCGACCACCTCCGGACGGTGGTTGAGGCGGCGGTCGCGGACCACGTCCCACAGCGAGCCGACGGCGCCCGCCTTGGCGTCGTAGGCACCGAAGACGAGTCGGTCGAGCCGCGACAGGACTACCGCGCCGGCGCACATCGTGCACGGCTCGAGGGTGACCACGAGCGTGCAGCCGGTGAGGCGCCACTCGCCGACCGCGGAGGCGGCGGTGCGGAGGGCGACCAGCTCGGCGTGGCCGGTCGGGTCGCCGTCGCGCTCGCGGACGTTGTGGCCGCGCCCGATCACCTCGCCGCTCGGATCGAGCACGACGGCACCGATCGGTACGTCGGCGGACTCGAGCGGCCAGGCCGGCCTCGACGAGCGCAGCGCGCATGGCGTCGTCGTACGGCGTCGCGACGGGGCCGCCGGACCGCTCGGGCTCGGTCACGCAGAGGTGAGGCCGACGGCCTTGTCGAACAGGGGGCCGAAGCCGGCCCTGCGAGCGACGTCGGAGAGCATCTCGTCGGGGTAGAGGTCGAAGTCGTCGAGGAGGACGGCCATGTCCATGGCGCTCATGCCCAGGTCGCCGAGGATGTCGAGGTCGCCGGCGGGCACCTGGTCGTCGTCGTCCTCCGGCTCGGGGAGACCGAGCTCCTGGACGGCCGACCGGGCCAGCTCCCACTCGTCGGCGGCGGTGATGTCGCTGAGCAGGATGCGCACCGACGGTCCGGCGACGCGGACGACCACGAAGAAGTCTTCGTCGATGGCGACCAGGCCGATCGCACCGCCGTCTCCGGGGAACCTGCGCAGGGCGTGCGCCAGGCTCGGGACGTCGGTCAGCAGGGCGTGGGCGATCTCGACGACCTGCCACTCGCCCTCTTCGCGGTAGACAGCCAGCGCGAAGTCGACGCCTTCGATCTGCTCGCTCATGACTACCTCCGATCCGACTCCGAGAGCAGGGACCCCTCCAGGGTGACAGAGGCCCCCTGACCTGCCAACCCTGTTCCCCCTCCGATCCCTCCGGTGTGGGCGAACTCCCAGCAACCACTAGGGTTCCGAGCATGCGCACGATCGTCGTGGACCATCCGCTCGTCGCCCACAAGCTCACCGCCCTGCGCGACGTGGGCACCGACTCGGCGACCTTCCGGCGCCTGGTGGACCAGCTGGTCACGCTGCTGGCCTACGAGGCCACCCGCGACGTCCGCGTCGAGCCCTACGACATCGTCACGCCGGTGGCGCCCACGACCGGCGTACGGCTCTCCGAGCCGCAGCCGATGGTCGTGCCGATCCTGCGCGCCGGGCTCGGGATGCTCGAGGGGATGATGAAGCTGCTGCCGACCGCGGAGGTCGGCTTCCTCGGGATGATGCGCAACGAGGAGACGCTCGAGGCGTCGACTTACGCCGAGCGGCTGCCGGAGAACCTGGCCGGCCGCCAGTGCTACGTCCTGGACCCGATGCTGGCCACCGGCGGCACCCTGGCGGCGGCGATCCGGTTCCTCACCGACCGCGGGGCCGACCACATCACCGCGATCTGCCTGCTCGTCGCCCCCGAGGGGTGCGCCCGGCTCGAGGAGGGCCTGGAGGGGCTCGACGTCCCGGTCACGGTCGTCACCGCGGCGATGGACGAGCGGCTCAACGAGAAGGGCTACATCGTCCCGGGCCTCGGCGACGCGGGCGACCGGCTGTACGGCCTGGCGCACTAGCCACCGCGCCTCGACAGCCACCAGCCGACAGGCCTCAGCCGGCGACCCTCACCGGACGGTTCTCACCCGGGGAAGATCGGCACCGTCCCGGTCGCGATCAGCACCGCGAGGACGACCACCAGCAGCCCGAGGACGGCGTAGACGACCTCCTTGCTGACGGTGGTCTCCCGTGACTCCTGCTGCTCGTAGCGATGTCCGTCGGGCCGCAGCAGCGGCTCGTCGTCGTCATGGCTCATGCCTGCCCAACGACCGACCCCGCCGTTGGTCACCAACCGCAGGGATCCGGGCGGGTAGCCTTGACCGCGTTCAGCAGCTTGCCCATCGAGTCCTTGGCGTCGCCGAAGAGCAGCGAGGTCTTCTCGTCGAAGAGCAGCTCGTTCTCGATCCCGGCGAACCCGGGACGCATCGAGCGCTTCATGAAGATGACCTGCTTGGCCTGGTCGGCGTTCAGGATCGGCATGCCGTAGATCGGGGCGTCGGGCGTGGTCTTGGCCGCCGGGTTGACCACGTCGTTGGCGCCCACGACCAGGACCACGTCGGCATCCTTGAAGTCGCCGTTGATCTCGTCCATCTCCCGCAGCTGCTCGTAGGGCACCTGGGCCTCGGCGAGGAGGACGTTCATGTGCCCGGGCATGCGACCCGCGACCGGGTGGATCGCGTAGTCGACGTCGACGCCGCGCGCGCTGAGCACGTCGACCAGCTCCCGCAGGGAGTGCTGGGCCTGGGCGACCGCGAGGCCGTAGCCGGGCACGATGATCACACGGTCGGCGTAGGCCAGCATGATCGCGGCGTCCTCGGGCGTGACGCTCCGGACCGGCCGGTCGCTGGCCTGGCCACCACCGAGGGTGGAGCCGCCCTTGAGCGCCCCGAAGAGGATGTTGGTCACCGACCGGCCCATGGCGCGGGCCATCAGCAGGGTCAGGAACGTTCCGGACGAGCCGACCAGCGTGCCGGCCACCAGGAGCAGGACGTTGGAGAGCACGTAGCCGCTGGCCGCGACGGTCAGGCCGGTGAACGCGTTCAGGAGCGAGATCACGATCGGTACGTCGGCACCGCCGACCGGCAGCACGAGGAGCACGCCGACCAGCAGCCCGAGCAGCCCGAGCACGATCCCGACCCACATCCGCGGGTCGTCGACCAGCATCACCGCGAGCGCGAGGGAGGCCGAGGATGGCGGCGCCGAAGATGATCGGCAGGCCCGGGAAGACGACCGGCCGCGAGGTCATCAGCTCCTGGAGCTTGCCGAAGGTGATCAGGGAGCCGGCGAAGGACACCGCGCCGACGAAGATCGTGAACCCCGTCGCAGCGAGGTTGAACCACGAGTCGTGACCACCGGCGTCGATCACCTGGTTGAGCTCCAGCAGCGCGACCAGCGCGGCCGCGCCGCCACCGACGCCGTTGAACAGCGCCACCATCTGCGGCATCTGCGTCATCTGCACCGTGCGCGCGCCGTAGACGCCGACGACGGTGCCGATCGCGATCGCGCCGATGATCAGCGGGTCGTGGTGGAGGTGGAGCTCGGGCCAGAAGAACGGCATCAGGCAGGCGATGACCGGCCGCGGCGGCGCCGAGCAGGTTGCCGTTGCGAGCCGTCTTGGGGCCGGACAGGCCCTTGAGGGCCAGGATGAAGCAGACACCGCAGGCCAGGAAGACCAGCTGGATCCAGGTCGGCATCAGACGGTCCCGTCCTTCTGGCCGTCCTGGAGCGCCTTGGCCGGCGCCTTCTTGCGCGTGAACATCTGCAGCATCCGGTCGGTGACCACGAAGCCACCGACCATGTTGACCGCTGCGAGCACGACCGCGACCAGGCCGACGATCACCGCGACGGTGTTGTCGGTGGTGCCGGTCACGATGATCGCGCCGAGCAGGATGATCCCGTGGATGGCGTTGGCGCCCGACATCAACGGCGTGTGCAGCGTCGAGGACACCTTCGAGATCACCTCGATCCCGACGAAGACGCTGAGCACGAAGATCGTCAGCCAGACGACTCCGGTGTCGAGGGTCACTGGTCGGCCTCCTGGTCGTAGGGCAGGTCGAGCTGTTCGTCGGGGGCGGCCGCCGGCGGCGGTTCGGGCGGTACGACGTTCTCGGGGGCGGCGTCCGCGGGCGCGGCGTCCGCGCGGCTCGGGGCTGTCTCCGCCGGCGCGCCCTCGATCGCCTCGCGGGTCGGCTGGTGGACGATCGCGCCACCCTGGGTGACGCAGCTGCCGGAGAGGATCTCGTCGGCGTAGTCGGGGGCGAAGACGGCCTGGCCGCCCTCGTCCTTGCCGGTCATCAAGGTGACCAGGTTGACGACGTTCTGGGCGTAGAGCTTGGAGGCCGGGCCGGGCATCTGGCTCGGCACGTTGCGCCCGCCCCAGACCTGGGCGTTGCCGATGCGGACCACCTCGCCGGCGACCGAGCCCTCGACGTTGCCGCCGCTCTCGGCGGCCAGGTCGACCACGACCGAGCCGGGCTTCATCTGCTCGACCATCTCGCGGGTCACCAGCATCGGCGCCGGACGACCGGGCACCGCGGCGGTGGTGATCAGCGCGTCGGCCTTGGCGATGAACGGGGTGAGCAGCTCGCGCTGCCGGGCCGCGCGGTCCTCGGTCATCTCGCGGGCGTAGCCGCCGGACCCTTCGAGGGTGTCGAGGTCGAGGTCGATGGACTTGGCACCCATCGACCGGATCTCCTCGGCGGCAGCCGCCCGCACGTCGTAGGCCCGGACGATCGCGCCGAGGCGCTTGGCCGTCGCGATCGCCTGCAGGCCGGCGACGCCGGCTCCGAGGACGACGACCTCGGCGGCCTGGACGGTGCCGGCCGCGGTCATGTTGAGGGGGAAGAACCGGCGCAGCATCCCGGCCGCGACGATCGCGCAACGGTAGCCGCTGACCAGCGCCTGGGAGCTCAGCGCGTCCATCGACTGGGCGCGCGAGATGCGCGGGATCAGCTCCACGGCGTGCGCGGTGACCCCCGCGTCGCGCAGCTCGACGACCGTCGCCTGCTCGGTCATCGTCGGCAGGAACGAGATCGTCGTCGCCCCCCGCTGGAGCCGGCGGATGTTGGCCGCGTCGAGGGGCTGCACCGACACGACGAGCTCGGCCGTCTCGAGCGCGCTCGCGTCGAGCGTCGCGCCTGCCTCGGCGTACTCCTCGTCGGTGATCAGCGCGTGTCTCCCCGCGCCGGGCTCGACCGCGACGTCGTACCCGAGACCGGTGAGCTTGCCGACCAGGTCGGGCACCATCGCGACCCTTGCTTCGCCCTCGCGGGTCTCCTTCGCGACTGCGATCCTCATGCGGCGCCTCCCCTGTCGGGGTCGGCGTGGGAACGACGAGGGACGGCTGGAGCTGGTCGTGGGGAAAACGTCACGGCCCCGAACCTAGGGCACGACCCCCACGCGACACACGGGTCTCTGGTCCTTCCGCTGAGGTGATCTCCGCAGCACCGCCTCCGGTAGTCCGTGACGTTCGTCAGCCCGACCCACGCTCGGGGCGCCTGACGTTTGTCACGGACTAGCGGGAGAGGGGGAAGGTGTCGAGCAGCTCGTGGCGGGGGCGCCCGCGGGGGCCCTCACCGAGGTACGACGCCACGAGGGCGAGGTGGGAGACGGTCCAGGCCGGACCGCGGTAGGTGTCGAGCAGCCGGACCCAGCCGGTCACGTCGTCGGGGTGGCCGAGCCGGGCCAGGGTCAGGTGGGGGCGGAACCGCTGCCCGTCGACCGGTACGCCGGCCCGGTTGGCGGCCGCCCGGGCTCCGGTGGCCGCCCGGGAGAGCTCGGTGCGGCCCGCCTCGTCGAGGTCGAGGCCGGCCCAGAGCACCTTGGCCCGGGTCACGTTCGGGAATGCGCCGCCGCCGGCCACCGCCGTCTCGAAGGCGCTACGGCGCGTGGCCGCCCGCCCCAGCCGCTCGACGAGGTCGTCGAGCTTCCGCTCGGGCACGTCGGCGAGGAAGGCCAGGGTCAGGTGCAGGTGCTCGGCCGGCGCCCAGCGGAACGGCCCGGCAGCGCGGCGTACCTCCAAGAAGGCGTCGAGGTGCTCGACCGCCTCGACGGGCGGGGTCACCGCCACGAACATCCGCGTCATCGGCCCTCGGGCAGGAAGGCCACGCTCAGAGGTGCGTCCCGACCAGCGCACCCACGGCATAGGTGACGCCCATCGCGATCAGGCCGCCGCCGACGTTGCGGAGCACGGCCTTGCGCCACGGGCTGTAGCCGAGCCGGGCGCTGACGACGCCGGCCACCGCCAGCGCGACGGCAACCGTGACCACGGTCGCCCAGATGCGGACCTGCACCGGGCTCAGCGTGATCACCAGCAGCGGCAGGAGCGCGCCGACCGTGAAAGCCACCGTCGACGCGAACGCCGCGTGCAACGGGTTGGTCAGGTTGTCCGGGTCGATGCCGAACTCGATGTCCGCGTGCGCCGCAAGGGCGTCGTGGGCGGTGAGCTCCTGGGCGACCTTCTTCGCGGTCTCGCGGCTGAGCCCCTTGCGCTCGTACATCTTGGTCAGCTCGCGGAGCTCGGTCTCGGGCATCTTCTCGAGCTCCTCGGCCTCGAGCGCGAGCATCGACTTCTCGGAGTCCTTCTGGGTGCTGACCGAGACGTACTCACCGGCGCCCATGCTCAGGGCGCCCGCCACCAGTCCGGCGATGCCCGCGACGAGCACGGGCGTCCGCTCGGACGTCGCGCCCGCCACACCCATCACGATGCCGGCCGTCGAGACGATGCCGTCGTTGGCGCCGAGGACGCCGGCCCGCAGCCAGTTGAGGCGGTTGCCGACGTCGTTGCCGATCTCCTCGTGCCAGTGCTGGGGGTTGTCGTCGGTCCCGATCTCCATGCTCACCCCTTGATCCTCCTCAGGGGTGCCGAGACCTGCAAGCCGAGGACGCTCACCCGCCGAGCTTGCTCAGGTCGATCGTCTGGTCGGACGGCGGCGCCTGGATCGTCACCGACTTGTCGAAGTCGCTGAAGGTGATGGTGCCGGGCTGGTCGCCCTGGGTCACCTGCATCTGCAGGACGTAGTGCGGGGAGTCGGTCGCCACCCAGGCCGTGACGGGCTTCCCGCTGCGGTCCTTGCTGGTGAGCTTGACGGCGTCCTGGCCGTCGACCGAGTCGGACGACGCTGTGGACGGGGCGTCGCTCGGGTCGGCGCTCGGCTTGCTGATCCCGTCCAGCAGCTGGTTGAGGTCGCACGCCGAGTCGAGCCCGCTCGCCGACGGGATCACGACCCACTTGTCGCCGACCACCGCCTCGATCTGCGCCGCCTGACCCGGAGCCTGGCTCTCCCAGAACGCCTTGTCGGGCTTCATGTAGGCATGCCCGCCGCTCGAGACGAGCCGCGCCGAGCCGTCGGCCACGGTGATCGTGCCCTGGCAGTCACCGGAGGTCGTGATCTGCATGTCGACGCCGATCTTCTGCCCGCTCGTGGTCAGGTCGCCCTGCATCCGCAGGGACGTGAGGTCCTTCATGTCGGCGGCGGCCGCCTTGGCGATGTCCTTCGGGGGCTGGTTGGCGAAGTCGTTGCCCCCACCGCCACAGCCCGCCAGCAGCACGACAGCGGCGGCCAGGAGGCCGGCCGTCCTCGTCGTCGTCACGTTCTCGCTCCTCCTTCCCGCCCGAGCGCTCTCGAGCGGAGGTCCATCCCACCACGGCCGTCGCGGCGCGCGCAGGCGGTCCGTCGAAGGTGGACGGCGCGGCTCCCTGCCTACTCTTGGGTCCATGGAGATCCGGGCAGCCCGGCGCGGGGTCCTGTTGGGCGGCGTGGCCGGCGTCGTGGCCGCGTGCGCGCCCGACAACGCATCGCTGCCGCAGGACAGCCCCGCCCCCCCGGTGTCGCCGGGGTCGACGGGCTCGGCCCACCTCAGCCGCGCGTCGGCGGGCGGGCCGAGCGCCTCCGACTGGCGCAGCCTCGCCCAGCACGTCCAGGGCACGCTCGCCCGCCCCGGCTCCTCGTCGTACGGCGTCGTGCGGCTCACCCAGAACCCTCGCTACGACGGCGCCCGTCCGCTCGCCGTGCTCTCCGTGGCCGGTGCCTCCGACGTCGCCACCGCGTTCGCCTTCGCGCAGCAGCACGGCATCAAGGTGGCGATCCGGTCGGGCGGACACAGCTACCCGGGCTGGTCGGCCGGCGACGGCGCGCTCGTGGTCGACGTGCGGCCACTCCATCGCGTCAGCCTGAGTGGTACGACGGCGAAGGTCGGCGCCGGCGCCTCCCTGGTGCAGGTGTACGACGCGCTGGGCACGCGCGGCCGCGCCATCGCCGGCGGCTCCTGCCCCACCGTCGGCGTCGCCGGGCTCACCCAGGGCGGAGGCGTCGGCGTGCTCACCCGCACGCACGGGCTCACCTCCGACCAGGTCACCTCGATGCGGGTCGTGCTCGCCGACGGCAGGATCGTCACCGCGAGCGCGCAGTCGGAGCCCGACCTGTTCTGGGCGCTGCGCGGGGGCGGCGGCGGTCACCTCGGCGTCGTCACGTCGTTCACGTTCCGCACCTTCGCCGCCCCGACGATCACCCGGGCCTACGTGCAGTGGCCGTTCTCGGCGGCGGCCCAGGTCGTGCAGCAGTTCCTGCGCAGCGTGCCCCATGCCGACCCGCGCCTCTGGGCGACCCTCAAGCTCCTCGGCGGCGCCACCCACACGTCCGGGCCGGTGCTGTTCATGTCGGCGACGTGGACCGGTCCGGCGTCGGGGATGAGCGCGGCGCTCGCGCCCCTGCTGTCCCACGTGCCGGCCCCCACGACCGACTCGCGCAGCACCGCGAGCTATCTCTCGACGATGCTCACCTATGCCGGCTGCGCCTCCTTCCCCGTCAGCCAGTGCCATACCGGACCGGGCGGGTCGCTCCAGCGCGAGGCGTTCGCGGCCACCTCCCACGTCGTCACCACGGCCCGCGCCGACATGTCGACGCTGCTCCACCACGTGCGGGCTGCCCAGGGCTCCGGGCTGAAGGAGGCCGGCCTCTCGATCGACGCCCTCGGCGGTGTGGTCGACGACGTGGGGGGTGGCGACACGGCATGGGGTCACCGCGGCGCGCTGGCCACGGTGCAGTACACCGCGACCTACACCTCCGGCCCGGCGACGCCGGCGACCTCCTACGTCCGCGGCTTCCGCAGCGCGATGACGGGGTCGTGGGGCAACGGTGCCTACGTCAACTACGCCGACACGTCCGTGCCGAGCTACCTGTCGGCGTACTTCGGCGCCAACGCCTCCCGCCTCACCGAGGTCCGGAAGGCCTACGACCCCCACCACTTCTTCACCCAGCCGCAGGAGATCTGAGGGCGGCCGGTCTCCACTTTCTGGCCCAGAGACGACCGATCCGCGGGCGCAGGAGCTGTCGTCCGTGGGCCAGGACGTGGGGGGCCCTTCGCAACTAACTGGCATACAGACCGGCATTCCGGGGCCGGCCGAAGTGCGGTCTGTATGCCAGTTAGTGGGAAGCCGACCCCACCACCTCGTCCACCCAGGCGGGGACGAGCACGGTGGCCGGGCCATGGCGTACGTCGTCGAACCACGGGCCCGCCTCGCTACGGGCCAGGTTGAGCTCGACCGTCCGGGCGCCGTACGACGACGCGTGGCTGCCGAAGCCGGCCGCCGGGTAGACCACGCTCGAGGTCCCGACCGCGCAGAAGACCTCGGCCTGCTCGAGGGCGGCGTAGACCTCGTCGAGCAGGTAGGGGACCTCGCCGAACCAGACGACATCGGGACGCAGGTCGGGCGCCCCGCACGACGGGCACGGCGGCTGAGCGCCGAGGGGACCGCTCCACTCCGGCCGGTGGCCGCAGGTCCGGCAGCGCGCCCGTCGAAGCTCGCCGTGCAGGTGCAGCACCCGCAGCGAAGCCGCCGCGCTCGTGGAGGTCGTCGACGTTCTGGGTCACCAGCAGCAGGTCGTCGCCCACGGCTGCCTCGAGCCGGGCCAGCGCCCGGTGCGCGGCGTTGGGCTCCACGGTGTGGAGGGCGGCGCGACGTTCGTCGTAGAAGGCGTGCACCAGGCCGGGGTCGCGCGCGTAGGCGCTCGGGGTGGCTACGTCCTCGGGCCGGTGGCCCTCCCACAGGCCGTCGGCGTCGCGGAACGTCGGCAGCCCGCTCTCGGCCGACACCCCGGCGCCGGTGAGGACGACGAGGCGCGGCGACACGCGGCCACGGTAGTGCGCACCGTCACGCCCCTGACCGGCGAGCGGCCACCGGTTCGTGGGTACGGAGGACTGTGATGAGATCAGACCTGCCGAGTGAGACGACCACCGGCCGACTGCCGGCCGACGACCGGCGCAGCGACCAGGAGGCACTCATGGAGGTCTGGCCCGGTAGCGCCTACCCGCTGGGCGCGACGTTCGACGGGGTCGGCACCAACTTCGCGGTCTTCAGCGAGGTCGCCGAGCAGGTCGAGCTGTGCCTCTTCGACGACGCGCGCCAGGAGACCCGGGTCGCGATGCTCGAGGTCGACGCGTTCGTGTGGCACTGCTACCTGCCCAACCTGCAGCCCGGCCAGCGCTACGGCTACCGCGTCCACGGCCCCTACGACCCCACGAAGGGGCTGCGCTGCAACCCGGCCAAGCTCCTGCTCGACCCCTACGCCAAGGCCACGGTCGGCGACATCGCCTGGGACCAGTCGATGTTCGGCTACGAGTTCGGAGACCCCGACTCGCGCAACGACGACGACTCCGGGCAGAGCATGATGCTGAGCGTCGTGATCACCCCGTTCTTCGACTGGGAGGGCGACCGGCGCCCGAACACGCCGTACAACGAGTCGCTGATCTACGAGGCGCACGTCAAGGGCCTCACCGAGCTCCACCCGGACATCCCGCAGGACCTCCGCGGCACCTACGCCGGGCTCGCCCATCCCAGCGTGATCAGCCACCTCGACCGCCTCGGGGTCACCGCGATCGAGCTGATGCCCGTCCACCAGTTCGTGCAGGACAGCACGCTGGTCGAGAAGGGGCTGCGCAACTACTGGGGCTACAACACCCTCGGCTTCCTGGCTCCGCAGGCCGACTACGCCGCCGCTGGGCAGCTCGGCCAGCAGGTGCAGGAGTTCAAGTCGATGGTGCGGGCGATGCATGCCGCCGGCATCGAGGTGATCCTCGACGTGGTCTACAACCACACCGCCGAGGGCAACCACCTGGGCCCGACGCTGAGCTTCAAGGGCCTGGACAACCCGGCGTACTACCGGCTGGTCGACGACGACGCGCGCTACTACATGGACTACACCGGCACCGGCAACAGCCTCAACGTCCGGCATCCCCACTCGCTCCAGCTGATCATGGACTCCCTGCGCTACTGGGTCACCGAGATGCACGTCGACGGGTTCCGCTTCGACCTCGCCTCGGCGCTGGCGCGCGAGTTCTACGACGTCGACCGGCTCTCGACGTTCTTCGAGCTCGTGCAGCAGGACCCGGTCGTCTCGCAGGTGAAGCTCATCGCCGAGCCGTGGGACGTCGGGCCCGGCGGCTACCAGGTGGGCGGGTTCCCGCCGCAGTGGACGGAGTGGAACGGCAAGTTCCGCGACACCGTCCGTGACTTCTGGCGCGGCGAGCCGTCGCTCGGTGAGTTCGCCGAGCCGGCTGTCCGGCTCCTCCGACCTCTACGAGCAGTCCGGCCGCCGCCCCGTCGCCAGCATCAACTTCGTGACCGCCCACGACGGCTTCACGCTCCGCGACCTGGTGTCCTACAACGACAAGCACAACGACGCCAACGGCGAGGACAACAACGACGGCGAGAGCCACAACCGCTCGTGGAACTGCGGCGTCGAGGGCCCGACCGACGACCCGGAGATCCTCGCCCTGCGTGCTCGCCAGCAGCGGAACCTCCTCACCACCCTGCTCCTCAGCCAGGGCGTGCCGATGCTGCTGCACGGCGACGAGGCCGGGCGCACCCAGGACGGCAACAACAACACCTACGCCCAGGACTCCGAGATCGCCTGGATGCACTGGGACGCCGTCGACGAGCCGCTGGTGGAGTTCACCGCGACGCTGGCCCGGCTCCGGCGCGACCACCCGACGTTCCGCCGCCGCCGCTTCTTCACCGGTACGACGGTCCGCACCGGCGAGGGCGACCGCCTCAACGACATCGTCTGGCTGCACCCGGACGGCCGGCCGATGGAGGACGGCGACTGGACCGCACCCGGCGCGCAGTCACTCGGCATGTACCTCAACGGCCAGGGCATCCAGGGCGCCGACATCCGCGGCCAGGACGTGGTCGACGACCACTTCCTGCTCTACTTCAACGCCGGCGCCGACCCGGTCACCCTCAAGCTGCCGCCCGAGGAGTACTCCAAGGCCTGGGACGTCGTCATCGACACCGGCGAGGTCCGGCGCCGCCGCGGCGCGATGAACGCCGGCGCCACCGGCAAGCTCGCCGGCCGGAGCGTGCTGGTGCTGCGGGAGCACTCCGTGCAGGAGGAGCAACAGGACGCCTCGGCCTCGGCGTCGGTCGCCGCCTCGGTCAGCCGCAGCAACGGCTCGCGGTGACGGCCATGGTCCGCAGCCCGCTGGGTGCCCCTGCCACGTGAGGATCCCGGCCAGCACCTACCGCCTGCAGGTCACCGAGTCGTTCGACCTGTACGACGCGGCGCGCAGCGTCGCCTACCTGCACGACCTCGGCGTCGACTGGGTCTACCTCTCGCCGCTGCTGCGGGCCGAGCCCGGCTCCGAGCACGGCTACGACGTCGTCGACCCCACCGTGGTCGACCCGGCTCGGGGTGGCCGCGCGGGCCTGGAGGCGCTGTCGGCCGAGGCCCGCCGGCTCGGGATGGGCGTCCTGGTCGACATCGTGCCCAACCACATGGGCGTCGCGACCCCGACGGAGAACCCCTGGTGGTGCGACCTCCTGCGCCACGGCCGGGCCTCGGCGTACGCCGACGCGTTCGACGTCGACTGGGAGGCCAACGACGGCCGGATCCTGCTGCCGGTCGTCGCCGACGACGACCTGCTCCCCGACGGCCGGATCGCCCACCTGGCGGTCGCGGACGGCGCGCTGTGCTACCACGACCTCCGCCTCCCGCTCGCGGAGGGCACCGGCACCGGTGGTTTCGAGACAGGCGCCAGAGCGCCTTCCTCAACCAGCGGTGCTCGCGACGCCGACCCCGACGCTGACGCGCCTTCCTCATCCAGCGGTGCCAGCGGCGGCGCCGATGCGGTGCACGCGCGGCAGCACTACGAGCTGGTCTCGTGGCGCCGAGGCGACCGGGAGCTGAACTACCGCCGCTTCTTCTCCATCACCACCCTCGCCGGGCTACGCGTGGAGGACCCACGGGTGTTCGCGGAGTCGCACGCCGAGGTCGCGCGCTGGTTCGCCGAGGGGCTCGTCGACGGGCTGCGCATCGACCACCCCGACGGCCTGCGAGACCCCGCGTCCTACCTCGACGCGCTGCGCGACCTCACCGACGGCGCCTACGTCGTGGTCGAGAAGATCCTGGAGCCCGGCGAGGTGCTCCCCACCTCCTGGGCCACCGCCGGCACGACCGGGTACGACGTGCTGGGTGAGATCGACCGCGTGCTCACCGACCCGGCGGGACGGGAGCCGCTGACCGCTCTCGAGGCCCGGCTGCGCGGCGAGGCGGTCGACTGGGCCGACCTGGTGCACGACCGCAAGCGCGCCGTCGCCGACCAGACGTTCGCAGCAGAGATCGGCCGGCTCACCCGCGAGATCGGTGTCGGCGACGCTGCTGTGACCGACGCCCTTGCCGAGCTGCTCGGGTGCTTCCCGACCTACCGCTCCTACCTGCCCGAGGGTCGCGCCGACCTGACCGCCGCGTTCGCCGAGGCCCAGCGCCGACGGCCGGACCTGATGCTCGCCCTCGAGGCTCTCGAGCCGGTGCTGAGCGACCCCGCGCACCCCGCCGCCCTGCGCTTCCAACAGACCAGCGGCGCCGTGATGGCCAAGGGCGTGGAGGACAACGCGTTCTACCGCTTCGGCCGGCTCCTCTCCCTCAACGAGGTCGGCGGCGACCCGAGCGAGTTCTCGGTGTGCGTCCGCGAGTTCCACGAACGGATGGCCGAGCGTCAGCGCACCCGCCCGCATGCGCTGACCGCCACCACCACCCACGACACCAAGCGCAGCGAGGACGTCCGGGCGCGGATCGCCGTGCTCGCCGAGCGCCCCGACCTCTGGGTGGAGACCCTCGACCGGCTCCTCGATCTCGCGCCGCTGCCCGACCCCGGTTTCGGCAACGTCCTCTGGCAGGCGGTCGTCGGCTGCTGGCCGGCCGACCGGGAGCGAATCCACGCCTACGCGGAGAAGGCGATGCGCGAGGCCGGAGACCGCACCACGTGGACCGACGTGGACGCGACGTACGAGAAGGCCGTGCACGACGCCGTCGACGCGGCCTACGACGACCCTGACGTCGGGCGGGTCCTCGACGACCTGGTCGCCCGTTTGGCGGGTCCCGGATGGAGCAACTCGCTGTCCGCCAAGCTGCTGGCCCTCACCGTCCCGGGGATCCCGGACGTCTACCAGGGCTCGGAGCTGTGGGCGCTCACCCTGGTCGATCCCGACAACCGGCGGCTCGTCCGGTGGGCCGAGCGCCGCGCGGTGCTCGACCGGTTGCTCACCGGCGAACGACCGGTGCTGACACCCGCCCCCGACGACCACGGTCACGCCAAGCTCCTGGTCACCCAGCTCGCGCTGACCCTGCGCCGGACCCAGCCCGAGCGGTTCACGACGTACGCCGCAGTCCCGGCCGAGGGCCCGGCTGCCGACCACGTGCTCGCCTTCGACCGCGGCGGAGCGCTCACCGTGGCCACCCGGCTGCCGGTCGGTCTGGCCGCCCACGGGTGGGGAGACACCGGCCTGCGGCTCCCCGAGGGTCACTGGGTCGACCTCCTCACCGGACGGAGCCACACGGAGTGGGCTCCCCTGTCGGAGGTCGTCGCCGACCATCCGGTGGCGTTGCTGATCTCGACCGGCTCCCCTGACCCGGGCGCGGCCTGATGAGCGTGTGGACGCACCACCACGCGCCGTTCGCCGTCTGGGCGCCCACGCCGGCGCGGGTCCGACTGTCGGTGGGCGATGCGATCGTCGAGATGAAGCAGGACGGCGGGGACTGGTGGGTCCCTGCCGAGGCGGTGCCCGACTCGGCGGAAGGAGGCCTCGACTACGGCTACCTGATCGATGACTCGGACGTGCCGCGACCCGACCCGAGGTCGCGACACCAGCCGGCGGGCGTCCACCAGCGCTCGCGAACCTACGACCCGTCCACGTTCCGGTGGACCGACCAGGCCTGGACCGGTCGCCGGCTCGCAGGGTCGGTCGTCTACGAGCTGCACGTCGGCACCTTCACGCCCGGCGGCACCCTCGACGCTGCGATCGAGAAGCTCGACCACCTGCTGTCGATCGGGGTGGGCTTCGTCGAGCTGATGCCGGTCAACGCCTTCGACGGCACCCACAACTGGGGCTACGACGGGGTGGGCTGGTTCGCGGTCTCCGAGGCGTACGGCGGCCCCGCGGCCTACCAGCGGTTCGTGGACGCCTGCCACGCGGCCGGTCTGGGCGTCGTCCAGGACGTCGTCTACAACCACCTCGGACCCTCGGGGAACTACCTCCCCCTGTTCGGTCCCTACCTCAAGGACGGGACCAACACCTGGGGCGAGCTGGTCAACCTCGACGGCGAGGGCTCCGAGGAGGTTCGTCGGTTCATCCTCGACAACCTGCGCATGTGGTGCGCCGACTACCACGTGGACGTGCTCCGGCTCGATGCCGTGCATGCGCTGTCGGACGAGGCACCGACGCACCTCCTCGAGGAGATGGTCGTGGAGGCCGAGGGGCTCTCCGCCCACCTCGGACGGCCGCTCACGCTGGTCGCCGAGTCCGACCTCAACGACCCCGTGCTGGTGACCCCGCGCGAGGCCGGCGGCTACGGTCTGGACGCGCAGTGGAGCGACGACTTCCACCACGCCCTGCACGCGGCGCTCACCGGCGAGACGGGCGGCTACTACGCCGACTTCCAGCCGTTGTCCGCGCTGGCCAAGGTCTGCGGCCAGGGGTTCTTCCACGACGGCACCTGGTCGTCGTTCCGCGACCGCTACCACGGCCGCCCGGTCGACACGGTGCACATGCCTGCCTGGCGCCTGGTGGTCTGCGACCAGAACCACGACCAGGTCGGCAACCGCGCCCGTGGCGATCGCCTGTCCGACCCCGCCCCGGGCCATCTGGACGACGACCAGCTGGCATGTGCGGCGCTGGTGATCCTGGGAAGCCCGTTCACACCGATGCTGTTCATGGGCGAGGAATGGGCGGCCTCGACGCCGTTCCAGTTCTTCACCTCCTTTGCCGACCCGGAGCTGGGGACCGCGACGGCGCAGGGCCGGATCGAGGAGTTCGCACGCATGGGCTGGGACCCCGCGGACGTTCCAGACCCGCAGGACCCGGCGACGTTCGAGCGCTCCCGGCTGGACTGGTCCGAGCCCGGCCACGGCCGACACGCCGTCCTGCTCGACGTCTACCGGCGCCTCGCCGAGCTGCGCCGGACCCTGCCGGAGCTGACCGACCCGGACTTCCGGTCTGTGTCGGCCGAGGCCGACGAGGAACAGCGGGTGTTCACGCTGCGCCGCAGCGACCTGCTGATCGCGGTCAACTTCGGCGAGCACCCGGCGTCCGTGCCGGCGAGCGGCGCCCTCCTGTTCACGACACCCACCGCAGCCTCATTGCGTCGGGAGGGTCTCGCGTTGCCGCCGCACGCCGGCGCCCTCGTGCGCCTCGACAGCCCCGCCGACTAGGCCCACGATGGGGTCGGGACACACACCCTCTTGAGGAGGACCCATGACCGACCACGCCGCCACTCGCCGTACCCTGCTCGCCGGCACGCTCGGGGGGACCGCCCTGGGCAGCCTCGTGCTCGCCTCGCCCGACGCCGCCGAAGCGGTGTCGATCCCCACCGATCCCGCCAGCGACTTCTTCCTCGTGGTCGACGGCATCCCGGGTGACTCCAGCGACAGCCAGTTCCCCCAGTCCATCGAGGTCCTCGACTGGTCGTGGGGCGTGTCCAGCGCGATCAGCCCGACGAACACCGGGAGCGGTGCCGGCAAGTCGAAGCCGCAGCCGTTCACCTTCGTCTCCCGGATCAGCTCCGCCACCCCGAAGCTGTTCCTCGCCTGCGCCAAGGGCACCCACATCAAGACGGCCACCCTCAAGGCCCGGCACCGGGGCGACATGCCTCTGGTCTACCTCACGCTCAAGCTCGAGAACCTCTTCGTCACCGCTGACTCCGTGGCGCCCGGCCCGGTCGACGCCTTCCCGCTGGAGGTCGTGACGCTGGAGTACGGCAAGGTGACGATCAGCTTCACCCCGCAGAGTCCGGCGGGCAGCGTCGGCAAGACCGTGACCGCGGGCTTCGACTTCCTGCGAAACCTGGCCACCTGACCGTGCCGCTGCTCCACACCGATGACCTGGTCATCCGGCCGCCGGTGCCGGAGGACGCGCCGCAGGCGTTCGAGCTCCTCACCGATCCCGACGTCATCCGGTTCAACCCCACCCGGCCCTGCCCCGACCTCGAGACCGCGCTGGAGTGGTGCCGCGACGGCGCCGACTGGTCCGACGGCAGCCATGCGACATGGCACGCCGTCGACCGCGAGACGCTGCTCATGGTCGGCAACGTCAGCCTGTTCGCGATCGACCTCGACGACCGCGTGGCCAAGATCGGCTACCGCGTGCTGCCGTCGGCCCGCGGCCGCGGCGTGGCCAGGCGGATGGTTGACGCCGTCACCCGGTGGGCGTTCGAGGAGCGCGGGCTGATGCGGGTCCAGCTCGAGCACGCGCTCGGCAACCCCGCGAGCTGCCGGGTCGCCGAGGCGGCCGGCTTCCGACTCGAGGGGACCGCCCGGTCGGCCTACGCCCTGCCCGAGGGCGGCCGCGAGGACTGTCACATCCACGGCCGCCTCCCGACCGACCCGCCGCCTTCCTTGTGAACGCCGCCTCGTAGCGTCACCGGCGTGCGCCTCCACCTGATCCGCCACGGCCAGACCGCGGCGAACGTCGCCGGCGAGCTGGACACCGCACCTCCGGGCGCGGGTCTCACTCCGCTCGGGCGCCGGCAGGCGGCTGCGGTCGCCGAGGTGATCACGGAGCCGATCCGTGCCGTCCACGCCTCCCCACTGGTCCGGACCCAGCAGACCGCGGAGCCGCTGGCCCGCGCCCTCGGGTTGGCCGTCGACGTACGCCCGGGCCTGGAGGAGGTCCGGGCTGGTGACCTGGAGATGGCGTCGGACCGGGAGTCGGTGGAGACCTACTTGGGCACCCTGGCGAGCTGGATGCGCGGCGACCTCGACCGCCGGATGCCGGGCGGGCACGACGGTCACGCGTTCGTCGAGCGGTACGACGCCGCGGTGCGCGCCATCTGTCGGGGGCACGCACCGGACGACGCGGTGGTGGTGTTCAGCCACGGCGCAGCCATCCGCTCCTTCACCGGCATCCGGGCCACCGGACCCGCCATCGACGAGATCATCGAGCGCCGGATCATGAACACCGGCACGATCGTCCTCGACGGCGACCCCGACTCCGGCTGGCGTGTGGTCCGCTGGACGAGCGAGCCCCTCGGTGGCGCGCACCTGGTCGACGGAGCCGCCCACGACATCACCGGCGACGGCGCCGACGAGGCCCTGGCGGAGTCCGACTGACACCTCCCACCGAGGCGGGCCGCGGGCGGGGTCAGGCTGCGACCGGGTCGGGCTCGGTGACCCGGGCCGGCATGGCGGCTGCCACAACCAGCAGCAGAGCGGTGGTCACCACGGTGAGCACGAACACCGCATGGATGGCCGGCTCGAGCACCGAGGCCGAGACGTTGTCGATGTGTGGATGCGCGGTCCCGAGGCTGCTGCTGACCATGCTGTTCACGACGGCGCCGAAGATCGCGACGCCGACCGCGCTGCCGACCGACCGGGCGAACATGTTGGCCCCGGTGGCCACGCCGCGGCTCGACCACGACACGGCGGTCTGGGCGGCCACGACCGACGGGCTGGCGACGTAGCCCATGCCGAGGCCCATCACGAAGCACGCGAAGGCGAGGTGAGCCACCGAGCTGTTGCCGTCGACGGTGAGGAGCAGGAGCGCCCCGATCACGGCGATCACCGCCCCGGTCAACAGGGTCGCCCGGAACCCGAAGCGCAGGTAGAGGCGGCCCGCCGTGGTCGCCGCGATCGGCCAGCCGATGGTCATCGCCGCCAGCGCGAGGCCGGCGACGACGGCGCCGGTGCCCAGCACCTGCTGGGAGAACAGCGGCACGTACGACGAGAGTCCGAGCGTGAGCACCCCGACCACGAGCGAGCCGGCGTTGGCGACGTTGAGGACGCGCATCCGGAACACCCACAGCGGCAACACCGGCTCTGCGGCCCGCCGCTCGGCCAGCACGAAGAGGGCGAGCAGCACAGCCGAGGCAGCGAACAGGGCGAGGCTGGTCGGCGAGCCCCACGTCCACTCCACGCCGCCCTCGAGGAGCGCCAGCAGCAGGAGCGTGCCACCCGCCGCCAGCAGCCCGGCGCCCAGCAGGTCGATCTTGTGCTTGCGCCGCTCGACCTTCTCCTCGAAGCGCCGCCACAGCACCCAGCCGGCGGCCAGGCCCAGCGGCAGGTTGACGAAGAAGATCCAGCGCCAGCCGATGGTGTCGGAGAAGACGCCGCCCAAGGTCGGGCCGATCAGCGCGGCCATCGCCCAGACGCTCGCGACGTACCCCTGCACGGTCGCGCGCTCCTGCAGCGTGTAGATGTCACCGAGGATCGTCATCCCGATCGGCTGGATCGCGCCGGCGCCGAGCCCCTGCACCAGGCGGAAGACGATCAGCGCCGTCATCCCCCACGCGACGCCGCACAGCAGCGACCCGACGATGAACAGTCCCACCCCGAGCAGCATCAGGGGCTTGCGGCCGTAGAGGTCGGCCAGCTTGCCGTAGAGCGGCACCGAGATCGCCTGCGCCAGCAGGTAGACCGAGAACAGCCACGGGAACGACGTGAACCCGCCGAGGTCGGAGACCACCGCCGGAACGGCGGTCGCCAGGATCGTCGAGTCGATCGCCACCAGCCCGATGCTGAGCATCACCGCGAGAAGGATCGGTCCCCGCTCGCTGCGCAGGCCGACCTCCGCCCGGGATGCTCGCGTCTGCGCAGTGGTCACCTCGGCGGCAACCTCATCGTCCGCCGATCCATTCCGTGCGTTGACCGACCACCGGCGCTCGGCCAGACTCAGGCAACGTGGTCGACCGGCAGCGGTCGTTCCCGGCTACCTCGGAGACGACCCCCTCCACCTCCTCAGGATGGTGCACCGGTGACCACCCCACGCTTCCACACCCCTGCGAGGGTCGGCTCCAGGATCGCGACCGCGCTCTCCTCTGCGCCGCGCCGCTGGTGGCACGCACGCCGCAGGCCCTCGCCGCGAACTCGCACTCGGCTTCCGGAGCCGA
The DNA here is from genome assembly GCA_963761085.1 of uncultured Actinomycetota bacterium. Taxonomy (GTDB): domain Bacteria; phylum Actinomycetota; class Actinomycetes; order Propionibacteriales; family Nocardioidaceae; genus Nocardioides. Next base: position 593,395 of record CAVXFQ010000019.1, read on the forward strand.
GCCGGCACCTCCGTCGGTGGGATCGCGAGCACCGGCGGTGACCTTCCCGGCGGCCATGCGCGCCGGTCAGTACGTCGTCCCCGCCGGGGTGCACTCGATCGTGATCGACATGGCCGGCTCCAACGGCGGCGACGGGGACCTCTGCACGGTGGTGGGCGGCTACGGCGGCCGGACCACCGCGACCATCCGGCTCACCCCGGGCGAGGTCCTGGAGGGCAACGTCGCCTCCAGCTTCGCCGGTGCCGGCCCCAGCGGTCACTCCACGGACCTCCGCCGCAGCCCCTACACCCTCGACGACCGCATCATGGTGGCCGGCGGCGGTGGCTGGAACTCGCAGTACGCCGCGAAGGACTTCGCGAGCGGAAACTGCACGGGGCTACGCACCGGCCCGGGCATCGGCGGCGACGGCGGGGCCCCTTCCGGGTTGCCCGGCAACGGACTTCCCGACGGCGGTCCGTTCCCGGGCGGGAACGTCGCAGGCGGCGCCTCGCAGTCCGCGGGCGGGGCAGGCGGCACCGTCTGCAGCTTCGGCGGGAGCGGGACCCCCGGTGGGTTCGGCTTCTTCGGCGCCCCCGTGCTTGAGCTGACCACCGCAGATCTGGGCGTTGCCGTCCTTCCAGGTGTCGCTGGCGACCCACAGCCCCGCACCGGTGACCAGCAGCTGATGGGAGCCGACCCCGAGTGAGCGGGTCGGGTTCCACGCCGTGACCAGACCGGTCCGCGGATCCATCGACGCGATCCCGGGGCGGCTCACGGCCTCCGGGCCGGCGTAGTCACATCCGTTCGGGTTGTTGGCCCAGCGCTCGTGCCCGCTCACGTAGACGTTGTCGGCGTCCGCGGCCACGGAGTAGTAGGAGTCGCAGCCGGTGTAGTTGATCCACAGGTGCTGGACCGAGGTGGAGGTCGCCGGGAACGCAACCGCGGCGACAAAGAGTCCCGCCCGTGGGTCGCTCGTGCTCGAGCCCGGTCCGGAGGCGGGCTTGTAGCCCGTCGTCGCGAAGTAGATCCTGCTGTCGTCCGGCGACCACGCGCTGGCGCGGACGTACCAGCTCTGCGCGCAGGCTTGGGAGAGCTCGCTCGACGTCCAGCCGTCGAGGCCGACCGTCGTACCGCCGAGATCGAGCACGGCCGCCTGCTGCCGTGGCTGGCCCTTGATGGAGGTGAAGATCCCCTCGATCAGCAGCTTGTCCCCGCGGTTGCTGAGCTGGGAGTTGTAGACCTTGGCGCCGCCGGTGTTGGGGTGGGCCCCGCTGATGGCGAGGTCGAGGTACGACGTCACGGCGCCCGTGGTCGGGTCCAGGCTGGCCATCCGGGTCCGGCTGACACCGTTGACGTTCGTGAACGCCCCGCCGATGATCACCGCGCCGTGGGTTTAGCGCACCGTGTAGACGGCCGCGTTGGTGTGGCGGTTGAAGGCGGTCCGCACGGCCCCGGTGGCGGTGTCGACCGCCACCAGGTTCGTCGCGGCGACCCCGTTCACGCTGCTGAAGATCCCGCCCAGGTAGGCCGTCGAGCAGTCCGGCGAGAAGGCGATCGACCTCACCGTGCCGTTCACCTGGGGCGCCCAGCTGGTCATCACGCCCGTCGTGGCGGAGAAGCTGAAGGCGTTGGAGCGGGTGTAGGTCGCCGAGCCGCGCCCGATCGCCGTCATCGTGCCGACGGCGTACATCACGCCGTTGCACGGCTCGAGCTCCTCGACGACCTGGCTGACCGGGCTCTTGAGCAGGTACGGCGTCCAGCTCGCCGGGGTGGTCTTGACGGTCGCCGCGTTGGCGGCGGCGGCCGGCAGGCCCAGGGTCATCGCCAGACCCAGACCCGCCACGAACGGGAGTCGCTTCAGCGCGGCCGAGTCGCCGCGGCTTCCATGTCCGAGGGCGAGGCGCCGGACGCGGCGGGCGTAGGTTCGCAAGGAGCCGTCCACACCGTGCCCGGAGGTGGGACCGACGAAGGTCGAGTGCTGCATCCGAGCGACGCTAGGTCGTGCCGGCCCCCGACGTCCTCACCACCTTTGGCGATCTTGGCGGTGGTGCTCGGCTACCGCCCACCCCCACCACTCACGGTCAGTGCTGGCCCACCTGGAAGCAGGCGACGTCGTACTGCGACTTCTCGGTGTAGTGCAGGCCGCCGGTCCCGACGCCCCCGTTGAAGGGCGAGCCCGGAGAGGTGGTCGTGTGGCCGGGGAAGGTCCCGAGGTCACCGCAGTCCTGGCTCGGCGGGCCGGTCCCGATGGGGTTGGCCGCCGCCAGCGCCGGGGCGGCGCCGGCCACGGTGAGAGCCGCGGCGAAGGCAGTCGCGATGAGGGTCCTGCGCATGGCGCTGCTCCTTTCGAGCGCACGACGTGCGCTCGTCAGGAGGTACGAACCCGTGACCGCCCGGGGTTCACCGGTCGTGTGTCAGGGGATGCCGGTAGGTGCGGGCGAAAGGCCTAGCAGCGCGTGGCCGGGGTCCTGGCCCGTCCGTCAGTAGTACCAGGGGAAGCGCGGCACGCTCAGCGGCTGTCGGCGGCCATCGTAGGCATTGTGTGGCTGACCTGCGCAGACGCGCTGGTGGTCGTTGGTCTCGACCGGTCGCGGCTGATCGTCCTGCCACACATGTGCCACACACACGAACGCGTTCATCGGCCCGTTTCCCCTGATCGTCCGACTATTCGGCGAGCGATGGCTCCCGTTCTTGGCCAGCGCGGAAGACTCAGCTGCCGGTCGGTGACTGCGTGGGCTCGGACCTCCGGTCACGGGCCAGCAGGGCGGCTGCGGCGAGGACGGTGACGACGACCGCCGCCCAAAAGGTGACGGCGCTTCCACCGACGACGCCGGCGTAGGAGTAGGTGGCGTTGAACGAGGCGTGGAACGCCGCGGCCACCAGGACGCTGTAGCCGCACAGCTCCATCAGGTAGGCCATCACCACGCTGGTGGCAACGACCAGGACCAGGAATCCGGGCAAGGGGAGGCCGCGGTCGGTCTCGCCGGGGACGGAGAGCAGCGGGATGTGCCAGACCGCCCAGACGACTCCGACGGCGGGCCGGCGGGGCCGACGCCCATGCGGGCACGCAGTCGTGGAAGCAGGACGCCGCGCCACATCAGCTCCTCGGTCAGCAGGTAGAGCAACGTCCCGAAGGCCAGGAAGCCCAGGGCGGACGGCAGTGAGAGGACGACGCCGGTCGCCACCTGATGTCCGGTGGCCTTCGTGACGCCGACGGCGATCGCGGCGACCGCCACCGGGAACCCGAGTGCATAGCCGTAGGCGCGGGCGGGAACCCGCCATGCCAGCAGTCGGCGTCCGAGGTCGCGCAGGAGGGAGCGGCCCCAGCAGGCGGCCGCGGCCAGGAGAACAGGAACGGTCATGCTCCACAACGCCACGCCCTGCGGCAGGTGCCAGTCGATCAGGCCGTGAGCCTGCGCCAGCCGGCTGCCCCAGACCAGCCACGGACCGGTGAAGGCGGCGGCCACGACAACCGCCAGCTTCCTGGCCTCCGTACGACGAGGGGAGGGCGATGCCAGTCGTACGGGGCGGTGGCGAGCCTCGACCGGCGTGGGCGCGGCGCTCATGCGACGCTCACTCGGGTCGCGGTGGGCACGCGGCGAGCGCGGGTCGGCCATCGCTGCCGTCGCGGCGTAGCGAGCCACGACCATGGCGAGGGCCATCAGCACGAACGCAGCGGTCCAGGCGTCAGCGCCGGTGATCTGGTGGCGGATCGAGAACTCGCCGACGGTCCGGGCGCCGGAGTGGGTGGCCCACTCGGCGAAAACGATCCGGCCACCGATGACGAGCAGCCACAGGGCCGCGAAGGCGGCGCCGGCCGACACAAACAGACCGGTTCCCGAGGGCGCGGGGTGCACACGGGTGAGCGCGGCGGCCAGCAGCCCGAGGAGCAGTCCGGCGACAACGCCGACCAGCTCCAGGCGGGTGTCGTGGCCGGCGGTAGGGATGTCGCGGAGGAAGACGAATGCCGCGGTCCCGACGATGGCGAACGGCGGCAGGAGCGTGGCGAGGGTGAGGCGTCGGGTGCCGAGATTGCGGGACAGGACCCAGCCCAGAAGGGCGAGGTTCAGGATCCATTGTGCGGTGGTCATAGCGGTGAGTCCTTCGTGAGGGTGAGTTCGACTTCTTCCGGAAGCGTCGCGCGCGCGGAGGGGCAGCCACATCGGCGAGGCCGTCCGGGCGGCCCGTGCGCATCGGCCCGGTCCGACCTGGCCGAATGACGTACGCCGACGGCGCGTCGGGGCTTCTGCCACGGGCGGGTCGATGAGCCTCAGATCGCGCGGTTGACGGTGAAAGGCAGATGCCGGGTGTGGCGGCCACGGGGACGGGCCAGGCGAGCGGTGCGTCGGGTGGCTGCGTCGGCGACACGTCGTTCGATCTCGGTGTGGGCCAGGGCGAGGCTGAGGTGGTGGTTCATGACGACTCCTTCGGGAGGGCGGGGTGGTTGCTGCCTGCGAAGAAGTCTTGTCGCGTGCGCGGGTCTGGCGCGTCGGAGAAGACGCCGCACGCGGATGTGGGCTTCGGCCCACGGCGTCTCGGCCGATTGACGGTGTCTCGGCTCAGGCGGGGAGCGGGAGCAGCACCCGGATCCGCCCGCCCTGTCCCGGCGAGGAGATGATCTCCAGCTGCGCACCGGCGGCGTGTGCCCGGTCGCGCATCGTGCCCATGCCGAGGTGACCCGGGCGCGACACGCTCGGGTCGAACCCTCGGCCGTCGTCGACGATCTCGAGCAGGAGGCCGTCGTCGGTGGACTGGAGGGAGACGTCGATGCGGGTGGCCTCGGCGTGCTTGAGGGCGTTGTGCATCGCCTCGAGGGCGAGGCGGTAGAGGTGCTCCTCGGCGTCGGCCGGGATGGGGATGCGCTCGGCCGGCGCCTGGACCCGGATGGGGACCTGCTCGCGCGCCGTGAGCGCCGTGGCCTGCTTGACGAGGGCCTGGGCGAGGCCCTCCTCCTCGAGTGCGCCGGGGCGCAGCTCGAAGATCAGCGCGCGCATCTCGGCGAGCGCAGCCTGGGTGAGCCCGCGCAGCTGGTCCACCTCGACAGCGAGAGGGTGCGTCGTCCGGAAGCTCCGCCGCCTCCAGATGGCGCTGCGCGGTGCGGACGTGCAGGGTCATCGAGAACAGCGCCTGGCTGACGGAGTCGTGCAGGTCCCGGGCCAGCCGGTTCCGTTCGACCAGGGCGGCGTTCTGCTCGGCGGTGCGGAACATCGTGCTGTTGCGGACGGCGACCGCGGCCTGGTCGGCCAGCGCCCGCAGGTAGGACTGCTCGTCGCTGGTCAGGTCCTGACCCGCCGCGAGGTAGATCGCCAGCTCCCCGACCTGCACGCCCGACACCACCAGCGGGATGATCGAGATGTCCTCCCAGACCGGGTCCTGGAGGAACGGGTGCACCGGCTCCAGCACCGGGTCGGCGAGGGCCTCGGCCGCGAAGTTCCGCCGGATGGTCACGTCGTAGGTCGGGACCGGCTCGAGGTTCTCGAACCCGCGGCGCAGCCAGATCTCCTCGAGGGCAGCGGCGAATCCGTCGCCGAGGATGGGGTCGGCGTAGGCGGTCGCAGGGCGCGAGAGGTCCTCCTCCCAGCAGGTGACCGAGCACGCGCGGGCTGCGGTCGTCTGCCGCACGGCGGCGACGACCTCGGCCAGGGTCGTGGCCAACGGCTGGTCGACGCTCATGCCGGTGGCGACCTGGGAGAACGTCGCGATCCGGGCCTCGAGCCGCTGGAACGAGAGCACGCGGTCGGTGGCGTCGGTGACGATGTCCACGACACCGACCACCCGTCCGTCGGCGAAGAGCGGCGCGAAGACGACGTCCCAGTAGGTCTCCATGCCGGGGATGGCGATCCGGTGTGCCGCCTGGCGGACGATCTCGCCGGCGAGTGCGTGGTCGAACAGCTCCTGGACCGACTCCTCGTTGCCCGGGATGAGCTCGTTGATGTGCCTGCCGGGCGCCGTGTACTCGGGCGGCACCCCCAGGTAGTGCTCGTAGAAGCGGACCCAGGTCTTGTTGCATCGCTGCAGGCGCATGTCGGTGCCGAACACGGCCACGCCCATCGGCGTCCGATCGAAGAACAGCGCGAGAAGCTGGGCGTCGAGGGGGTCGGTTCGCGGGCGGCAACGGCTCGGCCACCGGTTCGGTGGGCATCGAGGTGCTCCGAAGCGGCGAGCGTCGCCCGTCGTCAGGCTCGACTGTGGTCGTCATGGTTTCCCGTACCGGCGCTCGTCGGCGCTGACGAGTCCTTCGCGCACCGCCCACATGGCCGCCTGCGTCCGGCTGGCCAGGTCGAGCTTGGCGAGGATGTTCGACACGTGGGTGCGCGCGGTGCGCTCGGCGACTCCGAGCCGCTTCCCGATCTCCCGGTTCGTCGCTCCCTCGGCGACCAGGATCACGACCTCCCGCTCGCGCGCGGTCAGGGACTCGGCCGCGGAAGGTGGGGTGCGCAGCGAGGCGGCCAGGGCAGCCGCGACCGCGGGGTCGAGCCGCACCTCGCCCGCCATCGCGGCGCGGATGGCATCGACCACGTCCGCGGCGTCGGCATCCTTGAGGAGATAGCCGGTTGCTCCGGCCTGGAGCGCGGCGCGGATGCGTGACTCCTCCACGAACGACGTCACCGCGATGACGTCGATCTCGGGCCAGGAAGCCTTGATCTGCGCCGTGGTCTCGACGCCGTCCAGCTGTGGCATCTGCAGATCCATCAGGACGACGTCGGGTGCCTGGCCGGCGGGGTGCAGCGCCGCGATCCGGGCCAGTGCCTCCCGGCCGTTGGCGGCCTCGGCGACCACCTCGATCCCCGGTTCGGTGCCGAGGTAGGCGGCGAGTCCGGTCCGGACGATGGCGTGGTCGTCGACGAGCATCACCCGGATCGGCTCCTCGTTCGCATGGGTCACGTGCTCGGTTCCTCTCGTCGGGCGGCGCGGACGGCGGCGACAGCCCGTTGGATCGCCTCCCCGTCACCGTCCTTCTCGACGAATGCTGCCGCACCGGCCTGCAGTGCGGGAAGTCGCATCGACCCGCTCATGCTCATCGCGACCACGGGCACGGCCGCGCCGAGTCGTCGGAGGAGGCCCAGCGACAGCGGGCTCTGGTCGGGTGCGTTGACCACGGCGACCTCGTAGTCGCGCACCAGAGGTCGCGTCAGCTGTCGCGCTTCGCTGGGGCCGACTGCGACGACCTCCAGCCCGTCGGGTCCGGTGAGCAGACTGCTCAAGGCGGCACGCACTCGAGCGTCCTCATCGACTACGAGCACGACTGCGGCGCGAGTCACCCTTGCCCCGAACCGCGCGAAGGAGCAGCCTCGACTCGCAGGCATGCGGTGCGGGCGGTCCGCTCTCGGGAGGCAGGGACACGCAGGTGAGACGATCTACGACGTTCATGGGACGTCCTTTCCATCCGAGGACCCGAGCATGCGGGTCCTTCGCGTTCCATCACCAGGGCGGAGCGGCCGTTCGAGCCGCGCCCTCGCGCCGAGGCGTGGCTCGGCCGAAAGACGTAGATTCGAGAGCCTCTAATAGCGGAGGATCGGCGGCGACCACGGCCGCCGCTCTGCGAAGTTCATATCGGCGTCACGGCGGAGGAGGAGCGCTCCGCCGCCTCGCCACATTCACTGCGCGCACAACTGGGTGCGGGGACTGCAACTCCTGAGCAGACGGGGCACGACGTCGGAGCGATCCAATCGGCCCGTGCCGCGCTCTCGCTCATCCAAGAGGTGACTCCGTCGCAACGACGCCTCCAATGTCGTCGACCGACGCCACGTGGCGGCGCAAGATGAGCAGGCCGATGACGGCCCCCAGCAGGGCGGTCAGGCTCCCTACGACCAGGCTGTGCTCTACAGCGAGGTCGAAGGCGGCGCGTGCAGCAGCCGCCAGTCCGACGCCCGCGGGCCCCTGCTCATGGGCTATCCGCATCGCCTCGCCGTACGAGGAGCTGGCGCCGTCCGGTACCGACGCAGGCAGTCCGGAGCGATAGGCCGACGCCGCTACTCCCCCGAGCACGGCGACACCCAGAGCGGCGCCCAGCTCCTGCATCGTGTCGTTCATCGCCGATCCGATCCCGGCATGGTCACGCGGGAAGCAGCTCATGAGCGCCGCGCTGGCGGGCGCCATGGCGAGACCCAGCCCGACCCCCAGAAGTACGATCCCCACGGCGACCGGCAGATACTGCTCACGGCTCGCTCCCAGGCCGAGTGTGGCCAGCCCGACAGCGAGCACTGCCAGGCCCACGGCGACGGCCCGGTTGTTTCCCACCCGGGCGGCGAAGGCCGGAGACAGGGGAGAAGCGATCGCGATCGCGACTGCCACTGGCAGCGTGCGCACACCGGCCCCGAGCGGGGAATAGCCCAGGGTCAGCTGGAGGAACTGGGTGAGCACGAACGTTGCGCCGGCCAGGCTGAACATCAGCAGCACGCCCACCGAGCTGGCGCCTAAGAACTGACGCGAACGCAGCAGCGAGATCTGCACCATGGGATGCTCGCAGCGTTCCTCCCATATCACGTAGAGCACCCCGAAGGCCGCCGAGACCAGCAGCCCACCCACAACCGTGGTGCTCAGCCACCCCCGCTCAGGGACCTCGATCATCGACCGAACGAGAGCGAGGATCGTGACGGAAGCGAGGAGGGCGCCGACCAGGTCGGGACGAGGAGAATCGCTGCGCCGCGACTCCGGCACGATCGCCACGGCTGCGCTCAAGGCCACCACGACGACGGGCACGTTGACCAAGAACACCGAGCCCCACCAGAAGTGGTCGACGAGCAGCCCACCCAGGACCGGCCCCGCAGAGACGCCCAGCGCCGAGACACCGCCCCAGACCGCGATCGCACGAGGTCGCTCCTGGGCGTCGAAGACATGGACGAGGATCGCCAGCGTCGCCGGCATGAGGAACGCGCCACCCACACCCATCAGCCCCCGAGCGATGACCAGGGACAGCGCTGAGCCCGCGAAGGCGGCGGCGAGCGAGCCGAGGCCGAAGACCACGAGCCCCCCAAGGAGGCCACGGCGGCGGCCGAAGCGGTCCGAGACACTGCCCGCGGTGAGCAGAAGCCCCGCGAAGACGAGCGAGTACGCGTCGACGACCCACTGGATCTGGGAAGTGGACAGCGACAGATCCTCGATGAGAGAGGGGACGGCCACGTTGAGGACTGTGTTGTCGAGGGTGACCAGGAAGAGGCTCAGGCACAGGACGGCGAGGATCTGCCACCGCCACGGATGGCGCACCTGCGGCGCGTGAACCGGTGGCGATGCGGAGGGGATCCGCGGGCTAGCCCCGCTTATGACCTGAGACATGTGGAGGTCTCCTCTACTGTTCACCGCCTGCTGCGGCTCTCGCGTCCAGCGTCGCCACCGGGGCCACCGTGACGCCTCGGGCTGTACGACCTTCTTTGCCGCGACCTTCGGCCGGTCGCCGGGCCGGCCGGATGACGTAGGCCGGGTGACGTGGGTTCTCGCAGGCTCATGGCGACAGCCGAGCAGAACTCCGGGGCCAAGCCGGGAGCGACCGTTGCGCCGGGTCGGCGCTCGCTCACCCCTGCTGGCGGCACCGGCATGTCGAGGCCACGGCGTCGCCCTTAATGCTTGTCCGCCGCGCCCGAGTCCTCCAGGCTGGCGACATGACCACGGAGCCCGACCCTCCCGTCGTCACCTCGCCGCCCGCGGCGGTGGGGGGCTCTCGGGTGCAGTGGCACCAGGTCCCGGGCGTCGTTCGCGCCGGCATCGAGAATCGGCTCGGGTCAGCTGTGGTGTCGGCACAAAGCCAGCCGGGCGGGTTCTCGCCAGGAAGCGCTGACCGTGTGGTGCTCGCCGACGGCCGCCGCGCCTTCGTCAAGGCCGTGGGCACCGAGGTCAACCCGGACTCACCACCGATCCACCGCCGCGAGTTAGCGGTGACCGAGGCCCTGCCCGATGCGGGCTTCGCCCCGCGGCTGCTCTGCGGGTATGACGACGGCGACTGGGTGGCGCTCGCCTTCGCCGACGTCGATGGGCACTCTCCGCGGATGCCGTGGAGGATCGAAGACCTGACCTGCTGCCTTGCCGCGCTCGGCGAGATGGCCGTGCGGCTCTCGCCATCACCACTGCCCGACCTGCCGCGCCTCGTCGACGCGGTGGCCGACGACTTCACCCGGTGGGACACTCTCGCCGCTGACGTGCCGACCGACCTGGACCCGTGGGCGACCGAACGGCTCCCGGAGCTGGCCGCTCTCGGCCGCCACAGCCTCGAAGCGATGGACGGTGTCGCACTCGTGCACAGCGACGTCCGCGCCGACAACCTGCTGCTCACCGACGACAGGGTCGTCGTGGTGGACTGGCCGTGGGCGTCGCTCGGGGCACCGTGGGTCGACAGCCTCACCCTCGTACTCAACGCGGCGGTCTTCGGCGAGCACGACCCCGAGGCGCTGCTGAGCCGCACTCCGGTGCTCACAGCCGCCGATCCGGAGGCTGTGACGGCGACCGTGGCCGGCCTGGCCGGCTACTTCTCCTGGCAGGGCCGTCAGCCCGCGCGGCCGGAGATGCCGACCATCCGCAAGTTCCAGCTTGCCCAGGCCGACGCCTGCCTGCGATGGCTGCGGGTCCGTCTCGACGCCGCTCCCTGGTAGCACTCGCGGTCCGGGCGCGAACACCCGTTGTGTGCCACCGAGACGCGGTGGGCGCGCCGTCCGGTGGGCCGCATCGCAGCCGGCGAGGACCTTGTCGAGACCGTCACCGGGATCACGGTGACCTCCCGCCGCCGAAATCCCACCGTCGAGGACAACACCCGCGCGACCGCCTCAGGCATGGCGAGGTCGACACCGAGCTGACGTCGGCCATCAAGGAGACGCAACCGAGCGAGACGAACGGTTCGATGTTAGGAGGTCTGGTCGACCTGGTCCTGGGCGGTCGGGTAGCCGGGGCACAGCTCGACGTACGGCGTGGTGTCGCCCACGTACGTGGACCACTCCTGCGGATCGGGGTTGCGCCCGGCCAGGGCGCAGAGTGCCGCTGCCATCTGCCGCGGCCGGAGCTCCCACAAGACGACGCCTCTCCGCGTGTTGGTCAGCACGGCCTCCCCGTCGGGGCGGAGCCATCCCGCGACCACCCCCACCGGCGCCTCCGTCGCGATCGGGTCCCCCCACTGCTCGCGGGTTGCCCAGTCGAACAGGTTCACCGTCTGGTCATGGGATGTCACGAGGGCGAGCTCACCGTCGCGGCTGACCTGTACCGACGACGCGGCGCCGCTCACGCGCGGGAAGGTGACGTCGGGCTGGGTGGTGAACGCGTCGGAGAAGATGCCGACCTCCCCGGCTTGGGTAGCGCCGAGGATCGTGCCGTTGGGCGCCAGCGCGATCCGCGAGATGCCACTGAGGCCGTTGCTGACGTGCAGCCCCGACGTGGCGTCGTACTCGTCGGTCTCCCACGAGACCTCCGGGGAATCGATGTTCCTCGAGGTGACCAGCACACGCGGGCCGTGGGAGACCACCTGTGCATCCGCGAACCCCTCGCGCGGCCCGAGCTCGGGTCCCTCCTGCTTTCCGGTGGTCAGCGAGAACCCGCGGACGACCACGGCGCCGTGGTGCTCGGACACAGCCCAGCCGCGGCCGCCGGTGCCGGGGAACACGCGGTCGACGTCGCCCATCCTTAGCGGGACGACGCGTCCCGAGGGGACGTGCACGACGGCGGGCTCGGCCCCGGCGACTCCGACGGCCGAGGAGGACAGCCAGACCGCGTGGCCCGTGACGGGAAGGACCAGCCTGGTTCTGCCGCGCGCGTCGACGACCTCGGTCGAGCCGCCCCTGGTGAGGAGCGCCAGCCGGCCGGTCGGGTCGTAGCCGCCCGCCGACACGGCGTTCGCCGCCACCAGGCGTGCACCCACCCCGGGGCCGTCGAGCCGCCACCTGGCGTACCGGGCGTTCCAGGGCTGGACGCCCATCTGGAGCAGCACGGCTGCGCCGTCGGCTCGTCTCTCGACTACCAGGTCCCCTCCGCCGCCGAGCTGAGAGTCCAGGGCGCGACCGGTCGGCTCTCCGGTGTTCAGGTCGCGCTCCTCGACCGGACCTGCTTCGGTGCCGCAGTAGACCCGGGCCGGCGCCGTGGACACGGCGAGCGAGCGGCATCCGCCCTGTTCCATGCGGTGGTCGTCGGCGACCATCCAGGGCCGGTGCCGGCCGCGAAGGTCGAGGGCGAGCTGGCCACGGGTGCCCGCGGCCACCAGACGTCCACCTGCCACGAGGATCCTGCGGTCGGCCGAACGCGGCGGCACCGACCAGGAGCGGCGAACCCGCAAGGTCCGCGCGGAGACTTCACGGAGGTGTCCGTTCCGGCCACCGAGGTACATCAGCCGGCCGGTGCCGAACGCGACCGCGGTGCCACCGAGCCTGGCCGTGGCCAGACGCCGGCCGGTCGCGGCGTCCCAGGTGGCGACGTCCCACCGTCCGTGCGCGTCATCGCGCACGGTGGCGACGAGTTTGGCGTCGGCGCTGATGGCCACGTCGCTCGTGTCGGGCGGCACCGGCCACGCCTTGCCGACGAAGCGATGCGCGGCGAGGTCGACGACCCCGACCGAGCGGCAGGTCGAACGGCAGCTCACGTCGAACGCACTCGTGAGCAGCTGGACCGCCCGCGAGCCATCCGCGCTGACGCGGAGCGAACTGGGCCCATGCCGGTCAGGGTCCGGGCCCCCAAACGCGCGCGACTGGTCTCCGGTCTCCGGGTCGAGCAAGGAGACCGTGTTGCCGGAGGCGACGAGCACGCGGTCCATGTCCGGGATCGCGGCTGCCGATGGGCTGTCGAGGAACGTCGGGCGGTACCCAGGAAGCCCGGAGCTGCGGTGAGATTGCTCAGCATCGCGGACTCGGCGAGGGAGTCTGGTTGCTCTCGCCAGGTCAGGACCGCCAGCATCGCCGCGAGGGCCCGGTTGCTCGTCCGCAGGGACAGCGACCGCGCCACCAGGGTCTCGTGGCGTGCCTCCCGAGCGGCCTGGTTGGCGGCGTCCCGGCCGGCGGCGGCCTGTTGGCCTCGATCCATCGCGACCCCTCCGGCGACCGTCGCCATGACGAGGAGCACCACCGCGACCGCGACCAAGCCGCGGAGCCGGCGGTTCTGGGCGCGCTGCCGGCGCGCCTCGCCGGCGAGTTGGCGTACCTGCTTGTCGGCCAGCGCGCGCGAGGCATCGACGAACACGCGCTCCGGCTCCGGCAGCGGTTCGTCGCCGCGCTCCAGCCAGTCGAGGACGGCGGCCAGGCGGGCGCCCCGGTAGAGCTCCGGGTCGGGGCGGCCAAGCGCCTCCCACCCGGCCGCGGCCACCGAGAGGTGCCGCCGGAGCTGCTGGCCGGCGCGGTCCTCGTCAAGCCAGGCGCGCAGCCGCGGCCAGGCCCGGGCCAGTGCCTCGTGCGCCAGGTCATAGCCAGCGGCGTGGGAGGTCACCAGGCGGCCGCGGACCAGCAGGTCGAGCAACCGGCGCCGTACGGCGTTCACGCCGGCGGCGACCGTGGCCGGGAGCGGCGTGCGGAACGGCTCCCCCGACTCCGAGAGTGAGACCAGGCGCAGCATCAGCCACCTGACCTGGATCTGCTCCGGGCCGGTGAGCCCCTGGTACAGCCGCTCTGCCGAGGCCGCCACCGCATCCCGGATACCACCGGCCGCTCGATAGCCGTCGACCGTCAGCAGGCCCGCCTCGCGACGGAGCCAGGTCTCGGTCAGGGCGTGCGACAACAGCGGCAACGCGCCCGGTTGGCCGTCGGCGTCGCGCACCAGGAGGTCGACCAGGCCGGGCTCGAGCAGTAGGCCGGCGACCTCGGCTGGTCTCTCGACGACCTCCCGCAGGGCACTGTCGGTCAGCGGCGCGACCAGATGCAGGCCGCGCTCCGTCAGCCGGGCCAGCGCGGGGTCCGCGCCCAGCGCGGCCACGTGGTCCCCGCGGACGACGAGCACGACGGGCCCTGATTCCTGGGCGTAGCGCGCGAGCTCCGCCAGCCAACGCCGGGTGAACGCCTCGTCCCGCTGGGTGAACGTCTCCTCGAACTGGTCAACGACCAGCAGCGGGTCGCTCGCTGCCAACTGTCGAGCGGCGGCCATGGCCTGGGCTCCGTCGGCTCCAGGTGTCATCACCTCGACTCGCCACCCGATCCGACGCAGTGCCGGAACCAGCCCTGCCCCGACCAGGGAGGACTTGCCCGAACCCGACGGTCCGGTCACCACGAGCAGGGGCGACTCGCCGAGCTTGGCGAGGCAGGCGGCGACGTCGGTCTCGCGCCCGAAGAAGGTCGCGGCGTCGTGGTCGTCGTACGCCGCCAGGCCCTTCCAGGGGCACGCCTGGTCGGCCAGCCTTGCCTCGTGGGCGGCAGCCAGACCGGGATCCTGGGCGAGGATCCTGGACTCGAGCAAGACCAGCTCCGAGCCGGGGGTGAGGCCAAGCTCCTGGCCGAGTGCGCGACGAGCGGCACGGATCGACGCCAGCGCGTCCGCCTGGCGGCCGCTGCGGTACTGGGCCAGCGCGAGCAACGCCCACCGCCGCTCGCGGAACGGCTGCTGACCAGTCAGCACAGTGGCGTCGGCAGCTACCCCCTGGTGGTCGCCGGCGTCGAGCCGGGCCTGGAGCAGGTCCTCCTCCGCCGCAAGGCGCAGCTGGCCAAGCCGGACCGCCTCCAGGCGCCCCGGCAGCCATTCCTCGAGGGTCCCGAACACCTGGCCCCGCCACAGCGCGAGCGCCTCGGAGAGCAGCGGAATCGCGCGCTGGGGCAAGCGGTACGCGAGGTGCTGGCGGGCGCGGTCGACCAGGTCCTCGAACTCCTGGCGGTCCACGAAGACGTGATCGGCTCGCAGCCGGTACCCGCCGTCGACCGTCTCGATGGCCTCGGCACCCAACGCGTGGCGCAGCCGACTCACACAGCCCTGCACCACCTTGGCGCTGGAGGCCGGCGGGTGCTCACCCCACAGCGCCTCCGCCAGCACCTCGGCATCGACACGCTCACCGGGCCGCAGCGCCAGAGCCGAGACGACGACCCGGTCACGGGGCCCGAGCGCCTGATCCGTGCCGTCGACCTCGAGCGGACCAAGCACCCGCAGTCGGCGCACCTCTCGATTGTCGAAGGTCCCCGAAACGGGGTCAATCCCACCGATACCAGCTTGATACCTCTCCGGCGGATCGCTGATACCCGCCGCACCCAGGCTCGAAGGACGAGCCCGGCCACTGGACTCGTCCAGTCAGAAGGACACCATCATGAACACGAAGAGCAGCAAGATCCTCATCACCACCGCCGCTGCGGTCGCCCTGTCGGGCCTGATCGGAACCGGCCTTCCCGCCGCAGCCGTGGGCCCGGTCTCGAGCAACCGCTACACGACGCTCAACCACCCCGCGCTGCCCTGCCACCTCTCCAAGGCGGACGTCGCCAACTGGGGCGAGACCAGCGCACACCTGCCGCTCGCGTGCACCTACTACAAGTGAGTGGCAGGGCCCGGAGGCCGGGAATGGCCCGGGCTCCGGGCGCGCGCAAAGGCCCTACCCGCCGCGAGCGGCCCCGTCCTTTGCACTCACATCCGCGTAAGGCGGTGGACCGCCTAG
>CAVXFQ010000020.1:0-11091 GCA_963761085.1 uncultured Actinomycetota bacterium
GGTCGGCCACCGTGCCTCTCCAGGTTCACCGCTGAGCCAGGACTTCCTCCGGTCTCAGCGGCCCCGGAGGTTCCCGCGCATGCCCTTCATCGAGGTCGGCACCGGCCCCTTGGGCATCGGTACGGCGGGGCGTGAGGCGTCGATCGCCTTGAGGCGGGCGATCACGTCGGTGAGGTCAGCGCCCTGCACCTGACGCTTCATCTTCTGGATGTGGCGGGTCAGCTTGGACAGCGGGACCTGACCCTCGTCACTGCCGACGATGATCTCGTGCACCGGGGTCTCGGTGACCACGCGCTCGTGGCGACGGCGCTCGGAGGCGAGCAGCGCCTTGAGCCGGCCGGGGTTGCCCTCCCCGACCAGGACGATCCCCGGAGGCCCGACGACGCGGTGGACGACGTCCTGCTGGCGGTTGAAGGCGACCGCGTTGTCGACGGTCCAGCCGCGCTTGAGCAGGCCGAGCGCGCCGGCAGCCGCGCCGACCTGGCCCTCCATCTGGCCGTAGACCGCCTTCTGGGCACGTCGCGAGAAGATGATGAGTGCAGCCAGCACGCCGGTCATGAGTGCGCCGATCACGGTGAACACCAGGCCGAGGGTGCTGCGATGGCCGGCCACTAGGTAGAACACCGCGAACCCGACGACCAGCCCGAGCAGCGCCGAGCCGAGCACCCAGCGGCCGATCGCCGGGTCGGACCGCTTGGCCATCTGGTAGGTCTGCACGAACTGCTGGCGTCGGCTCAGAGCCTCGGGCTCGGGCGGCTTCGGCGTGGGGGTCTTGGCCATGCTGGGGCTACTCCGTCGCAGTTCGGGGTTGCAAGGTGAAAGGTCAGGACGGCGTACGTGCCGACACGGCCTGACGGTACAACCGACCCGCCCGGTAGGACGAACGGACGAGCGGCCCGGACAGGACGCCGGCGAAGCCGATCTCCTCGGCCTCAGCGGCCAGCTCGACGAACTCCTCGGGCCGGACCCAGCGCTCCACGGGATGGTGGCGGAGCGAGGGGCGGAGGTACTGGGTGATGGTGACCAGCTCGCACCCGGCAGCGTGGAGGTCGCGCAGCGCCTGGCTGACCTCGTCGCGGGTCTCGCCCATGCCCAGGATCAGGTTGGACTTGGTGACCAGGCCGAACGCGCGGGCCGCGGTGAGGACGTCGAGGGAGCGGTCGTAGCGGAACGCCGGGCGGATCCGCTTGAAGATCCGGGGCACCGTCTCGACGTTGTGGGCCAGCACCTCGGGCCGGCTCTCGAAGACCTCGGCGAGCAGATCGGGCTTGCCGTTGAAGTCAGGGACCAGGTTCTCCACGCCCGTGTCGGGGTTCAGCTCGTGGATGGCGCGCACGGTCTCGGCGTAGAGCCAGGCGCCCCCGTCAGGCAGGTCGTCGCGGGCGACGCCGGTGATCGTGGCGTAGCGCAGGCCCATGGTCTGCACGCTCTCGGCGACCCGGCGCGGCTCGTCGCGGTCGAGCGGCTGGGGCTTGCCGGTGTCGATCTGGCAGAAGTCGCAGCGCCGCGTGCACTGGTCGCCGCCGATGAGGAACGTCGCCTCGCGGTCCTCCCAGCACTCGAAGATGTTGGGGCAGCCGGCTTCCTGGCAGACCGTGTGGAGCCCCTCGGACTTCACCAGCGACTGGAGCTCGGTGTACTGCGGGCCCATCTTGGCCCGGGTCTTGATCCACTCCGGCTTGCGCTCGATCGGGGTCTCGGCGTTGCGGACCTCGAGGCGCAGGAGCTTGCGGCCGTCGGGGGCGACGTTGCTCGGAGGGGCTTGGGTCACGAGGGTCAATCGTACGCGGGCGGCGAAGCGATCCCGACTTCGCGGCTCAGACTCTTGCCTTCGCCTTCGGTAAGTAGTAGCTTACGGTAAGCCATGACTGACCAAACTCTCGCCCGCGCGTTCTCCGCCCTCGCCGACCCGACCCGGCGGGCGGTCTTCGAGCGCGTCGCCGCCCGGCCGCAGGCAGTCCGTGAGCTCGCCGACCAGCTGCCCGTCAGCCGGCCGGCGGTCTCCCAGCACCTCAAGGTGCTCGCGGACGCCGGCCTGGTGGTCGCGCGCGCGCAGGGCACCAGCCGGATCTACGAGCTGGACCCGCAGGGGCTCGAGGGGCTGCGCGACTACCTCGACGGGTTCTGGAGCCGGTCACTCACGGCGTTCAGGAAGCGTGCCGAGACCCACCACCAGGAGAAGAGATGACCACCGACACCACGCCTGTCTCCATCACCGCGACCACCACGGTCGAGGTGCCCATCGCGGAGGCCTTCCGCTTCTTCACCGACGACATCGGCGCCTGGTGGAACCCCGACCACCACATCCTCGAGGCCCCCTTGTCACACATGGTCTTCGAGCCGTTCGTCGGCGGGAACGTCTACGACGTCGGCACCGACGGCAGCGAGTGCCGGTGGTCGCGGGTGCTGGCCTACGACCCGCCGAGCCGCGTGGTGTTCAGCTGGGACATCGACAGCCACTGGACGGTCGAGACCGACCACGAGCGGTGCAGCGAGGTCGAGGTGACCTTCACCGCCGAGGGTCCGTCGGCCACGCGGGTCGAGCTCCGGCACCACCACCTCGAGCGGCACGGCGACGACCTGACGCCCCAGCTCGACGGCCTCCGGAGCGGGTGGGCCGGCGGGCTGGATCTCTACGCCGCCGCGATCGCGGGCCGCTGAGTCCGGGCGCTGACTCGGGTCAGCCGGGCAGGCCGAGCACCGGCACGCGCGGGCCCCGGCCCGGCTCGGGTCGGGGCTCGTAGTCCGGCGTCGGGGTGTACGGCGCCCAGCGGAGCAGGTCGGTGAGGTGCCGTCGCACGCCCGGCAGCACGTCGTACACCGTGACGTCGCGGTCGAGCTCGCGGGAGAGCGAGGTGACGCCCGCGTCGGAGATGCCGCAGGGCACGAACCGGTCGTACCACGCCAGGTCGACGTCGCAGTTGAGGGCGAAGCCGTGCATGGTCACGCCGCGGCTGACCCGGATGCCGAGGGCCGCGACCTTGCGCTCCGGCCCGCGCTCGTCGGCGGGCAGCCAGACCCCGCTCCGGCCGGGCACGCGGGCGGTGGTCACGCCGAGGTCGGCGCAGACCCCGATCAGCGCCTCCTCGACCCGGCGGACGTAGTCGACGACCTTGACGTGGTCGGGGAGCCGGACGATGGGGTAGCCGACCAGCTGGCCGGGACCGTGGAAGGTCACCATGCCGCCGCGGTCGACGTCGATCACCGGCGCGCCGCCGGGGTCGGCCGGCCGGTCCTCCGGCGCCGTCCGCTTGCCTGCGGTGAAGGTCGGCGGGTGCTCGAGCAGCCAAACCGTGTCGGGCCGCTCGCCGCTCACCACCTGCTCGTGGAGCTCGCGCTGCGACTCCCACGCGGCGAGGTAGTCGACGGCGTCGTCGCCGAAGCGGCCCTCGCGGAAGACCAGGTCGCTCACTCCGCCGACCCTAGCGCGCGGCCCACGAAGCGGAGCTGGGCCGGGAGCATCCGGGTCCAGTACGCCGCGTCGTGCGCGCCGGGCTGGAAGGTGCTGACGACCGGGCGGCTGAAGCCGCGCACGTAGGTCCGGTCGGCGTCGTAGAACGGGTCGTCGGTGCCGCAGTCGACCCGCACCGCGATGCCGTCGAGGTCGTGCTGGTGACCCATCACCGTGTAGCGCCGGTACTCCGCCGCGTCGGCGAAACCGTACGACGACGCCGAGGCCGGGTCGGTCCACAGGGCGGCGCTGAGCGCGGCCACGGCACGGGTCTGCGGGGTGCCGACCAGCCCGCCGAGCCGCAGCGCGCCGTACCCGCCCATCGACCAGCCCTGGAAGGCGGTACGCCGGGTGTCCAGACCGTGCGCGGCCAGGAGCGGAAGGAGCTCTTCGACCACCATGGCCCCGGCGTCCTCACCGCTGGGCCGCGGGTGCCAGTACGACGTGCCGCCGTCGACCGTGGCCACGGCGAACCGCGGGACTCCCGCGTCGACCGCGGCCACCAGGAACCGGTCCATCCCGAGCTCGTCGACGGCGGTCGTGTGGTCTCCGCCCAGACCGTGCAGGGAGACCATCACCGGGAGCCGCTCGCCCTCGGGCCCGGGATAGATGATCGACCAACCGGTGACGGCTCCGAGCCGGGCCCGCGACACGAACGATCCCGAGACGACCAGCCCGGGTCTCACCTCGGGGACGTGGCCGGCCGGGCCTTCGAGGCCGAGCGTCCGGTGGAGCCGGGAGCGTCCCGGCAGGACCCCTTCCTCCACGCCGACGGCGCCGAGGACGCCGGCCGTCGCGACGGCACCGACGCCGAGCAGCAGGCCGCGCCGGGTGGGGGTCATGCGAGGAGGGTAGGGGCCTGTGGACGGGCGCTGCGCGGAGCTCGCCGGACCGGTCACAGTGGTGGGATGCGGACTCGAGGGCGCTGGTTGTCGGCGCTGGTCGCTGCCGTCGTCACGGTCGGTGTCGTCGCGGCCACGACGGCCGGTCACCGTGCCCCACGCCGTGAGGCGACGGTCGCGGCCCCGGCGGAGTCGTCACCGGCGGCCCGGGCCCGCGCGGTGCTACGGGCCTGGGACCACCGCCGGGCAGCGGCCTGGGCGCTCGCCGACCGCGAGGCCCTGGCCCGGCTCTACGTCCCGGCATCGGCCACCGGGCGACGCGACGTGGCCATGCTGAGCGCCTACCGCGACCGCGGGCTGCGGGTGACCGGCATGACCCGGCAGGTGGTGCGGCTGCGGGTCGCCTCCGCCACCGCGAGACACCTCCGCCTCGTGGTCACCGACCGGCTCGTCGACGCCCGCATCGTCGGGGCGGGGGTCCGGTCGGCCGTGCCGGACAGCCACCTGGTCACCCGGCAGGTGTGGCTGGCCCGAGCCAAGGGCCGCTGGCGGGTGGCCGAGGTGACGGCGGTCGCGGGTCACCCGGCGAGGTGACCCCAGACCGGCGACAGCTCCGTCCACGGTCCGATGGCCACGACCCGCCCCTCGGAGAGCACGACCACCCGGTCGGCCTGTTGCAGGGCGGCCTCCTTGGAGGTCGCCCCGATCACGGTGGCCGTCCGTTCGCGCAGCGCCTTCCACAACTCGATCTCGGTGGTCGCGTCGAGGGCGGACGACACGTCGTCGGCGAGCAGGAGGTCGGCGTGGCAGGCGACCGCGCGGGCCAGGGCGAGGCGCTGGATCTGGCCGCCCGACAGGCGTACGCCGCGGTGACCGACCAAGGCGTCGACGCCTCCGGCCTCGCGCACGTCGCGGTCGAGGCGGGCCACCTCGATCGCGTCCTCGATGTGCCGGTCTGCGTGGTCGAGCGCGACGTTGCCACGGAACGTGCCGGACAGCACCCGCGGCACCTGGGCCACGTGGGCGACCCGGTTGGGCCTCAGCTGCAGCTCGGGGTCGTCGATGCGGCGGCCGTTCCACTCGATGACGCCGGTGCTGGCGACCAGTCCGGCGAGCGCGCCGAGGAGGCTCGACTTGCCCGACCCGACCTGGCCGACGAGCAGCACGAGCTCGCCGGTGTGGACCGTGAGGTCGACCCCGCTGACGCCGACCGTGCCGTCGTCGTGGACGGCGCTGACGTCGACCAGCCTCAGCTCGGTCAGCGGGTCACGCTCCGGCTCCACCGGGGACGGCGCGGTGCCGGTGACCAGGTCGACGCCCTCGGGCAGCTCCATCAGGTCGCCGCCTCCGGCCAGCCGGCTGGTCGCCCGCATCCAGGCGCGGGTGCCCGGGGCCTCGGTGATCGCCGTACCGGCGACGCGGCCGAACCAGTCGAAGCCGTTGACCGCGCCGGCGACCATGATCGCGGTGGCCAGGCCCCATCCACCGGCGACCAGCACCGCCCAGGCGGCGACCACGCCGCACTGCACCATCACGATCGGGACGCCGTCGAGCATCGCCTGCACGCGGTGCTCACGGACCGCAGCCTCGATGCGTCCGTGGTCGACGGCGTGGAGGTGGCGGTGGATGTCGGGGGTGGCCGCGGCCAGCTTCACGGTGCGGACGGACTCGAGGGCCGAGACCAGCGACCGCCCGAAGCGGGCCCGCGCGGCCGACGACGCGGCGGCCGACCGGCCGGCGACGCGGCGCCCGAACGACGACGCCACCGCCGAGGCGACCATCACCGCGAGCAGGATCCCGCCGGCGAGGAGGCTCCACGCCGCGAGGGCGGTGACGGCGGCGATCGCCAGGCCGTTGAGCAGGTCGACCCAGCGGTCGGCGTAGCGCGCCATCCGGTCGGCATCCATCGACCGGGCGACGACCTCACCCGGCGGCGTACGGGTCAGCCGGCGGGTGCTGGTCTGCCCGAACAGCACGCTGGTGCGGGCCCGCAGCATCACCGCGATCCACCAGCGCGGGTAGATGCGGATGGCGACGGCGAGCAGCTGGGGGGCGAGCATCAGGGAGGCGACCATCAGCGCGGTGAGGGCGTAGGGCGTGCCGCCGTCGTCGAGCGAGGCGACGGTGTGGCCCCAGACCCAGCCGGTGAACACGCCGAAGGCCCCCGTGAGGGCCGAGACGAGGAACAGCGCCATCCCGGCCAGGCCCCAGCCCGGGTGGATGAACAACGCACTGGTGGTCGCGCGGGCCAGTGTGGGCAGCGGGCGCAGGGTCGGTGACGGCGGTGGTGTGCCGGTACGACGGACCGTCCCGACCGCGGTGACGTCGCCGTCGTCGGTGGTCACCACGTCGGCCGGGGCCCGGTCTCCGGTGGCGCGGGAGGCCTCGAGCAGGTCGTGGAAGTGGCCAGGCGTGTGTGCGAGCTCGACCCGTCGGCCCTGCTGCACGACCCGCCCGCGCTCGAGCACCGCGACCTGCTCGGCGCGCTCGGTCGTGGAGAGCCGGTGGGCGACCAGGATGCCGGTGCGGCCGGTCAGCAGCCGGTCGGCAGCGGCGACGACCCGGGCTTCGGTGAGCGGGTCCATGCGCGCGGTCGCCTCGTCGAGCACGACGACGCGCACGTCGCGCACCAGCAGCCGGGCGAAGGCGACCAGCTGCTCCTCACCGGCCGACAGGGTCGTGCCGCCCGGGCCGAGCGTGGTGTCGAGCCCCTCGGGCAGGCCGGCCACCCAGGCGGTGAGCCCGAGCTCGTCGACGGCCCGGCCGAGCGCCTCGCGGGGGACGTCGGCGAACAGCGCGATGTTCTCGGCCAGGGTGCCGGCCAGGATCTCGGTGCGCTGGGTGATCACGCCGACCGCCGAGCGGAGCTCGTGGAGGTCGAGGTCGCGGACGTCGGTGCCGCCCAGGAACACGGTGCCGCGCTCGGGCTCGACCGCGCGCGACAGCAGCGACGCCAGCGTCGACTTGCCCGAGCCGGTGCGCCCGACCAGCGCGACCGTCGTCGACGCCGGCACCTCGAGGTCGACGTCCTGCAGGGCGAAGGTGCCGTGCTCGTAGGCGAAGTGGAGCCGGGTGAACTCGACGGTCAGGGGCCCGTCGGGCAGGCTGCGGCCGCCCCTCGGCTCGGGCCTCGAGGCCATCATCCCGCGCAGCCGGATCACGGCGCCGAGCCCCTCCTGCAGGTCGGGCAGGTGGTGGGCGAGCATGTTGACCTGCCCGACGAAGGTCGTGGTGACGATGAACAGCGTCACCAGCGAGGCGATGGACAGGCCGCCTCCGCTGACCAGGGCGACCCCGATCACGGCGGTGGCCGCGAGCACGGCGTGGAGGAGGGTGCCGGCGCGGCGGCTGATGCGCGCCTCGAGGCCGGCCACCTTCGCGAACTGCTCGTGGATCGCGGCGGTCAGCCGGCTGTTGTGGCGCATCAGATAGGGCTGTCCGAGGCTGGTCCGCACGTCGTCGCGGGCGGCGACCCCCTCTTCCATCGCGGCTGCGTGGTCGGTCCAGGCCATCTCCTCGAGGACCTTGGTGGCGGAGAGGACCGGCAGCAGGGTGCGCACCAGGAGCCAGGCCGCCAGGCCGGCCAGCGGGAACAGGACGAACGCCGGCCACCAGGTGAACCCGGCCACCAGCCACAGCGGCCCCGACGCGAGCAGCGTGCGGGTGGCCATCCAGACGCTCTGTCGGAGCAGGACGCCGACCTCGTGGGTGTCGTCGTCGATGCGGTCGAGCACCTCGCCGACCGCCTGCTCGCCCAGCTCGTGGAGCGGCTGCTCCAGGGCTGCGACCAGCAGGTCGGAGCGGAGCCGGCCCTCGGCCCGGTCGACGTCGCCGGCCCACAGGGTGCGGCCCACGGTGTCGAGGGTGGCCGCGCCGACCACGCAGACGGCGAGCAGCAGCACCAGTCGAGAGCTGGGCTGCTCGGCGAGCCGGCCGGAGACGATCGACCCCAACGCCGTACCGATCGCGGCCAGGAACGACGCGCTGAAGGCCACGCCCGCGACCGGGGTGGCGACCCGGTGCCAGTCGACGGGACGCCGGACGCCCGCCTCGGGCGAGAGTTCGGCCGAGACGGTGGCAGGGGAGAGGTCGGTGGCGCTCACAGCATCCCCGACGGTACGACGGAGCGCCCCCCGGAGTCGTGCGAGTTTCGGCGGACCGTCAGCGGCCCAGCCCGGCGGCGAGCACCTCGGTGACGTCGTGGTCGCGGAACTCGTAGCCGGCGTCGAGCAGTGCCTGCGGCACGGTGTTCAGGGAGCCCAGCAGCTCGGGCGCCATCCGCGCGGCCCCGACCTTGATCGCGAACGCCGGCACCGGGATGAGCGCCGGCCGGCCGACCGCGCGACCCAGGGCCTGGGTGAACTCCACGTTGGTCGGGGTCACCGGGCAGCACAAGTTGAAGGCCCCGCTCGCCTCGGGATGCTCGGCGAGGTGCGCCACGCCACCGACCCAGTCGCGCAGCGAGACCATCGGGAAGTACTGCCGACCGTCGCCCAGCCGCCCGCCGAGTCCGAGCGTGAACAGCACCCGCAGGATCTTCAGGGGCTGGCTCCGGCGGTCCATCACCGGCGCCGTGCGGAGGATGCAGACGCGAGCACCTGCCTGCTTCGCCGGAGTGGCTGCGGCCTCCCAGACCTGGGACACCTCGGTCAGCAGGGAGTCACCGCGGGCGTCGGCACTCTCGGTGAGCGGCTCGGTGCCGTGGTCGCCGTAGGCGGAGATGCCGTTGCCAGCCAGGAACGCCGGCTTCCGCTCGCTCGCCGCGATGGCCGACGCGAGGGTCGCCGTGCTGTCGACCCGGCTCCGGCGCAGGTTGTCCGCCCACGTCTGCGAGTGCGGGTTGCCGGCGGTCGGGGCACCCGCGAGGTTGACGACGACGTCGGCCGACTCGATCACCTCTGGGTCCACCACTCCCGAGGCGGGGTCCCACCGCGACTCGTCGGCGGCGGCCGCAGGCCGGCGTACGAGCCTGGTCACGGCATGCCCGCGCGACTCCAGCTCGCGGGTCAGATGGGTGCCGAGGAACCCGGAGGCGCCCCCGATGACGACCTGCATGCTGTCTCCTCTGATCGACTGGATTTCGAGACGCGCCGCTCGGGGTCTCTCTTCGTTCGTGCCCGAGCCGGACGCTCCTCAATCTCTTCGCTCTCCTTCGCCTTCGACGCTCAGGCGAAGCGCTCAGACCTCGAACTGACCAGCTTCGAGCCGGCTCTTCATGTCGGTGAGGAAGCGGGCCGCGTCGGCACCGTCGACGATCCGGTGGTCGTAGGTGAGGGCGAGGTAGACCATCTGGCGCACGGCGATCGTCTCGCCGAGGTTGGGGTCGTCGATCACCACAGGCCTCTTGACCACGGCACCGGTGCCGAGGATCGCGACCTGCGGCTGGTTGATGATCGGGGTGTCGAACAGCGCACCGCGGCTGCCGGTGTTGGTCAGCGTGAAGGTGCCGCCGGACAGCTCGTCGGGCGTGATCTTGTTGGTGCGGGTGCGCTCGGCGACGTCACCGATCTTGCGGGCCAGGCCGGCGATCGACAGGTCGCCGGCGTCCTTGATCACCGGCGTGAGCAGACCGCGCTCGGTGTCGACGGCGATCGCGAGGTTCTCCCGGTCGTAGTAGGTGACCTCGCCCTTCTCGGTGTCGATGCTGGCGTTGAGGCTCGGGTACTGCTTGAGCGAGTCGATCGCCGCCTTCGCGAAGAACGGCATGAACGACAGCTTCACGCCCTCGCGGGCCGCGAACTCGGCCTTGGCGGAGTCGCGCAACCGCGAGATCGAGGTGACGTCGACCTCGACCAACGTCGTCAGCTGGGCACTGACCTGGAGCGACTCGACCATGCGCTGGGCGATCACCTTGCGCAGGCGCGACATCGGCTCGGTCTTGCCGCGCAAGGGCGACGGTGCCTGCGCAGCCGGAGCGGCGGAGGCAGCGGGTGCTGCGGGGGCGGCGGCAGCGGGCGCCGCAGGAGCGGCAGGCTGGGCGGGAGCCGCTGCGGCAGCCGCGGCCGCGGCGGCCGGCTGGCTGGGCGTGGTGACCGTGCCCTGCTGGGCAGCCGCGTCGAGGACGTCCTGCTTGCGGATCCGCCCCCCCACACCGGTGCCGACGATCGAGGACAGCTCGACACCGTGCTGGGCGGCCATCTTGCGCACCAGGGGAGTGACGTACGCCGACGACTCGCGGCCGCCGCCGGCAGCGGGCTGCTGCTCGGGCTCCGCGGCGGGCTCGGCCTGGGGCTCGGCCTGGGCCTCGGCCTGCGCGGGCTGCTGCTCGGGCTCGGGCTGGCCCTCGGCCTCCGCTGCCGGCGGCTGCTCGGCGGGCGGCTGCTCCGCAGGGGCGGCGTCGCCGGAGCCGATGACGGCCAGCTCGGCACCGACCTCGACGGTCTCGTCCTCGTTGACCTTGATCTCGAGCAGGGTGCCCGCGGCCGGCGAGGGGATCTCGGTGTCGACCTTGTCGGTGGAGACCTCGAGCAGCGACTCGTCGGCCGAGACCTGGTCGCCGACCTGCTTGAGCCAGCGGGTGACCGTGCCCTCGGTGACCGACTCGCCGAGCTCGGGGAGCCGGACGACGGTCTGCTCGCCGCCACCCGAGGGCGCAGCCGGCTGCTCGGGCTCGGCCTCTGCCTGAGGCTCGGGCTCTCCCGGGGTGTCGGCAGCCTCGGCCTGCTCGTGCGCCTCGTCGCGCTCGTGCTGCTCCGCCTCCAGCGGCGTGGTGTCCTGCGGCTCCTCGGCGGCCTGCTCCTGGGCGGCCTCCTCGGCAGGCTGCTCCTCGGCCTGGCCGCCGTCGTCCCCGGCGGGGGC